>UXAT02000027.1 GCA_900609035.2 Candidatus Defluviicoccus seviourii | reverse complement strand
AGTCGAACGACAACGGGAAAAAACCCGAAAGGCCAGGCTCGTCCCATCAGCCAGCTCGCATCGAAAACCCAGCGCCCAGCCGGCGTCATGAATAAGACGGGCTAGTGCACTGGTACAAACAGAGCGTCCATTCTGTTTGTGCCGAAAGTGCGCGCGATTCGATATGTTGTGCAGCGACCAACCTTGCTCGGGCGTGAATCGCCCGACTGGGTCGCTGCACGAGTGCCTGAACCGCGGCTCCGTCGCTTAAAGACGGCTGTGCCGGTCTCGGATTTTGAGACCACTTCTGATCCAAGCGCCACAGATCGTTGGCGGCTGGACGCCTCGAAGAACCCTTTGGACGCTGTCATTGCGAGGCGCGATAGCGACGAAGTAATCTAGATATTTCAATGTGTTATAAGCGATGGATTGCTTCGCTTCGCTCGCAATGACGGGTTCTTCGAGGTGTCCGGCTGCCCCTGCGGATAAGGGCATGCCCATCGCGCGGCGGCGTTTGCGCCCCACGCGCTTGACCGAGCCGACCCGACCCGGGCCCGCACGCCGTCATCCGCTCCAGCCTGTACGAAAGATTACAGAGGCGATCGGGCGATCTGTTATAGACTTCTGCCCGGCGGCGCGCTGTTAAGGAAGGCAATCACCAAGTCTCTGTTGCGCAACTCTCCAATCAAGCGCCGCGGCGGATCAAGATCGAGACGGATCAGTGTCGGGCATGCGATCACGGAATACTTAATCGTACTTTCTATATCATCCCTAATATTGTATATCATTACTTGATCATCGGATATGTTAAGGTCCGATTTTAGCGTTCTTATCTGCTTGAGGACAACACTAGAAAGCAGACTGGTGTCCACAAATAGCGCCAGCCGAATGTGATCGTACTGCCGATTGCTGTTACTATCAGTCACCTTTGGAAATTCTCCGTCTAGACATATCGGCTTCCAATGCCGGTACTGCGCGGAAAAGAGTTATGTCCGCCGGATCGATTCAACGCGCTGCTCCAGCTCATCGATATCAAGCTTTGAGATTTCCATCTGCGTTTCCAGCATTTCAATTTCAGCCTCGGATGCCTCGATCGAAAATCTCAACGCATTGCGTTTGCGCTCGAGTGAGGCGCGATTTGCAGCAATCGCCAGGGTCTTGTTCCGCAGTTCGTTGCGCATCCTGTATTCACACATGCGGCGCGCCGTGCCGAGCATCAGGCCTTGGTCGCCGACGTAGGCATCCGCAAGCACGATCCCCCCGCTGGTAATAAAGAACTCATGTTGCTGGTTGGAGTGGTTGGTACCGCGCGATTTCATCACGAGGATGCTGCGGTTCAGCTCGCCATCCTGAACGATCAGATCGACGAGGATCACGGTGTCGATCAGCGATGATACGCCGACGCCACTGATCTCATGCACGGGCATCAGGGTCGTGGTCTGATTGGTAAAAATGGCGCTCATGCCATAGCGTTTGGCAATGCCGATAAGCCTGGCAACGAAGTTGAAAGCAATCTCGTCCGAACCCATCCGGGCGCACGCCGATATGGCGTCGACAACAAGCAGGTGGGGACGGAAGACCTCCAGCCTGTCCATGACCTGAAAGAGATGCGCCTCGGCTCCAATGGCTTCCGGCAGTACCGCGAAGATCTCGGTCAAGCCCCTATCGACGGGTGTCTGCAGATCGATGCCCGCGCTTGCCATCGTCTGCACCATCGATTCAGCCGACATCTCGTAGCTGACGAACAACACCCTCTCTTCGCGCGCATTCGCGGCGGCGATAACGGTTGCCGCAAGTGTCGTCTTGCCCGAGCCCGTCGGCCCGGAGATCAGGACGGTCGAGCCGCGCATGAGGCCGCCGCCAAGGATATCGTCAAGGTGCTTAACTCCAGTCGAGAAACGCTCCAAGACGCCGGGCCGCATGAGCTCGATCGAGGAAACCGGCAGAAGCCGCATTCCACCAATGCCGATATGAAATGCGTGCGCGTTGCCGCTGAAGCTGGAGCCTCTGTACTTCATGACGCGCAGCCGGCGCGTCACGGTGTTTTGCAACACCGAGTGGTCCAAGAATATAACACAATCAACAATGTAGTTCAAAAAATCGTCGTACTCCGAAGGAACCAGTTCGCCCTCGTGCGACTTTGAAGTGATGAGGGTCGTGATGTCGCTGTCGACGAGCCAGCGATTGAGATTCTGCAGTTCGCGCCGCTCAAGCGCAGGATCATTGTTTAGGCGGGTTAATGAATCGAGGCCGTCGATGACCAGATGGCGGATGCCGAACCTTGTGATCTGATTCGTAATCGTCGCGAGCAGGCCGCTCAGCGAGAACGCGCCCACGACTTCCGCCTGTCCGGGCAAGCTGGCATCGATGATGAGCATGTTCTTAGCGGCTTCGGCCGACCCGATATCGAAGCCGATCGTTTGCGCATTCCGGCGTAAGGCTTTGGGGCTTTCTTCAAATGCGACGAAAGCGACCGGTTCGTTGTGCTCGCACGCCTTGACGACGAAGTTCAGCGCGAGGTTCGTCTTGCCGCTGCCGGGGCCACCGGCGATCAGGGTAGTACGGCCAACGGCGTACCCCCCCATCAAGACATCATCAAGACCGGTGACTCCCGTCGATACCTTTTCAAGTGCGTACATGCCGTACCAGCTTCCCCTAACAAAGATCGCTCAAATTTACGATTTCTTGCTTCGAGTCAACCGCCTAAAACGCAAAGTGCGGCCATCGCCAACAGTTACGGATGTGGCCGCGCGTTGGCGACGATGGCTTTATCAACTGCAAATGGAGATGCGCTTCCGCGCTTCGGAATTCCGGGCTAACGCTGCGTCGCGGCGCTCACGATGCCGGCACCGATCAGGACGGCCCCGCCAATTCTGTTACCCGCACGCCGTGTTGTGAGGCGCTGGAGCCTGGCGCGGAAGGTGCCGGCGACGAGGGCGTAAAGGGTGGCGTTCACTGTGGCAAGGGTGACGAAGGTCAGCGCCAGAATCACGAGCTGCGGCCAAGCCGGCGCGTCTGCCGCCACAAACTGCGGCAGGAAGGCGACAAAAAACGCGATGCTCTTGGGATTCAGCACCGTTACGGCGAACGCCTGCCAGGTGGCGCTGCGATGGGCCCTGTCCCCTGCCACGGGCACCTCGCGCGCATCGGAAGCGCTCGATCGCCACAAGCGAATGCCGAGGACGATGAGGTAGAGCGCACCCAGCCACTTCAACAGCGTGAACAGCGCTGCCGATGCGGCCAGCAGCGCGCCCAGGCCGAGGATCGAGACGGTGATGGCGACCGCGTCGCCGAGCGCCACCCCCGGCACGGTACGCCAGCCGGACGAGGCGCCGCCCGCGAGCGCATGGCTCACCACCAGCAGCACGGTCGGGCCGGGGATCGCAAGGACGAGCGCGCTGGCGGCAACGAAAAGGAGCCAGGTTTCAGCCGTCATCGCGGTTTCGGGTCACCCTTTCGCACGGCGACGACCTTCTGGTAGAGGCCGCCGAAGTAGGTCTCCTTGCGCCAGTCGAACTCCTCGGGCGTGCTCGCGAGCGCCGTAATCTCGCCGTCGATGAGGCCAAAGGCGAACGGCTCAAGCCACCGGAACACCATGTTCATGACCGGGCGCAACGGATGCCAACCGGCCGAGCGGTGGTAATCGATGAACACGACCTTGCCGCCGACCGGTACGCGGGCCAGCAGACCGTCCACCACCGCACGCTTCTCCTCATCCGGAATCTCGTGCAGGAGGAAGAAGCAGCACGCGGCATCGAACACCGCGCCCTCAAGCCTGGTCGCGTCGCCCATGCGCACCCGGGTCTGCGGAAACTCGGCCAGTTTTTGCCGGCAGTGCGCGACCTGCAGCGGCGCAATGTCGATCACCTCAAGGAGCCCGTCAGACCCGAGCGTCGTCGCCAGCTCTTTCGACAGCGGGCCGTACACGCTTGCCGTCTGCAGGACATGCTGCCCAGCCGTGAACTCCTCGCACGCAGCGCGCACAAGGCGAGGCAGGTTGCCCCACAAGATCATCGTCATCGCGATGGGATTGTCGAGCAGGACCAAGCTGGCCGGCGTCAAGTAGGCCCACCGGTACGTGTCGACCAGGTAGTCGGGAAGCTCTAGCGAACGCAGCCCCCCCCCTTCCGCGTCAATGCGGCCGTCCATGGTCCCTCCGAGGAACATTATTCGTGTTCCGATACACTGGTTTCGGTCCCCGTGCCAACCGCAAAAGGGATCGGGGATGGGGGGCGGCAGGCGAGCGCCCGCTGGCACGGACAAAGGGCCGAAAAGAGGCAGCCCCCTACCGATCCTCGCGAGGATGGCAGGGGGCCGAAGGGGGACGCGACCGCAGCCGGTCAGGCAGCAGCCGAGACGGCGGAAAAGGACGAAGAGGCTGCGATCAGGACGCTGATGATCCGTTCAATCCGTTGATGCAGCACGAAATCACCGGGGTTGTGACGCAACTCGAACGCGCGCCGGTCCTGCCACAAGCTGATGAAGTCGCGCGGACGGTCGGGCTCGGCCGGCTCGCCAGTCAGGGCGCCGATGGTGCGGTCGTACTCGGGGTGCAGCTCCGGCTGAAAACCCAGGAGCGAGCTCTCCTCGAAGCTGAGCCAGCCGGCAAGGTAGAGCTCCATGCTCAACTCGCCGATCTGGCGCGGGTTTGCCAGGCGAGCATCGAGCCGTGGGATCGGCAGGCCGGGCCGGGCGGTGCCGCGGGTAGCCGCCGACGAGGGGCTTCTGCGTGCACCGTCGCGCCGCATCTTGAGTGCTGCGGCCTGGTGCGGTGCCGGCTGTAGCGGCGCCCGCGGCGACGCGGGCGGCGGGGCGAATGGAGCGGCTCTGCCGGCCGCGCGCGAAGACGTCTGGAAAAAGCCAAGCATCGTTACCCTCACGCGATCCTGCGGATGGTGCGCGTCCTGCCGCGCCCGCGTTTGTGCTCGAACATCGCCTGATCGGCGCGCGCCATCAGCGCCGCGCCGTCGCCTTCCGCCTGCGGGTGATAGGCCTGCAGGCCAACGCTGGCGCGGATCTCGATGCTGGTGCCCTCGAAGTCGAGGACGGCCGGATCAAGCATCTGGCCGAGTTCACGCGCCCTGCGCACGCCATTCTGCCAGTTGGTGCGCTTGAGCAGGACCGCGAACTCGTCGCCGCCCAGCCGGGCGACGCGGTCGGTCAGGCGGACGTTGCCGGACAAGAGTTCACCGACCAGGCGCAAGGCCGCGTCGCCGGCGGCGTGACCGAAGGTGTCGTTGATCTCCTTGAAACCGTCGAGATCGATGTAGACGAGAATGCCCTCCTCGCCGTAGCGCCGCGCCGCACTGAGCGTCCGGCTCAGTTCTTCCTCGAAGCCACGCCGGTTGAGGATGCCGGTCAGCTCGTCGGTCACCGCGAGGCGTTGCAGGCGGTCGAGCCGGCTCTGCAGGTCGTCGATCTCCTGCTCCGCCTCAATGGCAGCACTCAAGACTCGCTGCGCCAGTTCGCTGGCATCCTCGGCGCCCACCTGCAAGCGGTCGCCGTGCGCATTGAGGCGGTCGATCAGATGCGTGATGATCGACACCAGTTCCCCATTGCCAGCATTGCTTGCGGAAGACGAGGCGATTACGTTCGGTGTCAGCAGGAGCGTGTTGCCCACGGTGCTCTCCGTATTGTGCCGTTACACAGGCCATCAGGTGAGCAAGGGGTGTGCCAGGGCTATGAATGCGGTTCTCCGGGGCGAGAATCGTGGCTTGGAGTGCTTTTCTGGGGCGTTTGGGAGCGGTTCGGGTCGATTGCGGCGCGCGCGGGTGTGGCGGCCTGGAAACACCGGGGCGTGTGCGCCCGGCAGGAGTTGCCGACCGGCAGGATTGGCGAGGGTGAACGTGGGGACAAGCGGAATTGGCACGGACTTGACAGAATCGGAGCCGGACAGGCTCCGGCCTGCCACCGGCAGGGCGGCAGCGCGCCGGGCAAGCGGACGTACGTTCGCGCGAACGTGGCTGCTCTCGTTCGCGATCGCCGCGGTGTTGGCGATCCCCGGCAACGGCGTCGGGGCCGATGCCGGGTCGGGCGCTGGCGCCGGCACAGCGCCGAGTGCGCTGCAGCCGCATCGGGCCATCTACCGTCTATCGCTTGCCAAGACAGCGCCCCGCGGTGATGTCGCAGCCGCCGACGGCAGCATGTTCTACCGTTTCGCGCAAGGGTGCGACGGCTGGACGGTCGAAAACCGCACGGTCCTGCACCTGACCTTTCAGTCGGGTGGCGAGGCCGAGACGGTCTGGACGTTCGCAAGCTGGGAATCGGCCGACGGACTGCAGTTCCGCTTCTACACCCGCTATGAGCAGGACGGCGAGATGGTCGAGCGCCTGGCCGGCCGGGCGACGCTGGAAGGACCCGGTGCGGCCGGAACCGTCACCTTCAGCGAGCCGGCCGATCGTGTCATTGCCTTGCCGCTCGGCACCTTGTTCCCGGCCGAGCACATCCGCGCGGTGACGCGGGCGGCCGAGCGTGGTGAAAAGTCGCTGGAGACAGTGGTTTTCGACGGCGCCAGCCTGGACAACCCCTACCTGATCCATGCCGTCATCAAGCCGCTGCCGCAGGCACAGCGCGAGCAAATGGCAGCCAAGACCAATTTGCCCGTGATGCCTGCGTGGCTGACGCATATGGCATTCTTTCCCTACCACCAGCGCGAGCCGGCGCCGGAGTTCGAGATCGCCGCACACTATCGGGCCGACGGCGTTGCCGACCGCATCATCCAGTACTTCAGCGATTTCACCTTGAGCGTACAGCTGGGTGAGTTCGAGGCCCTCGCACGGCCGGACTGTTAAGAAGGCGTCTCAAGAGGGGAGTTGCACCTCGGAAGGCGCGCCCGCCGGCCACAGCCAGGCAGCGCCGCGCACCCCGCTTGAATCGCCGTGGTGGTTGCGGGCGAGGCGGGTGACGACTGCGTCCGAAAACACAAAGGCGCGCCACAGCGCTGGCACGCTCGCGTAAAGGCGCTCGATATTCGACATGCCGCCGGCGAGGACAATGACATCAGGGTCGAGCACGTTGATCACGCTCGCAAGCGCGCGTGCCAACCGGTGCTCGTAGCGGCACAGCGCCGCCGCAGCGACCGGCTCGCCAGCCACCGCGCGAGCGACGATCTCGGGCGGTGCCAGCGCTTGCCCCGTCGCTTCCTCGAAGTCACGCTGAAAGCCGGGGCCGGAGAGGAAGGTTTCGATGCAGCCGTGCTTGCCGCAGTAGCAGGGCGGTCCCGGCTGCTCGTCCGGTCCGGGCCACGGCAGCGGATTATGCCCCCATTCACCGGCAATGCCGTTGGCACCCGCGAGCGGCCGGCCGTGAACGACGATTCCGCCACCGACACCGGTGCCAAGGATCACCCCGAATACGACAGCCGTGCCGGCACCAGCACCGTCGCTTGCCTCCGAGACGGCAAGGCAGTTGGCATCGTTGGCGAGGCGGATCGGGCGGCCAAGGGCCTGCACGAGGTCGGCATCAAGCGCGCGATCGTTCAGCCAGGTCGCGTTTGCATTCTTGACGCGGCCGGTAGCGGCAGAGAGCGTGCCCGGGATCCCGACGCCGACGCTGCAGCGGGCCCCGCAGTCCTGTTCGAGCGCCTGCACCAAGCGGGCGACAGTTGCCAGGGTGCCGGCGTAATCATCCCTGGGCGTGGCGACGCGCCGGCGCCAGCGGACCTCTCCCGCCGCGTCGAGGACGATGCCCTCGATCTTCGTTCCGCCCAGGTCTATGCCGATCCGCATGTCCGACGTCACGAGAGCCGATACCCCGGCCGAGCGCCTCAGCCGGCCTTCGAGGCATCACAGCTGGCGTCAGCCCCACCGTCCGCTGCCGTCTTTGCGTCCCCGCAGTAGAGACCGTAGAGCGTTGACAGGACGGCCTTTGCCTCCTCGCCGGCGAGCGAATAGTAGATCGTCTGCGCCGCTCGGCGTGTCTGCACCAAGCGGTCGCGGCGCAGCCGCGCCAAGTGCTGGGAGAGCGCCGACTGGCTGAGGCCGATCAGTCGTTCAAGCTCACTCACGTTCTTCTCGCCGTTCAGGATCTGGCACAGGATCATCAAGCGATGCGGATTGCCCATCGCCCGCAGCAGTGCCGTCGCCCGCCTTGCGTTTTCTTGCAGCGTTTCCAGATCCACGGGCGGCAATCGTCCCCATATCCTCGATGCGAAGCGTCTGCGGTCCTTGGAGCCCCTGCCGCGCGACGCCTTCTTCTACTATACCGAACTGGGGTTTTAATCGCCAACACGTTTCGAAAGCTGTTAATTTTGCCGCGCCAGGCGCGGGATTCCGGGCGCGGCCCCCTGCTCTGCGCAGCGGCGGCTGGCATGGCTGGCGGAACGGGAGCATGCAATGAAAACGCTGGATCTGCGGGGCCTGATCTGCCCCTTGCCGGTCTTGAGGGCCAACAAGGCGATGCGTGAGCTCGCAGCCGGCGACCAAATGCGCGTTCTCGCCGATGATGCGGCCGCACCCGCTGATTTCCGCGCCTACTGCGAGACCACCGGCCACCGGCTGGTCGAGGTCGTGGACAACGACAACGCGTTTGCGATCGTCATCGCGAGAAAGGAGTGACCGCGCGTCGCGGCAAGGGGCTTGAGGCTACTCGGCGGCGTAACGCTCAGGCACGACGACGGCGGCCCGTGCCGCCCCGCCGGTTCGCGTGTGCGGCAGCACCAGGCTCAGCAGCGCCGGAATGAGCGCCAACGTCAGGACCGCGGAGAGCGACAGGCCGCCGATGACGACCGAACCGATGCCGCGATAAAGCTCGGAGCCGGCGCCCGGAAACAGCACCAGCGGCAGCATGCCGACCACGTTCGTCAGCGTCGACATGAAGATCGGCCGGATGCGGTTGCTGGTCGCCTCGCTGATCGCCGCTGCGGTCGGCAGTTTGTCGTCGCGAATGTGGTGCATGGTCTGGTAGGCGATCAGGATCGCGTTGTTGACGACAGTGCCGACCAAGATAACGAAACCCAGCATCGTCAGCATGTCGAACGGCTGACGCACGAACAGATTGACCACCGCCAGCCCCGCGATACCACCGGCAGTGGCGAGCGGTACCGAGACAATGATGATCGCCGGCAACGTCATGCTTTCCATCAGGATCGCCAGAATCAGATAAACGACGACGATCGCGAGCAGCACCTGCCACACCATTGCCGCCCAGGTCTGGCTCAAGCGGTCGGCAGTCCCGGCAAGCGTCAGGCGGACGCCGGGTGGAAGCCCATCGGCCTGCAAGCGCTCGATAACGCGGCTCTGCACCCGCTCGATCGCCGTCTGCAGCGCGAGCGCCGACGCCGGGCGGATCTGCAGCGTGATCGTGCGCTGCCGCTCGCGGTGGCGGATCTGTATCGGCCCGGCGGTCATCACGATGTCCGCCAACGATGAAGCCGGCACGATCAGCCCCGATGCCGTAATGACCGGCAGCTGGCCGATTGTTTGCGTCGCTGCGGCCTGATCCTCCGGTCCGCTCAGCACCAGATCGATGCGGTCGCCGTCGACGCTCACCTCGGCAACCCGCAGGCCGTCATTGAACGCATCAATCGTCTCGCTGAACTCGCGCGTCGTCAGGCCGTTGTCGGCAAGGCGGATCGGATCGGGATAGAGACGAATCTCCGGCGCGCCCATTTCGAGGCCTGGCAGCGGACGGATCTGCGTCCCCTCGGCGCGCGGCAGATCGGCTTCGATCAAGCTCACGGCCCGCTGCGCGACAGCGAGCAGGGCTTCGATGTCGGGCCCAGAGATGTGAAGATCGATCCCGCGCGCGCCGCTGACTGAGCGGCCGAAGATCGAGGGCTGCTGGACGAAGCCGTAGGTGCCCGGCTCCTTGAACACCGCCTCCTGGAACACCGGGATCAGCTCCCGCACCCGCTCCGGATCGACCGTCTGGGCACCGACGAACGTGCTGGTCGGATAGGCCGTAAAGAAGAAGTGATCGATTGCCGGCAGGCCGTTGCGATCGGCCGTAGAATCCCCCGCCTCCATCACCCACAACGGACGCAAGGCCGCCTCGATCGCGTCGGCAATCGTGCTGGTGGCGGCAAGGTTGTAGCCTGGCGGCGGCTGCAGGTTGGCCTGGACCAGGTTGCGGTTGCCTTCCGGGAGATACTCGCGTTGGGGCAGGAACAGCCAGGTCGCGAGTGTCGAGGCGCCGCAGACGACGAGGACAACGCAGAGCGCCACCAACCGGCTGTTGACGCTCCGCTGTGTCAGTTTCAACGTCAGATCGACGAAACCCGCGCCCGCGCTATCGATGACGGGAAGCCGGATCGGCGTTCGCGACTGCCCGCCGCCCGCACGCAGCAGCCGTGCCGCCAGGGTCGGAACGACGGTGATCGCAACCACGAGCGACAACAGCACGGACGCGGTAATCGCGACGGCGATGTCGCGGAACAGCTGGCCCACCTCGAGGTTCAGGATCAGCAGCGGGACAAACACGACAACAGTGGTGAGCGCGGCGGCGAGGTTGGCGCCCCACACTTGGTGCGCGCCAGCAAGCGCTGCCTGCGCCGGTGTCCGGCCCTCGCGGTGCAGTCGGTCGATGTTGTCGAGGACGACGATTGCAGCATCGACCAGCATGCCGACCGCAAACGCGATCCCAGCCAGCGAAATGACGTTGAGCGTACGGCCGAGCGCCGCCATCGCCACGAAGGTGCCGACGATCGAGATCGGCACCGCAAGCATGACGATTGCCGTCGCCTGCCAGGAGCGCAGGAACAAGAGCAGCACGCCCGCCGCCAACACGATGCCGAGCCAGATGTTCTCGCGCACGAGATCGAGCGCCGAGCGGACGTAATCGGTCTCGTCGAAGACGAGCTTAAGCTTCAAGCCTTCCTGTGCGAGTGGCCCGGCGTTCAGCTCCTCGACGGCCGCCCGGATCCCGGCCATCGTCTCCATGACATTGGCGCCGATGGTGCGCACCGCACTCAGGATCAACGCCGGCCGCCCCATCTGGCGGATGGTGACGGTGCGCTCCTTGTAGCCGAAGCCGACTTCGGCAACATCGGCGAGCCGGACCCGCGCAACGCGACCGGTCGCGGGGTCGGTGATACTGCGCAGGACCACGGCACGAATTCGCTCCGGTGTGGTGAGCTCGCCCTCGCTGCGGACGACATAGCGCCGCTTGCCCTCCTTGACGTCGCCGACCGTCATCGAGACGTTAGCCTGGCGCAGCACGCGCACGACATCCGGCACCGTAAGGCCGTAGCGCGCGAGACCCGCGGGATCGACGACGACCTTCAGTTCGCGCTCGACGTTCCCCATCAGCGTCACGTGGGCGACGCCTTCGATGCGCTCCATCCGGCTGCGGACGACATCGTCGGCAAAGTCGCCGTAGGTTTCGATCGGCCGCGCGTTATCGGCCACGCGGTGGAGGATGAACCACGCCATTGGTTGGTCATCGGGGCCGGATGTCCGCAGGATCGGTTCGTCAGCCTCGTCCGGATAGCCGGTGACACGATCGAGGCGGTTCGCCACCAAAAGGAGCGCGCGGCTCATGTCCTGGTCGATCGCGAATTCGAGGGTCACCGTCGCGGAACCCTCGCGCGCATTGCTGCGCATCTCGACGACGCCCTCGATGTCGCGCAGAACATCTTCCTGCCGGTTGACGATCTCGCGCTCCACCTCCTCTGGCGCCGCGCCGGGCCATGGGGTCTCGACGCTGATGACCGGCCGGTCGATGTCGGGTGCCAGCTGGATCGGGATCTCGCGCAGGGCGACAAGACCGGCCAGAACGACCAGCAGGACGACCGCCAGGACGGCGACCGGGCGCGCGATCGCAAGCCGGATCAGGTTCACCCGCCGCTCCCAACGCTGATCGTGATCTCCTGATCAGGCTTGAGGCGCTCGTTACCGCGGATGATGACAACATCACCCGCGGCGAGGCCATCCAGGACCTCGAACCGCTCGAACGTGGCATCGCCGAGGCGGACGGTTTGCAGCGCAGCGTGGCCGTCCGCGGCACGGAAGACCTGTGTCTGCCCGGCGCGGTAGAGGATCGCATCCTTGTGCACGGTGAGCGCCTCGCGCCTCGGCGCGGCCGGGATGTGCACGGTGACGGCGCGGTTGGCGGCGCGATCGTGGATCGCGTCGAGCGCCGTGCGGAAGCGAACGGTCCGCGTTCGCGTCTGCGTGTTTTCGACCGGCAGCACGGCGCGCACGCTGGCGGGTACACGGCTGTCGTCGATCTGCACCTGAACCCCGGCGCCGCTGGTGAGGCCGGCCAGGCGCGGCGCGGGGACATCAGCCTCCACCTCAAGTAGTTGATCGTCGATCAGGCTTGCGACCGGCGCTCCCGTCTGCAGGTAGGCACCGACGTCGGCAAAGCGGCGGGTGACAACACCATCGTAGGGGGCGCGGACGGTGCTATCGGCGAGCGCGATCTCGGCCAGCCGCAGTTGCGCCCGGGCCGGCGTGACCGCCGCTTCCGCTTGCGCCAGTTCGGCTTCTGCGATCTGCACCTCCTGGCGCAGATCGAGATAGCGCGCCTCGCCGAACGCCGGCGATGCCTTGAGGCTGTCGAGCCGCCCCGCCTCCTGCCGCTTAAGCGCAAGCCGCGCGCGCGCCGAGGCAACCGCAGCCTCTGCCGCCGCCACTTCCGCTGCCCGCAGGTCGCGCTCGGCCGTGGCCCGGTCGGCAATCAATGTCGCCAGCACGGCTCCCGCCTTGACCCGCTCGCCGACCCGGACCGCGACGTGGGCGACAGTGCCGGGCACCCGGGTGGCAATATCGCCGCTCTCCAGCGCCACCAGCCGGCCGATGACCGGCACGGTTTCGCTGAGCGGTTCGCTGCGGACGGCATCGACCACGACCAGGACCGGCTCATCCGCGGCCGCCGGCGCAGGCGGGAACAAGGGCGCCAGCGCGGTCATCGCGCCCACGATCACGGCAAGGATGGCGCCGCAGGCCGGGCGGGCGCGGCCGAACCAGGAAACGGTCATCAGCGAAACCGGGCAAAGCAGCGAGACAAGGCGCGCGGGAAACCCTCCGCCCTCGGGGTCCGGATGCGCCGACCGCGCCACGGTCCGCTGGACTGGACCGTCCAGTCCAGTCTGCGCTATCCTTGCCGCACTGTAGGCAATGCATCCAAGTGAGCCGATGATAGCACAAACGATGGCGATTGCGGAAAACCGTTGGCCCGCTGGTGTTTCGGCGAAGCGGCGCGCCATTCTCGCAGCCGCTGAGCGGGTGTTTCTCGAGGTCGGCTTCGGCCTTGCCAGCATGGAGTCGATCGCGCGCGCCGCCGGCGTCGCCAAGCAGACGATCTACGCCCACTTCGGCACCAAGGCAGCCCTGTTCGGCGCCACCATGCTGGAGCGGACGGACTGGCTCATGGAGCCGCTGCCGGCCGCGCCTGAAGTGAGCGATCCGCCGGCGGAAACGCTGGCGGCCTTTGCGACCCGCTTTCTTGAGATCATCTTGCACCCGGAATCGCTCGCCCGGCTGCGCCTGGTGATGGCGGAGCAGGCCCGCTTCCCCGAGCTCGCAGAGGTATTCTACCGCTCCGGACCGGGCCGGGCGGCTTCCGGCCTTGCCGACTACCTGAGCCGGCTCGACCGCGCCCGCGTGCTGCGGGTGCCGGCGCCGGAGCTCGCCGCGGGCCAGTTCCTCGGCATGGTCCGCGGCGATCTGTTCTTGAAGCATCTCTTGGGCCTAGGGCCGAAGCCGACACCTGCCGAGCTCAAGGCGAGCGTCCAGACCGCCGTGCGCAACTTCCTCGTCGCCCACACGCGGGCGTAACAGGCCCAGCGGCAACATCTAAGCGACACGTTCTTGCATTTTAGAGGGTATTTTTGCTGAAATTTTGCGAATCTGCCGCTATAATAGCAGGAACATATTCCGACACATTGAGATACCGATGCTGCTTCGCTTCGCTGTCGAAAACCATCTCTCAATCAAGGAGAAGCAAGAGCTCTCGCTCGTCGCTTCGAGCTTGAAGGATCGCGAGGAGGGGCTGATCGCGTCTAATGCCGCCCCCGGCAAGCGCGTTCTGCCGGCGGCCGTGATCTACGGCGCCAATGCTTCGGGCAAGACGAATCTCTTGAGAGCGCTCGGTTTCATGCGTGGCGCCGTCCTGTTCTCGCACAACCGCGGGGAACCGGGGGAGCGGATCCCGCGCAGCCCCTTCCGCCTGGACCCCGCCTGCGCCGATGCGCCATCAACGTTCGAACTCGATTTTGTCGTCGAGGGAGAGCGCTATCATTACGGCTTCGAAGCGCTTGACGATGCTTTTCAATCTGAATGGCTCTATGCCTTTCCCAGCACCAGCAATCGCCGGCAGATGCTGTTCGAGCGCAAAGCGGGCGAGGCGATTGCATTTGATTTTGGTCGTGGGTTGAAGGGCCGCAATCGCGTCATTGCAGACCTCACCAGGCCCAACAGCCTGTTTCTATCCACAGCGGCGCAGAACAATCACGAGCAGCTTTCGCCTGTTGCCCGTTTTTTTTCGGAAATTAGAACTGCATTCGATATTGACACCCCGGGACCGCTTCTGTCGCGACTTTTGAGCGATGGTGATATGGACCCCCGCGTCATCGAATTCCTTAAGAAAATTGGAACTGGTATTGTTGGCTTCGAACGACGGGAGGAGGAATTACCAGAGGAAGCGCGAACGTTTAGCAAGGCGTTGGCTGCCGCCTTTGCTACCGTGGACAAGAAGCCTCCTCAGTTGGATCTGGAACAGAAAAATACAGATATTTTCCTAGAACTTGCGCATCAGGACTGCTACGGAAACCCTGTTTACTTCGATGTCGGCGAGGAAAGCGCTGGTACGCAGCGGCTTCTGGGCGTGCTCGGCCGGGTTTATCGCGTGCTGGACAAAGGTGATCTCCTGGTGATCGATGAGCTTGATGCCAGCCTGCATACGCAGGCGAGCGAGGCGGTGCTGGCCCTGGTGTCGAGCGCTGCCTTGAACCCCAAGGGAGCGCAATTGATTGCCACCACCCACGATACCAACTTGCTGCGCTCCGAGTTCCTGCGCCGCGATCAGATCTGGTTTACGGAGAAGGACGAGGGCGGTGCGACGCACCTTTACCCCCTCTCCGATTTCAGCACACGCAAGGGGGACAACATCGAGAAAGGGTACCTGCAAGGCCGCTTCGGCGCGATCCCCTTTGCCGGATCGGCCGCCGACCTTCTCGCCGATGGCTGAGCCATGGCGCGCCGTATGCCACCCAATCTCAGGCGGCGTCACGCGACGCGCGAGCCGAAGCGGCGGTTCATCATCTACTGCGAAGGCAGAAACACAGAGCCTGCCTACTTCAGGGCGCTACAGCGGCATTGCTCTTCAGTGCTGATCGAGATTGAGCCGGTCGGCGTAGGAGGCGAGCCTTTCACGGTAGCCGGCAAGGCTGTCGAACGGGCGCAAGAATTGGGGCTCATTCCGAACGATTGCGCCAGGGCAACCGACTCCTTTGAGGAGAAGGACGAGGTCTGGGCGGTTTTTGATCGGGACGTACACGAAAAGTTTCATAACGCCGTTCAGAAGTGCCAGAGCAACCGCGTCCGCGTCGGCCGGTCCAATCCGTGCTTCGAACTCTGGCTGATCCTCCATCACGAGGACTACGATAAGTCCGACGGGCGGCACGCGGTTCAAACGCGATGCCAGCAGGTCTGCACCGGCTATGATAAAGATCGCGCGAAGACACCTTGCTGCGCGAACCTCATGGCGCACGTCGATGCCGCCATCAAACGCGCCGAAGGCCAACTCGCGCGCCGCAAGAACGATGGCGAAGAATTCGGCTGCCCCTCGACGACGGTAGGCCGCTTGGTGCAAGCCATTCTGGAGGCAGCAAAGAAGTCGGGCCGAAACTGACCCCGCGCCCCCTTGCTCCTGCGGGTGCGCGGGCTTAAGTCTCTGCGTCGCCCTCCCCTCGAACCACGGAGCCACCCCCTCCCCATGCGATCGGAAATCGAAGTCCTGGCGAACGAGATCGGCGCGACGCTCACGCGCCTACGGGGGCATCTTTGACTACGATGCTGCCAAGGCGCGCATCGCCGAACTGACAGCCCAGGCCGAAGACCCCGACCTCTGGCAGGCGCCCGAGCGCGCGCAAGCCGTGATGCGGGAGAAAACCAAGCTCGAACAGAAGCTTGAGCGCTTCGACGCTTTGGCGCGCGACTTCGAGGAGCAGACGGGCCTGCTAGAACTGGGCGAGGCGGAAGACGATCAGCAGGTCATCGGTGAGGCCGAAGCCGCGATCACGGTGTTGCACGCGAGCCTCGCCCGCATCGAGCTGGAGACGCTGCTCTCAGGCGAGGCGGATGGCAACGATTGTTATCTGGAGGTGCATGCCGGCGCCGGCGGCACGGAAGCGCAGGACTGGGCGGAGATGCTGATGCGCATGTACGTGCGCTGGGCCGAGCGCCGCCGCTTCAAGGTCGAGTGGATCGAGGAAAGCCCGGGCGAGGAGGCCGGCATCAAGTCCGCCACCATCAAGGTGATCGGCACCAATGCTTATGGCTGGCTGAAGACGGAGAGCGGCGTGCACCGCCTGGTGCGCATCTCGCCGTTCGATTCCAACGCGCGACGCCATACCAGCTTCGCCTCGGTCGGCGGCTATCCGGTCATCGACGACTCGATCGAGGTCGAGATCCTGGACAAGGACCTGCGCATCGACACCTACCGCGCGTCCGGCGCCGGCGGCCAGCACGTCAACCGGACCGACAGCGCGGTCAGGATCACCCACCTGCCGACCGGGATCGTCGTCCAGTGCCAGACCGACCGCTCGCAGCACCGCAACCGGGCGATGGCGATGCAGATGCTGAAAGCCAGGATCTACGAGCTGGAGCTGCGCAAGCGCGAGGAAGCCACGCGCGCCCAGCACGAGGCGAAATCCGACATCGGCTGGGGCCATCAGATCCGCTCCTACGTCCTGCACCCGTACCAGATGGTCAAGGACCTGCGCACCGGCGTCGAGACGTCCGGCACGCAAGGCGTGCTCGATGGCGACCTCGATCAGTTCATGATGCCGGCCTTGGCCGCCGATGCCGGCGCGCGCCGCGGCGGTGCGGGCAAGGAAGATTAGGGGCTGGAGCGGGCGGCGGCGGGCCGCTACTACGAGTGCGAGAAATCGATGCCGATAACCTTGAGGCCGTCGATATCGCTGCGGGTACGGACGAGCGCAGCACCCCGCTCGTTCAGTCGCTCGATGAGACCTGCGAAGTCGATTTTGCCGCTGCCATCACCCGGATCCCACCGGCGCACTTCAAGCATGCCGATCACCAGGGCGCCGTGCCGCGAACCCGCAGCGTGCATGTATTGGCCGACGAGTTGGTTTTCGAGCGCTCCCATCAGCTCGCTTAGCGTATACCGACCCCTGTCAACCGGCTTGATCTCGACAGAGACGTAGCCGGCGCGCGGATTGTGGAGCCGGATGTCCGGCTTCTTGCGCTGGTCAACGTCTTCCTCGCGGACGACGCTGTAGCGTCTGCGGCTTTCCCTCTCCAGCCGGCCGGCGAGCCACTTCTGCATCGCCTCTTCGGCCATCCCCGGCTTGAATAAGGCGCGGTCGCTGAAATCCCCGCGCTCGATATCGGCTTTGATATCGTCCAGCCGGTCCAGCGCAATACGGAACAGCTCCTCCGCCGTCGCCGGATCCCGCTCATGCAGAGCCGCGAATTGGACCACTTGGGCTTCGGACCACGGCGGACGCTCCGTCGCATTCTCCGCATGTTTTGCGGCGGTCGCTTCGAAATGATTCCTCCAAACTTCCGGAAGGTGCGGGTCATTCGCGAGGCGCCGAAGTGCATCGTGCGCGGCTTGGCCCTCTCTCTTGCCAAGCAGGTCCATTATCCAGCGGCGGAAATCCTCCGCGTCGTCGCGGGCGTTCGGCGTATAACCGCCCTCTCGCCGCGGATTGTCCTCGGCGAGATCGATGTGAATGAGCGACAGGCGAACCAGCCGTTCGAGCACTTCGGGTGTCCAGGTTTCAGTCCTTAGCGGGGCCTCTGGCCGCCAATCGCTCCCAAAGTGGGACGCGAGCGCAAGAAAGAGGATCTTGGCGGCATTGTCGTCGACCTGACGCTGCCGCTCCAGGTACTCCAACGCGGCATCCGGATCGACTTGCAGCCAGGCACCAAGGACGAGAATGGCAGCTCCGAGTTCTGCCGACGTCGGCCCCGCTTGAAGCGCGCGGTTTGCGAGGCTTGTGATCGTCCGCTGGGCCGCTTGGTCATACCGGATGACAATCTCCAGGGCATACTTTAGGGCGTGGCGTGAGCCGAAGATCGCTTTTTCAAGCTCCTCCGCGATCGTTGGCGCGCACAGCCGCCGCACATTCTCCGGACCAAAGCGAACCGCCGACACAGTGGACGCGAACGCATCGGAAGCGTGATCCGGCGCCAGCTCGGCCCGCAGCTGCCGCGAAACGACGCGCGCGACGACTTGCCGATGCACGTCCGCGAATTCCTCGAACCAGTCGGGGAAGCCGTTCAGGTGATGAAGAGCGTAGCGGCATGCCGCTTCCGCGTCGTCTGGCGTCAACGCAGCCGCGCTCATTCCTTCTGCAAACGCCAACTCCAACCCTTCAAGACCAAGGTAGACTGCGACGGCAGTCCGATTCTGCTCCGGGTTCTCAAAGGGAAGCAGTGGCCCCCACAGGCGCCAGAACTTCTTGAAGCCGTCGCGAACGGCCGTCGCGATTTCTGGCCCGAAATCCCGCTGCAGATTCGTCCAGCCCGGGTCGCGGCGGGAATGGTGCATCTGTTCGTAACACCATGCGAGCGCATCGAAATCGGTTGCATCCCGCAGGCCTTGAATGCGCAATTCCAGTTCTTTCTTATTCTTCGTCAATTGCTCGCGTTCTTGCTGCTCCCGTTGTTGCTTTGCTTCGCGCTGTTGCTTCTTCCATGCCGGCTCTTCGGTCGACGGCGGCGCCAAGCGTTGTTCGACCAACTGGCGCAAGCGGTCATCGGGATTGCAGTTCTCAAGCGCCGCACGGATAGCCACGACGCGATCTTCCGGTCGGCCTGCATCGCGCCAAACGTTTAGGATCAGCTCGAAGAAGCCGGCCTTTGTCGGCGGATCATCGACAGCCGAAACTTCGTGAAGGAGCCAATCAAGATCGCGTTCGGCAAGCCAAAACCATCTGTGATCAACCCCATCCAGCACGACGCTGAGGCTTGATAAACTTTTCAAAGAATCCACAATCCTGCGAAATATCGCCTTCCGGATTTCGTCGGTCCATTGAATCGGCTCATCGGTCGGAGGCTCTGGAACATCCTGTATTCGCACATAAGTGCATCGGATCAGGCGCTCATACGCGCGAGCGATCAGTCCGGCGGCGTTCGCGGCGATACCATCACACGCATGCAGCCGCTTCAGGACGGCGTAGATGGCATCAGCGGACCAAGCGAACCGCTGCGAGATGACACCGGTATCCTCCCCGGAAAGCATGTCATAGCACGTAATCATCGGCTCCTGGCGGGCCTGATCGAGTAATATTTCCAAGACTTCGGGGAGTTGGTGGGGTTGTGAGCGTCCGATGATAATCTTCTTAACGTAACGCTGAAGTAGAGGAGTGTAGCCTGGTCGGTTCGTGGTCTTTTGCACAAGCGCGAGGCACTCGCGCGGGCTCAATTCCTGCGGACAGAGCGCATCGAAGAGCTCGGAGGTGATATTCTCCTCAAGCGTTACCGCCGAACACGCGAGGTCGCGCAGGGCCTGACGCGTATGATCGTCCCCCGCCGCTACCGCGGCACGAATGGCCAAGGCGCGCGTGCCGCTCTCACTCGTCTCGTCGCGGGCGATCGCCAGCGCCGCATCGGCACATTCCGCAATCCGGCCAGCCTCCACCAGCCGAAGCAGAAGATCGATCGTGTGTATCTGGGCGCGTTCGGACTGGAGAAGTTGCAGGGTCAGAGGGGCAAGGCGCGGATCGGCAAAGCGGTGATACGGGCTGCCCCCATAGCCCCAGGGCAGGCGCATGCCGCTTCGGAATCTGCTCGCAAGCCGGCGCAGGATCGCTTCTCGGTCTTCGATCGGGAACTGTGCGGAATCTCCCTCGAACAGCGGGATTTCGGGGGCCACCTTGAAGAGGTCGCCCCGCAACTCGGGAAGCTTGCTCGCCAGCCATCCCGCAATCCCGTGCATGGAGGGCACAGCATAGTCGGTGCCAAACACCTCTCCGATGACGAGGTCGCGCATCTTGCCGATTGGCACTCCCTCCGCCTGTCGCCGGATCAGCCAACAGGCGGCGAGGTACTCTTGCGTCGAGCGATGATGGAAGCGCACGCGGCCCCGCGTTGCCGGGTCAAAGATCGCGCGGGTGAGCAGGGCGTCGATCTCTGCTCGTGTCCAGTCGGGAAGCGCATACTCGACATTCACGTTGCGCCCAACCTCGGTGGACGGTGCCGCGGGGTGGGGAAGCGCGATGGTGAAGGTCTTGCCTAGCGTCGCCGCCGCGGCTAGAGCGGTTTCTGAGCGGTGGGAATCGTTGGGGATTCACAAGGGGGTACGAATCTGATTCAAGATGCTGGCTGGGC
>UXAT02000026.1 GCA_900609035.2 Candidatus Defluviicoccus seviourii | reverse complement strand
AGTCGAACGACAACGGGAAAAAACCCGAAAGGCCAGGCTCGTCCCATCAGCCAGCTCGCATCGAAAACCCAGCGCCCAGCCGGCGTCATGAATAAGACGGGTTAGAGCCATACTTCGAGTGGGCGCGCTCAGCGCTCGCTCTCAAGGACTGCCATCAGTTCCCGCCACTCGCGGGGACTGATGCCGCTCGTCTCGGCTGTGACCGTCTCGCCCTTCAGCAGCCGGCGAATGACACTGAGCCCCCCCGCCGAGACCGTTACCGCGCCTAAGCGGTAATCGAGGAATGCCTGCGCCGCCAGCGGCACCCAGCGCCGGACCGTCTCCAGCATCGCCTCGGCATACACGCGGATCTCATGCTGTGCATGTGGATCAGCGCGTAAGCTCAAGAAATGTAACAGATTGTGGAGGTCGATCTTCCAGTACCATTGCGTGTACGTGTTGAGCGTCAGGTTGATCCGCGCCAGCTCGCGGGCGAGGCCTAAGCCTTCCGGATCGAGCATTTCCTCGTAGTGAGCATAGCAGCGCTCGGCATCGGCGCGCAGGAGCGCCAATACGTCCGCCGCAGCCTCGCTCGTCAACACCTCGCCGCGGCCCTGGCGGTTGTCGCGCGCCTGGGCGGCGAGATGTTCCGGCGCCGGCAGGTAGTATTCGCGGTCGAGGACCGAATAGCGGGCGGAGTACTCGTTGACGCTCGCCGTACGGTGGCGGATCCACTGCCGGGCGACGAAGATGGGCAGTTTGACGTGATACTTGATCTCGCACATCTCGAACGGCGTCGTGTGCCGGTGCCGCATGAGGTAGCGGATCAGGCCAGCATCGTCCTGCACGCGCTTGGTGCCGCGGCCATAGGAGACCCGCGCCGCCTGAACGATCGCGCCGTCGTCACCCATGTAGTCGACGACCCGCACGAAGCCGTGATCCAGCACCGGGATCGGCTGAAACAGGATCTCCTCCAGCGCCGCCACGGTGGGCCGCCGGGTCTCGGCCCGGCTTTGGCGCAGGGCCTCGATCTCCGCGTGTTGCTCAGGTGTCAGGTCCATGACTTCCTCTGCTATCGTGTCCTTGCAGCGCTTGCACGCGGACCGGCGCAAAGCATATACTTAATTGTCGAGCAATCGACTATGGCGATAAAAGCCGGATGGAATAAGCGTTGCGGACCCGGGGGCAGTGCCCGGCGCCTCCACCAACTAACCACAAAAAGAACAGTGGCTTCACGGGGGCGAAACAGGATCGACGTGCGTGGTAAAGGTTCGGTCTTCGCCCGGCATGGTACCACCGATATCGGGCCAATCGATATATGCCAACGACAATGAGGCATATGCTCTCGCCGCTTAAGGCGTGAGCGGGGTTCGGGAGGCACCTGGCACCAGAAGCCTCCCACTTCCTTGGGGTAGTTTGTCCGAGGGCGGCCAACAGAGGACCGATACGCGATGCCAAGACAGTCCCTCCCCTACGAGCAGTGGCTCGACGAAGGCCTGCGCGGGGTCATCAGGCGCGCCCTTTCTTACGCGGCCGAGCACGGGCTGCCCGGTCAGCATCACTTCTACATCAGCTTCGCAACCGCGGCGGCCGACGTTGAGGTGCCTCCCGAGGTACGGGCGCGGTATCCAAGCGAGATGACCATTGTCCTGCAACACCAGTTCTGGGACTTGGTGGTGGAGGAGGATGCGTTCGCGGTAACGCTCAAGTTCCAGGGCCGGTCGAATCGGCTCAAGGTTCCGTTTGCAGCGGTGACCGCGTTCGGCGATCCGTCGGTGAACTTCGGCCTACAGTTGCGCACGGCGCTGCGCCAGCGCGACGCCGACGCGAGGAACCTGGCTGAAGAAGCGGCGACACCATCGGCCGAGGACGGCGGGACAACCGCCAAGGCCGCGGCTGCTGGTGGCAAAGCGCAGCCTGCAGGGCAGGTGATCGCCCTCGACACGTTCCGGAAAAAGTAGCAAACAAGACCGTCGATTAATCGGTTCTTGGCGACGCGCTGTTGCGCGCATGGGGTGAAGTCTGCCCAACGCGGAGCGCGTGCATGCCGCCGCCGTTATCCGGACGTTTGCGAGGGCCAGACCATGTCAGAAATCCACTATGCCGAGATGTTTCCGCTGGGCGAGGACAAGACACCGTACCGGCGGCTTACCACCGACTACGTTTCGACCTCTACCGTCGACGGCCGCGAGATCCTGTGCGTCGACGTCGAGGGCCTGAAGCTTCTCGCCAAGCAGGCGATGCGCGACTGCCAGCACCTGCTCCGCCCCGGCCATCTTGCGCAACTGCGCAAGATCCTCGACGACCCGGAAGCGTCGGCGAATGACCGCTTCGTCGCGATGGAGATGCTCAAGAACGCGAATATCGCCGCCAGCGGCGTGCTACCGATGTGTCAGGATACCGGCACCGCCATCATCATGGGCAAGAAGGGCCAGGACGTCTGGACCAACGGTGACGACGAAGCGGCGCTGTCGGAAGGCATCGCGCGCGCCTACCTCGACTCCAACCTCCGCTACAGCCAAGTCGCACCACTGGACATGTACCAGGAGGTGAACACGGGCACCAACCTGCCGGCGCAGATCGATCTCTATGCCACCAAGGGAAGCGCTTACAAGTTCATGTTCATGGCCAAGGGCGGCGGGTCGGCCAACAAGTCGTACCTCTTTCAGGAGACGAAGGCACTCCTGAACCCGAAGCGGCTGATGCAGTTCCTGGACGAGAAGATCCGCACGCTCGGCACCGCTGCCTGCCCACCCTACCACCTCGCGATCGTCATCGGCGGGACCTCCGCCGAACTGACACTGAAGACGGTGAAGCTGGCGTCCGCGCGCTACCTCGATGCGCTGCCGACCAAGGGCAGCGCCCAAGGCCAGGCATTCCGGGATGTCGAGCTGGAAGCCCAGGTGCTGAAGATGACTCAGGACATGGGCATCGGCGCCCAGTTCGGCGGCAAGTACTTCTGCCATGACGTGCGCGTCATCCGGCTGCCACGGCACGGCGCCTCGTGCCCGGTCGGCATCGGCGTTTCGTGCTCGGCGGACCGGCAGATCCTGGCCAAGGTTACCAAGGACGGCATCTATCTCGAGGCCCTGGAGACCAACCCGGCCCAGTACCTGCCCGAAGTCTCGCAGCAAGATCTCGCCGGCGAGGTGCTCAAGATCGACCTCACCCGGCCGATGGCGGAGATCCGCGCCACGCTCAGCCGCTACCCGGTACGGACGCGCCTGTCCCTGAGCGGACCGATGATCGTCGCCCGTGACATCGCGCACGCAAAGCTGAAGGAGCGCCTCGACAGCGGCCAGGGCCTGCCGCAGTACTTCAAGGACCTGTGCGTCTACTACGCCGGGCCGGCCAAGACGCCCGAAGGCTATGCCTCGGGCTCGTTCGGCCCGACGACCGCCGGCCGCATGGATGCCTACGTCGATGAGTTCCAAGCCGCCGGTGGCAGCCTGGTCATGCTGGCGAAGGGCAACCGCTCACCGCAAGTAACGGCGGCGTGCCAGAAGCACGGCGGCTTCTACCTCGGCTCGATCGGCGGCCCGGCCGCCCGCCTGGCGCAGGAATGCATCAAGAAGGTCGAGTGCATCGAGTATCCCGAACTCGGCATGGAGGCGATCTGGCGGATCGAGGTCGAGGACTTCCCGGCCTTCATCGTCGTCGACGACAAAGGCAACGACTTCTTCGCCGAGTTCATGAAGGACATCGGCGCCCACTGAGCGGCGCCGTTGCTGGCAACAGGGCCGCGGCGTGCAGCCGCGGCCTTCGTCCGCGCCTCAGTATCTCAGAGGGCTGAGCGCATTTTATCGATCATCACCGGCGTGATGCTGCCGTCTTGCGGCAGGTTGTTGCGCGCCTGATAGCGAACGATGGCGTCCCGCGTCTGCTGGCCCATAACGCCGTCGACGTGACCATCGTAGAACCCCTGCGCCTTCAGGTAGCGCTGGGCGGTGGCGATGCCGGCCGTCGTCCGCTTCGAATCGGGTGCCGACAAGCGCTCCCGGCGCACGTCTTCGAACAGCCGCTGCTTGGTTACTTCCCGCCGCACGAGTTCGCGTTGGCGCTCGCTCTGGCGATCGTAGGCGAGCTGGCGGCGGTCATCCGTGCGGCGCCCGGCGGTCGGTTCGGCCGCCGGCCGCGTTTCGCCCTGACGGTTGTTCAGTGCCGACCCCAGTTCGCCGCCAAGCGCAGCCCCGCCCATCAGGCTAAAGGCCAGATTGTCGCGCCCACCCAGCGCGCGGACGGCAACGGCGCCATTCTCAGCGGGCGGCTCAGGGGCAGGCGTAGCGCTCGTCTCATTGCCATTGCTCGCGCACGCGCTCACGAGCAGCAGGCAAAGAGCGGCACCGCCGATGCGGCGGCAAAGGTTCAGAGCGTTGGTTCCGGTCATCGCGCCCCCCGTCAATAGCTGCAGCGCGTCGCCGCCGGCTTCGCCGCCGTCGCCAGCCGGGTGCAGGCCTGACGATCAAAGGCCACCACCTCGTCGACCGACAGCGTTCCGTCCTTGCTGACGTCCAGTCGTTCGAAGATTTCGAGCTTGTTGGCAAGCACCTCGGCAAAGGACAAGCTGCCGTCCCGATTGCGATCGAGCCGTGCGAAGAGGGCGGCATCCGGCTCCTGCAGCTCGCGGCGGTCGAGGCGCCGATCGCCGTTGTCATCGAGCGCAACGAAGCCGGCGGCAGTGTCGGCAACCAGCTCCGCTTCGTCGATCGTCTGGTCGCCGTTTCCGTCGGCGGCCTCGAAAGCAAGCCGCGAATAGACCTCGCCTAAGCCGGCGGCACCGGCACCGGACACAGCCATGAGGCTCACGAGCCCGATGGCTGCCGAAGCCAAGCGATTGGCTGTCCTCGCCCTCATGATCGCTCCCTCTGCGTTTCTTGCCGTCCGCGCGGGGCCGCCGCGCAACTGACCTTTCGCGCGGGGCCGCCGCGCGGTGTTCTCTCGACATAGCGCGGCTGCGGGTGCTGGTGCAACCCATTGAACAGCCCCGACCTCGGCGAATCGCAGAAGTCGGAGGCAACGAGCGCGGCCTCTCCGTTACCGTAAAGCGACAGTAACACGCTGAAAAAGCCAGAACCCTCATAAGGCTTCGCGGCGTGCTTCGCACACGTGTTACGCTTTCCAGTATCCCGTCGCTGGTTGTTGTCCTCAAACAGCCAACGACGCAACGAATCCACCAGTGGCTGTTCCGGGACTCACCACAATGAAACACACGATGCAGACAGGAATTGCGGCGGCTCTCTTCGCAGCCCCAGCGCTTTTTGGGGTCGCGACGCCAGCCGGCGCGCAGGCCTTGTCTCCAGACGCCGACGCTGGCTCGGTTACAGCCGCCGAACCTGTCGAACCCAGCGCCGCAGGCAAGACGCGCTGGACGGTCGGCCTGGGTCCGGCGCTGGTCCCAGAGTACGAAGGATCAGACGATTATCGGGCGACCATCTTCCCGGTCGTTCGCGCCCAGAAGGATTATATCTACGGTCAGCTGCTCGGCTTGCGTTTCCGCTCCAATCTCATCAACGATCCCAACTGGCGCCTCGGCCCGAGCATGCGCTGGCGACGCGGCTACAGTGACGTCAGCAACAAGCGGGTTGATGATCTCAATAACCGCGAGGGGTCGTTCGAGATCGGCGCTTCGGGCGGCTACGACTTTACGTTCGGCAAGTCGGCAATCACCGCCGGGATGGAGTTCACACAGGACGTTTCCGGCGGCCACAACGGTTTCGTCCTAACGCCGGCGCTGACCTACCGTGGCCCTCTGGCACCGAAATGGGATTTCTCGATCAACGGCGACTTCTCCGTCGCGTCGGGCGGATACATGGATCACTACTTCAGCGTCAACAGCCGCGACTCGCGGGACAGCGGCCTCAAGGAATACAACGCCGATGCCGATGTGAAGGACACCAGCTTCACGGTGACCATTGGTTACCAGTTTGCAGAGGCCTGGAGACTGCAGATGCTGGG
Organism: Candidatus Defluviicoccus seviourii; assembly: GCA_900609035.2. Taxonomy (GTDB): domain Bacteria; phylum Pseudomonadota; class Alphaproteobacteria; order Rhodospirillales; family Defluviicoccaceae; genus Defluviicoccus; species Defluviicoccus seviourii. The sequence continues at coordinate 15,016 of UXAT02000026.1, read as the reverse complement.
CCAATACCGGCGGATGCTGGGTGATGCCGCCGACAGCCCGATCGTCGATGACGAAGGCAACCCGAACAACCTGTTCGGCGGGGTGATCGTCTCCTACACTTGGTGAGCTGGGCTTGAGCGGGTGGCTGGCGCCCGGCCGGTCACCCGCCGCTCAGTCATTCAGCCGGCGGCCGATTGGCATGCGGCGGTGCGGGCATTGTTTTCGCGCGAGTGCCGGCTCCGCGTTCGCTGAACCCCTGGAACACGGTGTAGAACACCGGCACGAACAGGCCGTTGAAGAGCGTGGCGGCGATCATGCCACCGAAGACGGCCGTGCCGAGGATTTGCCGGCTGGCCGCGCCGGCCCCCGATGCGATGACGAGCGGCACGACGCCGAGAATGAAGGCGAACGACGTCATCAGGATCGGCCGGAAACGCAGGTGCGCCGCCTCGATCGCTGCCTCCTCGACGCTCTTACCCTTGGCGCGCAGCTCGCGCGCGAACTCGACGATCAGGATCGCATTCTTGCTGGCGAGCGCGATAAGGAGGACGATGCCGATCTGGGTGTAGACATTGTTGTCGAGCGCCCGCGCCATGGTGGCGACGACCACCCCCAGCAGCGCCAGCGGCACCACCAGGACGACGGCCGCCGGGTTGGTCCAGCTCTCGTACTGTGCGGCCAGGACGAGAAAGACGATCAACACCGAGAGGCCAAAGATCAAAATGGCCTGCCCGCCGACCCGCTTCTCCTGGAAGGACATGCCGGTCCACTCGAAGCCCATATCCGGTGGCAGCGTCCGCGCCGCCATCTCCTCCATCAAGGCCAGCGCATCGCCGGAACTCACTCCGGGCGCGCCGCGGCCGTTGACGGCGGCGCTTGGATAAAGGTTGTAGAGGCTGAGCACGCTGGGACCGTTCACATAGGCGACTTTGGTCATGGTGCCGATCGGCACTGCCTTGCCGTCGCGACTGCGCACGTAAAGATCGCGGATATCCTCTGGCTCAAGCCGGTAGCGGCTGTCCGCCTGCACATAAACTTGAAAGGTGCGGTTGAACTTATTGAATTGGTTCACATAGGACGAACCGAGGTACGCCTGAATGGTCGAGAACACGTCACCGACGGCGACGTTCAGCGACTCCGCTTTGACACGATCGACGTCGACAAAGAGCTGCGGCACCGTGGCCCGGAAGGACGTGGTCAGCCCGGCGAGCTTCGACTGCGCATTTCCGTTCGCCACCAACTCGGCGGCGGTTGTCTGCAGTTTGGCGAGATCGGTGCTGCCGCCCTTCAGCTGCACCTGCATCTGAAAGCCGCCCGATACACCGAGCCCCTGGATCGCCGGCGGCACGACCGGGAAGACGATCGCTTCCATGACCTGCGACAGGCTCCTTCGCAGGTCGGCAAGGATCACTTCCTGGGTGCGATGGCTCTTCGCCCGCTCCTCGAAACTCTCGAAGATCGCATACATGACCGCGGCATTGGCGACCGAGGCGCTGTTATCGAGGAGCGAGATGCCGCCGATCACCAGCCGGTGGGCGATGCCAGGGGTCTCGGCGAGGATCACATCAACCTTGTTGATCACCGCCTTGGTGCGCTCGATCGACGCAGCGTCAGGGAGCTGGATGCCAACGATGACATAGCCCTGGTCCTCCTCAGGCAGAAAGCCGGTCGGCAGCCTGCCGAAGCCCAAGAACGTGATGGCCGTGAGCGCGACAAACACGCCCATCATCAGCAAGCGGCGGCTCGTGAGGCGGCGAACGAGACTGTTTTGGCGGCTGGCAATCCAGTCGAAACCACGGTTGAAATAGCGAAAAACGACGAAATTGCGCGCTTGCGGCGGCTTCAAGATCAAGGCGCACAGCGCCGGGCTTAGCGTCAAGGCGTTGACGGCGCTGAAGAATGTCGAAGCGGCAATGGTGATGGCAAACTGCTGATAGAGCTGCCCGGTGATGCCCGGCATGAAAGCCGACGGCACAAAGACCGCCATCAACACCAGCGTAATGGCGATGATCGGCCCGGAAATCTCCTCCATCGCCGTGATCGTCGCTTCTTTGGCGTCGGTGACGCCCTTCTCCATCTGATGCCAAACGTTCTCGACGACGACGATCGCATCATCAACGACGATACCGATCGCCAGCACCAGGCCGAACAACGAGACCATGTTGATGGAGACGCCGAAAAGCATCATCAGCGCGAAGGTCCCGATCAGCGACACCGGGATCGTGATCAGCGGAATCAGCGTCGCGCGCCATTCCTGCAGGAACAGGAAAATGACCAAGATGACCAGAACCGCGGCCTCGAACAGCGTGTGATAGACACCCTGGATCGACTCCGTCGTGAAGCGGGTGGTATCGAAATCGATCGAGTAGCTCAGACCGGCCGGGAAGGTTTTCGACAGCCGCTCCATCGCCTTGTACACTTGATCGGCAACTTCCAACGCGTTCGCGCCGGGAAGCTGATAGATCGCGATGCCTGCCGAAGGCTTGCCATCGAGCTGGGAGAACTGGCTGTAGGTCTGGGCGCCCAGTTCGACCCGGGCGACATCCTTGACCCGGGTTATCCGGCCGCCCTCGCCCGGCTCCAGCTTGACGATGATGTCGGCAAACTGCTCGACTTCGTCCAGCCGGCCGAGGACATTCAGCGTATACTGGAAATTCTGTGACTCCGGCGCCGGCGGCGCGCCTAACTGCCCCCCCGCCACCTGGATGTTCTGGCCTTTGATGGCTTGCACGACATCCGACGTCGTGATGTTGCGGGACTTGAGCTGTTCCGGATCGAGCCAGATCCGCATGCTGTACTGGCCGATGCCGAAAATGGTGACATCGCCCACACCTTTGAGTCGCGCCAGCTCGTCCTTCAGCGAGATGGTCGCATAGTTGCTCAAGAACAGGCTGTCGAAGCGGTCATCCGGCGAGGTTAGACTGATGACCAGCAGGATCGCGGTCGAGACCTTCTTGGTCGTCACCCCCTGGCGCGACACCTCCTCCGGCAGCGAGGCAAGCGCGGTCGCCACCCGGTTCTGCACCAGCACCTGCGCGAAATCGAGATCGGTGCCGACGTCGAAGGTGACCTGCAGCTTGTACGTGCCGTCGCCGGCACTCATCGACTGCATGTACAGCATGTTTTCGACGCCGTTGACCTGCTGCTCGATCGGCAGCGCCACGGTATCGACGACGGTCTTGGCACTGGCACCGGGGTAGGTTGTCGTAACCTGGACCACCGGCGGCGTGATGTTGGGGTACTGGGAGATCGGCAACTGAAGCAACGCGACCGCGCCTGCGAGCAGGGTCAGAAGCGCGATAACGGTTGCGAAGATCGGCCGATTGATGAAGAAGCGAGACATCGCGGCGCCGGATCAGGACTTATCGCGCGGCGGCTTCCCGCCCGCCTGCTGATCGACCGGAACCGGGTCCACCTTGGCGCCCGGCCGCGCGCGCTGAATGCCGTCGACGATGATCCTGTCGTTGCTGCTCAACCCTTTTTCGATCATGCGCAGGTCACCGCGTTTGCCGCCGACCTGCACCGTCCGCTGTTCGACCTCGCCGTCCTCCTTGACGACGAGAACGTAGCGACCGCTCTGATCGACTCCGAGCGCGCGCTCCGGCACCAGCAGGGCGTCCGGAATCTCGCGGATGGGCGCCCGGATGCGCGCGAACAAGCCTGGCAGGATCTTGGCGTCGCCGTTGGGAAAGAGCCCGCGCATCAAGAGCGTGCCTGTGGACGAGTCGAGCGTGATGGCTGCGAAGTCGAAAACACCTTCGTGCGGGAAGTCATCCTCGTTGGCGAGCGCCATGTAGAGCGGCTGCGTCCGCCGGTCCTGCACCTCGCGAGCCGATTGGTGGCGCGGCCGATCACCCAGAATGCGCAACAGATCGAGCTCATTGATCGAGAAATAGACGTAGATCGGATCGATATGGTTGATGCTCGTGATCACGGTGTCCTCACCAGCACCGACGAGGTTGCCGGGATCCTTCAAACGCCGCTCGATCCTGCCGTCGAAGGGCGCGCGTACCTCCGTGTAGCTTAGGTCCACCTTCGCCTTGTCGAGCGCCGCCTTCAGGGCGAACACCTGGGCTTCCGCAACCTGCTGTCGCGCGACCGCCTCATCGGCTTGCTGGCGACTGACGGCCCCGCTCTTAGCCGCCTGCAGCACCCGCTGCGCCGTTGCCGTCGCTTCGGCCCGCGAGGCCTCGGCACGCGCCAGATCGCCTTGCGCCTGGCGGACGGCAAGCTCGTAAGGCTGCTGCTCGATCACGAACAACAGATCGCCCTTCTTGACGTGCTGGCCGTCACGGAACAGCACCTTGTCGAGATAACCGGGGATACGGGCGCGCAGTTCGACGGTTTCCGTGGCGGCGGTGTTGCCGGTAAATTCCAGCGTCTCGGTGAACGTTTCGCGCAGCGGCTGGGTAACAGCGACCTTCGGCGGCGGCGGCGCAACATAGGCGTTTTCCTGCCCGCAGCCGCTGCTCAAAATTGCGACTCCCGCCGCGGCGCAAGAGGCGAACACAGCTCGGCGGATACTGCGGTTGATGCTTACAGCGTGCATGGACCTCGCTCCGCGGTGCCTGAGGCCGCAATCCGTTGACGGCTGCGGCATCTCGTCATCCTACCCCATATGGTCCGCCGTCACCGAAGCCAGAAGGCGGAAAGGCAGTGTGAAAACCGATGCTACCACGTACCGGTATTCGACATGCTGGCCCACGGCTCGGCCGGTGCCAGCGCCTCGCCCTTCTGCAGGAGTTCGATCGAGATGTTATCGGGCGAGCGGACAAACGCCATGCGGCCGTCGCGGGGTGGTCGATTGATCACCACACCGGCCGCCATCAGCCGTGCGCAAGCGGCGTAGATATCATCGACGCGAAACGCCAAGTGACCAAAGTTGCGCCCGCCGGCAAGCTGCTCCGGATCCCAGTTGTAGGTCAGCTCCAGCATTGGCGCGGCGTTCGCACGCGCCCGCTCTTCGTCCTCAGGCGCGGCAAGGAAGATGAGCGAGAACCGGCCTTGCTCGTGGTCCATGCGGCGGATCTGCTTGAGACCCAGCTTGTTGCAATAGAAGTCGAGACTGGCATCAACGTCAGTGATGCGCACCATCGTGTGCAGATACTGCATGCCTCGGGTTCTCCCGCCAAACCAAGTGCGCGCACGCTGCCGGCTGCTACCGGCGCAAGCGCCTCACTCTCGTCTATCAGATTTATGGCCGGGAAGCGCGCGGCTTAGAAGCGGTAATTAAGGAATACGCCGCCGAAGATGTCGTTGACGATAACCTCGTCATCTTGGCTGTTGTTCTTCGCGGCATTGCCAAAGCTGTGCGTGAATCCGGCTTGCGTTTCGATCGACCAACTGGTCGACATGCTGTAGCCAAGGCCCAGATTCAGGCCGACGTCCCGCCAGCCCCCCTCGGTCTCATGACTGCCGAGATTGCCACGCGCCGCTGTATCGGCGCCGGGATGGATCCCCTCGTCCGAGACGTAGGTCGAAAACACGCGCGCGTTCAGCTTGAGCGAGTCGGAAAAGGGCATCGTATAGTCGAAGCCGGGCTGAAACAGGATGCCACGCCCGGTGTCGTCGAGATCGGTCACCATCTGCAGGTTCACACCAGCAGCGGCCCCCGGTTCGTTCATGTCGCTGATCTGGTAGCCGATGATCGCGCCGACATCCCAGTTCTCCGGCGTTCCCCGGTCGCCCAGCCGGGCGCGCTCGGGCAACACCGGCTGCGTCCGCCGGTTCGAAAGGGTGTTGATGTAGAAGCCCACGTCGGGCGTCCCGCGGCTGTCGTTCTGCAACAGGCCGACGCCGCCCTTATAATCGAAGCTGAGATCGCCGGACACGCCGCTGTACTGCGGGATCACCGGCGCCGGCTCGGAATGTTCAGCCGTGGCAGCTGCAGTCCCTGCGGGGTCGGTCTGCTCAAGCGGTGGCCGCTGGAGATCGACGGCAGCGGTCCCATCCTCCGCTGTGGCCGCCGTCGCCACAACCATCATCGCAACCGCTGCTATGCCGAAAACCAAACGCATCGCGTTTAGCCGATCCCTCGCTTCAGCGGGCTTCGACAGGTTCCCGCCTCAAACGGGCTACCCGCCAACCCGATCACACCACACCCATGGTGTGGAAATACGTCAAATGCCGAGAAGATGAAAGGGAAAACGCCGCAGGTTACGGCCATTCAACCCACTTCCCGAGCGCCGTTGCGCCAGGAACACACTCCCAGCCGTCGATCCGATTCGGTTGCGGTTACTTGCCCGGCGGAGCAGCGAACGCTCCCAACCTTCCGGCAGTGCGTCTATTGGCAGGCGTAGGTCGCGTCACGCAAGTCGACGACGTAGTACTGGGCCTCGCGCTTCAGCGCCGCAGCCTTCCCGATCGCTTTGCACCGATCCTGCGCCCGTGCGTCCACTGAGGCGACGCCCGCAAAAGGCGAATGGCGGATGTAGAAGCTGTCGTCACTATAGGCGACTTCCCGCGGTCCCTGCACGACCTCCGCGCAACCGCTCATCGCCGCAACAACCATCAATGCCATCAAGATCCGCATGTCCTGACCATAGCGGCTTGAGGGAACGAACACAAGCAGGATGCCGGTCGCGCGCGACGGCGGGTGATTATTGAAGCGGCTCCCTTCCCTCCTCCCGTCGACCGTGCTAGTGCAGCGACCCAATCGGGCGATTCACGCCCGAGCAAGGTTGTCGCTGCACAACATATTGAATCGCGTGCACTTTCGGCACAAGCAGGATGTACGCTCTGTTTGTGCCGGTGCACTAGGGCAAGGCGCGCGGCAGAGGGACCGCCGAGCCTTGAGGGAGGGCTGCAAGGGTGCGGGGTGCAACGCGGCGCTGGCCTAAACTCGCCGTTGCCGGCTTGGCGATGCTTGCGCTCGCCTATGTCGGCTATTGGTTCGTCCTTGCCGGCGCGCTTGAGCGGGGGACCCGGTCTTGGATCGAGGACCGGCAGCGCCAGGGCGATGACATCACCCACGGCCCTCCGGTCTGGCGCGGCTTTCCAGGCTCGGTTCAGATCGTGCTGCCAAAGCTCTCACTTGCGGTCCGCGTAGCGGCTGAGACCGTCACCTTTGCCGGCGAACGGGCTGTGGTGTCCGTTAATCCGTTCGCACCGCAGCGGGCGACCCTCAGCCTTGAAGGCGAACAGAGGCTCGCGCTCCAAGGATTGACGCGGCCGGTCCGCTACACCGGGACGGCCGAGCGTTGCGAGCTAGAGGTTCAGCTGCGCCCCGGGTCGCACGACGGAACGGGATCGGCGATCCTGAGCCCGGCAACGCTCACGCTCCGCGCGCTTGCCATGACCGACGCCGAAACGGGCGAGCGCATTACGGTTGCAGCGCTCGATGCAACTGCGAATTCACTGCCCGAGGGCGCCCCGGGACGCCGCTATGCGCTTGCGGTGAAAGACGCAACGCTGCCTGGCTCGCTGGATCTGCCGTTTGCAGGCGCCGTCAGCGAGGCGGCAGCCGATCTCGATGTCAGCGGCAACCTGCCGGCCGTGCCGTCCGGCGACGACTTGACCGCCTGGCGGGATGCCGGCGGCATCATCGAGGTGCGACGGTTCGAACTCGCCTCGGGGCCGGTCCGGCTCGGCGGCGACGGCACACTGGCTCTTGACCGCAACGGCCAGCCGATCGGCGCTATGACCCTCGAAATCTCCGGCTATCATGCGGCGTTGGATGCCTTGATCGTCCGCGGCGTCCTGAGTGTAACCACTGGCTTCAGGATGAAACAGATCTTCGCTGTCCTGGCCGGCGGATCCGTCAACCCAAGCAAGCCGGTGCGCATACCGTTGACGCTGCAAGAGCGTGTTCTCTCGGCAGGCCCGATCCCGCTGATGGAACTGCCGGCGGTCGACTGGTCAAGCCGGAGCCGCGGGACCTCCTAATGGAGGGCGACCACGCTTCCGAGCGTCGGTAGGATGACGCCATGATGCTCATCCGCACAGCTGCACGAACGTTCATCGCCTTTCTCATTGTTGTCGCCAGCACCGCTAACTGGCGACCGGCACACGCGACCGGCACATCGCTGACGGGCCAACTGTTGGTCGCCAGTCCACGCATCGGCGATCCCCGCTTCGCCGAGACCGTCATCTTCATCGTCGCTCACAGCGATGAAGGAGCGATGGGTCTGGTGGTCAATCGCACCTACGGCAGGGGACCGCTGCAGCGCCTTCTCGCTGGCTTTGGCGTCACCACTGCGGTCCAGCCCGCGACCGTGCGGCTGCAGTATGGCGGGCCGGTCGAGACCAAGCGCGGCTTTGTCCTTCACTCCGCCGACTATTCAGGTCCCAGCACCACCCCAGTGACCGGCGGCATGGCGTTTTCGACCGGGCGCGATGTGCTGCAAGCGGTTGCCGATGGTCACGGCCCGCAGCGGAAGCTGTTCATTCTGGGGTACGCCGGCTGGGGTCCCGGCCAGCTTGAGGCTGAACTCGCGAGTAACGACTGGCTCACGGCGCCTGCCGAAACGGGCCTGATCTTCTCCGACGACATCGAGAATGTCTGGCAGCAGGCCCTGCAGCGCGCGGGCACCCCGCTCTAACAACCCCATGGCGCTCTCTGTTCGCGCGGCAAACGCGAACGCGTTGAAGGCGTTCCCGCCCGCCGCCGCGAGCCAACGCGGCAGCAGGCGGTGCGCTTCACCTTGGAGTAGTGCGGAAGACTTGCCGGCCGGTCACTTATCGTACGTGTAGAATCCGCGCCCCGTCTTGCGGCCGAGGTAGCCGGCATCGACCATCTGCTTCAGAAGCGGGCTCGGCCGATACTTCGAGTCTTCAAAGCCCTGGTAGAGCGTCTCCATCACGTTGAGCGTGATGTCGAGGCCGATCAGATCGCACAGCGCAAGCGGCCCCATCGGATGGTTCATGCCCAGCTTCATGACTGAGTCGATGTCCTCCGGCCCGGCCAGACCTTCGTACAGACAGTTGATCGCCTCGTTGATCATCGGGATCAGCACCCGGTTGCCGACAAAGCCGTAGCTGTCCTTCACCGTGTGCGGAGTCTTGCCAACCTTGCGGCTGACCTCTTCGGTGATGCGGCACACCTCGTCCGAGGTCTGCAGGGCGCGGATCACCTCGACCAGCTGCATCATCGGTACCGGGTTGAAAAAGTGCATGCCAATCACGTGATCGGGACGCTTGGTCGCCGCGGCGACCTTGGTCACGGATATCGAAGAGGTGTTGGTGGCAAGGATCGCGCCCGGCTTCACGATCGCGTCCAGCTCGCGGAAGATCTGCGCCTTGACGGAGACATCTTCCAGGGCGGCCTCAATGACAAGGTCACAGTCAGCGAGCGCGTTCATCTCAGTGGTGACCTCGATCCGACCCAGCGCCGCGTCCTTCGCCTCAGGCGTAATCTTGGCGCGTGATGCCATCCGCTCCAGGCTCTTGCGGATGGTGGCAAGACCGCGCGCGGTGAACTCATCCTTGATGTCGCGCATGACGACGTTGTAACCGGCGATGGCAAACACTTGGGCGATGCCATTGCCCATCGTCCCCGCGCCCACCACGCCAACTTTGCGAATTTCCATTCCTGAACCTCCCTTCTGTCAGTGCTCGGGCGAACGCCTCTCAAAGGCTACTCGTCCTCAGTCCCGCACCGCCTTCGTCTCGCACGGGTGCCGGCAAAACGGAAGCGGAAATCGGCGGCGGCATTCGGCGCCGCTATTTCATCTCCATCGCAGGTTCCGGCCGGCGCGCGCCCGCTGCTTGCCTCTTTACACGCACCATTTCCCGCCCGGCACATCCCTCTTGGGGCTTGCCGATTGGCATCTGCCGTTGGCTCGTTCCGGTTGGTGCAATCAGGTTGCTACATTCAGGTTGGTGCATTCAGGTTGCCGCGCCACTTTTCCTTGCCGGTAGTTGAGAGAGCCTGTCAGTGGTTGCTTCAGGTCTGTGATCGTTGTATGAACACGCCACAGGCGGTCAACCCGGACTTGAAGCCCAAAAATTCGGGCGGGAATACCGCAAAAGGGCCCCGTTTTCGAGGGTTCGTTCGGTGCCGTCTTGCACTTAACCGGGAGGACTACATGCGTATCGCCAATCTCGTTCTGTCTACTCTTTTCGCGGCGTTGCTGCTGGCAGTGCCGGCCGCGCGTGCTGCTGACCCGATCGTCATTAAGTATAGTCACGTCGTTGCGGACAATACACCGAAAGGGCAAGCCGCGCTGAAGTTCAAGGAACTTGCCGAGGCCCGCCTGCCAGGCAAGGTCAAGGTCGAAGTTTTCCCGAACTCGCAGCTGTTCGACGACGACAAGGTACTGGAAGCAATGCTGCTGGGGGATGTCCACCTGGCGGCACCCGCATTGTCGAAGTTCGAGAAGTACACCCCGCAGCTGCAGCTGTTCGATCTGCCCTTCTTGTTCGCCGACATGGACGCGGTCGATCGCTTCCAGCAAAGCGCCGCCGGCCAGAAGCTGCTCAAATCGATGGAGAAAAAGGGGCTGACCGGCCTCGGCTACATCCACAACGGCATGAAGCAGATTTCGGCGCACAATCCGCTGCGCGTTCCGGCCGACGCCTCTGGCAAGAAGTTCCGCGTCATGCAGTCGGATGTCCTCCTGGCCCAGTTTGCCGCATTGGATGCGACCGCTGTCAAGAAGCCCTTCTCCGAGGTGTTCACACTCCTGCAGACCAAGGCGATCGATGGGCAGGAGAATACCTACTCCAACATGTACTCGCAGAAGTTCTTTGAGGTGCAGCCATACATCACCGAGTCGAACCACGGCCTCCTGGACTACATGGTTGTGGCCTCGACAGAGTTCTGGACCGGTCTGCCGGCCGATGTCCGGACCACGCTTGAGGCGGCGCTGAACGAAGCCAATGCGTACGGCAACAAAATTGCCGCCGAACTCAATGAAGGCGACAAGCAGAAGATCATCGCATCGGGCCGCTCGCAGGTGCTGACGCTGACGCCGGAAGAGCGCGCGCAGTGGGTTGAGGTGATGAAGCCCGTCTGGAAGAAGTTCGAGAACGAGATTGGCAAGGATCTGATCGAAGCCGCGGCCGCTTCCAATACCCGCAGCTAAAGAATTCTCTCCCTTGGGAATCCCGCCCCGGGCGTAGCCCGGGGCGGGACGCGGGACGTCAATAACATGCTGACAAATCTCGTGAATCGGGTCGAGGAAGGGATCGTGTCCCTGATCCTCGTGGTCATGACTGTGACCGTGTTCGTTGAGGTCATCCTTCGGTTCGGCTTCAACACCGGCATGGTCTGGGCAGATCAGTTCGTTCTGCATCTTGCAGCGTGGATGGTGCTCCTTGGCGCGTCTTACGGGGTCAAGGTTGGCTCCCACATCGGCGTCGATTTTGTCGTCCGCATGTTGCCGCCAACGGCACGCCGGATCACAACCGCAGTCGCGCTCCTCATGTGCCTCATTTACTGCGGCCTGTTCATTTACGGCTCCTGGTTCTATCTCGCCAAACTGCACCGGATCGGCATCGAGGTTGATGACATCCCGATTGCGAAGTGGATCGCCCATTCGGTCCTGTTGATCGGCTTCGTCCTCTTGGCAATCCGCTTCCTCATCCTGCTGGTGCGCGTGATCCAGGGCAAAACGGACAGCTTCCACCTCGCCGATGAGGCACGCGAAGCGCTCGAACAATTTGAAGAAGAGCCTGTCGACAAGGAGGCCAGAGCGTGACCACGGCCGCGCTATTCATTCTCCTGTTCGTGTGCATGCTCGCGGGCATGCCGATCGCCATTGCGCTCGGCTTTTCGAGCATCGTCACGATTCTCGCCTTTTCAAACGACTCCCTCGCCTCCATCGCGCTTAAGCTGTTTCAGGGGCTTTCGGGCCACTACACGCTTTTGGCGATCCCGTTCTTCATCCTTTCGTCCGCCTTTCTCACCACCGGCGGGGTGGCGCGGCGGCTGATCCGCTTTGCCATCTCAATCGTCGGCTTCATCCGCGGCGGCCTGGCAATGGCCTCGGTGCTTGCCTGCATGCTGTTTGCGGCGATTTCCGGCTCCTCACCGGCCACGGTGGCGGCGATCGGTTCGCTCGTCATCGCCGGCATGGTCAAGGCCGGTTATCCGGAAAAGATGGCAACCGGCGTCATTACCAACGCCGGGACCCTGGGCATCCTCATCCCGCCCTCGATCGTCATGCTGGTGTATGCCGCGGCCACCGAGCAGTCGGCAGCGCGCATGTTCATGGCCGGCTTCGTACCGGGCATCGCGCTCGGGCTGATGCTGATGGTGGCCATCTACATCTATGCCCGCATCATCAAGCTGCCGGCGCAGCCGTTCGCCGGGTTTGGTGAAATGGGCGCGGCCTTCATCGATGCGCTGGGCGGCATCATGCTGATGGTGATCGTCCTGGGATCGATCTATGGCGGCATCGCCAGCCCGACCGAGGCAGCAGCCGTTTCCGCCGTTTACGCTTACCTGATCGCCGTTGCCGGCTATCGGGACATGGGGCCCTTGAAGGGCGTGCCGTGGCGGCGTGAAGGCGATTCAACGCCGGTTGCGATCGCGCGTGCCATCGGCCAGTCGCTGATTGCCATCCCGCAATCCTTCTTCGACGCCGAAGTGCGCAAGGTCATCCTCGACGCCTCCAAGGTCTCGGTCATGCTGCTGTTCGTCATCGCAAACGCGATGCTGTTCGCACATGTGCTGACGACGGAACGCATCCCGCACGAAATCGCCGACATTATCACTCACTGGGGACTGCCCGCCTGGTCGTTCCTGATCGTCGTCAACATCGTTCTCCTGATCGCCGGCAACTTCATGGAACCGTCGGCGATCACGCTCATCATGGCGCCGATCTTCCTGCCGATCGCCATCCAGCTTGGCATCGACCCGATCCACCTCGGCATCATCATGGTGGTGAACATGGAGATCGGCATGATCACGCCGCCGGTGGGCCTCAATCTTTACGTTGCCGCCGGCATCACCGGCCGCAGCATCGGCTGGGTGATCAACGCGGCGTTGCCGTGGCTGACGGTTCTCTTGGCGTTCCTTGTGCTGGTGACCTACATCCCGCAGATTTCGCTGATTCTGCCGGAATACCTCGATCAGCTTCGGGGCTATAACAAGTAGGTCTCGGTCGAAGCGAAAAGGGTCGGACGCACCGCCTGCAGCAAGGCAGGCCGCCGTCCGACTCCTTCTTCCGCCGCGGCGATATCGGCTTTGCACGGGAAAGTGCCGACAAGAAGTCGGAGAGGGTGGTCAACTCATGACGCGTTTTCTGCTGTTACTGCTGCTTGGGTTTTTCGTTGTGGGGTCGGGATCACGGGCGGAAGCAAGCGATCCGATCGTCATCCGCTTTTCGCACGTCGTCAGCGAACAGGCGCCGAAAGGTGTCGGCGCGCTCCGCTTCAAGGAACTTGCCGAGGCACGCCTGCCCGGCCGGGTGCAGGTCGAGGTCTACCCCTCCTCGCGCAAGTTCACCGACGAGGAGGTCGTGCCGGCATTACTGTTCGGCGATGTTGAGCTCGCAGCCCCGTCGATGGTGATCCTGCGCGGCTACGCGCCGGCATTGCAGGTGTACGAGCTCCCTTTCCTGTTCAAGGACGTCGCCCACATCCGTCGGTTCCAGGCGGGCCCGACCGGGCAGATGCTGCTGAACTCGATGCTGCCGCGCGGCATCCGCGGCTTGGGCTACTGGGACGGCGGCATGCGCGTGTTGTCCGCCAACAAGCCGCTGCACTCACCAGCCGATGCGAGCGGCCTGATGTTTCGCACTGAATCGTCACAGATCTTCCAGCGTGCCTACGACCGTATCGGCGTCGTCACGCTGCCGCTGCCGTTTCGGCTTCTCGCCGACGCGATCCGCGACGGTCTGGTCGATGGCCAGGAGAACAGCTGGCCCAACATCTACACACGCGGCATCCACAAGCTGCACCGCTACTACACCCCGCTCCACCACACCTTCCTCGGCTACATGGTGATTGCCAACGACGACTTCTGGACGCGGCTGCCGGCGGATGTGCGGCCGGTCCTGGAGGAGATCCTTGCCGAGGTGACGCGCGAGGTGAACGAGCTTGCGCGGCAGGAAGCGGAGACCTTGGCGCAGAAGGCGGCGAGCGAAGCCGAGATTGAAGTGCTGCCGCTCAACGAAAACGAACTGGCAGAATGGCGCTCGGCCTTCACCCCGGTCTGGCGTGAATTCGAGCCGGTCATCGGCGCCGATGTGATCGAAGCCGCGGTTGCCGCAGAGGGTGCCGCCCGCTGAAGCGGGCGCACGCACCGTCCACTTCAAGCCGCATGGACGAGGGCAGGCAGGCGTAGCAGCGTAGCAACCATTAAGCTTCGGCCGTCCGTTCGGTCCATGGGGTACCTCGGGTGACGACGGTGTTGGCGAAGATAAGTAGCTTGCGGGCACAGGCGACCAGTGCCACCGCATGGGCTTTGCCGCGCCCCATGAGGCGTCGGTAGAGGGCCTTGAGCGCCAGGTTCCAGCGGAAGGCGGCCGGCAATGCTGCGGCGTACAGCGAGCGCCTGAGCCGGCTGCGGCCACCCGCGATGTGGGTCTCGCCTGTCCAGCGCCCGCTCTGCTGGACGAATGGCGCGAGGCCGGCAAGCGCTGCCGCTTGTTCCCGGCTGACCGCGCCCAGTTCCGGCATGCGCAGGACAAAGGCGAGTGCGGTCCGCTCGCCGATCCCCGGTACGCTCAGCACGACCTCGAAGCGCCGCGCCAAGTCGGCATGGCTGCGCAGGGCCGCGATCAGGCGCCGAAGTTCATCGGCCCGGCGCGCTTTCAGGTTTTCGATGTCGGCCGTCACGATGTCGCGCAGGCGCTGATCGCGGATATGTTCAAGGCGTGTCTTCAGCCGGGCGATGTCCGCTTCCACCTGCTCGATAAGCGTCAGCTGGTCGCAGAGACCATCCAGGCGCGGGTCGGCCGCCTTTGTTTCCTTGGGATCGAGGAGATGGGTGCAGGCGGCGATCAACACGGCATCGATGCGGTCGCTCTTGGCGCGGCGCAGCTGCAGCCTAGAGCGGTTTCTGATCAATCTGGGTCATAGCCGCATGAGCTGAAGTAGTTGGCGCATTCGGCGGGTTGGAAGATGTCAACGAGTTGGCCGATGAGGCCC
>UXAT02000025.1 GCA_900609035.2 Candidatus Defluviicoccus seviourii | reverse complement strand
CCCCCCACCCCCCAGGCCCTCCCCCCGCCCCCCCCCCTTGTTGCCTGCATCGCAACGCGAATCCGGGCCGCCGCCAAGCCCGCCGCCCAAACAGGCCGAAAAAGCCGCGGCGCCCTCTGCGCTCGGCTTGGCGCTCGGCACGGCGCTTAACCCGCCATGACCCAGCGCCTCTACCTCGTCGCCTACGACGTCAGCGCGCCGAAGCGCTGGCGCCGGGTTTTCAAGCTGATGAAGGGCTACGGCGAGTGGCTGCAGCTCTCGGTGTTTCGCTGCCGCCTGACCGAGGAGCGCCGCCAGCGCCTTGCCGCCGCGCTCGCCACCCTGGAAGCGATCGGCGAGCCACTACCCGATGCCAACGAGGGCCCGTGGATCGGTTGAACGCCTTTGGCCTTTCGAAAGACCTTGAGAACCGTCATTGCGAGCAGCACTTGCGACGAAGCTCCCCCATCGTCATTGCGAGGAGCGCTGCCGACGAAGCTCCCCCATCGTCATTGCGAGGAGCGCTTGCGACGACGCTCCCCCATCCTCATCGCGACCCCTTCGAGGGAGGCGTCATTGCGAGCAAAGCGAAGCAATCCAGCCCTCGCCCGTGTTGCCCCGGCCGTCCTGCTTTTCCCTGCCGGTCATGGCCGTGCCCGGACTGGTTCCGGGTATTTGTTGCGCCCCTCCTTTCTGCTATACTATCAGCGGTCTGCCGATCACAAATTGTATCATTGAAACACTCGCGCTCGCAGACCGGAACCGATTGAAGCCGAAGCGAAAATGTGCTCTGATCACGCCATGGTTGCGGCGGTTGTAGAGGAAAACCTGTGGATAACTCATCGCGCTCGCAACCGCCCGAAATCGGCATTTGCGATCAAGGGGTTCCAGAGGGTCCGCAGACTTCCGGCTGAAAAGCCGGCCCAATTGAAACCATACTCACGAGTATGAAGGATGTGGGCATGCCACACCGCAGACTTCCGGCTGAAAAGCCGGCCCAATTGAAACGGTGATAAGGGTAGTCTTTCCACTACCGCCATCGCCAAGCAGACTTCCGGCTGAAAAGCCGGCCCAATTGAAACTTTTTTTTGCTTTTTGGGTGGATAACCACCATCGAAGCAGACTTCCGGCTGAAAAGCCGGCCCAATTGAAACCATTCCCCACGACCAACAGCTCCGCACCAACCATTGCTTGGTGACTATCCGGCCGAAAGGCCGCTGGAATATTTGTGTCGCAAATAGCGCATGATGCGTCATTGCGAGGAACGAGAGTGACGAAGCAATCCATCTCTTTCAGAGTGGCGTTCGCACTGGATTGCTTCTCTTCGCTCGCAATGACACTGTATTGAAGCTGGTAACTGTATTGTTATTACGATGACTGGATGGCCGTGACAGAGCACGGCCATGACGATGAAGGGGGGGCGGAAGACTTGATGCGCCGGCCATGACGGAGCAGGAAGGAAGTCGCGTCACTTTCGGCGGACCTTCCCCCTTGCCCCCTCCGGCGAGCGGAGGGGGAAGAAAGGAGCGGGCCCTCCGGCAAGCGGAGGGGGAAGAAAGGGGCAGGTCTCGCCATCACCCTCAATTCCCGAGGGGAGGACGCCGTGCACGCTCACGCGTCGATGAAGGCGTCGTCGCGCAAGAGGTTCGGGCGGATGCGGGACGGGTTGTCGTCGTCCGCACGACGGCGCAAGGGGACAATCGCGCCCCGCTTCCGCTGCTCCGGATCGTCAATCGCTGAGCCGGCATCAGCTTCGACCAGCGCCTGGCGGATCTGCTCCAGCACCAGGGCATCGCTGAGGGGCTGGCTCAACCGGTAAAGCCGGAGCTCCTCGATGCCGGCCAGCATCTCGGCGCGTGGCTCCCGCCACCACTGCGGCATTTGCGCGGGCCGGCGCCGGCAGACACGCCGTTCTGCCGCTCCTCGTCGACGCGGCGGCCGGAATACTCGGCGAGTTCGGCCGCAGTCCGCGCGAAATCTTCCTTGCGATGGCGGCGTGAGGGTGGAGGCGCTACGATTAACGCGCGCGCGAAAGGGGGAGGAGAATGACCAACGCACTTGTCACCGTGCTGGGTCTGTCGCCGGCGGTGATCACCGAGACGCTCTGCGCCTTGGCACATCGCGAGTCCGACGGCCGGTGGGATCCATTCTTTGCCGACGAGGTCCACATCCTGACGACGGCGCGCGGGATCGAGCAGATCCGGACGCGGCTTGAGGGGGCGAGCGGCGGCCTTCAGCAGGTTTGCCGGGAACTGGGGCGCGACGACAGGCCGCCGCGGCTAATCGTCGAGCCGATCCGCGGCGCCGATGGCCGCGTACTCGACGACATCCGCGGCGAGGCCGACAACAGCGCGCTCGGGGATGCGACGGTGCGGCTGATCGGCCGGCTGACCGAGCGCGACGACGTGCGCCTGCACGCCTCGATGGCCGGCGGGCGCAAGACCATGAGCTTCTTCATGGGCTATGTCATGTCGCTGTTCGGAAGGCCTGAGGACGAGCTCTCGCACGTGCTGCTGCACGACGAGCGCTATGAATTCTGCCGCGATTTCTGGTGCCCGACGCAGGCCTCAAGGCCGCTCGCTTACGTCGATCGGGAGAGCGGCGAGACGGTCGAACTCGATGCCAGGGATGCGCGTGTTGACTTGACGCCGATCCCGTTCGTGCCGCTGCGGTACCTGCTGCGCGCCGACGATCTCGCGCGCTTACGGGAGGGCACCTATGCCGGCCTGGTCCAGCGCATCCGCGACATCGTCGGCGTGCCCTTGACCGTGACGCTGGTCGATGCGCGCCGGTTGCTCGCGGTCAGCGGCCGGGCGCCGATCGAGCTGACGCCGCAGTCCTACGCGATGTACCGGTTACTGGCGATGGCGGCGCGCGACGAGCGGCCCGGCGCCGGCCCGGACGGCAACGGCCCCGCGCACCGCGGCTGGCTCACGGTGCACGACCTCCGCCTGCCCGACGACCCGATGGTGGAGGCGTTCGTGCGCGTCTACGAGCGCCTGCGCGATCCAGGCGGCAAGGTGCCGCCGCCGTTTGCTGCCAAGCTGCAGCCGACCGACAAGGACCCCTGGCCGGCGGTCAAAGTATTCAGCCAGATCCGTGCCAACCTGGAGCGCGAGCTCGAAAGCAAGGTGGCGGACCGGCTGTTGCTGGAGCGGCTGCGCTTTGGCAAGAGCGAGGGAACGGGCGGCCAGCCGAACCGCTTCGGCCTGAGGCTGCCGCCGGAGCAGATCGAGATTGTCGAGAGCTGACGGAGGGGTGAATGATCGAGGCGGTGGTCAAGAACCTGGCTGATCCGGAGTGGTGGGCGGATCAGATCCTGTCCTACGCGCTCTTCTCGCTGATCGCCGGCCTGATCGCTGGCTGGTTTGCGAACCTGCTGCGGAAGCGGGCCGAGCGGCTGGAACGGGAGCCGTATGAGGGCTGGACGCTCGTCACCTGCGGTTTCGCCGACCGGCCGCAGGCGATCTACTGGGAGGACATGAAGCGGTTCCTGACGTCTGACGTCGAGCTCTGGCGCTGGATCAAGTCGGTGTGCTCGACGACGTGCACCCTGACCTCGCGCACGGCGGAAACCGCGATGGAGCATGGCTGGCTGGTGATCGACCGCGACGCGCGCAAGGTGATCATCGACTACGAGCGCATGCCGGCCGAAGACGCGCGCTGGCAGATCGATCCGCCGTGGGTGAAGGGAGGGGGAAGTGGTTCCACGGCGGCGGCGGACACGGCGCGGGCGCCGTTGTGAGGAGCGCTACAGAAGCTTGGGGTCTTCAGGGTTTTCTTTGAGGAACTCTTCGATGTCGTTCGTTAGCAAATCCATGCAAGCATTCTTGGTGCTGAGCGCTTTTATGACTTGTGGTGGCGGCTGTTCTGAATACACATGAGCAAAGGAATTTCGTATCAGCAGCAATCTATCGAAGGATTCACGTTGTTTTTTTTGGTGATCGTCATCAGACAAATTTTGCTTAATATTTTTGTATTTTCCTTTATACTCTGACTCTGCGTCGTTCCTTTTTCCGCCACGTTTGCACTGATCTCGTCCTCTCATCTGAATAGCGACGCGTGTAATCGCCGCTTCCGACGCAAAGAGTGCCACTCGTGGCAGGTCTTCTCTGGCGAGCGATTCGAAAGCCATGCGCCTTTGGCGCTGGTACAAGTCCTCGTTTGCGAACCTTTGCAGGTGATCAAGCATCTGGTTCCCAAAAAGCCCGGTCAGGCCGCCAACAGTTCGCCCAGATAACGCAGTGCCAAACTGTATCAGATGCGCGGTTGCTTGCTCAAAATCTCCAAGATTTTCGGCGTAAGCAGCTTCATGGAGTAAGCCGGCGATGTCTTTTTCAATCCCATCCTGTTCAAGAAGGAGGGCAAAACCACTGTAATCGCCATCCCATTCAAAGTTCTGGAAAGCTGCCAGCCAGTCGACGATGCGGGACAGGCCGCCGAGTTCCATCGCCGGCGCGATGTCCTCTCCCAGCGCGTCGGCCTTCCGCATGTCGTAGGCGCCGTACCAGACCTTGACTGGCACCTTCTTGCTGGCCTGCATGACATAGGCGGCGAGGCTGCCCAGCAACGGCAAGTAACGCAGGCCGTGGGTGACGTCGAAGGTGACCGAGGTCGCGTCACGCGCGGCATCGAACAGCTTCGCGATGACATCGACCTGCTCCGTTTCGGTTTTGGCGTAGCCCATCAGGCGAAGGTCAAGGCCCTGCAGATTCAGAATATCCTTCAAGCCCTGATGGTTCTGAAATGGCTCCAGGTCCTTCTCATCAACCTTGCCATCGGCACTGCGCCGGGCGAGCCGATCGAGCTCGCCCTTGTCCGGCCAGCAACCGAGCACGTAAAGCGGCAGCAGATGCCAAGCACTGCCGGCGGTGCCGAAGACCACCATCTTGTTGGCCGGCGTCGCCTCGTCTTTCAGGTGCTTTAGTAATGCCAAGGGAAACAAGCGTTCGCGATAGATCTTGTCTCCGGCGAACTTGTAGCCGATCTCTGGATAGCCAGATCGGGAATGAAGCGAGGGTGCTTTCCCGGTGTCGGGTGCGCCGAGAAAGGTCACCAGTACGTGTGTCATGGGCGTCTCTCCCCCTTATCTGTCGTTTCTGGGTTGTCGCGATCAGTCGAGTAACGTGCAGTCTTTGGGATCAACCTCTTCGCTACCATACTCGAAGTTCACGTAGATCATGCCGTTCCGGCCCGGCCGCGGGTCGAGGACCGTCGCCTCCTCCTCGCCGACGCGCACCCGCTGACCCTTACGGAAGCGAAGCGCGGGCGCACCAGCCGGCGGCTGCTTGCCGGCCCCGGCCGAAGGCGCGCCAACGGCGGGCGCGGTTGTGCTTGGACCAAGGTTTGCCTCTATATGTGCCAGCAGTCCCTTGAGCACCGTGTCGCTGGTTCCGGCATCGGGCAACACGGATGAGGGAAAGGCGATCACGCGCACCAACAACGTGCCGTTGTTGCCCTTGCCGAGGTGATAGTGCACCGGCGCGGCGTGGCGAAAATCCTTGGGCGCCGTCTTGCCAAGATATGGATGACTGCTGCCCAGCCAAGTCGCCGCGGATGAGTGCGGCCCATGGATTCTGCGCGGCAGGCCGAGCGCTTCTTTGCGCTCCTTGTGTGCGTAGTGCTGCGCATAGCCTTGGACGGCGAAGCCAAGCCGGTCGAGCGCGTTCCAGGGATCGGTCGTGCCGAGCGGAATCTCGATCGGCGGAAGCGCGTGATCGCGTGAAGGTGTCTCAAACTTCACCGGTGCCTTGTAACCCTCCGGTAGGCAGGCTTTGCGCAAGTCGTATGCTCCCTTGCGGCACGCTTCCTCGTCGATGTTTCCCTTGAACTCCCCAAAGCTGCCGAAGCCCTTGCGCGCCTTTGATCCAACACCGCCATACCGGCAGAGAAGCGAAACCGCGGCACGTGCCTGACGTTCGATCAGTTCCGTGGCGATAGGTTTGCCGTTTTTGGCGTCGACGGGGAAGCGGCCTTCTCTGCAGATCATCCCCAGATCCCACCGGCCACCCGGCTCAAGGTAGTAGCGCTGCTTGCGGATCGTCTTTCCGTGTTCTTTGATATTCTCGTCCATACCATAGGCGAGGTAGAACAGCCCCTGCGTCGTCTTATTGTTTGGCGGGCGCACAAGGTTGTGGGCTTTCTCAAACTGCGGCTTCGGTCGGGATTTCTCCTTGTGGTCGAACAAACTCACCTTCGGAGGCTTGACCGGCTTGAGGCTCAAGCGCACCGGGCTGGCGGCGTCGGTCGAGCCCCAGACGGCCGCTTCGAGCCGGCGCAAGGTGGGGACATCGACATGCGCCGCATGCAGGGTGCGCCACCACCAGCGGAGCTGGCCGCGCAAGCTCGGCACGCGGAGCTCGCAGCTCTCGGCCGATGACTGATCAGCACCGGCGAGGAAGGCCGGGCTCACCAGTTCAAGCGTGAAAGTTTCGCTCGCCATCGCCGTCACTCCTGCGTGAACGCGCCGAAGCGGCCGTAGCCGGCGGCGGTCTTGGCGCCAGCGCCCAGTTCGGCGAGCGCCTGCTGGAGGAGCTCGATTGCGGGCTTGCAGCAGTGGACGTGCTGCGGATCGGCCGGCACGACGGCGAACAGGAATTCCTGTTTGTTGGCGACGGTGAGGAACGGGATCGGGTTCGGGCTCAGCCAGTCGCCGGGCGGTGACTTGTCTTCGTAGTACTCGCCGTAGTGCGGAGTCATCACGTCGGCTGCGAGCTTGACCGGCTCGGTCGGCAGGGCATCGAGGAAGACCACCTGCCCGACCCGCTCCATGACGCCCAGTAGGTCGCCGCGCTTCTGTTGCTGCCACTCCTCCGCCCAGGTCTTGACGATCCCCTTCAGGCCGGAGCCGGGGATGTAGGGCACGCCCAGCGTATGGTGCCAGGCGAAGCCGACCTCGATCGGATGGCTGCGGCCGGTGCCCGCGACCAGCCGGCCTTCAGTCTTGGCCTTGAAAGTGATGCCGTGGAGCGCTGCGGCAAGTTTGCGCGTCCGATCGGCATGCTCTATCAGGTGATCCTTGTCGCCGACGGGGCCGCTGAACTTCTTGACCCAGTTGAGCTTGTCGCCGTCCGGAATGCCGTCGCCCTTATCGTTCCACAGATCGAAGAACTTCTCGAAGCGCAGGCCGGCGTTGCCCTGAGCGCCCGGCGGCGGATAACCGGCGTAAAGCGGCAGCATCACGACGCCTCCTTCTGCCGGGCGTCGTCCGATTTCTCCAGGAACGCATCGGCGAAGCGCTTGAGCCACGCGAGGTAGGCATCGATCTCGACGTAGGCTTGGCGATAGGCGGACTCCTTCCCGCCGACGATCGCGTCAAGCAAAGCCTCTTCCGGCTTTTCCTTGCCGTGATACGGGCTCGGGGAGTTCGGGCGGCACATCCAATCGCTCACGTGCTCGTACAGCGCCATCGCACCCTTATTCTTGACGCCGCGGGCGCGCAGCATGGCGACTGCTTGGCCCAGGCCGTTCATGCGGATTTCGGCGGGCAGCCCACGCGCGGAGGAAAGGTATTCATCGACCAGCGCTCGCTTCTTGGCCGTCTCGCGTACCCTTTCGAGCGCATGCTTGGCGCGCCGGAGCTGGATGTTGTTGTCCATCGCTCAAGCCCCCTTCACCACGTGCAGCCGGCAGAAGCCGCGGCCGACCGTCTCGTCGCCGCCGATTTGGAGGTATTGAAGCGGATCTATTTTTTTCTGTTCGTCACCTTTGAGCCGCTCGATAAAGTCGTTGTAGCTCTTGCCTTCGATTTTGTTCTCTTTGTCTGCATATTTTCCGTCTGTCTCGCCGCGTGCCGCAACGATGCCGTACATGAGCGTATCTGCCGGCAGGTGCTCCTCGTACCAGAGGTTCCTGCTTTTCTTGGTTTCCTTCTCCAGGACGTTGCGCGCATAGATCGGCAGGCCGTAGCGGGCAAACCAGGCGAAGTCGTCATCGCTCATGATCAGGAGTTGTTTTTCCAGCCGAGCAGCAACCTTTCCGTAAGGGTCGTCAGCGGGGATGAACTTCGCCAACTCTGTCCTGATCGTCTCATCCACCGCACCGCCGATGGTGAACGTCAGCTCTTCGAGGTAGATGCGGCCGCCGGTCTTGCCTTCCGTCAGCACCTTATCGTCCGGCACCGCCGGCACCTCGAAGCTGCAACCGTAGCCCGTGCGCTTGAGATCGCGGGCCAAGCGTTCGAGCAGGTACGGACAGGTCGCCCACTTGTAGCTGCCGACCGACGAGCGAATGGGGAGCAGGATCAGCCGGATGTCGCTGAACAGCACGCCGCCCTCGTTGTCGGTGCCGCCGAACAGCGCCCAGAACGGATCCTTGTCGTTCCCGCCTGTCACCGCGTGTTTGATGCTGCCCTTGTGGCTCGATCCCGGGATGACCGGGATTTTGGAGCCGCCCTCGCGCGCCACCGGCTGGTCGATCGCGCCCAGCGCCTGGCCGGTGCCGGGGTGCAGGGGCTGCTCGGCCAAGTAGCCGATGAGGTGTGCGTTCGGCTGCTTCGTAGTCGACTGCGTCATCTCTGGTGCGTTCATTGGTCGCCCCCTCCGATTGTCCGAGTGTGATCATCCATCCAGGTGCCGATCAGGATCTGGCCGTAGCCCCAGTCCCGCTTGTCCTTGTCGCCGATGTGCTTGAGGTGCCATCCGCGCACGTCTTCTTCGTCATCTGGATCCGCTTCCATGAACCAGGTGCTTCCGGGCGGCAGCATCGCCTTGAGCGGCTGCGGGCCCCAATCGCCTTTCCTGAAATGTTCCGACGCCCAGCCGCCGACCATCAGCGGCCGCTCATGGCAGGCGCAGACGATGGTGCCGGGCAGGCCGCAAAGCTGCTCACCTGGTCCCGGCCATTTTGGTCCGCAAAGTTGCGCCGGCATGATCAGAGTCACGGTGTACAACAGCTTATCGCCCGCTTCTTGAAACGGCGCCGGCGGTTCGGGCCAGCTAATCTCCTCGCCGCCCTCCACCCAGGCGAACCGGCCCTCTCCGCCTAGCGGGATTGGGCTTACTGGGTCTTGCAGCTTCTGTTTGCTGTGGACGCCCATCACGAGGGCAACCTTCTCCCCCGCCTGTGGGCGGACGAAGCCGGCCGTATACAGCGCGCCCTGCTCGGCGGTGCGGGTCCTGGGATTTCGCGCAAGCCCGATCCGCACCTCCCGCGCGAACAGGGCATTCTTGACGTCGTTTTCCTCATCACTTGGCTCGCTGTCGTCACCGGCGAGGTAGATTTCCTTGCGCGGAGGCACGCCGCCGTTCAGCACATGCTGCATGCCGGGCAGCGTCAGCCAGGAGCCGGTCAGCGCCTTCACGCGCGTGTGCGGCCTGGTGTTCTTCGGCTCGGCCATGCGGACGGCGGAGCCGAGATCGCAGTCACGCGCGCGGCCGGGGCCAAGCCGGCGGATCGCGTGGTCGTCGCCCTTCTCCCTGACGATCATCGCCGGGGCGGGAAACAGCGGCCCGGCAAGTCCATGCGTCAGGTACGGCCCCTGGAACGTGAGGCCGCTCAGCGCTTCGCCATCGCCGAGCGTGGCTTTGATGCGGTCGCACCAGGGACTTCGGCCATCCCACCCCATCCCGCGCGCGAGTGCCGCCCGGAGCGCACCGACGGCCGTGTTGGGATGCGGCGGGAACAGACTCGTGATCGCCATCTGCGCCGGATCGCCCTGGTTGAACGGCCGGCCATCGCGGAAGAACAACACATCCGCCGCCTTGAAGCGGTACCAAGTGGTGGTCATTTCTTGTCCCCCTCCACCTTCAACCCCTTCTGCGCCAGGAAGCGGGCCAGCATCAACGCATCGGTTTGAAGCGGTTCACCGGTCGTGTCTCCGCGCGGACCGGTCGCTTCGTTCGTGTGCGGCCGCGAAATCTGGCGGATGGTGCGGATCAGCTCGCGTTCTCTCTGCTTGCGCTCTTCCTTGTCGCCGTCCTCCTTCGGCAATTCCCTGCTGCCGGAACGCTCGGCGGCAAGGATGGCCTCAAGTTCGTTTGGCTTCAGGTTCAACTCCTCAAAACGATCTCCGATCGGATCGAGAAAGCGGGTGCGCAGGTTGTAGATGAAGCGGGTGGAGAACGGCCGGTCGTCGCGCATCTGAGCTGCAATCTCCCCGATCTTCTCGGTGAGGAACGAACAGTCCGAGAGCGTCCACGTCGCCACCCACTCGACCGCCTTTCTGCTTGGCTTCAGGACCGAGCACGCAATCGAATCGCGGCCGTTCTTGTCCTTGGCCACGTCTTCGAGCAGCCGGCGCGACTCCTCAACCACGTGCCGGAACGGCTCGTGATGATCCGCGAACACCAGGCCGGCGGAGATGGTCTGCGGATCGTCACCGGGCCACGCGTTCACGTAGGCCCGGCGCAGTTCGAGCGCCGCTTTCAGTGCGTCCTCGATCGGGAACAGCGCCAGAACGTCGTCGCCGCCCGCATAAATGAGAACGCCGTTGTTCTTGCGAACGAGGTCCTGCACCCTCACTGTGAACCGCTGGAGTGCCTCCGAGACCTTTTGATCACCGAGAGCCTCGAGAAGAGTGCCAACATTGTCCCCGTCCATCCGCAACAGCGCGAAATAGCCTGCGGGGACGCCGACGTCGTCGGTGATCGCCTTGAGCAAGGTGATAACTTTATTGCGCAGACACCCCTCGTCTTCCGGCTTGTCAAAGAGTACGCCCTTATAGTTGAGCAGCGGCATCGCCCGACGGTTCTTTAGGTCGTTCTCATCGAAAAAATTGGCGTCAAGGGCACCGAACCAGTGTTTCTCGTCGCGGTTCGCTCTGGGAATACTTGTTACGCAAGGGATACCACTGTATTGTTCAGCAAAGTGCAAATCTGAGAAATTATTGTCGATATACTGGGCATAACGCTCGCACGCCCCGTTATCCAGTTTCATCGCCTTGTTGATCCAGTGCGCTGCCGCGATATGTCCGGTGGAGGGCCAGTTGCCGCCACCATCACGACACGGATCCCATCCAAACACCTCTTCGCGGCTCTCCTTGGTCAGTCGCGGAAACAGCCGCTTGATCAGCGCGATCGCGCACAACCGCTCGCCCTCGACGATATCGAGCAGCAGCTTGTTTCCCTTCCAATCATCGAGTTCGCGGAATGCATTCCAGAATTTGTCCTGCCTGTTCTCGTCCTTGCTGCCGTCCGGCTTCCTGCGCGCACCTTCCCGTGCCCGCACGTAGCCAGAGATCTCCTGCCAGTCGCCCATCAGGGTACAATGGTCGCCGCCCGTGTTTTCGTCATGCGGTTGGTGGCTGCGCCAACTCTTCCGGTTATCGAGCCAAGCGCCGTCGTTGCCGCCTTGCTCGCCTTTCACCCACGAAATTTCCCAGAAATTCTCAACTTGACGGTCCCAGATTGACTGCGTGTTGTTGCCCCCTGACGCAACTTTGGAAATGAAATCGGCTCTGACCGCCGCCGCCAACTGCTTCCACGCACCATCAATCGCCGCCTTGCACATGGAGGGATCGAAGTTCTGCGGCACCTCCGCCTTGAACCGGTTCGGAACCGTGCCGATCCGAGGCTCTTCGTTCGATCTTTTCTCAAGTCTGGCCACCATCGGATCGGCATCGGCGCGAGGAAAACGGATCTTGCCGCCTTTCTTGCGCACTTCGACCAACGCGACGGCTGAAAGCCAGGACAACAAAAACGACCCCGCCCAAAGATCGCGCGTCCGCCGTGCCGTGCCAATAAACCCCTGCACCGGCCCCAGGGAGAAATGGAGGATGTGCTTATTGTCATTCATGGCAGGATAGCCTTTCGCGTACGTGGCGAAAAATACTCATGCTGTTGACCGCTAGTATCAGTGAATCCATCCAGAAATCGCGCGACAACGCCGTAATCAACGTTCTCGTCAATAAGCGTGTCCTGCTCTTTCTTTGTATTATTATCCACTTTTACGATCTTGATGCTTGCGGGGCGCACTACCCCATTCTCACGGATCTCCGGGAGGAATCGTGCCGGCAGGAATGCGATGACGCCGATGAAGCCGCGTCCGAGCGGGTGAATGTGGAAGAAGAGCGGACTGGCCCGGCGGTCGTGCCGCTCGCCTTCGACCCTCAGCCACTTGGCGTAGTTGTGCGGCAGACCAAACGCGACACGCATGGGATGTTGCATTGCTTTCGAAGGGTAAGCACCGTCAAGAGCGCCAGCCGGCACGGCCCACCGGCCACCATTCGGCGGCTTGAAGCCATCATGATCGTGCCGAAAGTTCCCCTCGCCGGCGGGGCGTTTCCAGCCCCGGTAACAAAGAAAGGCATCCCCGAGTTCGCTCAGCAAGGGCACGGCACTGGTTCCGTGTTTCACGATCTCGACACGGGAGGTAGCCGAGAACACGGTGAATGGCATCGGCTCCGTACTGGCGGTGAACGGTAGCGGCAATAGCTCCCTCAGGCGCTCCCGGTAGGCTTTGTCTGTTCCGGGCGGCAACCACGCTGGGACCGCCTTCCCCGCGAGGGTTCCGGTCAACTCGACCAGTGCCAGTGAGCCCCAGCCGCGCCGGCTCCGAGCGCCAAGGCCACCGACGAGACCAATCAGTTTCAAAGTGGCGAGAACATCCTCGAAATCAGCGCATCGTTCTCGTGTGCGTTTGTCAAACTCCTCATCCGTTTCGCCCTCCTTCCTCGCCAGCGGCCTGACCTTGAGCGCGATCGTGAACGAACCACCGGCCGGAAAGCAGGAGCGCAACAGTTGCCCACCTTTCTCCTTGGGAATGCGATGGCCTTTGGCGTCCAGGCAATAATCCCTGCCACACTTCCTCCAAGTGGTGAACGCATTGATCACGCCGTACCCCAAATACCGGGCACCTCTTCCGACGAAATCCTCCTTTGGATCAGTTGATGTGTCCGCGGAAACGGCCGTTCCCGTCTCATTCAAGACGCAACCGGCGTCAATCGGCGTTCCAAGCGAAGAGTCGACAAGCGCCAACCGCATGAGGGATTGACCGCAACTCTCCCCCACCCCGGCGCTGCCAAACAACCGCGCTTCGGCCGCTGCGAGTTTTTTCAGCGCGCGAGCGGCATCGACATTGTACGCTTGCAACAGACGTGGATATGCACGGGCACGCCACCAGAACCGCAGGATGCCTCGAAAACTAGCAACGCTAAGACAGGACGCGCTCTTTTCAGCATCGCCGAGGAACATCGGCGTCACAACACGGTAGGTTGCGTGAAGCGATGCAAATGCGGCCATTCGCCCCTCCCCGAATGTTCAGCAGGGCTCTTCGGCCCTTTGTGACGCGACAAACACGAGCATAGTTGAAACGCAACATTGCGCAATCGGTTTCGCCCGCTTGGCGCCGGCGGCCGAGCAGCCGAGCCTGCACGCGCTGCTGTCTCGTTCGCCGCTCAAGCTTCTCGATTTCGACCATGCCGGCGTGCGCGCTCCGGTGCGCGAGGTTGATCTGTGACGCATTGGCTGCTCGACACCAACGTCATCACCGAGCTGCGCAAATCGAACTGCGACCCGGCGGTTATGGCGCGGACCGATGCGCAAGCGCCGGACACGCTGCACTTGAGCCGGGTGACGTTTGCCGAGATCCGCTTCGGCATCGAGCGAGCACGGATGCCACGTTGAGTGGCACCTTGCTGGCCTGGCTCGACGCCTCGCTCAGGCCGTGGTTCGCCGAGCGCATCCTCGACACTGATGAGGACGTGCTGGTGACTGCGCCCGAAAAGTCACCAGTTCTGGTTTTGTTCGAGATCAAAGCGTTGGCATCGGCAAACGTGGTGACGCGTTCGAAAGTGCGAATGGGTGTCGAAGGCATCTCGGCTCGAAATCATCGCTGACATTCACCAGCCGTCGGACATGCGTTCGACGACGTCGCGGCGGGCAAGGACGCGTTCGCACAGTTCCCACCCCGGACCGGACGGCTGCACGGTTTCGGCGTAGCGCAGATCGAAGGCGTTTGCCTGTTTCTTTCGGTCTGTGAACTGCGAAAGCTGCTCATCAAGCTGTTCGATGTTCTCGATCCAGTCGTCCTCGATGACGTCGGGGAGCGAGCCGAACAGGTCGTAGCGGTCGCGCATGCGCTTCGATAAGGCGGCATAGACCTTTTCGTCGCGGGTGTCCTTGTAGACGAGGTTGAGCATGTCGACGCGGTCGCGGGTCTGGCCGAAGCGCTGGATGCGGCCGATCCTCTGCTGCAATCGCGACGGATTCCACGGCAGATCGACATTGATCAGCGTGCCGAGCGTCTGCAGGTTCAGGCCCTCGCAGGCGGCATCCGTCGCGACCACCAGGCGGATCGTCCGGTCACGAACGGCTCGCTTGATGTCTTCCCGCTCGACGCTGCGCCATTCGCCGCTGAAGAACAGTCCCGACTTGTCGGCGCCGGCGTAAAGCGCCACCCGTTCGCCAGGTAACTCCTTCGTCAGGCATTCGGCCACCCAGTACGCGGTGTCGAAGTACTGGCTGAAGATGATGCAGCCGAGGTCCAGCCACTTCCGCTCACCAAGGAAATGCAGCACGGCATCCAGCTTCGGATCGGTCGGCTTGCGCTCCAGCCACTCGATGATCGCCTGCAGGTGATGGCGCTCGACTTCGGTCCCCGCCGGCGCAGCGGAAGCGTCGCCAGTGGCCATGGCCGCATTGACGTCAGAGACGAACGTTTCCTCTTCTTCGTCGCCTGCCGGTAACGTGTTCAGAAGCTTGCGCGCTGTTGAGCGGCCGCTGGCGAAGCTGGAGCAGATGCGCTGCAGCATCATGCTCTTCATGAAGCCGGCGGAGCGGACGCGCCGCGCGAGCGCTTCGGTGAATTTCTCGGCGGCCTCATAGGCGCCGTCGAATTCTGGCGAGGTCAGCAGCGCCTGATCGTCGAACATGGCCACGTGCTCGGTGACCGACGGCCAGATATCGACGGCGATGCGATCGAGCAGCCCCATGTCCTCCAACGTCGCCCGTTTGCGCAACACCGTATGGCGGACGATCGGGTTGTTGCGCTGGAAGAAGCTCAAGCCGCGGTCCTGATCTTCGAGAGCCTCGCGAAATTCAGATCGAACGAAGCCTTCCAGGTCAGTGACCGGCCGATCGGTGAAGAAGGCGCGATCGGCAAGCCCCAGGTCCTGGCGAATGTGATCGAACAAGGCCGCCCCCTCATGGCGCGGCGGCAGCGGGTTGCGCACCAGGTTCCAGCCTTCCCCCTCCTCGGAGATCGCCTTCTTGCCGGTGAGCAGCGGCAGAACAGCACGGCACTGCCGCCACGGCCCGCCCCAGCGCCCGAGCACGTGGTCGGCACCGCGGTTCAGGATGTCGAGCAGATCCCACAGCTCCTCGATGTCCGTCTGAATCGGCGTTGCGGTGCCGAGAATGACGTGCCGCGCCCGCTTCGCCGCCTCGACCATGAAACGCAGAAGGTTGTTGGGCTCGCCGGCATTGGTGCCGAGGCCGCGCGATCGTCGCGCCCGGTGCGCCTCGTCGAGGATGAGCGTACCGTAAGAGCGCTGCTTCAGGGCCTCACTCTCAGGCCCGCCGCGGAAGATCAGTCCGGTCGAGACGATGCCGATCCGGTACGGGCAGCGGACGATATCCTCGGCGCCGCGCGTCTTGATGACATTGCCGTTGTGATCGAGCCAGACCTTGCGGTTCGAGAGCCACACCGCCGACGGAATGCCGAGCTTGTCCTTCAGCTCCACCTGCCACTGCAGGCTTAAGGTCGCCGGGCAGAGGATCAGCGCCGGCCCGTCGCCAAGCAGCGAGGCGACCATGGCGCTCGCCGCCAGCGACAGCGTCTTGCCGACACCCACCTCGTCGGCGAGCAGCAACCGCGTCCGGTCGTAGATCTCGCGGTGTTCGAGGAACATGACGACGAAGGCGCGCTGCCAGGGTTTCAGCCCGTCGCCGCGGCGGTAGATCGGCGATTCGACCAGAGCTCCCGCGGCAACCCCTTCCGGGTCGAGCGCGTCGATCGCCACCTCGCGCTTGCGGGCACAGCGGCCGACCTCCTCGATGATCGCGTCCGGCAGCGGCACGCCGCGGTTCCACAGGTACGCGAACTCCGTCTCGACCCAGGCGACACCTTCCGCCGAAGTGTCCTCCCAGACGATTTCGTAGTGCTCGGCCCAGCCCTCGCGGGTTTCGTTCAGGCTGCCGATAAAGGCGGACGGCGGCCCATCGCGCGGCACGATGACGCCGGCCTTGCCGTGCAGAAACGGCGCGTCAACGCGGGAGACGACGCGGACCTCGACCCGGCCGCTCTTCAAAAGCTCATAGAGCTTCTGGTAGCGCGGGCGGTGCAGCAGGCTGTCGATATCGTCGGCGCCCTCGTCCCACTTCTCCTTCAGCACCGTTTCGCGGGCGACGCGCGAGGCGCGGATGTCGAGCGGATCGAGGTCGCCGTTGCAGACGATGCGGACATGATCGATGGCGGCGATTTCTTCCCCCGCCAGCTCGAAGATCGAGGAGCGGAAATAGCCGGCGATGCGCCGGTATTCCTTCGCCCCCTGCAGCCGATCCTTCAGGAACACATGCGGCAGGCGGCCGAGCCGGGAGGAAAAGCGGCGAAGATGCCCTGATACGGCGACCGTCTCGTTCGCCATCGCGTCAGCCGAGGCGTTCGGATTGAATGCGGGCGGCGAGGATGCGGGCGGCTTCGGCTTCCGCCGGCACGGCCTTTTCGCGCTTCTGGCCAAGGTAGCGGACGATGGCGATGACATCGTCGCGCCGGGCGTAGTAGCCCTTGATCAGGTCGCGGAGCTGGCCCAGCACCTCGTCGACATCCGTCTCCCGCTGCAATTCATAAAGCGCGTAGAGGACGGCGCGGGTGAGCGACGCACCGAAACCGGTGTCGCCGAACTCCGAGCGCTTGAACTCATAAGCCGTCTTCAGCCGGGCGGCATTCGGCTTCATCGCGCCCATCAGCGCGCCATAGTCGGCGACGCGGAAGGCCTTGGCGAAGTTCTGGTAGCTGTCGAGCTTTTTCGCCCCGGTGGTCTCGATGTCGAGCATCTTCAGATAAAAGCGCTCAGGGCCCGAGAGCCGCTCCCACACCGCCGCGGTCAGGCCTTCGGGCACCAGGTGTTCGTTCGCCACCTGTACGGCGAAGTCGATGATCTCGCCAACGACGCCCTTCTCCCCCCTCTTGCGCGGGCGCAGCGCTTCTGCGGTCATGTCGATGCCGTCGATGCGGGCATAGCCGGTGAGGACGCGCAGCGCCGCGGCATAGCCCGCCATCTGCAGGTCCGCATCCTCGAACAGGTTTTCGATGCGGCCCAAGCCTTTGAGGCGCTGGTTGAGGCCGGTCATGGTGTCGATCTGGCGGGCAACTTCCGCCTTCAGCTCCTGCATCAGCTCGTCCTTGTACGCGCTGTCGCATCCTAAGCGCTTGCGCAGGACGAGCAGTACGGTGCCCTGGACGTAGCCGCCTTTTTTCAGTTCCGACGTCGTCTCGGTGGCGACGTACCAGGCGGCGGTGACGCGCAGGCCCGCGCCCCACATGATCTCCGCCATGTCCGCCCAGACGCCCGCATCCTGATGGGTGAACATGACGATCTGCAGGCCGTTGTCCGGCATATGCGCGGCCATGGCGCGGTAGGCCTCGACCATGCCCTTGCGGAAGCCCGCATCCCTGCCCTTGATGGCGAGCGCGCGGCGGCTGTCCCAGATCCAGTCCCTGAACGGCTCCGGCGGGTTCTTGCGCAGCCAGGCGATGAAAAACTCGGTGATCTCGTGATAGTTAATCGCGTCGGCGTAAGGGGGATCAGTGATCCACAACTCCGCGCTCTTCTCTATGGAATCCGCTAGTGCGGTCTTGACATCGGCCGATACACGCAGCGGAGAATGGGGGTAATTTATCTCCCCATTAGCCAATACGGACGTGCAACCACGCTGACCATAATTCAGTAGTGTATTCAGAGCTTGGTTATGAAATACGTGATCATACTTGACTGCACCGCCCTGACCTTTCGATGAATTGATCATGCACAACTTGGATGTAATATTAAGGCGTTGGCAGAAATCAAGAAATAATCCTGGATAATTTGAATGCCGTTTTATGGGACTCATAATCACCAGATGACGAGGCGAAAACAAATGATGCCAGTAGGTCCAGCCGCGCTCACGTCCGAGGCGGGTCGTCTCGTCGCCCGGCTCGATCGGCATGTCTGGGACCAAGCCTTCGGCCTGCCAGCGGACGAGGTTTTCAGCGACGATCGCCTCGACATTCGCCTCCCGCTCCTGATCCTCCCCGGTCACCGCGGCAAAGAACGTCTGCTGCCGGCCTTTTCCTAAGCTCTCCTTCGTGATCCACTGGATGCAGTAGAGCCGCTCCTGAAAGATGTCATCCGGCCGCGGTTTGAAATCATGCAGTTCCCACCGGCGCAACCGGTTGCCCGTCGTGCCGTCCGGCAGGCGGTAATCGCCGCGAATGGTCTTGATCGGCGTGCGGTATTCCTCCTCGTCGAGCGTGTAGACCAGATCGCCGTCCCGCACCGTGCCCTTGGCGGCTTCCGCCATCTCCGCCTCCGACACACCGGTCAGGATGTCGATGGCAAAGCGCTTGTTGGCAGGGTCGGGAACCAGACGGGCAATAGCTCTCCGATCGGAACTTATTACCCAACTCGGCGCCAGCGGCACCATCCAGCCGGTCTGCGGGCAGCGGGTTTCCAGGCAATAGAGGTAGGCCTTGGCCCGGTTGCCGTGGGCGTCGTGCTCGATGCCAAGCGCGGTGATCTCCCGATCCACCGCTTCCGCCACCTGGCGCTGGGCCCGCGCGATCTCGGCTCGCGCCTTTGCATCGGCGCCGATGATGTTGAGCGCCCCCCAGGTGAGCATGCAGGCGATGGGGTTGAGGTCCGAGGCATAGACATCGCAGCCCAATCGTGCCGCCTCGAAGGGGATGGAACCGCCGCCGCAAAACGTATCCCCCACCTTCGGCCGGTGGCCGAAGCGGAGGGTGCCGATCTGCTCCATCAACTCCGGAAAGCCGTGTGCGTCGGTGCCGAGGTGCGCGTTCACCTCGTCCCACACGGGGCCGTAGAGGGCCTGGTCATCCACCTCCTCCGGGCGATAGCAGAGGGCGAGCCGCTCGGCATAGGGCAGCGTCGTGATCCGCTCCGCATCCTTTCTCGACTTCACCCGCCGGCGGAAGGCGTCGTCGTCGATCGCCATCAGCTTTTCGAAGACGGCGAGATCGGCTTCGGTATCGTCCGTCGCCGGCAGCAGCGCGCCCAGGATGCAGGCCTTGGCGAGGATCAGCGGCTTGCGCCCCTTCCAGTAGCTGCCCAAGGCGGTCAGCGTTTGGCCGACATTCGCTTTCCGCTCCTTCTGCGCTTCGGCGGAGATCTTCTGCGGCGCAAAGGTGTGCTCGATCAGCGCCGGCCGGTCCTTCCAGGCGAGCGGCGTGATCGCCTTCGGCGTCGCGTTGGTATCCGGCATCACCTTGCTCTTACCGTCACTGGCCCTTCACCCGCTCGAACAGCGGCAGCATCGCCCCCGCGAACGGCCTCCTGCGGACTGGTATTCATGGCCCGCACTGCGAGGCGATGCCTTACCGACCCTCCCCCTGGGCGAGGGAAGAGAAATTCCTGATCGTCACTGAGCGGTCCGGGAAGACGGCGCGGATTTCGAGGTCGCCGCCCATGGCCTGGATGAAGCGGCGCAAGGTGCTTACGAACACGTCGGTACGATTCTCAATCTTGGAGATTTCCGCCTGCTGAACACCGAGCGCGTCGGCGAGAGTGGATTGGGTCAGCGAGAGCGCCTGACGCAGTTCGGCCAATTCCATTTCCTCACGCAAGGCCTCTTTCTTCGCCTCGATGCGCTCGCGGCGCTCGGGCGGGAAGTCCTCCGTCAACTCCGAAAAGTTCCTGGCCAAGGGTCAGTCCTCCAACGTCTTCAGGTGCTGGGCATAGAGCTTGTCCGCCTTGGGGACAAACTCCTTGTAGAAGCGCTTGTCCTTGCCGGCCTTGATGCCGCCGATCAGGAGAACGGCGACCCGGCGCGGATCGAAGGCGTAGAAGACGCGGATCGGATCGCCGTGCGATTGGATGCGCAACTCGCGCATGTGGGAGTATTTCGAGCCCTCGATGCCGGAGGAATAAGGGAAGGGCAGTTTCGGCCCTCGCTCGGCGAGCAGCTCGACGAGAGCCGTTACGTCGTCCTGCTCCTGCTCCGTCAGCGTGCGCCACCATTCCCCGAAGACATCGGTCGCCTCCACGGGCCACATGCGACATTCCTTTTATGGAATAAGCATTAGCATCCCGCGGGAGGAAGATCAAGGTTTCGCGGCGGCGGGCATTACGGCTCCTTCACCCGCTCGAACAGCGGCAGCATCGGCCCCGCGAACGGCGAGGGATCCTCGGCCATGCCAAGCGCGCGGGTCTTGCGGGCGGTGAGCTGTTCCTCATCGGCCGGGTTTTCGGTCAGCGCAAAGCGCAGCGCCTTGCGCCAGCCGATGTCGCCATCGCCCGAGCCGCCAGACGCCGCCGCGGTCATGGTGTAGAGCCACCAGCGCTCCTCCGGCTTGAGCCCGATCCAGTTGCGCACCGCGTTGGGGATCAGCGCCGGATCGGCGCGCTCCACCGCCCAGGCGAGCACCAGCAGCTCCTTGCCGAGCAGGCGTTCGACCTTGTTGACGCCGACGGTCCAGCGGCTGGTCGGCAGCTTTTTCGCCGCGAGGCGTTCGTTGAAGTCCCGCTTCACTTCCTCGGCGATGGCGGCCCAGACGGCGCGGGGCAGCCGGCAGCGTTCGGCGGCTTCCGGCAGGCCGCCGATGCCGGCGCGCACGCCGTACTGCTCGACGATAACAACGAAGCCCGAGCGGCCGGCCGGGATCTCGACCGCAAAGTGGTGCGGATCGGTGGCGTTGGGGCAGCCGAAGCCGATGGTGGCGCGCGCGATCACTGCTCCACCTCGCCGGCGCCGATCTCGATGTCGAGCTTGAGGACAAAGGCCTCCAGGTCGTGGCCGCTGTTGAACCTGAGCTCGCGGACGGAAAGCTTGACGTCGGCAGTCGGGTCCTCGATCGCTGCGCGCGCGGTGGCGATGAACTGGTCGAGATGCTCGGCGGTAATGACGCTGTCGCTGCCGAAGCGGGCACTCACGTTGCGGGTGCCTTCGCCGATGTCGATGCTGGCACCGCCGATGCGGACCTGCAGCGCCTTGACCGCGCTGAGAGCGGCAAACGCCTCGGCATTGCCGCGGAAGTCGAGCTTCCGGCGCAAGATGGCCGGCTTGGTCTTGTCGACCGTCGGCCCCTTCTGCGTCGGCTTCGGGATGACGAAGGTGCGCGACGCACTCACGCCCTTGTCCTCGGCGAAAGCGTAGATCGTCACCTCCGCATCGCCGGTAAGCTCGATGGGACCAGCGTAGACTTGGCCGTCCTTCGGGTTGGCGCCGGTAGTGTTCCAACGGATGGTGCCGCGCGGCTTGACGGTGAGTTCGACGAGGCGCCTGCCGGGCAGGACTCTGGGTTGATGGGTGAGCGTCAGCTTGTTGGTCCAGGGGATGACATCGCCGGTCTCGTGCTTGCCGTCCGGATCGACGGCGAGGAACCACAGCGCGGTTTCGTCGGTCGGAAAGATCGTGTCGGGGATGAGCGGGCTCGCCGCCGTGACGTGCAGGTTGCTGGCATAGTGCACCTGGCCGCTCGGGCCGGCGTTGCGGGCGGCAACCTCGATGGTCGCGGTGCCGGTCGCGTCGTTGTAGTCGCGCTCGGAGACGGAGACGCAGGTTTTCGGCTTCGGGAACGGCCCCTTCTCGACGTAGCCGTCCTCGGTGTAGCGCCACCGTCCTTGCCCGACGGCCAGCGTCCGCAGCTGCTCCAGGCCCTTGGCCGGCAGCCACAGCCAGCGCGGGTTGCTGAGGGCGCGCGAGGCGACATCCCGCCAGGGGATGCGGCGTTCGCTCGCCGGCCACAGCATCTCCTCCGCGCGGGTCATCAGCATCTCGGCATTCTGTTCGACGTTGCGTATCAGCTTGGAAACGCCGGTGTCGGCAAGGGTTTTCTCGACCTGCTCCTCGGCGAGGAACTGGTTGCCGGCAAAGGTCATCGACAGCTTGGCCGGCGTCAGGCCGGTTTTCATCGGGTAGTAGACGCGGTTGAACAGGCTGATCACCGTGCTGTTGAAATCCTGCTCCGCCTGCTCGGCTTCCTCGTCCAGCTCGTCCCGGTGCGGCGATTTCTCGCCGCCGGTTTCCTCGCGCACCCGGGCGATCGCCCAGATGCGCCGCGTCTTGTCCTCAAGGCTGGCGAGGTCGGAGCCGTCGCCGGTGACGACACAGAGGTTGTTCTTCTCGGTGACGGTGTCCCAGAAGCGCTGCGCGTCGACCGGCGGCGCCTTCGCGTCGGGGCTGAGGACGAGCAGCACGCGCGGGCCGGACAGCTTGATCTCGTCGATGCGCGGCAGGGCGTGCACCTCCTGGTAGGCGACGCGCTTGTCGGCGCGGAAGATCTCCTCCAGCCGGCGCTTCATCTCCGCGTCGATCTTCGGCTGCGGCGCGGTGCGGGCGCGGTTGTCGATGCGTTTGCGCAGGTTCTCGATATTGGAGAAGTACCAGGCATCGTTCTCCTTGCGATGCAGGTACCACGCCTCGGCGCGCAGGGCCTCGAACGCCTGCTGGAACTCCTGCGCCGGGCGCATCGGTGCCACGAGGCATTCGAGCAGTTGCGGCTTGGTCAGCCCCTTGACCGCGTCAACCGACTCCGACAGCGACGCGGTGAGGATGAGGGCTGCGACCTGGGATGCGGCATCGCTGTTGAGGTTGGCATCGACGACCTCGGCATGGGCCGAGCCGCCGGCGGCAACGTCGGTGGCGACGGCGCCCTGCAGGTTGGAGATGTTGTTGATCTCGTCGCGCACGTCCGAAACGTTGAGCGCCAGATGCTGGCAGCCGATCAGGTAGACGTCGCTGGTCGGCCGCTGCCACACCGACTTGATCATCTTCGCGGCGAACTGCATCAGGCCGCGGGTCTGGCGGAAGCTCTCGTTCTCCTTGAACAGGGCGATGACGTGCTTGACCGACGGATGGAACGGATAGGAGCGGTAGACCTCGTCGGCAATCTGCTCGGCGCTCTTGGCGATCGACTTGGCCTTGACCGCCTCCGACAGCGCTTGGCCGTAGGCGGAGGCGACGGCATCGATGACCGGCTTGGCGGGAAGCTTGCTAAACAGCCGTTTGCGCAGGATCTCGTAGATTTCCTGGCTCGCCAACTCGACCGGAACGATCGCCTTCGCCTGGCGATTGGCCTCCTGCTGCATGTTGTGGATGGCTTGGCTCAGCTGCTTGGTGGCGCCGGCATAGGTGCCGGCGAGGTTGGAAATGACGATGCAGCAGCGTTTGAGCTTGAGCGCGGCGGACAAGAGGTTGGAGAGCGCGAACGTCGCGACCTGGGCCAGGGTGCCGCCGCCGACGGCGCGGGTGACGGCGTAGTCGAAATAGGGCGGCAGCTCATCGAGGAGGATGAGAACCGGCTCGTCGCCGATCAGCTCGACCCAATCCTTCTCGGATGGCGCCTTCGGCCCGTCCTTCCAGAACGGGGCGAAGGCTGCGCCCTTGCCGAGCTGGATCGCGATCTCACCCCAGAGGAAATGCTCTTCGAAGCCGAGGCGGCCGTTGACGGCGACGACGCGGGCGTGATCGAACGGCGCATCGGCCGCGATCTGCGGCACCGTTTGGTTGCGAAGGGCGGCATCGCGGGCGAGCAGGCCAAGCGCGACCATCGAGTGGGTCTTGCCGCCGCCCATCGCCTGCTTGAGCTCGAAGACGGCCTGGGTGTCCCGCCCGGCAAGGCGTTTGAGGCCCTGGCGGAGCAGCGTTTCCATGCCGGCGGTGACGTAGTTCTTGCCGAAGAATTCGGCGGCATCCTGTCCGGTCTTGTCGATGACGTCGGAGAGATTCTCGATCTGCTCGCTCATCGCGTAATCGAGCGCGATCGGATGCAGTTCGCAGGCATCCTTGACGGTCAGCAGCATGGCGCCCCCTTCTCGCTGCGACGTCTCATCATCATGCCGCGATCCTCTCGCTCGCGTAACGCCGGAACGCCTCGACATCGGTAAAGAACAAGAAGCCGGCTTGGTTGGCCGCCTCGTGCACCTTGTCGTCCTCGTCGATCAGCAAGGCGACCGGCTGGCTCAACCCCTCCTGCAGACCGCTGGGCCAAGCTAGGTCGAAGATGGCAATCGGCGCCCCTGTTTCGGCATCGCAGAGTTCGTAGGCGAGTTCGCCCGCCGGCAGATCGTGCGCCTCCAGCCACTCGTTGACTTGGCGCAGAAGCGTTTCCTCCTCGGCATCGGCGAAGCCGCCCGGCAGCGGGGGCGGAGCGACGGGCGTCTCGGCCGCTGTGGGCAGCACCGCTGGTAGTGGCGCCCCATAGAGCTGCTCCAAGAATGCATTGGCGGCATCAGCCAGCCGCTCGCGCCGTCCTTCCAGAAAGTCGCGGTAGCGCTCGATGCGCCAGAGGCTTTCGTCAGTCGGGACCCAGTGCGATGCGAGCGCACCCGGAAAGCGAGATTCGACTGCGTGCAGGTACTCCGCTGGATCCCGATCCGACAGCGCTAGATTGGTCTGCTTGGTCTGGAAGGTGAAGTTGGCAAGCGCATTGACGTCCGCCCGCTCGTAGCCGTGCTTATAGAGGAGCGCCTTGGGGAAGATGTGATGCAGCTCGAGGCGCGCCATCTTGTTGAGAGTGTGCGCTTTCAGGGGTAATCCAGTGCCCCAGTCGCGGGTGTCGCAGACGCGGGTCAGCATGTACAGCAAAGGGTAGAACCGGGCACCCTGGCTCCACGCGATGAAATCGGCTGCGTGAACACGTAAGTCGCCGCGGCTAATGCGCAGTCCGCCGATCAGTTGGTCCAGCGATCCGTCCGGCTGCTGGATCAGGGTGAGATCGCGATTGAGGATGGTCTCGGTCGAGCCGGCGTAGCGTCCCCACAGGAAACTGTGCACGTACCAGAAAAGCAGCTGGCCAGTTTCCTTGGTGGGATCCAGCTTGAAGCTGCGGGCAACCACGTAACGCGCCATTAGCGGAAACGAATAACGACTGCCAAGCACCCGATCGAAATCGAGCCCAAGGCGGGAGCCGATGAGATCAAGCAGGAAATCGATGGCCTTTTCCGCCTGCTGCAGGCCGCGTTCGAATGAAGGCGTGTCGATGTCCGCCAACTTCTCGAAAAGGGCTTGCCCCGTGAGGACGGCTGTGACGCAGCGAAGCAGCAGCTCCAGCTTGAAGTCGAAACCTGCCTCGCTCCAATGGCCGAGCCGTTTCTTCAGTTCCTCGCGCGCCTGTGGCCATTCGGCGCAGATCTTGGCGAGTGCCAAGTCACCCTTGGAGAGCTTGGTGCCGCCCGAATTGACGCGAT
Organism: Candidatus Defluviicoccus seviourii; assembly: GCA_900609035.2. Classification (GTDB taxonomy): domain Bacteria; phylum Pseudomonadota; class Alphaproteobacteria; order Rhodospirillales; family Defluviicoccaceae; genus Defluviicoccus; species Defluviicoccus seviourii. The sequence goes on along the minus strand of UXAT02000025.1, from coordinate 170 downwards.
TGAAGATGTCGACAACGAGATCAACTGTCTTTTCTTCGCCGGTGATGTCATCGACGTGGAAGTCGATCGATTTGATATCGTGGATGGCGTTAACCCGTCTTATTCACGACGCCCCTTGTCGGGGGCTGGCGGATGTAGCGTAAGCGGTTGATGTGGCGTAGGAGTCGGTT
>UXAT02000024.1 GCA_900609035.2 Candidatus Defluviicoccus seviourii | reverse complement strand
CCACCGCCCCAACCTCCACCACAGAAGCGGTCAATTCATGCGCTACAAAAACCGGTCAACTTGACGCGCTCGCTACAGCGGAAGATTGGGACCGCAGCGGCGTGGCCGCCAGCACAGGACGACGGCCGGGGCTTGCCGGCGCGGACGCCAATTGCGCGCGCCTCGCCGTTGCGCTAAAAGCCTGCCATCCCGCCAAAAATAATTGATGGTAAGGACGGCCGGAGGATGAGGAACGCGGCGATGATGGGCGCACGCATGAGCGCGCTGGCTGCATTCGGACTGGTATTGATTCTCACCTCCGCGGGGCCGGCAGCCGCGCAGTACAAAGGAGAGTCAGCGAAGGATCCCCCCCCTGTCGCGGTCAAGGATCCAGCCGCTGAGCGCGCACGGCCGCAACCGCGGCCGCGCCAGCCGGCCCTGCCCGTCACGCCCGACGACGCCAAGGCGGCAACAACGTCGGATCAGTGCCAGTGGCTGGGCAAGCGGATCATCAGCCTCCTGATCCGCGACGACGCGATGGCGGCGAATGATTTTACGCCGTTCTATGTCCGGTTTGGCTGTCCGGAACCGCTGCTCTCCGATGCCTTTGGATGCGTCGCCGCCAATGTCGCGCTCCTCGAGAACAACGGCTTGAGCGAACAGATCAACGCCTGCTGGCAGGATCCGAACGTTCGCGTGGCGAAGACTGACGACAAAAAGGGCGGCATGGACAGCGAAGCACCTGCTGCCGCGAAGGCCGACAAGGATGGCGATAAGGAGGCCGGCAAGGAGAGCGGCAAGACGGCGAAAGGGGCACCAGCAGCCCCGGCGCCAAAGCCAGAACGGCCGGAACCGACTGTGGCACCAACAAAAACGAGTGATCCGCCGCAGCGCCCCAACTGAAGATTCAACCGATGCGGGATTCAGATCGCCTTAATCGCGCCACAAACAATTCTTATTCTCTGGCATGCGTCGGGGAGGGCGCGTACGCGATTGGTGCAAGAGTACCAAGGCAAACCTTCTAACCTTCGGAACAAATGAGATGAGAGCGGTCCTTGTTGCCGCCCTTGTGGCGGCAGTGGTCCACGCTGCGGGCTGGTTCGTGTTCGCAAAAAACGAGCTGCCCGCTGATGTTACAGGTGAGATCAGCTACCTCTCCTATAGCCCCTATGCGCCTGGATCGGATCCGAAAGATCGCGAACCGGTGCCGGTGGAACAACTGAAGAGAGACTTGGGCGTCATCGCCAACGTCTCCCGCGGCGTGCGCACGTATTCGGTCATCGACGGCGTCGATGAGGTACCTGCGCTCGCCGCCAAGATGGGACTCAATGTGATTGTCGGCGCGTGGATCGGTGACACCGAAGAACGCGACCGCCATGAGATGGAAACCGTCGTCGCCCTCGCCAAGAAGAACCGCAACGTTCGCTCGGTGCTGGTGGGCAACGAGGTGCTGCTGCGTGGCGAGCGGACCGTCGATGAAATGATGGCGATGATCCGCGAAGTGAAGAAGCAGGTCCGGGTGCCGGTCTCCACGGGTGAGATCTGGTACCAGTGGCTGCAGTACCCCGAACTCGCGAAGGCCGTCGACTACATCGCCGTCCACATCCTGCCCTACTGGGAAGGCGTCGCCGCCGAGGATGCGGTCTCGTACACGATCGCCAAGATCGAGGAACTGCGCAAGGCGTTCCCCGGCAAGCGGATCGTCGTCGCCGAGTTCGGTTGGCCGAGCCAGGGCTACAACAACCTCGCCGCGGTGCCGAGTGCCACCAGCCAGGCGAAGATCCTGCGCGACTTCCTGGTCGAAGCGCAGCGGCGCGGCATCGAGTACAATATCGTCGAGGCGTTCGACCAGGTCTGGAAGACCAACGAAGGCAGCGTCGGCGCCTACTGGGGCATGTTTGACGCCCACCGCAATGCGAAGTTTTCGCTGACCGGCCCGGTTGCCGATAAGAACACTCTATGGAAGGCGATCGTCGCGATCGTGCTCGGCACCGGCCTGACCCTTCTGGGTCTGCGCACGCGGCAGCCAAATTACGGTCACGCGATGATGTTTGCGCTGGCCGGGCACGGCATGGCGGCTGGCGTCGCGCTGGCGTTGGCCTACCCGTTCGAGAACTACCTCAACATCGGCATCGCGCTCACTTGGGCCGTCGGCTTCGTGATGGTGCTGCTGATCACGGTGATGACGCTCGGCAAGGTGCACGAGCTGGCCGAAGTGCTGTTCGGGGCCAAACCGCGGCGCCTGATCGGCGACACGCCGGCGTTGCCCCTGCCGGCTTCGCCGCCCAAGGTTTCGATCCACGTTCCGGCTTACCGCGAACAGCCGGCGATGGTGATCGAGACCCTCAACAGCCTGGCCGCGCTCGACTACCCGAACTTCGAGGCGATCATTATCGTCAATAACACGCCCGAGGCTTTCTACAGCGCTCCGGTTGCCGCGCGCTGCCGCGAGTTGGGTGACCGCTTCAAGTTCCTCAACATCACCTGCTCTGGCTTCAAGGCGGGCGCGCTCAATGTTGCGCTCCAGCATACGGCCGCCGATGCCGAGGTGATCGCGGTCATCGACGCCGACTACGTCGTCCAGCCCGGCTGGCTCAAAGACCTAGTGCCGCACTTCGCCGATCCTACCGTGGGCCTGATCCAGGCGCCGCAGGATCATCGCGATGGTGCCGACTCGCCGCTCAAGCGGGTGATGAACGCGGAATATGCCGGCTTCTTCGATATCGGCATGGTCCAGCGCAATGAGGACGACGCCATCATTCAGCACGGGACCATGTGTATCGTGCGGCGCGACGCCCTGGAGCGGCTGGGCGGCTGGAGCACCGAGACCATCGTTGAGGACACCGAGCTCGGCTTGCGCCTCTACGAGGCCGGCTATCAGGCACTCTATACCAACGTTCGCTATGGCCACGGCCTGCTGCCGGACACCTTCAGCGCGTTCAAGACCCAGCGCTTCCGCTGGGCCTACGGCGCGATGCAGATCATCCGCAAGCACTGGCAGCACGTCACGCCGACCTCGCGGACGCTGACTCCGCGGCAGAAGTTCCACTTCATCGCCGGCTGGTCCCTGTGGCTCGCTGACGCGCTGGGCGCGCTGGCATCGATGATGAACCTGCTCTGGGTACCGATGGTGCTGTTCGTCGGCGTCATCATCCCGACCGTCGCCTTTACCGTGCCGATCATGACCGCCTTTGCCGTCAACGTGCTGCATTGCGGCCTCTTGTATGCGAAACGGGTGCGCATGCCGCTCAAGGAGGTGCCCGGCGCGGCGCTGGCGGCGATGAGCCTGCAGTTGACCGTGGCCCGTGCGGTGTTCGCTGGCCTCGTCCGTGACCGCCTGCCGTTCCTGCGCACAGACAAAGGCGGCAATGCCAAGCGCGGGCGCGAAAACCCCGCGAAATGGGAAACCGTATTTGGCGCCTTGCTCCTGGCTTCAGCGCTCGTCCTCGAACTGACCAACGAAGATCGCATCACTGAGATGTCGTTGTTCGCGGTCACGCTCGCCATTCAGAGCTTGCCCTTCCTTGCGGCAAGTGCAATGATGTTGATCGAACGATTTCAAAAGTCGCAGGTTTGTGGGGCAGTACAGCCTGCGGCGGTGTTTGGACTAGAGTCAGCCGCTGACTCGATGGAACCCTCGCGTTAAAGCTATCCTTCTGCCCCCCGGACGGATAGCAACGCGAAAGGGTACCGGGTCGCGTCGTCCCCCCCACGGCGCGGCCCGGTTTCATTTTACGGGGCGCTAAACCCTCACCCGCTTATGTCCAGGATGATTGCGTGACCTGACGAGCCCTGTCAGGCACACGAAGTACGCGCTCACTGCGGCTGGAAGCTGCCTTAGCGAAGAGGTGGCTGACACGATGCCACCCCCCGAGACACTCTGCTGCCGAGATTAGTCATTCGCGGCGAGATGCCGACAGCGGCGAAATGCACGCCGCGCGACCGACGGCCAATGACACGTGGAGAACCGCGCAACGCCCCACGCGATCGGCACTGGCGATCGGCGCTGGCGGAGCGCTAGGAAAGCGCTAACAGCGACTCTTCGCTTACTCCGGCCCTGTGCACGAGACCAAGCAGCCGTCCCGATTCGCGTTCGATCACGTTCAAGAAAGCGAGTCGCTCCTTGAGCGGTAGGTCCTCGTTATCGAGCATAATCTCGGCCGCCGCCCGGATCGCAGCCAGCCGGTTCAAGAGTTCCTGCTCCGTTGAATCCGCGAGATGCAGCACGCCTTGATCTCCTTGCAAGCGCGAACGGACATCGCGGGCGCTGATCCGCGGACAGCATTCGGGGGCTCCCTGCCGCCCCCGTGATATGGTTTGCTGCACCTGCGAAGACAAGCCTAACCCCGCGTGCTGCATCGGCATCAGGCACGATGCCCAACGATTCTTTCGCGCTCTGTCATCCAGGCAACAGCCCTGTGGCGGTCCCATGATGACTGGGGTACTCTTAACTCAGTTTGGGATCGCCCATCTTGGGCGCGCAACAGGAGCTTCGGACCTATGATGACAACAACGACAGGGATCATATCCCGTCCGGTCCGCCTGAAGTTTGCGGCGGGCCGGCTGTTCGTCGTCGGTGTGATGGTCGCCGCCGCAGTGAGCGTCGCTGCCTGCGCCGGCCAAACGACTGGCGAGAAGGGTGCGACCGCCGGCGCCGTCCTGGGAACGGGAATCGCGATGGTCACCGGCGCCGGGCTCGCCACCACCATCGGCGCCGGACTAATCGGCGGTGCCGCCGGCTATCTCGGCGGTGAGGCAATCGGGAGCCGGAAATAGGAAACAGGGGCAGCCAATGCCGCCCATCAACGGAGAAGACTCATGCGTGGCTTAGCAATCGCAACCGGGTTGGCCTTCGCGCTGTCCCCTCTTGCCGCGTCTGCGGCCGAACCCGCGGTGCCGTTCGAGGAAGCGGTTTACAAGACCTGTCAGGATGTCCAGGCGATGCCGCCACAGCCGCGGATCGAGCTCGTTCGTCAACTCGCGGTCCACGCCGGACAGCATTACGGCGTTGTTTTCCGCGACAACGACAAGCTCGATACCGAACTCGCGGCGATGATCCGCGCCGGCTGCACGATGTTTCCGAGTGCCAACGTCTTCTTCATCGTCTCTGCCGCCGTCAGAGCAGAGGCAGAGGCGCTGCGCACAAAGAAGTAAGAGGGTTCTTCCAGCCGTTCCCGTATCCGGCCGCGAGTGCCCGCGATGCCCCGGGGCCGGACGCGGGTTATGACGTCACGCTTTTCGCGGACCCGCGAGAAGCCAGATGATGAAACCGACGATCGGCAGAAAGAGAATCAACAGAATCCAGAGCACCTTGCTGCCGGTCGAAGCACCGCTCTGCAAGATGTTAACAAAGGCCCAGATGTCCAGCGCGAGGATGATCAGGCCGATGATACCGCCATACTCGAAGTTCATTCGCGTACACTCCCTGCAAATCCCTGTCGCGGCTGAGGACCGACGGCGGCGAGCCGCCGCTTGAGCCGTCCCATATACGGTCCGCTGCCTGTGGCCCTCCACTCCCTGCCGTGACGTGAGGGCGGAGGCTCAGGCCGCCGGCACACGAACAAACCCGAGCGCAACTGTCAACGCAGAAGAAAGCTGGTTTCGCCGTCGATTGACGGACCCGCCCTCCCATTCTTGACGGCGATGGGATGGTCCTGCAACAAGCACCCCATTTGGGGCTATAGCCGGGGCTCACTTCCGCTTAAGGAGAAACCAAGAAAAACGCAAAAGGGGATAGGTGGGAATTATCGTGCCCGCGTCCGGTAACAGCCAGGGGAACGGTCGCGAACGCTGGGGATCGCCTTCGGGCTTCGTGTTCGCAGCCTCTGGGTCGGCAATCGGGCTCGGCAGTTTTTGGCGCCTGCCGTTCCTCAGCCAGCAGCATGGCGGTGGTGCTTTTCTTGTTCTGCTTGTTGGAATGGTGGTTGTTTTCGGCCTGAACGTTTTCTTGGCCGAACTCGCAATCGGCCGTGCTGCGCAGAGGAGCGGCGCCGAAGCCTTTGCCAGCTTCGGGGGGCGACTGTGGTCGATTGTCGGCGTGGTCGGCGCTTTCGTCGCGTTCCTGATCCTGGCTGCCTATACCGTCGTCGCCGGGTGGGTGATTGCTTTTTCCCTCCACCTGCTTCTGGGCACCTCCACCATATCGGCTGACGCGCCGGCGAAGGTGTTCGAGGTGTTCCTTGCCGATCCCGTGCAGCCGATCCTAGGCGGCGGGCTGTTCGTTCTGCTCACGGTCTGGATCGTCATCGCCGGCATCCGCAACGGCATCGAGCGGGTCAACGAGGTGCTGGTGCCGCTCCTGCTGGTCCTCCTGCTCCTCTTGTCCGCACGTGCGCTCACGTTGCCGGGCGCCATCGACACGCTCGCGCAGGTCCTGCGGCCCGATTTCTCCAGCGTCGATGCCGCGGCGATCCTCGCCGCACTCGGTCATGCGCTCGTCTCGCTCTCGCTCGGGTTCGGCATCATGATCGTCTATGGCTCCTACTGCGCGCCGGACGGCGGCCTGGTCGGCAAGGCATCGGCGATCGTTGGCCTGAGCACCGTTGCCGCGCTCATGGTCGTAGCGACCGTGCTGCCGCTGGTTGGCGTCGCCGATGAACCTTCGGCAGCCGGCGTGCGGACGTTGATGGTTGTCGTGCCGAGAACGCTGCTGCAGCACCCGTTCGGCATCGTATTCATGCTGATCTACTTTACGGCGATCATCATCGGCGCCCTGACCTCGGCCGTTTCGATGCTCGAGGCGGTCGTGGCCCATTTCGGCGACCGCCACGGGTTCGGCCGAACCCAGAGCGCGCCTGCTGCCGGCCTTTACGCCTTTCTTCTCGGCGTGCCGCTGACATTGTCGATCGGCTCCAGACCGGACGGCGTCAGCACGTTCGGCCACCGCTTCGTGGCGACCATCGACACTTTGAGTGCGAACACGCTGTTGCCGCTAGGTGCCATCGCCGTTGCGCTGTTCGTCGGCTGGGTGATGGGCGCGCGCGCGTGCGTGGAGGTGTTTCCGCCGACGCCGATGGGCAAGCGCTGCAGCTCGATCTGGCTCACTGTGCTCAAGGCGCCGATCCCGGTCGCAATTGCGGTGATTCTGCTCGCCCATCTCTTCGGATAACCCCCTCCTGCCACCGCCTGCAAACGCCTGGGCGCGCGTGCCGGCAACGCCAACTATCTGCCGCGGTTCGCGCTCACCCCTTGCAAAACCGTACGCGCCAACCATGCTCTTAGCGGGGACGATCAGCCCCGCGGCAGGCAGCGAAGGCAGCACCCGATGACGGTTCCGAAAGCGCTCAGGCTCGACGATCGCAGCATCATTTCGGTAGCCGGCGAGGACAGGCTGAGCTTCCTGCAGGGCCTCGTCTCCAACGATGTCCGCCAAGTGACGGACGGCGGCGCCATCTATGCCGCGCTGTTGACGCCGCAGGGCAAATACCTCTTCGATTTTTTCATCGTCGGCGCCGGCGATGCGCTTTGGCTCGACTGCGAGGCGGCACGCGCGGAGGCGCTCGCCCGCCGGCTCGGCATATATCGGCTGCGGGCGCGCGTTACCATCACGCCGATGGCGGACGCGATCTCCGTCGTGGCAGGCTTTGGAACGGGCGCCGCGGCGGCCGTCGGCCTTGCCGGTGCTGACCCTGGCACTGCCGCTGCGCTCTCCAGCGGATTTGCGTTTCTCGACCCGCGGCTACCGGCTGCAGGCATCCGCTGTCTTCTCCCCTCCACCGATGTGCCAACCTTCCTCGCCGGCCACGGCTTCGGCCAAGCCAGTCGGGACGATTTCGATCGACACCGCTTGAGCCTCGGACTGCCCGATGGCAGCCGCGATCTCATCGTTGAACGCTCGCTCCTCTTGGAGTGCGGCTTTGATGAATTGAACGGCGTCAATTGGAACAAGGGCTGCTACGTCGGACAGGAGGTAACCGCGCGCAGCAAGCACCGCGGCCTGATCCGCAAGCGGCTCGTGCCAGCGCGGATCACAGGTCCATTGCCGGCACCGGGCACTCCGATCCGCCAGGCCGAGCGGACCGTTGGCGAGATTCGCTCCGGAGTGGATGGCCTGGCACTTGCCCTGTTGCAGCTAGACGCCCTTGCCCTCGCACAAGACGGCGGCCCCGACTCGGAGTTGTGGGCGGGCGAGAGCCGCGTGAGGGCGGATGTGCCGACGTGGGTGCACCTTGTTGCCGATCGGCCGCAGCACCCCGGTCTCAGCCGCTAGCCCCGTCCGGCAAGGTCTTCGCTTCGTGGCCGACCAGCATCAGCGGGATCATGGCGCGGACGAATCTGCCCATCCTTGTGCCCAGTCGCCGGCAGGCGCCGTTTCCGCCACGATTCGGCCCGCTACCCTTGCCGACATCGCCGCGCTTGCCGCGATCGAAGCCGGCGCCTTCCGGTGCGACCTGCTGACCATCCGCGCGCTCAAACACCTGATCAAGCGAGCCAATGCCGCGACTCTGGTTCATGTCGCGAGCGGCGGCGCGATCAGCGGCTACACGGTCGTGCTCTTTCACCGCCAAAGGCCGGCCGCGCGGCTCTACTCGATCGCCGTCGCATCCGGTTATCGCCGGCTCGGCCACGGAGCGGCGCTCCTGCTCGCAGCCGAGCAGGCTGCGGCTGACAACGGCGCCAACGCGATGAGTCTCGAGGTGCGCGCCGACAGCACCGCGGCGCAACACTTGTATGCGATGCACGGCTATACCGTCTGCGGGAAGCGGCAGCGGTACTACGCGGACGGCACCGATGCCTGGAAAATGCGAAAGCAGCTCCTGCCGCGAAAGCACGCAGCCGATGCCGTATCGGAGCCGAAAGACGCACACGTGATCAAGACTTGATGTTTGCCGCAGCGGTGCTAAGTGCTGACCGCGCGGAGATCGCCCTGCCCCTTCCTTCGTCCTTGAGAGGCCCCGGATCATGGCCCAGTCGGGCACCGTCCAGCAGCCGGTTAGAGCCTGCTTCGTCTGGAGCGGTTTCTGATGCCGCTGCACGTGATTGTCGTTGACCGCCACGCCGATTTTCCCTGGCCGGCCGCCGGCCGAATCATCGTCACCGCGCGGTCGTTTGTCGCCGAAACGGCGCGCCGGCTGCCAACCTCGGCACGGGTGGTCAATCTTTGCCGCGACCTCAGCTACCTGAGCCTCGGCTACTACGTTTCCCTGCTTGCCGAGGCCCGTGGCCAGAAGGTCATCCCGTCCGTGGACGTGATGCTGGACCTGCATTGGAAGCGCCTGCTGCGCATTGCGCTGCCCGAAGTCAATGAACTGGTCAAGAAGACGTTCCAGGCTGATCCGCTGGAGAACCCGAGCCTAATCGTCCACATCTTTTTCGGCAGTGCCGATGATCCGCGCCTTGTTCCGGCAGCACGACGCATTTTCGAGCTGTTCCGCTGCCCGGTTCTTGAGGTTGAGCTCCGTTTCAAGGCGGTGTGGTCGATCGTTTCGATCCGGCCTGTCGCGCTGCGCGCGGTGCGGCAGGAGTTCGTACCCGCCTTCGTCGATGCGCTCGACCGCTACACACACGCGGTCTGGAAGCAGGAGCGCACTGCAGCACCGAGCCGCTACTCGATCGCCATCCTGCACGATCCGCAGGAACAGATGCCGCCATCGAACCGCAAAGCGCTCGAGCGCTTTGTGCGGGTCGGGGGCCAGATGGGTCTCGACGTCGAGATGATCACCAAGGCCGACTATGGCCGGCTGTTGGAGTACGACGCACTCTTGATCCGCGCGACCACCGCGCTTGACCACCACACCTACCGCTTCGCCAAGAAGGCTGAGCTCGAAGGGATGGCGGTGATTGATGATCCACGCTCGATCTTGACCTGCACCAACAAGATCTACCTGGCCGAACTCTTGCGCGCCAACGGCATTCCGACGCCACGCACGCTGATCCTTGACCGCAGGCGCATCGGCCGCATTGAACGTGAACTGGGTTTTCCCGTCGTCCTCAAGATTCCAGACGGATCATTCTCCCGCGGCGTGGTGAAAGTCAGCGCGGCGGAGGACCTGCCCCGGTTTGCCGAGCAGATGTTCAAGGACACTGATCTGATCATCGCGCAGGAATTCATGCGGACCGCATTCGACTGGCGGATCGGCGTCCTGCACCGGAAGCCGCTCTACGTCTGTCAGTATTTCATGGCCCGCGACCATTGGCAGATCGTCAAGCACGGCGGCCCGCACGGCCCCGTCGAAGGCCGCGCCAAGAGTCTTTCTGTTGGCATGGCACCGCCGGCCGTGGTCGAGGTGGCAACGCAGGCCGCAAGCCTCATCGGCAGCGGCCTCTACGGGGTCGACGTCAAGGAAACTGAGAACGGTGCCTTCGTTGTCGAGATCAACGACAACCCGAACATCGACGCCGGGCTTGAGGATGCGGTCCTGAAAGACGACCTTTACCGGGCTATTCTCGGCGAGCTGGTTGAACGGCTGGAGAAGCGCATGCAGACGGGCGGCCGCAGCCGTCCCGATCTGGCACGCCTCCGCGATCTGCCGGACCGCAGCGACCCCTGGCGCGGCGACGCCCTGCGCCTCGCCAACCGCGGCGGCCGTGCGCTGCGCTGATGCGAGTGTCCGCCGCGGGGTGCGGCAGGCTCAAGAACGTTCAAGAGTGCGTAAGGTGCTCGTTCAACCGCGGCATCAACTCGACGAAATTGCACGGCTTGTGCCGCGCATCGAGCTGGTAGGCGAGGATCTCATCCCACGCGTCGCGACAGGCCCCCGGCGAGCCGGGCAGCGCGAACACGTAAGTGCCGCCGGCCACTACGGCCAAAGCCCGCGACTGGATCGTCGAGGTGCCGATCTTGGCGAAGCTGAGCCAGCGGAACAGCTCACCGAAGCCGGGGATTTCCTTATCCATCACCGCATGCACCGCCTCCGGTGTCACGTCACGCCCGGTAAGGCCGGTGCCGCCGGTGGAGATGATGACATCGATCGCGGGATCGGCGATCCACAGCCGCAGCTGGGCAGTGATCGCCGCAACGTCATCCCGCACCATCGCGCGCGCAGCAAGCCGATGTCCTGCCTTCTCAATCCGCTCCACCAGCGTCCTGCCCGAGGTATCGGTTTCCGCATCGCGGCTGTCGGATATTGTCAACGTCGCAATGCTGACGGGGACGAACGGCCGAGAGGGGTCAATAGCCATAGCGCGCCTGGGTTCCCTGCACGGTAGCACTCACCGGCGGATCACGGTACTCCTTGTAGGTGGGCCACATGCCGGCGGCGAGCGAGTCGAGTGATGGCACCGGCTGGTTCAGTCGGTCGCGATAGATCCAGTAGTTGGCGAGAACCTTCTCGATGAAATTGCGCGTCTCGCCGAAGGGGATCGTTTCGATGAACAGGAGCGGATCATCCTCGGCGGCGATCCCCTCGAACTCCCACTTCTTGACGTTGTTCGGCCCGCCGTTCCAGGCGGCGGCCAAGCGAAACAGGTCCTGGCCGACGTCTTCTTCTGTTACCAGCAGCTCGATGTACGTCTGGCCAACGGCGAGATTGGTCTCCGGGTTGCTCAATCGGGCATCGGCCAGATCGTCTGGGCGGCGGCGAATGACGTGCCGCGCAGTCGCCGGCATCACCTGCATCAAGCCGCGCGCGCCGGCCCGGCTGACCGCCTCCGGGTCGAAGCGTGACTCCTGCCGAGCCAGCGCGAACAGCAGCGCCGGATCTACGGTGAAACCGCCCTCGGGGCGCCAGTACGGCACCGGATAGCCGGCGGCCTCGAAGCCGCCGCCGTCCGGATAGAGCCGGGCATACAGCTGCAGAGAAAGTTGAGCCAAGCCGGCGCGCTCGGCGATCACCATCGCACCGTGGGCAAACCGGCCGCGCTCGCCGCGGCTCGCATTCGCCAACTCGGCCTCGGCACGCGGATGTTCACCGACCTGAACCAGTGCAAGTGCCCTCTCCCCTGCGGCCGTCGATCCTACGAACCGGGCCGCAGCAATGTCGGTATCATCCGGCTGCCAGCGGATACGCAGCGGCAAACCAAGAATCCGCTGCGCCAGCAGTCCATAGAAGGTGCGTGTTTGACTCGCCGCGACCTTCAGCCAGTGACTGACATGTTCCGGTTGGCGGGCATGCAGGTGAGCGCGGGCAGCCCAAAAAGCAGCGGCCGCCTGCACCCAGGCCGAGGCATCCGCGCGATCGGCGAGCGTTCCAAACACCGAGGCGGCAGCGGCGCTTTCGCCGGCGCGCCAAGCGGCGATCCCGTGCCGCCAGAGTTCCCGCGTGCTGCGGTCCTCCATGCCGAGGGACCACTCCGACGACAGTACCTCGTCGTCGCCCGTGCCGCCGGACAGCTCTGCGAGGGCATCAGCCGATCCCGTCAGGCCTGCCAGCATCGCTGCCCCGCTGGCATTCAAGAGCGTTCCAGCATCCGCAACGCCACCACCCCGCCGGATCGGCTTCTTGGTCGGAACAGCTATCCCTTGCTTGCCGGAGCGGGCGGAGCGGGCAGCAGACCTGGCCGCCGAGCGCTGGGCTGCGCGCGCCAGACGGGCCTGCTCCCGAAGTCGCTCGCTGCGGCGTGCGTCAAGCAGATCGCGGATCGCGGCGGCATCCGGTTGGTCCGAGTACGCGGCGAGCCACTGTATGAGTTCGGCATCGCTCTCAATCGCGGCGCGCGGGTGGAGGTAACGCTGGGCCATGACGTGACCGAGCAAGAGCGGATTGGCCAACAGCGGCAGCCGTTCGTCGATAGCCCGCCCGCGGCCTTGGCGGGCCAGTGCGAACATCTCCCGGTAAAGCGTAACATCTTCAGATGAAAGAATATTGGGCAGAACCGGGTCCGCCCCCTGGGAGCGGGCGTCGGCGCCTGGCTGGCCGCTCAAGCGTCCGGCAAAGCTCGGTGAGGCAACGGCCATCAGACTGGCGATCGTGAGGACAACCCCAAAGGAGCGAAGAATTCCGCGCAATATCCCTGCCCTCCACCCTGCTTACATGCCTCTTTGGCAGGATTCGCCGAGACTGGCAAGCAGATCCGTACCCGAACGCGCCCCTATTCATGCTCCTCGACCGGACGGACCCCCGGTAGGGCTGCGCTACCCAGCGGATAGTCTCTTCTTGATTGCCAGTAGATCGCGCCAAGCGAGCCTTTTCTGTCCCGGCGAGCGCAGCAGGTAGGCCGGGTGAAATAGGGCCGTCGCGGGAATCGGGGGAGCAAGACCCGCGCTCTCGAAGGTGAACCAGCGACCGCGCAGGCGGCTTACGCTCTCGCTCCGGCTCAAGAGCGCGTTTGCCGCCGGCCCGCCAAGCGCGACCAGCATCGCCGGCCGAATGAGTTCGATGATTCGGATTACGAACGGCATGCAAGCCGCGACCTCCTGCGAGGTTGGCGCGCGGTTGCCAGGAGGGCGCCAAAAAACGGTATTGGAAATAAATACTTGCGTGCGATCGAGACCGATCGAGGCGAGCATGCGGTCGAGGAGTTGGCCACTAACGCCGACGAACGGCACGCCTTGGCGATCCTCCTCCGCGCCCGGCGCCTCGCCGATCAGCACCACGCGGGCCGTCGCACTGCCGTCGCCAAAGACAAGGTTGGTCGCTGTCTTGGCAAGCGCACAGCCGTCATAGCGCGCAAGCGACGCCTTCAACGCATCGAGGCTGCCGGCCGCGGCGGCCAGCGTTGCGGCGGTGCCAGCCACCGTTGGTGGCGGCGTTGGCCGGGCTGTCAGCGGCGGAGACGGTTTCGGAACCGGTCTTGATGTCGCCGCCGTCGCCAGCGCGGCCTCTGAACGCGGCGGCTGCCCGCCTTGCCTTGCTGTCCCTTCCTCCTTGTAGCGGTTGCGCGGCACCGCACCGATGCATTCATCAACACCGGCTTCAAGGTGCCAGCGCAGCACATGCGCGATTGTCGCCGCGGTCTCCTCGTTCATTCCAAGCGGTCCGCCCCGACGCAGGGATGCCTGTCCCCCCGGCCGGCCCTCCCCCGCGCGCCATCAGTTGCCATTCGACCAACTATTAAACGCCGCGGTCCGGGACAGCAATTGTCCGAGCGATTTGCGGATCGTATGTTATAGAAACTGGAACGCGAGACCGAAAGGACAGGGTGGAGAGGGCACGATGGACCGCGAAGCAATGGAGTTCGATGTCGTCATTGTCGGCGGCGGACCATCAGGCTTGAGTGCCGCCATCCGCCTGAAGCAGCTAGCGGCTGAGCGCGAGCACGAGCTGTCCGTGTGCCTTATCGAAAAAGGTTCCGAGATCGGTGCCCACATCCTGTCGGGCGCAGTCATCGAGCCGCGTGCGCTGAACGAGCTGATCCCCGATTGGCGGGAGAAAGACGCGCCGCTCAAAACCCCGGCGACGGACGACAACTTCCTGTTCCTGACCAAGACGCGCGCGATCCGGCTGCCGACACCGCCGCAGATGCACAACGAGGGCAACTACATCGTCAGCCTCGGCAATCTATGCCGCTGGTTGGGTAGCGAGGCCGAAGCCCTTGGGGTCGAGATTTACCCCGGTTTCGCGGCTGCCGAGGTGCTCTACGACGAGAACGGCCGGGTCGTCGGCGTCGCGACAGGCGACATGGGCGTCGGCCGCGAAGGCGAGCCGACGGCCAACTTCCAGCGCGGGGTGGAACTGCGTGCCCGCTACACGATCTTCGCCGAAGGCTGCCGCGGTTCGCTTACTAAGATGCTGGAAGCGCGTTTCAACCTGCGCAACGGCGTGCAGCCGCAAGCCTACGGCATCGGCATCAAGGAATTGTGGGAAGTCGATCCGGCCAACCACAAGGCCGGCAAGATCGTGCACACCGTAGGCTGGCCGATGGACGCACGAACCTACGGCGGTTCGTTCCTTTACCACCTGGAGGATAACCAGGTCGCAGTCGGCTTCGTGATCGCGCTTGATTATGAGAATCCCCATCTGTCGCCGTTTGACGAGATGCAGCGCTTCAAGTTGCATCCAGCGATCCGCCCCACCTTCGAGGGCGGCCGGAGGATTGCCTACGGCGCCCGTGCGCTTGCCGAGGGCGGCTGGCAGTCGATCCCGAAGCTGGTGTTTCCGGGCGGCGCCTTGATCGGCGATACGGCCGGATTCCTCAACGTCCCTAAGATCAAGGGCACGCATACAGCAATGAAATCGGGCATCATCTGCGCCGAGCAGATGTTCGCCGCGTTGACGGCGGAAGTGCCGCCCGATGTGGTCGAAGCCTACCCGGAAGCGCTGAAGAACTCCTGGATGTGGCAGGAGCTGCGGACGGTGCGCAACATCCGTCCGTCGTTTCACAGCGGTCTGTGGGCAGGGATCGCCTACTCCGCCATCGATACCTACGTGCTGCGCGGGCGGGCACCTTGGACCTTCAAGCACAAGGAGGACCATGCGCAGCTAAAGCCGGCGAGCGCTTGCCCACCCATCGCTTATCCGAAGCCGGACGGCGTGATCACCTTCGACAAGCTGTCCTCGGTGTTCCTTGCGAGCACCAACCACGAGGAGGACCAGCCGATCCACCTCCGGCTGACGAACCCGGAGGTCGCGGTTGCGACCAACCTCGCTCTTTACGATGGTCCAGAGGCACGCTATTGCCCGGCCGGCGTCTACGAATTTGTCGACGATGCCGCCAGTGGCGGCAGGCGATTGCAGATCAACGCCCAGAACTGCGTCCACTGCAAGACCTGCGACATCAAAGACCCGACCCAGAACATCACCTGGACCGTGCCCGAGGGCGGCGGCGGACCGAACTACCCCAACATGTAGGCAGAAGCCTTGATACGCTTTCTTGATGTCCTCATGCAGCCGCTGCGCCGACGCATCGGTGTGTTGCTGCTGGGCTTAGTGCTCGCTGCTGCCGCCTGCGCTGCCAACCGCGTCGAGGCCCCGGTGCTGATCACGCCCGGTCAAACCCTCACCGGCAATTATCTTGCCGCCCGCCACGCGCGCGCTCAGAACGACGAGGCAGCGGCGGCCGACTTTCTGCGCGCCGCGATTGCTCTGGCGCCGGACGACAGCCTACTCCTGGGCCGGACATTCTTCGTCCTCGTTCTGGACGGCCAGGTCAACGACGCGGTACCGCTCGCTCGCCGCTACGTCGGTTCAAGCCCGGACAAGAGTGGGCTCGCCCGGCTCCTGCTGGCGATCGAGGACGTTCGCGCCGGCCGCCTAGCCGACGCCAAGCGGCACCTGGAGATCCTTGCCCAGGACGACTCGTTTTCCTACCTCGGTCCGGTGCTGACCGCCTGGGCTCTCCAGGGCATGGGCGAGACTGACCAGGCGTTGGCTACTCTCTCTACGCTTTCGGACGGCGGCGGCGCCAATCTCGCGCACCTGCATGCGGCCTGGATCAATGATCTGGCGGGTCGGCCGGCGGCTGCCGCAGCGAGCCTGCAGTCGATCCTCGAAGAGCACAAGCAGCCATGGCTGCGACTGGTTGAGCTTGGCGGCGGCGTTTTCGTCCGCGCCGGCCAGGGCCAGAAGGCACGGGAGCTCTATGAGCAGTACCAGCAGCGCAACCCGGGTTCACGCCTCAAGCCGGCCGTCATCGCCGCAATCGATTCCGGGGTGCAGCCGGCCCGCGAGATCCGCACGGCGACCGACGGCATGGCAGAAGCCCTGCTGGACGGCGCCGGCATTCTTGGCCGTCAGAACAACCCAGACACAGCCCTTTACCTCGCCAGGCTAGGGCTGCATCTCCGAGCCGACTTGGCCCCTTTGCAGATGATGGTAGGCGATCTGCTGGAGGACCGCGGTCGCTATCTGGATGCCAACCGGGTTTACGCCGGCATTGATCGGGCTTCGCCGTTCTCGCCCTCGGCACGGTTGGCAGTGGCCCGGAACCTCGATCAGATGGACCGCTTCGACGAGGCGAAGGACATCCTCGACACCCTCTCGCAGGAGGACCCCGGCGACATCGATGCGCTCAGCACGCTCGCGGACATGTTGCGCAAGCGCGAACGGTTTGCCGACGCCGTCGCCGCGTACGATGCAGCCTTCCTGCGCATCGGTGCGCCGCAGCCTTACCACTGGCGGCTTCTGTACGCACGCGGCATCGCGCTTGAACGGGCCAAGAACTGGGAACGGGCCGAGACCGATTTCCTGAAGGCACTCGAGTTCGAGCCGGAACAGCCGTTCGTTCTCAACTACCTCGGGTACTCGTGGGTCGAGCAGGGACGCAACCTCGCCGAGGCCGAGCGGATGATCCGCAAAGCGGTCGAATTGCGACCGCGCGACGGCTACATCGTCGACAGCCTGGGGTGGGTGTTATACCGCCTCGGCCGCAGTCAGGAAGCCGTGCCGCATCTCGAACGCGCGGTCGAGTTGCGTCCCGAAGATCCGGTCATCAACGATCATCTGGGTGACGCCTACTGGTCGGTCGGACGTCAGCGCGAAGCCCGCTTCCAGTGGCAAACAGCGCTTGCGTTGAAGCCGGACGCTGAAGCGCGCGCGGCGATTGAGGCCAAGTTGCGCCAAGGTCTGATCCGCGAAGCCAACGCGACTCCATAGCGAGGGCAGAGCAGCACACCGCCATGCTTGCCGCCGCCACGCCGCCGGTTGTCGTCGAAGCGCCAGCCAAGATCAACCTCTACCTGCACGTGGTCGGCCGCCGCGCCGACGGCTACCACCTTCTGGACTCGCTCGCAGTCTTCGCTGGCATTGGCGACACGATTGAGGCTGCGCCGGCCGAAGCGCTCACCCTCAGCATCGACGGCCCGTTTGCGCGCGAGCTAGGCAATGAAGAGGACAACCTTGTCCTACGAGCCGCACACGCGCTTGCCGCTGCCTCAGGCCGGCCGGCGGCAGCACGAATCCGCCTTACCAAACGGCTCCCGGTCGCGTCCGGCATCGGCGGTGGGTCGGCCGATGCGGCAGCGACGCTGCATGCGCTGGCGCGGCTATGGCGGCTCGATTTCGAACCCGCCGCGCTTGCCGCGATCGGTCTAGCGCTTGGCGCCGACGTGCCGGTCTGCGTCTATGGCCGCAGCGCGTTCTTCGCCGGGATCGGCGAGGTCGTGACGCCCGCCCCTACCCTGCCGCCGGCTTGGCTGGTGTTGGTGAATCCGGGCATCGCGCTCCCGACGCCGCGGGTCTTCAAGGCGCGCAGCGGCGGCTTCTCCGGGCCGGGCCGCTTCGAGGCCGGACCCGCGGACGCAGCCGAACTCGCCGATGTGCTGAAGCTTCGCGGTAACGACCTGACGGAGGCGGCGGTCCACCTTGCCCCGGTGATCGGCACAGTCCTGGCCGAACTTGAGACGTTGCCGGGCGCGCTCCTGACGCGGATGAGCGGATCCGGGGCCACCTGTTTCGCCCTGTTCGCCGAGCAAGCGGCGGCGGAGACGGCGGCTGAGAACTTGCGGACGCGGCAGCCCGGCTGGTGGGTGGCGGCGGCGCCGCTGCTTGCGAACGCGCCTCCAACCGGCTAACGTCCGCCGCAGCGGCACCGTTCCGTGCCGATCATTGGGGCGTGGCCAAGCGGTAAGGCAACGGACTTTGGATCCGTGACCGGAGGTTCGAATCCTCCCGCCCCAGCCAGCCACGCCAGCCCTGAACTTCTCTCCGGCCAGCGGGGCGCCGGAAAAACGCGTTATTTCAAAGGGACTTAGCGGGAGCGGGTGAGTACACCACCCCGATCAAGCCTATAGTCCCAAAATCCGGGTCCACTTCACCGAAGCATCGCGCTACGGACGCGGACGGGACGCGTCCGAGGTGATACCTTCTTCGTTTCCATCGTCGTAGCGCAATAGCGAAATAGCCGATACCCCGCTGAGCGGCCGCCTTAATCGGCAGCCGGCTGACCACGCCCTCGGGCGCGCTGCCAAAACTCCTTGCTCATCGGAGGCCGTTCACTCATGAATTGCGGACCCACTCTTAACGTATGCGAACCCTGTCAGATCGACATTTTCCATAGCCGCAAGCAGGCTGAGCGAGCCCTCTGAGCCGTCGCCGACGATCAGGCCCTGCCGGGAGATTGCTGTCCCTATGACGATACACATCGCCCTCACGCACCGGACGACCTATCGCTACAGCGAGCCCATCAACTTAGGCCCGCAGGTCGTTCGGCTGCGCCCTGCTCCCCACTGCCGGGCGAAGGTCTTTTCGTATGCCTTGAAGATTTCACCGGCTACACACTTCATCAACTGGCAGCAAGATCCACAAAGCAACTACTTGGCTCGACTCGTCTTTCCTGAAAAGACATCACATTTTGATATCACCGTCGATTTGGTTGCCGAAATGGCGGTGATCAATCCATTCGATTTCTTTCTGGAACCGCAGGTGCAGGAATTTCCGTTTACTTATGCACCGTGGCAGAAGCGCGAGCTCGAACCGTATCTCGAGGCCTTGCCGGCCGGGCCGAGACTTCGGGAATGGCTGTCGTCCCTGGCGGCGGAGGCCCCGTCGACAGTCGATTTCCTCGTCGACATGAACCAGCGCCTGGAGAAGGAGATCGAGTACGTCATTCGCATGGAACCCGGCGTCCAGACCTGCGAAGAGACCCTCGAACGCGCCTGCGGCTCGTGCCGCGACACTGCCTGGCTGCTCGTCCAAATCCTGCGCCATCTGGGCTTGGCGGCGCGCTTCGTCTCCGGCTACCTGATCCAGCTCAAGCCCGACGTGAAGCCGCTGGACGGTCCGGCCGGTGCAGAAGAGGACTTCACCGATCTTCACGCCTGGGCGGAGGTCTATCTCCCGGGGGCGGGCTGGATCGGCCTCGACCCCACCTCAGGCCTACTCACTGGCGAAGGACATTTGCCGCTCGCCTGTACCCCCGATCCCGAGAGCGCGGCGCCGATCAGCGGCAGCCTCGACCCCTGCAAAGTCACGTTCGCTCATGAGATGGCGATCGAGCGGATCTCCGAGACGCCCCGGGTCACCAAACCCTACACCGAGGACCAATGGTCGGCGATCTTGGACTTAGGCGCCGCGGTCGATAGGCGCTTGGTTGAGGACGACGTTCGGCTGACCATGGGCGGCGAGCCGACATTCGTCTCAATCGACGACATGGAAGGCGACGAGTGGAACACCGCCGCGGTCGGTCCCGACAAACGGAAACTGGCGGTGATCCTGCTCCACCGGCTGCGCGACAGGTTCGCACCTGAGGGCCTTTTGCACTTCGGTCAGGGGAAGTGGTACCCAGGCGAAAGCCTGCCACGGTGGGCGTTCTCCCTCTATTGGCGGGGCGACCGCATGCCCCTTTGGCGCGACCACACCCTGATCGCGGGAGACGCGACGCCGGGATCGGCCGACCAGACGCCAACGATTGACGACGCCGATCGCTTCATTCGGTCGCTGGCCGAATCGCTCGGCGTCGATCCGGACAATGCTCTCCCCGCGTACGAAGACCCCTTGCCCCACCTCAGCCGGGAGCAGAACCTTCCCGAGAACGTCGATGCGTTCGATTCCAAGCTTGAATCGGCCGAGGAGCGGGCCCGCCTTGTTCGCGTGCTTGAGCGCGGGCTAGCCAATCCGGTCGGATTCGTCCTGCCTGTTCAGCCCTGGCAGGCAAAGGGAGGGTCCGGCTGGCGGAGCGAACGCTGGTCGTTCCGTCGCCGACGCATGTTCCTGATCCCTGGAGACTCGCCGATCGGCTACCGCCTGCCGCTGGAATCGCTGCCCTGGGTACCGCCGGAGGCATATCCGTTCTATTCGCCAGCCGACCCGTTCGCCCAGAGGGGACCGCTGCCGAGGCCGGCGGCAGCGCCGCATAGTCACATCGGTGAGCAGATGATGGTTGCCGTGCCCGAGGCTTCGTCGCCTGACGTCGCGCGCCAGCACCAGGTCGGTCAGGAGGCCGGCGCGGGGCCGGATGGCGCGGTGCGAACGGCTATCGGCATTGAGTCACGCGACGGTGCGCTTTGCATCTTTTTGCCGCCGACCGAAGACGTTGAGGAATACATTGCCCTTGTCAGCGCCGTCGAAGACACAGCATCGAAGCTCAAGATGCCCGTTCGGCTCGAGGGTTACGGACCGCCATCCGATCCCCGTTTGAACATCATCAAGGTGACACCCGACCCTGGCGTTATTGAGGTCAACATTCACCCGGCGCACAGTTGGGACGAGTTGGTCGGGATCACGACCGCGCTTTACGAAGAGGCACGACTGACGCGGCTCGGCACCGAGAAGTTCATGATCGACGGCCGCCACACCGGCACCGGCGGGGGCAACCACATCGTCGTCGGTGGACCGAGCGCCGCCGAGAGCCCGTTTCTGCGCCGCCCGGATCTGTTGCGCAGCCTGATTGGCTACTGGCAGAACCACCCCTCGCTATCGTACCTGTTCTCGGGTCTGTTCCTCGGACCGACCAGCCAAGCGCCCCGTATCGATGAGGCCCGCAACGATCAGCTCTACGAGCTGGACATCGCGTTCGCCGAAATCCCGGACCCCGATAACGGCGAGACGGCCAAGCCATGGCTCGTCGATCGCGTCTTCCGCAATCTGCTGATCGATGTGACCGGTAACACGCATCGTGCGGAGATCTGCATCGACAAGCTGTATTCGCCGGAGGGTCCAAACGGACGGCTCGGACTGGTCGAGTTCCGTGCTTTCGAAATGCCGCCGCATGCGCGCATGAGCATCGCACAACAGCTTGTCCTTAGGGCTCTCATCGCCTGGTTCTGGCGAAAACCTTGGAAGAAGCCGTTGATCCGTTGGGGAACGACGTTGCACGACAGGTTCATGCTGCCGCATTTCGTCTGGAGTGATTTCCTGGAGGTCGTGGATGACCTTTGCACGGCCGGCTTCGCCCTCAAGGCCGACTGGTTCGCGCCGCACTTTGAGTTCCGGTTCCCAGTCTACGGCAGCGTCGAGCACGACGGCGTAACCATGGAGTTGCGTCAGGCGCTCGAGCCCTGGCACGTGATGGGCGAGCAAGGCGCGATGGGTGGCACCGCCCGTTTCGTCGATTCCTCCGTGGAACGTCTGCAGATTCGGGTCCGCGGCCTCACTGAAGGTCGGCATGTCGTCGCATGTAATGGCCGGCGCATTCCTTTGCAGCCGACGGGAACACGTGGTGAAGCGGTCGCGGGGGTCCGTTTCCGCGCTTGGCAGCCGCCTAATTGCTTGCATCCGACGCTTGGTGTCGACGCGCCATTGATCTTTGATTTGTTTGATACGTGGTCGGGGCGCTCGCTCGGTGGATGCACCTATCACGTTGCCCATCCCGGCGGTCGCAGTTTCGAAACCTACCCGGTGAACGCGTTCGAAGCCGAAGCCCGCCGAATGACCCGCTTTCAGGAGTTCGGGCATACGCCCGGCCAATCTAAGGTTCCGGTGGCGACATCGAGCGCCGAGCACCCGGTAACGGTGGACCTTCGCAGACATGCGTAGGCGGCGGTTCCGCGCTAGGATGACGCTGGTGTATCGCCCATGCCGACGTCCCTGAGGCGCGCGCCTGCAAACAACGCGGTTTCCGTTTCAGGACACCGGGCTGCGATATAAGAGAGGCTGCGTGACATGAATGCCCGGTTGCCGCAATTCGGCGAGGAAGATCACCAGTCGATTCTGCGGTCTTACGACCTCATCCCTGGCATTTACGACGAGATGATGGATCCGGCCGCTGGACTGCGGCGGCACTGGCAGCCGTTTGTCGCCGGCGTTCAGGCGATGACGGAAGCCGACCTGAACGGCTACCTGCGCAAAGCCGAACGGATGTTGCGTGACAGTGGCTTCGCGCATTCGCTCGCAGCGTTGGCCGGCGTGCCCGAACGACCGTGGGAGTTGGACTTTGTCCCACTGCTCATACCAGCAGAGGAATGGCCGTTGCTTGAAGCCGGGCTGGTGCAGCGGGCACGGCTTCTCAATGCAGTCCTTGCCGACCTCTATGGCCCGCAGCGGTTGCTCGCAGACGGTCATTTGCCGGCAGCCCTGGTGTTTGCAAATCCGCACTTTCTCCGCCCCTGTCATGGTATCGCGCCGCGCGACGGCATCTACCTCAAC
Organism: Candidatus Defluviicoccus seviourii; assembly: GCA_900609035.2. Taxonomy (GTDB): domain Bacteria; phylum Pseudomonadota; class Alphaproteobacteria; order Rhodospirillales; family Defluviicoccaceae; genus Defluviicoccus; species Defluviicoccus seviourii. The sequence continues at coordinate 3,149 of UXAT02000024.1, read as the reverse complement.
ACTTACGCGGCCGATCTCGGCCGCGGACCCGACGGAAGATGGTGGGTGGTTGCCGACCGCACGCAAGCCCCGGCAGGCGCCGGTTATGCACTCGAGAACAGGCTCATCATGTCCCGGTGCATGCCCCATTTCTTTCGCCAGACTCACATTCATCGGCTGGCGGTCTTCTTTCAGAAGCTGCACAATGGTCTGTTGGCGCGCACAGGCCGAGACGATCCGCGTATCGTTCTGCTGACCGACGAGGCGAAGGTCGACAGCTATTTCGACCACTCCTATCTTGCCCGTTATCTTGGCTACACGCTTGCCGAAGGCGCCGATCTCACCGTCCGACAAAATAAGGTCTACCTGAAGACGGTCGAAGGCCTGGTACCGGTCGACCTCATCCTCCGCGGCATCGATTCCGAACTGTGTGATCCCCTGGAGCTCGACACGCAGTCGAGCCTCGGGGTTGCCGGCCTCCTGCAGGTCGCCCGTGCCCGAACGGTGATCGTAGCCAACGCGCTCGGCAGCGGCCTGGTCGAATCGAAGGCGCTGATGGGATTCCTGCCCAATCTATGCCGGGTGCTCCTCGATGAAGATCTGATACTTCCAAACACCGCCACGTGGTGGTGCGGACAGGACGACGCGCTTGAGTACGTCGTGCGGAACTTGGACGCGGTCGCGATCGATCAGGCCTTCGAACCGCGTCCGTTGCTCGGGTCGACTTCGGGCCCCATTCTCTGCAGCGACCTGACCGATCGACAACGCGAGCAAGTCATTCAGCGCTTGAAACGACGGGGCGACAACTTCGTTGCGCAGGAGCTGGTCGTCTTGTCGTCGACGCCGATCTGGCAAGAGGAGGCTTTGCATCCGAGACCGATGTCTGTGCGGGTGTTCATCGCAGCTTCGGAGGACGGATACACGGCAATGCCCGGCGGACTTACCCGGGTTTCGGCGACCGACAACCCCAAAGCGGCGTTGCTCCGACGGGGACAGGGGGCGAAGGACACGTGGGTTCTCTCACATTCGCCGACGTCCACGTACAGTCTGCTGCGCTCGCGCGTCGGCACGATGAGCCCCAGGCGGCGAAGCAAGGACATTCCCAGTCACTCTGCAGACAACCTGTTCTGGTTGGGACGTTACGCCGAGCGCGCCGAAGATATGACGCGCGCCGTGAGGAGTGTCGTGCGCCGGCTGACCGAGGACCCGAGCGACCCCCTCGAAGTGACGGTGCTACAGCGGGTGGTGGACGTTCTGCTCGACAAGACTGACGTCGCCCCGGCATCGAACGACGAAGTGAGCACCGGCGTCACCACATCCATCGAGCGCCAGATTAACTCTTTAATGTTCGAACCGGCGATCCAATACGGGCTCCAGATCACGGTCGCCGATCTTAAACGGACGGCGACCCTCTCCCGGGACTGGCTGTCGGTGGAAGCATGGCGGGCGCTCAGCCGTCTGCACCTTGAGGCGACACGGTCCCGTCTGTCGGGGCGGTTCGACGTGAGCGAGACGATTGAACGAACCGAGGACCTAGTCCAAGCTCTCGCGACGTTCAGCGGTCTGGAAACGGAGAACATGACCCGCGACTACGGGTGGCGGTTCCTCGATATGGGCCGGCGGCTCGAGCGAGGTTGGCACCTAGCGCGCATTCTGCGCGGACTCTTGGTCCGTGACGAACCGGAAGAAGACGGCAGCCTCGTTCTTCTCTTAGAGGTCGCCGACAGTATCATGACCTATCGATGGCGCTATCTGGCGACGCCAATGTTGGCACCGGTCATCGACCTGTTGCTGCTCGACGAGACCAACCCGCGTTCAGTGGCGTTTCAGATCGCTGCTTTGTTGCAGCACGTAGACAATCTGCCGGCCGTCGTTTCGCCGCCGGCGAGGAGCGACGCGCAGCGCATCATTTTGTCCTTATCGACAGCTGTCCGGCTCGCGGAGATCCCCATCCTGTGTGAAGCGGATGCCGATGGATACCGGGGTACGCTGGCGGCACTCCTCGACCGCCTCGATGCCAGCCTGCCGCGTCTCTCGGAGGCGATAACACGCGACTACTTCAGTCATGCCGAATCTAGGCGCCCCGTCGACCTCAAGCCAGCGACGGAGGAGGCGTGATCTACGAAGTGAGCCATCGGACCCGCTACAGTTACTCCATTCCGGTGTCGTTCTCTCACCACGTGCTGCATCTGAGCCCGCGGACCTTCCCCCACCAGGTTTGTCATCGAACGGCGTTGTCGATTTCGCCGACGCCAACAATCCAAACCGCGAGGACCGACTATTTCGCTAACCCCGAGACCCACATCACCTTGCAGGAGCAACATAGCGAACTTGTGTTGCATGTCCGAAGCCTGATCGAAGTGCGAGAGACCTCTCGTCCGGTTCCCGCGGAGACCAGACCGTGGGACGAGATTTACGGCTCGCTCGTGTCGGACATCTCCGAGCCAGCGCGGAACGCTCTCCAGTTCGCGTTCGACTCTCCGCGTACACGGTACAACGTGGATCTTCGGGACTACGCGACAGCATCTTTTCCGCCGGGCCGGCCCGTCCTCGAAGGCGCTCTCGACCTAACGCGGCGGATTTTCCGAGATTTCGATTACGACAAGACGGCGACTACGGTATGGACCCCGATCGACGAAGTTTTTGCCGGTAGGCGCGGCGTTTGCCAGGACTTCGCTCATCTTGAGCTGGCCTGCCTCCGGTCTCTCAGGGTACCCGCCCGCTACGTCAGCGGTTATTTGCTCACCAAGTCACCAGAAGGCAAGGACAAGCTCGTCGGGTCGGACGCGTCCCACGCCTGGCTTTCCGTCTGGTGCCCGGAACACGGATGGATCGACCTGGATCCGACCAATAACCTCCTGGTTTCAGTCGAGCACGTGGCGATCGGTATCGGCCGCGACTACGGAGACGTGAGTCTTGTGAACGGCGTTATCTTCGGTGGCGGAGCGCACACGATCGAAGTGGCCGTGGACGTCAACCCCATCGCGGCAGCGACGATGTCCTGAGAGGCGGTCCCGGTTCCTGAGACCACCGGATGGGGCTGCTTAGGTGGAGGCCGGCACCGTCTCCTCTTTCGATAACATAAGAATGGGTTGCTGTTGTTGTTGCGGCTGTGGGCATGTGGGCAACGCGTCAGCGTTGTCCAAGCGCGGCGGCATGTCCACAGCCGA
>UXAT02000023.1 GCA_900609035.2 Candidatus Defluviicoccus seviourii | reverse complement strand
GACGAGACCTGGGCCAAGACCAATATGGCGCCCTTGCGAGGCTGGGGACCGAAGGGAGAGCGCCTTATCGGCAAAGCGCCTCAGGGACGCTGGCACACGTTGACCTTCCTGGCGGCGCTGCGCTGCGACCGCATCACCGCACCTTGCGTCTTCGACGGACCGATCAACGGTCTGAAGTTCCTCGCCTATGTGGAGCAGATCCTGGTGCCGACGCTGTTGCCCGGCGACATCGTCATCCTGGACAATCTGGGCAGCCATAAGGGATCAGGCGTGCGCAAAGCCATTCGCGCTGCCGGCGCCAGGATCCTGTTCCTGCCGCCCTACAGCCCCGACCTCAACCCGATCGAGCAGGTCTTCGCAAAGCTCAAGCACCTCCTGCGCCGGGCCTGCGAGCGCACCGTCGAAGATACCTGGCGGCGTATCGGAACCCTGCTCGACCGCTTCCCGCCCCAGGAATGCAATAACTACCTCGTCAACGCTGGATATGCTTCCACCTAACCAGATCTGACTCTAGTCTGACGCGTCCGTTTCCATCAGCGCGAAACGCACGGGCAGGATCTCCTTCGTGCGCAGGCGACCATTTTCATCCTTTTCCGCCAGCAACAGCACTTGGCTGTCCGGCAAGCCGGTCGGGACGATCATCTTGCCGCCCGGTTTGAGCTGCCGGATCAGTGCCGGCAGCATCAGCTCCGATGCGGCACAGACGAGAATGCGGTCGAATGGGCCATACTCGGGCCAGCCGTGCTCGCCATTGGCGCGCTTGAGCGTGATGTTGGAAAGACCGTGGACGCCCAGTCGCCGCTTCGCCTCGGTGTGCAACTCTTCAATGATCTCAATCGAATAGACGTGTCTAGCCAGCGCCGCCAGGATCGAGGCGTGGTAGCCGAGGCCGGTGCCGATCTCAAGCACGGTGTGGTCTGGGCCGACGTCAAGAAGGTCGGTCATCAGCGCGATCATGAACGGCTGCGAGATCGTCTTGTCGCAGCCGATGGGAAGCGGCTGGTCAGCATAGGCGAACGAGGCTACCTCAAGCGGCACGTAGTCGTGGCGCGGAACGGCGGCGATAACCTCGAGAACCCGCGGGTCGAGCGCTTCCTTGCCGGTCGACTCGCGCACGTAAAACGCGTGCACGGCAATGACGTCCATCATCTGACGCTGCAGCATCGAATGCAGCTCGCTCGACATCGCTTGCGGTTCCTGGTCTTCAGCGGTCATCGGCCCACGATCGGCTGATTCGATGCGGCGGCGGCGCCCTCATCGGTACGGCTAACCCTTCTAGCATCGCGCTGCGGCGCCGACAATCGAGAGGGCCTGCCGGTAACAGTGGCCGCGGCGCTAGCCGCGCTCTGCCAGCGTTTCGGCCTGCCACTTGAGGATGTTCTTGCGCAGCGTTTCGAATTGCTGACCGACGTTCTCGCCGAACAACGGATCCTCCTGGCTCGTCATCGCGGCTGCGAGCGCTGTCCAGTCCTCGTCGCTCAAGCTCTGCTCGGCAAGCGGCAGAAAACGGGATTCTTCCATCATCATATGATCGCGCTGCAACTGGATGAAGGCTTTGCCCCAGCGCAGCAGCGCTTCGCGTGGCACTTGAGCCTCCTCGAGGACGGCCGTGATGCCTTCCGCGAATTCCCGCGTGCGGCCGTCGAGCTCCTCATGGTCGCGGCGCAAATCGCCGATACTCGACGCCTGTTCAGGCGCAACCTCACGCAAACGTTGAAAGATCAGGTCTTCCTTCGGATGGTGATAGATGTCGGGGAAGCTGAGAAAATAGTTTAGCACGCCGCGGATGACGTCGTAGTCGGGGGCGATGCCTTGCTCGAAGTCAGCGAGCTGCTTTTCGAGCGCCTTGACGAGCGCCGCCATATTGGCATGTTCCTTCTGGATAATGCGAATGACCTCCGACATGTGCTTCAAGTCCTCGCTGTTGCCGCGTTGGCGTCCCGTGTTGCGGTCAGGCGGCGGATCGCCGCGCGGACTGAGTGTAAACGCAAGCGCCCCCGGAACACCACGGCCTTGGCGGGCAACGTGCGGCCGCCGGTGAGGACCGCTGCACATGCCGGTTCCTGGCGGGTGCGCTGTCGGCGCTGGCTCGCCGGCTGGGTCGCAGGCATCGGCCGCTGGCCGCATCTGGTTGTTCTCATCACGCTCGCCGCTTGCATTGTGGGCGCTCTGCACATGGCTTCGGTGTTGAGCATCAATACTTCCACTCTCGACATGCTGGCCGACGATCTGCCGTTTCGGCGCAACTTCGATGCTCTTGATGCCGCCTTCCCACAGGACTACCGGACCATACTGGTGGTGGTCGAGAGCGATGCGCCCGGTATGGCGGCCAAGAGAGCAGCACGTATCGCTTCCGCGCTGGCGGCGGGCGCGCCGCACGTGCGCAGTGTGTTCTACCCGGAAGCCGATCCGTTCTTCAGCCGCAACGGCCTGCTCTACCTCAGCCCGAGCGAGCTGCAGGAGCTGGTTGACCGCCTCGCCGCAGCACAGCCAATGTTGGCGGCACTCGCGCGCGATCCGTCCCTCGCCGGCCTCGCGGGTGTGCTGCACCTTGCGCTTGCCAACCTTGCCGGAGCGGCCGAGGCGGGCGCGGACGCGGCACTGGCCGCGGCGCTGACGTCGATCGCTGAGACCGTCGAGAGCGTCGCTGCCGGCCATCCGCAGCCCGTGCAGTGGCACCGGTTAATGGCTGGTGCTGCCTCTGCGCTGACGAACGAGAACCGGCAGATCATCGTCGTCGAGCCGGTGCTGGACTTCGCAGCCTTGGCGCCCGCCGAGAACGCGGTCGCGAGCATTCGTAGCGTGATCGCCGCGACCGCTGCCGCGGACGAAGCGCAGGCTCACGTCCGCGTCCGCCTTACCGGTGAGCTCTTGATGCTTGCCGATGAGCTCACGAGCGTGCGGCAGAACATCGGCATCGTCGGTCTTGTCTCGTTCGTTCTTGTCCTGGCGCTCCTGATCGCGGGTCTTCGTTCCTTGCGCCTGTTTGCCGCGGTTGTCCTGACGCTGATCGCCGGTCTGGTCTTGACCGCTTGGTTCGCTGCGGTGGCGATCGGCCAGCTCAATCTGATTTCGGTCACCTTCGCCGTCCTGTTCATCGGCTTGAGCGTCGACTTCGGCATCCATTACGCGCTGCGCGTTCAGGAGCTGTACCACAGGGGCATCGGCATCGGCTTGGCGCTTCGCGAAGCGGCTGCCGGTGTCGGCGGCGGCCTCGTAATTTCTGCCGTCGTCGCCGCGATCGGCTTCCTCGCTTTCCTGCCGACGGCGTACCGCGGCTTGGCCGAGCTCGGTGTGATCGCTGCCGCCGGCATGGTGATCGCGGCGTTTCTCAACCTTTCGCTGCTGCCGGCGCTGATCACCCTAATGCCGCCCCAGCGCCTGAGCGGTCCGCGCGCTCCGGGGCGCTTTGCTGCGGCGATCGCAGCGCTGACCGAGCGCCATCCCCGACGTGTCCTGGCAGGGGCAAGCGTGCTGGCGCTCGCCTGCCTGGTAGCGGTCCCGCGGATCTGGTTTGACGACTCCGCGTTCGCGTTGCGCGATCCTGGCTCGGAATCGGTCGCGACGCTCTTGGACCTGCTCAATGATACGCGCGTCGATCCGTTCCGGGCGATGGTGCTGGCAGCCGACGAGGCCTCTGCCGAGGCACTCGCAAGCCGGTTGCGCGCGTTGCCGAGTGTGCGCGATGTGGTGACCCTCGGTGACTTCGTTGCCGCTGATCAGGCCGATAAGCTTGCGATCCTCGATCAGGCGGCGCTGATGATGACGGCCGTCACGGCAGCGCCGGCCCCCTCGGCACCGCCACCGCCTGCCGCCTTGCGCGCGAGCCTTGCGCAACTGGCAGCCGCTGCGCGGGCGGCCGCAGTGGAACCGCGGACACCGGTTAGCAATGCTGCCGGTCGCCTCGCCGCCGCGATTGCGGCTACCGACTGGTCGGAGGACGCAATTACCACGCTCGACCGCTCCTTGGTTGGTGACTTTCCTACGGCGCTTGCGGACTTGACGCAGGCCCTGAATGCAGCGCCCTTCACCGCCGCCGACCTGCCGGTGGTGTTGCTGGAGCGGCGGCGAACCGCCGACGGCCGCATCCTCATCGAGGTCTTTGCGCGGGATGATCAGCGCCTGCAAGCGAACCGGCGCCGGTTCGCTGCCGACGTCCAGTCGGTTGCAGCGGATGCCTCGGGCGAGTCGATCGTTGTCACGGAAGCCGGGTATGCCGTGCTGCGCGCGTTCGTGCAGGCGGGCGCGCTTGCGGGTGCGGTGATTATTGCACTTTTGATCGCAGTCTTTCGCAGCATTCGCGCGATGGGCGTGATATTCTCCCCCTTGCTGCTGGCGGCGGGGTTGACGGCCGCGACTGGCGTCGTGATCGGGCAGCCGTTCAATTTCGCTAACGTCATCGTCTTGCCGCTGTTGTTCGGCCTCGGTGTGGCGGGGGGTATTCATATGGTGCTTCGCGGGCAGGAGGAACGGGCCGTGACGCTGCTGGAGACGTCGACGCCGCGGGCTGTGCTCTACAGCGCACTCACCACCATCGGCTCCTTCGGCTCGCTTGCGTTGTCTTCCCATCCCGGCATGCGCAGCATGGGGGTGCTGCTGACCGTGGCCCTGATCTGGACCACGGTGTGCACGGTGCTTATCCTGCCGGCACTCCAGGTGTTGTTGTTGCCGCCTTCCCTGCCGGGGACCAGCCGAACCGTCAGGCAGCAGTCCACCTGAAACCGCTAGACAAGGCATGTAATCACCCATGGCTTTGCCGAAGCGAAAGCCAATCCCCGATCAACCGTTGCGATCGCCTGATCGCGAACCCGCGCCGGAAAATCTGGCGAGCGTAGCCGTCGTTTCGCATTACGGCCGTTATCGCGCCCTGTTTGTGCTGCTCGCCGTCGCGGTTGCGGTCGGCTGCCTGTTGCCGACAGCGGAACTGCCGGTCTTCGAAGCCAGCGACAAGGTCCAGCACTTCGCCGCCTTCATGGCCTTAGGCGCAATCGGCACGCTCGCTTTTCCGGGGCGGCGGGCGATGCTGTGGCTGACGATCGCTCTTTTCGCCTTTGGATGCCTCCTCGAAGGCCTCCAGCTCTTCGTGCCTTCGCGGCAGAGCTCGCTCGGTGATGTCATCGCCGACAGCTTCGGCATCGCGGCAGGGATCGCGAGCGGTGCGCTGGCGCTCATGCTCGTTTTCGCCAAGGCGCGGGTGTCGATCCGCTCCGATGCACGCCACGCGGACGACTAAACTTGGTTTCAAGATCAGGAAAAAGGGAAACGAGGCGCTCAGCCTGGGCACGGTGGCCGAAGGTGAGCGCCTCGTCAAAGGCTATCGGGGAGGCTTAGGGGAGGGGATGATCTCCCTAGAAGCTCCATCGATCACGCGGCCCGAACAGCGGAGTGTCGGTAATGTCCGACCATTCGCCCGCAACGGAACTCAACGGCCGCCTGGTGCCGTCCCCGGGGTCGCGCTGCATGAACGAATCAGGCACCACGGCGAAGAAAACGGGGTCGACAGCCTCATGATTCTTCGTATAAAACAGTGGGCTCAAAGCAATACTCCTCACGTAGTTGTCCCATCAGCGATCTGAACTCTGCCCGGGGTGCTGCCACACCCCGGCGTTCAGTCGCATGGGGATGAGATCAAACCTCCGCCGTGGAAGTCAAGGCCACCCACAGGCGGGCCGTCAGTGAGAGCACGCCAGTGCGTCGCACTCGCAGCCACGCTGCAGGCCGGGAAAAGCGTTGCGGATCATGCTGCTTGTCCCCAGCGGCGCGCCAGCCGGCCGGGGCCGTGCAAGGGGCAAAAAAAGAGCCGGCGCCGGCCCGAGTGTGACTGGAAAAGCACAGCACATCTCGCGTTATAGTCAACTATCTATCGAAACAATAACAATCTACGCGATAGAAATGCGCCGAACCTCTGCCGCTTGAGCCTGCCCTAATCGTTGCCGGGGCCGTCCGGCATGAGCCGCAGGATGCGGCCGACGGGGCTGTCGGTCGCGAGGTAGAGGAATCCGTCGGGACCGACGCGGACGTCGCGAATGCGCTCCTGCAGGTCCGCCAGCAGCCTTTCCTCGTGCACGACCTTTGTGCCGTCGAGTTCGAGGCGAACCAGCAGCCGCGACTTCAAAGCGCCGACGAACAGATTTCCATCCCACGCAGGGAAACGCGTGCCGGTGTAAAAGGCGGCACCCGAAGGTGCAATCGAGGGGTCCCAGTAGTACAGCGGCTGCTCGAGTCCTTCCTTGGCGGTGCCTTCGCCGATCCTCGCGCCGGAGTAATCGATGCCGTAGGTGATGATCGGCCAGCCATAGTTCTTGCCGGCCTCCGGCGCGTTGATCTCGTCGCCGCCGCGGGCGCCATGCTCGATGGTCCACAGCCGGCCGGTCACGGGATGCAGCGCCGCGCCCTGCACGTTGCGGTGGCCCAGCGAGTAGATTTCCGGCAGGGCGCCGGGCGTGTTCGCGAACGGGTTGTCGACCGGTGGCGTGCCGTCGGCATTGATGCGGACGAGCTTGCCGAGATGCTCGCTCGGGCGCTGGGCACGCTCGCGCTGGTAGCGTTCGCCCAGCGTCACGAACAGTGTCCCGTCACGGCCAAAGACCAGTCGGGAGCCGAAATGCAGGCCGCCGCGCACCTTCGGCTGCTGGCGAAAAATCACGGCGACGTCGTCGAGACGGGCCGCGCCGGCTTTGTCAGCGATCAGCCGGCCACGGCCGACCGCAGTCCCGGCACCGCCGCTGCCAGCTTCAGCAAACGAGAAGTATATCAATTCATTATCGGAGAAGCGCGGGTCGATCGCGACGTCGAGAAGACCGCCCTGGCCCTCGGCATAGACGGCGGGCACGCCCGTAACGGGGAGGGAAAGACGGCCGTCTTCGGCAACGATGCGCAAGCGGCCGGGGCGCTCGGTTACCAGCAATCGGCCATCGGGCAGGAACGCGATTGCCCAGGGATGTTCAAGGCCGTCAGCCACTGTCTGCAACCGGACCGTGCCATGCTCGGTCGGGTAGGTGGCCGTGCCAGGCGGCCTGTCGGCACGTGCTGGGGTGGCGAGTAGCGCTAGCGCGAGTACGACCGCGGCCGTAAGTCGTCTCCTCTCGATGAACCGCGGCCACGGCCTTCGCGCCTTCAGCGTCGCCCCATTGCGCATCGTCGTTGGTCCGCTGAACTTCGTCCGCAGGCCACATTGATCGCTTGCCCGCGCGGCGACAAGGGCATGCGCCGGCCGGCAACGAATTCCGCATGCGCCGCCCGTGGTGCGCGCTATAACGGTGCCGACAAGCCGTGGCCAAGCTTACCGGCCGTGGCAACGACGGGATGGGGAGCAGCCATGGCCACCTTTACGCGGTTTGTCAGCATCACGATGCCGGACAGCCTCACCTGCGAAGCAAAAGGGCGCAATCCGGCTTTCGACATCGCCTTCACGACTGACGCCGCCGCGCCCTTCCTGCAAGTGATCCTGCATACCAGTAGTGGCCAGCAGATCATCAAGGGTGATGCCATCCAACCGGTCGCGCGAAAGCGGAAACCGGCTGCAGCCGCTGGCGTCGACTATTGCGCGAAGGTGCCGGCCGGGCTGGCCGGGGCGGGCGAGGTCAGGGTACAGATCGAGGGCTGCACGAAGGCGGATCTGAGCCAAGCTGGCGGCGGTGACTGGATCAAGGAATTCCGAACCCTGAAGCTTGCCGCGGCGCCGCGCCCTGCCGTGCGGCCGCGCGCCTCCGCCGGCGGCGATGCGAATGCGGTCAAGCTCTACTTCGGCATCCACAAGCACATGCACCAGCCGTACTACAACACGACCGATCGCGCGTACTGGGACGGTGAGAAGGACGGCATCTTTGGCGCCCGGGTGGGGCCGTACACCGACTTCATCCCATCTGCCGTGCATCAGTACGAAGGAGGTGGCCTGCCGCATGCGGGCCTGTCCACCAGCTGGAGCGGCTCGCTGATCGAGCAGCTAGACCGTTGCGCGGCCGAGCACCTGTGCGGGGGACGATTCGGCGGCTGGAACCAGCCGTTACGCCAGGCTCTCGAGCTCAAGACCGCCCGCGGCGACCAGCGCATCGCGTTCACGGCTTTCGGCTTCTTCCACCCGTTGATGCCGCTCATTCCGGCGCGTGACATCGTCAAGCAGATCGAGTGGCACCGTGGCGTCGTCCGCCAGGCGTTCGGCACCGAGGCGTCAACGATCCTGTTTCCGCCTGAGACGGCCTTCCATGTGCGGATGATCCCGGCGCTGCTGCAGGCCGGCGTGACGGCGGTGATCTATGATTCGATCCACCGCTTCCGCGCCTGCCGCGACTACCCGTACGCCGGCATTAATGAGGGCATGCTGCCGCCGAATGCGTCCGAGCAGAGCAACGATCCGGTCGATGACTGGCTGCAGCTGAACAATATCTGGGCGGGCTCGAAAATCTCCCCCAGTCTGCTCAAGCCCGAATACGTGCAGTACACCGATCCCGACGGCGTGACCGCAAAGATCGTCGCGGTGCCAGCGGAACGCTACATCGGCAACGAGGATGCGCGCGGCGGCTACGGCGCGCTCCAGTACGGGGCCGTGCTTGGCCAAGTCTATGACCAGATCGTCGCCACCGGCAGCTTCGATCCCAAGCACCCGCCGTTCTTCCTGCTGCATTCGGATGGTGACAATCACGGCGGCGGTGCAGACAGCTATTACAAGCACAACACCGGTCAGCTGGTGCAGTGGCTGAACGAGGATCCGCGCTTCGAGCTCACGACGATCCGCGATTATCTTGACCGCTTTCCGCCCGATCCGAGCCGGGCGGTGCATATCGAGCCGGGCTCGTGGAGCGGTGCCGACAACGGCGATCCGCAGTTCATGAAATGGTTCAGCCGCTACAACGAGTCCTACTCACCGGATCTCAACTCGTGGGCCGTGCTGACGGCGTTCCAGAACATGGTGCACACGATCGAGGATGCCGAGCCCGACCATCCGGCGCTGGGCGAGGCGATGCGGCTGCTGCTGCTCGCCGAGACGAGTTGCTACTGGTACTGGACCGGCCAGACGATCTGGGATCAGCAGGTGACCAACGCCGCCAATCTGGGCGAACGCATGCTGGCCGAAGCCCTGAAGGCGCTGACGGCGACGGGGCGCGACCGCACCGGTCCCACGATTTTCGCCCCCTGGGTGACACCGGAAAACCCTGGCGGCAAGCGATGGGGGCAGGGATGCCTGCTCGATGCGCCACGTGATGGCACCGTGCACACCTTCATCCACGACGTATCGGGCCTTGGTGAGGTGCGCCTGATCCTGCGCACGTCGTCCGGCGAGCGGGTACTGCCGATGCAGAACCGCGGCCCCTATCCTTCACAGACCGGGGCCGCGATCACGTCTCACTATTTCACCGCCCTGCTGCCGGTCGGGGCAGGTGATGTGCGTTACTTCATCGAGGCGGTCGACAAGCGCGGCAACGTCGCCCGCAGCGCGCTTGAGCGGATCCATCTGGCGTGATCATGGCAAGCGCCGGAACAGGCCTTGCCAGTACGGATGCGCGCTCAGAGTGCTTGGCCATCCGTCTCGCCGGTGCGGATCCGCACCGCCCGTTCGACGTCGACAACGAAGATCTTGCCGTCGCCGATGCGGTCGGTACGCGCCGCGGCACGGATGGCTTCGACCGTCGCGTCCAGCATCTCATCCGAGACGACAACGTCAAGGCGCACCTTCGGCACGAATTGGATGACGTACTCGGCGCCGCGGTAGATTTCCGTCTGTCCCTTTTGGCGACCGAAGCCTTTCACTTCGGTGATCGTCATGCCCTGAACACCGGCCGTCGTAAGCGCCGCGCGCACATCGTCGAGCTTGAAGGGTTTGATGATTGCGGTCACAAGCTTCATGTCTTTTTTCCCTCAACCGAAGCGGCAGCAGGCGATCGGCGATCGCAAACATCGCTTGGGCGCCCGGCTGGCGTGTTGTCCGTCATTCTCGCATCTGTTGGCAGGGCAAACGTCGCCCCGCTTCCGATACCCGCGCCTTTCAGGAACCGTGCCACGCTGGCGGCGTCAACCATCGCGGTTGAATCCGACGGATTCTCAGGTTGTTGAGATGGCGTTACAGAGTGCCGGCGGCCTTTCAGTGCCTGCGTGCTGGGCATCTGAGCGAGTATGCCTAACAGATAATCAGTTGGGAATTGCCTTCAAGGGACGATGACGATGACGCAAACGACCGCAGCGACGACGGCTCCGCGCCGGCAACCGGAAACGCTCTGGAGCGCGGACGTCCTCATCATCGGCGGCGGCCTTGTCGGCGGGACGCTGGCGGCAGCGCTTGCCCACTTCGGAGTGAGTTCGGTCGTCGTCGAGGCAAGCCGGCCCGCAGCTCTCTTGGAAGCGCGCTTCGATGGCCGGGCGTCGGCGATCTCGCTCACTTCGCGCCGGCTGTTGGAGGCCGTCGGTCTTTGGCAGTGGGTCGAAGACGAGGCGGCGCCGATGCTGGATATCCGCGTCTCCGACGGCCGCTCACCCCTGTTCTTGCACTTCGCGCATGACGAGGTCGGCGATGCGCCGTTTGGCCACATGCTGGAGAACCGCTACCTGCGCCGCGCCATCTTCCACCGCTTAGGCCAATTGCCGGAGGTGACGCTCCTTGCACCTGCCCGCGTCGCCCGGCTGGAGCGCTCCGACACTGCCGTTGACGCTTCCCTCGCCGGCGGTGGCCGGGTGCGGGCGCAGCTCGCGATCGCCTGCGACGGCCGTGCTTCGCCGACGCGGGAGGAAGCAGGCATTCGCGTCACCGGCTGGCGCTATGGCCAGACGGCGATCGTTTGTACCGTGGAACACGAAAGGCCGCATCATTCGGTCGCGCACGAGCATTTCCTGCCATCGGGACCCTTCGCGATCCTGCCGCTCAAGGGCAACCGTTCCTCAATTGTCTGGACCGAACGCGAGGCGCTGGTGCCGGGGATCATGGCGCTCGACGACGCCGGTTTCACAGAGGAGCTGGGCCGCCGGTTCGGCACCTTCCTTGGCGCGATCGCGCTGATCGGCCCGCGCTGGGCCTATCCCTTGAGCCTGCAGTACGCGGACCGGGTCGTTGACCGCCGCCTGGCGCTGGCCGGCGATTCTGCGCACGGCATGCATCCGATCGCAGGGCAGGGGCTGAACATGGGCTTGCGCGACGTGGCGGCCTTAGCGGATGTCTTTGCCGATGCCAAGGCTGCAGGCCGCGACTTCGGTGAGCGCCGTGTGCTGGCCCGCTACGAGCGCTGGCGGCGCTTCGACAACGCCATGATGCTGGCAGCGACCGACGGACTGAACCGGCTGTTTTCGAACGATATCGCGCCGGTGCGCTTGGCGCGCGACCTCGGCCTCGCCGCCGTAAACCGGATTCCTGCGCTTAAGCGCCTGTTCATGCGCCACGCGATGGGCCTGTTGGGCGATCTGCCGAGCTTGATGCGCGGCTGAAACGGGTGGGGGCGAGCTTTCTCCGAGGGGTCAGGGATCGCGGCTGAGGCCACGCTCCGCCAGCGCCGCTAAGTAGTCGTGCCACAGACGGTCCTGATTTACCCCTAAGTGATAGAGCCAATCCCACGAGTAGAGGCCGGAGTCGTGCAGGTCGTCGAAGGTGATGCGCACGGCGTAATGGCCGACCGGCTCCAGGCCGGTGATGCCAACGTGGCGGCGGCCGGCAACGATCGTCTTCTGGCTCGGGTTGTGACCCTGAACGTCCGCCGAGGGGCTCTCGACGCGCAACAGTTCAGCCGGCAAGCGGAAGCGGTGGCCGTCCTCGAAATCAATCTCCAGCACCTTTTCGTCGCGCTTTAAGCGGATTTCCATTGGCCGGTGCTGGGTCCCCAGGCTTGCCGTCACGAGCGGTTCTCCTGTACCGCGGGCGCGCCGGCGTCAAGGACCCGCGCTTCGTCAATCAGCATGATCGGGATGCCGTCGCGAATGGGGAAGGCGAGGCCCGCTTGTTCGCTGACCAGCTCTTGCATCTTGCCGTCGTAACGCAGCCTGCCCCTGGTCAACGGACACACCAGCATTTCCAGCAGCTTCGGGTCAACCGTGCGCTCCGCCAACCGTACCTCCACTCTTTACCCTGCTTCCGCCGGCAAGCGCGGCGCTAATGCTCGCTGCGGGAGGGTTGTGCATCCGACTCCAGAACCGCCATCGCGAACAGCGAGATCAGCATCTCTGCCCGCTCCAGAAAGCTTTCACATTCCAAGAGCGCCTGCTTCTCGCGCGGCTCGAGGGGACAGGTCATGGCGAACGCGGTGACCAGGGCTGCGGTCGGCGCCGCCTGTACCGCGTTCCAGTCACAGTCGATCGCCTTCAATTTGAGAAAGGCGCGGGCGGCATCAAGCAGCCGTTCGCGGTCGATCCCCTCCTCGACGAGGGCATTGAAATCGCAATGGTACGGCCCGTAGTCGGGCATCACCCGGCGGAAGCCGCACTGCGGCGGTAATTCCTCGATGACGCGGAAGCGGCAAACCCCTTTCAGCGTGATGAGGAAGCGGCCGTCCTCGCTTTCGGAAAACGAAACGATGCGGCCGGCGCAGCCGAGCGCGAAGATGTCCGCGTCGTCCGGGACTGGATGCGAGTAGGAGCTGCGGGGCTGAATCATGCCGATCACGCGGCCGCGGCCGAGCGCATGCTCGACCATGTTGCGGTAGCGCGGCTCGAAAATGTGCAGCGGCAGGTGGCCGTGCGGCAGCAGCAGGGCGCCTTCCAGCGGAAAGATCGGCAGGACGTGAGGCAGGCCGCGCAGAAGGTCGTCGGAAAGGGGTTCGCTCATGAGAACAAGATCGCCGACAGCCGGCGGCGCGATGCGAGCGTCAGCGGATGGCTTGGCCCCAAGGCATCAAAGATCTTCACCAGCTGCTTGCGTGCCGCCTCATCGTTCCAATGGCGGTCGGCGCGGATAATCCGCAGCAGTTCCTCGATCGCGGCCTCGGTGTGCTGTTTGCCATAGAGCGCTACGGCCAGCGCAAACCGGGTCGCGTGGTCATCGGGTGACGTTTCGAGCGTGCGGCGCAGCTTGGCGACGTCTCCTGCTCCAGCACCTTCTTCGGCAAGTTCCACGGCTGCCGCCGCCGCCGCCACGTCGCTGCTCTTTGCCACCGCCGGCGGCAAGCCATCCAGCGTCTTGCGTGCGGCCTTGAGATCGCCCTGCATCAACCGCGCGCGGACCAGGCCAGCGGCGGCCTTGGTGTTAGCGGGGTCCTGCGCCAGGATTCGCTGAAACAGGTCAGCCGCAGCGCGGGCGTTGCCGCCTTCCAGCAGCGCGGCCGCCTGTTCAGCCGGCCCCTCGGCGGGTTCGCCCGCAGCCTTCAGCAGGCGATCGATAAACGCGTTGATCTGGCTCTCCTGCTGCGCGCCGACGAAGGCATCGACCGGGCGCCCGCCAACGAAGGCGTAGACCATTGGGATCGACTGCACCCGCAGCTGGGCGGCAAGATGCTGGCACTGATCGACATTGACCTTGACCAGCCGCAGCCGGCCGGCGGCCTTGCGCACCGCACTCTCCAGGAGTGGTCCGAGCTGCTTGCAGGGGCCGCACCAGGGTGCCCAGAAATCGACGATGACCGGCACGCTCATCGAGGCCTGGATGACGTCGGCTTGAAAGGTTTTCTCATCGGCGTCTTTGATGACGCCGCCGCCGGCGTTTGCGCTCGGTTTCGGTTCAAGAATCATTGCGAGACAACCGGATCTGCGTTGAGGGGCGATTCAATCTTCCCGATAGATGGCAGCTTCCGCCGCCGCACTCAAGGTCTGCCGTCCGTCCCATCGCTGCCGAGATCAAGGATGAGCGGCTGAACGCCGAGCGCCGCGAGAAAGGCGAGGAGATCGTTCGCGGCGATTGCGGTGGTCGCGCTGTTATCGAGTGGGTGGAAGTTGAGCGGATCGAGGCGCATCAGCCGGGCGTCCAACACGAGGCGGACGACGTGGGCAGTATCATTGATGAGTGCGAACGGCGATACCGATCCGGGCGCAATGCCAAGGACATCCTTGAGAGCCGTCGCATTGGCAAATGAAAGCCGGCCAGCGCCGATGCGCGCCGGCAGCGTCTTGAGGTCGACGGCCGCTGTCTCTTCCGCCACCACCAGCCACAGCGCTCCCTTCTTATCCTTCAAGAACAGGTTCTTGGTGTGCCCGCCGGGCAGGTTGTCGCGCACGCTCTGCGCTTCTTCGACCGTAAACACCGGCCGGTGCCGCACGGTTCGGGTTGCGATGCCCAGCCGAGCGAGGAGCGCGAACAGATCCGCTTCGGTTGCGGGCATCAGCGGGCCGGTGCCGGCATCGCGGCTTGGGTCAGCAGCGCCAGGTATTCCCAAGCGAAGGTTGCAGCCGCCAGCGCCGTGATCTCGGCCGTGTCATAGGCAGGCGCGACCTCGACGACGTCCATGCCGACGAAGTTGAGCCCCGTCAGGCGGCGCAGGATCGATTGCGCTTGCCAGCTTGCAAGGCCGCCGATCTCGGGCGTGCCGGTTCCGGGCGCAAAGGCGGGGTCGAGCGCGTCGATATCGAAGGTGAGATAGGTCGGACCGCTGCCGACGACGGCCCGGATGTCGGCTGCGATTGCGGCGGGCCCGCGCTCGTGGACAGTCTCGGCCGCGATGATGGTCACGCCCCGGTCGCGAGTCCAACGGACGACGTCTTGCTGAACGGGCGAGCGGATGCCGATCTGGACCATCCGCTGCGGATCGACCAGATGCCCCTCGATGGCGTGGAAAAACGGCGAGCCATGGCCGAAACGCTGGCCGAAGCTCTCGGGCCAGGTGTCGAGGTGGGCGTCGAAATGGATCAGCCCCAGCGGACCGTGCTTTGGCGCAAGCGCGCGCAAGAGTGGCAAGGTGATACTGTGATCGCCGCCGAGGCTGATCAGGTGGCCGATTCCGGCCGCCTGGTCCTCAATCAGCGCCAGGGTGGCAGGGATGTCGCCGAGTGCAATCTCGAAGTTGCCGATGTCGCACACGCCAAGGCTTGCCGGGTCGCAGGCAAACGCCGGATGGTCGCCGTCGACGAGCATCCGGCTTGCGCCGCGGATCGCTTCCGGGCCGAAGCGGGCGCCCGGCCGATTGGTGGTGCCGAGATCGAAAGGGATGCCGGCGACCATGATCGCCGCGCCGGCGCGCTCGGAGCCGAGGCCGAGGAAAGTCGACGGCAGGGCAAAGGTCGGGACTGCGCCCATCGACGCGGTGCTCCCTAAATTGATCGTGCCCAGACGCCGCGGCGGCACGCGACCCGCCACCGAACGAGCGATTAGCCCTGCGGGAGTGCCCGCGCGGCTCCGGCGGGCGGCGAAACCGGGGTTGGCTCGCTTGCGCGTGCCCACGCGTAAAGTGCGTCGAACAGCGTGAGTGCCGCCCCGAAACGCTCTCCCTCAGCGCCGGCCGCGAGACCGGCTGCAAGCGCCGCTAAGCCGGCGCTCTCCGGCGCCTGATCGAACGCGCCGCTGTCGGCAGCCTGGACGACCGCGGCCAGGCGGTGCAGAGCGGGATCGCTGACGTCGAAAAAGCTCACCATCGCTTCCAGGGTGGTGCCGATGGGATCGGGCGGAAATGGCACGCCGAGAACGTCGAAGGCGACGGCGCCGATTTCCTGCGCCACCGCGGCGACATGCTCGGCGGCGACGAAATGAAAGAGGGCTTCCGGCTCGACGAAGCGGCGAACGAACCAAGGACACGCAAGCTGGTTGACTGTCGGCCGCGTCGCCGTGACCCAGCGGCTTGGTCGCTCCGGGCCGAGGTTCGCCACCTTCGCGCGGGCGATCGTCGGCGCATTCAGTGAATGCCAGGCGCTGAAGCCGCCCTCCAGAAACGAGGCGTTGACGCCTGCTGAGCGCAGGACGGCGGCTGCCCCTTGGCTCAGCTGTTCGCCGTGCGCGCAATAGACGACGACCCACGGCGCATCGTGGTATTCGCGCCCCCATTCGGTTGCGGCGCGATGATCGCGCCAGGTTGCTCCCGGCAGAATCGATGGCGCCAGCTCGAACGCATTGCGGCGGCGGACGTCAACCGTCTTGGGCCAGCGTCGGCTCCCCAAACACGTTTGCAGCGCGTCCGCAGTAACCGGGACTGCCCAGCCCATCGCCTGCCTTTCGCTTCCGTCGCTTGCAGCAGGACAACCGTCGTACGGCTGTCAAACCCGCTGCTGTTTTCTCGGTTGACGATTAGTCCGCGTCTGTTTGTCCTGTCAATAAGGCGATCTGTTTGGGGCTGCGCGGTCGTCGGGCGGCGGCAACACCCGAACGAACCAGCCGTGGCTTCCCCCCTTGCGAAGGGTCCGCTACCGGGCCCGTCGCACTTGCTCTCGACCTTTCTCCCCTTCTCGCGCGATACTGGTTTCTGGTTTTCGGTTCCTTGAACGTGGGGAGGAAATCTTGAGCATCAATATCGAGGAGATTGAAGGGATCGGGCCGGTTCTCGCCGGCAAGCTCCGCGAGGCCGGAATCAAGACAGTCGCCGACCTGCTGAACGCTTGTGCGGCACCGAAGGGGCGCCACGATCTCGCCGCACAGACCGGGCTGGCGGAGAAGCAGCTCCTAAAGTGGGCGAACATGGCCGATCTGATGCGGGTGTCCGGCATCGGCCCGGAGTTCTCTGAACTGCTGGAGGCCGCCGGGGTTGATACCGTCAAGGAACTGCGCAACCGGAATGCGGAGAACTTGGCGGCGAAGCTGGCCGAGGTGAATACGGCCAAGAAACTGACCCGCCGCGTACCGAGCGCTGCCGAGGTCGGCCGCTGGATCGAGAGCGCGAAGACGCTCGATGCCCGCATGACCTATTGAGCGTCGGCGGCGGCGCTGGCGCCGCCTCGGAGCCGATGCACGCGGAGGTTTAACGTGCGTGGCTGAGGTCTTGTTGGCATCATCGGTGTGCGTGGGGGGTTCGTAACGACGACGACGACATCGGAAGGAGGAGAAGACGATCATGGGCATTTTCGATTTCATCAAGGCGGCCGGAGCCAAACTGGGTCTGGGTGGCGACAAGCCGCCGACGACGGATCAACTCATGGCCGAGCTTGGCAAGCACGGCTTGGCGGCGAAGGATCTCAAGATCCAAGTCGAGGGAGATACGGTCAAGGTTGACGGCGCGGCAGCCGATCAGGCGACAAAGGAAAAGATCGTTCTCGCGCTCGGCAACGTCGAGGGAATTGCAAAGGTAGAGGACAATATCACCGCATCCGGAGGGCAGGCTGCGACCTTTTACACGGTCAAGTCGGGGGATACGCTTTCCAAAATTGCTAAGCAACATTACGGCGATGCCAACAAATACAATCAAATATTTGAGGCTAACAAGCCGATGCTGAGCCACCCGGACAAGATCTATCCGGGCCAGGTGCTGCGCATTCCGCCCGCGGCCTAGCCGGCTCGCGCTCGGCGCTTTGGTGAAGCGCGACATAGGGCGAGGGGGGCGAGGGCAGGCGCCCACCCCCCTCGTCTGTCGCCCACAGAAAAGGGGGTTGGCTGAGGTGCGCCCGGTTGGCACTGGCCCGCGGCCGTTGAACCAATCCGGTTGCACGGGAGGCTGTGATGATCCCCGCCGTTAGAGACCTGTTGGGACAGCACTTTCTTCTGAAACACCTTACCGCGGCTGAGTTGGATCAACTCGCGCGGATGGCGATCACCAGGTTGTGCAGGCCGAACGAGGCGGTCTTCCTCAAGGGTGATCCGGGGAATTCGATGATGGCGGTCGTGCATGGCCGCGTGCGCATCTGCTCGTACTCGAGTGAGGGCCGCGAAGTCATCCTCAACGTTATCAACCCTGGTGAAGTGTTTGGCGAGATCGCGCTGATCGACGGCGGGTCGCGCACCGCCGATGCGTTTGCGATGGATGCGACCGAGCTTGTCGTCTTGAGCCGGCGTGACTTTCTGCCGTTCCTCGAACGCAACCCCCAGGTCTGCATCAAGCTGCTGGAGGTGCTGTGCGAACGGTTGCGGGCCACCAGCGCTCAGGTCGAGGACTTTTTCTTTCTCGATCTCCGCTCGCGTCTCGCCAAGCGCCTGCTCGCCGCCGCCGATCATGCGGCCAACAACGGCGCGGGAGGCGATCCGGGAACGGTTCGGCTCTCCCAACACATGCTTGCGAGCATGATCGGCACGTCGCGTGAGGCAGTGAACAAGCAGCTGCGGGCCTGGGAGGAGGCAGGTCTGATCGCCCTCAAGCGTGGCGCGGTCAAGATCATCAATCGCCAGCGCCTGGAAGAGATCGTCGCTGAGGAGGCGCCGTAGGGCGCCGGCACCTCAAGAGGCGGTTCAGGGCTCGTGCGGCAGCGTTGCCTGCATTGATGGCCGGGCGAGGAACTGCTCGTACCAGCCGTTCAGCCGTTGTCTGGCTGGCCGCCAATCTTCGAACGGCTGGCGGTACAGCAACCAACCGAGCGCACACGCGGTTGCGATCTGGCCAATCGTGACCTCTGGCGTGAACGACGACACATCGGCTTCCATCGCATCAAGAGCGCGGCGTGCTGTGGCCGATTGGCGGGCGATCCAGCCGGCAGAGCGCTCGCTCTCCGGCCGCCGCGCCTCCAAGAAGCAGGCAACACCGGCATCAAGCAAGCCGTCGGCGAGCGCTTGCTGCTTCAGCGCCTGCCAGCGAAGCGGGCCCGCAAGCGGAAACAGGCGCGGCGTGGGAGCGAGCGAATCCAGGTACTCGCAGATGACGGGAGAATCATAGAGAACGCCAGCGTCGTCCGTAATCAGCGTTGGCACTTTGCCCAGTGGGTTGTCGTTACCGATATCGGTCGCAGCGTCCCAAACATTGGTTGGAATGCGCTCGATCCGATCGTCCAAACGCTTCTCGATCGCCGTTGCACTCACCTTGCGAACGTAAGGGGATGTCGGCGAATAGCGCAGCTTCATGGCTCTGAACCCTTCAGAATACGTCCTTGTGTCGCCGGATCTGGGCAAAGACCTCAACGGTCGAGGCCGACGGCAAACCGATCGCCTGCTTGAGCCCCGCATCGTCCGCGCGCAGGAAGGGGTTGGTCAGCCGTTCGGTGCCAATCGTCGACGGCACCGTCGGCAGGCCACGCGCGCGCAGATCACGAACCTCGGCCGCACGCTTAATCAGGGCCGGATTCGCGCCATCGATTGAGAGGGCGAACGCGGCATTGCTCGCCGTGTACTCGTGAGCGCAAAAGACGCGGGTGTCATCGGGCAGCGCCCGCAGTTTCGAAAGGCTCGCCCACATCTCCTCCGGCCGCCCTTCGAAGAGGCGGCCACAGCCCAGTGAAAAGAGGGTATCGCCGCAAAACAGCGCCTGAGACTGCGAGAACCAATAGGCGATGTGGCCGCGGGTGTGGCCATAAATCTCGATGACACGCGCCGTCTCAGCGCCGATCGCAACCTCGTCGCCTTCTGCCACACCGCGGTCGATGCCGGGGATGCGGCTTGCATCGCGGCCATGGCCGATAATGGTGCAGCCTGTCGCCGCTTTGAGCTCGATATTGCCGCCGACGTGATCGGCGTGGTGGTGCGTGTTGAGGATGTGGGTGAGCCGCCATCCGAGTGCGTCGAGCGCCGCAAGGACCGGACCGGCAACGCCGGGGTCAACGGCTGCGCACGCACCGCTGTCCGAGTCACGGGCAAGATAGACGTAATTGTCGCGCAAAACCGGGATCTGGTGGACCTGCAGCACCGCTTCGCCTGCCCGTTGGAATGGTCTCATGGCGACCGCCCGCGCGGCCCGTCACGAGACTACCATCGCGCCGGCACGATGCGCTAGACTCTCCACACGATGTGGACCGACGCCATCGATTTGCGTGATTTCTACGCGAGTGCGCTCGGAGGGGTGGCGCGCCGCATGATTGCCCGCCGGGTGCGCCAGATGTGGCCAGATGTTGCGGGGCTTAGTGTTCTTGGGCTTGGTTACGCAACACCCTTCCTGGGTCCGTTCTGCGGCGAGGCCGACAGCGTGTTGGCGGTGATGCCAGCGGCACAGGGTGTTATTCCGTGGCCCGCGGATGGTGCCTCACAGACGGCGCTGGTCGACGAAAACAGCCTGCCGTTTGCCGACCGATCGATCGACCGCGCGCTCCTGGTCCACGCCCTTGAGTGCTCCGAACACGTGCGGCCGATGATGCGCGAGATCTGGCGCGTACTGAGCGACAGCGGCCGGATGATTGCCGTTGTGCCGAACCTGCATGGCCTCTGGGCGCAGTCGGAACGAACGCCATTCGGTCATGGCCGGCCATACTCAACGCACCAGCTCTCGCGAGGCTTGCGTCACGTGATGTTTACACCGCTCCAGGCCAGTGCCGCCCTCTTTGTGCCGCCATCGCGTTCACGGCTGTTGTTGTCTTCGGCGGGTTTTTGGGAGGAGGTGGGGGAGCGCTGGTTCAAGACGTTCGCCGGTGTCGTGGTGTTCGAGGCAACAAAGCAGATCTATGGTGGCCAACCGGCATTCGAGGGCGCTGTACGGCAGCCTTACGTCGCCGTAGCGTTGCGCTGACACGGCCGGCCTAAACTCCGGGGGCTGCCCTCACGCATTTGGTGCCTTCTTGCGGCTGGAGAGCATGAACACCGCCTGTTCCCCCAAAAGGTTGGCAAGCGCCAGAGAACGTCCGAAATGGCTTGGTGATCCCTGATCATTGAGGAAAAGCGATCGCTCGACCGTAATACCGATACTTTCACACAGTGCTACGAAGTCACGGATCGTGCACAAGTGAATACTCGGTGTGTCGTGCCAAGCCTCCGCCAGGACCCTGTTGCGCGGCATGCGGCCGGTGAACAGCAGTGCAAGGCGGAGTCGCCAATGAGCGAAGTTCGGCATCGAAACAATCGCGTGCTTGCCGATCCGTAAGAGCTCGATCAGGACTTGGCGTGGCGCGCGCATCGCCTGCAGTGTCTGACTCAAAACAACATAATCAAATGCCGCATCGGGGTAATCCGCTAAGTCTGTGTCTGCATCGCCTTGAATGACAGACAAGCCAGCGCTGACACACGCGTTGACGCCTTCGCTTGAGAGCTCGATCCCGCGGCCATCCACGTTCTTCACATGCCAGAGATAGGCGAGCAGCATGCCGTCGCCGCAGCCGACATCGAGGACGCGCGAATTGGCCTCGATCATCTGCGCGATCAACTGCAGGTCAACGCGGATCGATGGTGCTGGCTTTGCTGTCATCGACTGTTGGCGGCGGCAAGGCCGCGGTGCTGGGCCGCGCCGGCGAGGAAGCCGCCGAGGACGCGACGAAAGTCGGGCTCGTCCAGGAGGAAGGCATCGTGGCCAGCGTTGGAGACGATCTCGGCAAAACTGACGTTGGCCGCGACTGCGTTGAGCGCGTGCACGATTCGCCGGCTCTCTGGCGTTGGGTAAAGCCAGTCGCTGGTAAACGAAATGAGGCAGAAGCGCACCTTCGTATCGCGGAACGCATTGGCCAGTTGGCCGCCATAGCGTGCCGGCATGTCAAAATAATCCATGGCGCGCGTAATGTAGAGGTACGAGTTGGCATCGAACCGTTCAACGAAGGTGATGCCCTGGTGGCGCAGATAGCTTTCGACCTGGAAATCGACATTGAAGCCATACGAGAGCGCTTTCCCCGTTTGAAGCCGGCGGCCAAACTTCTTCGTGAGCTTCGACTCCGAAAGGTAGGTAATATGCGCCGCCATGCGCGCGACCGCGAGGCCGCGGTGCGGGCGCTTGCCGACCCGCCAATATTCCCCATCGCACCAGTCCGGGTCGGCCATGATCGCCTGCCGGCCGACCTCGTGAAAAGCGATGTTCTGTGCGGTGTGATGCGACGCAGTCGCGATCGGCACGGCGGCGAAAACACGCTCGGGGAACAGGGCCGCCCATTCAAGGACCTGCATGCCGCCCATCGAGCCGCCGATGACGGCAAACAGTTGCTCAATGCCGAGATGATCCAGGACCATGGTCTGCGCGCGTACCATGTCCGCGATCGTAATGATCGGAAAGCGAAGGCCCCACAGTTCGCCCGTCGCCGGGTTAACCTCGGCCGGTCCGATCGATCCCATGCAGCCGCCCAGCACGTTGACGCAGATGACGAAAAAGCGGTTTGTGTCGATCGTCTTGCCGGGGCCGACCATCAAGCTCCACCAGCCATCCTTGCCGGTGACAGGATGGCGCTCGGCAACGAACTGGTCGCCGGTCAGCGCGTGGCAGACCAGAATGGCGTTGGTGCGATTCTTGTTCAGCGTGCCGTAGGTTTGATAAGCGACCGGAAAATCGGCGAGCACGGCACCGCAATCGAGCTGAAGAGGGGTGTCGCGGCCGAAAAATACGCGATGGCCTGGGAGATTGCGGCGGTCGACGGGAAGATTTGAATGCAATCTTTCGTGTGCCCTCATAACCCCACCTGCCGGCTTGCATCTGACCCTGCCGATCCTTACCACGGGGCCTTGACTTGCTAGAAAGCCCCTCAGTCGGAGTCAACGTTTTCTTTGCTTTCGGCAAGGGGGGCCGGTATGACTCGGGCTCCCATGCGGCTTGGTAGCGTAGTTGGCAAGCCCATCTCCTGGCGGAATTCCTTCCAGTGACCGGCGAGCCGACCTTAGAATCCCTGCGTAGAGAGATCGACGCCGTCGACGACGCGATCGACGAGCTCATCATCCGCAGGACCCAGTTGGTTGAGGAAGTGCGGGTCATCAAGCGCGGCTGGCCGATCAAGATCCAGCCGTCGCGTGAAGCCGCGATGATCCGCCGGCTGCTTGAACGTCATCGCGGCCCGTTCCCAAAGCGGGATCTGGTAGCGATCTGGCGTCAGCTGATCGTCGCCACGCTCTCCTTCGAGGGGCCGTTCGCCGTTGCGGTGCTCGTTACGCCCGGCGAACAGGCGTACTGGGATCTGGCACGCGATCACTTCGGCATGTTTGCGCCAATGCACCGTGAGGCGACCGTTGCTGACGTCCTTGCACGCGTAACTGCACAAGACGCTACCGTTGGCGTGATCCCAGTCCCAGACGCTGGAGCTGTCCAGCCGTGGTGGCAAGCACTCGCTGACAATCGGCCGGGAACGCCCAAGGTGATCGCCCGGCTGCCGTTCGTAGGGCCGGGCAACGCCTGGACCGCTGGAAGCGAGGCGTTGGTTGTCTGTCCGATCCCTCTGGTGGCGACCGGTTGCGACCGCTCCTATGTGGTCGCTGAGGCAGCGCAACCGATCGATGGCGAACGCCTGAGGGACGCCCTGACAGCGGCAAGGCTCGAACTGGTGATGGTAACACCGTGGAGCAGGATAGAGGCTAGGGGGCGGTACGCGGCCCTGATCGAGGTCGAGGGGTTCGTCGCCCTGACGGACGACGCCCGTCTGGCCCCGTTTGCGGCGCCTACGTCCGATCGACCCGTGGTGCTGACACCGATCGGGGGCTACGCTTTGCCATTGACGGCCGCTGAACTGCAAAGTGATGCGCGGTCGGCGGCCGGTGGGACGGCTGCCGTCGACTGTGGCGAATGAAACAGGAGACGCGTGCGCCGTGACCAAGTTGCAACCCCGTCCAGGGATCCTCGAAATTCAGCCTTACATCGGCGGCGAGTCGGCCATCCCCGGCGTCGCCCGGGTTATCAAGCTCGCCTCGAACGAGAGCGCGCTGGGTGCGAGCCCGGCTGCTGTTGCGGCGATCAGGGATGCCGTGACGACCGTATTTCGATACCCGGACGGGAGCTGCGAGAAGTTGCGCCTGGCGCTGGGCACAGCCTTTGACATCGATCCTGCGCGGATCGTTTGCGGTGCTGGCTCCGATGAGATCATCACGCTTCTCTGCCGCACCTATGCCGGGCCGGGGGACGAGGTGCTCTATACCGAGCACGGTTTCCTCATGTATGCGATCGCCGCGCGTGGAGTGGGCGCGACGCCGGTTGCCGCGCCTGAAACCAATCTCACGGCGGATGTCGATGCACTGTTGCGGAATGTGACGCCGCGAACGCGGATCGTATTCATTGCCAACCCCAACAACCCGACCGGCAGCTACCTTCCGGCGGACGCGCTGGTGCGGCTGCGCGCCGGCCTGCCGCCTAGCGTTCTGCTCGTGATCGACGCTGCCTACGCTGAGTACATCGACGCGGCTGACTACACGTGGGGAGGGGAACTGGTCGACGGACCCGGTCCGACCGTCGTGACGCGGACCTTCTCAAAGATCTATGGCCTGGGCGGTCTGCGCCTGGGCTGGGGCTACTGCCCGCCCGAGATCGCGGATGCGCTCAACCGGCTGCGCAACCCCTTCAATGTTTCGAGCATCGCGCAGACCGCTGGGCTTGCGGCGCTGGGTGATCAGGAGTTCGTCGCCCGGGCGAAGGCACACAACGCGCGCGTCCGCGCATGGAGCCGCGATCAGCTGTTCGCTGCCGGCTTCGATGTGCCGCCCAGCCACGGAAATTTCCTGCTTGTGCGGTTCCCGCGAGAGGACGGCCGCGATGCCCTCGCTGGCGACAGCTTTCTCCGCGCGCGCGGCCTGATCGTGCGACGCATGGCGGCTTACCGGCTGCCGGACTGCTTGCGGATCACCGTCGGCCTCGATGACGAAATGGCGGCCGTGGTGGCGGGGTTGACTGATTTTTCGCGAGGGACCGATGTCTGAAGTGGGTGTACGGCCGCATTTTCGCCGCGTGGCCCTGATCGGCATCGGCCTGATTGGCTCTTCGCTCGCTCGGGTCATTCGCCGCGACGGCTTGGCCGATCACATCGCCGTTTCAGCGCGGACCCAGCACACGCTCGACATTGCAACGCGCCTCGGCCTTGCCGATTCGACGTCGCTTGATGCGCGCAAGGTTGTCGAGGGAGCTGATCTTGTCGTCCTGTCGGTACCGCTTGGCGCTTATGGCTCAATCGCCAGCGTCATCGGCTCTGGCGTGAAACCTGGCGCGATCGTCACCGATGTTGGCTCCGTGAAGGAGTGTGTGATTGCGGACGTCGGCCCGCACTTGCCGGAAGGGGTACACCTCGTCCCCGGCCATCCCGTTGCCGGCACCGAGCACTCAGGTCCCGAGGCTGGCTTTGCGGAACTCTTCGCGGGCCGCTACTGCATCCTGACGCCGCCGCCCGGTACCGATCCGACCGCGATCGAAACGGTCACGGCCCTTTGGCGCCAGGCCGGGATGATCGTTGAGACGATGTCGGCGCAGCATCATGACCGCGTGCTTGCGATCACCTCGCACCTGCCGCACCTGATCGCGTACACGATCGTCGGCACGGCAACCGACCTCGAGGAGCAACTCAAGAGCGAAGTGATCCGTTACTCCGCCGGCGGTTTTCGCGACTTCACGCGCATCGCCGCGTCCGATCCGGTGATGTGGCGCGATGTCTTTCTCAATAACCGCGATGCCGTTCTCGAAATGCTGGGGCGCTTCACCGAGGACCTGGCCGCGCTGCAGCGGGCGATCCGCTGGGGCGAGGGCGATGGGCTGCAGGAGAAGTTCACGCGCACGCGTGAAATCCGCCGCGGCATTCTTGAGGTCAAGCAGGCTTGACGCGGATCAGCCGCGCTCTGCAATCGCGGCTGCGGGCTGATCCTCGCCGGATGGCAGTCCCTGCGCAGGCCGCTTGAGCCAGCTCAAGATGTCACGGAAGACGACCTCAGCCTGCAGATCCCGGAGCAGCATGTGCCAGCCATTGTGGTAGAAAACGGCGCGGCTGCTCTTGGCGGTCTCCTCGGGCAGGTGAGCCAGCAGCTCACGGATAACGCCTTCGGGGATGAGCTGGTCGTTCCTGCCCCATAGGACCAGCGTCGGTCGATCAATCGATTGGGCCGCGGCCATCGCCGCATCCATCAGGCCGACAAGGCCGAAAACAGCATCGATCCGGGTGTCCTTGATCACCATCGGATCGCGGCCAAGCGCCTCCAACATCGGCGTGTTGTCAGAAGCCCGAATGCCGAGACCGCGGCCGGTCACCCTGCCTTGCGGAGCCGTGTGCGCCGCGACCCAGAGTGCCACGTTCTGATACCAGGGCATTGAGGCGCGACCCCAGACGGCGGGCGCCGACAGGATCAGGCCGTCAGCGATCGGTGGTTCGTGGCCGGCGGCTGCGAGTATCGCCACGGCACCGCCCATGCTTTCACCCAGGATGAACAGCGGGCGGCCCGGATGGCGTTTCGCGATGACCTGGGCCGCTTGGCGCAGGTCATCGGCCAGCGTCGCCTCACCCGGCCAGACCCCGCGGTTTGGTGCGCCGCCGAAGCCGCGCTGGTCGTAAGCATAGGAGGCAACGCCGTGTTTCGCGAAATTGGTGCCGGCGTTGTTGAAGAAGTTGGAATAATCGTTGAAGCCGTGCAGGGCGATAATGACCGCTTGCGGCTGCCCTGCCGGAGGCAGCCAGGACTTGAGCGGCAGCCGGGCGCCGTCAGTTGTCGTAATGGCATCGCCGGAAAGTGCGCTCTCGGTAACGGCAGCACCAGCCGGCATCACGACCGGCGCGCATGCAGCCTGCACGTGGATGAGGAGGGACAGCGCGACCGCAATATGGAAGGCGCGCTTCATGCGCTTAAGCGAACGTTTTCGGTGGCAGACGTCGATGAGCGGGTGAGGCTCAAGAAGATGTCCTCCAGGTCGGCTTCCTCGGTCGCAATCGCGCGAATCTGCAAACCGGCGGCGATCACCGCGCTCAAGATCTCACCGTCACCGACACGGCTTGGCGCGTAGCGGAAGACCAACCGGTTGCCATTCTCGATAACCCCCTGAAATGGCTCAAGCGGCGCAGGGATGCCGTCAAGATGGCGGTCAACGGTGACGGCCATCTGTTTGGAATCGAGACGGCGCAACAGCGCCACGGTCGGCTCGCAGGCGATCAGGCGGCCGTGATTGATGATGGCGATCGTGTCGCAAAGCGCCTGCGCCTCTTCGAGATAATGCGTCGTCAACAGAACCGTCGTCCCGTTCTCATTCAGATGGCGGACATACGCCCAAAGCTGCTGCCGCAACGCGATGTCGACGCCAGCGGTCGGCTCATCAAGCACAAGGACGGGCGGCGTATGGACGAGCGCCTTGGCGACCAGAAGCCGGCGGCGCATCCCCCCTGAGAGGCTGCGCGCGTAGGAGTCGGCGTGCGGGCCGAGGCCAACGGCATCCAGGATTTCGTCGGTGCGGCGGAAAGGGATGGGAACGCCGTAGAGCCCGGCTTGCAGCTCCAGGAGCTCCCGCGGGGTGAAAAAGGGATCGAGGTTGAGTTCTTGCGGGACGATGCCAATCGACCGGCGCGCTTGGCGCATTTCCGTATCGATGTCGAAGCCCCAGATCCGCGCCGTGCCTGACGTGCGGCGGACGAGGCCAGCGAGAATGTTGATCAATGTCGACTTGCCAGCACCATTTGGGCCGAGAAGGCCGAAGAATGCCCCCTTCTTGATGCTGAGGCTGACGTCGACCAGGGCCTGTACCGCCTGCCGACCGCTGCGATCGGTGTAGGTCTTGTTGAGGTTGAGGACTTCGACGGCGCTTTCCGGTGTGGTCTCGGGCATGATCGTCGGATGGTTCGGACGGAGGAGTTGATTGCGAACCAGCATTCGCTATCATCCGGGTCCCCGTTCGGTCAACGGCGCCAGCTGGCTTTCAATCATGGATGCAATCATAACACCTGACGAAACAATCATCGTTGACGGCCCTGTGGCCGCGTGCGATGGCGGCGGCGGTCCGCTCGGCCATCCGCGCGTGTACCTGAACCTGGGGCCGGCCGGCTCGGTTGTTTGCCCCTACTGCTCGCGCCGCTTCGCGCTTCGCGAGGGCGCGACGGTTCCGGCCCACTGACTGAGGCGCACCCAGACCGGGCGGCCGGAGCGAGGCACTTGATCCTCGTGGACGGCTCCGGCTTCATTTTCCGCGCCTTCCACAAGTTGCCGCCGATGACGCGTCCCGACGGGACGCCGGTGAATGCCGTCTACGGCTACACGACGATGCTGATGAAGCTGCTGCGTGAGAGCGCGGCTGATCATTTCGCCGTCCTTTTCGATGCCGCCCGGCGCACCTTCCGTAACGATCTCTATCCCGCCTACAAGGCGCACCGCCCCGATCCGCCGGAGGAGCTGATCCCACAGTTCGCCCTGGTGCGTGAGGCGACCCGCGCGTTCAACGTTCCCTCGATTGAGTCGCCGGGATTCGAGGCGGACGATCTGATCGCGACCTATGCCCGGCTGGCGCAAGCCGCGGGCGCGGATGTCACCATCGTTTCGGCGGATAAGGATCTCATGCAGCTGATCCGCCCGGGGGTCGTGATGCAAGATCCGGTCACCGGGCGGCCGATCGGCGATGCCGACGTGCGCGAGAAGTTCGGTGTCGGGCCGGATCGCGTGATTGATCTCCTCGCCTTGGCCGGCGATACCGCCGACAACGTTCCGGGCGTTCCGGGTATAGGCGTCAAAACGGCGGCGCAGCTCATCGGCGAATTTGGCGATCTCGATCAGGTGTTGGCGCGGGCGGCCGAGATCAAGCAGCCGAAGCGTCGGCAGACATTGATCGATCATGCGGACGATGCACGGCTCTCGCGCGAACTCGTTCGCCTGCGCGACGACGTGCCAGTGCCGGAACCGCTTTCGTCGTTGGCAGTGCGCGCGCTGGACTGGGACCAAGTCGTCGCCTTCCTGCAGGCGCAAGCCTTTCGCTCGCTCATCGCCCGCCTCGATCTCCCCAAAGCCGGGGAGAAGGCCGCGACAGCCAATCCGGCCGCGCGGACGGAAGAGCCTGGCTACGAACTGGTGCGGAGCCTTGGCCGGCTCGACGACTGGATCATGCGTGCGCGCGCGCAGGGTTTCGTTGCCGTCGATACCGAGACGACCGCGATCGATCCGGCGCGGGCGGATCTCGTTGGCCTGTCGCTGGCACTCGCGCCGGGGACGGCGTGCTATGTGCCGCTCGCCCATGTTGACGCCGACGGCGCGCGGCTCGCCGGGCAGATCGCGCGCGAACAGGCACTCGCCGCGCTCAAACCGCTTCTCGAAGATCCGGCGGTGCTCAAGATCGGCCAGAACATCAAGTACGACATGCGGGTGCTGGCGGCACACGACATCCAGATTACGCCGATCGACGACACGATGCTGTTGTCCTACGTGCTGGCAGGCGGTGCCCACGGCCACGGTCTTGACGAGCTCGCCCAGCTCCACCTCGGCCATACGACGATCAAGTTCGCGGACGTTGCGGGCTCCGGCAAGGCGCAGGTGACCTTCGACCGTGTCCCGCTCGATCGCGCACTCGCCTATGCGGCGGAGGATGCGGATATCACGCTGAGGCTGCACCGCGAGCTCCAGCCTGTGCTTCTGACCGAGCGACTGGCGACGGTCTACGAGACGCTGGAGCGGCCGCTGGTCCCGGTCCTGGCGGCGATGGAGAGCGAAGGCGTGCTGGTCGATGCGGATCACCTGCGCGCGCTATCCGAGGAATTTGCCGGGCGCCTCGCCGCCCTTGAAGCCGAGATCCATCAGCTCGCCGGCCGGCCCTTCAACATCGCTTCGCCGAAGCAGCTGGGTGAACTCCTGTTCGACGCGATGGGCCTCGCGGGCGGAAAGAAGGGCAAAACCGGGGCATATGCGACCGGAGCCGACGTTCTGGAGCAACTCGCGGCTGAAGGCCACGTGCTGCCAGCAAGGGTGCTCGACTGGCGCCAGCTGGCGAAGCTCAAGAGTACGTACACCGATGCGCTCGTCCAGCAGGTCAATCCCCGCACCGGCCGCGTGCACACCTCTTATCAGCAGGCGGTAGCGAGTACGGGCCGGCTTTCATCGACGGATCCGAATCTCCAAAACATTCCGGTGCGGACGGAGGAAGGCCGGAAGATCCGCCGGGCATTCATCGCCGCGCCGGGTTCGGTGCTGCTTTCGGCTGACTACTCGCAGATTGAACTGCGCCTGCTCGCGCACGTCGCCGACATCGGGGCGCTGAAGCAGGCCTTCAGCCGCGGCGAGGACATTCACGCCATGACGGCGAGCCAGGTCTTCGGCGTCCCCGTTGAAGGCATGGATCCGTTGATCCGCCGCAAGGCCAAGGCGATCAATTTCGGTATCATTTACGGCATTTCGGCCTTCGGCCTCGCGCGCCAGTTGGGCATTCCCCGTAGCGAGGCCGGCGCCTACATCGATGCCTATTTTTCCCGCTATCCCGGCATACGCGACTACATGGAGCGAACCAAAGCGGAGGCGCGGGCGAATGGCTATGTGAGCACGCTGTTCGGACGGCGCTGCTACCTGCGCGGAATTAATGACAAGAACCAGGCGGTTCGCAACTTCGCCGAGCGCGCGGCGATCAATGCGCCGATCCAGGGCGGTGCGGCTGACATCATCAAACGCGCAATGATCCGGTTGCCGGCGGTGTTGGCGCGAGCGGGGCTCAAGGGGCGCATGATTTTGCAGGTGCATGATGAGCTAGTCTTCGAGGTGCCGGTCGCGGAAGCAGACGAAATGCGTGCCGTTGCTACACGTGAAATGGCTTCCGTTGCCTGGCTTGATATTCCTCTGGTTTTAGAAACTGGTATAGGGTACAACTGGGAGGAGGCCCACTGACCGATCAAGACAGAGGATTCCCCCCGTGCCTATGGAGTTGCGCAAGATCATGTTCACGTTGGCCGAGGTTGAGGCGGCACTCTGCGCCTTCTGCCGCGGGCGGGGGACGGCCGTAACGGAAACAGACATCGGTCGCACGATCATCAGCGACAGTCCGCGTGACACCGTCGTCATGACCCTCAAGAAAAAGCAGAACGGCGAACCGCCGGCGTCGCTCACCTTGCGTCGCGATGAGGTAACGGAAAGCCTCATTCAGTACTGCATCCGCCATCGCATCCCACTGCCGCGCGCGGGCCGCAAGGTCCTCTGGCCGCAGGAAGATGGCATCTCGCTCCTGGTAACACTGCCGACTGCTGGGGAACGGCCGGTTATGGCCGAGAAGGAGGGGGAGAAGGATCGGGATGCGTTTGCCGGCGCCGCGGCCCTTCAGGGCTTGATCAGCCGCAAGGCATAAGGCGGATGCGCTAACCCAAGAAGCGGCTGATATAGCGGATGCTGCCGAAAAGGGCAGCGAATGTGGTCCCACTGATCACGGTTACGAGGATTGAAACCAGGAGAACCCGCTTGTTCTCTGGCTTTGGCTTAGCCGCGGTCGGTTGGGGAAGGCGCCGTGGCCGCACGGCCTGCGATGCGGGGGATGGCTGCCGCGGCAAATCCTTGAGGTCGTTGCGATAGACCACGACACCCACGGTCTCGCCGGAAAATGTGTCGTAGCGCTCCGCAACGACCTTGACGACCGCACGCGGATAGGTCTCCAGCAGGCTCTCTGCGGCTGAAACGGCCGCTTCGCGTTCGTCGAACGCCGAAACGATCATCCAGTCGGAGCTGCGCTTGCGGTAAAGTTCGTAAGACGTGGTCGGTGTCATCCGCTTCGGTGCCGTGTCAGGGGCGCCGGCAATCATGCACTGCCTCGCTTAACGGCAGTTTAAGCCTGAGAGGAAAGGCGAGCGGCAGAAGGCGTGCTTACGAGCGCAGGACGCCGCCGGTGGCCTTTGCCACGCTGGCGACGATGCGGCCGGCGATTGCCTCGATCTCAGCGTCGGTCAGCGTTTTCTCGACCGGCTGTAGGACGACGCTGATCGCGATCGATTTCTTGCGCTCGCCGATAGCGCCACCGGCGAAAACGTCGAACACGCGGATGTCGCTGATCAGCTTCGCCTCGGCACGGCGGACGGCGGCGAGCACCGCCTCGGCCGTAACGTCGGCATCGACGATGAAGGCGAAATCGCGTTCCAGCGGCTGCAACGAAGAGAGCGGCAGCGCCTGGCTGTCGGCGCGGCGCGACCTGCGGGCCGGCAGGGCGGCGAGAAACACCTCGAAAGCCGCGACGGGTCCGCGCACGCCCAGGTGCTCCAGGACTGCCGGGTGCAACTCGCCAAAGACGGCAAGGACGTTTTTCGGCCCGAAGCCCAAGGTTCCTGAGCGTCCCGGATGGTACCATGGCGGCGCATCTGCGGTGAGCTTAAGGCGCTCAACGGCGGTGCCGAGGCTCTCCAGGACACCCAGCGCATCGGCCTTGACGTCAAAGGCATCGACCGGCCGTGCCGCCACGGCCCAGTGCCGGTGGTTGGCTCGGCCACTCCGCACGCCGGCGGCGACGATCTGTTGGTCTTGTGGTTCGATCCCGCTGTACTGCGGCCCGACCTCGAACAGTGCGCAATCGCGCAAGCCCCGATCGGCATTGCGCCGCACCGCCGTGAGAAGATTGGGCACCAGCGAGGGGCGCATCTGGTCAAGATCGGCGCTGATCGGATTGGTCAGCCGCAGCGCTGGGCTGGCGCCGCCGAAGGGCTCGGCCTCGGTCCCGGCGAGGAACGAGAGGGTGACCGCCTCGGTCAGGCCGCGCGCGGCCAGCACCCGCTTGGCGTTCGCGCGCCTCTGCTGCTCCGGTGACAGCGCCGGGCCGGGTACGACCTCCCGCACCGGTAGCGGCGTGGCCGGGATATGCTCAAGGCCACGAATGCGCGCCACTTCCTCGACCAGGCAGGCCTCGCTGTCGACATCGCCGCGCCACGGAGGCGGAGCCACCATCCACGTGCCCGCCCCCTGGTCGAGCGTGAACCCGAGCGCTTCCAGTATGACAGCGCTTTCGGCTGGCGCGATGGTGATGCCGGTCAACGCCTCGACGCGGGCAGGACGGAACCGGATGACCGGCTTGGGAGGCGGAGCGGCGCCGGCGATGACCATTTCCGAAGGCTCGCCGCCGCAAAGCTCCAGCACGATGCGGGTCGCGATCTCCAAGCCGTCGATCAAGAACGAGGGATCAATGCCGCGCTCGAAGCGGAAGCGGGCATCGGACAATATGCCAAGCGTACGTCCCGTGCGCGCCGTGCGGATCGGATCGAACAGCGCCGATTCGAGGAACACGGTGGTGGTTTCGTCGGTGCAGCCCGTGCGCGCGCCGCCCATCACGGCGCCCAGGCTTTCCACCTCGATATCGTCGGTGATCACCGTCATCTGCGCATCGAGGGTGTAGGTCTGGCCATTGAGCGCTGTCAGCATTTCGCCGTCGCGGCTCAAGCGAACACGCAGGTCACCACGCACCTTCGCGGCATCGAAGACGTGCAGCGGACGGTTGAGATCGTAGGTGAGGTAGTTGGTGGTATCGACCAGCGCAGAGATCGGCCGCAAGCCGATCGCGCTCAGCCGTTCCTGCATCCAGCGCGGACTTGGGCCGTTACGGACACCGCGGATCGTGCGGCCGGCGAAAAAGGAGCAGGCGTTGGCAGTCTCGGCATCGAATGCCAACTTGACGGCGATCGGACTCGCGAAGCTGCCGGCAACCGGTTCAAGCTTGAGCGGCTTCAAGCGGCCAAGGCCGGCGGCGGCAAGATCGCGGGCGATTCCGCGCACGCCAAGGCAGTCGCCCCGGTTCGGCGTGATCGCGACATCGAACAGCGGATCGGCAAGCCCCAAAGCGACCGCGCCCGGCGTGCCGGTCGCGAACTCGGGGGCGACCTCGATGATGCCGGTGTGGTCGTCGGAGAGGTTCAGTTCCCGCGCCGAGAGCAGCATGCCCGCGCTCTCGATGCCGCGGATGGCGGCCCGTTTCAGGGCAAGGCCTGTTCCCGGCACCGTTGTGCCGACCGGCGCAAAGATCCCTTTCATGCCGGCACGCGCGTTCGGCGCCCCGCACACCACCTGCAGCCGCTCGGCGCCGGTATCGACGGTGCACACCCTGAGCTTGTCCGCGTTCGGGTGCGGCTCGGCCGTCAGCACCGCCGCGACGAAGAAATCGCCAAGCTCGCGGCCGCGGTCGTGCACGGCCTCGACCTCGTGCCCGATCATCGTCAGCCGCTCGGCAATCGCAGTGGCGGAGGCTTGCGTCTCCAGGTGGTCGCTAAGCCAGGAGAGGGTGAACTTCACGGCGCCAGTCCGAACGCGAGCGAGGGAACATCAAGGGCGGAAAAGCCGTAGTGCCGCAACCAGCGCAAATCGGACTCAAAAAAGGTGCGCAAGTCCGGAATGCCGTGCTTCAGCATGGTGATGCGCTCCAGCCCGACGCCGAAGGCAAACCCCTGATAGCGCTCGGCGTCGATACCGCACGCCTTCAGCACCTTCGGATTGACCATGCCGCAGCCGAGGATCTCCAACCAATCCGAGCCGTGGCCGATCTTGAGGCTGCCCCTGGTGCGGCTGCAGCCGATGTCGACCTCGGCTGACGGCTCGGTGAAGGGGAAGTGGCTCGGGCGAAAGCGCACCGGCAGGTCGTCAATCGCGAAGTAGGCGCGCAGGAACTCGATCAGGCACCCCTTGAGGTGGCCCATGTGTGTCGTCTCGTCGATGACCAAGCCTTCGACCTGATGGAACATCGGCGAGTGGGTCGCGTCGGAGTCGCAACGGTAGGTACGGCCTGGCGCGATGATGCGCAGCGGCGGTGGTTGCCGGCACATGGTGCGGATCTGCACCGGCGAGGTGTGGGTGCGCAGCACGAGGCGGTGGCCGTCGCGGGTGCCCGGTAGGTAGAAGGTGTCCATCTCCTGGCGTGCCGGGTGCTCGGGCGGGATGTTGAGCGCGGTGAAGTTGTGCCAATCGTCCTCGATGTCGGGACCTTCGGCGACCGTGAAGCCCATCTCGCCGAAGATGGCGATCACCTCATCGATCGTCTGGCTGATCGGATGGATCGAACCGCGCATCTCCGGCCGCACCGGCAGCGTGATGTCGAGCTTCTCCCCGGCAAGGCGGCTTTCCAGCGCCGTGCGTGCGAGTTCGCCCTTGCGTGCCTCGATTGCGGCCGCCAGCGCCTCCTTGGCGACGTTGAGTGCTTGGCCGGCAGCCTTGCGTGCTTCTGCATCGAGGCCACCCAGGCTCTTCAGGAGGAGGGTGAGCCGGCCCTTCTTGCCGAGTTCACGCACCCGGACCTGTTCAAGCGCGTCCAGGTCGGCTGCCGCTCCGACGGCGTCGAGGGCTTCCGCGCGCACGGTGTCAAGCGTTTCCATGGGATCGTTCGTGCTTGCAGGGATCCGCTTTGGCTGTCCGGTCGTGACCGGCGGATGGGCCGCGTGTCAGGCCGTGGCCGTCGCGCCGGTTACGGTGCGCACCAGGGCGGCGAACGCGTCCGGCTCGCGCACTGCCAAATCAGCCAGCATCTTGCGGTCGATCTCGATGCCGGCCTTGATCAGCCCGCCCATGAACTGGGAATAGGTCAGGCCGTGCTCGCGCGCGGCAGCGTTGATGCGCTGGATCCACAGCGCGCGGAACGTCCGCTTGCGGTTGCGGCGGTCACGGTAGGCGTATTGAAGTCCCTTCTCGACGCGCTCGTGCGCCACCCGGTAGGCAGCCTTGGCACGGCCGCGGTAGCCCTCGGCGCGTTGCAGGACCTTCTTGTGGCGAGCGTGGGTCGTCACGCCCCTCTTGACGCGGGCCATCGGCGGGCTCCCTTAAGCGTACGGCAGGCAGCTCTTGACGAGCCCTGCGGAGTCGTTGGAGAGGATCATCGTGCCGCGCGCCTTGCGCTTCATCTTCTTCGTCCGCTTGCGCAGATTATGCCGCTTGTAGGCGACATTGCCGCGCACCTTGCCGGTGGCGGTCAGCCGGAAGCGCTTCTTGGCTGCCGACTTCGTCTTCAGCTTGGGCATTTCATCGACCTTTCGGTGTGTTGCTTCGATCCAACCTCATGCAAGGCTGGACGGCATCCGGGGAGCGGCTGGGCATGCCCTTGAACACGAGCCGAACCACTCGCCTCTCGGCGCCTCAAAGATCGGGGTTTATAGAAGAGCCTGCTGAGGATGGCAAGCCGCGTCGGGAGACGGGCGAGGGTCATCGCATTTGGCCGCGCAAGAGATCGGGCGCAGGCCTCAGATCAGCGGCAACAATAGATCGAGCGCAATGCTCCCGGTGCGGCGGTGGGGTTCAGCGTCCGGGGAAGGGAATGACGTTGGCGGCAGCACAGGCCGGCGCCGTTCTTGCGATCCGGGCGGCCGGATGATCATCCGCGACGGTGTGGTACTCGGTCCGATAGACGGCAAACGAGTCCGGACCCTCCGGCAGCGAGCAGGTCCACGTAATCTGCAGCGCGCGGGCACCCGGTTGCCGTTCGGCGAGCAGGTAGCGGCGAAAGCGCTGCTCGATAGCCGCCTGAACGGCCGCGAACGGCGCATCTTTCATGCTCATGACCGTCGCTGTCAGGTCCTGGTACAAATCGCGCTCGGTGCGGTTCGGCGCGGTCATGGGTGCTTTCCTCGGTATGAAAGGCAATCGAGAGCCTACCCGAGTTGGCTTTGCAAAGAATTAACGGTGCAAGCGTCGCCTCATTATGCTCCGCCCGTAGTGGCGACTGATTCAGCCCAGAGCTGACCGGAGCGCTGACCTCACCTCTAAGCGTAGACTTGGATATGAAGCTCAGGGGCGGAAGCCGTCCGTTGCGCCTGCCTGCTGATCGAGCGCACGGCGACGTGGTACATGCCGGCGTGGCAGAGGGTGACCCCGCCGGGCAGAGCGAAGTACCACAGTCCATAGCCCCGCGGTTTGTGTCCGTGCACGTTCTCGTAACGGCTGGTGCTGAGCGCGATCTTGGTCGCCATGCCTGTCTCCTGCAGTAGAGAAAGTATACGGCGGAACACTAAAAAAGTGTACACAACCCAGCGTTAGATTGCAATAAAATTCTTCTATACACGCATACATAGTATTTGAATCGATCACGAGGGACGGATTGGCCGCCGGTCCGGCAGCGCGTCGCGGCTCAACGGGAGGATGCCCGAATGGCGCCGATTCGTGGGCACCTGCGCGTTGCGAGGGCATGCTGTCCGGTGTTCGCGGCTCGCGAGCGGTGCCGTTGCCGGCAGCAGACGCGAAAGGCTGCCGCAAACTTGCGGGTCAAGTCCTCAACATCTACCGAATCGAGTAGGTTGTGTTCGCGCGGTGGAGGTTTCTACCCTTCTTGTTCACGGCCAGTGGCGAGCACTGAGGCGTGGAGTGCCCTTCTCAACCGAATCGTGAGGGCATTAATGCAGCATTCTCTTGAATTTCTGCGTTTTGCGGTGTCCTATGGTGCCGTGCGGTTGTGCGTGGAACGAAGGGATCGGGGCCATGCTGCCGGCGGTTTGGGGCGCAAGCCGGTGCGATCGCGTTGGTGCGTCAGCGGTGCGACCATGATCTCTTTTTCGGAGTGACGAGCGTGGCGCTCAAGGGGAGGCCGCTGAAGATGCTTAAGGCTTGAGTGGTGAGGGGAGTTGGCGCCGAGGTCGGCTGCGGCCGGCGGGCGAGCGCGCACGGGCAGTTTTTGAATTAAACAGGCTTTCGCTGGCCAGCGGAGGAAAAGATGGCAACGTTTACGGTCAACACGGGAAGCTTCAATGTCGGCAGCTTCCGTCTTTCGGAATTCAACAACACCATCGTGAGTGCGGATCCGACGACCGTACGGTACGTTGGTAACGGCTACACGCACACGTTCACCGGCACCTTTGATGTCGCAGCGCCGGTCGGTTTCGAGCCAACTTCGGGTACCATCACCTCTTGGACCCGGACAGGTACGACGCAGGCTTTTGATGTCACCGACCTGAACGTGTCATTCGCGGACTTTCTTGCGTTCAGGACCGCTAATAACGCGCAAGGCTTCTTCGCCGAGGCGTTCAGCGGCGATGATGAATTCACAGGCGGCGATGGAAATGATTTCTTCCGCGGCTTTGACGGCAACGACAGTTTTTCCGGCGGTGGCGGCGACGACGTCTTCGCCGGTGGATTGGGTGACGACACCTATTTCGTGAACTCCGCCGGCGATCGGGTCCTTGAGAACCGGAACGAAGGCGACGATACGGTCGGCGCCGGCTTCGGCCCGATCAATCTGCCGGACAACACCGAGGAATTCCTCCAGCTCGGAACCGGCAACTACAGCCTCAAGGGCACGCTCGGTAACGATGTCCTGACCGGCAACTCCGGCAACAGCACGATTGATGGCTTTGGCGGTGATGACACGGTTGCCGGCGGTGCCGGCGACGATCTGGTCATCGGCGGCGGCGCCAACGACAGCGTGTCCGGCGAAGACGGCAACGACACCGTGCTCGGTGTTGACGGCCTCGACACCCTCGACGGCGGTGCCGGTGACGATTCGATGGATGGCGGCGGCGCCGACGATAGCGTCGACGGCGGGGACGGCAACGACACTGTCGC
This sequence comes from Candidatus Defluviicoccus seviourii, assembly GCA_900609035.2. GTDB lineage: Bacteria > Pseudomonadota > Alphaproteobacteria > Rhodospirillales > Defluviicoccaceae > Defluviicoccus > Defluviicoccus seviourii. The sequence continues at coordinate 163,842 of UXAT02000023.1, read as the reverse complement.
TGGCGGTGCCGGCAATGACACGCTCGTGGGTGGCGCAGGCGACGACTCTGCAGTGGGCGGCGCCGGCGATGACACCATCGACCTCGGTGATGGCAACGACTCCGCCGATGGTGGAGCTGGCGCTGACTCGATCGCGGCTGGCGCCGGCGATGACACCGTTCTGGGCGGCGCTGGGATCGACACGATCGATGGCGGCGACGGGAACAACCTTATTGATGGCGGCGCCGGTGCCGATTCGATGATCGGCGGCGGCGGCAACGATATCTACCTTGTCGACGATCTGAACGACACCATCACCGACAGCGGCGGCTTTGACACCGTGCAAACCCGGCTGACTGGTTTCGTGGCACCCGCCGGTATCGAAGTTGTGCAGATTATCGGCGGCCCGGCTGGCCTCAATCTGGTCGGCACCGATGGTGACGACACCCTCACCGGTGGGGCCGGCAACGATGCAATCGACGGCGGCGCCGGAGCCGACAGCATGGCAGGCCTCGGCGGCAACGACACCTACCGCGTCGATAACGCTGGCGATGTCGTGGCGGAGAACGACGGCGAAGGCTTTGATACGGTCTTCAGCACTGTCGATCACACGTTGGGATCAAACGTCGAAGCCCTGACCCTCGCGGCTCCGGCAGTCAACGGTGCCGGCAACGAACTCAACAACATCATCAACGGCAACGAGCTCGCGAACGGCTTGAGTGGTGATGACGGCAACGACAGCATCAACGGCTTGGCCGGCAACGACAGCATCAGCGGCGGCAACGGTCTCGACACCCTGAACGGCGGTGACGGCAACGACACCCTCGACGGCGGCTTCCAGCAGGACACCTTGAACGGCGGGGCTGGAGACGATCAGCTTACCGGCGGCGGCAACGTCGATACCTTCGTGTTCGACGCCGACTTTGGTAACGACACCATCACTGATTTCCACAACGAGGGGATCTACCTCAGCTTGGCGCTCGGGGTGGATAACTTCGACGACCTGAACATCTCGGTTGTGGGTGGCAACACCATCATCGACTTCGGGGCCGATACGATCACCCTGCTCGGTGTCACCAACCTGGTTGAGGACAACGTCGGGTTCTTCTAGATCGTCCGCGGAAACGTGGCTGACGGAGGGCGGCGCCCAGGTGGCGCCGCCCTTTTCGTTCCTCATGAAGGTCTGGCCTACCCCGCCACGATGGGAGGCGCGATCGCAGGTCGCCTGGCGGGGCCCCTACGGCTGGTAAGGTATGTCTAGCGAGGCCAGTTCCTCAGGCTGGAAGGTTTTCAAGCACCGCGACTTTGCGTTCTATTGCGGGGCACGCTTCCTGTCTGCGACAGCAATCCAGATGCAAACCGTCGCCGGCAGCTGGCTGGTGTACGATCTCACCGGCAGCGCCCTTGCCTTGGGGCTGGCTGGCCTGTTCGCGTTCCTGCCGGCGGCCGGACTCGTTCTTGTCAGCGGCTTGGTGGCGGATCGGCGTGACCGGCGGGCCATCTTGATCGTCTGCTACGCGGTCACGACCGCGGCAGCTTTCGGATTCCTGCTGCTGGCCTGGACGGGGCCGCGGTCCGTGTGGCCGATCTACGGCCTCATTGTCATCTTCGGTACGGCGCGCGCATTTGCCAATCCGGCCGGCCAGGCGCTGCTGCCGAACCTGGTGCCGCGGGAAGAGCTTTCCCTCGCCGTGACGTGGAACTCATCCGCCTGGCAGACGGCCATCATTCTCGGGCCGGCTTTAGGCGGCCTCCTTTATGGCGTCGATGGTACGCTCGCATTTGCCGTCGCGACCGTTCTTTTTGTCGTCACCCTGGGCCTGCTGGCAGCGATCCGGCATCGTGCGCCGGTGCGCGCGGCGGCGCGGGCGGGCTGGGCGGATCTTGTCGGCGGCATCCAGTTCATCCGCAGCAAGCGGATCATTCTGGGTGCGATCACGCTCGATCTGTTCGCGGTGCTGCTGGGCGGTGCCACAGCGTTGCTGCCGATTTACGCGCGCGACATTCTTGCGATCGGCGCATCCGGGCTTGGCGTGCTGCGTAGCATGCCGGCGGTCGGTGCGGTGTCCATGGCGGCGCTGCTCGCCGTGCGGCCATTGCGACGGCGGACCGGTGCGCGCATGTTTCAGGCGGTCGGCGTCTTTGGGATTGCCACGATCGGGCTTGGCTTCTCCACCAGCTTTGCAGCCGCGCTAATTTGCCTGCTCGTGCTCGGTGCTGCTGACATGGTCAGCGTCGTCATCCGTCACACGCTGATCCAGATCGAAACCAGCGATGACATGCGCGGCCGAGTCGCCTCCGTGAACAGCGTGTTCATCGGCGCCTCCAACGAACTCGGGGAGTTCGAATCCGGGCTCGTCGCGCACCTGATCGGTACCGCTCCGGCCGTGGTCGTGGGTGGCATTGGGACACTTGCGGTCGCTCTCCTGTGCGCCAAGTGGTTTCCGGAATTGCGCGATCGCGACCGCCTCGTCACGTGATGCGCGCCGGTGATGGGGCCGCCGTGGCCTAATAGAGCCCGCCGGTGCCGCCCCGCGGCAGTGGCGCGTCGCTGCCGGTGCTGGGATCAGTGTCACGCGCGTCCGCCGTGGCGCCTGGCTCCGTGCCCGGCTTGAAGGCTTCCAAGATGATATTCTCGCCGCTGCCGTCGGCGGGTTGGCCCGTCTGCGCGTTAACGCGCACGAGGAGGATGCCGGGCGGGATTCGGAACGGCGTCGCTGGTGCATCTGCCAGCGCCTCGGCCATGAAGTCGCGAAAGATCGGGGCTGCAACGGCACCTCCGGTCTCGCGCGAGCCGAGGCTCTTCGGTTCATCGAAGCCGACGAAGACGCCGACGACGAGATCGGGCGCGAAGCCGATGAACCAAGTGTCCTTACTGTCGTTGCTGGTCCCGGTCTTGCCCGCGATCGGCTTGTCGATCGCCTTGACGGCCTTGCCGGTGCCACGCTGCACGACCCCTTCCAGCATCGAAACGATCTGGTAGGCGCTGTGCGGGTCGGTCACCGCCGGCCGTTGGTCCTCGATCGTCGGTACCGCCTGGTTCGCCCACTCGAAAGCCCGGCACTCGGGACATGGGCGCGGATCGTGGCGATACACCGTACGGCCGTAGCGATCCTGAATTCGGTCGATCAGCGATGGCTGCAGGCCGTGACCGCCATTCACAAGGGAGCCGTAAGCGGCGGTCAGGCGCAACAGCGTTGTCTCGCCGGCGCCGAGCGCGTTGGCGAGGTGCTGCGGCATGTCATCGAACACGCCCAGTCGTCGCGCGGCATCGGCAACCCGCTGCATGCCGATGCTGTTGGCCAAACGCACGGTCATGACATTGCGCGACTGTTCGAGACCCACGCGCAGGGTTGTCGGTCCGTAAAAGCGCTCGGCGTAGTTTGATGGGCTCCATGCCGGCAGCCCGGGCCCCTGGCTGAACGTAACCGGCGCATCGAGAATGATCGATGCCGGGGTAAATCCGGCTTCGAGCGCGGCCAGGTAGACGATTGGCTTGAAGGCGGAGCCCGGTTGGCGCAGTGCCTGCGTGGCGCGGTTGAACTCGCTGCGGGCATAGTCGTAGCCGCCGGCCATGGCGAGCACGCGGCCGGTGTGAGGGTCGAGGGCGAGCAGGGCGCCATCAACAAGCGGGATCTGCCTCAGTGCGAAACCCTTGCCGACCCGTTCGACAACAATAACGTCATTGACCTTGAGAACTTGGTTCGCGCCTCGCGGCGCTTCGCCGACGCGCCGCTCACCAACCGTTGGTCGTGCCCAGCTCATCTGTTCGAACGGTATCGTTCCAGTCTCGCCGCTCTTGAGGCCGATCTGCGCCGCCTTGGCATCGACCTTCAGTACGACGGCAAGTTCATGCTCGCCAAGGCCCGGCGGTGGCGCCAGGGCGGCGAGCCGCTGCTGCCAGGGAGTCGCGGTGTCGCCACCAAGCCGCCCGACCGGACCGCGCCAGCCATGACGGCGGTCGTAGGTTTCGAGGCCGGCCCGCAAGGTGCGATCGGCAAGGATCTGAAGGCGCGGATCGATCGTGGAGTGGACAACCAGGCCGCCCTCGTAGAGGCCTTGATCGTGGTAGCGCTGCACGATCTCGCGTCGAACCTCCTCGGCAAAGAAATCCGCTCGTACCGTCTCCGTCTCGCGCCGGCTGCGGACTTCGATGGGCCCAGCGGCGGCGTGTTCGGCTTCGGCGCTGGTGATCACGCCGTCCTCGAGCATCCGCCGCAGTACCCAGTCGCGGCGCGCCTGGGCGGCTTCCGCGTGGCGTTCCGGGTCGTAATTGTTTGGCGCCTTCGGTAAGGCGGCGAGGAACGCACATTCACTCAAGCTCAGTTCATTGAGGCTCTTGTCGAAGTACGCGACCGCCGCCGCGGCGACGCCGTAGGCACCGCGACCGAGGTAGATCTGGTTCAGGTAGAGCTCGAGGATGCGTTCCTTACTGAACGCGTTGCTGATTCTGAACGCGAGGATCGCTTCGCGAATCTTCCGCTGCAGCGATACCTCATTGGTGAGGAGGAAATTTTTCGCCACCTGCTGGGTGATGGTCGACGCGCCGACCGGTCTCCGATCGGTGCCGAGATTGGTCAGGTTGGTCAACGCCGCGCGGACAATTCCGGTCACATCGATGCCGGGATGGGTGAAGAAATTCTTGTCCTCGGCCGACACGAAGGCGCGGATCAGCGCCTCCGGCATCAGGTCGATCGGAACGAAGGCGCGTTTTTCGGTGGCGTATTCTGCTAACAGGCGGCCGTCGCCGGCATAGACACGGGTCGCCAGCGGCGGCTCGTAAGTCGCGAGCTTCTCGTGATCGGGCAGATCGTGGGTATAGAACTGCACCGTGATGACGGCAGCGACAACGGCAACGCCGATCACCGCCGCGATCGCAGCTAGCACGGTGCCAACAATGCGCATCTGTCAGTGCCCCCTCATGGTCCGCATCCCTCCGCCCAAGGCCGCTGTTCGGTCCACCGTGTTTGTTCTAGGTAAGGTTACGCGGCGCTCGGTGGAAGATGAGCGGCCGGCACAGATGTCAGGATTTCACGCTGCTGGGCTGGCCGAATTAAGGCAGACTTGCGAGCTCGACGTCCTGGAAATAGGCGTGGATCGCGCGCACGATCGCCTGCGCCAGCCGCTTCCGGTGATCCGCGCGGACCAGCAGCTGCTCATCCGTGTGATTGGAGAGAAACCCCATCTCGATCAGCACCGAAGGAACATCGGCGGCCTTGAGAACGGCAAAGCCGGCAAACCGATGGCTTCGCGGCAGCATCAGGGTTTCTTGCTGCAGCTCGGCTGAGAGCACTGACGCCAAACGCACCGAGCGGTTCATCGTCTCCCGCTGGGCGAGGTTGATCAGGATGTTGGCGACATCGGGTGTCGCGGTGCTGAGCTTGATGCCACCGATCAGATCGGCCTTGTTTTCGCGCTCGGCAAGCGCCGCTGCTTCGCGGTCAGACGCGCGTTCCGAAAGCGTATAGATCGAGGCGCCGCGAACGATCGGGTTCGTTTGCGCATCGGCATGGATCGAGACAAACAGATCAGCCTTTGCCCGGCGCGCGATGGCAACCCGGTGGCGGAGGTGGATGAACGAGTCGCCGTTTCGGGTCAGGATGACCTTGTACGGGTGCGGGGTACTCGCGCGCAGGAGTTCCGCAACCTCGCGCGCCGTGCGCAGCGTGATGTCCTTCTCGCGTACGCCGGATGGGCTGATGGCGCCGGGATCCTTGCCGCCGTGGCCTGGATCGAGCACCACCACCCGCGGCGAGGGCCGCTCGAGCGGCCGCGGCAGCGCCGGTGCCGCCCATGCGGTGTCTTGAGCCAGCGATGGCGTGAAGCGTACGGGGCCATTACTGGCTGGTGTGCTGGCAGGCTCGCTCCGGTTCATGGGCGCCGCGCTCATATCGATGACCAGCCGATACGGATGGCCATCGCGCGGCGGCAGCATGAACACCTCGCGCAGATCCACCGGTGCGGAAAGCTCGGCTACGACGCGGGAGTGACCGGGCGTCCGTGGTCCGAACCGGACCCGTTCAAGAAGACCGCGCCGGCCGGGCATTGCCGCCTCGCCGATGGTCCAGTTCACGTCCGGAAGATCGATCACCACCCGGTGCGGATTGGTGAGCACAAAAACGCCATACGCCACCGGTTCGGTCAGCGTCAGCACCAGTCGGGTCATGCTCTCGTGCAGGCCGACCCGCGCATTGATGATCGATGCGGACGGTGCCGCGGCGAGCGCAGCGCCGCCTGGCCACCGCCCCGTCCCATCGGTAACGAGGGTTAGCGCAAGCACGGCCGCAATAATAGCGCACCGTCGGAGGCTACGCCCGATCGCCGCCCAGTGGGCACTCCGCCAGCCAGAATGAACACGCAACATCATTGGGCTAACGCCAAACCAGGGTGCTCCAGCAGACAACCAATGTTCCTGCGCTCGCGGCCTTCGAAGGAGGGCTCGGCCGCCGACCCGCATAGCGCGAACGGGTCCTGCACGCGAACCGGGATTTTTCCAGATCTGTTATTAGCGTTCAATGGTTAAGCGAATCACTTCAACAAAGAATGCAAACAAGGGAATTGTCCTGTGGCTTTCGTGCGCCTATTGTAACAGGCGAGGGTTTGCCGCGCTTGGCGTCACGGCGCGTATTCGCCGGCCGTTTGTTGGTATCGTGGCAGCCGTGGGGCGACCCTTGAAAGAGTGGGGTCAGGGATCCGTCACCGGATACCCGGCGTTTTTGCGGAGATTTGGATGCTGTTGAGAGCAGCGCGTTCGTTGGGTTGCTTCGAGCCGATTGAAGGCCGAAGCGCCGAGTGCGAGCGCGGCGCCCGCAGTGCAGGTAAAACGTGCCATCGGCGGCTCCGGACGCACCGTCCGAAGCGGCTGGCGGCGCGATGGAGTTTTTTTTATGACAACGAAACGCATGCTTATCGATGCCTCACACCCGGAGGAGACCCGGGTTGTCGTCATCGACGGATCCAGACTTGACGATCTGGATATTGAAGTCTCATCTCGTCGCCAGCTGAAAGGGAACATCTATCTCGCCAAGGTGACGCGCGTCGAGCCGTCGCTGCAAGCCGCTTTCGTCGATTACGGCGGTAATCGACACGGCTTTCTCGCCTTCAACGAGATCCATCCCGACTACTACCAAATTCCCGTCGCCGATCGGGAAGCCCTGCTTGCGGAGCACGAGGCCGCGCAACGGGCCGCTGACCTTGCTGCGGCCGAGGCAGCCGAGGCGGCCGAGGCTGCCGCTCCCAAGGAGGCCGAAGGCGAGGAGGGCGAAGCCCCCGCCGATCTTGCCGGTATCGATGAGGACGAGGACATCGAGCGGCAACGGCCGCGCCTGTCGACGCGCCACTACAAGATCCAAGAGGTCGTCAAGCGGCGCCAGATCATGCTGGTGCAGGTTGTCAAGGAAGAGCGCGGCAACAAGGGTGCGGCACTGACGACCTATCTGTCGCTCGCCGGCCGTTGCTGCGTGCTGATGCCCAACACCGCGCGCGGCGGCGGCATCTCGCGCAAGATCACCAACGTGGTCGATCGCAGGCGCTTGAAAAAAATCGTCGCCGAGCTCGAGGTTCCGCAAGGGATGACGGTGATCGTGCGCACCGCTGGCGCCGGCCGCAGCAAGGCCGAGATTCGCCGTGACTACGAGTATCTGTTGCGGCTGTGGTCCAACATCCGCGAGACGACGCTGGGCTCGATGGCACCGGCCCTCGTCTACGAGGAAGGCAGCCTGATCAAGCGCTCGATCCGCGACCTTTACGGCCGGGATATCGAGGAGATCATCATCCAGGGCGAGCCACAGTACCGCATCGCCAAGGAATTCATGAAGCTGTTCACGCCGAGCCACGCCAAGAAGGTGAAGCTCTACGACGACCCGATGGTGCCCCTGTTACACAAGTATGGTGTCGAGGGGCAGCTCGAAGCGATGCACCAGATGACGGTGCACCTGAAGTCCGGTGGCTACATCGTGATCAATCCGACCGAGGCGCTGGTCGCGATCGATGTCAACTCCGGCCGGGCAACGCGCGAGCGGCACATCGAGGAGACCGCGCTGCGCACCAACCTCGAAGCCGCGGAGGAGATCGCCCGCAACTTGCGTTTGCGTGACCTTGCCGGCCTGATCGTCATCGACTTCATTGACATGGAGGTTACGCGCAACCAGGCGCAGGTCGAGCGGCGCCTGAAGGAGGCGATGAAGAACGACAAGGCCCGCATTCAGCTCGGCCGCATCAGCTCCTTCGGGTTGTTGGAGCTCTCGCGCCAGCGTTTGCGGCCGAGCGTGCTGGAAACGAGCTTCGAGGTCTGTCCAACCTGCTGCGGTGTCGGCGTGCGGCGGACGACCGAGTCGGCCGCGCTCGCGGTTCTGCGCAAGATTGAGGAGGAAGGCATCCTGCAGCGGGCGAGCGAGCTCGCGGTGAGCGTGCCGACCGCCGTTGCCATCTATCTGCTCAACCACAAGCGCCGCTCGCTGACGCAGATCGAAGAGCGTTACCGCTTGAACGTCCGGCTGCAGACGGATGACAGTCTGATCGCTCCGGACCATCGCATCGAGCGGCTCAAGGCGGCTCTGCCGGCAGCCGAGGAGGAGGCCGAAGAGACACCCGAAACCGCGGCCGAGTCGGAAGAGCGCGGCGAAGCGCGTGCTGAGGCGAGCGATCGGGACGACGGCAAGCGTTCGCGGCGCCGTCGACCGCGGCGCAAGCGGCGTCCGGGTGAGGAACGAGATGCGGTCGTCACCGAAACGGGCGGGGAGGCGGTCGCCGTTGAGGGGGATGACGACGACGACATCGCTGCCGCCGATGGCGGCGAGGCGGCAGCGGCAGAGGCTGGTGTTGCCGACACCGATGCCGAAACCGGCGATGAGCCGGCGCGCAAGCGTCGCCGCCGCGGCAAGCGTGGCGGCCGCAGGCGGACTCGCCGTCCGGACGAGGTGGCCAGTCCGCTGGAAGCGGACCAAGGCGACGAGCTTCCGCTGGAAGCGGACCAAGGCGACGAGCTTCCGCTGGAAGCGGACCAAGGCGACGAGCTTCCGCTGGAAGCGGAGCAGGGTGAGGAACTCCCGCTGGAAGCGGACCAGGGTGACGAGCTTTCGCTGGAAGCGGACCAGGGTGACGAGCTTTCGCTGGAAGCGGAGCAGGGTGAGGTACCTCCGCTGGAAGCGGTGTTCCAACCCGCCGACGCCGCCGAGCAAGCCTGGGGTGCGGCTGAGCCAAGGGACCAGGAGCAAGCAGCGGAGCAAGCGCACGTGGACCCAGAGGAAGACAGCGTTGCGGCTGCAACTGCAGAGTCCCTGTCTTCGCAGGTGGAACAGCGGGCGAGCGATGGCGGCAACGGCGCCGTTGCGGAACCCGAGGACGCACTGGTTCGCCACGACGAAATGGTTCCCGACGTTCTACCGGCCGCTGCGGAACCAGCGAACACGCCGGTCATTCGGGTCGGCGCCGGCGTCGAGGCAGGCCAGCCGGAGCGGGCACCGCGCCGTGGCTGGTGGCAGCGCCTGCTCGATTAGGCCTGCCAGCGCAGGAGGCGCTCCGCTGCGGCGTTGATTTCCTCAGCCGACCCGGCGAAGGAAAAGCGCACGCATGTGTGCCCACGCCCGGGATCGAAATCGGTCCCCGGCGTGACCGCGACGCCGATCTCCCGCAGCATGCGCCGGCACAGCGCCGCGCTGTCAGCAGTCCGGCCGCTGACATCGGCATAGAGATAGAACGCGCCGTCGGCGGGGGCGAGGCTGCCGAAGCCTGCGGCCGGCAGCGCATCCAAGAGGACGGCCCGGTTGCTGGCATAACGGCGGACGTTGGCGTCCAGGTCGTCACCGCAAGCGAAGGCGGCGCACGCCGCCCGCTGCGAGAGCGTCGGCGGGGAAATGAAAAGGTTCTGCTGCAGGCACTCGACCGGTCGCAGCAGGTCTTCGGGCAGCACCAGCCAGCCCAGCCGCCAGCCGGTCATTGAATAGTATTTCGAGAAGCTGTTGACGACGACGGTCTGATCGTCGAACGCGAGCGCCGTCTCGGCGGCGGCGGAGTACGTAATGCCGTGATAGATCTCGTCCGAGACCAGCCGGATTGCCCGCTCCCGGCAATAGGTGACCAGTGCCGCAAGCGCATCGCGCGTCAGCATGGCGCCCGTCGGGTTCGCCGGGCTGGCGATGATCAGCCCATCCAGTCGTCCACTGACGGCATCCAAAAGGTCGGGCGACGGCTGGAAATGGGTTTCCGGCCCGACCGGCAGCAGCACCACCTCGACGCCCAGCGCCTGCAGGATGTTACGGTAGGCCGGATAGCCGGGGACGGCGACGGCGACCCGGTCGCCGGCATCGAAGGCGGCGAGGAAGGCGAGCACGAACGCACCGGAGCTGCCGGTGGTCACCACCACCCGCCGCCAGTCGACGGCAACACCGTACGTTTCAGCGTAGTGATCGGCGATCCGGCGCCGGAGCGGCTCCAAGCCGAGTGCTTCCGTATAACCGAGCCGATCGGTCGCGAGCGCGGCCTGCGCTTCCCTAAGGACGGCGCGCGGTGCCGGCGTCGATGGTTGGCCGACCTCGAGGTGCAGGACCTCCGTGCCACGGCTTGCCTCTTCGTGCGCGGCGCGCATCACGTCCATGACGATAAAGGGCGCAATGGCGGCTCGGCGCGCGACTTTCCGTTGCAGGGATGCGTCCATTGGGAGCGTCTTCTTCTATCGCCTTAGCCGCCAAGAATCGCAAAGCCGAAGCCGCGCTGATCGGTTGCGGCAGCACACGATTCCGGATACCGGGGCAGGCCTTTCGGGCATGCGATCGCGTTGACATGGCCCAGCGGCGGCGTTTCGGTGAGCGAATGACCACGCTGGCGCAAGGCATCGACGCGGTCTGGCGGCAGGGTGCGTTCGATCAGCACGCGGTCGGGCTCGCTGCCGGCATGGACACGCGGCATGTTAACGGCTGCCGATACCGGCGTGTCGGTAAGGATCACGCGGGCCGCGGTGGCGGCGAGCGCACTCGGTGCCGAAGCGCCGCCGGACGCGGTGGCGGCGAAGCGGAAGCTGCTCACGGCCTCGTTCACGACCAGCATCGGTCCCAGCGCAGTGGCGCCATGACCCTCGCTGCCCGGCACGGCTGCCAACACGACGCCGGTGCCGGTGGCGATCCGGCCGCTGCCGAACAGGCTGTTGAGGGTGAGCGCGCAGGCCACGCCGTTGCCGTCGCGGTCGGCGGCGACGATCCCGGTCGCCGCGGCATTGAGGGGAGGCGTGGCCGGAATGCTCGCGAACACGCTGGCGCTGCGCTGGTCACGGCGGTAACCGGCCATCGAAGCCGTGCTATGCGCGCGCGTCAACAGCGTATTCGGATCGGCGGTCGAGGTGCGAGCGCGGTCGGCATCCGCATATGCCCGCGCGCCCACCTCGACGAGAAGGTGGTCGCGCTCGTCGGTTCCGGCTTTTCGAAAGCGGTCGCCGTCGCTCAGGATCGCCACCATCTCCGCTGCGATCAGTCCGCCAAGTACGGGCGGGGGAGGGACGTGCACGGTCTCGTTGCCGACCTTGAAGCGAAGCGTATCACGCCACAGGGGGCGGTAATTGGCGAGATCGGTTTGAGTAAGCGCGTAGCCGGCGGCTTGCGCGGCGGTGGCGAAGGCGGCCGCGCCCGGACCGATGTAGAGACCCGCTGGTCCTTCGCTGCGCAAGCGCGAGAGTGTCGCCGCCAGTTCGAGCTGAACGAGCGAGTCGCCCTCGCCCAGCAAGCGGCTTCCGTCCGCGGTGCCGAACAGCCGCTGCAGGCCGCTCTTGTCCAAGCTTGTGCCGCGAAGCGCATCCAGGTCCCTTGCGAAGGCGCGCGAAACCGGAGTGCCAAAGTGGGCCAGGCGCTCTGCCGGCGCCACCAATTGTGACCAGGGCAGGTGGCCGTAGCGGGCGTGCAGGGTGTAAAGGCCGCGCACCATTGCCGGCACCGCGGCGGGCTTATCTGTCGGTGCAGCAGCTAACGCCGGTGCCTCGGCGAGGAAGTCGAGCGCACGCACGTCGCCGGTTTTCTGGTCGAAGGCGATACAAACGCCGCCGCCGCCGAGTCCGGTCTGAGATGGCAAGGTCACGCCCAAGGCAAACGCGGCGGCTACGGCAGCATCGACGGCGCTGCCGCCGATCGCTAGCATGTCGCGGCCGATCAAAGCGGCTTGCGGTTCGTCGGCAACGACGGCACCGATGAAGCCCTTGAGCGGCTCGCTTGCCTCGCGCGGACCGTTATCGCCGCTGCAGGCGGCGAGGAGGACCAAAATCAGCGCGATCGCGTGTTGACGTGCCGCGCGCGCGAAACCACTTGTCAGGCGTAGGATCAGGCTGTTCGCCTTGCTGTGTCGCATTTCTCTGCTCTGTCTGGCGCTGTTCGCGCTCATCCTCGCGCCGCTCCGCCCGAATTACGCCAGCGAGGGCCGGATATCGCTGATCCGCGATACCGAGATCGAGAGCACGATCCTCGCCTACGCGACGCCGCTCTTCGAGGCGGCCAAGCTCGACCCGCGCGCGATCCGCATTTATCTGGTCAACGACAGGCAGATCAATGCTTTCGTCGCCGGCGGACAGAATCTGTTCCTGAATACGGGGTTGTTGCTGCGCAGCGACGATGCCGGTCAGGTCATCGGCGTCATCGCCCACGAGGCCGGGCATATCGAAGGCGGCCACCTGGCGCGCATTCATGACGCGCTCAAGCGCGGCACGGCGGAGACGATTGCCGCCATCGTTCTCGGCGCTGCAGCGGCGGTTGCCGGCCGTCCCGACCTCGGCACCGCGATTGCGCTCGGCGGGCAGGATATCGCGTTGCGCAATTTCCTTCAGTACACGCGCACGCAGGAAGGCGCCGCCGATGCCGCCGCCATGCGCTACCTTGATGGGACGCAGCAGTCGGCGCGGCCGCTCTTGAAGTTCTTCGAGACCTTGGCCGGGCAGGAGTTGCTGAGCCCGTCGCGGCAGGACCCTTACCTCCGGACCCACCCCTTGACTCGCGACCGCATCATCGCCATCGCCGAGTTCGTCGAGCACTCGCGCTATGCCAATACACCGTTGCGCCCAGAGTACGAGCGGCTGTTCCGGCGCATGAAGGCAAAGCTGCACGCCTTCCTCGATGATCCGACCCTGGTGCTGCGCCGCTATCCGCCGACCGACGAGTCGCTGGAGGGGCGCTATGCGCGGGCAATCGCATTTCACCGTCAGCATCGGTTCGAAGAGGCGCTCACTGGCGTTGACGAACTTCTCTCGGTTTATCCGGACGATCCCTATTTTCTGGAGCTGAAAGGGCAGATGCTGTTCGAGACGGGGCGGCCGCAGCAGGCGCTGGCACCCTATCGCCGTGCGAGCGCGCTGTTGCCGGATGCGCCGCTGATCCGCATCGACCTCGCGCGCGTGCTGATGGCGCTCAACGATCCGGCCGTGCTACCGGAGGCAAGGGAGCACCTGCGCGTCGCGGTGCTGCGCGAGCCGAACCGGCCGTTTGCCTGGCGTCAGCTGGCCATTGCCCAGGGGCGCAGTGGCGAACTGGGAGAAAGTGCGTTGTCGCTGGCGGAAGAGGCGCTCCTGCTCGGCAAGAAGCCTGAAGCCCGTTTTCAGGCCGGCAAGGCGGCGGCAAGCCTGCCGGAGGGATCGCCCGGCTGGCTGCGGGCGCAGGATATTCTAGGCGCGATTGAGCAAGACAAAGAGAAAGACAACGATTGATGACAGCCGCGCGCGTGCGGCCACGACAGGGAGATAGCCTGCCATGCATTTCCGTTTCACGTTGACGGCCCTGTTCGGGCTGTTTCTCGCTGCTGCCGGGCTCAGCGGCTGGGCAGGTTCTGCGCCGGCTGCGGCTGCCGAACCGGCGGCGGCCCAGCGCGCCGAGATCGAAAAAATCGTGCGCGAATATCTGCTCAACAACCCGGAAACGATCGTCGACGCGCTGCAGGCCTATGAGGCCCGGCGGCAGTCCGCTGCCGCAGAGGCTTCGGCGGCCGCGATCGGGCCGCTGCGCCAGGAGCTGGAGCGCGATCCGGCCGCGCCCGTGGCCGGCAACCCCAAGGGCGGGACGACGATTGTCGAGTTCTTCGACTACCGCTGCGGCTATTGCAAACGCATGGTGCCGACGATCCAGTCCCTCCTCAAGAGCGATGGCGATATCCGTTACGTGTTTCGTGAGTTTCCGATCCTGGGTCCGGAATCGGTGACCGCTTCGAAGGCCGCGCTCGCAGTTTGGAAGCTGGCACCGGAGAAGTACTTCCCCTTTCACTTGGCGCTGATGGAGAACCGAGGCGCGTTGACCGAGGCGAAGGTGCTTGAACTGGCCCAGGCCCAAGGGGTCGAACAGCAGCGTCTGCGTACCGCGATGGCTGACAGTGCGATCGAGGATCACCTGCGCCGAACGGCCGAACTGGCGCGCAAGATCAACGTGAACGGGACGCCGGCATTCGTCATTGGCGGCCGGCTGGTTCCGGGCGCGGTCGAGCTTGACAGCCTCAAGGAGCTGATCGCCGCGGCTCGGGCGGGGTGATGCGGTCTAAGTCCCTTTCAGCTCGCGGCGTTGGAATGCGGGAGCGGTTGTGGCACCAATTCTGCGGCAATCTCCGTCATGCGTGCGCTCTCCTCCCACAGGCGCAAGGAGGCGGCGCGGTCATGTGCGGCCGGCGACGCGTTTGCCGGCCGGCACTTGATGAAGTAGCGACCATGCATCCCTTCTACTTCGCTGCTAGCCGCGAGATGAATGGATGTCAGGGCGCCGGTTTCGACATCGGTGGCGCCGCGCTTGGCCAGCCACCACAAAAAGCCAGGCAGGAAGCCGTGGCGAATACCGATATCGGTCGCGACAAAGCCTGGATGCAGGGCGTTGACCGTGACCTGCTGCCAGTCGAGCCGGCGGGCGAGTTCATGCGTGAACAGGATGTTGGCGAGTTTGGAGCGCTTGTAGGCTTTCCAGCCGTGATAGCCGTGCTTCGCGTGCAGGTCGTCGAAATCGAGCGTGACGCCGCGGTGGGCTTCGGAGGCAACGACAACAACGCGCGCGGGTGCCGCGGCCTGCAGAACAGGCAGCAACAGAAGCGTCAGCAGGAAATAGCCCAGGTGGTTGAGCGCAAACGTCATCTCGCAGCCCTGGGCGCTTTCCTGCCGCTTGCCGAACATGGCGCCGGCATTGTTGACGAGCACGTCAAGCCGCCCATGCCGGTCGGCGAACGCTGCGGCCAGGCTGCGGATCGCGGTGTGGTCGGAAAGGTCGGCCTGCAGGAAGTGAACGTTGTCGTTTCCGGATTCGGAACGAATGGCCGCCAGGGCCAATTGTCCACGCACGGCATCGCGGCCGACGATGGTGACGCATGCCCCGCGCTCGGCGAGTGCCCGCGCGGTGACGCAGCCGATGCCGGCGCTCCCGCCGCTGACAAGGCAGACCTTGCCGCCGAGACTGCCTCCGTCCGCTGCCATGCCGCCCTCCCGAGCTCGGTTGTCCGCGCGTCCGCAATCCAGCTCACCGTGCCTCTGGTCCTGCCGAGACGCAAGGTCCTTGATCGTTGCGCGCTGGTGCCGCTTCTTGTACCTGCCGCGAGCGCTTGGCAGCCGCCGCGGCGGCTGCGCGGAGCACTTGCAAACGCGGGCAGGATGATCGAAAGGCGCCGGCGGCGGTGAGTATCGGATGAGCATCTGGGGCAAGATCATCGGCGGCATGGCCGGCTTTGCGATGGGCGGGCCGTTCGGCGCCATTTTGGGCGCCGCCGCCGGCCACGCCTACGACGCGCTCAAGTTTCCCTCGACGGCAGACTGGCCACCGCGGCTGGGCGGGCCGGACACGGGTCGTGCCACCAAGGAGATGATCTTCAGCGTTGCCGTAATCGTCCTTGGTGCCAAGATGGCCAAGGTCGATGGTGCCGTCAGCCGTGCCGAGGTCAATGCTTTCAAGCAGGTGTTCCGTATCCGGGCGGAGGATATGCGCACCGTCGGCCGCATCTTCGATGCCGCCAAGAGCGACGCCGACGGCTATGAGCCGTACGCCCGCCAAGTGGCAGTGCTGTTCAGAGACGATCGGGCGGTGCTGGAGGAACTGCTCACCGGCCTGTTCTGCGTTGCGCGCGCCGATGGCGAGATCACCCGCGCCGAACTCGGCTATCTGCGTCACTTGGCGGAAATCTTTGGTCTCGCAGGCATGGATTTCGAGCGGCTCCGGGCGCCCTTCACGCAGGCGCGGGCCGCGGATCCGTATGCGGTGCTGGGCGTCGCCGTAAGCGCCAGCAACGAGGAAATCAAGAAGACCTATCGCCGCCTGATCCGCGAAAACCACCCCGATGCGCTGGTTTCCAAGGGGCTACCGAAAGATTTTCTCAAGGTCGTCAATGAGCGTATGGCGACCATCAATGCCGCCTACGATCAGATAGCCAAAGAGCGGGGGCTCAAATAGCCTTTTCCGTACAGCCCCGGACGGCGGCGCCGCCCGTCCTGACGCCGCTCGATCTGACCGCTGCGCTCGCCGTGGTCGTGTTGTGGGCCTTCAACTTCATCGCCGGCAAGATTGGTGTGCAGCAGTTTCCACCGCTGTTTCTGATCTCGCTGCGCTTTGGCCTGGTCGCGCTGTTGCTGGCGCCGTACCTGCGGCAGCCGCTCGGTCGGCGCACCCGGCGGGTCATGGTGCTGTCGGTCGTTTTCGGCTGCTGCCATTTCGGCCTCTTGTTCTTTGGTATGTCGGGCGTCGATGCCGGGCCGGCAGCGATCGCGGCGCAACTGACGGTGCCGTTCAGCGCGCTGCTCGCATTTTTCGTCTATCGTGAGCGTTTGCGCCGCTGGCAGATCCTCGGCATGGTGGTCGCATTTTCGGGCGTCTACCTCTTGGCCGGTGCGTCGGGCAGCCCATTGAGCGTGCCGCACCTTCTGGCGGTGGTCGGCGGTGCGCTGGCCTGGTCGGTGTCCAACCTCCTCATCAAGGGGTTAGGTCAAATGAACGCGTTCCAGCTCAATGCCTGGGTTGCCGCGCTCGCCGCGCCGCAGCTTCTGGGCTGGAGTTTGCTGCTGGAGAGTGGGCAGGGCAAAGCGCTTGCGGGTGCAAGCTGGCTGGGCTGGGGGGCGATCGCCTACATGGCCGTCGGCGCCTCGATTACGGCCTACGGGTTGTGGTACCATCTCGTTGAGAAATACGAGGTGAACCAGGTTGTTCCGCTGACGCTGTTGGCTCCCGTGCTTGCGGTCCTGCTGGCGGCGCTTCTGCTGGGCGAGATGCTGAGCCCGCCGATCCTGATCGGCGGCGCCCTGACAATCACCGGCGTGGCGATGATCCAGTTCTTGGGTGCGCGCCGGACCGGGCCGCGCGGGAACGGCTGATGCGCCTCATGCCGTCGCCGAATTTCGACGCCCGGCCGGAGGGTGCGTCGATCGACATGCTCGTCATCCATTACACGGGCATGCCGACTGCGGCCGAGGCGCTCGCCCGGCTGACCGACCCAGAGGCGAAGGTGAGCGCGCACATCCTGATCGACGAGGATGGCACGCTTTATCATCTGGTCGCGGAGAAGGACCGCGCCTGGCATGCCGGGGAGTCGTACTGGCGCGGCGCCGCCGGCCTCAATGCGCGCTCGATCGGCATCGAACTGGTCAATCCCGGTCACGAGTTCGGCTACCGACCGTTCCCGGAAGCGCAGACGACCGCGCTGGTGGCGTTGGCGTCCGCACTCGTGCGCCGCTATCGCATCCCGCCCTACAACGTCGTCGGCCATTCCGACATCGCGCCGAGGCGCAAGAGCGATCCCGGTGAGCTTTTCGACTGGCGCCGGCTCGCCTGGGCCGGTGTCGGCATCTGGCCCCAGGAGTCCGACCGCTGCACCATGGATGCCGACAGCATGCGGGCGCTGCTCAGCACGTGCGGCTACGAGACCGTCGATCTGTTCGCAAGCGTGCGGGCGTTTCAGCGTCATTTTCGCCCGGCGCGCGTCAACGGCCGGATTGACTTCGAGACCGCGCGGCTGGCCCGCGGGCTCGCCGAGCGGATCGCTGCCATCGGCTGATGGGCGGAGTGATCGTGGTGGCGGCCTTGACGACCAACGCTAAGCGCCTAAACTCCAAGGGTGCCAGACGACCGGATGGCCGCCTCCGCACCGGTTCGCGCCGGCCGCGGGGGAGGAAAGTCCGGGCTCCACGGAAACACGGTGCCGGGTAACGCCCGGCGGGGGCGACCCCAGGGAAAGTGCCACAGAGAGGAGACCGCCGGCCGGGACGTTCGCGTCCGCCGGCAAGGGTGAAAGGGTGCGGTAAGAGCGCACCGCGCTGCCGGTAACGGCAACGGCACGGTAAACCCCACCGGGAGCAAGACCAAGTAGGGACGACAGGCCGCTTGAGCGGCCGGGCATTGTTTTCGCGCCGTCGTCCGGGTCGGTCGCGTGAGGCGTCCGGTAACGGGCGTCCCAGATGAATGGTCATCCCCCGCTTTGCGGCGGGGACAGAACCCGGCTTACAGGTCGTCTGGCATTTCTCTCCGAGATCTTTGCCTTGCGCCCGGAACAAGAACATACAAAGAACAAATAGGACCACCTGGTCTGTGATCGCTGGGAGAGTCCGGCACCGATTCGCGATTAGGCCGAATCGAACAGCGCAATAGCCAAGTCGACTGTCCTTCGCTGACTTCCCGTCGACTTGATCGCTGTCCATGGAGGGCGATTCGCACGCCCGTCAAGACTTTGTTAAACCAGACCGCACCATCATGAACCATTGACGCCCATGACTTCCCATGCTATCCCATTATAGAGACGCACGTTGGCGGAATGCAGCCTTGGCATCGCGGCGGAGCGGCCCTCGATACAAGCTGTTGTGTGATTCGGGCTTCCCCCGAGGGCAGATATGCCGTTATTGGTCGGCCGTTACATCAACAAGATCGATCGCAAGGGCAGGGTGTCTGTGCCTAAGCCTTTCCGCGATGCCCTGCAGCCGTCCAATGGTGGCTTTGCTGGAGTCTATGCTTACCCGCTCTTCAAGGATGCAGCCGTCGAGGCGTGCGACGAGGACTACATGACCCGCGTGGCCGAAAGCGTGGACGACCTGAACATGTTCTCCCGCGATCAGGACGAGCTTGCCATGGTTCTCCTGGAGAGCGCGCATCAGCTTCCCTTCGATCCCGAGGGCCGCGTCGTCCTGCCGGCGGATCTGATTGCCTGCGCCGGCATCGATGGCGAGGCGCTGTTCGTCGGCCGTGGCCGCCGCTTTCAGATCTGGAACCCGGGAACCTATCAGGAGAGCCGCCGCGAGGTGGTTGAGCGCATCAAGGCCGGCGGGCCGACCTTGAAGCTGCGGCCGCAAGGACACGAACGCTGATGGCTGACACGCTCGATCATGTGCCGGTCATGTTGGCGGAGGTGGTACAGCTCCTGAGCCCCCGCGACGGTGCGCTCTATGTCGATGCAACCTTCGGCGGTGGCGGCTATACGCGAGCCATCTTGAATGCTGCGCCATGTCGCGTGGTGGCGATCGATCGTGATCGGGACGCGCTGGCTCGCGCCCAGGACCTCAAGCAGCAGGCCGGCGATCGGTTGACACTCCTGCATGGCTGCTTTGGTGACATGGCGGCATTGCTGGCCGAGGCAAGCGTCGATCGTGTTGACGGCATTGCCCTCGATCTCGGCGTCTCGTCGGCCCAGCTCGATGATCCCGCGCGCGGCTTTTCGTTTCAGGGCGATGGTCCGCTCGACATGCGCATGGACCGCGGCGCGCAGCCAACGGCGGCCGATGTCGTTAACAGTGTGGGCGAGAGCGAGCTTGCCCACATCCTTGCGACCTACGGGGAAGAGCGGGCGGCGCGGCGCATTGCGGCTGCGATCATCAAGGCGCGCGCCGAGCGGCCGATCGTCGGCACCGGTCAGCTCGCCTCGATCGTCCGCGCCGTCTTGCCGCGCGGCGATCAGGGCATCGATCCGGCGACGCGAACGTTCCAGGCCCTGCGCATTGTCGTCAATGACGAGTTGGGCGAGCTCGACCGCGGCTTGGACGCGACCGAGCACCTGCTCGCGCCGGGGGGGCGGCTCGTCGTTGTGTCCTTCCATTCCCTGGAGGACCGGCGGGTCAAGGCCTTCCTCAGGGCATGCTGTGGGCTTGAGCCGCGGCCATCGCGGCACCAGCCGATCGTAGAAGGCGCCACCCCCGCGCCCACCTTCCGGCTGTTGACGCGACGCGCACTGCGGCCGGCGGCGGCAGAAATCGCAAGCAATCCGCGGGCGCGCTCGGCGCGGGTCCGCGCGGCAGAACGCACCGAAGCCTCGCCCGGATCCGGGCGGTCAGTGGAAAGGAGAGCGGCATGAGCGCCTGGTCGAACCTGATGCGGCAGGCGGCGGTCCTCTGCGGCTTATTGACGGTGGCGCTTGCCGTCGTGCTGATGGCGATCAAGTACCAGGTCCAGGCTTACGAAGAAGAGCTGGCGCATCTCAACGATCGGATCGTGCAGGAAAAGCAGACGATCCAGATCTTGAAGGCTGAGTTCAGCTACCGGACCGAACCGGATCGACTGCGCGGGCTGGCAACGCAGTACTTGGGGCTGGTGCCGATCGAGCCGGCTCGACTCGCGACCTTCGCCGGTCTCGATGATCCCCGCTTCGACCAGCACGCCGACCCGGTCGTTGGCACGGCGCCGGTCAAGCAGCGATCCCTGGCGATGGGAGCACGGCGATGAACGGCGGCAAGGTGAGTGCGCCGGCTGCCGGTGAGAGCCGCCAGCCGGCTTCGGTGTCGGCTTCGGCCGTGGCCGCTGGCGATGCCGAGGGGCTGCGGTTGCGGGCGCTGGAGACGGCGCGCGACCGCCTGCTGGCTGCCGGGCTGGTATTTGTTGTTGCCTTTCTTATCTGTGCCGGCCGGTTGGTCGATCTCGGCGCTTTCGGTGGCGGTTCGGCTGACGGACCGACAGCAGCGGTGGCGACCGGAACCGTCGGTCGCGGCGACATCGTCGATCGCAACGGCGTTCTGCTGGCAACCAGCCTGCCCACCGCATCGCTGTTCGCCGATCCGAAGGAAGTCATCGATCCGCGGGCAGCGGCGGCGGCGCTGGCGCAGGTCTTTCCGTCGCTGGATCGGAACTGGCTGCACTCCATGCTCACGCACGACAGCCGTTTCGTCTGGTTGCGGCGAAATCTCAATCCGTCGGAGCAGAATGCCGTCAACCGGCTAGGCATTCCAGGCCTCGGCTTCCGCACCGAATACCGGCGCGTCTATCCGCAAGGGCGCAGTTCGGCGCACGTGCTCGGCCGCGCCGACATCGACGAGTTCGGGGTCGCCGGCATCGAACGCAGTTTCGATGCCGTGTTGGCAAACGGCGAAACGGTTCGTTTGTCGCTCGACATGCGCATCCAGCAGACCGTGCGCGATGAGTTGATGGCGGTGGTGCGGGAGCATCGCGCTATTGGTGGCGCCGGCGTGGTCCTGGACGTAGCCACCGGCGAACTCCTCGCCATGGTCTCGCTTCCCGACTTTGATCCCAACGCACCGGTCAATCCGGAAGACCAGGCACGCTTCAATCGCGTTAGCCAGGGGGTCTACGAGATGGGGTCGGTGTTCAAGCTCTTGACGCTGGCAATGGCGCTCGATTCAGGCGTAACGACACTCGAGAGCGGTTACGACGCGTCGAGGCCGTTACGTATCGGGCACCACACGATCTCCGACTACCATGCCAAGAACCGCTGGCTCTCTGTGCCCGAGATCCTGATCCATTCGTCCAACATCGGCGCCGCCCTGATGGCGATCGACATCGGCAGCGCCCGCCAGCGGCAGTACCTGCAGCATTTTGGGATGCTGAACACCTCTTCGATCGATCTTCCGGTGCAGGAGGTCGGCAAGCCGCTGGTGCCCAACCCCTGGCGCGATGTGAACACGATGACGGTGGGCTTCGGCCATGGCATCGCGGTGACGCCGTTGCAGATGGTTGCCGCCACGGCGTCCGTCGTCAATGGCGGCGTTTACCGTCCGGCTTCGCTCCTGTGCGCCGATGACTCTGTGCTCGCACCCGGCGTGCGGGTGGTTTCGCCGCGGACATCGAAGCAGATGCGGGCGATGCTGCGCCTTGTCGTCCGCTTTGGTACCGGTATGAAGGCGGATGTCCCTGGCTACAATGTCGGCGGCAAGACCGGCACCGCCGAAAAGCTGATCAAGGGGCAGTACCGCCGCGATCAGCGGGTCGCCTCGTTCATCGGCGCGTTTCCGATGGAAGCGCCGCGCTACGTCGTCTTCGCGATGGTCGACGAGCCGAAGGGCACCCGCAAAACCTTCAACTACGCGACCGGCGGCTGGGTTTCCGCGCCGCTGGTGGGCCGCATCATCGCGCGGATCGCGCCCGTGCTCGGGATTGCGCCGGCTGAAGAGATCAGGGAAGCCAAGACATCGCCGGCCAAGAATGCGCCATCGCATAAGGAACAGATGATGCAAGCGATCCGGGAAGCGATCGCCAGCAGCAAAGGCAGACAGCTTGCGGCTAACTGACCTTCTGGACGCAGGGACAGGAACATTATGCGGAGACCACGATGCTTCAGGGGTCATCATCACCGGTCTGACATCTGACTCGCGCACGGTTAGGCCGGGTTTTCTCTTCGCCGCCCTGCCAGGCGCGCGGTTGGACGGCAGCGGTTTCATCGCCGATGCGCTCACGCGCGGCGCGGCTGCCGCGCTTGTATCCTCGCAAGGCGCGCCAAAGGCTCCTCTTCTCGGTGCTGCTGGCGCGCCGGTGCCGCTGATTGTCGATGCCAACCCGCGCCGCTGTTTTGCGCTGATGACGGCTCGCTTCTTTGGCCGCCAGCCGAAGTGGATTGCCGCGGTGACCGGGACCAACGGCAAGACCTCGGTGGTTTGGTTCCTGCGCCAGATCTGGCAGGCGCTGGGCCATCCGGCAGCCGCGCTCGGCACGCTCGGCCTGGTCACGCCGACGGCGACGGAGCCGGGCAGTCTCACCACCCCCGATCCTGTCGCGCTGCACCGCACCCTGGCGCGCCTTGCCGGTGATGGAATCGAACACGCCGCGCTGGAAGCCTCAAGCCATGGCTTGGACCAACACCGCCTCGATGGCGTGCGGATCGCGGCGGCGGCGTTCACCACGCTCGGCCGCGATCATCTGGACTATCACGCGAGTGAGGACGCTTACCTCGCCGCCAAGCTGCGCCTCTTCAGCGAATGTGTCATGGCCGGCGGCACTGCCGTCATCAACGCCGATGCTCCCCATGCGGCGCGGGTCATCGCGGCAGCCTCACCACGGCTCAAGGTTGTGAGCTACGGCCGTGCGGGCGACGCGCTGCGGCTGGTGTCACGCACGGACAGCGAGGCTGGCCAGGCGCTGACGGTCGTCATCAACGGCACGGCGATTCATGCGCTCACGCTGCCGCTCATCGGCGACTTCCAGGCAATGAACGCGCTCTGTGCCGCGGGCCTTGCCTGCGCCACCGGTGCTGTACCGGAGACGGCGCTCGCCGCGCTCGAAACTCTGCGGCCGGTCCCGGGCCGGCTGGAGCGGATCGGTGCGGGGCTGGGCGGGGCTGCCCCGGTGTTTGTCGATTACGCCCACACGCCGGATGCGCTGGCCGCCGCTTTGAGTGCCCTGCGCCCGCACGCGCGCGGCCGGTTGATGGTCGTCTTCGGATGCGGCGGCGATCGCGATGCCGGCAAGCGGCCGCAAATGGGCGCGGTGGCGGCGCGCCTTGCGGACCGGGTGTTCGTCACCGATGACAATCCGCGCTCGGAGCGGCCGGACGCAATCCGCGCGCAAATTCTCGCTGCCTGCCCCGATGCGAACGAAATTGCCGATCGTGCCGAGGCGATTGCCGTTGCCGTGCGCGCTCTTACGGCGGGCGATGTGCTGCTGATCGCCGGCAAGGGGCACGAGACCGGCCAGATTGTGGGTGGCCGTGTGCTGCCGTTTGACGATCGCGTCGTCGCTGCCGCAGCCTTGAGCGAGGTGGCGGCATGAGCGCGGCACCAGCGTTGTGGACGGCAGCCGAAGTGCTGGCGGCGACCGGCGGCCGGGCACAGGGAGCCGCTTGGCAGGCGACCGGGGTTTCGATCGATACCCGGACCCTCGTCGCCGGTGATCTGTTCGTTGCCCTGCGCGGACCGAACTTCGATGGCGCCGATTACGCCGGCCGGGCGTTGGCGCAAGGTGCCGCGGCGGCGCTCATCGAGCGGGTGCCGGATGGCCTTGCCGATGAAGCGTGCCTCGTCGTGGTCGCAGATACGCTTGATGGCCTGCACGCTCTTGCGCGTGCGGCACGGGAACGCACCTGCGCACGCGTGATCGCGGTCACCGGCAGTGTCGGCAAGACCGGTGTCAAGGAGGCGCTGCGGCACGTGCTGGCGGAGCAGGGGGCGACGTCGGCCAGCGCCGGCAACCTCAACAATCACTGGGGCCTGCCGCTGAGCCTCGCCCGGCTGCCGCGCTCGTCCGCCTTCGCCGTCCTGGAAATGGGTATGAACCATGCCGGCGAGATTGAGCCGCTGTCGCTGTTGGCGCGCCCGCACGTTGCCGTGATCACGGCAATCGCGCCCGCCCACCGCGGCAATTTCCCGTCGCTGGCCGCGATTGCCGATGCCAAGGCAGAGATTTTTGCCGGTGTCGAGGCCGGTGGCGTTGAGGCCGGTGGCGTTGCCGTGCTCAACCACGACACACCCTTCTACGATCGCCTCGCGGCGGCGGCGCGTGAACGGCGGCTGGAGGTTCTCTCTTTTGGGCGCAACGCTTCGGCCGAGGTTCACCTGGTGTCGGCGGAGACGGATGCGGCCGGCAGCACGGTTAGGGCCAGCGTCGCGGGCAGGGACGTCGCCTATCGCATCAACCTGGCCGGCCGCCACTGGATCGACAATAGCCTGTGCGTGCTGGCCGCCGTCAAAGCCGCAGGCGCGGATGTGGACGCCGCTGCCCGGGCCCTCGCCTCGGCGGCTCCCGTTACCGGTCGTGGTGGGCGTATCGAGCTCGATCGGCCGGACGGGCGCCTGATCGTCATCGACGACAGCTACAACGCCAGTCCGGCTTCGATGGCCGCAGCATTCGACGTGCTCGGGCGGACAGTGCCGGAAGCGGGCGGCCGTCGTATCGCCGTTTTGGGCGACATGCTGGAGCTGGGCGAGGAGAGCGGCCACCTGCACGCCGCGCTCGCCGATCCCCTCCTCGAAAACCACGCCGACCTTGTATTCGCCTGCGGCGTCGCGATGGAGCACCTGGTTGCGGCGCTGCCCGCGGGCCGCTGCGGCGCTCATGCGCCTGATTCAGAAGCGCTTTCGCCCTTGGTTTGCGCAGCCGTCAAGCCGGGCGACGTGGTGTTGGTCAAGGGATCCGCCGGCAGTCGCATGGGCGCTGTCGTCAAGGCCTTGCGCGGCTGCGGCAGCGGGGGCGGCGAGGTCGGCGAGCACGGCAGCAAGCGCGACAGGAGCGAGGTCTGACAATGTTGTTTCATCTTCTCGTTCCGCTCGCGGACCAGTTCGCTGCGTTCAACGTCTTCCGCTACCTCACGTTCCGTTCCGGCGGCGCGGTCATGACCGCTCTCGTGCTGAGTTTCCTCGCCGGACCGGGGCTGATCCGGTTGCTGCGGAGCCGGCAGCGAGGCGGGCAGCCGATTCGCGACGATGGTCCGGAAAGTCATCTCCTGACCAAGCGCGGCACGCCGACGATGGGCGGCTTCCTCATCTTGATGGCGATGACGCTCTCAACGCTGTTGTGGGCGGATCTGCGCAACGGCTTCATCTGGGTGGCGCTGTTCGTCACCGTGAGCTTCGGCGCCATCGGTTTCCTCGACGACTACCGCAAGGTCGTGCGCCGCTCCAGCGGCGGTCTCCCCGGCCGGGCCAAGCTGATCTTGCAGATCATCATCGCCGGCAGCGCCGCCCTGTGGGTGACGGCGCTTTCGCCGGCGGCACTGCAGAACATGCTGGTGTTCCCGTTCCTGAAGCTGGTGCTGGTCGATCTCGGCTTCTTCTTCATTCCGTTCGTCATTCTCGTCATCGTCGGCGCCTCGAACGCGGTCAACCTCACCGATGGCCTCGACGGTCTCGCCATCGTGCCGGTGATGATCGTCGCCGGCGTGTTCGCGCTGATCGCCTACCTGGTCGGCAATTCAGTCTTCGCCTCATACCTGCAGATCCGCTACGTGCCCGGCTCCGGCGAACTCGCCGTCTTTTGCGGCGCGCTGGTTGGCAGCGGGCTCGGCTTCTTGTGGTTCAACGCCCCGCCGGCAAAGGTGTTCATGGGCGACACCGGCTCGCTGGCGCTGGGCGGCGCACTTGGCGCGATCAGCGTCATCACCAAGCACGAGGTTGTGCTGGCGATCGTGGGCGGCCTGTTCGTATTGGAGGCGGTCTCGGTGATCGTCCAGGTGATTTCGTTCAAGCTCACCGGCAAGCGGGTCTTCCGCATGGCGCCGCTGCACCATCACTTCGAGAAGCTGGGCTGGGCCGAATCGACGATCGTGATCCGCTTCTGGATCATCGCCTCGATTCTCGCCCTGATCGGCCTGTCGAGCCTGAAGCTGCGATGAAAGGGCGTTCGGTTGATCCCACTCCATGGCCTTCCGGACAAACCATATGCGGTGCTGGGTCTTGGCATCAGCGGCCTTGCCGCCTGCCGCGCGCTGATCGCTTCCGGTAAGTCGGTCTGGGCCTGGGATGACAGCGCGGCAGCCCGCGGGACTGCCGATTCGGCCGGCATTCCGCTGTTCGATCTCGCCGGGGCCGACCTCGCTTCGGCCGCAGCGCTGGTCTTGAGCCCGGGAATTCCGCACACGCACCCGCATCCGCATCCGGTCGTTGCGCGGGCGCGGCAGGCCGGCTGCCCGGTCATCGGCGACGGCGAGCTTCTGGCACGCGCCAGGATCAGGGCTGAATGCGTCGGAATTACAGGGACAAACGGCAAGTCGACGACGACGGCCCTGATCGGCCACATCCTGCAGGCGGCGGGCCGGCGCTGCGCCGTTGGGGGCAATTTAGGAACACCCATTCTCGCGCTAGACGCACTGGATCCCACATCTGTCTATGTTTTGGAGATGTCATCATATCAGTTGGAGCTAACGCCAAACTTAGTGTTTAATACCGCCTTGCTTCTCAACATCTCGCCGGACCACCTTGGCCGGCACGGAGGGATGGAGGGTTATATCGCCGCCAAGACAGCCATTTTCCGCGACGGCGGGCCATCGGCGACAGCGATCGTAGGCGCTGATGATGCCGCTTGCCGGCGAATCGGGCGCACGATCGCGGCCTCGGGCCGGAGGCGGGTTGTCTTTATCTCCGGCCAGACAGCCGTGCCGGGTGGCGTCTATGCGCTTGACGGCACCCTCTATGACGATCGCGGCGGCGGGCGCCAGGCTGTCCTCGACTTGGCGGCAGCAAAGGCGCTGCCCGGCGTCCACAATGCCCAGAATGCAGCGGCTGCGCTGGCGGCGGCCCTTGCGCTCGGCGTTTCCCATTCGGCCGCAGCGGAGGCAATCGCATCGTTTCCCGGCCTTGCCCACCGGCAGGAGCGAATCGCCGTGATTGACGGCGTCTTGTTCGTCAACGACAGCAAGGCGACCAACGTCGATGCCGCGGTCCGCGCGCTCGCCTGTTACGACGCGATCTACTGGATTGCCGGCGGCAGGCCGAAGGAAGGAGGACTCGCGGGAATCGAGCCGAGCTTGGCCCCGGTGCGCGCAGCCTTCCTGATTGGTGAGGCGGAGGCCGATTTTGCTGCCACGCTCGCAGGCAAAGTGCCGGTGCAGCGCTGCGGTGCGCTTGCGCAGGCGGTCGCGGCGGCGGCGCGTGCGGCATGGGCGGATCGCAGGCGCGCTGAAAGGGCAGCGCAGCCGGTGGTTCTGTTGTCGCCGGCGTGCGCGTCCTTCGATCAGTTCCGCAGCTTTGAGCACCGCGGTGACGTTTTCCGAACCTTGGTTGGAGAGTTGCAGCGATGAGCCTGTTTGCGCGCTCCGATACCAGCCTCTTGAGCCGCTGGTGGTGGGAGGTCGACCGCTGGGCGCTGATCACGCTGTTGCTGCTGGCGGCGATCGGGATCGTGCTGACCATGGCGGCTTCGCCCGCCGTTGCTGACCGGCTGGACCTCGATCCATTCTACTTCGCCCGCCGCCAGGCTATTTACCTGCCGCTGTCGCTCGTCGTCCTGGTGCTGACATCCCTGATGTCACCCACGGGCGTGCAGCGCACAGCGTCGCTCATGTTTGCCCTGTTCTTCGCTCTTACGGTGGCGACGCTGTTTTTTGGCGCGGAGGTGAAGGGGGCGCGGCGCTGGCTTAGTGTTGGCGGGATCTCGCTGCAGCCATCGGAGTTCCTGAAGCCGGCCTTCGCGGTTGCCTGTGCGTGGCTGTTCAGCCGTGCCCGCCTGACCGGCACCTATGGCGGCTATGCCCTCGGCACCGCACTCCTGATTGCGGTGGTGGCCGTGCTCGCGCGCCAGCCGGATATCGGCACCAGCGTCCTGATGCTGGGCGCGTGGTCGGTGCAGGTGTTCCTGGCAGGCTGCCCGCTGGTGCTGGTCGGGCTGCTGGCGATGCTGTTTCTGGGCGGCGGTGTCTTCGCCTACATGATGTTCGGCCACGTTCGTGACCGCGTCGATCATTTCCTCAACCCGGCGACCGGCGACGGTTTCCAGGTTGCAAGCGCGTTGGAGGCGTTCCGCTCCGGTGGTTTCTTCGGCCGCGGCCCCGGCGAGGGCCGGGTAAAGGAGGTGCTCCCGGACGCCCATGCCGACTTCATCTTTGCCGTTGCCGGGGAGGAGATGGGCCTGCTCGCCTGCCTGGTGATCGTCTTTCTGTTTGCGTTGGTCGTCCTCAAGGCGCTCGGGCGCGCACTGAAGGGGCACGACCTGTTCGCCGTGCTCGCCACCGCCAGCCTGGCCGCCCTGTTCGGTGCGCAGGCGCTGATGAACATGGCTTCAACGCTGCACCTGATCCCGCCGAAAGGGATCACGCTGCCCTTCATCTCCTACGGCGGGTCGGCGACGATCGCGCTTGCCTGGGCGATGGGCATGGTTCTCGCCCTGACGCGCGAGCGGCCGAACACGGGGGAGGCGCCATGAACGGCGCACCCTGGCCGCTCATCGTGCTGGCTGCTGGCGGCACCGGCGGTCACATCTTTCCCGCCGAGGCACTGGCGGCAGCGCTTGCCGCGCGCGGCGCCCGCACGGTGCTGTTCACCGATCGGCGCGGCGGCAGCTTCGGCGGCGCCCTGGCCGGCGTCGAGGTGTGCCGGATCCGCGCCGGCGGCATCGCCGGACTCGGCATCGTGGCGCGGCTGCGCAGCATCGTCGATCTTGGCTTGGGCCTCGTGCAGGCCTTGCTCCGCCTGCGCCGGCTGGCGCCCGATGCCGTGGTCGGCTTCGGCGGCTATGCGTCGCTGCCGACCGTGCTGGCGGCGTGCTGGCTTGGCTGCCCGAGCCTCGTTCACGAGCAGAACGCTGTTCTCGGCCGTGCCAACCGGCTGCTTGCCGGCCGGGTCGAGAGGATTGCGACCGCATTCGAGAAGCTTGCGCATCTGCCGGCCGCGGCGGCGGCCAAGCTGGTTCGCACCGGCATGCCGGTGCGGCCGGCCTTCGCCGGGCTAGAGCGGCAGTCCTACCCGGCGCCTGCTGCTGACGGTGCCGTTCGCCTCCTCGTTCTCGGCGGCAGCCAGGGAGCGCGCGTGTTGAGCACATTGGTGCCGGCGGCCATCGGCCTTCTGCCGTCGGACCTGCGCCGCCGCCTTGCCATCAGCCAGCAGTGCCGGCCGGAGGATCTCGAAGCGGTGCGCAGTGCGTATGCGGGGCTCGCCGTTGCCGCTGACTTGGCGACGTTCTTCGACAACGTTCCGTCGCGCTTGGCAGCCGCACACCTTGTGATCGCGCGCGCCGGTGCCTCAACCGTGGCTGAGCTCACGACAGTCGGTCGGCCCGCCATCCTCATTCCCTATCCTTACGCTACCGATGACCATCAGGCCGCGAACGCGCAAGCCCTGGCCGCTGCCGGCGCCGCCGTTGCGATGACGGAAGCAGGCTTGACCGCGGAGCGGCTTGCCGGGGAGCTGGCGGCGCTGTTGGGCGCACCGGATGTGCTTGCAGCGCTGGCGGCAAAGAGCCGCGCGATCGGCATTCCGGATGCGGGCGACCGCTTGGCCGATCTCGTCATGGCGACGGCGCGGCGCCCGCAGCTCGGTCTTGCCACCGGCAGGGGGACGGCATGAAACCGCTGCCCTTCAAGCCCGGCACCTTCCATTTCGTCGGCATCGGCGGCATCGGCATGAGCGGGATCGCCGAGCTGATGCACAACCTCGGCTATCAAGTGCAGGGCAGCGACCGCGGCGAGAACAATAACACCCGCCGGCTGCGCGCCCTCGGCGTGCCCGTGCGGATCGGCCACGACGAAGCCAACCTGGGGGACGCCGAGGTGGTGGTCGTCTCCTCGGCAATCCGGCCCGATAACGCGGAGGTCGCGGCCGCCCGCAAGCGGTTGGTCCCGGTCCTGCGCCGCGCCGAGATGCTGGCCGAGCTGATGCGGCTCAAGTGGTCGATCGCGGTTGCCGGCACCCACGGCAAGACCACGACGACATCGCTCATTGCCTCGGTGCTTGATGCGGCCGGCCTCGATCCCACCGTCATCAACGGCGGCATCATCAACGCATGGGGTTCGAACGCCAGGCTCGGCAGCGGCGACTGGATGGTGGCGGAGGCGGACGAGTCGGACGGCACGCTGGTCAAGCTGCCGGCGACGGTCGCGGTCGTCACCAACATCGATCCTGAGCACCTGGACCACTACGGCACCTTCGATGCCCTGCGCGAGGCGTTCGTGAGCTTCCTCGCCAACATCCCGTTCTACGGCCTGGCGGCGCTGTGCATCGATCATGCGGAAGTGCAGGGGATCATCCCGCGCGTCCTCGATCGCCGCATTGTCACCTACGGCTTCAGTCCGCAAGCAGACGTCCGCGGCATCAACATCCGCACGACGGCCGAAGGCGCTCACTTCGACGCGGTCGTGCGGGCGCGCAAGTCGGGAAGCGAGCGGACGGTCGGCGGGCTCTATCTGCCGATGTTCGGCCGGCACAATGTCGCCAATGCGCTGGCGGCGCTTGCCGTCGCCGATGCGATCGAGATCGACGATGCCGTCGTCCGCCAGGCGCTCGCTTCGTTCAAGGGGGTGGGACGGCGATTCACCAAAACCGGCGAGGTCGGCGGCGTCACCATCATCGACGACTATGCGCACCATCCGGTCGAGATTACGGCCGTCCTGCTGGCGGCGCGCACGGTCACCGACGGACAGATTATCGCCGTCGTTCAGCCGCACCGCTACAGCCGCCTGCACAGCCTGTTCGAACAGTTCTGCGCCTGCTTCAACGACGCCGATGCGGTGATCGTCGCCGACGTCTATGCAGCAGGCGAGGAGCCGATCGAGGGAGTCGATCGAGACGCCTTCGTCGATGGTCTGCGCGCGCACGGCCATCGCTCCGTCATGCCGCTGCAGGATCCCTCGCATCTCGCAGAACTGGTCCACTCGGTCGCAAAGCCGCACGACCTCGTGGTCTGCTTGGGTGCCGGCAGCATCTCCCAGTGGGCGCAAGCGCTGCCCGCGGAACTCGCGGCGCTGCAGACGTCCGGCAGTGAGGCGGCAGCGCGATGATGGCAACACAGCGCAAAACCGAGAGCCTGCTCGATCGCCTGCCCGTCGTGCGCGGCCGCTACAGCGCAAACGTGCCGCTGGCGCCGATCACCTGGTTCCGTGTCGGCGGGCCGGCGGAAGTGGTGTTCCGCCCCGCCGATGC
Organism: Candidatus Defluviicoccus seviourii; assembly: GCA_900609035.2. GTDB lineage: Bacteria > Pseudomonadota > Alphaproteobacteria > Rhodospirillales > Defluviicoccaceae > Defluviicoccus > Defluviicoccus seviourii. The sequence continues at coordinate 132,185 of UXAT02000023.1, read as the reverse complement.
CGAGGATCTCGCGGCCTTTCTCGCTGCCAAGCCGGCCGACGTCGCGATGACCGTGATCGGCGTCGGCTCCAACTTGCTGGTGCGCGACGGTGGCGTCCCGGGTGTCGTCATCCGTCTGGGCCGGGCGTTCGCCGCGATCACGGCGCAAGGGGATGTTCTCGAAACCGGAGCCGCTGCTCTCGATCTCAACGCCGCGCTTGCCGCCTGCACCGAAGGCCTTGGCGGGCTCGAATTCTTGAGCGGCATTCCCGGCACCATCGGCGGCGCCTTGCGCATGAACGCCGGCGCGTACGGCGGTGAGATGAAGGATGTGGTGTTGCAGGCGACGGTGCTCGACGCTGCGGGTCAGGTCCGCACGGTGAATGCAGCTGACCTTGGTTTCGCCTACCGTCGCTGCGGAGTGCCGGAAACGTCCATCTTCCTCGCTGCCCGCCTGCAGGGCCGGCGCGCCGATCCGCACGCCATCGGCGCGCGCATCGAAGAGATCCGCCGTGCGCGCGAGGGTTCGCAACCGGTCCGCGCCCGCACCGGCGGCAGCACGTTTGCCAATCCGCCGGGCGCCAAGGCCTGGGAGCTGATCGACCGGGCCGGCTGCCGCGGCCTGGTGCGCGGCGGCGCGCAGGTGTCGAAGGTGCACTGCAACTTCCTCATCAACACCGGGACGGCGAGTGCCGCCGACCTGGAAGCTCTGGGCGAAGAGGTCCGTCGCCGCGTTTTCGAAAGCTCGGGCATCCGGTTGGAGTGGGAAATCCGCAGGATCGGCGCGCATGGCGGCGCCGGCGCGGCTGTCGGAGGGCGCGAATGATGAAGTCGGTCGCGGTCCTGATGGGAGGAGCCTCCGCGGAGCGCGAGGTCTCGCTGGTGAGCGGCGCTGCGGTGGCGAAAGGCTTGGCCGGGGCCGGCTATCGGGTCAGCACGATCGATCCCGGCGGTGACGTCGCCGCCCTGATCGCGGCGCTTGCACCGGCGCCGGATGCCGTCTTCAACGCCCTGCACGGCCGCTACGGCGAGGATGGCTGTGTGCAGGGCATCCTCAACATGCTGCGCATTCCCTACACGCATTCGGGCCTCCTTGCGTCGGCGCTGGCGATGCACAAGGCGATGGCGAAGCAGTTGTTCGCGGATGCCGGCATCGCTTGTGCCGAGCACCGCATCGTCTCCGCCGCCGAACTCGCCAAGGGCGACATCCTGCCGCGGCCTTACGTGCTGAAACCGCTGAACGAGGGATCGAGCGTCGGCGTCCGCATCGTCCGCCCCGGCGATCCGGTGCTGACTTCAGCGGACGACTGGGCGGCCGGTGCGGAGGTGATGGTCGAGCGCTTCATTCCCGGCCGTGAGCTCACGGTGGCGGTGATGGGCGATCGGGCGCTCGCGGTGACGGAGATCGCCACCGATCGCGGCTTCTATGACTATGACGCCAAGTACGCGGCCGGCGGCTCGACCCACGTCATCCCCGCCCAGGTGGCGGCCAAAGTCTACGATCAGGCGATGGCGCTGGCCGTGGCGGCGCACCAGGCTTTGGGCTGCCGCGGCGTGTCGCGGGCGGATTTCCGGCTCGATGGCGATCGTCTGTTCATTCTTGAGGTCAACACCCAGCCCGGCATGACGCCGACCTCGCTGTTGCCGGAGCAGGCGGCCCACGCCGGTATTCCGTTCCAGGAACTCGTGTCCTGGATCGTTGAGCAGGCGGAGTACGACCGATGATGGCGCCATGGTTTTTCGGCTCCTCAGCCAAGGGGGGCCGCCGCAAGCGCGTCGTGCCGTTCTGGCGCAGCCGGCGAGTGGCGGTGGTGAGTATCCTCGCCTTGATGACGACCATTGCTGCGGCGACCGCTTGGGGCTGGAAGACGGGTTCGTTCGCGCGCGCGGCCGAAGCCTCGCGCGAGGCGCTGTTAACGGCGACGGCGGCGCTCGGCTTCGAGGTGCGCGAGGTGTTCGTCGTCGGCCGGGTGCAGACACCGCGGGCGCAGCTCCTGAAGGCGCTCGGTGCCAACCGCGGCAGCGCCATCCTCGGCGTCGACTTGACCGCGGCGCGCCAGCGCATCATCGCGCTGCCCTGGGTCAGTGATGCCTCGGTCGAGCGGGTGTTGCCCGATACCGTCGTGATCCGGATCATCGAGCGGAAGCCGGTCGCACTCTGGCAGCGGCATGGCACCTTTACCCTGGTCGACGCTGCAGGCGAAACGATCGCCGGTGCCGACGTCGCCGCGTTCAACACGCTGCTCGTCATCGTCGGCGAAGGCGCGCCGGAGCGGGCGGTCGCGTTGCGGGAGATGCTTGCTGGCGAAGAGACGATCGGCCCGCGTGTGAAAGGGGCGGTTTGGGTTGGCCGCAGGCGCTGGGATCTCGCGCTTGAGGGCGGCATCACGGTTCGCCTGCCCGACCACGATCCGACCGGCGCGCTGCATCGGCTGGCCGCATACCAGCGGGTGCACCGCCTGCTCGAGCGCGGCGTTCAGACGATCGACCTGCGGCTTGCCGACCGCGTCGTGATCCGTCGGGCGGCGAAGGGAAGCGACGAAGACATGGCGCTCAAGGCCGGCAACAGCTGAAACGCTAAGGTATTTCAAGTTTCTAAAGGATTTAGTCGAGGGTAGGATCGTCAGTGAAACAGCAACGCAGCACGACCCAGCTCAAAGGCCGCAACGGCTTCATCGCAGCGCTTGATGTCGGCACCACCAAGGTCTGCTGCCTGATTGCCAAGGCGGCCGGGGCAGATGGGATCCGCGTCGTCGGCATCGGTCATCAGGCTTCGCGCGGCCTGCGCAGCGGCACCTTCGTCGATCTCGAATCGGCGGAAGCGACGATCCGTTCAACGGTCGAGGCGGCCGAGCGGATGGCGGGCGACAACATCCGTCAGGTCGTCATCAACGTTTCGGCGGGAACGCCGCAGTCGCGCCTGATCGCCTACGAGATCTCCGTCGCCGGCCACGAGATCGGCGACAACGATGTCCGCCGCATCCTTGATCCGTCCGGCTATGCGCACACCCTTCCCGGGGACCACGAGATCATCCACACCATCCCGGTCGGCTACAGCATCGACGGCTGCCGCGGCGTGCGCGATCCGCGCGGCATGTTCGGCCAGCGGCTGGGTGTCAACCTGCATGTGATCACGGCGCCCGCTGGCGCGCTGCGCAACCTCGCCACCTGCGTCGGCCGCTGTCACCTGGAAGTAGCGGCGAAGGCGGTCTCGCCCTATGCCGCGGCGCTTGGCTGCCTCGTCGACGATGAGACGGCGCTTGGCGTCACGCTCATCGACATGGGCGGCGGGACGACGTCGGTTTCGGTCTTCTTCGACTCCGAGCTGGTGCACACCGACAGCATCGCCGTCGGCGGCATCCACGTGACCCGCGATATCGCCCGCGGCCTGTCGACGCCGATGCACCAGGCCGAGCGGATCAAGACCCTGTTCGGCAGCTGCCTGCCGTCGCCGTCAGACGACCGTCAGATGGTCGAGGTACCGCCGATGGCGGACGACAACGGCGGCGATTTCGGTCACGTCCCACGCGCCCTGCTGGTGAACATCATCCGGCCGCGCATGGAGGAGATTTTCGAAATCATCCGTGCACGGCTGGAGGATGCCGGTTTCGACCGCGTCGCCGGTCGGCGGCTGGTGCTGACGGGGGGTGGGTGTCAGCTTCCGGGCGCGCCCGAACTGGCGGGCATGATCCTCGACAAGCAGGTTCGCATCGGCAAGCCGAAGCGCTTCGAGGGCTTGCCGGAAGCGGCCAGCGGGCCGGCGTTTGCGACCAGCATCGGTCTCTTGCGCTACGCGGCCAGCCATGCCCGGGAGAGCCTGCAGGGCAACTATCGGCCGGACGAGCTGCCCGCCGGCCGTTGGGGCAAGATTGGTCAATGGCTGCGCGAAAACTTCTGACTGGGTCGGTGAGCTGTAACGTTTTTCCACGACGGAGGCTGTCATGAGTATCAACTTGAGTATTCCCTTCACGAATCCTGAGCTGGATTTGAGGCCGCGGATCACGGTCATCGGCGTCGGTGGCGCCGGCGGCAATGCCGTCAACAACATGATCCGCTCGAAGCTTGAAGGCGTCGAGTTCATCGTCGCCAACACGGACGCCCAGGTGATTTCGGAGTCCTGCTGCGAGCGCCGCATCCAAATGGGCGTAACGGTGACGCAAGGCTTAGGTGCCGGCTCGCGGCCTGATATCGGCCGGATCGCGGCAGAGGAAGCCCTTGACGAGCTCGTCGAGGAGATTCGCAACTCCCACATGGTGTTCATCGCTGCCGGCATGGGCGGCGGCACCGGTACCGGCGCGGCACCGGTCATCGCGCGCGCGGCCCGCGAGCAGGGGATCCTGACGGTCGGCGTGGTGACCAAGCCGTTCCACTTCGAAGGTGCGCACCGGATGCGCATTGCCGAAACCGGCATCGAGGAACTGGAGCAGTTCGTTGACACGCTGATCGTCATTCCGAACCAGAACCTGTTCCGCATTGCCAACGACCGGACGACCTTTGCCGACGCCTTCAAGATGGCCGACGACGTCCTCTACTCGGGCGTGCGCGGCGTCACCGACCTGATGGTCATGCCGGGGCTGATCAACCTCGACTTCGCCGACATCCGCGCCGTGATGAGCGAAATGGGCAAGGCGATGATGGGGACCGGCCAGGCCGAGGGCGACCGCCGGGCGCTCGATGCGGCCGAGGCAGCGATCTCCAACCCGCTGCTCGACGACGTGTCGATGAAGGGTGCGCGCGGCGTGCTGATCAACATCACCGGTGGACCCGACATCACCTTGTTCGAGGTCGACGAGGCGGCCAATCGGATCCGCAGCGAGGTCGATCCGGATGCGTTCATCATCTTCGGTTCGACCTTTGACGAGACCATGACCGGCAAGATCCGCGTCTCGGTGGTCGCGACCGGCATGGAGTCGGCGAGTGCAGCGGCGAACAAGCCGGCCGCCAAGCTGGCGTTTGGCGGTCAGGGGCAGGATTCCGCGGAGGAGCCGATCGCGAAAGGTGATGCGGTGACGACGTTGAGCGGCGGTGATCTGCTGCATGGCGGACGCGGCGGCGAGGCGAGCCGGGGCGATCGGGACCACAACCAGCCGCGTGAACCGAGGGATGAGCGCGTGGCCGAGCAGCCCGCCGATCCGGTACCGGCGCTCAACAACGTGTTCATTCCGCCGGCGCCGGCCTCGCGTGTCACGGCGGCCCGCCGCGGTATCGAGCCGATGGCGGCGAACGTTCCGAATGCCGGCGCCAGGGCCGGTGAAGCTGCGAGCGGCGGCGCCTTCAATCGGGTCAGCACCCTGTTTGCGCGCGTTGCCGGCACCGGGCGGGCCCGTGGCGGGCGCGCCGAGGGCGCAGGCGAGCCTAGTGAGCGTTCGGCGGGCGAGGCCAAGGGTGGGCCACGGTTGGGCGGCGTCTCTCCCGATGACCGGCTGCCGTCGACCCGGCCGGAAGACGATCTGCTCGACATTCCGGCCTTCCTGCGCCGTCAGGCGAACTGAGGTTAAGCGCCCGGACCTCCCTGAAGCCTCCGTCAGGCGAGGACCGGTGCGGCGGCTCAAGGGTTACACCTTGGGCCGCCGCGCGCTTCGCCTTGATCGCCCAGCCGGAGAGCGTGGTATAGTGCGGTTGAGTGACCCACCGCCGATTACTGGACGTCAAGGATCGCATGACCTTCGAAAGCAGCCACACCCGCTACCGCAATCGCGTGGCGGCGGGCGTTGTCGCGGTTCTGCTGGTCGTCACGGCTTGCAGTTCCACGAAAGAACCGGAGTATGCCGACCGGCCGGTCGATGATCTTTACAACGATGCCATGGATAACATGGACAAGAAGCAGTACGAACAGGCTGCGAAGTTGTTTGATGAAGTCGAGCGGCAGCATCCCTATTCGACATGGGCCGTTCGCTCTCAGGTCATGGCTGCATTCGCGCACTATCAGGCAAACGAATACGATGATTGCGTCCTTTCCGCCGACCGCTTTATCGAGCTCAATCCGGCGCACCAGGATGTCGCCTATGCATATTATTTGAAGGGATTATGCTACTACGAGCGAATTTCGACCGTCGACCGCGACCAGGAAATGACGGAGATGGCGCGGCGAACCTTCGAGGAATTGATCGCACGCTTTCCTGAGTCTCAGTACAGTCGCGACGCGCGCATCAAGCTCGACCTGACAATCGATCATTTGGCCGGCAAGGAAATGGATATCGGCCGCTACTACTTGCGGCAAAAGTTCTACCTGGCAGCGATCAACCGGTTCAAGAACGTTGTCGATCGTTATCAGACGACGACCCATGTTCCCGAGGCGCTGCTGCGCTTGACGGAAGCCTACACGGCCCTTGGCCTCAATAGTGAGGCGCGAAAGACAGCCTCGGTTCTCGGTTATAATTTTCCCGACAGTGAATGGTACGCGGATGCGTACGGTCTGGTCGGCGGCGGACAGGAACCGGAAAGGAAATCCTGGTACCGCCTCTGGTAGAGGCAGTCCATGCTGTCGATGCTCTCGATCCGCGATGTCGTTCTGATCGACCGCTTGGAAGTCAATCTGGCGCCCGGTCTTAGCGTACTGACCGGGGAGACCGGAGCCGGCAAGTCAATTCTGCTCGATGCGCTGGGCTTGGTTTTGGGCAGCCGGTCGGACGCGCGGCTGTTGCGGCAGGGCTGCGATGGCGCTGCCGTTGCTGCCTGCTTCCGCATTTCCCACAACCACCCGGCCCGCGCGATCCTGCGCGAAAGTGACGTCGCGAGCGGCGACGACGACATCGTCGTGCGGCGGATCATCGGCCGGGATGGGCGCTCGAAAGCCTACGTCAACGATCAGCCGGTGGGCGTCACCTTGTTGCGGCGGCTGGGCCAAGCGCTGGTGGAAGTCCACGGCCAGTTCGAGAGCCAGCGCCTGCTTGAGCCCGCCCATCACCGGGCGCTTCTCGATGCGTTCGGCGGCCACGCGGCGGAGGTCGAGGCGTGCATCGCGACCTCGCGCGATTGGCGCCAAGCCCGCGAGCGGCTGGCGCGGGTGCAGGCGGAGATGGAGGTCGCTGCCCGCGACGAAGCGTATCTGCGCGATGCGCTGGCCGAGCTTGAGAAGCTGGCGCCGCAGCCGGGGGAGGAAGCCGATCTGGCCGCGCGCCGCGCCCTGCTGCAGAACGCCGAGAAGCTGATCACGGCGGTGACGGATGCCGCCCAGGAACTGAGCGGCGGCCGCGGCGCGGCCGACATCCTGCGTGGCGTTTTGCGCGCGCTGGAGCGGATCGCGCCCAAGGCCGAGGGACGGCTGGAGGGAGCGCTGGCCGCGCTTGAGCACGCGCTGAGCGAGGTGTCCGAGGCCGAAGCGGTGCTGGAGCGGACGCTCAGCGATGCCGATCTCGATCCGCGCCGGCTGGAAGAGGTGGAGGAACGGCTGTTCGCGCTGCGCAAGCTCGCCCGCAAACACAATGTTCCAGCCGATGCCCTGCCGCGTGTCGAGGGTGAACTTGCTGAGCGGTTGGCTGCGATCACCGACGGCGCCGATACGGTCCAGCGGCTTGGGGCCGAGGCTGCGGCGGCGGAGAAAGTGTTCCGTTCCGCGGCGCTGAGACTGAGCCAGGCCCGCCAGGCCTGTGCCGCGCGCCTCGATGCCGCCGTTGCTGCCGAGCTGGAGCCGCTGCGGATGGGAAAGGCGACGTTCCGCACCCGCCTCACGCCGTTGAGCGAGGACGAGTGGGGCGAGCACGGCTGCGAGGCAGTCGAATTCGAGGTCGCGACCAACCCCGGGTCGGCGCCGGGACCGCTTGCGCGGATCGCGTCGGGAGGCGAACTCGCCCGCTTCATGCTGGCGCTCAAGGTCGTCCTGGCGCAGGCGGATCCGGTTTCGACACTGGTGTTCGATGAGGTCGATGCCGGCATCGGCGGTGCCGTCGCGGACGCGGTGGGCGAGCGGCTGGCGAGGCTCGCCGATGAGGTGCAGGTGCTGGTGGTGACGCATTCGCCGCAGGTGGCGGCCCGTGGGCATCATCACTGGCGGATCTCCAAGCGGGTGGTCGATGCTGCCGCCCGCACGCATATCGAGGTCCTCGACGAGGCCGGGCGCACGGAGGAACTGGCGCGCATGTTGGCCGGCGCCCGTGTCACCGAAGAGGCGCGTCGGGCTGCGCGCAGCCTGCTCGCCGGCAGCTCCGCGTGCTGACGGCGCCCGAGCGCCGCTCGCGCCCCGTGGAGGGGCTTTCGGAAGCGGACGCAGCACTGGAGCTGGAAGCGCTGGCGGCCGAAATCGCGCGCCACGACAGGGCCTATTACCAGGACGCTGCACCGCTCATCAGCGATGCCGAATACGATGCCCTGTTTCGCCGCAATGCGCTGATCGAACAGCGCTTCCCCGCACTGATGCGGTCCGATTCACCGTCGCGGCGGGTTGGCGCACCGCCGGCGCCCGCCTTCGCGAAGGTCCGCCATGCCCAGCCGATGCTCTCGCTCAACAATGCGTTCAGCGAGGCCGAGCTGGTCGAGTTCGTCGCCGGCGTCCGCCGGTTCCTGGCCAAGGAAGTGAGCGCGGAAGCCGACGATGCGCTGGAGATCATGGCTGAGCCGAAGATTGATGGCCTGTCGGTATCTCTGCGCTACGAGCACGGGCGTCTTGTGCGGGGCGCGACCCGGGGCGATGGCACGACGGGCGAGGACGTGAGCGCCAATCTGCAGACCATCGCCGACATCCCGAAGACGCTGCCAGACGCGCTGGAGGTCATCGAGGTTCGCGGCGAAGTTTACATGACCATCGCCGACTTCGAGGCCCTGAACGCGCGTCAGCAGGCGCAGGGTGCGAAGGTGTTCGCCAATCCCCGTAATGCCGCCGCTGGCTCGTTACGGCAGCTCGACCCGGCGGTGACGGCTGCGCGGCCGCTGCGCTTCTTCGCCTATGCCTGGGGCGAGGTGAGCGCGGAGATCGCAGCGACGCATGCGGCCTTTCTGGAGGCGCTGGACCGGTTCGGGTTTGTCGTCAACCCGTTGCGGCGTCTCTGTCGAAGCGTCGAGGAGATGCTTGACTACTACCGCACGATGGCCGAACGGCGGCGGCAACTCGCCTACGAGATCGACGGCATCGTGTTCAAGGTCAACCGACTCGACTGGCAGGATCTCCTCGGCTTCGTCAGCCGGGCGCCGCGGTGGGCGATTGCGCACAAGTTCCCGGCCGAGCGCGCGACGACCGTGTTGCGGGCGATCCGAATCCAGGTCGGCCGGACCGGCGTGCTGACGCCGGTGGCGGAGCTGGAACCGGTGGCGGTCGCAGGCGTCATGGTCAGCCGGGCCACCCTGCACAACGAGGACGAGATCCGCCGCAAGGACATCCGCGAAGGCGACACGGTCGTCATTCAGCGCGCGGGCGATGTTATCCCGCAGGTGGTCGCCGTCGTCGCCGAGAAACGGCCGCCAAGCGCGCCACCGTTTGCGTTTCCGGACACCTGTCCGGAATGCGGCAGCCGGGCCGAACGCGTCGCCGACGAGGCGGCTCGCCGCTGCACTGGCGGTTTGATCTGCCCGGCGCAGGCGGTCGAGCGGCTCAAGCACTTTGTCTCCCGCGACGCGTTCGACATCGAAGGCCTGGGCGATAAGCACATTGCCGCCTTTTGGGCGGATGGTCTCCTGCGTCAGCCGGCTGATATCTTTGCGCTGCCAGCACGCATTGATGAGATCCGCGCCCGCGATGGCTGGGGCGATCGATCGGCGGAGCGCCTGATGGCGGCGATCGAGGCGCGGCGGGTGATCGCGCTGGAGCGCTTCATCTTTGCGCTCGGCATCCCGCAGGTCGGCCAGGCGACGGCGAAACTGCTCGCGCGTCGCTACCGGACGCTTGCAGCCTGGCGAAGCGCGATGGAGCAGGCGGGTGAGCCGACTTCGCAAGCCTATGCGGATCTGATCGCGATCGAGCAAATCGGACCCGCGGTCGCTGCCGATATCACCGGCTTTTTTGCCGAGCCGCACAATCGTGAGGCTCTTGATGCGTTGGCAGGGGCGGTAACAGTCGAGGATGCGGTGGTCCTGCCTGCGCGGCCGTCAGCCGTTGCCGGCAAGTCGGTGGTGTTCACCGGCACTCTACAGACGCTCAAGCGCAAGGAGGCCGAGGCGCAGGCAGAGGCATTGGGCGCGATTGTTGTCCAGTCGGTCTCGAAAAAGACCGACCTTGTCATCGCTGGCGAGAACGCCGGCAGCAAAGCGGAAAAAGCCAAGAAGCTGGGGCTCACTGTCCTCTCGGAAGAGGAATGGCTGCAGCTCACCGGTGCCGGCGCCTCGTAAGGCGCCTTGCCAACTGTCCTTTGGTCGAGCTTCCCGCCGCGCCGGCCCCCCGACGGCCGCGACTGCCGCTAATGCAGCTTCTTGGGCAGTTCGGCGATCGCCTCGTCGATGAGCGCGTTCGCCTGCTTGGGTGAAACCTCGGTTGCCAACAGCCGGCGGGTCGCCTCGACCGCGACTTCCACCGCTGTCGCCCGGATCTCTCCCATGGCCGCCTGTTCGGCCTGGGCGATGCGCTCCATTGCCAGTTCCTCGCGGCGCTTCAGTGCCCGTTCCAGGTCCTGGCCGGCGCGCTCCTCCAGCAGGTCGGCCTGCCGGCGTGCCTGATCGAGCAGCGACTCGGCCTCTTCGGCCGCCTCGCGCCGTTTGCGCTCATAGGCCGCCAGCATCTGCTGCGCTTCCTCGGCAAGGCGCGCCGCCTCGTCGATCTGCTGCTTGATCTTGTTGGCGCGGTCATCAAGCGCCACCGTCACCACGCGATAGGCGGTGCGGCCGACGAAGGCGACGAAGATGACGAAGCCGACGGCGACCCAGAATTCCGCCGACAGATAGAAGGGCGGGTGGGCTCCATGTTCGGCTGCCTCGGTAGCAGCCTGGGCGATGGCGATCAGCATCAACTGGCCCTCTTGAGAGTATCGTCAATCGCGGCCAACACGTTTTCAGCGGCCGGCCGCGTGCCGACCAGCTTCTCCACCGCGAGGCCAGCGACCTCGGCCGCCATGTCGCGAATGCCGGCGACGGCCTCGGTGCGGGCGGCGCCAATTCTGGCTTCGGCAGCGGCGATCTCATCGGCCAGACGATCGCCCAGTTCCGCGTTCCGCTCCGCCGCCAGGCGTTCGGCACGCTCGTGCGAGGACTGAACCTGCGCCTGCGCCTTGGCACGCGCATCGGCCATCGTCTGTTCGTACGCGGCGACCGCCTGCTCGGCCTCCTCCTTCAGGTTCTCGGCCCGCCGGAGGCTGTCGCTGATGCGGAACTCGCGCTCCTCCAGGATCTCATTCAGCCGCGGCAGGACGAACCGCGACATGATGTAGTAGAGGGCAACGAAACTGACGATGAGCCAGATAATCTGGGGCGACCAGACACTGGGGTCGAACTGCGGCATGTCATGCCCCTTGGCCCGCGGTGCCGGGAGCGATCTCCCGGCGGGGTTCCTTGAGATGCGAACGCTAGAACACGAACATCAGCATCAGCGCGACGACCAGGGCGTACAGCGCCACCGCTTCAACCAGCGCGAAGCCGAGAAACATCGGCAGCTGGATCAGCGGCTGCGATGCCGGGTTGCGCGCCAGCGACGAGATCGCGGTCGCGAAGATGTTGCCGATACCGGCGCCCACGCCGCCCAGTCCAACGACCGCAATTCCGGCGCCGATCAATTTTGCAGCTTCAGCATCCATGGCCTTATTCCCTATCTAGCGGTTGCCGATCCAAAGAAACGCTCGTTCAGATCACTGGTGCCCGTTTTCGGACGCGGCGTCAGTGCATATGCAATGCATCGTTGAGGTAGATGCAGGTGAGAATGGCAAAAACGTAAGCCTGCAGGAAGGCGACAAGCAGTTCCAGCCCGGTCAGCGCGACGACAGCGGCGAGCGGTATGATGCCGATGATGCCGAGCCCGGCGACGAAGCCTCCAAACACCTTCAACAGCGTGTGGCCAGCGGTCATGTTGGCAAACAACCGAAGCGCGAGGCTGAATGGGCGCGTCAGGTACGACAGCACTTCGATCGGTATCAGGAGCGGCGCCAGGTAGATCGGCGTGCCGTGCGGGAGGAAAAAGTGAAAGAAGTGCAGGCCGTGCTTCATGAAACCGATGGTCGTCGTGCCGATGAAGACGACGAGCGCCATACCGAGTGTCACGATCAAGTGGCTGGTAAAGGTAAAGCTGTAGGGAATCATCCCCAGCATGTTACCGATCAAAACAAACATAAAGAGAGTAAAGACAAACGGGAAATATTTTCGTCCTTCAGCGCCGACGTTGTTTCGCAACATGTTGGCGACAAAGGTATACGACAACTCCGCTATGGATTGCATGCGGCCGGGAATAAGCGAGCGCTGCCTCATGCTGAAATACATCAGCGCCGAGACACCGACCACCGTGATCATCATCATCAGCGCCGAGTTCGTGAACGACGCATCGACGCCGCCGACGCTGATGTCGACGAGGGGCTTGATCCTGAATTGTTCGAGAGGACTGGCCACGGCTACCCTCGTTCTGTTTTCTTCTCGTTATCCGCCGTCGGTCCCTTGCGCCGTTCGTGCCCGCCGTGCTCATCGGCAGGTGCGGGGTGATAACCGACCGCCATCCCGTAGCCTTTGATCGTCCTGTAGACGTTCGTCCCTCCGGCGGCGGCGCCCAGAAGAAAAAACGTCACCAACAACCAAGGCTTCGTCCCCAAGCCGCGATCCAGCAGGTACCCGATGCCGGCGCCCACCGCCAACCCAGAAACAAGGTGGGCCGCGACCATGAACGCCATGCCCAGACCGTTTGCCGGTTCCCCGAAGGCCGGTTTGGCTTCCGGAGGCTCGGTCTCGGCCCGGAGGCGTCTCAGCCGCTCATCCAGGTCCTGCAACGACCCCGGTGAGGGTTGATGGCTCATCCGACGACGGCTCTCTACCCCTGCGATCGTGCAATGCACAAAATAGAGGCCAGCTGGCGACGCTGTCAAGGCGGAAAACCCCCGCAGCGGGTCGGATGGCAGAAGCTTAATCTACTGATCTGGCAGCAAGAATTTGTGCGAGCGGGGGATGCGATGCTGCCGGTGCGAGAGATCCTTGCGGGCGCAAGTCGACGGAGACGAGTTGAGAGACGCCCCGCTCCGGCATCGTCAATCCAAATAGGCGATCGCTGCGGGCCATGGTCATCCGATGGTGGGTGATGACCAGGAAGCGCGTGCCGTGCACCGCCAGGTCGTTCAGGAGCAGGCACAGCCGGTTGACGTTGGCATCGTCGAGCGCCGCATCGACCTCGTCCAGAACGCACAAGGGCGTCGGCTTGGTGAGGAACTGGGCGAACCGGAGTGCCAGGCCGGTCAACGCCTGCTCGCCGCCCGATAGCAGCGCCAGCGACTGCAGCTTCTTGCCGGGCGGGCAGGCGCGCACCTCAAGCCCGGCGGTAAGCGGATCGTCCGGCGTCGTCAACGCCAGTTCAGCCCGGCCGCCGCCGAACAGGCGCGTGAACACAGCGTGGAAATGGCGGCTGACCTCGGTAAACGCGGCGAGCAGCCGTTCCCGCGCGGCGCCGTCGATTTCGGATATGGCGCGCCTGAGCTTGGCGATTGCGCCTTCGAGGTCGGCACGCTGGGTTTCAAGAGCCGCCATCTGGTCCGCCAGAGCCGCCGCCTCCTCGTTGGCGCGCAGGTTCACCGGCCCCATCGCCTCGCGCTCCCGCTGCAGCCGCTCGAACCGCCGCTGCAGGCCCTGCGCATCGCCCCCTGAACCCGGAGCGGCGGCGAGGGTGGCGAGCTCCTCTGGCGCGACGCCGAGGCGTTCGGCGATCCGCTGCGTCGTCCGCTCGTGTTCCTGGCCTGCCTGCTGGGTGGCCGCTTCGGCGCGAATGCGTGCCTCGCGCGCCTCGCGTTCGGTCCCTTCGGCGCGTCGCAGGGCGGAATCGGCCGTGCGCCGCTGCTCTTCGCCAACAGCGAGCGCGTCGGCTACCTGGGCGTAGATGGCCTCGGCGCGCATCAGTGTGTCGAGAACCTGCTGCCGGCGTGCTTCCAGTTCGCCCGGGGCCGCATCAAGCCGGCGCTGCTCGGCCGTGCAGGCCTCATGCCGCTCGCTCAAGGATGCGACTTGTTGTTCGGCTGCGGCCAGGCGCTGTTGCCAGCCGGCAGTGTCGGTCTGCAGGCCTTCGACGCGGCGCTTGCGGCCGGTAATCTCCCGGCGCAAGCCATCGAGGGCTGACCTGCAGCCGGCTTGGCGCGCGCGCTGGCTGTTGAGTTCATCCCGCAAGGCGGCGACGCGGGCGCGTTCGGCCGCAAGCTCGGGCAGGGCTGCGAGCGCCGTAGCCGCGGTGGCAAGGCTGGCCGCGCAGGTGCTCCGCTCGGCATCGATGGCGGCGGCATGATCCGCCAGCACCGCCACTTGCGAGCGCAAGCTTCCGAGCCGCGCTCCCGCCTCGGTGCGGGCGGCGCGGCAGCGTTCAAGGGTGCGCTCAGCGGCGCGTAGTGCCGTTCGCGCCTCCTGGTCGGCCGTTCGGCTCGCCGCTTCGTGGTTCCTGGCGGCGGCAAGCCGCGTCTGCGCCGCCGACCGCGCCGCTTGCGCTGCGGCGACGAGTGGTTCCAGTTCCGCAAGCCGCCGCCGCTGGCGAAGGCGAACGCTGATCGCTCCTTCATGCGCGGAACGCTGCACCAATCCGTCCCAGCGCCACACCGCCCCGGCGCGGCTGACAAGGCGCTGACCGGGCTTGAGATCCGGTTGCAAGCGTTCTGCGGTTGCCTCGTCATCGGTGATGCCGATGTGCGCCAGGCGGCGCGCCAGCGCCGGCGCGCCCCGGCAGTAGCTGGCAAGGGGCGCGAGAGCGTCGGGGAGCAGAGCGTCGCCCGCCGCAGCCGGCAGGGTGCGCCAGTGCAGGGGGCTGTCCGAACAGGTGGGGACCAGCAGATCCTCGCCGAGCGCTGCCGCCAAAGCGGCTTCATAGCCCGGCTCGACCGCAATTTGATCGAGAACAGGGGTACCGCCGCGCGGCTCGGTGCGCGTAAGGCCGGTAAGCGCCTCGAATTCCGCATGCAGCCGGGCGTGCGCCGTGCTCGCCTCCTGCGCCATCGCTTCCGCCGGGGCGAGTGCGGCTTGCGCCTCGGCCCGCGCGGCCTCAGCGGTCGTGGCGGCGTGCTGCACCTGCGCGAGCTTCTCGGCCGCAGCACCAAGCTCGGTTTCGGCGCGCGCTGCCGCTGCCTCGGCGGCTGCGCTTTCGCTCGCGTTGCGTTCCTGCTGCTGCGCAAAGGTGCGGCTACGATCGTCAAGCCGCCGCTGCTGCTGGGTCATCTCCGCGACCGAACGCGCGAGTTCGTCACGGCGCGCTGCTGCTGCCGCCGTGTGCTCGCTCAAGGTCACAAAGGCGCTCTCAGCCGCGGCGAACTGGCTGTCGACCGCGGCAAGTTCGGCTGTGGCGGCGCTCAGCCGCTGCTCGTCTCCGTCGCTGGCAGTGAGCAGGCGCTCTCGCTCGTCGTGTAACCGCTGCAGGCTCGTTTCGGCATCTTTCACCACCTGCCGCGCACGTGAAAGGTCGTCAGCGAGCTGTGCGCCACGCTGCCGGCACGCCTGGCGTTCCTGTTCCAGCCGCCGTTCTTCAGCTTCAACCGCATCGCGCTCGGCCTGCAGACGATGGCGCTCTGCCGCCGCTTGGTCCTGGGTATCGCGCAACCGCGGCAGCGATGCCTCGGCTTCCGCGAGCGCAGCCGCGCAACCAGCGACAGCCGCCGCCGCTTCGGCGACTTGGCCCTCCACATGGAGCGCCTGCTGGCCCGCTGCCTCTACGAGCGCCGTGACCCGTTTCCATTCCGCCCACAAGATCGCCGCCTCGGTCATGCGGATGCGCTCGGACAGGGTGCGGTAATGGTCGGCCTGTTGGACCTGCTCGGCCAGCCGCTGTTGCTGTGCCCGCAGCGTTGCGAGCGTGTCGTCGGCCCGCTGCAGATTCGCCTCGGCCGCGTTCAGGCGCAGCTCGGTCTCGTGCCGGCGCGTCTGCAGACCGGCGATACCGGCTGCCTCCTCCAGGAGGGCGCGGCGCTCGGCCGGTTTGGCACCGATCAGCGAAGCGACCTGGCCCTGGGTCACGATAGCTGATGATCTGGCGCCCGAAGCCTGGTCGGCAAACAGCAGCTGGACGTCGCGCGCGCGTACCTCGCGGCCGTTCACGCGATAGACCGATCCCCGGCCGCGTTCGATCCGCCGGCTGACCTCGATCGTCTCGCACGCGGCAAAGGGCGGCGGCGCTGACCGTTCCTGGTTGTCGAGCTGCACAACGACTTCGGCAAATGCGCGCGGCGGCCGGCCGTTTGCTCCGGCGAAGATGACATCGTCCATCTCGTCGCCGCGCAGCATCCGGGCCGAGCTTTCGCCCATCACCCAGCGCAGCGCCTCAACCAGGTTGGACTTGCCGCAGCCGTTCGGCCCGACGATGCCGGTCATGCCGGGCATGACCGTAACCTCCGTCATATCGACGAAGGACTTGAAGCCGGTGAGCCGGAACTTGGTGACGTGTAACACGCGCTTATGCGAGCCTGGTGCGAGGGAGAGCGGCGTGCGCGCGGCCGAACGCGGGAGGCAAGGCCAAGCCGATCATTCCGAGCGCCACCAGCGTTTCACCGCCTCGCCCATGCGGCTGAAGACACCTTCGCCCTGCCCGGTGTCGGGCTTTTGCGGTGCCGGGGCGGCGGCTCCATCCAACGCCGCGTCGATGATCGTCTTGAAATCCTCGAACGGATAGGCGCCCCGGAGTGTGCGATCGCCGATGAAGAAGATCGGCGTTGAACGCACTCCCTCTTGCTCATGCGCTTGCTTTGCCTTGTCGGTGATCGCTTTCGCCAGTTCCTCGTTGGCGAGGCAGGCGTTGAAGGCCGTTTCGGAGAGCTGCGCCAGCTTGGCCCGCACCTTCAGTTCGCGGACCGGATCATCGCTGATCGCCCAGGTCTCCTGGTCACGGAACAAGATCTCGAGGAAGCCGAAATACCGGTTCGGTTCGACGCAGCGTGCCACCATCGCTGCGCTTAGCGCCCGCGGATCGAGCGGAAAGTCGCGGAAGATGAAACGCACCTTGCCGGTATCGATGTAGGCCGCCTTGAGTTTGGGCAGGGTATGGATGTGGAAGTCGGCGCAATGCGGGCAGGTCAGCGAGGAGTACTCGATGATGGTAACCGGTGCGTCCGGCGCGCCCAGCACGCGTTCAGCCATCAGCTCGTCCGTTGCCGCCCGGACGCCGAACGCCGGCATCAGCGTAACGACGAAAACGGCGAGGAACTGCACAATCGCGGCCATCACGCGCCTCCGACACACAATATCTAGGGGAACTATCCGGGAGCCAGCGACGGCGGTCAAGCCTTGCGTCTGACCCCGTCTGCTGGCGGTGAGGCTTTGGTTACCGGTTGACGGCAGCCGGCTCCAGTGACTACGGGCGATCGCTCTCAGGCTGCGGCGCGTCAGTGCCGGCCGGATGTGCCGCTTGTTCGGCCAGAATCGTACTTCCCAGCGCGAAAAGGGCGGCCTGCAGGCCGGGATCGCTGATGCCGGCGAGATCGGCCGTGAGCGTTGCGGCCATGCGCGGAGCGAGCAGCGGCTCTGCTGGTGGTCGCAGATGGGCCTGTCCGGACCGCCCGCGGACCGGCAGAGGGGCATGGATCACCTTCATGCGCGCAACTGCCGGAAAGCCGAAAACCGCGTTGATTCGCTCGATGATCCGCGGCTCGAGGTGTTGCAACTCGGTTGCCAGTGCGCCGGTGGCGAGGCGAAGATGCAGCGTTCCGCCCGCCTGCCGGCCGCGCGGATAGCTGATCCGCTCCGGCATGACATGCGGCGAAAGGCGCTGGCCGACGATGGTTTCCCACCCGCTCACAATCGCTTCGCTCACGAACCCGCGCTTGCCGACGATTGGCCGGGTCAGGACGGCAACGGTTTCGGCGAGCGCGCGGAAACCGTCCCGTCGTTGCGTTGGTTTCACACTCACAGCGTCCCTATCCTATCGGGGGAGCGAAGCCGCGACAACCATAACCCGCAGCGATGACACCTGACGCAACCGCCCTTTCCGCCCGCCTGCTTGCCTGGTACGACCGCGAACGGCGCGAGCTGCCCTGGCGGGCGCCGCCCGGCGTTGCCGCCGATCCGTACGCGGTGTGGATCAGCGAGGTGATGCTGCAGCAGACGACCGTCGCCGCCGTTACACCCTATTTCCAGGCGTTTCTTGCGCGCTGGCCGCGGCTTCAGGACCTCGCCGCCGCCGATCTGGACGAGGTGCTGCATGCGTGGCAGGGCTTGGGCTACTATTCGCGCGCCCGCAACCTGCATGCGTGCGCCCGCCTCTTGGTGGCGGAGCATGAGGGCCGCTTTCCGGCGGCGGAAGATGACCTGCGGGCTTTGCCCGGGATCGGCGCCTATACGGCGGCGGCGATCGCGGCAATCGCCTTCGGGCAGCAGGCGGCGCCGGTCGATGGCAACGTCATCAGGGTGATTGCCCGCCTTTACGCGCTCGACGAGCCGCTGCCTCGCGCGCGCCAGCGAATCGAGAGCTTGGCCAAAGCGCTGACGCCGGCACGGCGGCCGGGCGACTTCGCGCAAGCCTTGATGGATTTAGGCGCTACCGTCTGCGCGCCGCGGCAGCCCCGCTGCCCGGCCTGCCCGTGGCACCAGGCATGCGCGGCGCGCGCGCAGGGCCAAGCGGAGGCCTTTCCCGTACGTCCCCCCGCCACCATCAAGCCGCTCCGCCTCGGTGTCGCTTTCTGGCTGGTTCGCAGCGACGGTGCCGTGCTGCTGCGCCGCCGGCCGGAGCGGGGACTGCTCGGCGGCATGATGGAGGTGCCGTCGACGCCGTGGCGAACCGAGCCGTGGCCGCTTGCCGAAGCCCTGGCGCTGGCACCGGTAGCCGGCGTCTCCTGGCAGCCGCTTCCGGGCTTGGTCAGCCACACCTTTACCCACTTCACGCTCGAACTCGCGGTTGTCGCCGCACGTGTGGGCGTTCCGGCCGCTGATGCCGGCGTCTGGATACGCCCGCGCGATTTCGCTGCCCAGGCGCTTCCTTCGGTGATGAAAAAGGTTGTCCGCTTGGCGCAGGCCGCGCCGGTTACTGGTCGTAAGCGACCAGCGCGTTGAAGGGCACGTCCAGGCGCTGCCGGCCGTTCAAGAAGGTGAGCTCGATCAGGCAGGCCGCGCCGACGACCTCCGCCCCCATCTTGCGGAACAGCTCGATTGCCGCGTTCATCGTGCCGCCGGTCGCCAGGAGATCGTCAAGGATGACGACCCGCTGGCCCGCGACCACCGCATCAGACTGAATCTCGACGATGTCGGTGCCGTATTCGAGCGCATAGGTATGGGCGACTGTCGGCCCTGGCAGCTTGCCGCGCTTTCGTACCATGACAAAGCCCAGACCGAGTTTGAGCGCCAGCGGCGCCGCAACGAGAAAGCCGCGCGACTCGATGCCGGCGAGCAGATCCGGTGCGTGCCGGCTCACGACCTTGGCCAAGCGGCCCATCGCGACCGACCAGGCGTCAGCGTGCGCGAGCAGCGTCGAGATGTCGTAGAACAGGATCCCGGGCTTCGGGAAATCGGGGATGCTGCGGATATGGTCCTTGATGTCCATGCGCTTGGCCGGGCTCGTCTGGGGGCGGTTGTGGCTTGAAGGCACTCTAGCGGCAACGTTGCGTTCCAGCAACGGCCGCCTGCAGGCGCGCGGCGGCGCTGCGGCGCGTTTCGGGGTTGCGTTGTGGGGCACAAGAGTCATAACCTTGAAGGCATAATAAATAGAATAGCCCTGCGCGTGTAAGCGCAGGCAAGGGTTGGACGCGGGCGGCCCTTCGCGTGACGGAGGGCTCCGGACTAGGTGTACAGATGGCTAATCTGATCACCTTGCTTCGGTTGTTACTGCTCTGTCTTCTGGTTGCAATGGCGTACTGGGCTTCGCCAGCGGTCCAGCTTGCCAGCGCGCCACTTCTGGTTCTGATCATCGCGCTTGACGGTCTCGACGGTTACGTCGCGCGCCGGCTGGGCGAGGTCTCGGTTTTCGGTTCGATCTTTGACGTCGTCGCCGATCGCGTGGTCGAGAACGTGTTGTGGCTTGTGCTCGGCGACCTTGGCCTGGTGCCGCTGTGGGTCGCGATCGTCTTTCTCGTTCGCGGTGCCGTCGTCGATACCATCCGCTACACCAGCCGCAAGCCGGGAACGACGGTCTTCGGCATGATGGTGTCTCCGTGGGGGCAGTTTATCGTCGGCGGCCGGCTGATGCGCGGCCTCTACGGCACAGTGAAGGCGCTCACCTTCGGCTGGGTGCTGTTCTGCCAGCCCTGGCCGGTTCTCGAGCCTGCAGTGTGGGACAAGTGGGCACAAACGGCCGATGCCGTCACGATGACCCTCGTGATTGCTTCGGTTGTTCTTTGTCTCGTGCGCGGCCTGCCGGTGGTGATCGAATTCCTGGTCGGCCACAGCATGATCGGCCGGCTGCAGGTGTCGTTCAGGAGTCGCTGACGCCAACCTGCCGCAGCGCCGCCATCGGACCAGCGCGCTCAAGGATCGCGAGTTCGCGGGCATCGCGGACGAACAGCGAGCCGGCGAAGCCGAGCGCGTTGACGGAGATCCCTTCGAACACCTCGCGCGTCCGCGGCACGATCAGCATCCACGCGTGCGTCATCAGGAAATTATAGGGCGCTCCCTGGCGTTCACCGCCCGCGCACGCGACCGCGCCGATGCCAGTCGCTGCCAGCGCTTGCCGGTAGACCGCGTGCGTCGCCGCGGCCCATGTCCCTATTCCGGTTGCGCTCGTGCCGGCATGTTCCGCGCCGAGCCGCGCGTACGCATGCCGAAAGGGCAGTCCGGGCAGCGCCGTCGGCGCGTCGTTCCCGGTATTGGCGAGCAGCGGCGCAATCGGGATTGCCGGCCCCTCGTCCGCGATCGGCAATGGGATTAGCTGCAAATGCTTATGCGGCTGGCTGGCGCCGGCGCAACTGCCGCCGTTGTAGAATCCGAGCCCACCCAGCGCGTCGAGGCAGACCTTGAGCGCCGCGAAGTCGCCTTCCGTCAGCAGCATCTCTTGATCCTCGTAGGCACTGGTGACGATCAGGAGGTGGTGGTCGATAACGTTGAACTTGTTGAGCAGGCAGACGTGCGCTGGCGACAGCCGGGCGACGAACAAGTCTTCATCGTAAGGCAGAAAGGGGTTGTGCTGGCGCCCCGACTGCAGCGCCGCCGCAAGGTTCTGGGCTTGCCGCTCGGCCTTTTCGCGCAGGCTCGAAACCATCCGGATGACGAAGCGGATGCCGCCGTCGTCGATGAACCTCTGTTCGGTCTCGATCGGCCGCAGCGCGCCGCAGGCAAGCGCGTGGCGGGCCCGCGCTTGCACCGTTTCCCGCAGTTGCGGAAGCGGGGTGATCATGGCTGCGCTGTCCCCTTGGCCGTTGTTGCCGGCGGCTCGGCGGCCACGTGTGCGCCAGCAGCCAGCCGGGTCATCTTCCGCGGGTTGATGCGCGCTGGCAAGCAGCGGTCGCACGGCCAGAGGTGGAGGCTTGAGGCGGGAAGCGCGGATTCCAGGGACAGCTCTAGAAGATAACGGCTGAATGTGCTACACTGTTTTCAATGTTAATTCGGGTGCGGAGGAGAGCACGATGGTGGACGAAGCGGAGAAGGTCCCAGTCAAATCCGGCGCAAAAACAAGGCTTTCCTCGGCTGAGGAGGCGTGGCAGCCGATCGCCCGCTTCCGTGACGAAGTTGACCGCCTGTTCGACGATTTCGTCGGTCGTATTGGCGGCTTCCCCTTTGGCTGGCGCGGGTTGCCGACGGACTCTTTGCGGGCTGGCCGCTTTTTCGGCGGCAGCGTGCCTGCGGTCGATCTGGTCGAGAAGGAAGGCGGCTACGCGCTGACGGCGGAACTGCCGGGTCTCAGTGAGAGTGATGTCGAACTCACGCTTGCCGATGACATTCTGACGATCAAGGGCGAGAAGAAGGAGGAGAAGGAGGACAAGGGCACCGGCTATCAGATCTCGGAACGGCGCTACGGCA
Source organism: Candidatus Defluviicoccus seviourii (assembly GCA_900609035.2). Taxonomy (GTDB): domain Bacteria; phylum Pseudomonadota; class Alphaproteobacteria; order Rhodospirillales; family Defluviicoccaceae; genus Defluviicoccus; species Defluviicoccus seviourii. The sequence goes on along the minus strand of UXAT02000023.1, from coordinate 110,261 downwards.
TGTTCCGCCGCTCGTTCCCGTTGCCCGATGATGTTGATGGCGAGAAGATCGCCGCCACCTTCAAGAAGGGCGTATTGACGGTCGAACTGCCGAAGCGGCCCGGCGCTGAGACCAAGGAGAAGAAGATCGCGATCAAGCCTGAGTGAGACGGACGCGGTCTTGAACGGGCCGTGCGCTCCGAAAGGAGCGCGCGTCCCGGTGCCGCGGCCCTGTAGTCGGCCGAAGCGCTCTAGAGCGGTCCGCGGTTGACGACGCGGATGACGATCGACTCGGTCGGGAGCGTCGGCGGTGCCGCGGCGGGTTTGCGCAAGGCGGCACGCAGCATGACGCGCGCCATGGTGATGCCGTGCTGTGCCTGAAGATAGGAATAGATCGCTGCTGCGCGGCGCTGCGGCAGCGCATGGGTATTGAGCTCGGTGCGTTTGGCATCGGCGTACCACTGCACCTCGAACGCCGTCGTGTACAGATCGGACGACGTCAATGCGGCGGCGAGCGCGTCGAGCGTGCGCCGTGTTGGCTCGGTCAGTGCCGCCGAGTCGGGCTCGAAGGTCAGGATCGCAAGGGCGTGCTTTGGCTCGGCCTCGCCCGGTTGCGCCGGCTCCTGCGGGGGCGGCAGGCTGTTCCATGCCCCGACTGGCGCGCTGCGCAGCGCTTCGAGCCAGTCGGCCGTTTGCTCCATCGCTGCCGCGCCGGTGGTTGCTGCCGCGATCAGTGCGAAGGCGGCGAGGCTGGCGGCACGGGCGAGCGACCGTCGCCGCTTCATGCGCCGTTCTCGCTCGCGCCGCGGGCTGTCAGGCGGGTGACGTGGCCCATCTTGCGCCCCGGCCGTATGCTGTCCTTCCCATAGAGGTGCAGCCGCGCCCCCGGCTCGGCGGCAATCCTGAGCCAGTCATCGGCCTCGGCGCCAAGGAGGTTGTCCATCACCGCATCGGCGAACGGCGCCGTTGATCCAAGCGGCAGGCCGGTGATGGCGCGCACGCACTGCTCGAACTGGGAGGTTGGGCAGGCGTCGATCGTCCAATGACCGGAGTTGTGCGGCCGTGGTGCCAGTTCGTTGACCAGCAGCCGGCCGTCGTGGCCGACGAACATCTCGATCGCCATCACGCCGATGAGCCCCATGCCGCGCGCAATCGCGTGCGCCAGATCCAGGGCAGCGGCAGCGACCGGCGCGGCGATGGGCGCCGGGGCGATCGTCCGCTTGAGAATGTGGTGCTCGTGGATGTTCTGCACCGGGACAAAGGCCTTTGTCTCGCCGTGCACGGAGCGGGCGACGATCACCGAGATCTCCAGCGCGAAATCGACCCACGCTTCGAGAATGCCAGCCGGACCGGAACCGGTGCCGGCTGCGGACTGAAGTTCCGCCCAAGCCCCGGCAAGATCGGTCGTGTCGTCGATGCGCACCTGCCCCTTGCCGTCGTAGCCGAAACGGGCGGATTTCAGCACCGCCGGCCGGCCAATCTGCCCCACGGCGGCGACGAGATCCGCCGCATCGGCAATCGGAATGTTAGCGGTGACGGGGACGCCGACGCGGGCGAGAAACGCCTTCTCTCGGTTGCGATCCTGGCAGATGGCGAGGACTTCGGGGCTCGGCCGGACCAGGGCGCGGTCGGCAACGGCGGCGGCCGTTGCAAACGGAATGTTCTCGAACTCGTAGGTGACGACGTTCGATTCCGCGGCAAACCGGGCCAGTGCCCGCTCATCATCGTAGGCGGCGATGATCGTGCCGTTGGTGACTTGGGCCGCCGGCGCGTTGGCTTCGGGTGAGAACACGATGGCGCGGTAGCCCAGGCGTGCGGCCGCCAGCACCAGCATCCGGCCCAATTGGCCACCGCCGAGAATACCGATAGTCGCCCCCGGCGGCAGGGGCGGCGGTAGCTGCATCGGCATGGCGTTTCGTTATTGTTCCGAGCGGTAAAGGGGGGTTTCGGCGACGTTGGCGGTGAGCTCTGCCCGCCACGCCTCAAGCCGGCGGGCAACGTTCGGATCGATGATGGCGATGATTGAGGCCGCCAGCAGCGCGGCATTGACCGCACCCGCCTTGCCGATGGCGAGCGTGCCGACGGGGATGCCGGCCGGCATTTGGACGATCGACAACAGGCTGTCGAGGCCGCTCAGTGCGTTGCTTTGCACCGGCACGCCCAGAACCGGCACGGTCGTCAGCGCCGCCACCATTCCCGGCAGATGCGCCGCGCCGCCGGCACCAGCGATGATCACTTTCAGGCTGCGACTGCGGGCCGAGAGCGCATAATCGTAAAGCCGCTTCGGCGTCCGGTGGGCCGAAACGATGCGGTCCTCGTGGATCACCCCAAGTGTGTCCAGCGTGGCGGCCGTGTGGCGCATGGTTTCCCAATCGGTCTGGCTGCCCATGATGATGCCAACACGCGGCGGCTGCTCACTCAACGATGGGGGTCCTTTTGCATTGTCCGTTAAGGGAATTATGCGAGAGGGGCCAGGGGATGACAAGCGCTGCGCGTCGCCGCTCGTGCAGCGAACCAATCGGGCGATTCACGCCCGAGCAAGGTTGTCGCTGCACAACATATTCAATCGCGTGCACTTTCGGCACAAACAGGAGGTACGCTCTGTTTGTGCCAGTGCTCTAGTGCAGCGGCCCAATCGAGCGATTCACGCCCGAGCAAGGTTGTCGCTGCACAACATATTCAATCGCGTGCACTTTCGGCACAAACAGGATGTAGGCTCCGTTTGTGCCAAGGCACTAGAAAAGCCGCGCCAGCATGCGCATCGCTGTCAGCAGTAGAAAGACTGCAAAAACCCGCTTCAGGACCTGTGGGCTTGCGGTATGGGCAAGGCGTGCCCCCCATGGCGCTGCCGTCATCGTCATCGGCACGATCACGGCAAAGCTCAACAGGTTGACGTAGCCGAGGCTGAACGGTGGCAACGACGGCGCGTTCCAGCCGCTCACCGCAAAGCCGATCGCGCCGGGCAGGGCGATCGCGGCACCGAAGGCAGCCGCGGTGCCGACGGCGCGGATCATTGGATAGCCGCAGGCCGAGAGGATCGGCACCGACAGGGTGCCGCCGCCGATGCCCAGCATGCTTGAGACTGCCCCGATCAAGGCCGCGGTCAGCGCACGCGCCCATCCCGCCGGCAGGTTGAGGCGAAAGCGGCTTACTTCCGGCGATAACAGCATTTGCACGGCGACGGCGAATGCGAATACGCCGAAAAAGCCGGTAAGGAAGGCACCCTGTACCGCACCGGCCACCGCCGTGCCGATCAGCGCGCCGAGACCGATGAAAGGCCCCCAGGTTCTGAGTAGCCCGACATCAACAACACCGCGACGGTAGTGCGCGCGCGCCGAATAGAAAGAGGTGACGACGATCGATGCCAGCGATGTGCCGACAGCGGTGTGCATGCTCACCGAATCATCGACGCCGACCAGGGGCAACAGATAGAAGAGCACGGGAACGATGACGATGCCGCCGCCGACGCCCAAGAGCCCGGCAAGCAGACCGGCAAGCAGGCCGGCGGCTGCCAGCGCCGCCGTTAAGGCTGCAAGCGTGATTCCGTCCGATTCCATCATTGGTGACCGGCAAACCGGGAAAACCGCACGCCTACACGGCTTCAGACCGCTCGGCAAGCGAAGCATGAGCCTGGGGCGCAAGCTATTTTATGCTTGACAAGTGTTCTCAAGTCTCACTCCGCGCCTATAAGTGACTGGCCATCCAAGTGAGTTGGGCTGTTTGCTCATGGCCAGTAAAATCGTTCGTTGACTTCGACTTCACCGCGCTTCACTCTCCCAGCAGGGAATTGGTCCAGGTCCGGCACCCAGGGTAGCTGGCGATGTCCGTGCCACGGTAAGTCAACGCGCGAATCGCTGAAGGCGTTTTCGCGGCTTTTGATGCAAACACTGGCTGTCACGGGTACCATGTTTCGAATCCTTCTGTTCAGCGCTTTTGGTCTCTTGTTGGCTGCTGTCGGCAAGTTCTTGTTCATGGATGACTATTTGACGGCAGACGCGCGCCGGGTCGCGGTGTCGGCGGCTTCCGCCAGCGCGGGCGGGCTCGCCGATGAGCATCGCCGTTCAGCCGACCTGTTTGCTTCGGCCTATTCCGGCACCCAGGTCGACTCGCTGTTCGAAGATGTCCTGCCCGCCGATGGGGCTGCCGCCAATCTCGGCGGCGGCGGGCGGGCGATCGCGCGCGACCTCCTCGGAAACGGTGTTGTGGAGCCGCAAGGTCCTGCCGCACTGCCAAGCGCGGATGAAGGTGCAACTGCGCAGCAGGCTTCAAGCGAGGAGAAAGCCAGCGAGACGGCGAGCGAGCCGCAGGCGCGCGAACCCGTGACAGTAGCGGCGCTGCCTCCGCTCCCGCCCAGCGTTGCCGCGCAGTCGGCGGTGATCGACCCTCCTGTTGCTAAGGATCCACCCGCTTCCTCTGCTGATGCAGACGTAGCGCCACCCCCGGCGGCGCTGGTTGAGAAGCCGCAGGAGCGGCCAACCGACGTCCGCCGCGTTGAGGGCAAGCCGCAAGTCGCAACCGCAGCCGCCCCATCATCGGCAACCTCGCGCAAGCCGTCCAAGGAGGCCGTGCGCGAGCAGAAGGCTGTCGAGAAGCGCCCGGCGCCGGCTGCTGTCGCACGGTCACAGGCGCCGAAGGAAGTCGCGAAAGCCGAGCGTTCGAAGCCGGTCGTCGCGCGCAACACGCCCGCTCCGCGACGCGACGCGCAACCCGCGGGTCGCGCTGTAACCGCTCAGAGCAAGAAGGCGGCTGGAACCTATCAGGCGCGAGTGAGCGTGCCGGCCGGCAGTGGCAACGATCGCAGGCTCCTGGCGCGGCTTGAGCAGGAGACACGGCCTGCGCCGACGCGGCCGAAGAGCGAACCGGCGAACCGCGGAACCGCTGCGAACGCAGCGACGGCGGGCGGCATGGCGCGCAGCACATCGGGGGTCAACGGCGACGAAATGGTCTCGCGTTGGGTTGGCTCTGTTGCTTCCGGCGTGCAACGGCTGATGGGCCACGAGCTGAACAGCGTCTCCAGTCCGCGCTCGGTGGTCAGCTACTGCCGTTCCCAGCCCGAGAGCTGGGTCTACGACGAAGGCCGCAAGCAGATGGTCTATTGCGGCGAGGTCGCGGCGGTGCGTAGCAGCGCAGCGCGCTGATCCGCTCTAGAGCGTGCCGTCGGTTTCCCAGCGGTAGGAGTGCTGCGGGAAGACGCCGAGAATGCGCACCTCGCGTGAGAAGAAATCGAGTTCTTCGATCGCGAGGCGCAGCGGCTTGTGCTCCGGGTGCCCCTCGACCTCGGCATAGAACTGCGCTGCGTTGAAGCGCTCGCCGACAAGGTAGCTTTCCAGCTTGGTCATGTTGATGCCATTGGTGGCAAAACCGCCGAGCGCCTTGTAAAGCGCAGCCGGGACGTTACGGACGCGAAAGACGAAGCTGGTCATCACCGGTCCCGACTTCGGGTGCGGGATCACGGGCTCCTTCGCCATGATCAGGAACCGGGTCGTGTTGTGCTGTGCATCCTCGATGTTGGCCTTGAGCGAGACGAGGCCGTAGATGTCGCCAGCCAACTCGGATGCGATCACCGCTTGGCTGGCATCGCCGGCGGCTGCAATCTCGGCGGCTGCGCCGGCGGTATCAAGCCGCACGACCGGCTCCAGCCGCAGCTCCCGGATCAGGGTGCGGCACTGATTGAGCGCGTGGATGTGGCTGTGCACGTGCGTTAGCTGCTGGATCCGCGCCCCTTTAAGTCCCAGCAGATGATGATTCACCCGCTGGAAGTGCTCGCCGATGATGTGCAGGCCGGAATTCGGCAGCAGATGGTGAATGTCGGCGACGCGGCCGGCGACCGAGTTCTCGATCGGGATCATTGCCAGCCCAGCGGCGCCATCGCGCACCGCCGCGAACGCATCGTCGAAGGACCGGCACGGGAGTGTTTCGAGTTCCGGGCGTGACGTCCGGCAGGCGAGGTCGGAGTAGGCGCCGGGGGATCCCTGAAAGGCGATCGTGCGCTGCGGATCGCTCATGTGCGTGTCCCCTGGGATGGCCCGCCAGCGCGGTGTGCGGCAAGCACCATGCGGGCGCGCTCGAGGTCGCCTTGCGTATCGACGCCGAACGGCACCGTCTCGACCAGCGCTGCGTCGATCCGCATGCCGTTCTCGAGTGCCCGCAACTGTTCCAGCCGTTCACGCTTCTCAAGGATACCGGGCGGCAGCGTCACGAAGCGGGCGAGCGCGGCACGGCGGTAGGCATAGATGCCGATGTGGTGATAGTGCGCCCCCTCGCCCCAGGGCACCGGGCAGCGGCTGAAGTAGAGCGCACGGCCTGTATCGGCGCCCGGCGCCAGCGCCACGACCGCCTTGACGACGTTGGGATCGTCCCGCTCCTCGGCATCGGCGATCAGGGCAACCAGGGTGGCGATGTCGACTTCGGGATCGGCAAGCGGCTTCAGGGCTGCGTGGATGGCAACCGGGTCGATGGTCGGCAGATCGCCCTGCAGGTTGACGACGGTATCGAAGCGCCCGTCGGGATCGACCGCCTCCAGTGCGGCGAAAATCCGATCGGAGCCGGACGGCAGGTCGGGGCTGGTCAGCACGGCGCGGCCGCCAGCCGCCGTCACGGCGTCGGCGATCTCGGGTTCAGCGCAGGCGACGACCACCGGGCCTGCGTCCGCTTCGCATGCGCGGCGCCAGACGTGGACGATCATGGGCGCGCCGAGAATATCGGCCAGCGGCTTGCCCGGCAGGCGCGTGGACGCCATGCGGGCGGGAATCATGATGATCGAGGCAGGTTTTTTCGACATGGGCGCGGCTGATAGCACAGAACCAGCGTCGGGGCCAGTTCGCCCATGCACAACGTTGAACGGCCGTGGTGTTCGGCGCTAGAGTGCGGCTGCGGAATTCCTCTGCGGGGCGAACGGAAAGAAGAAGGATAACATCGATGCATTTCTCGTTGCTGGAAAAGATGGGCGCGTCGGTCCTGATCTCCGCATGGCTGATTTACGGCGCGAACTTCGTGGGCAACCTCCTGGTTCCGATCGCCCCGCACGTGGGCGGCGCCGTTCATGCCGCGGCCACCAAGGAGGAAGCGCCGGCCGAGCCGGCAGCGGCAGCCGGTCCGGAGAAGAGCATTGGCGAGCTTCTGGCGACGGCGGACCCTGCGGCAGGCGAGAAAGTGTTCGGCAAGTGCAAGGCCTGCCATGTCGCCGAATCCGGCGCCGGGCACAAGGTGGGGCCGAATCTGTGGGGTGTTGTCGGACGGCCGACCGCATCGTCTCCCGGCTTTTCGTATTCCGCGGCGATGACCGGCAAGGGCGGCGAATGGACCTATGAGCACCTGAACACCTTCCTCACGTCGCCGAAGGAATACGCGCCGGGCAACAAGATGACGTTTGCCGGCCTCAAGAGCGCCGACGACCGTGCGGCCGTCATCGCTTATCTCCGCACGCGCAGCGACTCGCCCAAGCCGCTTCCCTAGAGCTGGCGGCCGGCCGGCTCGCGCCGATGGACCGCTACGCCACCTTCGCCGTCCTGGCCCAGGACCTGGCGGACGCGGTCCGGCCGCTGGTGCTGCGCCATTTCCGCACCGGCCTCGGCTTCGAGATCAAGGCGGATCAGAGCCCGGTCACCATCGCCGACCGCGAGGCCGAGGCGGCCATGCGCCGCATGATCGAAGCCGCGTATCCGGAGCATGGGATTTTCGGCGAGGAGCACGGTGTCGCGCGGGCGGATGCCGCTTTCGTCTGGGTTCTCGATCCGATCGACGGGACCAAAGCGTTCGTAACCGGCAAGCCGTTGTTCGGCACCCTGATCGCGCTCCTGCACGAGGGCAGGCCGGTCGTTGGCGTGATCGACATGCCGGCCTTGAACGAGCGCTGGGTCGGCGTCGCCGGCCAGGAGACCCTCTACAACCGCCAGCCGGTGCGGGTGCGTTCGTGTAGCGGTTTGGCCGGGGCCTGGCTCTATGCCACCTCGCCGCAGATGTTCCAAGGTGCCGACGCTTCCGCCTTCGAGCGGCTGCGCGCCAACTGCTATGCCGCCGTCTACGGGGCTGACTGCTACGCCTATGGCCTTCTGTCGTGCGGCTGGGTCGATCTCGTCTGCGAGGCGTCGACGCAAGCCTACGATTATTGCGCGCTGGTGCCGGTGATCGAAGGTGCGGGCGGCGTCATTACCGACTGGCAGGGCAAGCCGCTTGGGCTTGGCTCCGATGGCCGCGTGCTCGCCGCCGGCGATCCGGCCCTGCACGCCGCTGCGCAGCGGGCCCTCGCTGGGTGAGGGCGGTTGGGCCCTTGGGCGCGTGCCGCGGGCGAACGGGATTGGCAGGCGCCATTCTCGCGCGTGTCGGCGTCGTGGCTCTCCTGGCAATCGCCTTCGTGGCAGGTGCCAGCGCAGAGGACATCACGCGCGCACATGCGATTGCGCTCCACGGCGAGCCGAAGTACGGCCCGGACTTCTCCCATTTCGAGTACGTCAATCCCGACGCGCCCAAGGGCGGCACCATGCACCTGGGCGTCGCCGGCAGCTTCGACAGCTTCAATCCGTACATCACCCGCGGCAATCCGGCGGCCGGCGTTGGCGCCGAGACCCTCACCGTCGGCAGTGAAGATGAGCCGTTCACCCGCTACGGGCTGATTGCGGAGGCGATCGAATGGCCGGCTGACCGCTCCTGGGTGATTTTCACGCTGCGTCCCGAAGCGCGCTGGCATGACGGCGCACCGATCACCGTCGACGACGTCATTTTCTCGTTCGAAACGTTGAAGACCAAGGGCCAGCCGTTCTTCCGCTTCTATTATGCCTCGATCGCGCGCGTCGAGCAGGTTGGCGAACGCCGGGTCCGGTTCGTCTTCAAGGAGGCGGGCAACCGCGAGCTGCCGCTGATTGTTGGCGAAATGCCGATCCTGCCCAAGCACTATTGGCAGGACCGGGACTTCGAGCGCTCGACGCTGGAGCCGCCCTTGTCGAGCGGGCCGTACCGGATCGCCTCCTTCGAAGCCGGCCGCTCGGTGGTCATGGAGCGCGTCGCCGATTACTGGGGGGCGCATCTCGCCGTCAATCGCGGCCAGAACAACTTCGATCGCATCCAGTACGAGTATTTCCGCGACGAAACCGTGCTGCGCGAGGCCCTGAAGGCCGGCCTGATCGATTTCCGTCAGGAAACCCAAGCCAAGGCCTGGGCGCTCGATTACGACGTGCCACCGGTGCGCGACGGCCGCCTCAAGAAGGAGGTCGTGCCGCACGGCAGGCCGACGGGGATGCAGGCGTTCGTCTTCAACACCCGCCGCCCGTTGTTCGGCGATCCCAGGGTGCGCCTCGCGCTCAGCTATGCGTTCGATTTCGAGTGGACCAACCGGGTCCTGTTCTTTGGTACCTACAAGCGCACCGACAGCTTCTTCAGCAATTCGGAGCTGGCCGCCCGCGGCACACCGGAGGGCGGCGAACGGACGCTGCTGGAACCGTTCCGTGCCCAAGTACCGGCAGAAGTGTTCACGCACGCCTTCCAGCCGCCCGCAACCGACGGCAGCGGCTGGCCGCGGGCGAATCTGGAGCGGGCGCTGGCGCTCCTGAAAGAATCCGGCTGGCAGGTTAAGGACTTCAAGCTGGTGAATGCGGCGACCGGCGCCCCGTTCCGCTTCGAAATCCTGATCGTCAATGCCGGGTTCGAGCGCATCATGCTGCCGTTTCGCCGCAACCTGGCCCGGCTCGGCATCGAGGCCGACATCCGTCTGGTCGACGAATCGCAGTACATCAACCGCCTGCGCGCCTTCGACTTCGACATGGCGATGCTGGTGTGGGGCCAGTCGGAGTCGCCCGGCAACGAACAGCGCAGTTTCTGGGGATCGCAGGCCGCCGTTACGGAAGGTTCGCGCAACTACGCCGGCATCAAGGATCCGGTGGTCGATCGGCTGATCGACCTCATCATCACCGCGCCCGATCGCGAAAGCCTGGTCGAGCGGACCCGCGCCCTCGATCGTGTCCTGCTGTGGGGCCACTACGTCATTCCGGGCTGGCATTCGGCCGCTGACCGGATCCTTTTCTGGGACCGCTTCGGCCGGCCGGCGATGACGGCGCCGCGCGGGGTCAGCATCGACACCTGGTGGTTCGATCCCGCCAAGGATAAGGCGCTGCAACGGCTCGCGACGGCAGGGAGGTAGGTCCCGCATGCTCGGCTACATCGTCCGCCGCCTGCTGCTGATCGTGCCGACGCTGTTCGCGATCATGGTCGTCAACTTCGTCATCATCCAGACGGCGCCCGGCGGCCCGGTCGAGCAGGTGATCGCGCGCCTGACCGGCGAGGGGGCGGCGATCACCGAGCGGGTGACGCGCGCCGGCTCGGGCGAAGCGGCGGCTCCGCAAGCGCCGGCCGCGGCCGGCTCAAGCCGCTACCGTGGCGCGCAGGGCCTCGATCCGGAGTTCATTGCCGAGCTGGAGCACCAGTTCGGCTTCGATCGCCCGCTGCACGAGCGCTTCCTCAAGATGATGCGCGACTATGCCGTCTTCGATTTCGGCGAGAGCTACTTTCGCAGCCGCTCGGTCGTCGACCTCGTGCTGGACAAGATGCCGGTTTCGATCTCGCTCGGCCTCGGCACAACGCTGATCGTCTATCTGATCTCGATCCCGCTCGGCATCGTCAAGGCGGTGCGCGACGGCAGCCGGTTCGACGTCTGGTCCTCGGTCGTCGTCGTCATCGGCAATGCCGTGCCGTCGTTCCTGTTCGCGGTGCTGCTGCTGGTGATTTTCGCGGGCGGCAGTTATCTCGACTGGTTCCCCTTGCGTGGCCTCGTTTCCGACAACTGGCACGAACTGTCGTGGCCGGACCGGATCCTCGACTACCTCTGGCACATGGCGTTGCCGTGGACGGCGATGGTCATCGGCGGCTTCGCGACGCTGACGATGCTGACCAAGAATTCCTTCCTCGATCAGATCCATCAGCAATACGTCATGACGGCTCGTGCCAAGGGCTTGAGCGAGCGCCAGGTCCTCTTGGGCCACGTCTTTCGCAATGCGATGCTGATCGTGATCGCCGGCTTTCCCAGCGCATTTGTCAGCATCCTCTTCACCGGTACGGTGTTCATCGAGGTGATCTTTTCGCTCGACGGCCTCGGCCTGCTCGGCTTCGAGGCCGCCTTCAATCGCGACTATCCCTTGATGTTCGGCACCCTCTATTTCTTCTCCCTGATCGGCCTCATCCTCAATCTGGTGAGCGATCTGATGTACACGCTCGTCGATCCGCGTATCGACTTCGAGCGACGGGAGGCGTGAGCGTGCCCGCAGCCGACCACACGTCGCGCCTTTTCGGTATCCGCATCACGCCGCTGACCCGTCGCCGCCTCGACGCGTTCAAGGCCAACCGTCGCGGCTTCTGGTCGCTGTGGGCGTTCGCGGCCTTGTTCGTCATCAGCCTCTTCGCCGAATTGATCGCGAACGACCGGCCGCTTGTCATCCGCTACGATGGCCAATGGTATTTCCCCCTCGTTGCGGCGTATCCGGAGACGGCCTTCGGCGGCGTCTTCCCGACCGAGGCCGATTACTCCGATCCGGCGGTCCGCGAGCTGATCGCGGCGAAGGGCTGGCTGCTCCGGCCGCTGATCCCTTACAGCCATCGCACCGTCGCCTGGGATATCCCGGTGCCTGCACCAGCGCCGCCCTCGGCACAGCACTGGCTCGGCACCGATGACCAGGCCCGCGACGTCGTCGCCCGCACGCTGTACGGCTTTCGCATCTCGGTGCTGTTCGGCTTCAGCTTGACGATCTTCTCGGCGCTGATCGGCGTCGCCGCAGGCGCTGTGCAGGGCTACTTCGGCGGCTGGATCGATCTCGCCTTTCAGCGCTTCATCGAAGTCTGGTCATCGGTGCCAATCCTCTACGTGCTCATAATCCTGACCAGCGTCATCGAGCCGACGTTCTGGTGGCTGCTTGGCATTCTTTTGTTGTTTCAGTGGATGGGCTTGGTCGGCGTGGTGCGGGCGGAGTTCCTGCGCACCCGCAACTTCGATTACGTGCGGGCGGCACGCGCGCTGGGTGCCTCAGACCTCGTCATCATGGTCCGCCACGTGCTGCCCAATGCGATGGTGGCGACGCTTACCTTCCTCCCGTTCATCCTTGCCGGATCGGTGACGGCACTGACCGGGCTTGATTTCCTCGGCATCGGCCTGCCGCCGGGCTCCGCGTCGCTGGGTGAGCTCCTGGCCCAGGGCAAGGCCAACCTTAAGGCGCCCTGGCTGGGCCTGACCGGCTTCTTCGTCATCGCCGTCACGCTGTCGCTCCTGATCTTCATTGGCGAGGCCGTGCGCGATGCCTTCGATCCGCGCAAGACGTTTGCCGGCGGGGCGGCGCCGGGCGTGCACGGGACCGGCCGATGAGTTCACCGCCGCTGCTTGCTGTCGAGAATCTGGCCGTCTCGTTCGGCCGCGGCGCAGGCGAGGTCAAGGCCGTGCGCGGCGCCAGCTTCACGATCGGCCACGGCGAGACCGTGGCGCTGGTGGGCGAGAGCGGCAGCGGCAAGTCGGCAACCGCACTCTCGATCATGCGGCTTCTGCCGTATCCGCAGGCCTGGCATCCGTCCGGCGCGATCCGGTTTCGCGGCGAGGATCTGATGCAGGCGCCGCGGCAGCGCATGCAGGCGTTGCGCGGCAATCGGATCACGATGATCTTTCAAGAGCCGCTGACGTCGCTCAGCCCGTTGCACCCGATCGGCCGCCAGATCGAAGAAGTGCTCGCCGTGCACAATACCGGTTCGCGCCGCCACCTGCAGGCGCGCGTCGGTGAGCTTTTGCGGCTGGTGGGGTTCGAGGAGGCGGGAACGCGGCTGCATGCCCTGCCGCACGAGTTCTCCGGCGGCCAGCAGCAGCGGCTGATGATTGCAATCGCGCTCGCCAACAAGCCCGACCTCTTGATTGCGGACGAGCCGACGACCGCGCTTGATGTGACCATCCAGGCGCAGATCCTCTCGCTGCTCAAGGATCTGCAGCGCAGCCTGCAGATGGCGCTGCTGCTGATCACGCACGATCTCGGCATCGTCCGCCGGATTGCGGAGCGGGTGTGCGTGATGAAGGACGGGCTGATCGTCGAGGAGGGCGCCTGTGCCGAGGTCCTGCGCCAGCCCAGCCATCCGTACACGCAAGCGCTGCTGGCGGCCGAACCGAAGGGGCTGCCCGATCCGCCGCCTGTGGGTGCTCAGGAACTTCTGCGTGCGGATGCCGCCAAGGTTTGGCTGCCGATCCGCCGCGGTGTGCTGCGGCGGACGGTCGGTTACGTCAAGGCGGTCGATGGCGTCAGCGTGAGCGTGCGCGCGGGGCATACGCTGGGCGTGGTTGGCGAGAGCGGCTCGGGCAAGAGCACGCTCGGCCGGGCGCTCTTGCGGCTGCAACGAAGCGAGGGCGCCATTGCCTTTGAAGGCCAAGCTTTGCAGGGCCTTGGCTGGAAGGGGTTGCGACCGCTCCGTCGGCGCATGCAGATCGTCTTTCAGGACCCCTTCGGCAGCCTGAGCCCGCGCATGTCGGTTGGCCAGATTGTCGGCGAGGGCCTGACGATCCACCGCCTGTGCGCGTCGAAGGAGGAGCTGGAGGCGGCCGTTGCCCGTGCCTTGAGCGAGGTCGGCCTCGATCCAGACGCGCAGCACCGCTATCCGCACGAGTTCTCAGGCGGCCAGCGGCAACGGATCGCGATCGCCCGCGCGCTGGTCCTGAAACCCAAGTTGATCGTGCTGGATGAGCCGACCAGCGCGCTCGACATTTCCGTGCAGGCGCAAATCGTGGATTTGTTGAAGACCCTGCAGCGGACGCATGGCCTCGCCTACATCTTTATCAGTCACGATCTGCGCGTGGTCCGCGCGCTTGCGCACGATCTCCTGGTGCTGCGGGCGGGGCGCGTCGTCGAGCAGGGGCCGGCGGATGCGATCTTCAGTCGGCCGCGCGATCCCTACACGCGGGCCTTGATCGCGGCCGCCTTCGATCCGCAGCTGCAGATTGTCTAGTGCACTGGCACAAACAGAGGGTGCATCGGATATTGTCTCGAAGGTTCTGCAAAGGGAGACCGGCATGGCGGTCATCGTATGCGGGTGACTGAGCTTCTCCTCGCTTGTGGCCTGATCGGTGGCGTCGTCGCTGCGCACGAACTCGGCGTCTGGCTGGGGTCGCTGGCCCGGTCGGCTGATGACACTTTCGACCGACAATTAGCCCTGATTCGCGCATCCACGGCCGCCTTGGTTGCATTCCTTGTTGGCTTCGCATTTTCCGGGGCCGCATCGCGCTTTGTCGACCGGCTGGACATCGTCGTGGAAGAGGCGAATGCACTCGGCACCGCCTATTTGCGGGCCGATGCCATTTCCGAACCTCATCGCGGCGAACTGAGGGCTGCGCTGCGCGAGTATACCGCAGATCGGGTCCAATTGCTGAGCGGCGAGCGACGCGATCTGATCAAGCCCTTGCTCGCCAAAGTAGGCGGCCTGCACGAACGAATGTGGCAGGCGGCGACCAAGGGCACGCAGGACAACGCGCCACTGATGGGAGTCGTTCTGCCGCCGGTCAACGAGGTCATCGATCTGCATTCGATACACCTCGCGATGGCGAGAAGACATCTGCCCTGGCCGATCATGTCGATCCTTCTGGGGACGGCGGCAATCGGCGTTGGCCTGATAGGTTTTGGCAATGGCCGTGTCGGCCGGCGCTTTTCTCTGCTCGACTCCGTTTACGGAGTCGCCCTTGCGGTCGCTCTATGGATGACCATCGACCTCGACTACCCGGGCATGGGTATCATCAGGGTGACCAATCTCCCTGTCGTCGAAGCCTTGGCTGCTATGAAGTGAGCGAAGGGTGGGCCCTGCCTGCGCCTGAACCTCGAAGCACGGATGGCCGCTGCACTAATGTGTGGTTCCGGTATCCGGCGCGCTGACGCCGGCCAGCATGTCGCCAAAACCATCGAAGCCGTTGGTAATGAAATCGCCGATGGTCGTGCTGGCGCCGAGGATCGCCAGCGCAATCATCGCCAGCAGCAGCCCGTATTCGACGCCTGTCGCCCCCGCCTCGTCATGCCAAAAGCGATTAATAACGGAACGGGCGGTCATTGCGAACCTCTTCTTCGCCGGCTCACAGTTGAATGTTAATTTCATTCCTGGTAACCGTCAATACAATAATATTTATGATACTATGTGCAGTATTGACGTGGAATTTATTGCAAAGTTTACACGGTTTAGTCCGATTGGAGCCTGCCTTCTGCCGATGCGGCTAGGTCCTTGAGCGTCACGCCTTCAAGTGCGGCGGCAACGGCAGCATCGAGCCGCTGCTCGACAGTTTCGATCGTCCGCGCCGATCCAGGCGAAAGTTGCGCTGCCGGGATCTGCACGCCGTCCTCGCCGCGCACGGCGTCGAGCGCTGCCTTGGCGGGAGTGACCTCAAGCGGACGTGCCGGCAGGAAACGCGGCGGGTCATCGGCGGAACGGCAGATGAGGCCGGCACGCTCGAGCGCCGCCATCACCCGATCAACGTCGGTCGCGGGGAGGCGGAGGCAGCGCGTCAGGTCATCGATCGTGAGCGCCGGCTGGCCCGCATACGCGGCCTCTGCGATCGCGGCAAGGCTTGCAAGCGTCGTGCGCTCGAGCGAACGCGCGCTGAGAAGCGGCGGCTGCGCGTCGATGCGGACCGCCTCCGGGTGCTGGACGTAGTACGCGATTGCGGCTCCGGTCAGGACGATGATCCAGTTCACGTTCAGCCAGAGGATCACTAGGATCGCGCTTGCGAACGCGGAGTAGATCGCTGCGTAGCTCTGCGCACTGGCGACGAAGGTTGCGAACACCTGCCCGGCTGCCAGCCAAAGGAGGCCGGCGATGACGGCGCCGGTGAGCGCGGCGGAGGCGCGGACCTTGGTATTCGGTATGAACAGGTAGACGAATGCCAGCACGGCGACGAGCACGAGCTTGGGCAAGAAGCGAACCCCGCCGGTGAGGAGCTCGCCCAGCGGCATGCCGCCGAGCCGTTGGATGAGCGGGCTGTCGAGCACGGTTGCGATCATGCTGAAGGCAGCAAAGACCAGCACCGGCGTGATCAGGAGCGTGCTCATGTAATCGGCGAGCTTGCGTGCCAGCGACCGCGCCTGCTCGACATGCCAGATCGCATTGAACGCGGCTTCGATCTTCTGGATGACGGAGATGGCGGTGTAGAGGAGAAGCGCCAGTCCGAGCGCGCCCAGGACGCCGACCTCCATGCGGTCGATAAAGCCGATCACGTGGAGGGTGACTTCCTCAGCCCGCGGGCCCAAGGGTTCGAGTACGCCGAGCAGCAGCGGTTCGAGCGTGTTGTGGACGCCGAACCCTTTCAGGACGGAAAAGCAGAACGCGAGCAGCGGCACGAACGACAGCAAAGTCGTGTAGACAAGGCTCGCCGCATGCAGGGGCAGTGGCCCCTCAATGATGTCGCGGGCAAGCACATAGATGATGCGGCCCGCGCGCAGGAGCGCGGCCTGCCAGGGAAGCAAGACTGTGACATCCGGCCGCCACAGAAGCCGCGCGATCGGAGCCGCAAACGGCGTATTCTCGTTCATCGCGCCGATGCTGCGGCCTCAACGGAGCAAAGTCGAGACTTTTGCGTTCAGCGGCTCAGCAGCACGGCTGCCATCGCGAGACCGATGATGATGCGGTAGATCGCGAACGGCCTGAAGCCATTGCGGGAGACGAACTTGATCAGCGTGCGGACCACGACCAGCGCGGCCAGGAACGCGCTCACGAAGCCAAGCGCGATCAGGCCGCCGTCATCGACGCTCAAGAATGCCCAGTTCTTGTAAAGGTCGTAGACCGTCGCTGCCAGCATGGTCGGGATGGCGAGGAAGAAGGAAAACTCGGTCGCGGTTTCGCGGCCGACCCGCAACATCAGCGCACCCATGATGGTGGCACCGGATCGCGATACCCCCGGGATCATCGCCACCGTCTGGCAGATGCCGATCTTCAAGGCGAGGCCGGGTGTCATCTGGTTGATGTGGGTGACTTGCGGCTCCGGCCGGAAGCGTTCGATGGCAAAGATCGCGATCCCGCCCAGGACCAAGGTGACCGACACGACCCAGGGCGAGAACAACACGGACTTGATGAAGCCGTGCGCGAGCACGCCGATCACCATCGCCGGCAGGAAGGCGAGCAGGATGTTGGTCGCGAAACGCTGCGCCTCGCTGTCGGAAAACAACCCGACGGCAACGTGGATGAGCCGCTGTCGGTACAGCCAGCAGACCGCGATGATCGCGCCCAGCTGGATGGAGATCTCGAACACCTTGCCGGGCGGACCGCGAAAGCCCAAGAGGTCGACCAGGAGGATCAGGTGGCCGGTCGAGGAGACGGGGATAAATTCCGTCAGCCCCTCGACGATCCCGAGCAGGACGGCGATGGCGTAAAGGGAGAGGTCCACGGGTGAAACCTGCCGGAGTGGGGAGTTAAGAAGAAGCGAGGAAACACTTATGGGCACGCGCAACCCGCGTAACTAGCGCTCTGCGCCCGCCTTGGTCAAGGATCGCGTTGGCGGAATTCGCGCCGTGCGGGCGTTCCCTGATGCTGGCGACTGCCGCTCATAGGCGGCCCTCGGGGCCGTCGCCGCTGGCTGCGATCCGATGCCATCCCTATATGCGGGGCTGGGAGCGAAGAACCGGCGCCTGATCGTGTGGGAAACGCGCGTGTCCGGTGAGCGGAGCGGTGTCGCGGAAAGAAACGGTTGCCTCGGCGTTCGCAGCGAGTAATCTCTGGGTGCTGAGGCGAGCACTGTCAGGGGATGGGCCGCTTCTATTGGCCCCGAGTTTGCTTGCTAAACGTTCTGCCGCGACGCGCGGGATAACGTGCCGGGAATCGGCGCGGGCGAAAATCAGAACAAACGGCACCAGGAATCAGGGCGTCGTACGGGAGGCTCGGGGCGACTACGAGGTGGATGCGCCAAATGGAAAACTGTGACTTGCCGCTACCGCAGGGGCTCTATGACCCGCAGAACGAACACGACTCCTGTGGGATCGGCTTTGTCGTCAATATTAAGAACTCGAAGAGCCATGCGATCGTCGAGCAAGGCTTAGGGATCTTGTGCAATTTGCGCCACCGCGGCGCGGTCGGTGCCGATCCACTGGCCGGCGATGGCTCAGGCATTCTGATTCAGATTCCCGATGCGATGCTGCGCGAGGAGTGCGAAGCCGCCGGCTTCACCTTGCCGCCGCTCGGTGACTACGCTGTCGGGACCGTGTTCCTGCCTCGGGATGCGGCACTGATTGAACGTTGCATGGGCGCTTTTGAGCGTCTGGTGCCGGCGGAAGGGCAGACGATCCTGGGCTGGCGGGACGTCCCGACCGATAATTCGGTGCTGGGCTTTAGCGTCAAGCCGATCGAACCGGTCATCCGGCAGGTCTTCATCAGCCGCGGGAGTGGAACGCCGGACGCCGCAGCGTTTGAGCGCAAGCTGTTCGTCATCCGCAAGCAGGTGCATCACGCGGTTTGGGATACCCAGCTGCCGCAGGCCGACCAATTCTACGTTGTCTCGTTGTCGGCGCGGACGCTGAACTACAAGGGCATGGTTCTCGCGGAGAACCTGTCGACGTTCTATCCGGACCTCAACGACCCGCGCCTCGTTTCGGCGCTGGCGCTCGTGCACCAACGGTTTTCCACCAACACCTTCCCATCGTGGCGGTTGGCGCAGCCGTTCCGCTACCTCTGCCACAACGGTGAGATCAACACGCTCCGCGGTAACGTCAACTGGATGCTGGCGCGCCGCCATTCCATGCGCTCGAAGCTGTTGGGCGATGACCTGGAAAAGCTGTGGCCCCTGATTGGCGACGGCGTTTCCGACTCCGCCACGTTCGATAACGCGGTCGAGCTTCTACTCGCCGGCGGCTATTCGCTCGCGCATGCGATGATGATCATGATCCCGGAGGCGTGGGACGAAAACCCGCTGATGGATGCAAAGCGCCATGCGTTTTACGAGTACCACGCGGCGCTGATGGAGCCCTGGGACGGCCCGGCTGCGATCGCGTTTACGGACGGCCGGCTGATCGGCGCCACGCTCGACCGCAACGGCCTGCGGCCGGCGCGCTACATCGTGACCGACGACGACCTGTGCGTGATGTCATCGGAAGCCGGCGTGCTGCCGATCCCTGAGGAAAAGATCATCAAGAAGTGGCGGCTGCAGCCCGGCCGCATGCTCCTGATCGACCTCGAACAGGGCCGCATCATCGATGACGACGAGGTGAAGGCAGAGCTGGCTTCGGCGCGTCCCTATCAGCAGTGGTTGGAATCGACGCAGATCCACGTCTCTGATCTGCCGGCTGAGGTCGGGCCGATGCCGCCCGATGCGCAGACGCTGCTCGATCGCCAGCAAGCGTTCGGCTACACGCAAGAAGACGTCCGGTTCTTCCTGGCGCCGATGAGCATCGCCGGCGAGGAGCCGGTCGGGTCGATGGGGCGCGATACACCGATCGCGGTGTTATCCGATCGATCCAAGATGCTCTATGACTACTTCAAGCAGTGCTTCGCGCAGGTGACCAACCCGCCGATCGACCCGATCCGCGAAGAACTCGTGATGTCGCTGGTCTCGCTGATCGGCCCGCGGCCCAACCTGTTGGAGCCGCAAGGGGCGGCCGGCCAGAAGCGGCTGGAGGTGCGCTCCCCGATCCTCACCAATGTCGATCTGGAGCGCATTCGCCGGATCGAGAACCATGTCGATAATGCGTTTCGTACCTACACGCTCGATATCACCTATCGCGCCGATGAAGCGGCGGAAGGCATGGCGCACGCGCTCGATCGCGTCTTCGCGCGCGCGGTCGGCGCGGTTCGCGACGGCTTCAACATCATCATTCTGTCCGATCGCAACATCTGTGCCGATCGCATCGCCATCCCGGCGCTCTTGGCCACGTCCGGCGTCCATCATCACCTGATCCGGGAGGGGCTGCGCACCTCGGTTGGGCTTGTCGTCGAAACCGGCGAGGCCCGGCAGGTGCACGACTTCTGCCTGCTTGCCGGCTACGGCGCCGAGGCGATCAATCCCTACCTTGCGTTTGACACGCTTTCCGGTCTGCGCGCGGAAATGCCGGGGGACCTGAGCGAGGCAGACACGCACAAGCGCTACATCAAGGCCGTCAACAAGGGCATCCTCAAGGTGATGTCCAAGATGGGCATCTCGACCTTCCAGTCCTATTGCGGAGCGCAGATCTTCGATACGGTTGGTCTGTCCAAGGAGCTGGTGGACAAGTATTTCACCGGCACGCGGACGCCGGTCGAAGGCATCGGCCTGCGCGAAATTGCCATCGAGACCGTTCGCCGCCACAAGCTCGCGTTCGGCGACGCGCCGGTGCTGCGCAATGCCCTCGACGTCGGCGGCGACATTCAGTACCGGCTGCGCGGCGAGGAGCATGTCTGGACTCCGGAAACAATCGCGCTTCTGCAGCACGCGGTCCGCTCCGGCGACTTCAAGAAGTTCGGCGCCTACAGCCGCAAGATCAACGACCAGGCGCGCCGCCTAAAGAACCTGCGCGGCCTGTTCGCGCTGCGGCCGGCCGGTCCGCCGGTTCCGCTCGACGAAGTGGAGCCGGCAGCCGCGATCGTCCAGCGGTTTGCGACCGGTGCGATGTCGTTCGGCTCGATCTCGTGGGAGGCGCACACCACGCTGGCGATCGCCATGAACCGGCTGGGCGGCAAGTCCAATACCGGCGAGGGTGGGGAGGAGGCGTCGCGCTTTGTCCCGAAGCCCAACGGCGACTCCATGCGCTCGGCCATCAAGCAGGTAGCCTCGGGCCGGTTCGGGGTGACCGCCGAATACCTGGTCAACGCCGACGATCTGCAGATCAAGATCGCCCAGGGTGCCAAGCCCGGCGAGGGCGGGCAGTTGCCCGGCCACAAGGTCGACGAGTGGATCGCCCGCGTGCGGCACTCGACACCGGGCGTCGGGCTGATCTCGCCGCCGCCGCACCATGACATCTACTCGATCGAGGATCTGGCGCAGCTGATCTTCGACCTGAAGAACGTCAACCCGGAGGCACGGGTGAGCGTCAAGCTGGTGTCCGAAGTCGGTGTTGGCACCGTCGCGGCCGGCGTTGCCAAGGCACATGCCGATCACGTCACCATCTCCGGCTTTGATGGCGGCACGGGTGCCTCGCCGATCACCTCGATCCAGCACGCGGGCTTGCCTTGGGAGGTCGGCCTTGCCGAGACGCATCAGACGCTTGTCCTCAATGCGCTGCGCGGCCGGATTGCGGTTCAGGTTGACGGCGGTCTGCGGACCGGGCGCGATGTGATCGTGGGCGCCCTGTTGGGGGCGGACGAGTTCGGCTTCGCGACCGGGGCGCTGATTGCTGCCGGCTGCATCATGATGCGCAAGTGTCACCTCAACACCTGCCCGGTCGGCGTCGCGACCCAGAACCCGGAGCTGCGCAAGCGGTTCGCGGGCGAGCCTGAGCACGTCGTCAACTTCATGACCTTCATCGTCGAGGAGGTGCGCGCGCTCATGGCCGAGCTTGGCTTCCGCACCTTCAAGGAGATGATCGGCCGGACCGACTGCCTCGATATGCGCTCCGGTGTCGAGCACTGGAAGGCGCAGGGGCTCGATTTCAGCCGCGTCTTCTACCAGCCGCCAGCCGGTCCGGAGGTGGCTCGCTACAACTGCGAGAAGCAGGACCACGGTCTGGATCGCGCGCTCGACCACATGCTGATTGAAAAGGCGAAGCCGGCCCTTGAGCATCGTCAGCCGGTGCGGATCGAAACGCCGGTGCGTAACACCCACCGTACCGTCGGCGGTATGCTCTCCGGTGAGATCGCGCGGCGCTACGGTCATGACGGCTTGGCCGATCAGACGATCTGGATCCGTGGCACCGGGACGGCTGGGCAGACGTTCGGCGCCTTCCTCGCCCGCGGCGTGACGCTGGAGTTGGTGGGGGACGCGAACGACTATGTCGGCAAGGGGTTGTCCGGCGGCAGGGTGATTGTCTATCCGCCGCCGACGAGCCGGTTCGAGCCGGGCCAGAACATCGTTGTCGGCAACACGGTGCTGTACGGAGCGATCGCCGGCGAGGCCTATTTCCTCGGCGTTGCCGGTGAACGGTTCGCCGTCCGCAATTCCGGGGCGGCCGCCGTGGTCGAGGGCGTGGGCGACCATGGCTGCGAGTACATGACGGGCGGTTGCGTTGTTGTGCTCGGCCGCACGGGGCGGAATTTCGCCGCCGGCATGAGCGGCGGTGTCGCCTACGTGCTCGATGAGGAAGGCGACTTCGCGCGGCGCTGCAACCTCTCGATGGTGGAGTTGGAGCCGATTGCGGACGAGGATGACCGCATGGAAAGCCTGTACCACCACAAGGGAGACCTGGAGACGCATGGGCTGGTGGAATTGATGCACGACATGACGCGCCTCGATGTCGAGCGCCTGCATGCGATGATCGAGAACCATCGCCGCTACACAGGCAGTGAAAAGGCCACCCAGATCCTGGAGAACTGGCCGCGCTATCTGCGGAAGTTCGTCAAGGTCATGCCTGTCGACTATCGCAAGGCGCTCGAAAGGCAGCAGGCACGCTGGCGGCCGACCGAGCGCCAGGACGTCAGTGTCGCGGTTGGGGCCTAACCGCCATGGGAAAGCCGACTGGGTTCCTGGAGATTACGCGGCGCGATCGCGCGTACGAGCCGATCAGCCAGCGGGTGCATCACTGGCACGAGTTCGTGGTCCCGCAGCAGGAGGCGGAGATCAGCCGCCAAGGCGCGCGCTGCATGGATTGCGGCATCCCCTACTGCCACCAGGGCTGTCCGATCAACAACATCATTCCCGATTGGAATGACCTGGTGTTCAAGGGCCAGTGGCGGGAAGCGCTCGACGTCCTGCACTCCACCAACAACTTCCCGGAGTTTACCGGGCGCGTGTGCCCGGCGCCCTGCGAGGCCGCGTGCACGCTGAACCTCTTCGATCAGCCGGTCACCATTAAGTCGATCGAGTGTGCGATCATCGACAAGGGCTGGGCGGAAGGCTGGGTGCTGCCGCAGATTCCGGCCAGACGCACCGGCCGCAGGGTCGCGGTTGTCGGCTCCGGGCCGGCGGGTCTCGCCTGTGCGCAACAGTTGGCGCGCGCCGGCCACGCCGTGGTCGTTTACGAGAAGCGCGATCGCATTGGCGGGCTGCTCCGCTACGGCATTCCTGACTTCAAGATGGAGAAGAAGTGGATCGATCGCCGGATGGCGCAGATGCAGGCCGAGGGCGTCGAGTTCAGGCCGAACAGTCACGTCGGCGCTGCAATTCCGGTCGCGCGGTTGATGGAGGAGTATGACATCCTCGTGCTTTCCGGCGGTTCCGAGCGGCCCCGCGGTCTGCCCGTGCCAGGCGGCGACTTGGCCGGCGTTCATTATGCGATGGACTTTCTCACCCAGCAGAATGCCCGTATCGGCGGCCGGCCGGTGCCCGAGGAGGGGACCATCCTGGCCACGGGCAAGGATGTCATCGTGATTGGCGGTGGCGACACCGGGTCCGACTGTGTCGGCACGTCGATCCGGCAAGGTGCCAAGTCGGTCACCCAGCTCGAAATTCTGCCGCGGCCGCCGGAGCGGGAAGACAAGGGGCTGACGTGGCCGAATTGGCCTTTGAAGCTGCGCACCTCGACGTCGCAGGAGGAAGGCTGTGCCCGCGACTGGGCCGTTTCGACCAAGCGTTTCTTGGGGAACGGCAAGCTCGAAGGGCTTGAACTCGTTCGCGTCGAATGGGTGAAGGACGCGAATGGTGGCTGGCAGCTCAAGGAGATCAACGAGAGCGCGTTCACCATTCCGGCCGATCTTGCCCTGCTTGCGATGGGGTTCGTGGGGCCGGAAGCCGATACGCTGATCGGGGATCTCGGTGTTGCGCGCGACAGCCGTGGCAACATCGCGGCTGACCCGGATGTGGACCCGGATGGCTACCGCACCAGCGTCGATCGCGTCTTTGCGTGCGGCGACATGCGCCGCGGCCAGTCGCTCGTCGTCTGGGCGATCCGTGAAGGCCGGCAGTGCGCGCGCGCCGTTGATCAGGCGCTGATGGGCTATTCGGATCTGCCGCGCTGAGGCGTCTCGGCTCAGGCGCGGAATTCTAAGGGCCGGAACTGAAAAGGAGGTCGTGGCATGATCGTATTCGATCTCAAGTGCCCGCAGGGGCATCGCTTCGAGGAATGGTTCGCCAGCAGCGACGATTTCGAGAACAAGCTCGCAAGCCATGCCGTTCGCTGTCCTGAATGCGGCGAGCATCACCTGGAAAAGGCGATTATGGCGCCGCGCGTCAATGGCGGCGCGCAGGCGCCGGCGGTCGGTCCCTGCGGTCAGGCGGCGTGCGCTGCAGGGCCGTGTGCGTTCGCGGGTTCGTAGCCGCCCGGATAAACCGCCGGCCGAACAAACCGCCGCCTGAAACCGGCCGGTCCGGATCTTGAGCGGAAACAAGACCGCCTCCGCACCCCTCTCGTCATGAAGTTGAAATACGAGAATGGTTGCTCGACTTATTCGCGTCGACTTTGAAGAAAGTATTCCTATAATGGACCTATCGAAGAGTCCCAAGGAGGCGAGAAGGAAATGGTTTCGAAGACCGGTTTGACCCGTCCCGCGGTCGTCTGGATCCTGCTCGCCGCTCTTAACGGCTTGTTATCCGTAGCGGCCGGCGCGTTCTCCCGCCATGGCATGCTCGATGCCGGCAGCCGGGAAATGATCGCGATCGGCTCACAGTATCAAATGACACATGCGCTCGCCCTGTTCGCAGTCGCGTGGCTGGCCACCCAGAGCGACCTGCCCTGGGTGTCGCCGGTGCACGTGGCGGGCGCGGCGTTTGCGCTTGGCATTCTCATGTTCTCGGGTTCGCTGTATTGGCTCGGGATCACCGGCGATGTGCCGGTGCGGGGTGCAGCGCCCGTCGGCGGTTTCCTCCTGATGGTGGGCTGGATTGCGGTCGCGGTTGCCGCGGTGCGCGGCTACCTGGTGCTCGACTGTTCGTCGTGCCACGTTCCGTCGGATCGCAGCTGAGTTCCGGTCACGGAACCCCGGTCACAGAAGCTGCGGCCATAACGCTTGGCCGACGCCGGAAATGCAAGGAGGCCGGCTTTTGACGGCCGGCCTCCCACGACACTTCCAACAGTACGGCTTCCGGGTTAGCCGGCAGCGGCACTCCAAACTTCGGGCGCCTTGCCCGCGCGTTCCTCAAGCTCTTGGCGTTGCTTTTCGAGCTCCGGCGGCAGGTGGCTGCCGAAGGTGCCGAAATACTGCTTGATCTCGGCCGCTTCCGCCTGCAGGCCGGCCCGCGCGACATCGGTGATGCCGTGGTACTTGGCCTTGGAGAAGTCAATGCCGGCCCAGGTGATGTCCTCGTAGCGCGGCATCAAGCCGAACGGGCTCTCGACCGCACCGGAGCGACCGCGCACCCGGTCGACGATCCACTTCAGAACGCGCATGTTCTGGCCGTAGCCGGGCCAAATGAACTTGCCGTTCTCGTCCTTGCGGAACCAGTTGACGCGGAAGATCTTCGGCAGCTTGAGTTCCTTGCGCTGCCCCATCTTAACCCAGTGCGCCCAGTAGTCGGCCATGTGGTAGCCGATGAACGGCAGCATGGCGAACGGATCGCGCCGGATCGCAGCCTGGCCGATCGCCGCCGCTGTCGCCTCGGAGCCCATGGTCGCTGCCATGAAGACGCCGTGGTTCCAGTTGAACGACTCGTAGACCAGCGGGAACGTCTTCGACAAACGGCCGCCGAACAGGAAGGCCGAGATCGGCACGCCGGCCGGATCTTCCCACGCCGGATCGATGGTCGGGCACTGCGACGCCGGAGCGGTGAAGCGCGCATTCGGGTGCGCCCCCGGCTGGCCTGACTCAGGAGTCCAGCTCTGGCCCTTCCAGTCGATGCCATGCTTTGGCGCCGGGCCCATGCCTTCCCACCACACGTCGCCGTCGTCGGTCAGCACGCAGTTGGTGAAGATGCTGTTGCCGGGCTTCAGGGTGTCCATCGCCATCGGGTTGGAGTCGTAGGACGTCCCCGGCGCGACGCCGAAGAAGCCGTACTCGGGATTGATGGCGCGCAGGCTGCCGTCCGGTCCCGGTTTGATCCAGGCGATATCGTCGCCGACGGTAAACGCCCGCCAGCCCTCAAAACCACCCGGCGGCATGATCATGGCGAGGTTGGTCTTGCCGCAAGCGCTCGGGAATGCGGCCGCGACGTAGGTCTTCTCGCCTTCCGGCGATTCCAGGCCCAGGATCAGCATGTGTTCGGCCAGCCAGCCCTCGTCGCGCGCCATCGCCGACGCGATCCGGAGTGCCAAGCACTTCTTGCCGAGAAGGGCATTGCCGCCATAACCGGAGCCGTACGACCAGATCTCGCGCGTTTCCGGGAAGTGGACGATGTACTTGCGCGAGATGTCGCCCTCGCACGGCCACGGCACGTCCTTCTGGCCCGGCTGCAACGGTGCGCCGACCGAATGCACGCACGGCACGAAGAACTTGTCCTCGCCGAGGTAATCCAACACCGCTTGGCCCATGCGCGTCATGATGCGCATGTTCGTCACGACGTAGGCGCTATCGGTCAACTCAATCGCCGGATAAGCGATCGGGGAGCCGATCGGCCCCATGCTGAACGGGATCACATACATCGTGCGACCGCGCATGCAACCGTCGTACTGCGGCTTCAGCTTGGCGCGCATCTCGTCCGGATCCATCCAGTTGTTGGTCGGTCCGGCGTCTTCTTTGTTCTTCGAGCAGATAAACGTCCGCTCCTCGACCCGCGCGACGTCAGACGGGTGCGAACGCGCTAGGAAGGAGTTTGGCCGCTTCTCTGGGTTGAGCCGAGTGAAGGTCCCCGACTGAACCATTTCCTCGCACAGGCGATCGTACTCCGCTTGGGAGCCGTCGCACCAATACACGTTGTCTGGCTTGCAAATAGCCGCCCATTCGTCCACCCACGCGAGCAATTTGGCGTGTTTGGTTCTGTCGCGTCCGCTTCCAGTCATCTCTCCCTCACACCTGTCAACCTGATAAACCGCACGGCAGCCGACCCGAGGAGATCCACGTTCGGTAAAGTCCGGATGACCCTGAACCGTCGCGCGTCGTTCGGTCCGTATGCTGAACTAGATTAGGGGATCTGCCGCATCGTTCAAGCAAAACACTTCGCAACTGCGGTGATTCGGCTGAGCGGCGACAATTCTCGCGTAATTGGCGATCGATGCCGCAGGCGACGGCAGCCGGAGCGAGAATCACTGCCGGTCAGGAAGCGGCGAGCCGTTGGCGCCGCACTTGCATCAGGTGCTGCGCGGTGGCTGCAATCACCGCTCCGGTGCGATGTGTGGATGACGCAGGACCATGTCGCGTAAAGTGACGATGCCGAGCGGTTGCCGGGCAGCGTCAACCACCAGTGCGCGCGAGAGCTTGAACTGAACCAGAAGCCTGACCGCGTACTTGACCTGCATGTCGGCGGGCAGGGTGATCACCGGTTTCGACATGATCTCGTATATGTTTACGCGCTCGGGCGGCCGGTCCTTGGCAATCACCTCGCGCGCAATGTCGGTGACGACCACCAGTCCGTACTCGTCGTCCTCATCGCGCCGCTCAACGACGAGCGAACTCACGCCAGCCTCGCGCATCCTCTCGATCGCGTCTGCAACCGTCGCCGTCCGGCCGATGGTCTTGATGCCGGGCGACATGATCTCGGCGACCCGCACAGGCACGGCCATGCTCACACCCGCTCCGCGATCGAACTCAAGATTGCCTGCGCCTGCGTCCGCAGGCCGACCGCGTCCTCGATCGCGAGCTGAAAGGCGATACCGGCGCCGGGTTGCTTGTCGAGCTGGCCGGCCTGGGCGATCGTTTCCAGGATCTCGCGCGCTTTCGGCTCGGCAACGACGAACAACAAGACATCCCGCTGCGAAGTCAGGCCCAAGCCCAGAAACGTCTTCTCCGGCTTCAAGCCCTCGCCGCGACAGTTGGTGATCACGCTGGCACCAGTCGCACCGGCTTGGCGGGCAGCATCAAGCACGGCGTCCGTGCGGTCATCGGCGACCATCGCAACAATCAATTTCAGGTTCATCGGACGGTTGCTTTCTCCCTGCGCGCCTTGGCGAGGCGGCTCCAGGTTGATGCCAGCCAAGCATAGGCCTGAACGGTGAGGATTGGAAACAGACTTGCGAATGCAATTAAGCCGAACCCGTCGGTCAAGGGGCTGCGCGACGGGATCACGGTCGCAAGGCCGAGGCCAAGCGCCGTAACGACGGGAACGGTAACCGTAGAGGTCGTAACGCCACCGGAATCATAGGCGAGCGGCACGATCATGCGCGGTGTTATCATCGTCTGCAGGAGGACGACCACATAGCCGGCGATGATGCACCAGGCCAAGGGCGTTCCGGTCACGATACGCAAGCATCCAAGCGCAACGCCGATCGCAACGCCGAAGGCGACCGTGAGGCGAAGTCCGAACGGTGGCACCGCACCGCCCGAGATCTGAGCGGCCTTCAACGCGACGGCGATCAGCGCCGGCTCGGCGATGGTGGTGGCAAAACCGATGGCTGCGGCAAAGACGTAGACCCAGCCGTAATCGCGCCAGTCGGCGCTCGCGCCGGCGGTTCCGAGAAAGGCCGGCTCGGTGAGCTGCAGTGCCATCGTCCTGCCAAGTGGGAACAGGGCGCTCTCGAGTCCGACGAGAAACAACGTCATCCCGAGAATGACCAGGACGATGCCGAGGAGAATGCGCCCCGGCCGTGCCAACGGCCGTCGCAGAACGATGAACTGAAAGAAGCCGAGCACAACGACGATCGGTCCAACGTCGAAGAAGGTTGAAAGGGCAGTGGCTCCCAGGAGCTCAAGCATCGCGCGCCGTCGCCGGTCCCTATAGCTGTTTCCAGATCGTCCCGAACGCCAGAACGAACATCATTGGCGTCAGACTGGCAAACGCGATCAGGCCGAAGCCGTCGACCACCGGATTGCGGCCGCGGATCACTGAGGCCAAGCCGACCCCTAAGGCGGCGACCAGCGGCACCGTGACCGTCGAGGTCGTGACGCCACCGGAGTCGTACGCGATGCCGACGATCTCGGGGGGTGCAATCGCCGTCATGGCTGCAATGCCGGTGTAGCCGGCGATGATCAGGATTTGGATCGGCCAACCGCGCACAATCCGAATGACGCCGATGACGAGAGCGATGCCGACCGACAGTGCGACGGTGATCCTGAGCCACAAGGCATAGCGGGCGATCGCGTCCGGCTGATCGGCGACGACGTTGGCGGCGGCTGCGGCTGCTCCAGCCTGATCGACTACAGCAATCAACGCTGGCTCGGCGATCGTCGTCGTGAAGCCAAGGAGAAACGCGAAAGCAAGCAGGGCACTGAGGCTGCCCTTGCGGGCAAACGACTCGGCCATCGCCTCGCCAAGGGGGAAAAGGCCGATCTTCAGGCCGCCGACGAAGAGCGTCAGGCCGATGACGACAAAGATGAGTCCGATGCCGACGTCCAACAGGTTGGGAAAGGGCTGTTGCAGGACAACAGCCTGGAAGAACCCGATGACGAGGAACAACGGCGCCAAGTCGCGCAGGGTGCTGCCGAGCAGGCGTTGAACGGGCTTGAGAGCGCGGAGCATCGACCTGGGCGTTGCAACGGTGCTGTCGTAACGGCAGCGGTTGATTCACTGCGACGGCAAGGCTGCCGATAACGCCATAGTGGTCGAAGTGCCGAGGAAACGCCACGCCGGTTTTTCACCGGATGCTGGCGCCGGCCGGGATTGGGAGGGGGACGAGGTGGCGATGGCGGGTGGCAGCGCGGCTGCCACCCGAACCGGGGCCGCTTATCCGCGGACGTAGTAGGACTTGATACCCTTGTGGTAGTAACCGGAGTCGCCGAAGCCGTACTGGGCGTGCTGTTCGACATCGACCATCGTCAGGACCGCACCGACGACATGGCCGGTGGTCTCGCCCAGCGTCTTGAGGCCGAGTTTGACGACCTCGCGCGGCGTCTTGGCCCAGCGGACCGCGTAAACGACCCCATCGACCTGGGGCGTGAGGATGCGCGCGTCCGCCACTGCCATGATCGGCGGCGTGTCGAGCAGCACGAGATCGAACTGCGCCGCCAGACTGGCGAGCAGTCGGCTCATCTCTGGTGAGTCGAGGAGCTTGCTGGCGTCGACCGACGCCTTGCCGCACGGGATGACGTAGGCGCCCGAAACTTCGTCGTAGTGGAGGATCTGCGAGAGTTCCGCCTCGCCCAGGAAATACTCGACCAGCCCTGGACCCTGCGGCGCGGAGATCCGTCGATGCACTTGCGGCTTCCTCAAGTCGGCTTCGACCAGCACCGTCCTTTTGCCGGACAGCGCGCACATGCGCGCCAGGCAGACGGCAAGCGTCGTCTTGCCTTCCTTGGGGTAGCTCGAGGTGATCAGGATCGTCTTCAGCGGCTCTTGGGTCTGCGAGAACAAGATGCTCGTGTAGACGGAGCGCACAGCCTCACCGAACAGCGACTGCGGCTGTTTAACCAGGACGAGTTCGGGCTGCCGGCCCTTCCGACGCGAATTCTTGATCGCCGGGATCAAGCCCAAAGCGCGCACGCCGGTCATTTCCTCGATCTGCTCGCCGCTACGGAAGCCCCGGTGCAGGAACTCGATAACGAGAACCGCGAGAATGACAAACAGCGTCGAGGCGACGAGGATGACCGCCATCATCAGCGCCTTCTGCGGTGACGAGGGCGCATGAGGCAGCGTCGCCTTCGAGAGAATGCGTGCGTTCGACTGGTGAATGGCGAGGTCTGTTTGGGCGTTGATCTGTTCGGCGCGGTTGAGGAACAGCTCAAGCAGCTGCTTGTCGGCGTTGGCCTCGCGCTCAAGCGCCCGCAGCTGTACGCTCGCGGTGTTCGCCTGGGAGACCCGGCCTTCGACTTGACGCAGGCTCTGGGCGAGTGCCGCCTCGCGGGCCTGGGCGACGGCGACCTCGTTTTCGAGCGTGCGGACGACCTTGCCAACCTCCGCGTTCAACTTCGCACGGACGTCGCGCAGCTCGGCCTTGACGTTGATCAATCGCGGGTGGCGCTCGCCGTACTCCTGCTCAAGCTCAGCCAGCTTGCGCTTGACTTCAGTTTCCTGCGCGCTCAGCGCCTGTACGATCGGCGAGCTGAGAACGTCGCGGGCGGCGTCGGCGCCGCCCTGCGCGCGGACGAGCTGGCGAACCTGGCTCAAACGCGCCTCGGCCGCGGCGCGTTCGGTGCGGGCAATGATGAGCTGGCTGTTGAGGTCGGTGACCTGCTGGGAAACAAGGAGACTTCCCTGCCCACCCTGGATCAGGCCGGCGCGCTGACGGTAGGACTCGACCGCACCGTCGGAGCGGGCAACCTTCG
The DNA here is from genome assembly GCA_900609035.2 of Candidatus Defluviicoccus seviourii. GTDB lineage: Bacteria > Pseudomonadota > Alphaproteobacteria > Rhodospirillales > Defluviicoccaceae > Defluviicoccus > Defluviicoccus seviourii. The sequence continues at coordinate 79,026 of UXAT02000023.1, read as the reverse complement.
TGCGCAGATCATCGAGCTTGCTGCCGAGCCACTCATTGGCGCGCCGGGTCGCCTCGTAGCGCTGGTCGAGCTGGTCAAGGATGTAGGCATCGGCAACGGCGTTGGCGATCTGGGCGGCCTTTGTCGGCGATTCCGAGTCGAAGCTGACATTGATAACGCGGGACTCGCCCTTGGGGAAAACACTCAGCCGCTTGAGGAAGGCGTTGACCGTCTTCTCCTGCTGGGCCAGTTGCTCTTCCTCTGGCGTCAGCTGATCCGGCTGGATGAGCCCGATCCACACCAGAAAGTCCTCGGAAACGTAGGCCGAGGCAAGCGCCGCAACCCGCTGCCGTGCGCGCTCGATCGGCGACGGCGCCAACAGCGCCTTGTTGAACTCTGGATCTTCGGTCAGGCGCAGCTTGTCTACGACCTTGTCGGCCAGACCGCGTGAGCGCAGCACCTCGATCTCGCTCGACAGGCCGGTTGGATCGTCAACCGCCTCGGTCAGCACCGCCTTGATGTCGGTGATGTTGGTTTGCGTCTTTTCGAGGAACAGCTCGGCTGTGCCGGTATAAATCGGCGTCATCCACTGCAGCACGAGATACGCAATCAGCAACGAGGCAGCGACGAAGCCGAGGATCAGCGGCCGGCGCCTGTTCAACAGCCGTAGAAAATCACCGAGGTCGAACACCCGTTCGGTCAATGCCAGGGGGGCACGGGTCGCTTCCCGGGTCACCCGGGTCATATCCGAGAAGTAGTTCACGGTTCCTCTCGCAGCCTGATCAACCAAATGAGCGCGCCTGTATCAGCGATATATGGCGAAAAACGGTCCATCGTCCCCCGGCACGAAGATGCAATTCATGCTGTATCGTACCGTACATCAGGGTGTGGCGCCATGGCAGCCTATGGCAAACCCTTGCCGCGGCAATCTCGCCGGCAGGGTTGTGGAGCGTTTCGGGTTTCCCGGCGGCTTGGGTGCCGGGCGGAGTCGGCAAACGAACCAGTGCGATCGACAGAGTGGATTATCGCAATACGAGCATAGAGCATTATACATGTCGTAATGCGCGAGCGCAAGTCACCTCATGGGTGCTTAAGAACGTGTGGCAAGGATATCTGTCGCGCCAATGATCGAATATGACGGGGCTCACTCTCGCTGATTCGCGGCGGCGCGATGGCCGGTTGAGTTCCGGTGGCTGGTTTGTGCGCGTTGGACGTGATAAGCCCGCGCCGACGCTTGCGCCTCGCGGCCCGACGGATGAACCGCGTGGCGTCATTGATGGAGTGGCACACAAGTGACAGGACGCCCGACACCGATCATCGCGGTCGATGGTCCAGCCGGTGCCGGCAAGGGGACCGTCGCCCGCCGGTTGGCGGCGCAGTTCGGCTATGCCTATCTCGATACGGGCCTTCTGTACCGTGCGGTCGGGATGAAGGTTTTGTTGCAGGGCGGCGATCCGTCATCGGCGGACGATGCCACCCCGGCGGCGCAGCAGTTGAAGGCGGCCGATCTTGACCGGGACGGCTTGCGCAGCGACGAAGCCGCCGTTGCGGCGTCAAGGGTTGCCGCCATCCCGGCCGTGCGCGCGGCCTTGCTGGACTTCCAGCGTGCCTTTGCGGCATCACCGCCGGATGGCAGCGCCGGGGCCGTCCTCGATGGCCGGGACATCGGCACCGTCATTTGTCCGGATGCCGACCTCAAGATTTTCCTTACCGCGTCGCTCGATGTTCGCGTGGCGCGCCGGCTTGAGGAGTTGCGGCAACGTGGCCTGCCCGCTATACATACCGAAGTTCTGCACGACATGCAGGAACGTGACAGGAGGGATGCGACACGATCCGTCGCTCCGTTAGCAGCGGCGAAGGATGCATTTGTCATCGATACGAGTAATCTCGACCGCGACGCCGTTTTCGATCGGGTACTCGGTCTTGCCGGCGGCATCCCTGGCGGTGGCTCCGAAAAAGATGATCGATGAATCCGTGCTTTAGACCGGAATCCGGCAGGCCGTTGTCGGTGCCGGCGACAGGTGTTGTCGCGGCCGGCCCGGTTACGCAGACCTCATTATTTTGACGACAGTTGCGGATGAATGGAGACGAATGATCACATGACGGCAAGCGAGCTGGCTAGCGCTGCCCAGAGCGGTTCCTCGGAGTCCAAGGAGTCGTTCGCCGCGATGCTTGACGAGGCCTTTGGAGCGCAGGAAGGATTCGAAGGCCGGGTGGTGCGCGGGACCGTGGTCGGGATCGAGAACGAGTATGCCGTCATCGATGTCGGGCTGAAATCCGAAGGCCGGGTGGCGTTGAAGGAGTTCTCAACGCCCGCGCAGAGCGCGAAGATCGCGCCCGGTGATCACATCGACGTCTATGTCGAGCGTTACGAGGACAAGGATGGCCTCGTCATGCTGAGCCGTGAAAAGGCGAAGCGTGAAGAGGCCTGGAACCAGCTCGAGCGCTGCTTCAAGAACAACGAACGCATCAACGGCACCATATTTGGCCGCGTCAAGGGCGGCTTCATCGTCGATCTGTCCGGTGCCGTCGCGTTCCTGCCCGGCAGCCAGGTCGACATCCGCCCGGTGCGCGACATGGCGCCCTTGATGAACACGCCGCAGCCGTTCCAGATCCTCAAGATGGATCGCAGCCGCAACAACATCGTTGTCTCGCGCCGCGCCGTCTTGGAGGAGACCCGCGCCGAGGCTCGCTCGGAACTGATCGCCAACCTCAAAGAGGGCCAGGTCCTCGACGGTGTCGTCAAGAACATCACGGATTACGGCGCCTTCGTCGATCTCGGCGGGGTGGACGGCCTGTTGCACGTCACCGACATTTCCTGGCGCCGGATCAACCATCCGTCTGAGGCGCTGCAGATCGGCGAGACGGTGAAGGTCCAGGTCATCCGCTTCAATCCCGAATCGCAGCGGATCTCGCTCGGCATGAAGCAGCTCGAGGCCGACCCGTGGGATGGTGTGCAGCTCAAGTATCCGGTCGGCGCCAAGTTCGTCGGCCGCGTCACCAACATTACCGACTACGGCGCCTTCATTGAGCTCGAACCGGGGGTCGAGGGCCTCGTTCACGTTTCCGAGATGAGCTGGACGAAGAAGAACGTCCACCCGGGCAAGATCGTTTCGACGTCGCAGGAGGTCGAGGTCGTCGTTCTCGACGTCGATCGCGACAAGCGGCGGATCTCGCTTGGCCTGAAGCAGTCGCTGCCCAATCCGTGGGAGGAGTTCCAGGATCAGCATCCCATCGGCTCGGTGGTCGAGGGCGAGGTCAAGAACATCACTGAGTTCGGGCTGTTCATCGGCCTGACCGGCGAGATCGACGGCATGGTCCATCTCTCGGATCTGTCGTGGACCCAGGCCGGCGAAGCCGCCATTCAGGAAGTCAAGCGCGGCGACCTCGTGCGGGCCAAGGTGCTCGATGTCGATGTCGATAAGGAGCGGATCAGCCTCGGCGTCAAACAGCTCGCGAGCGATCCGTTCGAGGACGGCGTGTCGCGGCTGAAGCGCAATGCGGTCGTCACCTGCACCGTTACCGGCGTCTTCGATGGCGGAGTCGAGGTGCAGACCGCCGACGGTGTTCCCGGCATCATCCGCAAGGCCGAACTGTCACGCGACCGGAGCGAGCAGCGTCCGGACCGGTTTGCGCGTGGCGAGAAGGTCGACGCCAAGGTCCTGCAGATCGACCACAGCGGCCGCAAGGTCGTGCTGTCGATCAAGGCGCGCGAGATCGAGGAGGAAAAACAGGCGGTTGCCACCTACGGCTCGTCCGACTCCGGTGCCAGCCTGGGCGATATCCTGGGCGCGGCGATCAAGGAAAAGCGCGAGACGGCCGAGGCGCAACGGCGCGCCGAGGTGGAAGAGAAGCGCGAAGCCGACTCCGAATAGGGACAGCGAGCTGCCCTTGATCGGCCACAGGTCGATCCAAGGGCCGGCAAAGGACGAACGACGTCGTGGCTTTCGATGTGGACCTGTTGATCGATCGGCGGCGTCTGAAGCGTAAGCTCGCGTTCTGGCGTGTCGCTGCCGTCGTCGCTTTCGTCGCCGCGGTCCTGGCCGCTGTTGGCACCTTTCAGGACCATTGGGGTGGGCCCTATATCGCGCGGCTGACTGTCGACGGCGTCATCACCGACGACCGCGAGCGCGATTCGGTCCTGGATGCCCTCACCAAGGAAAGCGCGGCCAAGGCGCTGATCGTGCGCATTGACAGTCCGGGCGGGACCGTGGTCGGTGGCGAGGCGTTGTTCGGCCGCCTGCGTGCGGTTGCCGCCCACATGCCGGTGGTCGCGGTCATGGGCGAGCTGGGAACCTCGGCGGCTTACATGACCGCAGCAGCGTGCGATCTCATCATTGCGCACGAGGGGACGATCACCGGCTCGATCGGCGTCATCTTGCAGACGGCGGACATGACGGCGCTCCTCGATCGTGTCGGCATCAAGCCGGAGACGATCAAGAGCGGAGCCTTGAAGGCGCAGCCCAATCCGTTCGAGCCGTTTACGCCCGAGGCGCGCGAGGCGACGCAGAAACTCGTGCTCGACATGCACGCCATGTTTGTCGATATGGTTGCCGAGCGCCGCCGGCTGGAGCGGGACACGGTGCTGAAAATGGCCGACGGGAGGGTCTTTACCGGCCGCCAGGCGCTGGCGAACGGGTTGATTGACCGCCTGGGCGGGGAAGACGAAGCGCGGACGTGGTTGCACGAAACCCACGCGATTGACCGCGATCTTGCCATAAAGGACCTTGAGATTGTCGGACCAGAGCGGGCAATCCGTGATTTGGTCACCAAAATCACCGGAAAAGCGCTTTTCGTTGAACGCCTTACGCTTGACGGGTTGGTCTCTGTCTGGCACCCTGGGCTTTGAACGCGGGCACTCCAGGAAAACCAACGATCGTCCAGCCTTTGGCGGACGGAGGGGTTCAGGAGGGGGTCATCGCCGATGACAAAGTCGGAACTTGTTGCCCGGTTGGCGGCTGCCAACCCGCATCTCTATCAGCGAGATGTCGAACGGATCGTGATTACGATCTTTGAGGAGATTGCTGCGGCGCTGGCGCGCGGCGATCGGGTCGAACTGCGCGGATTCGGTGCCTTTTCAGTCAAGAAGCGGGGCGCGCGCGTGGGTCGCAACCCGCGCACCGGCGAGGCGGTGGATGTGATTGCCAAGCACATCCCCTACTTCAAGACCGGCAAGGAACTGCGCGAGCGTCTCAATACCGACTCATAAGCGATTGATAGGGATAGTCCGGTGTTAAGGCTGTTGTTTTGGCTTTTCGCGCTGCCGATCCTGGTTGCTGTGATGGTCTTCGCGGCCATGAATCCGAACGAGGTGCAGCTCAATCTCTGGCCGGTGACGGACACCGGCGTGCCGTTCCCGCTCTATGGTGTTGGCTTGGTCGGCCTGCTGGCCGGCTTCCTGCTTGGCGCCGTCGTCGGCCTGCTGCGCCGCAGCGGTGCGCGGGCGCGGGTGCGGACGCTGGTTCAGCAGACCGAGCGCGACCAGCGCGAAATCGCATCGCTTAAGGAGCGCTTGACGCAGGCGGAGCGCGCGCAGGTCCAGGCTACGGGCCTGCCGGCGCCTGCGAGGGATGCGGCCTAGGCCCGAGCGGCTTAGGTGCATTCTGGCGACTGAAGCGGATGGCGATTGCGGTCAAGATCTGCGGCTTGTCGACGCAGGCTGCGCTCGCGGCCGCGGTGCGCGGTGGCGCCCGCTTCGTCGGCTTCGTCTTCTTTCCACCCTCGCCGCGCTGCCTTGATCTCGATCGCGCCGCGACGCTTGCGGCCCAGGTGCCCGACACCGTTCATCGGGTGGGGCTCGTCGTCGATGCTGATGATGCAACGCTGGATGCGCTGATGGAGCGGGTCCCCCTTGACATGCTGCAACTGCATGGAAGCGAAACGCCGGCCCGCGTTGCTGCGATCAAGGCCCGCTTCGGCGTGCCGGTGATCAAGTCGGTCGCCGTCGCCACGGCCGCGGACTTGGCTCGCACTGCCGGCTACGAAGCCGTTGCCGACTGGCTGCTGTTCGACGCGCATCCGCCGGCGGGCGCCGACCGGCCGGGGGGCAACGCGCGGGCGTTCGAGTGGGGGCTGTTGAACGGAATCGCCTGCCAGCGGCCATGGTTCTTGGCAGGCGGGCTTGAGGCCGGTAACGTGGCGCTTGCGGTGCGGGCAAGCGGGGCCAAGGCGGTTGATGTGTCGTCCGGCGTTGAGGACGCGCCGGGCCGCAAGAGTGTTGCGAAGATCGAGGCGTTTCTGCGGACAGCCATGCATCTTAATGTGGCTGCCGGTGCCGCTGCCGCCGCCGGGCGTTGATCACGGTGAAGACGGAAGCCGGTCCGAGCGCTGCAGACCGGCCGCGATCCAGACCCCTATTTCGGCCGTGGCGTTTGGCCGGCGCATGTTCCAGATGAGTTTCAGGACAACGTTGCGAAATTGATGATGGATCTTCCCAACACCTACCGGAGCGGGCCCGACGAACGGGGGCATTTCGGCATCTACGGCGGCCGGTACGTCGCCGAGACGCTGATGCCGCTGATTCTGGAGCTGGAGCAGGCCTACAATGCCGCTTCGCAGGATCCGGTGTTTGCTGACGAGTTCCGCTATTACCTCAAGCACTACGTCGGCCGGCCGAGCCCGCTCTATTACGCGCAGCGGTTGAGCGAGTCCTTCGGTGGCGCCAAGATCTACTTCAAGCGCGACGAGCTGCTGCACACCGGTGCCCACAAGATCAACAACACCTTGGGCCAGATCCTCCTGGCCCGGCGGATGGGCAAGACGCGGATCATCGCCGAGACCGGCGCCGGCCAGCACGGCGTTGCGACCGCGACCGTGTGCGCGCTGTTCGGCATCGACTGCGTTATCTACATGGGCGCCACCGACATCGAGCGGCAGTCACCGAACGTGTTCCGCATGAAGCTGTTGGGCGCCGAGGTGCGGCCGGTTACGTCGGGGACCGGCACCCTCAAGGATGCCATGAACGAGGCTCTGCGCGACTGGGTCGCCAACGTCGGCGACACCTATTACCTTATCGGTACGGTTGCAGGGCCGCACCCCTATCCGCGCATGGTGCGCGATTTCCAGTCGATCATCGGCGTCGAGGCGCGTGAGCAGATCGTGGCCGCCGAGGGACGGCTGCCGGATCTCTTGGTCGCTTGCATCGGCGGCGGCTCGAACGCGATCGGCCTGTTCGCGCCGTTCCTTGACGACAGCAGCGTCCGCATGGTCGGGGTCGAAGCAGGCGGCCGCGGCATCCCAAGCGGGGAGCACTGCGCGTCGCTCTCTGCTGGCGCTCCGGGCGTCCTGCACGGTAACCGGACCTACCTTCTCTATGACGACGATGGGCAGATCCGTGACGGCCACTCGATTGCGGCGGGGCTCGATTACCCGGGCGTCGGGCCGGAGCACGCCTGGCTCAGGGATAGCGGCCGGGTCGAGTACGTCGCCGTCTCCGACGACGCGGCGATCGAGGCCTTTCAGCTGTGCTCGCGCACCGAGGGCATCATTCCGGCGCTGGAGCCGTCGCACGCTTTGGCCTACGTCTCCCATATTGCCGGCGGAATGGCCAAGGACGAGATCGTGGTCATGAACCTGTGCGGCCGTGGCGACAAGGACGTGTTCACGGTCGCGCGCGTGCTGGGGATCGAGCTATGAGGGAAGGCGGGCGCATCGGCCGGCGGTTCGCAAGCTTGAGGCAGCAGCGGCGCGCCGGGCTCGTCACCTTCGTGACCGCTGGCGATCCCGATCTCGCGACCTCGATCGACATCATGCGCCGGCTGCCGGCTGCGGGTGCGGACATCATCGAGCTCGGCATGCCGTTCAGCGATCCGATGGCCGACGGCCCGATCATCCAGGCTGCGTCGGAGCGGGCGCTGCGCGCCGGCCAGACGATGCGGCGCACGCTCGACATGGTGGCGGCCTTCCGCCAGGAGGACGCGGAGACGCCGATCGTCCTCATGGGCTATTTCAATCCGGTCTACGTCTACGGCACCGCGCGGTTCTTGTTTGCTGCCAAGAAGGCGGGTGTCGATGGCCTGATCCTGGTCGATCTGCCGCCGGAGGAGGCCGAAGAAGTGGTCGGCCCAGCCAGGAACGCGGGCATCGACCTGATCTTCCTCGTGGCACCGACGACAGGGGACGAGCGGCTGCCGCTGGTTGTCAAGCATGCCTCGGGCTTCGTCTATTACGTCTCGATCACCGGCATTACCGGCACGGCTTCGGCAGCGCTGACGGACGTGACGCACGCAGTAGAGCGCATCCGCGCCCATTCCCCGCTACCGGTTGCCGTCGGCTTCGGCATCAAATCCCCCGGCCAGGCCCGCGCGATCGGCAGCACCGCGGACGCGGCGGTGGTCGGCTCGGCAATCGTCGCCAAGATCGCCGACCACATTGACGCGAAAGGGGCGCCGCGTGCCGATCTGGTCGATGTCGTGGCCTCCTTTGTCGGTTCGCTGGCGGAAGGCGTTCATGCCGCACGGCCGCGGCGGGGTCCGGCCTGAGCGGGAGCGAACGCGCCCGGCCGGCCCGCGACGGAGGTGATCGCCTGAGCACCGGCCCGATCCTCGCGCGGCTCAAGCAGTTGCACCCGCGTGTGATCGATCTGTCGCTCGCCCGGATTGAGCGGCTGCTTGAGCGGTTGGGCCATCCCGAGCGGCAGCTGGCGCCGGTCATCCATGTCGCTGGCACCAACGGCAAAGGCTCGACCATCGCCTTCCTGAAAGCGATGCTGGAGGCGCTGGGGGGCGCCGTCCATGTCTACACCTCGCCGCATCTGGTTCGCTTCAACGAGCGCATCGTTATTGCCGGCCGGGAAATCGACGACGACAGCTTGTGTGCGGTGCTGCGGGAGTGCGAGGCAGCCAACGCGGGCGAGCCGATCACCTTCTTTGAGATCACGACCGCGGCGGCTTTTCTCGCCTTTGCCCGGGCGCAAGCCGACTTTACCTTGTTGGAGACCGGCCTCGGCGGCAGGCTCGATGCCACCAACGTCGTTGCGCGACCGCTGATCACGGCGCTGACGCCGATCTCGCTCGACCATCAGGCATTTCTTGGCGAGACGATCGCTGAGGTGGCGGGCGAAAAGGCGGGCATCCTGAAACCCGGCGTGCCGTGCTTAAGTGTCCACCAGCCGGCGGAGGCGGCGGCCGTCATCGCGAACCGGGCGGCCGATGTCGGGGCGCCGCTGATCTGCGAGGGCGAGGGCTGGTCCGCGGAGCCCGAGGGCGGTGGCTGGGTGTTCGAAGGCCGGCCGCCGAGATTGCCGCAAACGCACCTGGCGCTGCCGATGCCGGCATTGCCGGGCGCACATCAGATCGCGAATGCGGGCTTGGCGCTGGCCTGCCTCTCGTGCCTGCCGGGCCTCAGCATCGATACCAGCGCCATCGCCCGCGGCGTTGCGCGCGCCCGCTGGCCGGCGCGCCTGCAGCGGCTCGAGGCGGGGCGCCTGGTCGATCTCCTGCCGGCTGGCTGGGAACTGTGGCTCGATGGCGGCCACAACCCGGGTGCGGCACAGGCACTCGCCCTTCACCTGGAGGGTTGGCGTGATCGGCCGCTGGTGCTCGTGTTCGGGATGCTCAAGACCAAGGACAACACCGGTTTCCTCGCCCCGCTGGCCGGTCTCGCCCAACGCGCGTTAACGGTGGCGATCCCGGGTGAGGCGGCGAGCCTGGATGCGGAATCAGCTGCTGCTGCTGCGCGAAGTGTGGGGCTGGCGGCCGAGGCCTGCGAATCCGTGCCCGACGCACTATGCCGCGCTGCTGGCGCGGGCGAACCGCCGGGCCGGGCCCTGATCTGCGGCTCGCTCTATCTGGCCGGAGCAGTGCTTGCGGAGAACGGCTGACGCCGGCGCGCGGTCCTCAGGCCGAAAGGATCGACTTCACCCACTCGAACAGCTGGCTCTGCGGCAGGGCGCCGATGCGGGTCGCCGCGACCTGGCCATCCTTGAACAGCATCAGGGTCGGGATGCCGCGCACGCCGTACTTCGAAGGCGTCATCGGGTTGTCGTCGATGTTCACCTTGGCGACCGTCACGGCCTCGCCCATCTGCTGATCGAGCGCCTCGAGCGCCGGCGCGATCTGCTTGCAGGGGCCGCACCATTCCGCCCAGAAATCCACCAGCACCGGCTTTTCCGATTTCAGCACGTCGGTATTGAACGTGTCGTCGGTGACGTTCTTCGGCATTCTGGAATCCTGTTGCAGATCAGCCCCGCCCCTCAAGCGCCTGCCGGGGCAGCGGTTACAAAGGGCAATGTACGGATGGCCTCCCGCCCGGTCAAGGCGCGTACCGGTCGAGGATCCCGTCATCCAAGGTCATGACGGTGGGCCCGGCCGTCCACAAGAGCAGGCAGCGGACCGTCCGCTCCGGATAGATCCGCCGCAGGACCGCGCGATAGGCTGCCATCTGGCGTAGATAGGCGGCCGAAACGCGGGCCGCGGCTGTCGGCACGGTACGGTCGGTCTTGTAATCGAGCACGGTGACGATGGTCTCGCCGACAACCAGCCGATCGACCTGGCCCGCGATTGGCCGGTCATCGAGCGTGCCGGTAAAGGGTACTTCGGCCAGGCTGCCGGGCTGGAAGAGCGGTGCGCATGTTGGATCGTCAAGCACGCGGCGGACGGCACCGGCTATCTCGTCGCGCTCGGCTTCGGTCAGCGCCAGGGCTGGCCGCGCCAGCCAAGCTGCGGCAGCGCGCGCCTGTGCGACTGCGGGCAAGGCCGGCAGCGTCTGCAGGAGGCGGTGGATGATGCGGCCGCGGTTGAAGCGCTGCCCGGCATCGTCGAGCGGCGAGGGTGCCGCCGCGGCACCGCCCGCGCGCGACGGCGTGAGCGGGCGTGGCGCTGCTGCCTCTGCGTCCGGAGGCGTCCGGGCCCAGGCCGGCAATGGCGGCAGTTCATAGCGCGGCGGCGCCTCCTTGGGGTGGGGCTCGGACTCTTGCGGGTAGCTGAAGCGGAGCACCTTGGCAGCACCGTCGAATTCCCGGTCGGCGGCAAGGGCGGCGTCGTCTTCCGCGACCAGGCCAAGCCGTTCCGCGGCCGCTTGCAAGCCATCGGTGATCAAGGCGTACCAGCAGTCCTCCGGCGACGTGCTGCCGGTCTGCCAGCCGCAGACGATCAGCCGATCCTCCGCCCGCGTCATCGCGACATAGAGCAGCCGGCGGTATTCCTGCATTTCGCGGTCGCGCTTGGCCGCATATTCCGCTTCGGCAATCTCCTCCCGGTACTCCCGCTTCGGCGGCCACAGCAGCATGCTTTCGCCCGAGGGCAGCGCCGGCCACAGGATCGGCGGTGCCTTTTCTGTGCTCGGCAGCTGCAGCGTGTCGGGGAGGAACACGATCGGCGCTTGCAGGCCCTTGGCGCCGTGCGTCGTCATGATCCGCACGGCATCACGGTCGCCCTGTTCGAGGTCGCGTTTGATCTCCACTGTTCCGGTTTCGAACCAGTGCAAGAAGCCCTGGAGGGAAGGGACGTGCGTGCGCTCGTAGCTGAGCGCGAGTTGCAGCAGTTCGCCAATCGCCTCTTCAACATCGCGACCCAAGCGGCCGACCAGCTTTCGGCGGCCGTCGAGCGGGCCGAGCACGCGGGTGAAGAACTCGAACGGCGGGACGGCGTCTGCGAACGCGAGAACATCGGCGAGCGTGTCGCGTGCGGCTGCGCAGGCTGGATCCTCGTTGGCGGCCACCTTCAGTGCCTGCCACAGGCTCCCGGTCCGTCCATACGCGAGGCGGAACAGCGTTTCCTCGTAGAGGCCGATCAGCGGGCTCTTGAGCACGGTTGCGAGCGTCAGGTCGTCGGTCGGCAACAGCGCGAAGTGGGCCAGCGCGACCAGATCCATCACCGCGATCTGCTCCGAGAGCACCATGCGGTCGATGCCGGCGACGGGGACGCGCAGGCTTTTCAGCGTCCGCACCAGTTCGGCGATGAAGGGGGTGCGTCGGCGCACGAGGACCATGATGTCGCCGGCGCGGACCGACCGGCCGCGCGAGGCCAGCGTTTCGCCCTCGATCATCCGGGCGATCCGGCGCGCGATGATCCGCGCCAGGCGTAGCTGTGGTGCATCGCCCTCGATCGGGCTGGTCGGCGGCATCCACGGCTCCTCAGCGTCCGTGGTGCGCTTGGCGACGGGCGGCCACACCTCGACCGAGCCGCCATCGCGCTGACGGTAGGCCTGGTGCACGATGGCCGTGCCGTCGAGGGCGACACCGGCGGCGGCCTTGGGCAAGGAGAAGACCGCGTCAACGGCCGCCAGCACGGCGCGGGTGGAGCGGAACGACACGCTCAAGTCAATCGGCCGCCAGATCTCCTTTGCGGCGCGGACGTGCTCACTGAAATGGGCGCGATTGCGGATGAAATGATCGGGATCGGCGCCCTGAAAGCTGAAGATCGACTGCTTGACGTCGCCGACCGCGAAGATCGTGCGGCCTGACGCGCGCGCGCCCAAGCCGGCAAAGAACTCGGTCGTCAGTGCCCGGATGACCTGCCACTGGTCGGGGCTGGTGTCCTGCGCCTCGTCGATCAGGACATGGTCGATGCCGCCGTCGAGCTTGTAGAGCACCCAGGCGGCATTCAAGCCGCCCTCAAGCAGGCGCTCGGAGTTGTGGATCAGGTCGTCGTAGTCGAGGAGGGAGCGGTAGCGCTTTTGCGCCTGGTACTCGGCGAGGAGGGCGCTGCCGAGCCGCATGACGGCGGCGGTGGCCTCAGCCGTTACCGCGGTCCGGCTCTGAATGAGGACAGCGCGCAGCCGTTCGGCCTCGCGGGTCAGGATCTCTTGCGCCCCGGGCGCGCGCTTGAGTGCGCCTTGGGTGATCAGCGTCTTCCGCGGCAGGGACTTCTCGGTCAGGAACTGCCGGAGGTAGCCTTCGAACAGCAGGTCGCGTTCCGCGACCGACGCCTGCAGCCAAAGCGCGATGGCGGCGCCGCGCGCCTGATCGGTCGTTGAGCCAGCCGCGAGTGCGGCCGCGCAGCGCCGCAGGCCGTCCTCATCGAAGGCCTCGTCCTGGCAGGCGTCGGCGCGCACGCTCGCGGCGGTCGCTCCCTCCGGGCTGCGCAGGAGCGACCGCATCGCGGCGATGGCCGGCTCCACGCCCTGATGGCGCTCGATCAGCTCGGCGATCCGGCCGCGCTCACGGGTCAAGGCGGCGCTGAGCGCGGCAAAACCCATCTCCTGCAGGTACGGCGTCAGGTCCGCCAACGCGCGGGCGAGGGGATCGGCGTCATCAGCGATGCGGCGTAACACGCTGTCGCGGGCGCTCCGCATCAGCTCTGCCGCGTCGCGGTCGTCAACGATGGCGAAATGCGGGGCGACGCCGGCCTCAAGCGGGAAGCGGCCCAACAGCGACTGGCAGAAGGCGTGAATGGTCTGGATCTTCATGCCGCCGGGCGTGTCCAGGACATGGGCGAACAGTTTTCGCGCCCGGACGCGCGTCTCCGCCTCGACGGGGTGGCCGACAAGGGCGTGCAGCGCGGCCTTGAGCGCTTCGTCGTCGGCAACGGCCCACTGCGCTAGCTGCTCGGTGATGCGGCTGCTCATCTCGGCTGCCGCCGCCTTGGTGAAGGTGAGGCAGAGGATGCGCTCCGGCCTGGTATCGGCGAGCATCAGATTGAGCACGCGGTCGGTGAGGATCTTGGTCTTGCCGGTGCCCGCCGATGCCGCCACCCAGACCGAAGCCGTGGGATCGGCGGCACCGCGCTGCGCCTCCATCGGGTCGGGGGTGCGGATGGTGCTGACGTCGCTCATCCGTCATCCTCCGCGCCCGCGGACCATTCCTTGATCCGCGCCAGGTGGCCGTAATCGCTGTAGCGCGGCGCGGCGGCCGGGCGCGGTTGGGAGAGATAAGGCGTCTCCTCGCGATCGAAGGCGGCAACCAGGCGCTCAAGGCCGGCCGCCGCGGCGGCAACGAGTTCGGGGCCGCTGTTGATCGGCTCGATCGTGCCGGGTGGTATCCCGCCGCTTAAGCGCCAGTACTCCAGGCAGCCGACACGTGCGCGCGGGACGGAGGCAAATCCGCCGGCCTGCGCGATCGCCGCCTCAAGCGGCAGCTGCGGCGAAAGGCCTGCCTCGACCTCTCCCTTCTTCGGGACGCTGCCGGTCTTGTAGTCGATGATCGCGAGCGTGCCGTCGGCCAGCACGTCGATGCGGTCCGCCTTCGCGGTCAACAGGAACGGGCCTTCAGGGGCGGAAAGGTGCATCTCGCCCTTGATCTCGGTTGCGCAGGCGGTCAGGCCGGGTCGGCGCAGGCGCTCCTGGTCGAGAAACCAGCGCGCGATGCGCTCGAACCGCGGCCACCAGAACGCGCGCACGCCCGGCCGGTCGACGAGGCGGCCAAAAGCGGACCGTCCCTCCGCCAGCAGGCATTCGACTGCCGAAGCCGGCAGCCGGTCCGGATAGCGGCGAAGGAACGCATCGAGCGCCTGGTGCACGACCGCGCCATACTCGGCCTGCGCCGGATCCGCATCGATCGGGTCCAGTGCCTGCAATGCCAGGATGTGGCGAGCGTAGATTGCGTAGGGGTCGCGCATCCAGGTGTCGATCTGGGTCACTGAGAGCCGGCGTGGTCGGGCCGCGACCGGGGGCGTCGGTGCCGGGCGGCTGATCGCGATTGCGTGTTCGGCAGCCGGCGTATCGAGATCCCGCGCCCAGTGCAGCCAGCGGTCAGCCATGGCGGCATTCGAGGATTCCCAGGCGGTTCCCTTGGTGAAGAGGCCAAGGCGCAGGAGCCAGCGGCTCGGCACCGTAGGCGCACCCTCCTCACGCCGAGACCGCGTCAGATAGACCTCCGGCGCCGCAGCGGCTTGCGCGAAATCGTGCGCCGACAGGCCGATCCGCCGTTCCGGCAGCGGCAGGCCGAACTCCTTCATCATCTGCCGGCCCATCCAGGGGTTGGGCGGCACCTGCGGCGGCCAGCTGTCCTCGTTCAGCGCACCTAAGATCATTACGTCGGCATGCTGCAAGCGGGCTTCGAGCGGACCCCAGATTGCAAGCCGCGGATGGCCGCCGAAGCTGGGGCGGACGACGGAGCCCGTTTGCAGGACGTCGTAGAGCTCGGGGTAGTCAGCGGGCGGGATCGGCCCCAGGGATGCTGCTGCATCTGCGAGCTGGCTGAAAAATTGCGCCGCAGCCTCACCGTCGTCGCCGGTCCACAGGCGTTCGGCGCCGGTCTCGGTCGTGCTCGCGGCGAGCACCTCAGCCGTCTCGACGTGGGCACGAAGGAGATCGATGAGGGGCGCGCGCGGTCTATCCATCTCGCGTCGCAAGGGGGCCGTGGCGCGCTCGATCGCGGCAAGGAGTTCGTGCGCGCTTGCAGCGTCGGCGCCGAGTGCGGCACGCAGGCCCTCGATCCCCGGTGCCGGCCGCGGCCCGCGCAAGGCGCGGCTTTCAAGCCCCCGGGCCTTCGCCCGGGCCGCCGCGGCCGGAAAGCCGAGTGCCGCGAGCGGATGTTTGAGCATTGCCAGCAACGGGATCGGCGCAAAACTGGCGGCCACCGTCGCGACCACCAGGCGGAGGAAGGTGCCGACGGGGGTGGCGCCGAGCGGCCGGCCGGCGGAGTCATCGATCGCGATGCCCCAGCGCTGCAGCTCCGCCGCCACCCGGCGCGCGAGCGTGCGGCTGGAGGTGACCAGCGCTGCGGTCTTGCCCGGCGTTTCCAGAACCTGGCGCAGGATCAGGGCAACGACGCGCGCTTCCTCCTCCGCGCTTGGGCAATCGATGCGGGTGAGGCCCACAAGCGCGGTCGGCAGAACGGCAGCAAGCGCCGTCCGCTCGGCGGGAGCGATCTCGCTGCACGCGGCCGGCCGAAGGGCGCGATTGACCAGTCGTGTTCGCGCCGGATCGCAACGGTCCTGGTCTGGCGCCGGCCAGTCGCGGACAGCCCGGCGGTCGACCTCGATGCGCTCGAGCAGATGGGCCATGCCGAACTGCGGGTGGCCGGGGTCATCAAGGATGGCCTGCCAGGTGGCGTCGTCGACTTCCGCATCGAGGCCGGGCAGGATCACCGCCCCTCGCGGCAGCCTGGCGACGACCGCAAGCAGATCGGCGGTTGCCGGCACGCTGCCGGTTGTCCCTGCGGCATAGACCGGCCCCGGCGGTGGCGCGGTGCGCCAAGCGTGCGCTTGTGCCTCCAGGAGCCGATTGCGCCGCTCGGCCGGATCGACGCACCCTTCCTCGGCGAGAATCTCGGGCCAGCTCTGGGTGAGGATGGCGAGGAAATCGACGGTGATCTGCCAGTGCTGGGCGAGTTCGCCCTTGATCAGGTCGGCAAGCCCCGCCAGATCGCGCCGTTCCGTCTGCGCCTGATCAAGCAGGCGGCCGAGTTCGCGCGCCAGCCGGGCTGCCTGATCGAGCGTTGTTGCTTGTCCCTTGAGCGCCAGCACCGTTCGGGTCAGCAACAGCTGCCGCTTGAGGGACGAGATCGCGGGCGGCACGGCCAGCGCTTCGCCGAAGGCCATCTCATCCGCTGTCGTTTCCTCGTCGGGCGAAAAGAGGTCGTCCTCCAGATCGCCCAGTGGCCGCATCCACGGCAGCAGCAGCGGCTGCCCGCCGCGCAGGCGCAGGAAGGCCGCTGCGAGCGCACGGCTGGCGCGGCGTGTCGGCAGCAGGATCTGGATCCGCGTCAGCGCCTCCGGCTCCGGGCCGGCGCTGGCAAGCAGGCCGCGCGCAAACGCATCGACGAAGGTGTTGCCGGGATGCACGCTGTAGACGCGCGCTTCGCTCACACGCACTCTCCGGCACCCACTCCACCCGCGGGCGGCCCCCCGGTCCGGCAGGCAACCCAGCGCTGGACGAAGGCCTCGGCCGGTGCGATGTCCTCTGGCGTGCTGACGTGGCACCAGCCGCCTGAGTTGACGACGCCGTGCAGGCGGCCTTGCGCCAGTGCCCGGTCGAACAGGACGTTGAGCGAAAACGGCGGTGCGGGCGGATTTGCGAACAGCCGCGGGTGCAGGATCTGCAGGCCGGCAAACAAATAGGCTGCGTCGCCGTCTCCGTCACGCCGCGCCAGCCGGCCATCGTCAAGCAGATGAAAGTCGCCGCGGCCTCGGTAGCCGAGTGCGGTTGCGACCGGATGCAGCAGGAGGAGCGCGTCCATGGTGCGCGCGTCCCATGCGTCCGCCAGTGCCGCCAGCGCCGGGACCGGTCCGTCCTGCCACAAGACATCGCCGTTGACGGCATAGAACGGGGCCGCGCCCAACAGCGGCAGGGCGTTGACGATGCCGCCGCCGGTCTCCAGAAGCGAGCTCTCGACCGAAAGGTGGATCCGCGGGCTGAGCCGGTGGGCGACGTGCCGCGTGATCAAGGGCGCCAGATGGTAGGCGTTCACCACCACGTCGGCCACGCCTGCCGCGCCCAAGCGATCGAGGATGCGGTCGAGCAGGGTATAACCGCCGATCGTGATCAGAGGCTTGGGGATGCGCTCGGTGATCGGCCGCATGCGCACGCCAAGCCCCGCCGCCAGCACCATCGCCCGGCCCGGCCTCACCGGTCCGCTGCTGCTGCGAGGCGTGCTCATTCCGGCAATTGGCGCGCTTCCTGTGGCACGTGGCGGCTGAACCAGTCGTTGAGTTCAGCCAGTGCCGGATGGTTCAGCGCGGCCTCAAGCAGCCGCCACACGCGCGGGATGTGGGCGAGGTAGACCGGTTTGCCGTCGCGGCGCCACAGGCGGGTAAAGATGCCGATCACCTTGGCGTGCCGCTGCGCGGCCAGCGTCGCGAAGGTCGTCGCGAACGTGTTCGTTGCCGCAGCGGCGACGCCCGCGTGGTAGCGGGCCAGCATGCGCGCTTTCAGCGCCGGAGCGATATCCCGGCGCGCGTCCTCCAAGAGTGACATCAGGTCGTACGCTGCGGGGCCCGCGACCGCATCCTGGAAATCGAGCAGGCCGCAAGCGGCAAGGCCGTTGCGCCCGGCGAGCCGCATCAGGTTGTCGACATGGAAATCGCGCAGCACCAGCGTGTGCGGCTCTGCAAGCACCGGCGCGAGCGCGCGCTGCCAGCAGGCGATGTAGCTTTGCCGGGTGGCTTCGTCCGTCGCTCGGCCGCAGGCGGCCGGCAGGTACCAGTCTGGGAGCAGCAGCGCCTCGTCGAGGAGGCGGCGCTCGTCATAGGCCGGCAGCGCTTGCGGAATGGCGGCAGCGGGATCGAGGGTGTGCAGCCGGATCAGCACATCGACGGCAAGCGCGTACAGCTCATCCTCGGCGTCCTGCTGCAGCAACAACCGGCTGAAAGTGTCGTCGCCGAAGTCTTCAAGCAGCAGGAGCCCTTGCGCCTCGTCGGCGGCGAGGATGGCAGGTGCGCTGAAGCCGAGGCCGCCCAGGTGGCGGGCGATGCGGACGAACGGGCGCACGTCCTCCCGCTCCGGCGGTGCATCCATGAGCACCGCCCGCGCGCCATTGTCGCGCAGCCGATGATAGTGGCGGAAGGACGCATCGCCGGCGAGCGGCGCGATCGCGGCTCCGCCCCAGCCGGCGCTGGCCAGGAACGCGCCAATGGCAGCGCTGCGATCAGACAACGCCCGCCTCCTTCAGGCGAGCGAGGAAGTCGCCGCCGGGTGCGCTCAAGGTCAGGGTCCGTGAGCCTGGGGTGCTGCCGAAGCGGAAGCCGAGATCGAGTCGATAAGGTGGGAGGAGGGGACCCAGGCGCTGTGGCCACTCGATCAGCGAGATTCCTTCCGCGAATGCATCTTCGATGCCGAGATCGATCGCCTCGTCGGCGGTGCGCAGGCGGAACAGATCGAAGTGATAGACCGCGGCTCCCCGCTCCTCGGCCGCAGGGTAGATCTGCACTAGCGTGAAGGTCGGGCTTGGCACCTCCTCCGCCGCCGCGCAGCGCGCTCGGATGAAGGCGCGGGCAAAGGTGGTCTTGCCGGTGCCGAAGTCACCGTCCAGCGCCAGGACATCGCCGGCGCGACACAGAACGGCGATCCTTTGCGCCAGGGTCGTGGTCGCTGCCTCATCCGCAAGGTCAAGGAGATACGGATCCACTGCTGCCATCGCTCGCCGGTAATCCTGCCCAACCACGGCGCGCACGGCGGCGCCACTCTTGATCCTTCCGACCGGTCCGATCATGTTGGTTTCAGTACAACAAAAGCTCGCATCATAACGATGCGCGGAGACGCTTCCATGACCGATGCGCCTGTCAAGACGGATGTCGCCATTATCGGCGCCGGCCCGGTCGGGCTGTTCGCGATTTTCGAGTGCGGCATGCTCGACATGCACTGTCACGTTATCGATGCCTTGGAAGCGCCCGGCGGTCAATGCGCAGCGCTCTATCCGGAGAAACCGATCTACGACATCCCCGGTTTCCCGCGCATTCTGGCGAGCGATCTCGTCGAGCGGTTGCAGGAACAGGCGGCACCCTTCGCTCCGGTCTACCACCTCGGGCAACAGGTGATTCGGCTCGATCGCCAGACCGAAGGCGGCTGGCTGCTGACGACCTCGGCCGGAACTTCCATCAGCACCGCCGCGATCATCATTGCCGCCGGCGTTGGCGCGTTCGGCCCGAACCGGCCACCGCTTGCCGGGATTCGCGACTACGAGGGGCTGCCGGCCGGATCCGGCGTGCAATATCTGGTGCGGCGGCGGGAAGACTACCGCGGCCGGCAGGTCGTGATCGCAGGTGGCGGTGATTCCGCCGTCGATTGGGCGCTCTCGTTGGCTGATGTCGCTGCCGGCATTGCCGTCGTCCATCGCCGTGACAAGTTCCGCGCCGCGCCGCAGTCGGTCCAGCAGCTGCGCGCGCTGGCGCAGGCAGGCCGCATCGAACTCGTGGTTCCCTACCAGCTGCATGCGATCGAGGGGGATGGGACCGGGCTCAAGGGCGTGATCGTGCGTGATCTTGATGGCGGCGAACGCCGGCTCGCAGCGGATGTGCTGTTGCCGTTCTATGGTTTGACACAGGACCTCGGGCCGATTGCGGCGTGGGGGCTCAACCTGGACCGCAACCACATTGCCGTCGATCCAGCGAGCTTCTCGGCCGGCCCGGATGGGATCTTCGCCGCCGGCGACATCGCGAGCTACCCCGGCAAGCTGAAGCTGATCCTCACCGGTTTTGCCGAGGCCGCGGCCGCCGCCCATGCGGCTTATGCGATTGTGCATCCCGGCGAAGCGCTACACTTCGAGTATTCGACGACGCGCGGCGTGCCTCACCCTGCTTAAGCCGCGGCAGTCCTGCCTCAGCCGGCGTCGCGTTCGATCTCAGGAGCGTTGAAGTCATCGACGAGGATCTGGATGCGCATCGTATCCGTCTCGTCCATGATCATCCGCGCCCGCCGCTCAGCCTTGGCGAGGTCGATGCCCAGTATACGCCGCTTGACGCGCGGAATGCTGGGCGGTGCCATCGACAATTCGCGGAAGCCGAGCCCCAGCAGGAGGGCGGTGTAGCGGGGGTCGCCCGCGATTTCGCCGCAGACGCTTAACGGAATGCGCGCCCGGAGCGCCGCTGCGGCCGAGAACTGGATCATCCGCAGCACGCCAGGATGGAGCGTGTTGTAGAGATGTGCGACCCGCTCGTCGGCACGATCGATTGCGAGCGTGTACATGGTGAGGTCGTTGGAGCCGACCGCGAAGAAGTCACTCCCCTGCGCCAGGGCATCGGCTGTGAGCGCTGCCGCCGGCGTCTCGATCATGACACCCAGCGGCGGCAGCGCCGACGGCAAAGCCTCGCCGCGCCGGAGCAGCCGGCGGGCAGCGCGCGCCAGGATGTCGCGGGCTGCGCGCACCTCCGTGAGCGTTGTGACCATCGGCAGCAGGATCCGCACCGGTCCATGCACCGCGGCGCGCAGGATGGCGCGGAATTGCACATCAAGGATCTCGGAGCGGGCGAGCGACAATCGGATCCCGCGCAGGCCGAGCGGCGAGGATACGCTCGAGCCGAATTGCTCGACGAAGGAAACCGCGCCTTTGTCACCGCCGAGATCGAGGGTCCGGACCGTCACCGGATAGCCGCCGGCGCGCTCAATGAGCTGGCGGATCAGAGCGTATTGTTCCTCCTCGGTCGGCATCGACACGTGATTGAGGAACAGGAACTCCGTGCGCAAGAGACCAATGCCGGCCGCCCCGACCTCGATGACGCTGTCCATTTCGGTCGGCAGCTCGACATTGGCGAGGAGATTGATCGCGGTACCGTCCCGAGTCACGGCCGGCTGCCGCTTCAGCCGGCTGAGTTCGCGCTCCTCGCGCCGCCGTTCCGCCTCGCGGCGCTGGAACAACAGGACCGAGTTGGGCGAGGGGTGGATGATGATCTGGCCGAGATCGCCGTCGATCATGACCGGATCGCCGGTCTTGACGCGATCAAGGAGGCCGCTCGCGCCCAAAACGGCCGGCAGACCAAGCGCGCGCGCCATGATCGCGGTATGCCCCTGCGGTCCGCCGCTCTGGGCGGCGAACCCGGCAACGGTTTCTGGATCGAGCTGCGCCGCGTCGGCCGGCGTCAGCTCCTCCGCGATCAGGATGCTGCCCTTCGGCATCGGTGGCAGCTGCGGACTGGACTGTTTGGTCAGCTGTTTGAGCAAACGGTTGCCGACATCACGGATATCCTCGACCCGGGCCGCGAGATAGGGGTCGTGCATGGCCTTGAAGGCTTCGCAGATGGCGACGATTTCGTGATGAACGGCGGCTTCGGCGTTGAGCGCGTCCTTGGCGATCCGGTCCTCGGCACCGCGGACCAGCCGCGAATCGCGCAGCATCTCGAGATAGGCCTCGAGCAGATAGCCGAGATCCTCGGTTGCTCCTGTGGGGAGCGCGCGGGCACGTTCCTCAAGCCGATGCCTGAGCCGCGCCAGCTGGCGCCGAGAGCGGACGACGGCGGAGCGCAGGCGCTCCTGTTCCGCCTCAATCTGCGAGTTCGGCAGGCGGTACTCGGGCACCCGCATCTGGCCGGCCTCAAAGACATAGGCCACACCCATGCTGACGCCCGGCGATACGCCAAACCCCTCAACGACGCGTTCGCTGATCGTTTGCTGGACCATCTCCAACCCAAATAATACTCGTTTTTGTTTTTTTGAAGACGGACTCACGCAACCGCCGTTCGCGGGCTGCGGCGCGATTCCGCTTCAGTCCTCTTCGTCGAAACCAGCGGCAATGATATTGGTTAGAACCTCGATCGCCTCCTGTGCTTCCTTTCCTGTCGCAGTAATCTCGATTTCGGTGCCCGGACCGGCCCCCAGCATCATCAAACCGAGGATGGAGCGTCCGGAAACCGTCGTGCCACGTTTGGTGACGGTGACCTCGGCGTCAAACCCTGCTGCGAGCTTGACGAACTTGGCAGCCGCGCGCGCATGCAGGCCACGCCGATTGGCGATCACCGCTATCCGCCGGAGGACGTCACCGTCACGGTTCAACTGGGCCATCGTCGCTCTCACGGCTCCTCCTGAGTGAGCAGGCGCGAGGCAATATTGATGTACTTGCGGCCGGCTTCCTGAGCACTCTGTGCCGCTTCTTCAAGCGACTCCGTCTGGCGTACGCTCGCCAGCTTGATCAGCATCGGCAGATTGACGCCGGCAATCACCTCGACATTGGCCTTGTCCATAATCGAAATGGCTAAGTTGGATGGCGTCCCGCCGAACATGTCGGTCAATAAGATGACGCCGTTGCCCTCCTCCGCATTCGCAACCTCTTCGAGGATCTGGGCACGACGCTGCTCCATGTCATCCTCCGGGCCAATGCAGATCGGAGAAATATTCGCTTGCGGTCCGCAGACGTGCTCGAGCGCGTTGATCAGTTCGCTTGCCAGCCGTCCATGGGTGACGATCACAAGTCCGATCATCGTTCGTCAGCTGGCTCCTGCCTCTGCGACCGGCACCAGGGCCCCCGATCGCGTCAGGTCACGGTGATAGACTTCGACGTTTCCTCCGAGCGCCCGCAGGTGCTGTGCCAGCTCTTCAGCAACAAACACCGAGCGGTGCCGGCCCCCTGTGCAGCCGACCGCGATCGTGAGGTAACACTTTCCCTCAGCGGAATAGCGCGGAAGCAGAGGATCCAGCAAGCGTGTTAAAGAATCGAAAAAGGGTTTGAACATGCGATCGCCGGCAATGTGATGGCCGACCGCCTCGTCGAGGCCCGTCAACGGCTTGAGCTCGGGGTCGTAATGAGGGTTGGCAAGGAAACGGACATCGAACACAAGGTCGGCTTCGCGTGGCAGTCCGGAGCGGTAGGAGAACGACACCACCTGGATCACGAGTCCGCCCTCGACCGACAGACCGAACTGACCGTCGAGGATCGCCTTGAGCTCGCTCGGGCTCAGACCCGTCGTGTCAATGGCGATATCAGCGCGCTCCCGCAAAGGCGCCAGGATCTGCCGTTCGAGCGCTATGCCCTCGCTGACCGGCGCTGTGGCCGCAAGCGGGTGGCGCCTGCGCGTGACGGTATAGCGGCGGCGCAGATCCTCTTCGTCGCAAAACAGGAAAACCAGGCGCATGTTGGCGCTTGCCTCGGCGTTGCGCTCATCGATGAAGCGCAGCAGATCCTCGACCGAGAAATCACGGGTCCGGACATCGACCCCGATCGCGAGCGGGTGCGGAGCGACGGCCGCCTCGCCTCGGTCTGGTCGCAGCAGGCGCCCGAGCAGGGACAAAGGAACACCGTCGACGATCTCGTAGCCGCCATCTGCAAGGGCACCCAGCGCCGTCGTCTTGCCGGCACCGGAGAGACCGGTGACGATCAAGACGGGCTGGCCCGGTCCGGACGCAAGGCTATGCGGATCCCTGATGACATTCTCCTTCGGAGGCCAGCAAGACCACTACTCTGCTCGTATTATACTGCCACCCGCAATGCGGACAGCAAGCCGAACCTTTGCCGGCGCCGACGCCTCGAACGCCGCCAGGCGGAACAGCGGTACCGAGACGCCGAGGAAGGCAGAATAGTCATCGGCCGGCATCCGCTCGACCTCGTTCTCCGGCACGAGATCGATGATGGCCGCGACCAAAACCGAGTCCTTTGCGGCGAGCTGCAGCACGCCCAGGCCGCGGACTTCGAACAGGCCGTGCAGGATCGAAGGCGCCTGCGCGCGCAGCTGGTCGCCCTCACGCCTCAGTTCGGTGTAATCGTCGGCGACCAACAGGGCGCCGCTGTCCAGCAGGCGAAGCGCGAGATCCGACTTGCCCGCACCCGACGGCCCCCGCAGCAGAACACCCCATCCATCAATGCTGACACAGGTCGCGTGCACACGCTCCATCGCTCTCTTCCCTCGTTCAACGCGCCCGAAGCGTTGGGGGCAAGTGCAAGAATCAAAGGGCCGCAGCCAGATGCGACCCTACTGCGCCGGCAGTTCGACAACGAATCGGGCGCCTTGCGGTCCGTTCGCGCCATCGTGACGGTTCTCGGCTCGCACCGTTCCGCCGTGGGCGCTGACGATCTGCTGGGAAATGCTCAGACCGAGCCCGGAATGGAGGCCAAACGCCTCGTGGTTCGGGCGATGGGAGTAGAAGCGGGCGAAAATCTGCTTCTCGAGACCATCGGGGATCCCCGGTCCCTCGTCCAGCACCTCCGCCACCACCATGCCGTTCACGCGCTCCGCCTTCAGTGTGATCGTGCCGCCGGTGGGGCTGAACGAGACGGCGTTGGCGATCAGGTTCTGAAAAACCTGCACCAGCCGGCTCTCGATGCCGTTCACGACCAACGGCGCGCGCTTCTTGATTTCGGCATGGATCGTCGCCTGACGCTCGCCGGCAGAAGCTTCCGCGACGTTGGCGAGGGTTTCCAGCATGCGACCGATGTCGACCGGCTGGGCATCGGCGCGCGAGAGTTCCGCATCGAGCCGCGACGCATCGGAGATGTCGCTGATCAGGCGATCGAGCCTGGCGACATCTTCGAGAATGATCTCCATCAGACGCTCGCGGCTCTTGGGGTCGTTGATGTGGGCGACTGTCTCGACGGCACTGCGCAGGGAAGTCAGTGGGTTCTTGAGCTCGTGCGAGACGTCGGCCGCGAACTGCTCGATCGCGTCCATGCGCAGCCACAGCGCGTCGGTCATCTCGCTCAGCGCTGACGCCAGCTGACCGATCTCATCGTGGCGGTTGGCGAAGTCGGGAATCTTGCGCTTGCGATGGCGGTCGCGCCGAACCCGCTCGGCGGCGGCGGCAAGAATTCGGATCGGCCGCGCAATCGTTCCGGCCAGGTACAACGACAACAGCACGGTGACGCCAAGCGCAACCGCGAACCAGCGCAGGATGTCGAGGCGCACCTTGAAGACGGCAGCGTCGATCTCGGATGAGCTTTTCGTCAACACCAGCGCGCCCAGGACTTGCGCGCCGACCACGTGCTTGTAGCGCAGCACCGGAACGGCGACGCTCAAGTTCATCGAGCCGTTCGTGGTTGGCCGGACCGCCTGGCCAGGGCTGCCGGCGAGCGCCTGTTCGATCTCGGGGAAGTCGGCGACCAATGGCTTGCCGCCGGACGGCTGCTCCGGCACCGGTGCCGGCTGCCAGAGCCGCGCGACCATGCGGTCATAGGCCTCCAGCAGATCGCGCATGGTGTCTTTGCTCTTCGGCGGCGGCAACGCCTCGACTTCGACACTACCGCCCGGCCCGATCAGCAACAGGCTGTCCGCCAAGAGCGTGCCGTCATCGAAGAACAAGATCGCGCGCACATTGGAGGCCTCGACCAGCCGGCGCACCATCTGCTGCGCCAGCGGCGGGATCAGGCCTTGCGTCGTGGTCGGATCCGGCGAGGTGGCACTCTCGGTGATGGCGGCGGCAAACAGCTTGGCCTTGTTTTCCAGCGTTCCGAGCTCGGCAGCGATGAGGCCGCGCCTGTACTCCTCAAGGTAGATCATGCCGAACAGCAAGACGGCGAGCGCCAGCAGATTGATCGCCAGGATGCGCAGAGTGATCGGCGAAATCAGGCGCCGGCGGACTCGCGTTGACGGCTTGGTGTTGATTGTTTGCGCACTCATGTGCTGCGGTAGCGGTAACCGACGCCGTAGAGGGTCTCGATTTCGGCAAACTCGCCGTCGACCTCCTTGAACTTCTTACGCAGCCGCTTGATGTGGCTGTCGATGGTCCGGTCGTCGACGTAAATGTTCTCGCCGTAAGCGGCATCGATGAGCTGGTCGCGGCTCTTGACGTGCCCGGGCCGTCGCGCGAGTGCCTCAAGGATCAGGAATTCCGTAACCGTAAGGGCGACCTCCGCGTCCTTCCAGGTGCACAGGTGCCGCGTCGGGTTCAAGCTGAGCTCGCCGCGGCGCAGGATCTCGCCACCGTCCGGACTGTCCGTCCCGCGTCGGCGGAGGACGGCACGGATCCGCTCCAGCAGCAGCCGCTGCGAGAACGGCTTGGTGATGTAGTCGTCGGCGCCTAGGCGCAGGCCCTGGACTTCGTCCGCCTCGGCATCCTTCGAGGTGAGGAAGATGACGGGAACATCGCTCTGCTGGCGCAGGCGGTTCAAGAGCTCCAAGCCGTCCATGCGCGGCATCTTGATGTCGAGCACCGCAAGATCGACCGGATCGCGCAGCATGGACGCGAGCGCCTCGACGCCGTCGGAATAGGGACGCACAACAAAGCCTTCGGCCTCAAGGGCCATCGAAACCGAGGTGAGGATGTTGCGATCGTCGTCGACGAGGGCGATGGTCTGGGTCACTGCACGCGGTCCTTGAAAGCACGCCCGCTCCGCTGCCGCAAGCGCGGCAAATCCGGAGCAATCTCATCGGCCTCCTTATCGCTACTATAATGGCAGGATAATGGCTTGGAACCTAATGCCACTTAACCGGTGCGGGGCATCCCGCCCTGGTCGGTGCGCGATTGCCTATTGCAGGACCAACTCGGCGTTGAGTGCGCGGTGATCGGAGCCGAACCAGCGGCCGGTGCCGAGGCCGGTAATCCTCGCGTTGCGGACGAGGACATGGTCGATCGGCAGCCCCAGCCCGCGTGCCCGTGCGGGATAGCTGCCCTGGAATCGGCACGCGCTGGTCAGTCCGGCGGAGCGGACGAAGGTGCGGAGTGCCGGCGTATACGGGGTGGCGTTGAAGTCACCGACGACGACGACCGAGCCGTCAAGTCCTGCGACCGGGCCGGCCAGCGTCTCGAACAGCACGCTGCGTAGCGCGTTGCCGAAGGGCGTGATCGGATTGCGCGCATGCAGGACGACGATCCAGCCCTCGCGCCCATTGCCGTAGGCCAGCCGGGCAATGATCGTCGGCCAGGCGTCTTCGGCCGGGCGGAACTGCCGATGTTCGAGGATGGGGACGCTCGAGAGCAAGGCAACACCGGCGATGCCATCGCCGCCGCTGTCGAGGACGACACGGTAAGGATAAGCCGCGGTCGGCTTTCGCAATTCCTCTGCCAGCGGGCGCGAGACTTCCTGCAGGGCAATGATGTCGGCGGGACGCGAATCAAGCCATTTGCGGGTCCACGCACTCGGCTTCAGGCTGAAGTGGACGTTGTAGGTGATGAGGCTGATGGCGGAACCGTGGGTGCCGGTCGCGGCGGTGGCGGTGCCGATATCGCCCAGGCGGGGAACCGCTTGGCAGGGCGAGTCGAGCGGGTCAAGGGTGACGAAGGCGAAGTGTGTTCCAACCGCGGCGCACAGCACGGCCGGCAGGAAGTGCCGGCGCAGGCCGCAGACGGCTGCTTGGGTCAACGCAGCCGCCGCGAAGTAGGGAATGAAATGGTAGCTGAGCTCGATCGGCCAGCGGTCGACACCGAGGAGGCGGCAGGCGGCTATTGTGCCCAGCGCGAACGCGACGGCGAACCCGGCCGCGGCGAGCAGGGAATCGAGCAGTCGCGCTTCTTTGCGAAGCGAAACGGCCAGCACGTTGGGCACACTCTCGGCCACGAGCGGGCATCCTTGTCCAGTATACGAGCGGTCGCACCCGCGTGACGCTGTACGGGCGTCCTTCGCATTAACGCGCGAATTATGGCGCGGGAATGCTAACGATGTTGCAACGCGCCTCTCAACATGCGGCCGTGCCGACCGTCTCCAGTTGGGCACCGAGGCCGGTCATCAGGCTGATGAAGGTGGGGAAGCTGGTGGCGATTGCCCGGTCGTCGTCGATGGTGAGCGGTTGCCGGCAGGCCATGCCGAGGACGAGAAACGCCATCGCGATGCGATGATCGAAGTGGACATTGACCCCGCCGCCGCCGGGCGGTGGTCCACCGCAGCCGTCGATTTCGAGCCAATCGGGGCCTGTGCGCACCCTGACGCCGGCGGCGCCAAGCCCGCGCGCGATGGCATCCAGGCGGTCGCTCTCCTTGACCCGGAGCTCGGCCAGGCCCTGCATGCGCGTCGTGCCGCGGGCGCAGGCGGCAGCCGCGGCCAGGATCGGGAATTCATCGATCATCGCCGGCACCCGCGCGGCCGGCACGTCGATCGCGTTGAGGGGCGAGGTCTCGACGACCAGATCAGCGACCGGCTCGCCGCTCTCAACGCGCCGGTTCTCGATCGCGATACGACCGCCCATCGCCACCAGGGTCTCGATCAGGCCGACTCGCAGCGGGTTGATGCCGATGCCGGGCAAAACGACGCGCGAGTCCGGCACGATCAGTGCAGCGACCAGCGGAAAGGCGGCCGATGACGGATCGGCCGGAACGACAAGGGTGCGACCCATGAGTTCGGGCTGTCCTTCGAGCGTGATGCGGCGGCCGCCGTCAGCCGTTGCCGTCACCTCGACGCTGGCGCCGAAGCCTGCGAGCAGCCGTTCGGTATGGTCGCGGCTCGGCGCCGGCTCGATCACCGTTGTCGCCCCGGGTGCATGCAGGCCGGCGAGCAGGATCGCCGACTTGACCTGGGCCGAGGCGACCGGCAGCCGGTACTCGATCGGCAGGAGGTCGGCAGTGCCTTCCACGGCCAGTGGCAGCCGGCCGCCGGAACGGGCGTGGATGGTGGCGCCCATAGCCGCCAGCGGGGCGATCACGCGTCCCATCGGCCGTGCCTGCAACGATTCATCGCCAGCGAAGAACGTGAGGAATGGGTGCGCCGCGGCGATACCCATCAACAGCCGGGTGCCGGTGCCGGCATTGCCCATGTCGAGCACGCGCGAGGGCTCGATCAGGCCGCCGACACCGCGGCCGATGACGCACCAGCCGTCGGCAGGTCGGGTGACGCTGACGCCGAACTGCCGCATCGCTGCTGCCGTCGCCAGGACGTCGTCTGCTTCCAAGAGACCGCTGATGCGGGTCTCGCCGACCGCAAGGCCGCCCAGCATCAGCGCCCGGTGCGAGATCGACTTATCGCCGGGGACACGCGCGGTGCCCGCCAGACGGCGGACGGGGTGGGACAGGATCGCCGTCATTGCTCGTTCAAACCCTTCGCCACGACCGTGCGGCGCCCGCTCCAGCCGAACGCCGACAATAGCTTTTGACTCCTCGCCCGCAAATCTGGCAAGGGCAGAACGCGGCACGGACGGAACGACATGGAGGGTTGGCGAGTGGCGAAGCCGGAATGGGGTACGAAACGAACCTGCTTCGAGTGCGGTGCTAAGTTCTACGATCTGCGGCGCGATCCGATCATTTGTCCGAGCTGCAGCAAGGTGTTCGACCCGGAGCGGCAGCCGCGGGTGCGGCGCGGCAGCAGCGTAGCTCGCGATGAGGCAACTGTCGGCGCCGGTCGCGGCAAGGACAAGCTGGCCGTGGTTGCCGGCGCGAACGAGGAGGATCTGGCCGAAGATGAGGCCGCCGATGCCGATTCGCTCGATGAGGCGGCGGACGGTGAGGGCGAGATCGAGGAGATCAGCAACGAAGACGAAGCGCTGATCGAGGACACCTCGGATCTGGGCGAGGATGACGACGACATCGGCGAGGTGATGGAGCACGTTGACGACGATATCGAGGAGAAGCCTTAAGCGGGAGGGGCAGCCGCGAAGGGGATGATGGCGCCATCTGCGCAGCTGAGGAGAATTCTGTTGCCCTGGCGGGGGCGGGTTCATTAAGCTGTCGCTGACCTTGAGGCTTCGGGGTGCCGGCGTAACCGCTTGGCGCCGCGAGGCTATGCCTTTTTCCGGGGCCGTAGCTCAGTTGGGAGAGCGCTACAATGGCATTGTAGAGGTCAGGGGTTCGACTCCCCTCGGCTCCACCAAAGGCGTGTCAAGGTTTCACAAGTGTGCCGCCACTCCCGGATGGCGGCACTGCCCTGAGAGCGTGACCGAAAATGATGCTCTCAGAATCAACGCGTTGCCTCAGCCACGTTCGTCTTGCGCGGACTTATTCCGCGCATCCGCGGGTCATAACCCGTTGTGGTGGCTGCAGGAAGTCGTGGATGGCCGGCCTGCGCCAGCCATGACGATGCGTTATAATATATTGAGTCTAAAGGACTCTTCTTGAGTCAGACTCAAATTGAGACACGCGTTATCTGCTCGGTTGCGCTTGCGGCGCCTAGTGCACTGGCACAAACAGAGCGCACATCCTGTTTGTGCCGAGAGTGCACGCGATTCAATATGTTGTGCAGCGACAACCTTGGTCGGGCGTGAATCGCCCGATCGGGTCTCTGCACTAGCGGTCGTGGCCGGCGGCGTTGAGCAGCGCCAAGAGGCCGCGCAAGAGTTGGGTCGGCGTGGGCGGACAGCCGCGGATGTGGAGATCGACCGGCACGACGGCTGACACGCCGCCAGCGACGGCATAGCTGCCGGCGAAGATGCCGCCGTCGAATCCGCAGTCGCCGACCGCGACCACCCATTTCGGCGCTGGCGTGGCGGCATAGGTCCGCTCCAGCCCCTCGCGCATGTTCCACGTCACCGGCCCGGTGACGAGCAGCACGTCGGCATGGCGCGGCGAGGCGACGAAGCGGATGCCGAACCGCTCCAGGTCGTAAAAGGCATTGTTGATCGCATGGATTTCAAGTTCGCAGCCGTTGCACGAGCCGGCATCGACCTCGCGGATGGCGAGGCTGCGGCCGAGCCGGCGCAGCGCTGCGGCATCAACGGACGCCGCCAGTTCGGCCAGTGCCGCCTCATCGGCCGGCGGTGGTGCCTCCGTCACGGGGGCTTGGATAATGCTGCGAAACAGGGTCTTGCGCATGTCGCTACAGATCGTGGCCCGAGTACGAGCAGTTGAAGGATTTGTTGCACAGCGGGAAGTCGGCAACGATGTTGCCTTCGATCGCTGCTTCTAACAGCGGCCATTGGAACCAGGACGGATCGCGCGGATGACAGCGATCGACGGTGCCGTCGGCACGCAGCCGCACCCACACCAGGATATCGCCGCGGAAGCCTTCGACGAGGCTTAAGCCCTCTGCGTGCGCGGCTCCGGCGACAGCACCGACGTCGGTGGCGATGGCGCCCTCCGGCAGCCGGCTGAGGATCTGTTCGATCAGCGCCAGGCTCTGCTCCACCTCGCGGATGCGGATCCAGACCCGGGCGTTGACGTCGCCTTCGATAAGCGACGGCACGTCGAAGGCGAGCTGGTCGTAGGGTGGGTAGCCCGGATGACGGCGCGCATCGACCACGCGGCCTGAGGCGCGGCCGATGACGCCGCCGCAGGCGAAACGCTGGGCAAGTGCGGGGCGCAGGATACCGGTTGCGACGGTGCGGTCCTGCAGCGAGGTCGTGTTGTCGTAGAGCTCGACCAGTTCGGGGAACTTGCGGCGGATCAGGGCGACGAGGGCCTCGATCGCGGCTCTGCCGTCGCCATTCAGATCGCAGGAGACACCGCCGGGGAGGATCCGGTCCATCATCAACCGATGGCCGAAGGTCGTTGCCGCCGCGCGCAGGACCCGCTCGCGCAGGATGCCGCAATGGGCGAGCATGATCGCGAAAGCGGCGTCGTTGCAGATGGCGCCGATGTCGCCTAAGTGGTTGGCGATGCGCTCCAGTTCCGCCATCAGTGCGCGCAGCCAGTGCGCGCGTTCCGGCACCACCGTCTCCGTCGCCGCCTCGACCGCCCGCGCAAACGCGAGCGCGTAGGCGACGGTGCTGTCCCCCGAAACACGGCCCGCGAGCCGGGCTGCTTGGGCGAGCGGTGCGCCGGCCATCAGGCCTTCGATGCCCTTGTGCACATAGCCCAGCCGCTCCTCCAGGCGGACCACGGTCTCGCCATTGGCGGTAAAGCGGAAGTGGCCGGGCTCGATGATACCGGCGTGGACGGGACCGACCGGGATCTGGTGCAGGCTCTCGCCCTCGACGGGGAGGAAGATGTACTTCTCATGGGAATCGCGCGCGGGCGGTGCCGACGACCCCTGCGCTTGCGGCCATCGGCCGTGATTGAGCCACGGCCGGCTATCGGGGGCACCGGCGGCAAGCAGGCCGTTCATCTCCCGGATCGTGCGCTCAAGCCGCGCCGCGGGCGGGAAGGCGGCCGCGAGCGACGGGAAGACCCGATCGACGTTCTCAAGGCTGAGGACACAGATCGCGCTTAAGTTCGGCGTCCCCAGCGCCAGATTGACGCGGTCCCGTTCGCCCCAGTAGCCGAGGAGGCAGCACTCACCGTCGTGCAACGCAACCGCGGCCTTTGTCCACGTCCCTTCATCGACGCTGAACCGCGGCCAGGGCCGGTGGTCCGGATCGGCTGTGCGGCCGTTCGTGATCGCGTCGAGCGCTGTCATTTCCATCGGGGGCATGGTCAGCCGATCATCGTCGCAACGGTCCGGAACCAGGATACCAGGGCATCAGGAAGAAACACCCCGGCGGCGAACACGAGCGCTAAGTGCGCGAACAGCGGCACGTACGATGCCTCAACCGGTGTGTTGGGTTGGGAGGCCGGACCGAATGCGAGGCCCTGCATCCGCAGCACGAGAGCGCCGATACCGATCAGGAGGCCCAGCACAAGCGGGATTGCGAGTAGCGGCTCACGGGCAAAGGTCGAAGAGATGATCAGGAACTCGCTCATGAAGATGCCGAACGGCGGCATGCCGGCAATCGCGATGACGCCCAGCACCAGGCCCCAGCCGAGGATCGGGTGGCTTTCGGTCAGGCCGCGGATGTCGGCAATCTTCTGCGTGCCCTTGGCCTGGCTCACGTGCCCGACGGCGAAGAAGATCGCCGACTTGGTAAGGCTGTGCATCGTCATGTGGAACAGGCCGGCGAAACTGGCGAGCGGTCCGCCCATACCGAAGGCAAACGTGATGATGCCCATGTGCTCGATCGAGGAGTAGGCGAACATCCGCTTGATGTCGCGGCGGCGGTAGAGCATCAGCGCCGCAAAGATCAACGACACGAGTCCCATGCCGATCATCAGCGCGCCCGGCGCCAATGCCGCCGCATTGGCGGTGAGCAGGATCTTGAAGCGCAACAGAACGTAGAGGGCGACGTTGAGCAGGAGGCCGGACAGGACCGCCGAGATCGGCGTCGGGCCTTCCGCATGCGCGTCCGGCAGCCAGGCATGCAGCGGCGCCAGGCCAACCTTGGTGCCGTAGCCGAGCAGGAGAAACACGAAGGCGAGATTAAGGAGCGCTGGATCGAATGACGCGGCGTGGGAGACGAGCAGCGTCCACGCCATCGATTCCATCCCCTGGCCCATCGTCGGCCGCGCCGCGAGGTAGACCAAGATGGTTCCGAACAGGGCCAAGGCGATGCCGACGCTGCCGAGGATGAAGTACTTCCAGGCCGCCTCCAGCGCCGCCGGCGTGCGGTAGATGCCGACCATCAGCACGGTCGTCAGCGTTGCGAGCTCGATCGCCACCCACATCAGGCCGATGTTGTTGGCCAAGAGCGCCACGTTCATCGCCAGCATCAGGACCTGGTACATGGCGTGGTAGAAGCGCAGATAGCCGGGCGTGAGGCGCCCGGTCGACAGCTCATGCGCGATGTAGGAAGCGCTGAATACGCTGGTCGTGAACGCCACGAAGGTATTCAGAACAACGAGAAAGATGTTGAAGTCATCCACGTGCAAATAGAGCGTGGGTGCGGGCCGGACGGCCACCAGCAACGATGAAGCGCAAAGCGTTAGCGCGGTGGCAACGACATTGATCGTGGCGCCAGCCTGGTATGATGAAATGACGGCGAGAAGGAGCGTGGCAATCGCGGGAATGATCAGCACCGCCGCCATTGCGGTCTCGCCCGAGGGCATCATGGCTGTTCCCCGCGGAAGCGGTCGAGCACCTGAACGTCGACCGTATCGAAACGCTCGCGGATCCGGAACAAGAAGATGCCAATGACGATCAGCGCGATCAGCACCGAGAAGGCAATACTGATCTCGACCACCAGCGGCATGCCCTTGGCGCCGGCGGCGGCCAGGATCAGGCCGTTCTCCAACGACATGAATCCCACGATCTGACTGACTGCGTTGCGGCGCGTGACCATCATCAGAAGCCCGAGCAGGACCACCGAGAGGGCGAACGCGAGGTCCTCTTGCGTCAGCGCGTCGGCTTGTTCCGTCACCGGCAGCATGACCATAATCGAGAGCGCAACAAGGCAGATGCCGAACAGCATCGTCGGCCCGATGCCGACCACGGTTTCGATCTGGCGATGGATGCCGAGCCGCTGCACCATCCGGTGCAGCGACACTGGAATGACGATGCCCTTGAACGCAAGCGCGATCGCCGCTGTGACGTAGAGGTGCGGTGCCCCTTGGATAAAGGCCTGCCAGGCGACGGCAAAGGCCAGGAAGACTGCATGGAAGGCAAAGATGTTGAGCAGGCTGTAGAGCCGGTCCTGATACAAGAGCATCAGGCTGATCAGGACCAGGCTTCCTGAGAGGAGGTGCGCAACATCGAAGGCGAGGCCGTGCATCACAGGCTCCGGGTTACGAACAACAGCAGCGTCCCGAGCAAGCCCAGCATCAAAGCCGTGCCAATGAATTCCGGCAGGCGGAAGACGCGCATCTTGGCGATCGAGGTCTCGAACACTGCCAGCACGACCGCCGCCAGCAGGAGCTTAACGAGGTAGGCGGCTATGCCGGCCAGGTAGGCGAGTGGGCCGTCACCGGCGGCTGCCATTCCGAATGGTGCGAAAACGCAGGCCATCAGCGAGGCATAGAGGAGGAGCTTAACGAACGCCGCCCCCTCGATCATCGCCAGGTGCCGGCCTGAGTACTCAAGAACCATGGCCTCGTGCACCATCGTCAGCTCGAGGTGCGTTGCCGGATTGTCGACTGGAATGCGCGCGTTCTCGGCCAGCGCCGCGATCAGCAAGGCGACGAACACGAGGCCTAGCGAGATGCGCAGGCCGACGTGCTGGCTCAGCATGAAATTGGCGATCGCGGACAACTGCGTCGTTCCGGCGAGCAGCGAGAGGGTGAAGGCCGCCATCAGCAGCGCCGGTTCGGCCACCGAAGCGATCATCATTTCCCGGCTGGAGCCGATGCCGCCGAAGCTGGTGCCGACGTCGAGGCCGGCCAGCGCGAGAAAGAATCGCGCCGTGCCCAACAGGGCGACGATCGCGATCAGGTCGGCCGACCAACTGAAGAGCAGGCCCGTCGCGAAGGTCGGCACCAGGGCGGCTGCCACCCAGATTGCGGTGAAGACGACATAGGGCGCGATGCGAAACAGCCACGACGCGTTGTCGGCCAGCACCACCTCCTTGCGCAGGAGGCGGTGCAAGTCCCGGTAGGGCTGCAGCAGCGACGGGCCCTGCCGCCGCAACAGCCGCGCCTTGATCTTGCGGACGAGCCCTGTGAGCAGCGGCGCGACGATCAGTACCAGCGCCATCTGCATGCCTTGGACCAGCCAGTCGGCGATCACGGCCATAGTGCCAACCCCGACAGCAGCAAGATGAGGACACCGAACACCAGCGCCAGGTAGCTGCGGATGGTGAGGAACTGCAAGCCGTTCAGGTGTTCGGTCGTGAACGCGACCACCTTTTGGATCGGGGCGAAAATCGTATCCCAGATGAGGTCACGCAGGTGCACGTGCAGCCGCGCCGGCTGCAGGCTGCCAGGCTCCGGCATCTCCACCCGCTCGACCGCCCGGAAGGCGACGTGGCCAAACACGCGGCGGATCGGCTGCGCAAAGCTGCCGGCACTGTACTGGGTGGTCGGACTGGCATCTGGGAAGCCGCAGTCCCACGCCGGCGCGCGCCTGACCTCGTGCGAAGCGAGGCGACGCACCGAAAGCGCGATCAGCGTCGACGTGAAGGTGAGGAACACCAGTAGGATCAGGCCGTTGTAAGAGCTGCGCGCCTCCGACAGCGGGATCAGCGAAAGCCACGGCAATCCGCTTTGCGCCGGCAGGCTGCTGCCTTGGGTGAGCTCGCGCACGACGCCCGAGAGCGCATCGACGACAAGGCCGGGAAGCACGCCGGCCAGGATGCATAGCACCGCGAGGACGACCATGGCGCCGCGCGAGGATCGATCGATCTCGGCCGCCGCAACGGCGCGTGGTGTACGCGGGCGGCCGAGGAACGTGATACCGAACGCCCTGACGAAACAGGCCGCGGCAAGGGCCGCCGACAGCGCTAATGCCGCGCCAACTGCCGGGACGAGAAACTTGAGCCCCCACTGCGGCAGATCGGGGCTGATCAGGATGGCCTGGAACGTCAGCCATTCGGAGACGAAACCATTCAGCGGCGGCAACGCTGAGATTGCCGCGCAGCCGACCAGGAAGGTCGCCGCGCTGACCGGCATGGGATGAATGAGCCCACCCAGGTGCTCCATGTTGCGCTCGCCGGTCGCACTCAGGACCGCACCGGCACCGAAAAACAACAGGCTCTTGAACAGCGAGTGGTTGAGCACGTGGTAGAGCGCCGACGTGAGCGCCAGTGCCGCCCCGACCGCGAGACCGTTGGCCTGGAAGGCCAAGGCAAGTCCAAGGCCGATGTAGATGATGCCGATGTTCTCGACCGTGGAGTAGGCGAGCAGGCGTTTGAGATCGTTCTGCATCAGTGCGTAAAGGACGCCGAGGACGGCCGTCGCGCCACCGATGATCAGGACGATCACGGCCCACCACCACGCCGGCGGTCCGGCCAGCGTGAAGACGATCCGGATCAGGCCGTAGACGGCGACCTTGGTCATGACGCCGCTCATCAGTGCCGAGACGTGGCTGGGGGCCGCCGGATGGGCGAGTGGCAGCCAGACATGCAAGGGCACGATGCCGGCCTTCGAACCGGCGCCCAGGAGCACCAGGACCAGAACCAGCGTCTGCAGGGATACCGGCAGCGCGCCGGCCCGCATGGCATCGAAGGTGTAGGCGCCTTCGCTGCCGGCAAGCAGTCCGAATGCCAGCAGGAGGCAGAGCGTGCCGAAGCCGGCCATGACGAGGTAGATGTACCCGGCGCGTGCCGTTCCCTCGGCGCGGTGGTGGGCCATGACGAGCGCCCACGAGGAGAGCGACATCAATTCCCACGCGAACAGGAACACGAACGCATCATCGGCGAGCACGACCAGGTTCATCGCTGCGAGAAAGCCCGGATAGAACGGCAGAATCCGATGCGGTTCGGACTCGTGCCGGCCGTAGCCGATCGCATACAAGCTCGCCGCGGCGCCGCCCAAGTTGACGACCATGACGAAAAAGGCCGACAGCGCATCGAGCCGGAAATGCGCGCCGAGCCACGGGATGCCGAGCGGGAGAGTCAGCGTGAGCGGCGCAGCGCCAGCGAGCAGGTGCCCAAGCGCCGCTGCGAAAGCGATGCTGCATGCAGCGAGGACGGTGCCGTACACCCACGGCCCCGTGCCGTGGCGACGGCAGACCGGGATCACGGCGACCCCGGTAAGGGCCATCGCAGCCATCGCGCGGAGGAGCACGCTCAGCACCATATCAGCAGGCTCCAGGAAACCTGGTCGCGGAATCGGCCGCAGCGCTGTGCCGACCCGCTACGCAACGGGTTCATGTCTTCAGCCGCACGCCGCGACCGCCGCTCGGGCTTGCAGCGCCGGCAGCGATCAGCTCGACGCCCAGCGTGGAAAGCGCCTCGGTCAGCTTGACCAGCGAATCGACATTGCCGCGGATGGTGCCATCGCTTGCCTCCATCCGCTGAATGGTCGGCAGTGACAGCCCCGATGCCTCGGCCAGCTGTCGCTGATCGATGCCCAGGAGAGCCCGTGCAGCCTTGAGTTGTGCGGCGCTAATCATGTCTCACACATCAACGTTGATGTATAAGGGATTAAAGAAGACTGCAAGAGCAAACAATCTGCATGCCCGCACATCGGCGGCGCGGGTGTCGTCAGCGGCGGCCGGCGGGCC
The DNA here is from genome assembly GCA_900609035.2 of Candidatus Defluviicoccus seviourii. Lineage (GTDB taxonomy): Bacteria > Pseudomonadota > Alphaproteobacteria > Rhodospirillales > Defluviicoccaceae > Defluviicoccus > Defluviicoccus seviourii. The sequence continues at coordinate 41,108 of UXAT02000023.1, read as the reverse complement.
AGTCGCGCAAGCGTTACTCGTTCGGTTCGTCGACGAAGTAGGAGATCAGGCTGCTGCCCGGCGGGATACCGCAGGAGATATACCAGTGCGGCTCGGTGCTCGATGAGATGGCCGGTAGCTGCGGACCGTAGCTCAGCGTCTGCGGCTGGCTGGTGGCGCCGCTGCTGGTGCGGGAATCGCTCTTGTCGAGGAAGGTCGAGCCATTCCAGACGACGCTCGTCACCCAGCACTTGATGTCGAGCGACGGGTGCTGGTCGACAACGATGACCTGCACCGCGTTGGTGCCGGTGAACGGGTTATCCTTGACGATCGGGCAATCGACGAAATTGATGTTCTGCTGATCGGCATCGGGGCAGCCCGAGGGATGCGTGCACGGCGGCTTGGTCGCCACCAGGCTGCTGAAGTGGAGGATCGGCCGCGGTCCGCCCCAGGGAACGCACATCGACGCCGGATAGCGCTTCTTGTCCGCATGTGCCGGTCCGGTTGCGAGCGTCACCGCGATGGCCGCAAAGAGGGCCGTTGCGCACACGCGCCACCACGTCCTTGACGACAGCATGCCCGTGCCTGACGACAGCATGATCGAAGCCTCCTCCCCATGCGCCGGATCCTTAGGTCCGCGCCAGACGCTGTTCCTGTGCGAAAAGGCTAGCACGGCGGACAGCCGTAAGCGAGCGCGTTTCATTTGCAGGACCGGTGCGCTAGCCGCCGCCGCTGGAGGCCGCGGGGGTGACAGCGGCGTGACGGCCGCCTATGATCGGCGCCACCCCGCTTTGAGCCGGCCGGAGGCTCCGACCAGCCGGCAGCAGGGGCGGCCGCGCGGGCAGGGGAAAACCCCGGTTGCGGCCGGGCTCATCGGGACGCACCGGAGGCAAGGGACCAGGCGCCATGACCACATCGACCGGCATCATGATTTGCGGTCACGGCAGCCGTTCGGTCGCCGCCGTCGAGGAGTTTCGCCATCTGGTGGGACGGTTGCGCGAGCGCTTGCCCGAACACGACGTCGAGTTCGGCTTTCTTGAGTTCGCGCGGCCCGTCATCCGTGACGGCCTGGAGGCGCTCAAGGCCCGCGGTGCGCAGCGTATCATCTGCCTGCCGGGCATGCTGTTCGCGGCCGGCCACGTCAAGAACGACCTGCCGTCGGAAATCAACACCTTTGCCGCCGAGAACCCCGGCATCGAGGTCTGTTTCGGCCGGGAACTCGCGATTGATCCCAAGTTGTTGCGCGCTTCCGCCGCCCGCATCGCCGCGGCGGAAGCAGCCGCCGAGCGGCCGATCCCGCGCGCCGAGACGCTGTTACTGGTGGTCGGCCGCGGCACCAATGACTCCGACGCCAACTCGAACGTGTCCAAGGTCGCGCGCATGCTGTGGGAGGGGATGGGCTTCGGCTGGACGGAGGTCGGCTATTCCGGCGTTGCCCATCCGTTGACCGATGCTGCGCTCGATCATGCGGCGCGGCTCGGCTACCGGCGGATCATCGTCTTCCCCTATTTCCTGTTCACCGGCATCCTCGTTGATCGCATCTATGCGGCCGCCGACGCTTGCCGGCAGCAGCAGCCGCAGATCGAAGTCGTGAAGGCGGACTACCTCAACGACCATCCGCTCGTCATCGAGACGTTCCTCGCCCGGTTGGAGGAGGCGATCGATGGCACCGGCGTCATGAACTGCCTGTTGTGCAAGTACCGGGAGCAGGTGCTCGGCTACGAGAAGGACCAGGGCGCGGCGCAGGCGGGGCACCACCACCACGTCCGCGGCATCGGCACCGATGCCGACCACGCACATGACCATCATGGGCATGACCACCACGGGCACGACCATGGGCATCACCACCACGGGCATGATCATCACGGGCACCACCATGGCGCCCATGATCACGACCATGCGCACGCTCACCCGCACCCGCATGGCGGCAACGGGCAGGACAGGACCGGCGGCTGAAGCCAGATGCCTTTGCCGTCTTGCGCGAGTCCCATCTTTGATGCCTATATCATCGTCGACTGGAGCGCTGCCGCGCGGCCGGTCCAGGGCGCCGACAGCATCTGGATCGCGTGCCTGGAGCGGCGCTCCGACGGCCTCGTCCCACTCCTGCTCGCCAATCCGCCGACGCGCGCGGAAGCGGTGGCACGGCTCGCCGATCTCCTGAGCGACCTCATCAGCCGCGACCGGGTGACGCTCGTGGGCTTCGATTTCGCCCTCGGTTACCCGCAAGGATTCGCTGCCCGGCTGCGTGCCGACGCGCCGGACTGGCGCGGCGTATGGAAGGAGCTGGCAGCCCGTATTCGCGACGAGGACGACAACGCCAACAACCGCTTTGCCGTCGCAGCGGCGCTCAACGAGAAGCTGTCGGCGAGGCCGTTTCCGTTCTGGGGCTGCCCGGCCGGGGCGGACACGGCGCAGCTCACAGCGCGCAAGCCGGACGGGTACACGGCCGACGCGTTGGCCGAATACCGGCTGACCGATCGCGTTACGCGCGGGCCGAAGTCGGTCTGGCAGCTCGCCTACGCCGGCAGCGTCGGCAGCCAGAGCCTGCTCGGCATCGCGCGGCTGTTCCAGCTCCGCCACCATCCATGGCTCGCCGATACAACCCGCATCTGGCCGTTCGAGACGGGACTAGGGTCCCTGGGCAGACCCGGCGCGGGCGAATGGCGGGTGCTCATGGCGGAAGTCTACCCGTCGATGCTGGCGACGACGCAAGCGCATGGCGAGGTTCGCGACGCGCGCCAGGTACAGACGTTGGCGGCCCACTTCGCCGATGCGGACGCGCAGGGCCGGCTGGCGCCGCTGTTCGCGGGCCCGGCGGATCTCACGGCCGAACAGCGGCGGGCGGTCGAGCACGAGGAGGGCTGGACATTGGGCATCGAGACGATGGGAAAGCCCTCCGGCGGGCCGACGCCGGGGCGCAATGGCTACGACTACCTCAAGGATGCGCACGCGATCTACCGCCGCTCGTTCGCGCTGATCCGCGAGGAGGTCGATCTCGGCGTCCTGCCGCAGGGCCTGCAAGTCGTTGCAGAGCGGCTCATTCATGCCTGCGGCGATGTGACGATCCTCCCCGACCTCGCCTACACGGACGGCGTAGCGGAGGCGGCGCGCGGCGCGCTCGCTGCCGGGGCGCCGATCCTGGTCGATTCCGAGATGGTCGGAGCCGGCATCATTCGCGCCCGCCTGGCCGGCAACGCGGTGCTTTGCTTCCTGAACGACGGGGCGACGGCCGAACTTGCCCGGCGCAACGGCACCACGCGTTCGGCCGCCGCCGTCGATCTGTGGCGGCCGCAGCTTGCGGGCGCCGTGGTTGCGATCGGCAACGCACCGACGGCGCTGTTCCGGTTGCTGGAACTTCTGGACGAGGGTGCGCCGGCGCCGGCTGCGATCTTGGGCTTTCCGGTCGGCTTCGTCGGCGCCGCAGAAGCCAAGGTGGCGCTGGCAAGCCACCCGCGCCGGGTTCCCTTCATCACGCTGAAAGGGCGCAGGGGCGGCAGCGCGATGGCAGCCGCCGCGGTCAACGCGCTGACGATGGACAGGCAATGACGACCGAAAACACGCAAGCGGCACCCAGACCCTGGCTCACGGTCATCGGCATCGGTGACGATGGTTTGCCCGGCATCAGCGGGGCCGCGCGCGCCCTGATCGACGCGGCCGAGCTGCTGGTCGGCGGTGAGCGGCACTTGAGCATGGTCCCGCCGTCGCCGGCATCGCGGCTGACCTGGGCCGGCGGAGTCCAGGGTGCGGTCAAGGAGATCCAAGCCTGGCGGGGCCGGCGCGTCGTCGTGCTAGCAACCGGCGATCCGATGTGGTTCGGCGGTGGTGCCAACCTGTCCCGCCACTTCGGCGCCGATGAGATGACCGTGATCACCCATCCCGGCGCCTTCAGCCTGGCGGCGGCGGCGATGCTGTGGTCGATGGCCGATGTGGTGACGCTGAACGCCCACAGCCGGCCACTCGCGGGGCTCAACCTGCACATTCATCCCGGCGCCCGCCTGCTGGTGTTGAGCCGCGACGGTGCCCTGCCGGGAGAGGCGGCGAAGCTCTTGACGGAGCGCGGCTTCGGGCCGAGCCTGATTACCGTTCTCGAGCATCTGGGCGGCCCGCGCGAGCGTCGGTTCACGGCCGTGGCCGAAAGCTGGTCGCAGCCGCGGGCGGCCGATTTGAACGTGCTTGCCATCGAATGCCGGCCGGGTCCGTCGCCGCGCCTGATGCCGCCCGTGCCCGGCCTGGCGGATGATTTGTTTGCGCACGACGGCCAGCTGACTAAGCGCGAAGTCCGCGCGCTTACGATCTCCGCCCTGGCGCCGCTGCCGGGCCAGGTCCTGTGGGATATCGGTGCCGGTGCGGGATCGGTCGCGATCGAATGGCTCAGGGCGGTGCCGGCGCAGCGGCTGGCCGGCGGCGAGGCGCGCGCGATCGCGGTCGAGCAGGATGCAGCGCGGGTGGCCATGATCGCTCAAAACGCGCTCGCCCTAGGCGTGCCACAGCTTAAGGTTCTGCATGGTCAAGCGCCCGCCGTGCTCGCCGATCTGGAGCGGCCGGACACGATTTTTCTCGGTGGCGGCCTGACCGACTCCGGCCTGATCGAGGCGTGCTGGCAGGCATTGCCTTCGGGCGGGCGGATGGTTGCCAATGCCGTCAGCCTTGAGGGTCAGGCGCGCCTGATCGCCCTTAAGGGGACCGTCGGCGGCGAACTGACACGGCTCTCGGTTGCCCGTGCCGAGCCGGTGGGCTCGCTCTCCAGCTTCCGGCCGCTCCTCGACGTGACCCAGTTCGTCGGCATCAAGGCATGACAGGCTGCGCATGACCGGTACCCTCTACGGCCTCGGAATCGGCCCCGGCGATCCCGATTTGATCACGCTCAAGGCTCGCGACATTCTGGCGCGCGTGCCGGTGATCGCCTATCCGGCACCCGAAGGCGGCGACAGCCTGGTGCGTGCGCTGGCGGCGCCGCACATCCCCGCTGGCGCCATCGAAGTCGTGATCGAGACGCCGATGGTCGCGGATCGCTTCCCTGCCCAGGAAGCCTACAGCCGCGTCTGCGCCACGCTGGCAGAACACCTCGACGCCGGCCGCGACGTGGCGGTGCTGTGCGAGGGTGATCCGTTCCTCTACGGCTCCTTCATGTACGTGTTCGAGCGGTTGGCCGGCGCTTACCCGGCGCAGGTGGTCCCCGGCGTCTCGTCGCTGACGGCGGTCGCCGCGCGCGCCGGCGTGCCGATCGTCGAGCGCAACGAGACGCTGGTCGTGCTGCCGGCGACGCTGCCGGCCGCCGAGCTGGAGGCGCGCCTCGCACGGGCGGAAGCTGCGGTCATCATGAAGGTTGGCCGCCACCTCGCCAAGGTGCGCACGATCGTGCAGGGCCTTGGCCTGATGGCGGGTGCCTGGTACGTCGAACGGGCGACGATGGCAAACGAGCGCGTGCTGCCGCTTGCGGCCGTTGACGATAATGCGGCGCCGTACTTCTCGACCATCCTCGTTCGTCGTCCGCCGGCCAAGGCGCGGATTGCGCCCGAGCTGCCAGCGGGCGTGGCGCTGGTGTGCCTCTCGGCGGCGGCGCAGATGCTGGCGAGGCGCCTGAAACCGCACCTGCCCGGCGCCAACGTGCACGGTTTGAGCGGGCGGACAAGCGATGCCGACCTTTCGTTCCGCGACACGGCTGCGCATTTGCAGTCCCTGTTCCGCGACGGCGTGCCGATCGTGGGCGTGTGCGCGGCCGGCATCCTGATCCGGGCGCTGGCGCCGCTGCTGAACGACAAGCAGGCCGAACCGCCGGTGGTCGCGGTGGCAGAGGATGGCAGCGTCGTGGTGCCGCTTCTGGGCGGCCATCACGGCGCCAACCGGCTAGCGCGCGCGATCGCGGCGGCGACGGCAGGTGTGCCGGCGATCACGACCGCAGGCGATGTCCGCTTCGGCCTTGCGCTTGACGACCCCCCGCCCGGTTGGCGTGTCGGGAACACAGCGGCGGTGAAGCCGGTAACGGCAGCGCTGCTGGCAGGCGAGCCGGTCGCGCTCACGATCGAGGCCGGAACCGCCGATTGGCTGACGACGGCAGGGATTTCCTTTGCCGAGAGCGCGGATCATGCAATCCGCATCACCGAGCGGCACCTGGAGCCGTCTGAGACGACGCTGGCTCTCCATCCGCCGGTGCTCGCGGTGGGCGTCGGCTGCGAGCGCGATGCATCGCCTGAGGAGACGCTGGCGCTGGTGCGGGCAACGCTGGACGAGCACGGGCTCGCCGAAGGGGCGGTGGCGTGCGTCGTCTCGGTTGATGTCAAGGCCGATGAGCCGGCGGCGCACGCGGTGGCCGAGGCTCTGGGCGTGCCTGCGCGCTTTTTCACCGCCGCCCGGCTTGAGCAAGAGACGCCGCGGCTGGCGACGCCATCGGAAACGGTGTTCCGCGCTGTCGGCTGCCATGGCGTTGCCGAGGCCGCAGCCCTGGCAGCGGCTGGGCCGGCCGCGCGCCTGATTGTCGCCAAGACGGTGGGCACGCGGGCCACCTGCGCCGTCGCCCGCGCGGATGAGGCGATCAAGGCGGCCACGGTCGGCCGGCCGCAGGGCAGCCTCGCCATCGTCGGCATCGGCCCCGGCCAGGCAGGCTGGCGGACGGCAGAAGCCTCCCACGCGTTGAGCACCGCAACCGACATCGTCGGCTATCGGCTCTATCTCGACCTCGTGGCCGACCTCATCGCGGACAAGCAGCAGCACAGCGCACCGATGACGGAGGAGGCGGCGCGGGCCCGCACAGCGCTGGATTTGGCGGCTGAAGGCCGGTGCGTCGCGCTGATCAGCTCCGGCGATGCAGGCATCTATGGCCTCGCCTCCCTCGTGTTCGAACTCCTCGACCGCGAGGACCGCCCAGCGTGGAACGCGATCGCGCTCTCGGTCGCCCCCGGCATCACCGCGCTGCAGGCCGCAGCGGCGCGCGGCGGTGCCCTCATCGGCCACGATTTCTGCGCCATCTCGCTCTCGACGCTGCTGACGCCTTGGCCCCGCATCGAGGCCCGCTTGCGGGCTGCCGCCGAAGCGGATTTCGTCGTCGCTCTCTACAACCCCGTCTCCCAGCGCCGGCGCAGCGAGTTGGAGCGTGCGCGTGACATCCTGCTGGCGCACCGGCCGGCCACGACGCCGGTGCTGCTGGCGCGCAACCTGGGCCGGGAGGGCGAAACGGAGGTGATCATTCCGCTCGCTGATCTCACTGCTGATCATGCCGACATGCTGACCCTCGTCATGATCGGCAATTCGCAAACGAAAGCGGTCGTCCGTGGCCGGCGGCGGTGGCTTTACACCCCGCGCGGCTATGCGGCCAAGCTGGCGGCGGGCGGGCGCGCGGGAGAGCCGGCATGAGCGTGCACTTTATCGGTGCCGGGCCGGGTGCGCCCGATCTCATCACCGTGCGCGGGCTCAACCTGATCCGCCGCTGCGCGGTGGTGCTCTACGCCGGCTCCCTGGTGCCGCGGGAGGTGGTGGCGGAGGCACCGGCCGGTGCACGCATCGTCGATACCGCAGCGCTGACGCTGGATGAAATCATCGCCGAGATGGCCGCAGCCGACCGGCAGGGCTTTGACGTTGCCCGCGTGCATTCGGGCGATCCTTCCCTCTACGGCGCGACCGCGGAGCAGATGCGCAGGCTGGATGGGCTCGGCATCGCCTACGACGTCACGCCCGGCGTGCCGGCCTACGCCGCTGCCGCTGCGGCACTGAAGTGCGAGCTGACGCTGCCGGACGTCTGCCAGACGATCGTGCTGACCCGCACCGCCACGCGTTCCTCACCGATGCCCAAGGGCGAGGAGCTGGCAACGCTGGCGGCGTCCCGCGCGACGCTCGCGATCCACCTCTCGATCGCCAACCTCGCCAACGTTGTGCGCGAGTTGATACCCGTTTATGGCGCCGGTTGCCCGATCGTGGTCGCCTACCGGGTGAGCTGGCCGGACCAGCTGCTGTTGCACGGCACGCTTGCCGACATCCGCGACCAGGTGAAGGCGGCCGGCATTACCCGCACGGCGCTGCTGCTGGTCGGCCGCGTGCTGGGGGATGTGGGATTTACCGACAGCCGCCTCTACGCTTCCGACCACGATCACGTGCTGCGGCCACGTGCCGATGCCGGCTCCTGAAGCCGCGCTGCGAGCCAGTCGAGCGCTTCCGCGACGGTTGCGACTCTCTCGCCTTCAGGCGCCGCGGGCCGTGCCACCATCACCACCCGGATGCCGGCGGCCCGCGCGGCCGCAAGCTTGGCATCGGTCGGCCCGCCGGAGTTCTTGCTGACCAGTGTGTCGATCCGGTGCTGGCTTATCAGCGCAGCCTCGGTTGCGACGGTGAACGGCGGCCGGGCAACGACGACGGCATGTTGCGCGATCGGCAGCGGCGTTGCCGGTGGCTGAAACAGCCGGAGTAAGAACCAGATATCGCTGAGATTGCTGAAGGCGGGCAGGGCACCGGGACCGGTGGTGAGGAACACGCGCCTGCTTTCCTGCCGTAGTGCCACTGCTGCGGCTGCCATGTCGGCAACCTCGGTCCAGCGATCGCCCACACCGGGCTGCCAGGGCGGGCGGATCAGCATCAGCCGCGCGACGCCTGATTGCCGGCAAGCTTCGGCTGCATTTTGGGAGACGACGGCGGCGAACGGGTGCGTTGCGTCGATGAGGGCATCGATCGCTTGATCGCGCAGGTAGGCCGCAAGACCCGCCACACCGCCGAAGCCGCCGACCCGTAACGCACCGGGCGGCGGGTTGAGCGGCGCGATCCGGCCCGCTTGCGACGTGATCACGGCCAGGCGATCCGGCGGCCAGCGCTTGAGTGCGGCAGCGGCGAGGCGCGCGGCCTCGGTGGTACCGCCCAGGATCAGGAGCCGGAACGGATCAGCCGGCACGGCCGATCAACCGGCCTGAGCGGTCGAACACGAGCACGTCGAGCGCGGTTCCGGGTGTGAGCATGCCGGCGGCGACCGCGCGCGCCTCGCCGGCGATGGCGTCAGCGAGCGGAACGCGATGCGCATCCCCCGCCGCCAGCACTTGGGCCGCCGTCTCTGCTCCCGCTGCCGCCTCTGCCGCTTCGCTGCCGCCGGGAAGGGAGGAGAGGAGGTGAATGAGCGCCGGCAGATCGACCCGTGATTTGGCTGAATGCAAATACAGCTGCCCCTGCGCCAGCTTGGCAAGCTTGGCGAAACCGCCGGCGAGCGTCAGCCGCGGAACCGGATGGGTGCGCAGGTACTTCAAAAGGCCGCCGGCGAAATCGCCCATGTCGATAAGCGCCGCATCGGGCAGGCCGTAAAGGCGCTGCACGGCCGCCTCGGAAACGCTTCCCGTGGTGGCGGCCAAGTGCTGAAGGCGCGAGGCGCGCGCGACATCGACACCGCGATGAAGCGAATGGATCCAGGCCGCGCAGGAGAACGGCTTGACGACGCCGGTGGTGCCGAGGATCGAGAGCCCGCCGCGAATGCCGAGGCGGCCGTTGAGTGTGCGCTCGGCGAGTTCGGCACCGCCGGGGATGGCGATCGTCACCTGGAGGTCCGCCGTCGTGCCGGCGCGGGCGGCGATGGCATTGAGCGCCTCGTCGATCATCTGCCGCGGACCAGGGTTGATCGCCGGCTCACCGACGGCGACCGGCAGGCCGGGCAGGGTGACGGTACCGACGCCAGCACCGCCGTGAAAGGTAATGCCGTGCCCGGCGACTGCGGCGACGATGGTCACGACGACCTCAGCGCCGTGGGTGACATCGGGGTCGTCGCCGGCATCCTTGATGACCGAGGCCGTGGCCGCGGCCGGCTCGAGCCGGCAACGATGGATCGGCAGTGAGACTGAGCCGCCGCACGGCAGGTTTACGGTCACCGGATCGGGAAAGGCGCCAGTAAGAAGCGCCTGATAGGCGGCGGCGGCAGCAGCAGCGGCGCATGTGCCGGTTGTCCAGCCTGTGCGCAGCGGCGCCTGCGGCCGCTCGTCCGCTGTCGCCGGCGGGTGCTCTCCATCCCCTTCGCCGATCAAATTTGCCATCCCCCCAGGGTGGCCGATCTGCTAGGGTAAGGAAACCTTTTTGCAGTGCAATAACGGGACGCCTTCAAACGTGGACGCAAGTTCGCTGGCACAGGGGTTGTTGAGCGCGGCGCTGGCTCACTGCCAGACGGTGGTGGTCGCCCATGGCGGCCTTTTGACCAGCCTCTTGCTGGCGGGGCTCTTGGGTGGCCTGACCCATTGCGCCGGCATGTGCGGGCCATTCGTGCTCTCGCAGGCTGTCGCGCGCCTGGAAGCGGTGCCGGCCAGGGACATGCGGGAGTGGCATCGCCTCGCCGGCGCTGCGCTGGTGCCGTATCATTTGGGCCGGGCGACGACGTACGCGCTCTTGGGCGCGCTGGCGGCCCTGATTGCAGATGGCATGATCGCTGCCACGGGCCTCAAGTGGCTGTCGGCGGCACTGCTGCTGTTGGCGGCGCTGTTTTTCGCGACCTACGCGCTGCACCAGCTGGCCGTGCGCCTGCCATGGTCGGGCGGGTCCGATGGCGGCGGCCTGTGGTCACGTTACGGCAGCCCGCTGGTACGGCCGTTGTTCGCGCGGCCCGTGGGCTGGCGTGGCTATCTGTTGGGCGTAGCGCTTGGGTTCCTGCCGTGCGGGCTTCTGTACGGCGCGCTGGCTGCGGCGGCATCGAGCGGTGGACCGCTCGCGGGGGCGTTCGCCATGCTGGCGTTCGCGCTCGGCACGGTGCCGGCGTTGTTGCTCGTCGGTATTGCCGGCCACGTCGCCGCCGGCCGTTTCATGCAGGCAAGCCGTGCCGTGATGCCGGTCTTGATGCTGCTGAACGCCGCCGCGCTGTCCTATTTTGCCTGGCGCACGCTGGCCTGAGTGAAGCACCGGAGTTTGAGCAGGATGCCGAAGGGAAACACAAGCAAGAGCTCGACCAGCCCACGCCAATGGCGGACGCCCAAGGTAAGCCACGGTCTTGCCACCGTTGCTGCATTGTTGCTGATCGGGCTCGTGGGCGTGCTTGCGGTCGGCCATTTCTTAAGCCCAGCGCCGCAGCAGGCGAGCCTTGGCCAGGCGACGCTGGGCTCGCTCGGCGGACCGTTCACGCTCACCGATCATAACGGCCGCACGGTGACCGATGCCGACTTCCGCGGTCGCTACATGCTGATCTATTTCGGCTACATCTACTGCCCCGACGTCTGCCCCTTGTCGTTGCAGCGCAATTTCGAGGCGCTGCAGATGTTGGGAAAGAAGGCGGAAATGATTCAGCCGGTGATGGTCACGATTGATCCAGAGCGTGACACGGTCGAGAAGATGCGCGATTACGTCGCTGCGTTCGATCCACGCCTGATCGGCCTTACCGGTACGCCGGAACAGGTGAAGGCAGCCGCTGCCGCCTACCGCGTCTATTACGCCAAGGTGCAGAACGAGAACGGCGCCGCCGAAGGCTACCTTGTCGATCACAGCGCGTTTACCTACCTGATGGCGCCGGATGGAACGTTCGTGCAGTTCTTCCGCCACGACATGACGCCGGAAGCGATGGCGGAACGACTGAACAAGATCCTCTAGGCTGCAGGAACCGGCGTGGGCGCGGCTGGCCTCATCATTGCCGCACCGGCCTCGGGCAGCGGCAAGACCTGCCTCACGCTCGGCCTGTTGCGGCTCTTTGCCCGGCGGGGCGTGGCGGTCGCCTCGGCCAAGGTCGGCCCCGACTACATCGACCCCGCCTTTCATGCCGCCGCCAGCGGCAAGCCCTGCCTCAACCTCGATCCTTGGGCGATGCGACCTGCGACACTCGCGCATGCCGTTGCCGCCCTGAGCGCAGATGCCAGCCTGATCATCTGCGAGGGCGTCATGGGCCTGTTTGATGGCGCGACCGCAAGGAAGGGCTCGACCGCCGATGTCGCGGCGGCGCTTGGCTGGCCGGTGATCCTCGTCGTTGACGTACGCGCGCAGGCGGCCTCGGCGGCGGCCGTGGTGCGCGGCTTCGCGAGCCACCGGGCGGACGTGGACGTGGCGGGCGTGATCTTCAACCGCGCCGGCAGCGCCCGGCACGCGGCGATCCTGAGTGAAGCCTGCGCTGAAGCCCTGCCGGCGCTGCCGATCCTGGGTGCCCTGCCGCGGCTCGACGGGCTCGGCCTGCCGGAGCGTCACTTGGGCCTCGTGCAGGCGGGTGAGCACCCGGATCTGGATGCATTTCTCGACCGTGCCGCCGACCTGATAGCGGAGCATCTGGACACGGCTGCCCTGGTCGCGCTGGCCCGACCGGGACCGGCCGCAGGTGCCGGCCTGCCGCCGGCTGCAGGTGGGCCGATTCCCGTCCTTGGGCAGAAGATTGCGGTGGCGCAGGATGCCGCCTTCGCCTTCGCCTATCCGCTGACGCTCCAAGGATGGCGTGCTGCCGGCGCGGAGATCGCTTTGTTCTCGCCGCTGGCGGACGAGGCTCCGGCCGCGGACGCTGATGCAGTGTATCTGCCGGGCGGTTATCCCGAACTGCACGCAGGGGCGCTTGCCGGCAATGCGCGCTTTCTCCAAGGCCTGCGGGCAGCATCGGCGCGCGGCGCGTGCGTGTTTGGCGAATGCGGCGGCTACATGGTGCTGGGCGAGGGGCTAATCGACGCTGGAGGCTGCACCCACGCGATGGCAGGGCTGTTGCCGCTCGTGACCTCGTTCGCCGAGCGCCGCCTTCAGCTCGGCTATCGCCATGCCACGCTTCTGGCAGCGACGCGGCTGGGAGCGGCCGGAACGGCGTTCCGCGGCCACGAATTTCATTACGCGACCGTGTGCCGCGAGGGTAGGGGCCAAGCCCTGTTTGCCTGCGCCGATGCGGCCGGCACGCCGATGGGGACGGTCGGGCGCGTCAACGGCAGCGTTGCCGGCTCCTTCATCCACCTGATCGACCGCGAAGCGTGAGAAAGCGCCTTGGCTGCGGCCGGCAAGACTCCTGTTGACCTCCGTTCCGCCACGCAAGAGAAAGGATCGTGTGCACTTTGCAAAGTGTCCCGATCGTGACGGAAACGATATCCGCAGCGCCGGCCGAGCCACCGGAACCGTTCTGGAAACGCCTCAGACTCGAAGAGATGAGCGCTGCCCAGTGGGAATCGCTGTGCGACGGCTGCGGCAAGTGCTGCCTGGAGAAGATCGAGCACGCCGAGACGGCCGTGATCGAATTCACCGATGTTGCCTGTCGGCTGCTCGATATCGGCACTTGCCGCTGCCGCCACTATGGCGAACGCAGACGCCATGTTCCCAACTGCGAACAACTGACGCCTTCCAGCGTGCGGGCTTTCACTTGGCTGCCCTCCACCTGTGCCTACCGACTGCTGGCGCAAGGGAGGGATCTGCCATGGTGGCATCCGCTCGTGTCGGGTGACCCGGAGCTTGTACACACTCAGGGAATTTCGGCGCGCGGTCGCGCCGTGCCGCCCAAGCGCTGCCAGCGGCTTGAGCATCATATCGTCAGCTGGCCGGCTTGATGAAGGAAGCCCCTGTGACCCGAAACACTGCTGCCGCCGGCCGGACAGCGCCTTTGAGCGGTGTGCTGGCGGCCGTACTCACCCCGCTTGATGACTCCCTCGCACCGGATCACGGGCTCCTGATCCGCCACTGCCGCTGGCTTCTGGGCAGCGGGTGCACGGGCCTCTCGGTGCTGGGGACGACGGGCGAGGCCAACTCGTTCTCTGTCGATGAGCGCCTGCGGCTACTGGACGCGTTGGCGGAGGGCGGCCTCCCCGGGAGCGCGCTCTTGCCCGGAACCGGCACCTGCGCCGTGCCGGATACAGTGCGGTTGACCCTGAAGGCGATTGAGATCGGCGCCGGCGCGGTGCTCATGCTGCCGCCATTCTACTACAAGAATGTCAGCGACGACGGCATCTTTGCCGCCTATGCCCAGGTTATCGAGCAGGTCGGCGACGCCCGTCTCCGGATCTGCCTCTATCATTTCCCGCAGATGTCCGGTGTTGCACTCGGGCCGGCGCTGATCGAGCGGCTGCTCAAGCGCTATCCCGGCACCATCGCCGGCATCAAGGACAGCTCCGGCGACGGCGCCGGCATGGTTGAAACCGCGCGTCGGTTCCCGCAACTCTCGGTCCTGACGGGCTCCGACGCCTTCCTGTTCGGCCTGTTGGAGAACGGTGGGGCGGGGTGCATCACCGCCTGCTGCAACATCGCCGGGCATCTGGCCGCGGAGGTAGTTGAGGGCTGGCGGCGTGGCGAGCGGGAGGCGGCGGTCCGCAGCCAGGAGCGGCTCGACGCCGTACGTGGCGCCGTTACCGTCTACCCGATGACGGCAGCGTTGAAGGCGCTGATGGTGCGCCACAGCGGCCGGCCGCACTGGCGCAACATTCGTCCGCCGCTGGTGAGCCTGACGCCGCAAGACGCCGCCGCGCTAGAATCGGCGCTGCATCGGCTGGGTTTTGTGCCGGCGCCCTGGCTCTGACGATGCCGGCCGGCGAGGGACGGGGCGGCGTGCGAGAACGGACCATCGTCTGGCAGCGCGATGGCGCACCGCTGCCGCTGACGGTGCGCTGGCATCCGCGCGCGCGCCGCATCCGGCTGCGCCTTGCCGTGCATGATCGGCGTATCATCGTCACCCTGCCGCCGGCCCTCGGCGTCCAGGCGGCGTTGGAGACCGCCGATCGTCACCACGAATGGGTGAAGCGCCAGCTATCGGCGCGGCCGGCGCGGGTGCCGTTTGCCGATGCTGTCCATGTGCCGTTCCTGGGCGAACCTCACCGGATCGGCCATCGTCCGGACGGTCCGCCCGACGTCCGCCTCGCAGCCGGCGTGATCGAGATCGGCGGCCCGGTCGCCGACCTGCCGCGGCGGATCGCGCTGTTCTTCCGTTGCGAGGCGCGGCGCCACTTGAGTGCCCAGGTGGCTTGCCATGCGCGGAGCCTCAGCCTTGGCTACGGGCGGATCAGCATCCGCGACGGCGTCACACGCTGGGGGTCGTGCGGGCCTTCAGGCAACCTTGCCTTCTCCTGGCGGCTGGTGATGGCACCATGGACGGTGCTGGACTATGTCGCCGCGCACGAAGTCGCTCATCTGCGCGAGCGCAACCACGGCGAGCGCTTTCACCGCCTCGTTGCCAGCCTGATCGCCGATCCAGACACCGCGCGTTCGTGGTTGCGCGAGAATGGCTCCGAGCTTCACCGCTATGGCTGATGCGGTTGTGGTTGGTGCGGGCCCTCAAGGTGCTGGCTCCGCTGCCAAGAGTGCTTCATCGGTGACGGCAACGAGGCGCGATGACGCCGTCCGCGCGAAACGCACCAGCAATGCCTTGCGCCGTGCTGCCGCCAACGCTCGGAGCGGTGCCGGGCGCAGCACTGTTCCGGCATAGCCATCGGCGACGATGATCCCCACCTCGGCCGGCAGAACGTCGACCGGAAAGCCGGGGCCGACGGCGAAATAAAAGTGATCGCAATAGCCGACATAAGCGGGCCACTTGCCGTCGGACCGAAAATCCGCGAGCGAGGACTTCACCTCGGCGATAACGAACGCGGCCCGGTCATTGATGCCGATCACGTCAGCGCGCCGGCCGTTGGCGAGCGGAAATTCGCGCAGAACCCGATAGCCCAGTTCAATCAGGAGCTTGGTAGCCCCGCGCTGCGGGCCGCGGTCGACCAGATGGGCCGCGGCACAAGTCGGCCGTCCTGCTACGTTCATCTTGTGTTCCTGCGCTTCCTCGTTTCTAGCGCGGTCCGGGCGGCCTTGCAACCATTGCCCGCAGCGGAGCCCCTGTTGCAGGCGGCCGCACCTTCTGCCACAGTTTCACCGTGCCCTATGGCGCTACGAGCGGCGGCAAACGCGAACAGGGAGGTCCCGGTTGACGACACCTGAACCGAAGAGCGAGGCCGGTCTCGCGATCGGCGCGGCGGAGATCGATCGGGAGCACACGCTCCAGCTGGATCTGCTCGACCGCTTCGCCACCCAACTCGGCGCTGGGGCCGATCAAGAGACGCTCGCCGCCACCCTCGACCAGCTCGTCGATTTTACCAAGATGCACTTCGCCTCCGAAGAAGCGCTCATGCGTCTTTACGGCTATGAGCGCTTTGCTGCGCATGTGGCGCAGCATGAGGAGACGGTTGAACGGATCGATGCATTGCGGGACGCCTGCGAAGCCGGCGCCGAGGATCTGACGGCCGAGACGCTCGCGCACTTGCGCCATTGGCTGGTCGAGCACATTCGCTATGCCGACCGGGCGTTCGGCCGCTTCCTTGTTGGGGTGCGCGATGCCGGCGGAGAGGGGCTGCTGCCACCGCGGTTCGACACCTGAATGGAGCGGAAAACGCCAGCCGCGCTGACGCCCCGAAGAGTGTGTCGGAGGGGGGTGCGCGGGTGCTGAAGGCGCTGGAAATTGCGGTTGCACTCGGTCATGATCCGAGAACGCGATAAGCGAAAAGCGGGGTGCCGAACCAAGGCTCCCCGCGGGTGGATCAAGAAGTGGGCGGCATCAAGGAGAGGAGGAGGGACCGATGAGCGAGGACGTTGATCGTGCAGCGGCCGGAACTGTGATGGTGCGCGAGGCCGTAGGCGTGTTTCACCATTGGCAGAACCTGCAGGCGGCCGTTGATGATCTGCTGGCGCATGGCTTCGACCGCTCGGAGATCAGCCTGCTCGCCGGCGAGAAGACGGTCGAGCAGAAGCTTGGCCACATTTACAAGAAGGTCAGTGAGCTGGAGGACGACCCGACCGTGCCGCGGGCGGCCTTCGTCAACCCTGACTCGCTGACCGAGGCAAAGACCTTCACCATCTCTGGCCTGGGCTACGTCGGCGCACTCGCCGCAGTCGGCACCATTGTCGCCTCCGGTGGAACGCTCGCCGCGGCCATCATTGGCGCCATTGCCGCCGGAGCTGGTGGTGCCGGCGTCGGTTCGCTGATCGCGCGGATGCTGGGGCGCGAGCGCGCGGCAAGCCTCGAGAGCCAATTGGCTAAGGGGGGAGTCCTCTTGTGGGTGCGGACGCGCGATGCCGTCCACGAAGCGCGCGCCTGCGAGGTACTCAATAAGCATCAGGCCGGCGACGTGCACGTACACGCCCTGCCAGCGAGCACAACGCCGGCGCACGACCCGTTTGCCGATCTGGAGCCCGATCCGTTCCTGCCCAAGGCCCGCACTTAAGCGGCGACGGAACCAGAGTCGGCCGAACCTACAGGTAGTGCAGGGCGGCGCCTTCAGGGAAGACGCCGCCCTTTCAGGATCAGTGCCGGCCAGGATCAGTGCCTGAGCGCCGGGAAGTCGTCCTCCCAGAACTCAAGCGGGCCGCGTTCGCCCACCTTTTGGCGGGTATTCTCGGTCTTGCGCAGCTCGACGCGACGGATCTTGCCGGAAATCGTCTTCGGCAGTTCGGCGAACTCCAGGCGGCGGATCCGTTTGTAGGGTGCTAAACGCTCGCGGGTGAAGCGCAGAATATCTTCCGCGAGTTCGGGACTTGGCTTATGGCCTTGCACAAGCGTAATGACCGCCTTCGGCACCGCCAAACGCACCGGATCCGGGCTCGGCACGACGGCAGCCTCGGCGACTGCCTCGTGCTCGATCAGCACGCTTTCGAGTTCGAACGGACTGATCCGGTAGTCGGACGCCTTGAACACATCATCGGCGCGGCCGACGTAGGTGATGTAGCCGTCGGCATCGCGCATGGCGACGTCGCCGGTGCGGTACCAGCCGCCGGCCGTGACCTCGCGAGTCTTTTCCGGGTCGTCCTTGTACCCAACCATCAGGCCCACCGGGCGCGGATCGAGCTTGATGCTGATCTCGCCCTCTTCCGCCGGATGGCCGTCGGGATCGAGCAGGGCGATGGTATAGCCCGGCATCGGTCGGCCCATCGAACCGGGCTTCAGCTCTTGGCCCGGCGAATTTCCGATCTGCGCCGTTGTCTCGGTCTGGCCGTAGCCGTCCCTCAAGGTGAGGTGCCACCCCTTCTGCACCTGTTCAAGGATCTCGGGATTGAGCGGCTCGCCGGCGCCGATTACTTCGCGCAGCTTGACCGGATACATGCTCAGATCCTCCTGGATCAGCATCCGCCATACGGTCGGTGGTGCGCACAGCGTAGTGACGGCACAGCGGGCCAGCGTCTCCAGCATCGCCTTGGCATTGAAGCGGGTGAAATTGTAAATGAAGACGGTGGCGCCGGCGTTCCAAGGCGCAAAGACGCAGCTCCAGGCGTGCTTGGCCCAGCCGGGTGAACTGATGTTGAGGTGGATGTCGCCCTCGCGCAGACCGATCCAGTACATGGTCGCGAGGTGACCGACCGGGTAGCTCTGTTGGCTGTGCTCGACCAGCTTCGGTTTCGAGGTGGTGCCGGACGTAAAGTACAGCAAGAGGGGATCGGTCGCCTTGGTCGGGCCGTCGGCCGTGAAGGCGGACGGGTGGTTCGCGGTATCGGCAAAATCGAGCCAACCCTCGACCGCGCCGCCGACCGAGATGCGCGTGTAGTCGCCAGGGATATCGGCGAACTTGGCAGCATCCTGGGCACCGACGACGACGTGGCGGACATTGCCGCGCTCGAAGCGGTCGATCAGGTCGATGCGCGCCAGGAGCGTCGTCGCCGGAATGATGACGGCGCCAAGCTTGATCGCCGCCAGCGTCAATTCCCACAGCGGCACGACATTGCCGAGCATCAGCAGCATCCGGTCGCCGCGCTTGACGCCGTGCGCACGGAGGAAATTAGCCACCCGGTTCGAGCGCTCGGCCATCTCCTGGAAGCTGACCTTCACCTCGCCGCCGTCCTCGTTCACGACCCACAACGCGACGCGGCTGTTGTTGGCGGCCATCGGATCAAAGTGATCGAGCGCCCAGTTGAAGTGATCGAGGTCGGGCCAGCGGAAGCCGTTGTAGGCCGTCTCGTAATCATTGCGGTGGGCAACGAGGAAGTCTCTCGCTGCCAAGAACTTTTCCCTCGGTGTCAACGTTTTCTCCCTTTTTCCATCCGGATCATCATTGTCTTGAAGTGGCGCCATGACGCAGGGGATCGGAGCCGCGATCTCGCTGACTTCAGGTGGCGCACGGGCCTCCGTCCGGTCAGGCCTTCGCTCGACCAGGCTGTCCCGTGGTCCACCGCTCCTTGCACACGGTATGCGCTCACGGCCCTCGTTCAACTCCCCACGGAGGGGAGGTGGTCGGCTCGCGCGCTGGTCGGCTGGTCAACGCTCTCCCTTGCGCCGTCTTGGCGGTTCTCTTTCTGAAGAGGCGCATTCTCACAAAGAACGGCCAGCGAGGGAAGAGGGCGTTGCCTCCGAAGCCGTGAGTTTCCGCATCGCCGATCCTGTTTCGGGTTTCGCTCCCGGGCCGGGGGGCGCACACTGGCGGCAGAGGCCGGATCAATAAGGAGGGCGCAGGCATGACGAAGTATGGTTTTGTTGCCTCGGGCGGCGGCTACCGCAGCTTCTACACCGGCGGTGCGCTGGTCTGGCTCAAGAAGCAGGGGATCGACGTCGTCCATGTCGCGTCGACCAGCTCAGGCAACAACATCGTTCTCGATTATCTGATCTGGGATTGGCAGAAAGAGGACCTGCCACCTGTATTGACGCGGACGATGCGCTTGAGCGTCAAGGATATCTTTCAAGTCTTCTCGAATTTCCTCGGATTGCGGCCGCCGCTGATCCCCAGCGGCTCGCATCTGTTTACGGTCAGCAAGGACAGCTGCCGCAAGTCGCTCCTGCTTGACGAGGAGGCACGGCGCCATCTGCTTGCCACGCACCTTAAGGGCGTGCGCTGGGATATCCTGGCCACCAATCTCACCCGGCGTGAGCCTCACATCTTTGCCGTGAACGAAATCCTGGCGACGATCGATGACTCGACAATTAGTTCGTTCATGGATGCGTTCCTTGCCGGGATCACGACAATACCGTACTTCAAGGCGGTGACGATCGAAGGCGAATACTACATCGAGGGCGGCTACCTCGATAATACGCCGATGGGCACGGTGTTTGCCGATCCTGAGGTGGATGAAATCATCGTCGCTGACTTTACCGATTATGATTATCACGGAGCTATTGACAAGCTTTACAAAGCCTTCCCGTTCGCGCTGCCACTCAACAGCATCGACATGTATCTGCTCGTAAGCGACCTCCAGCTCACGTTGCCGAACCGCCGCATTTTCTCGCAGGCCGCCCTGATCAATCAAATGCTGGCAGCGATGGGGAAGGACTCGGTCGAGATCGAAAGGCGAACATACTATCGGAAGCCAATCCATGTCTTGCGACCGGCGAACCTCGAAAGCATGACGATCTCGTTCAAGGACGCGACGGCACAAAAGCGCTATTTCGAGCTCGGCCAGCGCGACATTGCGGCGCTGCTCACAAAGGCATAGCCCGCCTGCGCGGTTCCGCCTGCGTTCGGCCCCGGCTAAAGAGTTGCGATCGGTTCGCCTTTGACAGCTTGCAGGAAACGGCGCAGGTGTTAACATACCGCGTCGTTTGGCGGCCGATAACGCGCACGTGGCACGCTTCGGACGCAAGGGCAGAGTCGGTGCGCGGAAAGGGCGGGGTTCGGCAGTCGTTATCGGACTTCACGGTCGGGCTTCGACCGAAGCCTGCCGCCCAGCCGCAACAAATTTAACAGAGGGTACAGAGGAGAGAATGATGGCGCAGCAGTCGGACCCCGTTGTGATTGTCGGCGCCGCCCGGACACCGATGGGCGGAATGCTTGGCGATTTCAAGGATATGGCAGCGACCCACTTGGGCGGCGCGGCAATCAAGGCGGCGCTCGAGCGCTCGAAGGTTTCGCCCGATGATGTCGGCGAAGTGATCATGGGCTGCTGTCTGATGGCCGGCCTGAAACAGGCGCCCGCCCGCCAGGCGGCTCATTTCGGTGGCGTGCCTTGGCATGTCGGCGCGACGACGCTGACCAAGATGTGCGGCTCGGCGATGAAGGCGGCGATGTTTGGTCACGACAACATCCTGGTGGGTTCCCATGATGTCGTCGTTGCCGGCGGCATGGAGAGCATGTCCAACCCGCCGTACCTGGTGCTCAAGGCGCGCACCGGATACCGCATCGGCCATGGCGATCAGCTGAAGGATCACATGTTCTACGACGGCCTCGAGGATGCCTACGAGGAAGGCCGGGCCATGGGCACCTTCGCCGAGGACTGCGCGGAGATGTACCAATTCACGCGCGAGTCCCAGGACAAGTTTGCGGCCGAGTCTGTCACGCGGGCGCAGCGGTCTTCGAAGGAAGGCCTCTTCAAGAAGGAGATCGCTCCGGTCTTGATCAAGGAGCGCAAGGGCGACCGGCTCGTCGAGACGGATCAGGCTCCGTTTCAGGTGAACGTCGAGAAGATCCCGACTCTGCGCCCTGCATTCCGCAAGAACGGCACGGTGACCGCCGCAACCTCCAGCTCGATCTCCGACGGAGCCGCAGCCTTGGTGCTGATGCGCCGGTCCGCGGCCGAGAAGCGGGGCATCGCGCCGCTTGCCGTCATCCATGGTCACGCGACCCATTCCCAGGAGCCGAACCTGTTCACCACTGCACCGATTGGCGCCTGCCGCAAGGTGCTGGCGAAAGCCGGCTGGACCGTCAAGGACGTTGATCTGTGGGAGATCAACGAGGCGTTTGCCGTCGTCACCATGGCGGCGATGCGTGACCTCGAGATCGGCCATGACATCGTCAACGTCAATGGCGGTGCGTGCGCCCTCGGCCATCCGATCGGCGCTTCCGGCGCGCGGATCATCGTCACTCTGATGCACGCCCTGGAGAAGCATGGCCTGAAGAAGGGCGTTGCCGGCCTCTGCATCGGCGGCGGCGAAGCGACCGCGATGGCGATCGAACTCTGCTGAGGCAGTGAGAGTTACCGGCCGGCGCCTTAGAGCAGCCGGTCGGCCTCTTCGCTCAGCATCGGCACCCGGCCGGCGGTCGTCGCCCGACAGACCGCCGGCCGTTGGTGGCGCAGGCTATGAAGAAGCAAGAACCATCAACGAAACACTACGAGCGGCTGGGCAGGATCCTGCGGGTAGCAGAAGCGAGCGTGCCGGTCCGTCACCGCTCAGGCTCTGAAAGGGGAAAAAAATGGACGTAAAAGGTCAAGCAGCCATCGTCACCGGCGGCGGTTCCGGTCTCGGTGAAGCGACCGCCCGCGCGCTGGCAGCGGCGGGGGCGAAGGTCGCCGTATTCGACATGGCGGAAGAAGCCGCAAGCCGGGTTGCCAAGGATATAGGCGGGGTTGCGTGCGTCTGCGATGTTGCCAACGGCGAGTCGACGGAAGCGGCGATCGGCAAGGCGAAGGCAGCGCACGGTGCTGCCCGCGTAGTCGTGCAGTGCGCCGGCATTGCCCCGCCGGCGAAAATCGTCGGACGCAAGGGGCCTCACACGCTGGAAATGTACAGCAAGGTCGTCAATGTGAACCTGGTCGGCATTTTCAACGTCATGCGCCTTGCTGCTGCTGACATGCTGGCGCTCGATCCGCTCGATACCGGCGAGCGCGGCGTGTTCGTTAACACCGCCTCGATCGCGGCGTTTGAAGGCCAGGTCGGCCAGGCCGCTTATGCGTCGTCGAAGGCGGGCGTGGTCGGATTGACGCTGCCGGCGGCACGCGAGTTCGCGCCGTCTGGTGTGCGGGTGCTCTGCATTGCACCTGGCATCTTCAAGACACCGATGATGGCAGGGCTGCCGGAAGAGACGCAGCGGTCGCTGGGCGCTGCCGTACCGTTCCCATCGCGGCTGGGCGATCCCGCCGAGTACGCGAAACTCATCATGTCGATCGTCGGCAATTCGTATCTGAACGGCGAGGTCATCCGTATCGATGGCGCGCTGCGCATGCAGGGCTGAGTTGAGCGCTCACTCTGCTGTCCGCGGCCAGGCAGCAGCCTGACGGGGCCGGCAGGATAGCGTACAAAAAGAAGAGGGGCACCGGAAGGCGCCCCTCTTTTTCGTGTCTAGCTTTCGTTGCGACCGCTTGGCTTCAGTGCGCCTTCAGCCACTTGGATGCATGCGGGGCAAGGATCTTCTGCGAGGCGCCACCGGTGTAGATGCCGATGTGGCCGGTCTTGATGCAGAGCTCTTCGTAAGCGTCCTTGTTGCCGACATGCTCGCCAAGCGCGGTGGTGCAAGCGGGCGGCACCAAGTGATCCCGCTCGGCGTAGATGTTCAAAATCGGCATGGTGAGGTTCTTCAAGTTCACCTTCTCGCCGTCGAGTGCGAACTCGCCCTGCACCAGCTCGTTGCCCTGGAGAAGGTTCTTCACCAGCGTCTGGTACGCGGCACCGCTGACGCCGGGGCCGCCGAACAGCCATTTCTCCATCCTGAGGAAGTTCAGCGTCGCTTCCCTATTCTCCAGGATGTCAACGGTGTCCGCATACTTGCCGAACATGAGCGTGAACGGCGCCGCCATCAGGAACGAGACGTTCAGCACATCCGCCGGAATGAGACCGAACGCGTCGCGCATGAGATCGACGTTTGCCGTCTTGCCCATCTGGAACAGCAGACCGACGTGGTGTTTGCCAGGTACGAGGTTGCGCTGGAAGTCGATCGGCGTGACGGTGAGAACGAGGTTCCGCACCTTGTCGTTATTGAGCGCTGAATAGCACGTCGCCATCGTGCCGCCCTGGCAGATCCCGAACAGGTTGACCTTGTCGAGGGTGTGGCGGGCACGGACCTGGTCGACTGCGTCGTCGACGAAATCGCAGACGTAGTCGCTCCAGTCCAAGTACATGTCGCAACGCTTGGGGTAGCCCCAATTGATCAGGTAGACGTCGATCCCTTCCCGGAGGAAGTTGCGGACGAGCGAACGGTCCGGCTGCAGGTCGGCGACTTCATAGCCATTGATCAGCGGCGGCACGATCAGCATCGGGACCGGGTGAAGGTCCTTCTTATCGACGAGCGGTTTGTAGTGGTAGAGCTTCCACATTTCCCGTTCGTAGATGACGTCTTTATCTGTGCTGCCGATATCGACATCTTCGTCTTTCATCGAGGTCAGCTGCTTCATACCACTCGTGATCTTGCGCTCAATCTCCGCAAGCTCGCGTGCGACATCTTCCTGTCGGATGTCGATTGGAAACTTTAGCATCCTCGTCTGTCTCCCTTTGCTCGCCTCACCGCCTCAGCGGTTGCGGCGTGAAAACCTCAAGCGCCGGCCTGTTCCGCGCCCGAATCCTGTGCCTCTGCCTTTTTTCCGCCCGCTTTGCGTGCAGGTGCTTTGGCCGCTGCCGTTCCCTCGGTGGCGTCCTTGAGAGCCTTTCGGAGCTTGCGGACCTCGCGCTTGAGATCCTGAATATCGCGGTAGGCCTCATCCAGGGCGCCGCGGGTCGGGATTTCCATCTGCTCATAGATCAGTTCAAGAGCTTCCCGCTGCTTGACCTTGAAGGTCATCAGCGCCTGAATCATCTTGTCCTGCTTGGCGAGGAAATCCTCGGTCGTAAAAACTTCGTTCAAAGTGCTGTCAGCGACGCTAAACCAGGTCCGCATCAGATCGCGCACGGAGGTGATCTTCTCACCTTTCTCGGCCAGCTTGGCGATGTGCTCGATGGTCCGTTCGATCGCCTTGCCCATGGCTTCCGCGATCGCCGCATGAAAGCCGCTCTGCGCCCCGCGCAGGTCGTTCATCGCGTCGACGGCACCCAGCACCTTGCCCATCTTCTCCCGGACAACGGTCGCCCGCGGCATTTCGCTGATGCCGGTGAGCATCGGCAGGGCACCTTCCTCAAAGCCCATCATGCGGTTCAGTCCAGCCGTTCCCGACATGAACGCCGCGCCCGGGTGACCGCTCGTCATCGCCTGGCTGACCATCGACAGCCACGGCGCGGTCATCGGCGACCAATTACCGAACAGCGTTTTTGTCAGCTCGGCGAATTCGCTCGCCGTCGCCGCCTGACGGCCGGGCAGAGCCGCCATCTCCTGCTGCCATGTCGACAACAGCGACTGCAGGTCGGGCCGCCACGGTTGGCCCTGTTCGATCTTCGGGGCAACGCTCTGCCATGCCTTCATCAACAGGCTGATCGAGCGGGACATGACATCCGGAGTCCCGAAAATATTGCCCGCCAAACGCTGCGCCGTCGGGCCGCCGCTGGACCATGTATCCACACCCATCTTGAACCACTGGGACGGGTCGAACATCGGCCGGGAAGGAGCCATCCCCGCCGCGTTCTGGGCCCAGCCCAGCCAGCCTGACCACAGGTTGGTCTGGGCATCGGTCCACGCTTTCATCAGATTGTTGGTCTGCTCGCTCCAGTCCATTCTCGTCTTCCTCCAATTGGCCATTGGGCCCGATCACACCTATCGCGCACATGCCGCGACTGGTGCCTCAATCCGCGTCAGATGCCTCGCCGCCTCCCGGTCGGGTCATGATTTTCAGGCATTCAGAAAGCGCGCGGGAGACGCGATTTATAACGACTCTCTCGCTCAAACCTACCAAAAAAAGAGGGCACCCGAGGTGCCCTCTCCGTTGATAGCCGGCAAGCGCCGTCAGGACGCAACGGCAAGCGCCGTCAGGACGCCATGTCGAGCATGAATTTGACGGGTCCGCGCACCTTATTGCCGGTTGCGTCGGTGAAGGTGCCGTTCACGGGCGCCTTCTTCGCGTACGGACTGGTGAGGATGGCGACGTGGCCGCCGTGGAAAGCCACCGACTCGACGACGTCGGACTTCTCGAGGAATTTGTTGGCTGCGACTGCGCAGGGCGGTGTCACCAGGTCGTCCTTGATGGCGTAGTTCTGGTACCACTTGATCTTGAGATCGGCGAGCTTCTGCACGTTGAGCGGCTGGCCGAACAGTTGCACCGGCAGCGTGCCGTCGGCGCCGATCGGCTGCTGGAAGGTGCACGAGCTCATCTTGGCGATTTCGAGTGGCAGATGGACGCGCTCTTTCAACAGCCACCGGAAGAGGGCGGCCGGTGTCTTACCTGGATTGCCGTCGGTCGCCCGGTGCAGGGACGCTTGATCGAGCACTTTGACCAGCGGCGTCTCGCGATCGATGGCGACGAAGCGCATGCCGAGGCTCAACAGATAACCATTCGCCACCTTGTTGCCGCTCGGCAGCGTGGTGGTGATGAAGTCATGGTGCATCTGGGGCATGCCGCTGATGGCATCGCTGTAGGTGCCGTCGATCGGCGCGACGTTGGTGATGAGCGTATCGACGATGCCGTCGAACTTGCCCGACAGGAGGTTCATCAGGCAGATGTAGCCGCCCTGGCAGGTGCCGTTGAGGACCGCCTTCTTGCCGTGGATCTCCATCAGCTTCTTGCACAGCTCGACCGTCTGCAGGCAGTCGGAGTCGGGCGTCGTCTGCTGAACCTTCTCGTCCGTCATGATGTCCTTCACGACGCGGACATAGGTCGGAACACCCTCATTGGCGAAGGAGTGTGCGTAACTCTTGTTCTCATACGGCAGGAACGAGAGGATATGCACGCCCAGCATGTACGGCGGGACAAGCAGCATTGGTTTGACGTCATCACGGACCTTGACGCCGGCCTTGAGCGGCAAGACCTGATACATCTTGAATGTATCCGTCTCGTGCACAAGCTTGTAGTTGCCCGTGTTAAAATGGAAGCCGAATTCGTCTTTGATTTTGTTGATCTGCTCGTTGAAATTGGCGACCGACTCCATCACCTCGGCTTCGCGATTGATGTAGCCGGAGATCTTTTCACCTTCGACGTTGAAAAGGGTGTTGAAGGTCGCTTGCATGCCCTCTTCGACTTGGTCGAAGACGTAATCCATCATCTTTTCCTGGGCGCTCAGCATGCCTTTCGTCATCAGCGCCTGGTTATGCTGCAGGACTTCAAGCGCCTGCATCAGATCGAGCGGATTGTCCCGCGCACCCTGCATCGACACCTGCGCCGCGATCAGACAGCTGTCGGAAAACTCCGTGATCTCCCGATTGGTCGCACGCATCAGCGCCAGCATGTACCGCCCGAAGCCGCTGGCGACCTCTGGCGCTTCTTTTGCCAAATTCAACACTTTACCTCTCCCTTCCTCAGCCCGGATGCTGCAGGCCTCTCGCCGCAGCGCGGAGGCTTAACCTGGTCAACGCGAGCGGCACCGGGAGCGCTGTGGCCAAAGCCTTACGACCCGTATTCAACCTCAACCGAAACGCTCTTAATGCCGCCCTTCTATCATCGCAGAAGGCGAAATCTCGCGGCTGTGGGCACAGCTACTCCGTTCCCCCGCCGCCCCAGCGGGCCACGGCAGTGCGAACTATTCGCAACCGGCACAAAGCCAACACGTTAATGAATCTAAAGCAAAAACGAGAGCGTTGCAAGTTTCGGATGTTGCATTGCAGCGTGAAGGTTGATGCATGGCTGGCGAAGGTACGCCGGGCGAAGGCGCCTGGGGCAAAAGTGTGCGCCACCAGCAAGTACAAGGACAACAACAACGACAGCGCGCAACAGCCGGGGCGCCCGCCAACTCAGCATCCTTCAGGGCGGCGTCCGTTAACTGGGTGCCCGCGAACAACCGCTGGCCCCCTTCGGACGTCGAAGAGCCGAAGGGGGCGGGACGGGGAGAGAGACGGCGCGTGCTTTACGCCAGCGCGACGATTGCCTCGCCGTTGGCCTTAGCTTCGCCCTTCTCGTTCGTTGCGCTGAGCTCGATCTTGACGCAGTTCTCGGCGCCCGACTGCATCTTCTCCGCCACCTTGCCAGTGACAATGATCTTTTCGCCGACGCGGGTGATCGCTGTGAAGCGGGTGAAGAAACTGCGGATCGCAGTTTGCGGCACCCAGTCCGTGACGGCACGGCCGAGAAAGGCCATCGACAGCATGCCATGAGCGAAAACATCGCTCTGGCCCGCGGCCTTGGCGTAGTCGATGTCAATATGCATTGGGTTGTGATCGCCCGAGGCACCAGCATAGAGAGCCAGTGTGGTGCGCGAAATCGGGTCGGCCTCGAGACGGATCGGCTGGTCGCCGACGGCGACGGAGTCGAACTTGGGCGTGCTCATCGGTGTTCCTCCTCGCCTTAGTTCAGCACAACGATGACGCGCTGCAGCTCGCAGACCAGCACGCCGTCCTGGTTGGTACCGGTGGAGTCCTCCGTAATGAATTCCATCTTTCCGCCCTTCTTATCGACGATGTCGGAGACCTTGGTCACGAAGGTGATCTTGTCGCCGGCGTAGATGGGGGCGTGATACTTGAAGCTCTGCGAGCCGTGCAGGATCTTGCCGACCGGCACGCCCATGGCGGCGATGTTGTCCCAGAGCGAATTACTCTCCATCTCGAGGCAGAAGCCGAAGGTCGGCGGCGCCGGGATGGTCTTGTAGCCGGCCGCCTGGGCGGCGGCTTCGTCGCTGTAGATCGGATTTTTCTCGCCGATCGCCTTGGCGAAAAACTTGAGCCGGCCCTTCTCGACGTCGAACGTCTGCGGCGCCGTCGTTCGGCCGATGTGCTTCTTGTCGATCATCTTTCCCGCCCTTCTGCCCGTTCGCTCCGCCCGCGGGCTTGCGGGCGGCGACCCTTGAAGTTGTGATTGTGGCGGTGCAGCATCGGGGCTGGGCGGTCCAATGTCAAGGCAGGCCGCGGGCTTGACAGCGTGCCGCAAGCGACCTAATGACGCGCGTGGTCCCGGGCGGCGCCACGCGTCTCTTGGCGCATGCGGTGCTGTGCCCCAATGGGGCGGAGTAGCTCAGCTGGTTAGAGCAGCGGAATCATAATCCGCGTGTCGGGGGTTCGAGTCCCTCCTCCGCTACCAAGAGTTACGAGGTGGACAGGGGTATTGGAGATCGTGGTTTCGATCTCGCTAGCGGGTTGGGCCGCCTATTGTTCATGCGGCGGCGATTTGCAGTATTAGGGCGGGATCATCGTGTAAGGGCGCGATAGTCTACAGAGCCAAGTATTGGGCCCCTTGAACGGTCGACTCAACTTCTAGCTCGAGCAGTAGGGGGGCGATGAGATGGGCATTGGCAGCCTCATTGGGGAGCAAGCAGGACTGCCGGCGAAGACGGCGTAGGTCGACGCAGTCCAACCACCACGGTGTGGCGCTTGATCTCTCCGCTGAGGCGTTTGACCTGTGCGCCTGAAGTTCCTCCACGAATGAGTAGCGTCCGTCACCTTGAAGGGGATGGACGACGAAGCGGTCACAGTTCACGGACGCGCAGATCATTGGGATCCCGCGTGAGCAGGAGGCTGGGGCGAAGACGGCGGATGTCTGCCGCAAGCACGGCATCTCGGGAGCGACCTTCTACAAGTGGAAGGGTAAGTATGGTGGTCTCGACGTGTCCGAGGCCCGGCTGCTGAAGACGCTCGAGGATAAGAACACGAAACTGAAGAAGCTTCTTGCCGAGGCGATGCTCGACAACGTCATGCTGAAGGAGCTCAATTCAAAAAAACGGTGACGCCCGCTGCCCGGCGGCAGGCCGTGGCTTACCTGTGCGGAACTTACGAGGTAAGCTAGCGGCGACGTGGTTCGGGGTGGCGCCTTCGACGAGACCGTCAGGAATTTCGTGCGCGGGCCGGTTTCATAGCGCGTGGGTAAAGCGGTCTTCGAACAAGATAGCGAGCTGCGCCTTGGCCATTGCCCATTCCCTGGGCGGCATTTTCCACTCCTTTGCCGCCAGGTTCAAGACCAGGAACAGGAGCTTCAACGCCGCCTCGTCGGTGGGAAAGTGTCCCCGAGAGCGGACCGCCCGGCGTAGCTTGGCATTCAGACTTTCAATGGCGTTCGTGGTGTAAATAATCCGCCTGACGTCATCAGGAAACGCAAAGAAGGGAATGACCTCCGGCCAGTTTCGCCGCCAGGACTGAGCAATGGCTGGATATTTCCTGCCCCAAGGGCTTTCAGCAAAGTCTTCAAGGGCGGCCTTGGCGGCATCCGCGTCCTTCGCCTTGTAGATGTTCTTCAACGCCGCCGCCACCGATTTGCGGTCCTTGTACGAGACGAAGGCCAGCGAATGGC
This sequence comes from Candidatus Defluviicoccus seviourii, assembly GCA_900609035.2. Taxonomy (GTDB): domain Bacteria; phylum Pseudomonadota; class Alphaproteobacteria; order Rhodospirillales; family Defluviicoccaceae; genus Defluviicoccus; species Defluviicoccus seviourii. Next base: position 11,357 of record UXAT02000023.1, on the reverse strand, counting down.
GGATCAGATGGACGACGCAGGTCTGCACCTGGGCTTGCGGAAAGACCGCGGTGATCGCCTCGGGAAAGCCTTTCAGGCCATCGACGACGGCGATCAGCACGTCCTCGACGCCACGGCTCTTCAGTTCGTTCATGACCCGCAGCCAGAACTTGGCGCCCTCGCTCTGCTCGATCCAAAGCCCCAGGACTTCCTTCGTCCCGTCCGGCCGCACGCCAAGGGCAACGTAGACCGCCTTGTTGCGGACCGTTCCTTCGTCTCGCACCTTGATTCGGATCGCATCGAAGAAAATCAAAGGGTAGAGGGCTTCCAGGGGACGGTTCTGCCACTCCGTCACCTCCTCCAGCACCGCGTCGGTGACGGCGCTGATCAGATCGGGGGAGACGTCAAGGCCATAGATCTCGCGCAGATGCCCCTGGATCTCCCGTGTGCTCATGCCTCGCGCGTACATCGAAACGATCTTCTCATCGAAGCCAGGAAACCGCCGCTGATACTTGGCGATCAACTGCGGATCGAAGGTCGCGAGCCGGTCCCGCGGCACTTCGAGCGCGACCTTCCCCGTCCCGGTCAGCACCGTCTTCTTGCCGTAGCCGTTGCGCCGGTTGCCGTCCTCCTCGCCGGTCTCCAGATGATGATCCATCTCTGCGTTCAAGGCCCGCTCGGCCAAAGCCTTCTTCAGCTCGTCAAGCAGGCCATCTTTGTCGAACGCCGTCTTCGCATCCGTCCCCGCCAGCAACTGATCGAGCAGCGCGTCCGGGATAACAGGCTGTTTGCGTCGTGCCATGCGATACCTCCTCCGTTTCCATCGTCATGGCCCAAACACGAAGTCCCCGATACTCCTTCGAACGAGCATGCGCTATCGCAGCGTTGGGCCTGATGATGCCGTCTTGCAGACCCGGCTGCGTGAGCTGGCCGCGCAGCGCCGTCGCTTCGGCTAACGCCGGCTGCTGATCCTGACGCGGCGGGACGGCTTCGACCTGAACCACAAGAAGCTCCGCCGCCACTATCGCGAGGAGCGGCTCATGGTGCGCCGACGCGGCGGCCGCAAGCGAGCCCTGGGAACACGGGCACCCCTCTTGCTCCCGCAAGGACAAAACCAGCGTTGGTCGCTCGACTTCCTGTCCGATCCAACTCAGCGATTGCCGAGGATTCCGCATCCTGGCCGTCGTCGACGACTTCACGCGCGAGTGCTTAGGTCTGGTGGCCGATACCTCTCTATCGGGGACGCGGGGCAGCCGTGAACTCGATGCCATCATCGACCGGCGTGGCAAGCCTCTGTCTGTCGTCAGCGACAATGGCACGGGGTTCACCAGCACGGCGATCCTGCGCTGGACGCAGCAGACAAAGCTCGAATGGCATTACATCGCGCCCGGCAAGCCGACGCAGAACGCCTTCATCGAGAGCTCCAACGGCTGGCTCCGGGACGAGTTGCTCAACGAGACGATCTTCTCCTCGCTCGATCATGCCCGCCAGGCGCTTGCGCGCTGGAAAGACGATTACAACACCCTCCGGCCTCACAGCGGAACCGGCGATCTTCCGCCCGCTCTCTACGCCAAGCTCAGCGGTCCCGGCACGCAGCGGGACGGAGCCCTGCGGTCTATGGGGGCCTTCGCGCCTCGTCCCGTTGCTCCACCGAGCCCAATGGGCTCAAATGCACACGAGACTCTGCTTATCAGCGGATGAAAGAAGCGGCACAGGTCAGCTGGTGGAGCCGAAGGGGCCGAGACTATCTCATCGACAAACCGGACGCGAGGCGGTGCCTGAGTGCGCCTGGCGTTTCGGAGGTGTGGCAGCGTCAGGCTTTGATGATGGCGACGCGGAGTTAGAGTTAGACTTCGACGGACGTTGCGCGCGATCCGCACCGCTGGAGGCGTTGCGCTTGATGGCGAGAAGAATCGGTCCTCGTGGTCCTCACTCTTCCGCGCTGGCCCATGAAGGGCTGGCGCGGGGAAGTGGCTCTACCCCCCTCACGGCCTGCGGCTGGCCGGTCAGCTCGTATAGTACTTCGCCCGCTTGCCGTAGTAGTAGCCGGCGTCACCGTAGCCGTAGTAGGCTTGCTTGCGGACGTCGACCATGTTCAGCACCACACCATGCAGCGGCATGCCGAAGCGGGTCAGTTGATCCATGGTGTAGCGGACGACGCGCTTGCGCGTCTTGCCCCAGCGCACGACCAGGAGCGTCGCGTCGGCCACCATCGGGATCACTTGACCCTCAGCGAGCGCCAAGGCGGGCGGTGCGTCAATCACGATTAGGTCGTAACGGCTGCGCAGCGTGGCTAACAGCCCCTCGAGCCTAGCAGCGTCGCCAAGAACCTTGCGGTCAGCGGAGGAACTGCCGGAAACCATTAGGTCGGCGAGGGAGGCCGGATCTGACTGGATGGCATCCGCAGCCGTCGCCTGGCCGCTCAGCACCTCATACAACCCCGGCTGGGCGGATATTCCGGGGATGCGGGTGGTGAGCCGCGAGCGGCGGAAGTCGGCGTCGATCAACAGCGTCCGCCGATCGGCCTGGGCCTGGGCGCGAACGAGGGAGAGCCCAAGCGTTGACTTCCCCTCGTCCGGTTCGGCCGAGGTCAGCACCAGGACCTGCGGTGGCCGGTCCCCGAACGCCAGCAACAGCCGCGTTCTTAGCGAGCGGATCGCCTCCGCGTAGGCCGAGTCAGGCCGTTTGAGGATGAAGGTCTCTGGACGGTCTCCGCCGCCCTTGGCTGCCGTAAGCAAGGGCACATGCGCCATCACGGGTAGCTCGGTCACCGACTCGATCTGCTCGGCACTGCGGAACCCGGCATCCAGACTCTCCAAAGTCAACGCGAGGAGGCCACCGACCAGGATCGAGCCGAGGAAAGCGATCATGACCACGAACACCTTTCGTGGATACGACGGCTTGTCTGGCATCGCCGCCGGCGAGACCACGCGCGCGTCGGGGAGCTGGGCACGCATGTCCTCCTGCGCACTCGCCTGCATGAAGGAAGCGAGGAACTGCTCCAGCAACAGCTTGTTGGCGTCGGCCTCGCGTTCGAGCGCGCGGAGGCCAATCGAGGCCTGGTTCGACTGCACCATGTCGCCTTTGACCGAGGAGAGGTCGCGCTGCAGGGCCGCTTCACGGCCGCGGGCGACCACCACTTCGTTCTCGGCGCGCTGCACGATCTTGCCGATCTCGGCCTGCAGCTTTTCGCGGAAGCGTTGCCGCTCCGCCTGTAGCTGGATCATCGCCGGATGCCGGGCGCCGAGGCTCTGCCCGAGTTCCGCCTCCTTGCGCTCGAGTTCCAGTTCCTGCTCCCGGAACCTCTCGATCAGCTTCGAGTCGAGCACCTGGACCGCTGTGTCGACGCTGTCGGCGGATCTCAAGTTGCGCACCTGGGCAAGGCGTGCCTCCGCCGCGCGCCGCTCGATGGTGGCATCGGTGAGCTTGCTGCTGAGATCAGAGACATGCTCGGTGACCAGCGAAGTGGCGCGGCCCTCGAACAGGCCGTGCCGCTTGCGATAGGCTTCGATTTCCCGTTCCGACGCTTCGACCTTCTCCCGCAAGACCTGGATCCGTCCGGCGAGCCAGGAGCTCGCCCGCTGCGCGTTGTCGAACTTGTCCTCCAGCCGCGCCACCAGATAGAGCTCGGAAAGCGTGTTTAAGACCCGGGCAGCCGTCCGCGGGCTCTCGGAGGTGAAATTGATGACGACGGCGCGGGAGCGGGGGATCTGCTTCGCCTGTACGTCCTCGAGGACGGCGTCGATGATTTTGTTGTTCTCCTTGTCGCGGAGTTCCTCAACCGTCAGCTGAGTCGGGTCGGTTTCATCCGGCGCCTTCGCAAGAAGAAGGTCCAGTCCGAGCGTGTCCTTGAAAAACGTTGCCAAAGTGCTGGGCGGCCGCAGCTTGCCGTTGAATTCTGGATCCTGGTCGAGCTGTAGCGCCTTGATTACCCGGTCAGCGAGCTTGCGCGAGCGGATGACCTCGATTTCGGTCAGGATCGAGGCCTCGTCCTGCGGGGCGCCGGCGACCGCGGCCTGGAAATCGAACAGCGGCCCGGTCTTGTTCTCGAATACGACCTGAAGCTCTGCCGTGTAGCGCGGCGTCGCGGTCTGGACGTATAGGACCGCGATGCCAGTCAGTAGAACCACGACGCCCAAGATCGCCCACTTGTGCCGCCAAAAGCTGCGGATTGTCTCGCGCAGCTCACTGTCTAGCGCAGCCAGCGGCCGGCGCCGCGGCTCCGCGGGTTCCGATTGAGTGGCGGTCGTAAGCCGTTGATCCATGGTCGTCTGTCACCTTCTGAGCGTTAATGCGGGCGCTTGGCCGGTAAGCGTGCACCGGCCGAAAATAGGCACCGCAGCGTGACCATGCTGCTCCAGCTGGTCGAAAAGTACCCGCAACCCTGACGGTAATAATCACCTCTCACTTATGCAATCCCCAATAGCGGCCCGTTCTCCCCCGCCCAGGCCATCCGTCTCAGCGGGGTGCCGCTGCCAAAACGCATGCACATAGCCGGCTTCCGCGTGACACCAGCCCCATTACGGTGAGCCATCGCAAGAAGCTTCCGGTGAGTGTCAGTTCTCGTTACCGCGGGTGGCCGTCGGAGTGTTGCGAGGCACGGAGGTGACATCGGCACCGGAACAGCAGTCGCCATCAATGGGAGGATCCCCTCTGCGGATGCGGCCCGTGATCACCATCGCTGCCAACACGGTGGCGACAAGAATGAAGACTGAAAGGAATTCGCGTTGCACGCCGTCCAGCGCACCAAAGGCTGCGACCGCCCAAGGGCTGGCGGGCGGGCCGGCCATTGCAGCATACAACCCGGTCTCGCCGCCGGCCATGCGGGACTGGGGCTTTGCAGGAGCGATGGAGGCCGGCTGCGCGCTAAGCAATGATGGGCTTGCCTCGTCGGCCGTCGCGACGTCAGCCAAGACGCCTGGGCTCTCGCCGTTGGGGCTTGGCGCTAACACCGCCAGCAATCCCAGTGTGACGAGGAGACAGACTCTGAGGCTCACCATATCCCCCTCCGGCGACGCATAACCGGCGTTCTTGCTCGACCGACAGCAAAGCAACGCGAAACTTGCACTTCCTTACTTACAGTTTCAAGATAGCACAATCATTGAGCCGGACGGAAGGCCTTAAAGAAGACCCAAATAGAGCATATGCTGCACGAGAAACACGCTCATTCATCCACAAGAACAACCATCCGGGGAGTTTTGGCGCGCGGTGGCGCGGCTTTGGCAAAGTGTCGTGCGGATACTGCCGCGCTGCGTTTCTGCCGCCCGGAAACTTCAGCCGGGACGAAGCAGGGTTGCACCTCGAGCTTGGGAAAAACCGCGGTGATTTCCTCGTGTGCAGTTACGGCCTCGGTTGACGACGACCTCGTCGACTACTTACCAGCCTACCGCACCAGGGCCGCAGCATGGAGGGTAGAACGCCGCTGAAGGCCTTCCGCGACGACATCCACAAACGGAATAAAGAGGCACCCACACCCAACCTCAAACCCGCCGCCTGATAACCCAACCCGAGGCGACACCTGTGAGGCGATAGCCGCAAGTGTATACCGTGGGCAAGGTATTACGGGCTCCCGTGCATAATCCGAGTTAGCTTGGCTCTGCAGTCTTCGCCAATTCCAAAGTGGGCTTTTCAGTCGGTACACGCCCATACAGGTCGTCAAACCGGATAATGTCATCCTCGCCAAGATAGGCGCCCGACTGCACCTCAATCATCTTCAAGGGGATCTTACCAGGGTTCTCGAGCGAATGCCGTGTTGCATGTGGAATGTAGGTCGACTGGTCTTCGGTGATGTAAAACGTTTCGTTGCCCTTGCTGACTTTCGCAGTACCAGTGACGACGATCCAATGCTCGGCTCGGTGATGGTGCATCTGCGCGCTCAACCTCTCTCCCGGATTGACGACGATCTCCTTGACCTGAAAACGGTTGCCCTCGTGCAAACTCCGGTACCAGCCCCATGGTCTGAAGACTTGGCGCGGCAGTTGGTGCTCGTTGCGGCCTGCCCTCGCGATTACCTCCACTACCTTCTTCACGTCTTGATCGCGATCCATGCGGGCGACCAGAATGACGTCATCAGTATCTACGACCACCAAATCTTCTACTGCCACCGCTGCGACCAGCCTGTGTTCAGAGCGGATGTAACAATTACGCGCATCCATTGTAACTACGTCGCCAAGAATAACATTGCCGTCGGCATCGCGGCCGCCGATCTCCCACAAAGCGGACCATGAACCGACATCGCTCCACTGCATGTCAGCCGGCACCAGGGCACCACGGTCGGTTCTCTCCATCACTGCGTAATCGATAGAGATGCTTGGCGCCGTATTGAACGGATCGCGCGCTAAACGGCAGAAATCCAGATCACTTGTGGCCTCCGCAAGCGCGTCACGGCAGGCGTCCAAGAGATCGGGACAGAGGCGCTCCATCTCCGCGAGAATGCCCGCGATCGGGAGAACGAACATACCGCTGTTCCAATAGTAGCGATGGTCGGCAAGATACCGGCCGGCTGTCTCGATATCGGGCTTCTCGACGAAGGTGCCCATGTGGAAGCAGCCTTCGACTCCTGCAAAGGGCTCTCCCCGGCAAAGGTAGCCATAGCCCGTCTCCGGCCGTGTCGGCACGATACCGAACGACACGAGTGCCCCGGCTTCAGCAGCGTCGGCTGCGATCTCGGCTACCCGAATAAACGCCGCGGCATCGCCAACTACGTGATCTGACGGCATCACCAACATAACTCCGTTTGGTTGCATCCGCTGCAGGAATAGAGCAGCAACCGCAACCGCCGGCGCGGTGTTCCGTCCCGTCGGCTCTAGGATGATCGTTTCTGGTCTGACGTCAAGTTCACGTAACTGCTCTGCAATCATGAATCGATGGTCTTCGTTGCAGATGACCAGCGGTGGAGCAAACGTGCTTCCCAGAGTTCTTCCGATGGTTTCCTGGAACAGGCTCTTCTCAGAGATTAATGGCAGTAGCTGCTTGGGTCTCAGCGCCCGCGAAAGAGGCCATAGACGGGTACCAGCGCCACCAGAGAGAACGACCGGGGTTATTCTCCTAATCATCACGCACCCTCATTTAGTGACGACGAACGTCCTTGATACGTAGTCGGTGAGCTTTGCAAGACACTCTTCGATAGAGTGTGCCTTGGTATCGACTTGCAATTCTGCGAGCTTCGGTGGTTCGTATGGCGCTGAAATTCCCGTGAATTCATCGATTTCCCCGCGCCGCGCCTTCGCGTAAAGGCCCTTTGGATCGCGCTGCTCGCACGTCTCCAGGTCGGCTTCGATGAAGATTTCGTGAAAGAGACCTGGTGCGAGCATCCTCACACGATCTCGATCGGCCCGGTATGGGCTAATGAAGGCAGTTATTACGAGAAAGCCGGCACGCGCAAACAAGACGGCAGCATGGCCGACACGGCGTATGTTCTCTACGCGGTCTTCCGGCGAAAACCCGAGGTCCGAACATAGACCATGGCGAACGTTATCACCGTCGAGCACGGAAACCTGGTAGCCGCGTTGGAAAAGGTAGTGTTCGAGGCTGAAGGCGAGAGTCGACTTGCCTGCACCTGATAACCCGGTCATCCATAGGATACCACCCCGGTGCCCGTTCATTCGCCAGCGGTCGGGCTCCGGCACCCGGTGCTCGACCATAAAGATATTGCTCGATTTGATCCCGGTAGGCCGCTGATCAGCATATCCCTCCATGCTTATCAGGCCGCCGCCAACAATATCGTAATCCTCGACAAGTACGAAGCGTCCAGTCGACATATTATAGTCGAAAGGATCAAGCGCAATTAGACCGCGTGCGCGCAGCACTACTTCCGCGACTGCGTTGCGTTCAACCTCCTGCGACTCGCGCATGCCGAGGTCGTTCACGTCTATGATCCGTTCGATCGCCTGTACTTCAACCGTGTACTCAGCAGTGCACAGTTTCATCTTGTAGCGTTTACCGACCTTTAGGGGCGCATGCCCAAGCCAGAACAGTCGCCCGCGGAATACATTTGAAAGCGTTGGCGGATTCGCGACGAGACTTGCAACCTCACCACGTTCAATGAACAACTGTTCGTCGAGAGTTATACCTATAGACTGACCGGCCCGCGCGGCAACCGGCTTTATCCTGGCATTCCAGGCCTCGATTGAGGCTACACGCGCGGTCTTGTTGGACGGGGAAAACATCAGTGTATCCCCAAGGCGAATCTGCCCAGTCTCGATACGACCAGCGACAATTCGACGTTCATCGAACTTGTAAACGTCCTGAACTGGGAACCGCAGCGGCATTTCAAGAACAGAAACTGGCTGTTGTACGCCGTCAAGAGACTCCGCTAAGGTTGGTCCTTCGTACCAGTCCATACGTATAGATCTTGTAACTATATTGTCCCCATCCCGCGCGGACACAGGAATAATTTGAGTATGCTGCAGGTCAAGACCAAGTTCGCTTAGGTAATGCCGTACGTCCTTTGAGAGTTTCTGAAATCTGTCCTGGGCAAGAGAGACCAGATCCATTTTATTGATTGTCACTATGACCTGGCGGATACCAAGAAGATGCAAGAGGTACGAGTGGCGTTTCGTCTGTTCCTGCATACCTTCGCGCGCATCGACGACGAGGACCGCGGCGTCGGCCTGCGCAGCGCCAGTGACCATGTTTTTCAAAAATTCCCGATGGCCCGGAGCGTCGATCAGCACATACTCGCGAACGGGGGTACGGAAGTGAATATGCGAGACGTCAATAGTAATACCCTGGTCTCTTTCCGCCTGCAGCGCATCCATGAGGAATGCCCACTCAAAAGGCATCCCGCGCCGCTCGCTCATAGCGTGGATAGCTTCAAGCTTCCCTTCCGGCAACGAACCCGTGTCGTGAAACAAGCGGCCTATTAGACTTGACTTACCATGATCGACATGCCCGACAATTACGATTTTGAGAGAGGCGTGGGGTTGGAGCGGCTTTGCTTGCTGCTCGCATTGAGGAGCAACCTGGGGAATAGACATTTGCGTCGTTCATTCACGTTCGTTGGCACTAGGAATTACATGTAACCGTCTGCGCGCAGACGCTCAAACGCATCCTCACTTTCGTGATCCATTGCGCGACCAGAGCGCTCCGCAACCTTCGTATGTTGCAGTTCGTCGATCACCTCATCTATTGTCGCTGCCGCGCTGGCAACCGGAAAGGTTATGTCTTGATCGCCGAGTGATCGGTAGCGCCTGCCATTGTGAGAGAAGTAGAGATCGACAATCGGAATATTTTCGCGCTTGCTGTACCGCCAAATATCAATCTCAGTCCAATGCAAAATAGGGTGTACACGCAGGTGGGTGCCAGGGCCAAAATCAGTCTTAAACTGATCCCAGAACTCCGGAGGTTGGTCACGGAAGTTCCACGTATTTTGCTCGCCGCGAGGGCTGAACACACGTTCCTTAGCACGTGTCCCTTCTTCGTCGCGACGAATCCCCACGAGGAGACCAGCGAAGCCCTCGCGATCAATCATGGCCTTGAGCCCGGCAGTTTTGCGCGCCGCCGAGCGGGCAGCGGGAGGCAAGGTTGGATCCATCTCTTCGACTGGTGGACATGCGCCAACTTTCAAGTCTAATTGCCAGTCATTTGCGTATCGTTCACGAAACTTATACATCTCTGGAAATTTCTTTCCCGTGTCTATATGAACCACGGGAAATGGGACATGACCAAAGAACGCTTTGCGCACCATCCAGAGGAGTGCGTTCGAGTCCTTCCCAAGCGACCACAGAATCGCTAACTTATCAATCTTATTGAACGCTTCGCGAAGAATATAGATCGTCTGACTCTCGATGATGTCGAGATGTTCCATGGTGGATCCGTTTGTTTGACGTACTTGAGTGGCTGGGTTTCTTTGCCGAGAGGGTCCGTCCCCCGTCGCCCGCGTTCGCGCGCACCGAACCAGCGCGGATGCGGCGCCATAGCGAGGAGATGGGCAGGAAACATGATCCAGTTGTAGGAGTCAATCGGACCGCTCGAATAGCCGGGGCGGAAGCGGTCTTGAGGCACTGCAGGCGTTCTTCCGCGCCCGCCGTCCGCAGGTATGAGGCGCTCAACCGCTCGCGAGCCGCTCAGCGTTCGAGGAGTATCGGGGACTTCGTGTTTGGGCCATGACGATGGAAACGGAGGAGGTATCGCATGGCACGACGCAAACAGCCTGTTATCCCGGACGCGCTGCTCGATCAGTTGCTGGCGGGGACGGATGCGAAGACGGCGTTCGACAAAGATGGCCTGCTTGACGAGCTGAAGAAGGCTTTGGATCGAGCAGAGCGAGGGCGCCAAGTTCTGGCTGCGGGTCATGAACGAACTGAAGAGCCGTGGCGTCGAGGACGTGCTGATCGCCGTCGTCGATGGCCTGAAAGGCTTTCCCGAGGCGATCACCGCGGTCTTTCCGCAAGCCCAGGTGCAGACCTGCGTCGTCCATCTGATCCGCCATTCGCTGGCCTTCGTCTCGTACAAGGACCGCAAATCGGTGGCGGCGGCGTTGAAGAACATCTACAAGGCGAAGGACGCGGATGCCGCCAAGGCCGCCCTTGAAGACTTTGCTGAAAGCCCTTGGGGCAGGAAATATCCAGCCATTGCTCAGTCCTGGCGGCGAAACTGGCCGGAGGTCATTCCCTTCAAGGTGACGGACGCTACTCATTCGTGGAGGAACTTCAGGCGCACAGGTCAAGATTGAAAAATCTAAGCCTTCTTCTGGCTACTCTCCAACCGAGCGGTCGAATCACAAATCCGCTCTCCACGCCAGGCAAATGGGGGCATCGCAAACCTGCGATCAGAGAAGTGGTCTCGGATTTTGAGACCACGGGCTTGAGTGGAAGCTGATACCGTTTCGTCGTGGCAGACGGAGCGGACGATGAGCGGAACGAGACGGAAGTTCGATGCGGCGTTCAAGGCGCGAGTTGCCTTGGAGGCGCTGCGTGAGGATGCGACGGTGGCGGAGCTGGCAGCCCGTCACAGCGTCCATCCCAATCAGATCTACGGTTGGAAAAAGCAGCTTCTGGAGAATGCCGCGGCGGTGTTCGGCGCGCTGCCGGCGCGGGATGAAGGCCGCGATCGGGAGTTAGCGGAGCTGTATGCGAAGATCGGCCGGTTGACGGTGGAGCGGGATTTTTTGTCGGGGAGGTCCGGCAAATGAGCCGGCCGGACCGCCTGGCCATGGTCGATCGCGGCCACGCCGGCGTGTCGGTGCGTCGGCAATGCGCGCTACTCGGTCTTGCGCGGGCCGCCGTCTATCGGGCGCTGCCCGGACCGGGGCCGGAGGATCTGGCGCTGATGCGCCGGCTCGACGCGCTCTATCTGGAGGTGCCATTCTACGGCTCACGGCGGATGGTCGAAGCGCTCAGGCGCGAAGGCATTCGGGTCGGTCGGCATCGTGTGCG
>UXAT02000022.1 GCA_900609035.2 Candidatus Defluviicoccus seviourii | reverse complement strand
TCGGCTGTGGACATGCCGCCGCGCTTGGACAACGCTGACGCGTTGCCCACATGCCCACAGCCGCAACAACAACAGCAACCCATTCTTATGTTATCGAAAGAGGAGACGGTGCCGGCCTCCACCTAAGCAGCCCCATCCGGTGGTCTCAGGAACCGGGACCGCCTCTGCATTTCGGCTGCGACACCTTCTGGCAGTACGGCAATCCGGGCACGCAGCACTATATCGGCGAAAAGCCGCAGCTTAACTTCGGCGGCCGATCCATTTTCTGGTCGGGCCTGATTCCAACCATCCAGGGCTGGGAACTCGATTTCTTCCCGCCACAGGTGCGCCAGGATCTGCAGAACGGCCTTCTTCTTGAGGCCGGCGCGACCATGAACGAGTCGCGCTCAATGGGGACGACAGCAAAAGCGGTCGTGGCGAAGCTGCGCCAGAGCCCGTTGGCGGCCGATTTCGTCATTGAGGAGACACCGCGCGCCCTGCACCAGCCCTACCTGAAGCCGGATGGCACGCCCGCGAGCGAATTCTTTACCGAACCCACCGGCGTGTTCAACACTGCCGAGCTGCTGGTCAATCAGGTCGGCCTGACGCCCGGCATCAAGCACGGTGACGGCCCCGGCCTGCATCTGCTGCTCAACCATTACGTCGAGGATGTGCAGAACCACGGCTCGCACTTCCAGCTCGTCACCCGCAATACCCTCAACAACCAGATTCGCGTCTTGAGCGCGGGCACAGTGGTGCTCGCCGCCGGCTCGATCGAGAGCCCGAAGCTGCTCCGCCGCTCGAGCCTCTATCCGGGCCTGGCGGATGCGGTCAAACCGCAGATCGGGCGCGGCCTGACCGATCATCCGACCTCGAACGAAATCAATACGTTCGTCACGCACATCGATACCGTCCCGATCCCGAAGAATGGGCACGCCAAGATCATTTTCTATTCGCGCGGGATCCGTAACGGCACAGAGATCCGCTACCCCTTTAACGTCGAGATGAACATCAATCACGAGTACTGGCACCTGCGCGAGAACGACCCGAGCGCCGACGGCGGCGGATTCTCGAACAACAATCCGCTCGGCCCGTCGCGGCTCGACATCAAGTTCAGTTTTGCGAACTGTCTTGACGACGGGAACGAGATCAAGCCGGCGCCGCCGTTCGCCTACGTGCCGGAAATCCTGTTCCGCAATCTCAGCTGGATGGATCATCTGGCCGGTTCGCGGTTCCCGGCACTCGCCGGCTGGCACAAGAACCATCAAGAAGTCTTCGATGTCCTCAACAGCGTCACCGGGCAGATCTTTGCGCAGTTCCGCAACAATGGTCAGCCCGCGCAGCCGGAGAACAACACCTGGTACGGCCAGGGCGGCAAGGGGTTTGGCTGGGGAACGGTTCACCACGCTGCCGGCAGCCTGCGCATGCCGCACAAGACCCATGATACAGCTGCCTTCAACTTCCAGACCGTTGTCGATGAGGACCTGTGCGTTACCGGCACGCCGAACCTTTACGTCTGTGACATGTCGGTGATGCCGTTGAGTTCCGCCGCCAACCCGGTGCGCACCTTGGTTGCCCTCGCGCTCAGGCTCTCCCGCCACCTCGGCTGAAAGCGCGGCCACCGGTCGCACGGGTTCACGCCCGCTGGTGAGGCGCCTTGCCGCTGCCGCCCTGCGGCGGCAGGCAGTGCTTGAACCGGCAAACGAAAAAAAAACGCAGTCGTAGCGCTGAACCCTGCCGCCCGTTCGGGGGCAGGGGTGGCTGCCGCTGTCTCACGCGGATCCTATGCGAATTCAACCGAATTTTAAGATGTATAGAGTAATATCTCTGGCGTTGTTAGAAGAAAATAATGTTGCAAAATGCAAACAAATAATCATTTTGACCCTGGCTTGCAATATACATATAGTTCAAGAGGTTCACACGGGGGACCAAAGAGACGGCGAAGGAAACGAGAATGATCAAATCCCTTAAGGCTCTCATCAAAGACGAAAGCGGCGCAACTGCGGTTGAGTACGGCCTGCTTCTCGCTCTTATCTCTCTGGCTCTGATCGGCGGCGCCCAGTATGTTGCCGGCCAGCTCGACACCATCTTCGGCAATGTTGGCGACGAGCTTTCCAACCATGCCACTCCGGATACCGGCACCGCGCACTAACGCGCGCTCCGGTCTTCGATCGAAGCAAGCGGTCCTTGGCTTTTATTTGCGTGGGGCTTCGCCGGGCGCGCATGGTCCGGCGACCACCCCCGCAAGGACAGAACCAAGACAGGGGACCTGGGCTGGAGAGGATGCTTCGCTGACGGCAGGCTGACACAACGCATTCTAGACCTCAACGACCCCGATGGTTGATCTGCATCTCACTGATCTCGCGATCGCGACCCTGTTCATTGGGTTGCTTTGTGTTGCGGCTGGCAGCGACATCGCCGATCTGCGGATTCCCAACCGCATTTCGGTCGCTTTGGCTGTCCTTTATCCGTTTCACGTTGTCGCCAGTACCGGCGACGTCGATTGGCAGGGCGCGCTCGTGGTCGCCCTCTTGTCGTTCGCGGTGGGCGCGCTCGGCTTCATGGGCGGCTTCGTCGGCGGCGGCGATGTCAAGCTGTTCGCGGCTGTCGCGCTGTGGTGCGGGCCTGCCGGCATCTTCGACCTCATCATCCTGACGGGCGTCATCGGCGGTCTCTTGGGCCTCGTCATGGTGACCCGCTTGCGCTTCGTACTCGCCTGGTCGTTCCAGGCGGTCGGTGCGACCGTGGTCCGCAACGCTTTCTTAAGGCATGTGATCCCATATGGGGTGGCGATCGCTGTCGCCGGCTTCATCGTCGCCGGTCGGCCGCTGATGACATTCGGCCGGTAACAGACCGGTAACAGAAAGGAACTCGGGCGATGCAACTGCGCTCTGTTCTCCTGCTGGTCGTCGCCCTGGCGATGGCCGGTGCCACCGCCTTCCTTGTCAATGGTTGGGTTTCCAAGCGCCAGCCGGTGGCGGAGGTGCGGCCGGTTGTTCAGGAGCCCGCCGTTCCAAAGATCGAGATCCTCGTTGCCAAGGGCGAGCTCGCGACCGGCACCTTCCTCAAGCCCGATCAGCTGCGCTGGCAGCCATGGCCGGAAGACGGCGTGAACGAGGGCTACTTCGTCAAAGGCAAGGTGTCGGAGAAGGACTTTGACGGATCGGTCGTGCGCGCCCGCCTCTACGCCGGCGAGCCGATCACCAAGGAACGGGTCATCCATGCCGGCGAGCAGGGCTTTCTCGCTGCCGTGCTGGAGCCGGGCAAGCGCGCGATCTCGGTGCCGGTCGATGCCACCCGCGGCGTTGCCGGCTTCGTCTTCCCGGGCGATCTGGTCGACGTCTTGCTGAGCCTCAAGAGCAGCGTCACGTCGGAGGCGGAAGGTGGCGGCGGCGGTGCCGCGACGCGCTTCTTCAGCCAAACCATCCTTTCCGGGGTGCGCGTGCTGGGTGTCGATCAGGCGGTCGACAGCGAGGGCGGCAAGCCCAAGGTCGCCAAGACGGCGACCCTCGAAGTCACGCCAAAACAGGCCGAACGCATCGCTGTCGCCCTTGAACTGGGCGAGCTGTCGCTGACCCTGCACAGCATTTCCAAGCCCGAGGCGGACCTTGAAGGCCTGACACGGACCGCGAGCAAGGGCAACGGTGTCGGTCCGGCGCCGGCGAAAAGCTACACGCGCGATATGGACGTGCTGGAAATGATTGGTGATCCATGGGGACTGCCGGTTCCGAATGGCCTCGGTCAGAAGGCCAACGTGGTGCGCGGCAGCGAATCCCAGGTTGTGCGCTTTTGAGGACTTGAAAGACCATGATGACCCCATCCGCAAGACCTCGAGCGCCGCAGCTGTGGCGGGTTGCAGCGCTCGTCCTCGCCCTGCTTGTTGGTGCCCCGCCGCATCCAGCGGAAACCGCCGAGGTGCTCTCCAGCCAGCGCTCGACCGTGACTGTCGAGGTCAACAAGGGTGCCGTCGTGACCCTGCCGCGGGCGGCGAGCACGTTGTTCGTCGCCAATCCCGAGGTCGCCGACATCCAGATGAAGTCGCCGCGGCTGATCTATCTGATGGGCAAGCGGCCGGGCGATACCACCTTGTTCGCTGTCGATGAGCGCGAGCAGGTGTTCGCCAACATTGACGTCTCGGTTACCCACAATCTCTCGCGCCTCAAGGATGCCATCCGCTCGCTGCACCCCGATGCGAGCGTGCGCGTCTCCAGCATCGAAGGTGCCGTCGTCCTCGACGGCAAGGTCGGCAGCGCTACCGTGGCCGAAGACGTGCGCGAGTTTGCCTCCCAAGTCATCGGCGACAAGGGCCGGGTCATCAACCGACTGAGTGTCGATGCGCCGTCGCAGGTCAACCTGCGCGTCCGCATTGCCGAAGTTGACCGCGACATCGAGAAGGAACTCGGCATCAACTGGGAATACGTCGGTGAGATGTTCGGATACGATCTTGCCGTCTCGCTCATCAATCCCCTCTCGAGCGTGGTGACCAACACTGCCGTCCTGGGAACGCCCGGCCGCGATCTCAGCGCCGTGATCCGTGCGCTGGAGGAAGAGGGGCTGATCTCGCTCCTGGCAGAGCCGAACCTGACGGCCCTGTCCGGCGAAACCGCAAGCTTCCTCGCCGGTGGCGAGTTCCCGATCCTGGTGCCTGACGACGACAGCATCACGATTGAGTTCAAGAAGTTCGGCGTCTCGCTTGCATTCACGCCTACGATCCTGGGCGAAAGCCGGATCAACCTGCACGTGCGGCCCGAGGTCAGCCAGCTGACCAACGAAGGGTCGATCTCGTTCCCGGTCGGCTTCAACAACGCGGTGACCGTGCCGGCGTTGAGCGTGCGGCGGGCGGAAACCACGGTCGAGCTTTCGAGCGGCCAGAGCTTTGCCATCGCCGGTCTGCTCAGCAACGATACCGCCCACAACGTGAGCAAGGTGCCGGGTTTGGCCGACGTGCCGGTCATCGGCCGGCTGTTCTCCTCCGACAAGTTCAAGCGCGAGGAGAGCGAGCTCGTGATCATCGTCACACCGTATCTCGTGCGGCCGACCAACGACCGCTTGGCGTTGCCAACCGACGGTTTCGCACCGCCGAACGACCGCGAGCGCATCGTGCCGAGCGGCACCTGGAAGCAAAGCGCCAACCCCGGTGCCGCGACCACCGTTCGTCCCGACGGCTCGCGCGTCGGCGGCACGGCCGGCTTCGTCTTGGAGTAGGAGGCCGAACATGAAGGACCCGATGCGCACGCGAAGCGGCTTGGTCCGCGCCCTCCTGCTCGTCACGGCATCGTCTCTCGCCGGTGGTTGCCAGTACTTCGAAGCGCCGGCGGGCGACCCCGCTCTGGCGACGATGAATGGCACAACCTACATGAGCCAGCCGGAGCCGGAGGCGAAGCGGGCCGTCTACCGACACGAGGTCGCCTTCGTGCCCGGCGATGCGACACTGGTTGCGGTTTCGCAAAAGGATCTGGACGCATTCGTGGACGAAGTTGGCATCGCTCCCGCCGATGAGTTCATGATCGTGGGACCAGAACAGCCGAGCCCGCTCAGCAGCCGGCAGCGGCAGATGGTCTCCTCCTATCTCGCGCTCAAGGGCGTGAACGTGGCGCCGCTGCCCGTCGATGCTGCTTACGCCCCGGCGGCTGACGACACGGTGAGCTTGATTGTGCGCCGCATGACTGTGGTGCTGCCGGCCTGTCCCGACTGGACCTCGGTCCCCAACCAGTCGTTTACCAACCGGCCGCAGCGGAACTTCGGCTGCGCCAGCGCCGTCAACCTCGGCATGATGGTCGCAGTGCCCTTGGACCTTGAGCACGGACGCGGACTGGGGCCCAAGGAGGGCACAGTCGCCGCGAAATCGATCGACCGCTACCGGAGAGGCAAGACCAAGGAGCTTATTCGCGATGCCGGCAGCTCCGACGTCTTCCCGGCGGCGGACTCGGGATCGTCCGGCGGATCGGAGAAATAGCCATGATGGCGCGCGCACTGGCCGGGGTTGTCCCGTCCCAGCCCAAGGAATTCGCGGCTTTCGTCGTTGACGAGGAGACGCGCGCAGCGGTCCTGCAGGCTGCGGCCGAAGCCGGCCTGGTCGAACCGCACGTGGCGCAGAGCAAGTTCGAAGATGCGCTCCGTCGCCTGCGCAAGATCCCGACGCCCAAGATCCTCGTCGTCGACTTAGGCGGCTGTCCAGACCTGATCGCCGACATCACCCGGCTATCGGAGGTCTGCGACGAAGGCACGCATGTCATTGCGTTGGGTGACGTCAACGACATCAACCTCTATCGGCAGTTCGTCAGCTTCGGTCTGCACGACTATTTCGTCAAGCCGATCGTCCCTGCCAACCTGGCGGCCGCGATGACCAACGCCGGCAAGGAGACGGAAGCGGCGACGCCTACGGACCAGGTCGGCCACGTTGTTAGCATCATCGGCGCCCGTGGCGGCGTCGGCGCGTCCGCACTTGCAGTGAATGTCGCCTGGACGCTGGCGAATGAGCACAAGCGCCGGGTTGCGCTGGTCGATCTCGACCTGTTCTTTGGTACCTGCGGTCTCGCGCTCGATCTTGATCTCGGCCGCGGCTTCCGCGAGGCGCTCGAGAACCCGTCGCGCATTGACGGCCTGTTCATCGAGCGGGCGATGATGAAGTGCAGCGACAAGCTGTTCGTGCTTTGCGCCGAGGAGGCGCTCGAGTGCGCAATCAATTTCGACGCGACGGCGGTCGAGCTGTTGATCGATCACTTGAGGCGCGACTTCCAGTTCGTCATCGTCGATATGCCGCGCTTCGCGGCGCGTACGCAGTCCTCGATCCTGACGCCGCCGTCGTCGGTCGCCATTGTCACCGACCCGTCACTGGCCGGCATGCGTGACACCATGCGCCTTGTCGGGCTGTTGAAAAAAGTTGCGCCGAAAGCGGAGCCGAGCGTCGTTCTCAACAAGTCCGGTGCCAATTCGAGTGCCGAGTTGACGAAGGCGGACTTCGAGAAGGGGGCCGAGGCCAAGGTAAGCCTCGTCATCCCATACGATCCGAAAACCTTCGGTGCCAGCGCCAGCACCGGCAAGGCCCTGGCCAAGGTTGCGGCCGGCGCGCGCGTCACCAAGGCGGTGGCGAGCTTGGCCGGGCGTCTTGTCGCCATCAAGGCGCCAGCCGCCAAGGGCAAAGGAGCCGGTCTCCTGCAGCGGTTCTTGGGCGGGGCGCGCGCATAAATGTCCTTCGGGCGCAGACAAGGCGGCACCGTGGTGCCGCTGATTCCCCAGACCTCCGTCCCTTCGGCGCCGTTGCCGGGGTCGACTGCGGAACCGCCACGCGCGCTCGAGCCGACACCGGAATCCCCGCTTGCCGCTCCACCGTCGGCGGACCCGCAGGAGCCGGCCGCGCGGGCGGCCGCGGCGCCAGAGGACGCGACCGATCAAGAGCCTCCGGTCAAGCTTGAAAAACCGGCCAGCCTTGACGAGGTGGTCGAGCGGGTGCTCCCCGTCGTCCACAAGATGATCGAGCTGAGCGAGGTCGCCCGCGTCACCCGCGGTAATCTCGCCATGCAGATCAGCGATATCGTGGGCCAGGTCTGCCGCGACAGCGAACTCGCGCTCGAAGATCACGAACGCCGCAAGGTTACGACGACCGTCGTCAACCGCGTTCTCGCCGAAGCCAAGCGCCATGTCCATGGCAGTGCCGCCGCAGCAAACCAAGCAGCCGAGCGGCCGGGCAACCGCAACGTGGTCGAGGAAACGAAGCAGCGGATCCAGCCGATCCTGCTTGAGCGGATCGACGTTTCCAAGGCGGTGACGCTGCCGCCGGACGACCTGGCGCGGCAGATCGGCGAGATTGCCGGCGAGATCCTCAACGAAGAGAAACTGCAGCTCAACCTTGCGGAGCAGCGCGACCTCGTCACTGCGCTTCTCAACGACATGCTGGGGCTGGGGCCGCTTGAGGCCTTGCTCGCCGATGACGCGATCACTGACATCATGGTCAATGGGCCGAAACAGGTCTACGTGGAGCGCCGCGGCAAGCTCGAACTCACGGACGTCACGTTCCGCGACGATGCCCACCTGCTCGGCATCTGCACGCGCATCGTCACCCGCGTCGGCCGCCGGGTCGACGAAACGACGCCCTTGTGCGATGCGCGCCTCAAAGATGGCTCGCGCGTCAACATCATCATTCCGCCGCTGGCACTCGATGGACCGTCGATCTCGATCCGCAAATTCGCCAAGCAGAAGATCACGCTCGACGTCATGGAGCGGACCAACAACCTGTCTGCGGAGATGGGCGCGGTCCTCAAGATCGCCTCGCGCGCGCGCCTCAACATCCTGATCTCCGGCGGCACCGGCTCGGGCAAGACGACGCTTTTGAACGCCCTCTCGCGGATGATTGACCCCGGCGAACGGGTCGTCACCATCGAGGATGCGGCCGAGCTGCAGCTGCAGCAGCCGCACGTGCTGCGCCTCGAAACGCGGCCGGCCAACCTCGAAGGCCAGGGCGAGATCACCCAGCGCGATCTGGTCAAGAACGCGCTGCGCATGCGCCCCGACCGCATCATCTTGGGCGAGATCCGCGCCGGCGAAGCGCTCGATATGCTGCAGGCCATGAACACAGGCCACGACGGCTCGATGGCGACCATCCACGCCAACCGACCGCGCGAGGCTTTGACGCGGCTTGAGAACATGGTGGCGATGACCGGCGTCAAGCTGCCGCACGATGCCGTCCGCGCGCAGATCGCGGGTGCCATCAACATGATCGTGCAGATCGCTCGCATGCGCGATGGCGTCCGCCGGATCATCTACATCACCGAGGTGGTGGGGATGGAGGGCGAGATCATCACCACCCAGGACCTGTTCACCTACGAGTATCAGGGCGAGGACGACAACGGCAAGTTGGTCGGACGATTCCGCGGCTCCGGCTTAAGGCCGCATTTCGCCGAGCGGGCCGAGTACTTCGGGCTCGGCCGCACGCTCATCGAAGCCGTTTCCAAGGCGTCGGAGTAACCGCCGATGAACGCCGTCACCATCGCTGTCTTCTTGGGTGCGCTGATTGTCTTCGGCATTATCGCGTACGTCGCAACGAGCGGCGGCAATTCGCAGCTGCGCAAACGCGCGTTCGCCATCCAGGGCGGCACACGCGGCAAAGCCAAGCCGGCCATCAAGAAGGCCGCTGCCGGCAGCACCAGTTTGCGCCGCACCGAGGGGCGCTCGGTGCCGCTCCTCGAGGAGATGGCCAAGCGCTATCTGCCGCGGCAGTCAGAACTGCGCGACCGCTTGGCGCAGACCGGGTTCAACATTGCGCCCGGCACTTATCTCGCCGTGAATGGTGTACTCGCGGTCGTGGCCGGCGGTCTCCTGTGGCTTATGGCGCATCTGCCGGCACTCGCGGCTGTCTTTGCCGGCCTGACCATCGGCATCGGCCTGCCGCACATGATGGTCGGGTTCCTCGCCAAGCGGCGGCGCACCAAATTCATGGCACTGTTGCCGGACGCCATGGATCTCCTGGTCCGCGGGCTTAAGTCGGGCCTGCCGGTGACGGAGTCGATTGCCGCTGCCGGGCGGGAAATGCCGGCCCCACTGGGCCCGGAGTTCCGCCGCATTACCGACAACGTGCGCATCGGCCGCAGTCTCGACGAAGTGATGTGGGAAACGGCGAAGCGGCTGAAGACGCCGGAATTCAACTTCTTCGTCATCAGCCTGTCGATCCAGCGTGAGACCGGCGGCAACCTCGCGGAAACGCTCGCCAACCTGTCCGACATCTTGCGCAAGCGCAAGCAGATCCGCCTCAAGATCAAGGCCCTCTCATCGGAGGCGCGTGCGAGCGCTTACATCCTAGGCGCGCTGCCGTTCTTGATGTTCGGCCTGATCCAGATGCTGAACCCGAAGTATGCCGCGGTCCTTTACACCGATCCGCGCGGACAGGTGATGCTGGGGGTCGCAGCCGTGGTGCTGTGCATGGGCTTTGCCATCATGGCCAAGATGGTGAGGTTCGAAATATGAACGTGAGCGAGCTCTTGCCGGCGGGCGCCAATGGCGAGGCGGGCATCAGCCTGATCGCGGCCGTGACCGCGTTCGCCTGCGTCATCATGATCTGGAATGCGCTGCTGCCCAATATGCCGGTGAGCTCGCGCGCGGTCCGGCTCAAGCGCCGGCGCGAAGAGCTGCGCTCGGGCCTGCACGTCCAGCGCGGCCATGCGATGCGGCGCGAGACCGTCATGGCGGCGATGAAGGACGTCACCAAGCGCCTGAACCTGTTGCGCTCGGAAGCGGCCGGCCGGTTTATCGACGCGCTGGCCCGCGCCGGCTGGCGCTCGCGCGAGGCGCTGATCACGTTTGCGTTCCTCAAGATCAGCCTGCCGTTCGTGTTCGGCGCCGGCGCGTTCGTCGCCTTCAATCTGATGGGTATCGGCAACCTGGAGGAGCGCTTACAGACGCTGGCGCCGATCGCAGCCGCCGTGATTGGCGCCTACGCGCCGGATGTATTCGTGAGTAACGCCGCCAAGAAGCGCCAGCAGCTCATCCAGAAGGGCATGCCGGATGCACTCGACCTGCTCGTCATTTGCGCCGAGGCGGGCCTGTCGCTGGATGCGGCGATGACAAGGGTCGCGGCCGAGATGGAATTGGCGTGCCCGACGCTCGCCGATGAATTCGGTTTGACTGCTGTCGAACTCGGCTTCCTGCCGGAACGGCGCAAGGCTTTGGAAAACCTCACCCGCCGCTGCCCGCTCGGCTCCATGCGCGGTGTCGTCACGACCCTGATGCAGACGGAGAAATACGGCACGCCGCTCGCCAATTCCTTACGCGTGCTGTCGGCGGAGTTCCGCAACGAGCGCATGCTGAAGGCGGAGGAGAAAGCGGCCCGGCTGCCGGCGGTCCTGACCGTGCCCATGATGCTGTTCATCCTGCCGACGCTGTTCGTTGTCCTGGGCGGCCCGGCGGTGGTCAAGATCCTCGACACATTGAAGGGATTTTGAAGCCCGGTACCACGGCTCGCACGCAATTCCAATGAGCCATGGCTCAGTCTGAGCGCCGTCACACGGGGTCCGACGCTCAGGCCAGGCGGGGGGCGGCGCATTCGTCGCCCCCCGCAGTTTTTTGGGGCCGGCCGTTCCCCGGGGTAGTCGCAAGCTCGCCATGACGATCGAGGCCCAGAAGCGGCGCCAGGGCGTCCGGCGCGCCGACGAAATCGGCCAGAGTGTAGCGGTCGAGGACGGCAAAGAACGCTGAGAGTGCTTCCTGCAGGGCGCGGCGTAACTGGCACACCGCCGGTAGCGGACAGCCGTTGGTCGAAGGATCGAAGCACTCGACCAGATTGCCGGCCCCCTCAGTCAGGCGAATGACTTCGCCAATGCCGATCGCCGCCGGCGGCTTGGCCAAGCGAACGCCACCGGCACGTCCGCGCACGGTTTCGAGATAGCCGAGCCGGCACAGCTCCGCCGCCACCTTTTTCAGATGATCGTAGGAGATGCCATAGGCGCGCGCCATCTCCGGCACCGCACTGGGCGTCGGCCCTTTTAGGGCGGCGTACATCAGGACGCGGATGGCGAAATTCGAGAATTGGGTCAAACGCAAGGCGTTAACTCCGGGCTTGCAAAAATAAGGTACATGGTATAGCAGTTAATATACAGGTATCCAAGATGCTTGCTTTCGCCGCGGCCGGACACCGCGTTGCGTGCCAGCCGCCGAGAGGGTCGGTCTTTGAGGAGAAGGAGGACCGCGCGATGCAGTTCGAGGCATGGAAGAACGCGTTGATCAACGAAATCGAGGTGGCAGCGGAATGGCGGGCGGAGAAGGCGGTACTCGACCGCAATGATCCGCGTATTGGCGATAGCCAGCAGGCGCTGTTCGACCTCGCCGGCTGTCTGAAGGCGCTGCCGGCTGATCATGCGGGTTTGTGCGCCCTGTACCAAGAAGAGCAGGAACTCGTCACCCTGGAGGATACCCGCATGGGGGCGGCGGAGAGCCGCTACCGCGAGGCCAAGGAGGACTTGTTGCGGGCGATCGGTTTCGAGCATGACCCGTTCGCCGACCCGGCGCAGTTCCTGGACGTGTTGCGTCGGCAGGTCGACGAGACGATTACCGAGTTCAGGCTGGCGTAAGGCGGCCCGTCGGGGGGCCGGAGCCGCGAAGGGGGCGAGTGCGGGGAGAAGACAGCCTCGTTGCGCACCGCCCCCTTCATTCTGGTCGCCCTTCGGTTCGCGCCGGCCATGGGGTAACATCCCTCAATGAGGAGAAGGAGAAACGAGACGTGAAATTTGCAGTCACCAGCCAGAATTTTCGCACCGTCACCCCGCACGCGGGGCGGGCGCGGCGGTTCTTGGTGTTCGAAGCCAAGGAGGGCGCCGAGCCGAAGGAGGTCGATCGTCTTGACCTCGCCAAGGAACTTGCCATGCACGACTGGCACGGCACAGGCGCGCATCCGCTCGATGCCGTCGACGTCCTGATCGCAGGCTCGTTCGGCGAGGGCTTCGGCCAGCGCATGGCGAGCCGCGGGATCGTAGCGGTGCGAACGGACAACACCGACCCGCTCGAGGCGGTCAAGGATTACCTCGCCGGTAAGCTCGCTCCGGCCGGGCCAAGTTGTGACGAGAGCCACCATCACCAACACCAGCACGCCCACGCGCATGGTCACGCTCATGGTCACGGTCACGGCCACGCCCATGGTCACGGCCACGCCCATGGCGGCTGCTGCTGCCACCATGAGGAGGGTGCGTAAGGGAAGTTCGATGACCGAGCGGGTCGATATCGGCGCCGTCCGCAGCCTCAAGATCGACGTCCTCACCGAGACCGGCTGGTTTGACGACGCCCACTTCAAGCGGAACATGGCTGATTATGGCGGTGCTGAGCAGACGCAGTACCGCATTGCCTGGGACGCCGAAAATGCCGGCGGCTACGCGGCGTTGCTGACGCTCACGCTGGCCGACGGGGATGAGCGCCGGATCCTGCTCGACACCGGCTGGAACACGGCTTGGATGGACTACGTCTTCGCCCGCCACGGCGTCGATCGGATGCTGGAGCGAGGCGAGATCGATTGCATGGTGCTCTCCCACTGGCACCTCGACCACTTCTGGGGCATCGAATCGACGCTCAAGCACAACCCGCGCCTTAAGCTCTATGCGCCCGCTACGTGGTGCAGCGAGGACCAGGCGCTGCTGCGGGACAAGGCGACAGTTGAGGTCGAGGACCGCCAGGGGCGGCGGGTGCCCATATGCGGAAACGCCGTCGCGCACGAAGGCGAACTGGTGCTCACCGAACCGGGCGGCGAGGACGGCAGCGGCCTCTACCGCCTGCTGCCGGGAGTGGCGCTGCACGTGTTCGATGCGTCGATGCTGCTGCAGGTGAGGGGCGAAAACGTCATCTATGTGAACGTTGCCGATAAGGGCATCGTCACCGTCACCGGCTGCGGCCATCCCGGCATCATGAGCCTGTTGGGCTTCGCCAAGGAGCGCTTGGCCGCGCCCGGCCTCTATGGCTGCTATGGCGGGCTGCACTTGAGCATCTTCGACACCTGGAAGCCGGAATTCGATACCATCATCGACGACATCAACGCGCTTGGGATGACGAAGATGGGCTGCAACCACTGTACAGGGTGGATGTGGGCCGAAAAGGCGGCAACCCACGGCGTGCCGATCATCAAGGGAACGGACGCCTACCTCAGCTACCCAAAACGCTCCGCACAGGCGAAGGGCAGCCACGCTTTCCTCGGTAACGGCGACAGCGTCACGTTTTAGTCGGGCTGAAGGGCGTAATCGACGGTCGTGACGGGCATCCGCCCGTCCGCCGTGATGCCTCTCCGGTTGTACGACGTCGCGGAGCGCGCGGGCAACGGCTTGCGGCGGGTCTGCGGAGGCACCGCCCGCTTTCGCGGGCGCTGGCTACAGGCCACGCTCTCCTTTAAGCGTCCTCCCGCTTCACCCCCTTGCGGTAGCGCTGCCAGTTCTCCTGATAGTGTTCGGCAGCGTAGTGCATGCGCTTGATCTGCTCGGGATCGAGCGTGCGGATGATCTTTGCCGGCGCGCCCATCACGAGCGAGTTGTCGGGGATCTCCCGGCCTTCGGGCACGAAAGCCTTGGCGCCGATCAGGCAGTTGCGGCCGATGCGCACGCCGTTCAGGACCACGCTGCCGATGCCGATCAGGCTGCCATCACCAATCGTGCAGCCGTGCAGCATGACGAGATGGCCCACTGTCACGTCGCGGCCGACGGTGAGCGGGAAGCCCATGTCGGTGTGCAGCACGCTGCCGTCCTGGATGTTGGTGTTCTCGCCGATGGTGATCGGCTCGTTGTCGCCGCGCAGGACGGCGTTCCACCAGATGGAAGCGCCCTTCTTCAGGATCACCCGGCCGATGACCACCGCGGTCGGTGCGATCCAATACTCCTCACCCTCGGTTTCGACGCCGATGCCGTCGAGCGCATACCGCATGCCCGTTCCTCTCGCTCGTTACCGGCCGCTCCCATGGGTGCCGGCCGCTGCTGTTGTCGCTGGTGGCAGTCTCGCCACTGCTCGCGGGTGCGGCAACAGATTTTCGACTAAGGGGACCTTCAGACAATTTTAGGCTTTTTGCCATAAACCATTACCAGTGTTGCTTGCGTTCTTGAGCGCCTGCGACCGGCTCTTTCGCGCCCCCGCTGCGGACGGCGCGCGTCCGTCGAGAGACCAAGAGGCAGCCATGAAGCTTGTTCGAGAACGGCCCAGCCAGCGCCTGCATCATCGCGTCGAGGCGCCGCTTTATGTCGACATCAACGGCGTCAGCCAGCGCGTCGCCAACTGGAGCCTGGGCGGATTCCGCATCGACGCGTTCGAAGGTGACCTACCGCCGGTCGGACAGGCGCTTGAGTGTTCGTGCACGCTGCCGTTCCAGGGCTTCAGCATTTCCTTCAAGTCCGACGCCGAAGTCATCCGCCGCCACGGCGAAACCTCCTTCGCTGCCCAGTTCCGCCACCTAGGCGAACGCGAGCGGGCATTGATGTCGCATTTTGTCGAGGAGCTGGTGCGTGGCAGCATGGTGCCGGCCGAGGACACGATCCAGCGCATCGATGTGCCGGTCACCCCCGTCTCGACCGATCCCAGCATCAATCCGGCCCACGGCACTCCGATGCGAAGGCGGCCGTTCCGGGCGTTTTGCTTGACGACGCTGCATGTGGTCCTGGGCGGGCTCGTGGTCGGCTACGCGGCGACACTCCTCTATACGCACTTCTACCGGATGGAGGTGGAAACGGCCGTCATCTCCGCGCCGATCGAAGTCGTTGCCGCCCAGGGTGATGGCCGCATCGGCGAGGTGCTGGTGCAACAAGGCGACCCGGTCAGCGCTGGCCAGCCGGTCATGCTGCTCGCCGACAACGACCTTGAGCAGCGGATCGACATGGCGCGCCTGCAGGTTGAGCACGAGCGCGCGGTCTATGCCACACTCGACAATCAGCTGGTGGAAGAGCGCCAGCGCCTGCGCGATTACGGCATGGTGAGCGCGACCGACATCCAGCAGGTCGGCTGGGAGATCGGCGCGCTTGAGAGCCAGGTGACGACCGCACGCGCGCGGCGCGATCGGATGGCGCAACTGTTTGCCCAAGGCTGGGTCAAGAAGTACGAGATCGAGGAGGCGGAGAGCGCGCTTGCCACGGTCAGCTCGCAGCTGCAGGCACGAAAGCTACACCGCAAGGAACTCGAAACGCTGTCCAAGCGCGGCGACGGCAAACGCTTTTTCGACGGCTCGCAGTTCCGCGGCGAGATCGTCCGTCTCGACTCCGAGCGCAGGCGTGCCGAGGCAGCGGTCGCGCGTGCCGAAGAGGAACTGGAGGCGCTCATCCAGCATCGCGAGCGCCTGGCGGTGCGGGCGCCGTTCGCTGGCAAGGTGCTTGATGTCGCCGTCGGCCCCGGCAGCGCCATGACGCGCGGCACCACGCTTGCCACGTTCGAGCGGGAGACCGACCGCGTGGTCGACGCCTACCTGACCCAGGATGAGGTCTTTGAGGTCGGGCTCAACGATACTGCCGTCGTCTATGTGCCGGCGCTGGATACCCGCCTTGAGGCGGAAGTCGTGCGGGTCGATCGTACGCGCGGCTTCGTCGACGAGCAGCAGGCGCGCTATTCCTGGAGGGCGCCGATGGACCGCTCGGCGCTCGTCAGCCTGCGTTTCACCGAGCCCACCGCCGCCGCCGAGGCAGGGGTGCGGGCCGGTCTGCCGGCCTCGGTGATCTTCAAGCGGCGCTCTGGCAACGAGCTTCTGGCCGAACTGCGGGCGCCGTTCAAACGGACCGAGCCACCGCAGGAGACGGCGTCGACCTATGCCCTGCCGTTTCGCTGGAGTGAAGGAAAGTGAGCAGCGCGTGTGCCCCGGCTCAGACTGCGCATCCGGCTCCGGAGTGCTGTGATCCGCGCTGGCCCGGCTGGCGGGAGAAATGGACGCCGCGGGTGCTGTGGTTTCTGTTTGTCTACTTCGGCCTCTGCCTGATCGCACTCGATCACCTGCCCAACACGCTGTGGGATCCGCGCCTCCGCCAGGTCACCATCGTGATCGGTGCGCTCGGGATCTGGCGCTATAGCTGGTGGCTGACCCATGCCGTGCGCGCCTTCATCTACGGGCGTGTCGCTTATCCGCGGATGCGGCGGCAGGCGGAAACGGTCTGGCAGAGTGGCTGGCGGCCGCGGCATCTGCATTTTCTCGTCACCACCTTCCGCGAGCATCGGGAAACGACGGAAAAGGTGATGCTTGGCATCTGCCGCGAGGTTCGCGCCTGCGGCGTGCCGGCAACGCTGTGGCTCGGCAGCAGTGAACCCAAGGACGAAGGCATCATCGCCGACTTCCTCGACCGCTGCGCCGGCGATCTCGATCTGACGCTCAGGATCGTCCGCCAGAACCGGCCGGGCAAGCGCATGGCGCTCGGCCTCGCGTTGCGCGCTATGAGCCGCTCCGTGCTGCACCGCGATGACGTTGTCGTGTTCATGGATGGCGATTTCATCGCCGCACCAGGTGCCCTCGCCCGCTGCCTGCCCCTGTTCCAAGTCTATCCCGACCTGCACGCGCTGACGACCGACGAGGAGGTTGCGTGCGAAGCACCGCAGTGGGCGCGCATCTGGCTCAGCCTGCGCTTTGCCCAACGGCGGATCACAATGCAATCGCACGCCTTGTCCGGCCGCGTACTGACGCTGACCGGACGGATGTCGGTGTTCCGCGCCGAGCACGTCACCAAGCTCGCCTTCATCCGCATGCTCGAGGCCGACTACCTCGACCACTGGCTTTGGGGCCGCTTCCGCTTCCTCTCCGGTGACGACAAGAGCACCTGGTTCTACCTGCTGCAGCAGGGCGCGCGCATGCTCTATGTGCCGGATGCCTTTGGCTACACGGTCGAGGTGTTCGAGGGCAAAGGCTACCGGCGGATGGCACTCAACTTCCAGCGCTGGTCAGGCAACATGCTGCGCAACGGCGCCCGCGCAATTGCGCTGGGCCCAAGGCGGATGCCGTTCTTCATCTGGTGGTGTCTGGTCGATCAGCGGATCGCGATGTGGACGATGCTGGTGGCGCCGATGCTCGCTGTCAGCAGTGCGATCCTGCACGGCGCCGAGTACCTCATCGCCTATATCATCCTCACGGCCGTCTCGCGCATGCTTCTGTCCCTCTTTCTCTTCATGCACGCGCGTAAGATCTACGTCTCCTGGCCGTTCTTTCTCTACCTCAACCAGATGGTCAATGCCGCGGTCAAGGTGCACGCCGTCAGCCGGCTCGCACACCAGCGCTGGGCCAACCGGGGCGATCAGCGCCTGGACTTTGACGTGCCCGGCCTTGCGACCACCTCGCGCAACCTGATGGCGTCCTACGTCACGGCTGTCTACGTCGCCTGCCTGCTGATCGGCGTCATCCACAGCGCGGCGCTGATCGAGTTGCCGTCCGCTGCCATCCTCGGTTCGTTCTGGTTCGAACTCGCGCAGCTGTTGCCCGGGCGCATCTCCTGACCGCTGCAGGCCTTGAAGCCGGTGCGGGTGCGCGCGCCCGCACCGCGCAGGACTATTGGCGACAAGGCTAGGAAAAACAAACTAACAATATCTGCAAAATGCGGATAAATAAACATTTTGACTATCGCCTCTCCTGATCCCATTATTTGCTCAATTATCGACGATTTACGAATGTTAATCGTCGATATTGGCTGATGGGATCCAGCAATTCTAAAAATAGTCTTAAAGACGCATTCGCGAACATCAAAAAAACTAATCATGCTCATGCGCTGGTCTCCCGCATTCCCGAGAACACCGGATCAACAGGAGTCCCTCCATGACCGTTGAACAACCGTCGGTGTCCACCCCGCTCGCGGGTGACAAGACGGCAAATGCGCTTACCGGAACAACAAGTTCGGAAACGTTTTTCGGCTATCAGGCAAACGATACCGTGATCGGTAATGGCGGCAACGATACCGTCTACGGCGGTACCGGGTCCGACAGCATTCAGGGCCAGGACGGTAATGACGTCCTCTTTGGTGGTGGCGGGCCGCAGCTCATCGACGTGAGCAAGCTCACCATCGCCGAGGATGTCCAGGCACACCTGACCTTTGTGACCGAGGACGGCATCTACAAGAACGCGTTCGGTTCCTACAAGATCGCCGCCGACGGCAGCATCAGCGGCGTCGAGGTCGTGTTCGCGAATGCCTCGGCGAAGGGTTTGGGCGGCGCACTCGTTCCCGGCAAGAGCGGCGTCGATCTGACGCTCAAGGCCGGCGAGAGGCTGGGCTTCTTCATCGTTAGCGACGGATATGCGCGCAGCACGAAGAACGCCAAGCTGCTGGATGACGCGGGCGCAGTGTTCGAGCTGCGCAACGCCGACGGCACGCCCGGCAACTTGAATTCGGGCCAGCCATTGCGGCTGTGGCACGTAAATCCGAAGAGCGGTGTCGCGACCGAGATCGACAGCGGCAAGGATTTTGACATCTTCCACAGCGCTGCCGATCCGGCCCGGGGCTTCGCGCCCAACAGCGATGGCGTCAGCCATGTCATCGGCCAGGCTGACCCGGCAAGTGGTACCATCACCCTTAACTTCGAGGACCTGCGTGGCGGTGGCGATCTGGATTTTGACGAGCCGGTGGTGACCCTGACCATCGGCAGCGCCAACGTCGTCGCGATGATGCCGGCAAGCAGCGGCAGCAGCAAAGCGCCCGATCACGACACCATTGTTGCTGGCGGCGGCGACGACAAGGTGTTCGGCATGGACGGCAACGATCTCATCTATGCCGGCTCCGGCAACGACACCCTCTGGGGCAACAGCGGCAATGACACGCTTTCCGGCGACACAGGCTTCGACCGGCTTTACGGCGGCAACGGCAATGATCTGCTTGCAGGAGGTGACGGCAACGACACGCTCGCCGGCAACAGTGGAAATGACACGCTCGACGGTGGCGAGGGCAACGACTCGCTCGACGGCGGCAGCGGCAACGATACCCTGACCGGCGGCCACGGTTCCGATACGATTTCGGGCGGCGGGAACAACGACCTGATTGACGACGGCGACGGCAACGACCTGATCACGGCCGGTGACGGCAATGATACCCTTCTCGGCAGCGCCGGCGACGATGATCTCAACGGCGGCGGCGGTTTCGATACGCTCGATCTGAGCAAGGCGGAAACCGGCCTCAAGGTTGATCTGCACGGCCACACCGCGACGGGCATGGGCGCCGACACGGTGTGGGGCGTCGAAGCGGTCATCGGTTCCTCGTTCGATGACGTGTTCAAGGGTGACAAGCGAGACAACGCGTTTTTCGGCGGTGACGGTAACGACAGCTTCCGCGGCCTAGGCGGCAACGACACGTTCACCGGCGGCGCTGGCGACGATACGTATGCGTGGCTCGCGAGCGAAATCGTTTCGCCCACCGACGGCGCGCACTCAGTCGACCACATTACCGACTTTGCGAACGGCGATCGGCTCGACCTCTCCCGCCTCGTCGGCAAGGCCGGTAAAGCCGATCCCGACGGCTGGGTCAAGGTCGAGGAGAGCGGCGGCAACACCGTCGTTGCCGTCGACTTCGATGGCCACGGGGACCATTTCGTTGACGTGGTCGTCCTCGATGGGCTCACCGGCCTCAGCCTCGATACGATGCTCACGGATGGCACACTGATCGTCTGAGCCCACTGGCGGCACACTCACTTTCCTGGCGAGGTTGTCCTCTCCGATGCGGGAGGACACCTCGCTCGCCGCTATTTCAAGCCGGCCATTAACCGATCCTCAGTGACTGCCGCGTTATGAACGCGCGGCGAATCCTCTCAACTTCAAGGATCCGGTGATGGAACCAGCCGTCGTTCTGACCGAAACCGAGACCGCGACCGAAGAACGCTTGAGCTTCCTCCACCTGGACGCTGCCGCCCGGGCGCGCTTGAAGAAGCTGCAGCCGGCCATCGCCAAAGCGCTGCCATCGATCGTCGACGACTTCTACGGTTCCATCCGTGCCTGGCCATCGCTCGCGCGCCTGTTGGGCAACGAGGCAAACATCACCCGGCTCAAGGGTGCGCAGCAGGGGCACTGGGCCAGCCTGTTCACTGCCGGCTTCGACGACACCTACATGCGGGGCGCCACCGCGATCGGCCACGCGCACGAGCGGATCGGGCTGGAGCCGCGCTGGTACATCGGCTCCTATTGCTTCATCCTGGAGCGGCTGCTGATGGCGGTCTTTGGTCGAACGCTGCGCAAGGAGGCGGCCGATGACATGGCAGCCATCCTCCGCGCTGCCTTCCTCGACATGGATCTCGCCATTTCCGCCTACATCGAGAAGGGTAAGGCGGAGAAGCTGAAGCAGGAGATGCTCTCGCTCTCCGACGTCATGGATGTGGAAGTACAGGAGAGCGTTGGCACCATCTCGCAGCAGGCGGAACAGCTGACAGCGACCGCCGAGCAGCTGACGGCGACCGCCCGCACATTGCGCGCGAGCGCAGTGACTGCAAGCGATGCGGTCGATACGGCGGTTTCCAACGTGCAGTCGGTCGCAAGCGCGGCGGAGGAACTCGACGCTTCTGTGCGCGAGATCGCGCGTCAGGTGGAGCGTACTTCGCAGCTCACCGATGCCGCGGTCGCGCAGGCCGATTCAGCCTCGACCACCGTTGCCGGCTTGAGCGAAACGACCGCCCGCATCGACGAGGTCGTCCTGCTGGTCGAGAAGATCGCCGCCCAGACCCGTCTCCTGGCGCTCAATGCGACCATCGAAGCTGCGCGCGCGGGCGAGGCCGGCAAAAGTTTTGCCGTCGTTGCCAGCGAGGTGAAGAACCTGGCGC
Source organism: Candidatus Defluviicoccus seviourii (assembly GCA_900609035.2). GTDB lineage: Bacteria > Pseudomonadota > Alphaproteobacteria > Rhodospirillales > Defluviicoccaceae > Defluviicoccus > Defluviicoccus seviourii. The sequence goes on along the minus strand of UXAT02000022.1, from coordinate 5,826 downwards.
GCCAGACCGAGGACGCGATCAAGACCGTCAGCACTCAGGCCGATGGCATCCGCCAGGCAACGCAGCAGGCGAGCGCGCTCGTTCAGGGCGTGACGCACGAGGTGCGCGCGATCAACCGCGTAGCCGATGAGGTTGCGACGGCCACCGGCCAGCAGCAGCAGGCAACGGCCGAGATTACCGAAAGCGCCGGCTCGGCCGCCAGCCATACGCAGACGATCGGCGAGCGCGCCCGCGTCGTGCTCGATGAGGCAGTCGCAACCGACGCCAGTGCTGAGACGGTGAAGGCTCTCTCCGAACACGTGAACTGCAACATCAAGGACCTGCAACGACGGTTGACGGTGATCCTGCGCTCCTCCAACGCCGGCAACCGCCGTGCCGTGGACCGCGAGCCGGTCGGCGTCCAGTGCCGGTTCGCCCTTGCAGGCGCGCACATCGAGGGTTTCAGCGGCGATCTGTCGGAAAAAGGTGCGCTCCTTTGCTTGCCGCTTGACAAGGTCCGCAGCGGCACCAGCGGCAGCGTCGATATCGCTGGTGTTGGCATCATCGATGCGCGCGTCGTCGCCGTGACCAGCACCGGCGCTCACGCGCAGTTCCTCAACCCTTCAGCAAACCAGATCGCGGCCCTTAAGTCACTAATCGCGGCCGGCCACAAGGAAAGCGAGCACTATGCCGCCCTGTGCCAGGGACTGGCAGCCCGGGCATCGAGTGCAATCGAGGCCGCCGTCCGTCAAGGTCGCATCAGTTTGGATGATCTGTTCGATACCGACTACCAGCCGATTGCCGGCACCCAGCCGCGGCAGTACCTGGCCCGCTTCACCACGCTGATGGACGAGATCCTGCCGCCGATCCAGGAACCGCCGCTCACCAATGACAGCCGCATCGTTTTCTGCGCTGCCGTCGATCACAACGGCTATCTGCCGACCCACAACAAGAAGTACTCGCAACCCCAGCGGCCGGACGATCCGGTCTGGAACACGGCCAACTGCCGCAACCGGCGCATCTTCGCCGACCGCGCCGGCCTGATCGCCGCCCGCAACACCAAGCACCGTGTGGTGCAGACCTATCCGCGCGACATGGGCGGCGGCGTCACGGTGATGCTGAAGGAGGTCGACGCCCCGATCTCCGTTCAGGGCAGGCACTGGGGCGGGCTCCGCCTCGCGATCAAACTGACGTGATGGTTGCTGGCTGCCCGGGCGTGAATCGCCCGATTGGGTCGCTGCACTAGCGGCCGCCCTGGTAGTTGGGTGCTTCGCGGGTAATGGTGACGTCGTGGACGTGGCCTTCGGTGAGGCCGGCGTGCGTCGTCCGGCGGAAGCTGCAGCTGCGCTGCATTGCCGCCACGGTCGCATTGCCGGTGTAGCCCATGGCCGCGCGCAGACCGCCCACGAGCTGCTGGATGACGCCGCTGACCGGCCCCTTGAACGGCACCCGGCCCTCGACTCCCTCCGGTACCATCTTGAGCGCGTCAACGACATCCTGCTGGAAATAGCGGTCGGCCGAGCCGCGCGCCATCGCCCCCAGCGAGCCCATGCCGCGGTAGGACTTGTACGAACGGCCCTGGTAGAGGAACACTTCGCCCGGACTTTCCTCGGTGCCGGCGAACAGGGAGCCGATCATGGCGCAGTCGGCTCCGGCGGCGATCGCCTTGGCAAGATCGCCCGAGTAGCGGATGCCGCCGTCGGCGATGAGAGGAATTCCGCGCGCCCGGCAGACCTCGGCAACATCAACAATGGCCGAGAATTGCGGCACGCCGACGCCAGCAATGATCCTGGTCGTGCAGATTGATCCGGGACCGATGCCGACCTTGACTGCATCGGCGCCCGCATCGATGAGTGCCTTGGCACCGTCAGCGGTGGCGATGTTGCCGGCGATCACCTGAGCGCGGTTGCTGTGGCGCTTGATCCGTTCGACCGCCTCGATCACCCCTTGCGAGTGGCCATGCGCGGTGTCGACGACGACGACATCGACCTCGGCATCGAGCAGCACTTCAGCACGGGCAAAGCCGGCATCGCCGACCCCGGTGGCGGCGCCGACGCGCAGCCGTCCCGCGCTGTCCTTGCAAGCGTTCGGCGAGCGTTCCGCCTTCTCGATGTCCTTCACGGTGATCAGGCCGACGCAGCGGTAGTCGGCGTCGACGACGAGCAGCTTCTCGATCCGGTGTTTGTGGAGGAGACGCTTTGCCTCGTCCGGGTCGACACCGTTGCGCACGGTGACCAGCGGCTTCTCCGGCAGATCGGCGGTCATCAGCTCAGCGATCGGCTGGTGCGGGTCATCGGCGAAGCGGACGTCACGATGGGTGAGGATGCCCAGCAGACGGCCTGTTTCCGGTGCTACCACGGGCACGCCGGAGAACTTGTGCGCCCGCATGAGCTCCAGAGCATCGGCGAGCGTCGCGGCCGGACCGATCGTCATCGGATCGACGACCATGCCGGATTCGTACTTCTTGACCTTGCGTGCCTCGGCCGCTTGGCGTTCGGCCGCCATGTTCTTGTGAATGACGCCGATGCCGCCCGCTTCCGCCATCGCGATCGCGAGTGCGCTTTCGGTCACCGTGTCCATGGCCGCCGAGATCAGCGGAATGCCGAGCTCAATCGCAGGCGTCAGCCGGCAGCCCGTGTCGGCCGCCGCTGGCAACACCTGCGACGCCGCCGGCACCAGGAGCACATCGTCGAAGGCCAGTGCTTCGGGGATCATCATTGCCGCAAGCTGTCCGCGTCGCCCAGGGGGACCTTGGCCACAAGGCGTAGCACGCCCGCGAGGCTTATTCCAGCGCATCTGCCCTGCACAACTTACCCCGCATACGAGCGCCGCCGTTTGGCGTATGCTTGTGGGCTTGGCCGGCGTCAACCGTCCGGCCGCAGGACGATGGAGGGATCAGCATGAGGGCGAAAACAACGTGGATCATCATTGCTGATGGGGCGCATGCCAGGATCGCCCGCCACAAGGGACCGGGAACGGGGATCGTTTCGGCGCTCGACCACGAGTTTGCGGCGCCGCACGCGCCGACGCGGGAGTTTGTCAGTGACCGGCCGGGGAGTTACCCCGATCGCGGCGCGCTGGGCACGCACCGGTTTGCTCCGAAAACGGATCGGCACGAGCACGAGAAGGTCCTGTTTGCGGCCGACATCGGTGCGGTCCTCAATAAGGCGGCGGAGGAAAAGGCGTTCGACCGGCTGATCCTGGTGGCGCCGCCGGAAGCACTCGGCAATCTGCGGGCAGCCCTCAACGATCGCACGCGCGCGCTGGTGACGGAGGAGATCGCCAAGGACCTGACGCACGTGCCGATGCATGCGCTGGCCGAGCACTTGCGGGACGTCATCGAAGCATAAACGGCGGAACAGTGCCCGCTGTGGTGTTGGGCGCCGCAATGATGCTACGCTTGGCACGAGCGGGCTGAGGTGCGTTCCCGCACCGTGACAAACCGGTCGGGCCTGAACAGTGGGGAGGCAAGCGGCGATGTTTGATCCGAACGAACTCTTGAACACCATGCTGTCGAGCGGCACGCGCGGCTCGCCGATGTCCGATCTGTTGGCAGGACTGAACGAGGGCGGCGGCCTGGGCGATCTCTTGGGTGGCATGCTCGGCGGCGGAGGTGGCATGGCCGGTGGCGGCGGAGGTGGCATGGCCGGTGGCGGCATACTCGATGGGCTGCTGGGCGGCCTGTTCGGTGGCCGTGGCGGCCCCAGCAAGATGTCCGGCTTGGCGCTGATCGCGGCACTGGCAATGACGCTGTTGCAAAGCCGCAAGAGCGGCGCGGCGCCAGGCGCACAGTCGGCGATGCAGGCGATCGAGACCACGCACGGCGCCGATGAGGAGACGGCGGCGCGCAAGGCGCTGTTATTGATCCGCGGCATGATTGCGGCCGCCAAGGCGGACGGCGTGATCGACGCCGAGGAGCGGGCGCGCATCATCGGCAAGCTGAGGGAGGCCGGCGCCAGTGCCGAGGCGCTCGCCTACGTTGAGCAGGATATGGCGGGTCCGCTCAATGTCGACGCAATTGTCGCGGAGGTTAAGGACGAGCAGACCGCGGCCGAGCTTTTCCTGGCGTCGATGTTTGCGATCAACGTCGATACACCCGCGGAGAAGGCCTATCTCGCGCAGCTCGCCGATCGGCTGGGACTGCAGGCGCAGCCGCGGGCCTAAGATCGGCGCGGGATGCGCGCAGTGGTAGAAGGCGTTAAACATGTTGAAGCGGCCAACCTGCCGGTGGTCCTCCGGGTTGTTGCTGGTCATGCCAGCCCTGGTCGTCGGACTCGCGGCGTGCGAGAGCGTGGAATGGCAGCGGCCGGAAACGGAGCAGGCAACGATGCTCGACGATTTGCGTGCCTGCCGCTGGGAGGCGCGCTTAAGGGCGCAATACCGGCTCAGTTACGACCCACAACTGATGCCTCGCGGCTCCGCCGCTCCCATGGGCTGTCCCGGTACCTTCACCACGGGCGGGTCGGCCTTCCGCGATCCGTCCTGCCCCCTCGGCACGCCGTACGCTCCGCAGTATGCCGGCGCGTCGGTTGCCGGAACGCAGGCCTTCCTTGAGAGCGACTTCACCGATGAGTGCATGGAGGACAAGGGCTACACGATCGCTCCGGCGCCGCCGGACCAGTAGCGGCCGCAGGCTCGTGTGCAACAGTGCTTGCCCAGGCCGGCGTTGCAGCGGCGTTGCTTTCGGCAGGGGCGAGCGCTAGGTTTCGGCAGAGGAAACGCTATCCCATGGACACGTCAACCTCGCGGCGGCCCTCCGCGCGAGGGACGCTCGTGAAGGGAAGAAATCGGGACTCGGATGTCGATCAAATCCATTGTCGTAATCGTGCGTGATGACAAGGTGCTCGAGCCCATGCTCAAGGCCGCAGTCGCGCTTACGCGTCGGCTGGAAGGGCACTTGACGGTTGGGCACATCGTGCCGCCGGCGCACATGCCGGCCGGCGCGATTGGCCGTGCCGCCGCCATGGAGTACGTGACCGAGGCGGACGAAACGGCCGACGTCAAGGCCGATCGGCTGCACAGCAAGGTCAATGCGGTGTGCGAAGGGCATCTGAGTTCATGGCAATGGCGGGTTGAGCACGGCGACGAGCTGGAAGCCGCAAACCGCCTCGTCGAGATGGCGGATCTCGTCATCATCGAGCAGCGCGTTCAGGGCGTGATCGAGGACCTGATGTCAACCGACGTTGTGGAGCACCTGCTTGCCCACGGCGACTGCCCGGTGCTGATGCTGCCCATCGACTGGCAGGGCGAACATATTGGCGAGAAGATCCTGGTCGCCTGGAAGCCAACCCGCGAGGCGAAGCACGCGGTTCATGATGCCATGCCGCTCTTGGCGCGCGCGCAGGACGTCTTCGTTCTTGCCGCCAGCGGTCGCCGGACCGACGCGGCGGCAGGAAGCGATCTGGCGGGCTACCTCGCGCACCACGGCGTGCGGGCGCAGATCGTGGGCGAAAGCGACGACGGCGACGGCGATATCACCGCGACTGCGCGCAATCACGGCTGCGATCTGGTTATCATGGGGGCGTTCCAGCGCAGCAGCCTGACTGAACTCGTCTTCGGTGGGGCGACCAAGTTCATGATACGGCACTCGAAGCTGCCCGTGCTGCTCCGCCACTGATCCCGAAGGCCACCCCCGAAAGGCGGTTCATTGTTGCGAGCGGAGCGAGGCAGACCCAGCTTAGCTTATTGCTATTCCTGGATTGCCTCGCCGCATTCGCTTCTCGCAACGACCGCTCGCCGCTTTCGCTGAAGCGGCTGAACGGCGTCTTGCCTAGAGTCAGATCTGGTTAGGTGGAAGCATATCCAGCGTTGACGAGGTAGTTATTGCATTCCTGGGGCGGGAAGCGG
>UXAT02000021.1 GCA_900609035.2 Candidatus Defluviicoccus seviourii | reverse complement strand
AGTCGAACGACAACGGGAAAAAACCCGAAAGGCCAGGCTCGTCCCATCAGCCAGCTCGCATCGAAAACCCAGCGCCCAGCCGGCGTCATGAATAAGACGGGCTAGAGGGGGAGGACAACGGCCGGCACAACGCTTAATGTGGCCCCGACCCAGGCGGTGGCGTGAACCGCCCAGCGGTGAATCCAGGCGGCAAAGCCGCGACCGCAAACCGGCACGGCCGGATAGAAAAAGATAAGGAGCGACAATGAAAAAAGCAATTCAGGACTATTATCCTGAGAACTTCAGCCACTGTTACGGCTGCGGCAAAAATAATCCGGACGGACATCACTTGAAAAGCTATTTGGATAGTGAAGAGGTCGTTGCGCGATTTACGCCAGCTGCCAAATATACGGGCGGCGTGCCCAATCATGTCTACGGCGGGATGGTCGCCTCCTTGCTGGATTGCCACGGCGCCGCGTCCGCGGCTGGCTTTACCTACCGTGCCCAGAACCGCGAGCCGGGCGACGACGGCGCGCCGATCCGCTTCGTCACCGCCTCACTCAAAGTCGATTACCTGCGCCCGACCCCGATCGGCGTCGAACTCCTGCTCACGGGGAAATTGCGCTCCCTCGAAGGGCGCAAGGTCTGGGTTGACTTATCGCTGGCCGCCGACGGCGTCACCTGCGCCAAGGGCGAAATGCTGGCGATCCTGGTTCGGGAATAGCCGCTGCCCCTTCGCGCAATCGGCGGTTGGTGGTACCCTCGTGCGGATGGACCGGCGATAACGCCGGCTGCGGCCGCCGATGGGGCCAAAGGGGGAGGAAAGGGGATGCCGCCGGCACAGCCGTTCGTGCTCGCGTGCGAGGACTACCAAAACGCCCAGCAGTGGCGTTGGGTGTTGCGCGATAGCCGCGGCAACTTCCTTGCCGATCACGAAGTCAACCTCGATCCCGCCTGTCCGGAATACTTTGGCCTGATCGACCTGCGCGGCTACCTCGACCAACATGCCGCGCCCGATCGCTGGCGCACCGATCACGCCCGCTTGCTCGAGGGTTTCGGCCGCTGGCTCGGTGCCAACGTGCTCGGCAATGCAATCGGCGACAAGCTGCTTGCGCCACGCGTACCGCTCACCGTGCGGGTCGAGGTGCCGGTGGAGGCGGCAGGCCTGTTGACGATACCGCTGGAGCTCGCGCACGCCGGCGGCAAGCCGCTGGCGCTTGGGGGGATCAGCCTCGTCTCCCTCGTCAAGGGCGAAGGCGACGGCACCGCGCCCGAGCCCGAACCCGTGGGCGACCGGCTGCGCATGCTGGCGCTGTTCAGCCTGCCGACGCAGGCGACGGCGCTCGCCCTGCGCCGCGAACGGCACGCGCTCACCCGCCTGATCAGCAAGATCGCCCAGACCCGCGGCGCCGCCATCGAGCTGCGCGTGCTGCAGTACGGCGCCTCGCGCGGCGCGCTCAAGGACGCGCTTGAGGAAGCCGACGGCTGGGACCTGATCCACTTCTCCGGCCACGGCGAGCGCGGCGTGTTGCTCTTGGAGCACGACGACGGCAGCAACGATATCATCACCACCGAGGCGTTGCTCGACCTGCTGGCGCCGGCGCGCGGCCGGCTCAAGCTCGCCACCCTTTCGGCATGCTGGTCGGCGGCGGCGACGATCGCCGAGACCCGCGCCTGGCTCGGCCTGCCGGCGGCGACGACGCCCGAGGCCCGCGAGGCGCCCGCCGCCGCGACCGGCAGCGATACGGTTCTGCCATCGCTCGCCCGCGCGCTCGCGAACGAGCTTGGCTGTGCCGTGCTCGCCATGCGCTACCCGGTCGGCGACCAGTTCGCCATCGCCCTGGCCGCCGGCCTCTTCCGCCATCTATTCGAGAACCGCCAGCCGCTGCCGCGCGCGCTTGCGATGGCGCTGTCCCAGGCAGTGCCGGAAGCACCGCCGCTCTCGGTGGCCACCCCGGCGCTGTTCGGTGCCGCTGCCCTCGCCCTGACGCTGGTGCCGCCGGCCCAGCAGGCGGAGCCGCCGCTCTACACCGAGATGAGCGCCTTCCCCGACGAGCCGGAGCGCTTCGTCGGCCGCACCGGCGCCCTGGCGGCGGCCACGCGTGCGCTCGCCCCGAACAGTGGCCAAGCCGGCGTGCTGTTCTGCGGCATGGCCGGCGCCGGCAAGACCGCGGCGGCCCTGGAGCTCGCCTACCGCTACCAGCCGAGTCCGCTGCAGCCGCCCAGCCGCTTCCGCCACTTCATCTGGTACAAGGCGCCCGATCAAAGGGCGGATGGCGAGGGCGCGGACATCGGCCGCGCCTTGGTCGACCTCGCGCTCGCCATGGAGGCGCAGATCGCGGGCTGGGAGATGGTCCACCTGGTCGACAGCGACCAGCACTTCGCCACCCTCCTGCCCCGGCTCACCGCGCTGTGCCGGCAGCGGAGCATCCTCTTCGTCCTCGACAATCTGGAATCGCTGCTGACCGCGGACGGCCGCTGGCGGGATCAGCGCTGGGCAAGGCTGATCGCGACGCTCGCAACCGCCGGCGGCTTCTCCCGCCTCGTGCTGACCTCGCGGCTTCGCCCCGCTGACCTGCCGGCGTCGCTGCACATCGAGGCGGTGCACGCGCTGCCGCTCGACGAGGCCCTGCTGCTGGCGCGCGAGCTGCCGAACCTCGGCCCGCTGTTGACCGCAGGCGAGGCTGGCGATGCAAGCGCCGGCCGCGCCCTGGTCCTCAGGACGCTCGAAATCGTCCAGGGCCACCCGAAGCTGATCGAGCTTGCCGACCGCCTGGCCGCCAACCCGGACGACCTCCGCCGCCAGCTCGCGGGCTCGGCCACGCTGTGGGCGGCGGGCGATGCCTCCCGCCTCGGCGCCTTTTTCACCGATGGCGAGGCCGCGGTCGCGGATAACGGCTACCTTGCCGTGCTCGCCGGCTGGACCCGCTCGATCGCCGCCACCCTGCCGGCCGCCGCAGCACGCCTGTTTGAGGCCGTCTGCGGGCTCGAGGACGGCGATCGGCGGCAGGACCTGCTCGGCCGCCTCGCCTGGCCCAAGCTGTGGCAAGCGCTCGGCCAGGCGGGCGATGCGCCGGCGCTCGACCCCCTGATCACCGCCCTTGACGCCTGCGGCCTCATCGCGGTGGAGAAACGCGAGAACCAGCCGGCCACTTACCGCCTGCACCCCGGCGTCGCCGCGGCGGGGCGGCCGGACCCGGCGCGCCAGCAGGTGCTCGACCGTGTGATGGCGGGGCTGCACTGGGGGGTCGTCGACGCGGCAATGCAGCAGGAGGGCGCGGGCACGGGCCCCTGGATTGTCGCCCACGGCCTCGCCGCCGCCCCCTACCTGGCGCGCTTACACGACTGGGATGCGCTGGTTGGGACCCTGGAGAAAGTGACCGCCCGCGATCAATCGCCTGCTACGCTCGCCCGGGTGCTGCCGCCGCTGCGCCTGGCCGCCGAGCACTCAGGCTCGCTGGCGGCCCGTCGCGTCCTCGGCCGCGCGCTGCGAAGGGCCGGCCGCTTAAGCGAGGCCGAGGCACTGCTGCGCGCGCTGATCGCGGAAGCCGAGGCCGCCGGGGCGTTCATGGTCGCCTCCGCCATTGCGGCCGATCTCTTCAACCTGCTGCTGGCAAGCGGTCGCGCGAGGGAGGCGCTGGAACTCGTCGCGCGCGAAAAGGAGTTCACCACCCGCGCCGGCCTCGGCTCCTGGACGATCATTTCCGACGATGGCCAGCGCCTGCAGGCTCTGAACGCGCTCGGCCGCTGGGAGGAAGTGCTCACCGAAGTCGAGGCGCTGCGCGCGCGCATGGAGGCGTTGCCCGAGCGCGGCACCGGGGAGGAAACGGTGACCCCGTGGAACGTCCGCGAGGCCACCCTCGATACCGGCCGCGAGGCCGCGCTGAGGCTTGAGCGCTGGCAGGAGTGCCTGGATCTCTCTGAAGCGATCGTGGCGAGCAAGGCAGCACGCGGTGCGTCAGCGCTGCAAATCGCCCGCACCCGCTTCAATGATTACGGGCCGCTGTTGCGCCTCAGCCGCGACGGCGAAGCGCAGGCGCTGCTCGCTGACTGCCGGCGCACGTTTGAGGCCGAGGGCGATGTCGAAGGGCTCGGCAAGGTCTTCTCGGCGCTCGCCGCCTTGGCGGACGGGCGCGGTCATCACCCCCAGGCGGTGGCGCATGAAAAAACCGCGCTCCGCTACAGTTACTTGGCCGGCACTCCCGACGACGCCGCCATCAGCCACTTCAATCTCGCCATTCATCTGTCCCGCACCGCCGCGCCCGCTCAAGCCATCCTCGCCCACCGCCTGGCCGCAACGCTGATCGAGCTTCAGATACAGGACGGCAGACTCTCCTCGGCGATCGCCGCACTCGCCGGCGACCTCGCCCGCTTTCCCGATGCCCAACCGCCCGCCACCTTCGCCGCCTTGTGCGCTGAGGTCGAGGCGGTCGAGGGCGTCCACTTCGCCCACCTGTTCGCCCGCCTGCCCGCCCCCTTCGGCAGCGGCGATGAAGCGCTCGCCCACGTCCTCACCCTCACAACCCGTAGGCCGGATGGAGCCTTGGCGTAATCCGGGATACCGGTTCCCGCATTGCGCTTCGCTGCATGCGTGCTACCTTCACCTTCTGTAACGAAATCCGGGACGCCAGTCCCCGCATTGCGCTTCGCTCCTTGCAGGCTACCTTTCACCCCAGCCGTAGCCCGAGTGTGGACGGCCCCCTGGATACAAGGGTTGAGGGCGAGAAAATCTGGTCCGGTGCGATGGCAGTCGTGTGTCCGGCCTGTTTTGTGCGGCAGAGTGTCCGCTGGCCCAGATGGGTTGCGCGATCCACACCCAAACGGATGGGCGGCCTTGATGGCCACCAGGCTACCCGGGGCGGTCAGGGAGCGGTCAGGCGGTTGCCGGCCGGCGATACGCCTCACCACCGCCGACCGCTCGCGCACCCAGCCGGACCGGAGTTTCCTCTGTGGGTTCGTCCGGCAGGATCGTTTGACGGTGATCGATGACCTGAATCGCGGTGTACCAGGCGAGCGTAAAGGCCTGGATCGCCGTCGGCGTGATCCGATCCTCATCGAGATCGGCAAAGACGAGCTTAAAGGTGGCGACCAGATCCTGGCGCACGACATCGAGTTCGCGCCGGTTCTTCGCATTCTGCGCTTGCTCGGTCAGCTGGATGATCTTTGCATTGTGGTTGTCGGCGCGGTTCTTGGCTCGCCGGTCGCTGCGCAGTTTGATCTGCCAAAGTGTCGACGCGACCAGCATTCCCGCGGACAGAAGAAACCCCATGGTCTCGGCGTAGCGGACGACAAACAGCGGCTTGTCGCGGCGGAAATACTTGGCAGCGCCGGCATTGATCGGCAGGCCTTGCTGGAACGGATCCTCGATGGGTTCAATCAGCGCAGCGCGCAACTCTGCGGCGACCAATTCCTGGCGCCCCTCGCGGATGATGCGCGTGAGATCGTAAATGTCATCAGGGTCGACCGCGGGCGTAGTAACGAGCAGTGTGCGTTCAGCGACCGTCGGCAGGTCGGAGGGCGGTGCCGGCCGGGCGCCGCCGTAAGTGCCGGTGGGGATCTCGCCGGCGCGTAATTCCGGCAGCGTCAGACGGAGAGCCGCCGCTTGGTCGATCGGCACCAGCTGCGTCGGGGTCCTGCTCAAGATACCGGTGATGAACGGACTGCCGAGCGCGATGACAACGAAATACGCATCGATGGCGCCGGTGCGAAGCGCGTGTTCAGCCTCGTACGGCTCGATGGTCATCGCCTTGACGTCCCACTGATCGAGACCGTAATGCTGGATCAGCCGCCAGAACATGGTCCGCGAGGTGCTTCCCATGGGCGGCAGACCCACCACCCGGCCGTGGAGATCGGCGACGCGCGAGATCCCGATGTCCTCACGCGCCAGGAGGTGAAACATCTCCGGAAACAGGAAGTCGACCACCGACGCTCGCCCGTCGAGCATGGTTGAGCCGGCAACCAGGGCGAGTTGTGCCGTACCATCGGCCAGCAGCGTCATGTTCTCTTCGGAACCGAACGTTTCGATGACGCGAATGTTCAGCCGCGGCTCAAGGGCGGCAACGACACGCGAAAGTGCCTGCGCGAAGTCATGGTACTCGCTGAGGCGAGGCCCCGAGGCCAGAACCAGCACCCGCTCGGACCGATGCTCCTGATGCCATAACCACGCGAAGCCGGCGCCGACGACGAGACTGGCCGCAATCAAACCCGAAGCAATTTTGTGCCGCATGCGTGCCGTGCCCTCGCCGTTGGTGGAGCAGTAGAGCCCGTCTCGCGCAAAAGTCGTCCAACCGGCATATCAAATCAAACGAAGGGTCGAAGGCGCGAACCACCGCATCCCGCTCGCATGAGTCTTAGCAAGAACAAAGTCTCGTTGAAAGCGAGTGCCGCTATCTGGCGTCCGAGGCAGGGCATAGTCGGCTTAATAGCCCGAGTTTTTTGCCATGAGTTGCAATGACTTCTCGTTTGCTTACGGCCTATCTTCGCAAAAGTGTCACGTAATCATCAAACTCTCGCGATCGAAGCTGCCATCGGCCGTGAGTCAAGCTTGCCCTCGCGGTCGGGCGCCGCCCGGCGTTTCCGGCCGCCAACCAAGCGTCTGCGCCATCCGGTGCGCCGGTGTTGCGCGCGTCAGGGAAACACCAAGACCATCGCGTGACCAACACAGCTGTAGGTGCTCTGAGATGCCGACTGCCTCCGAGACTCCCTCGAACACAATCGAAAACCGGACTTTTGACGAAATCGCGGTCGGCGAGAGCGCGACCCTGGTGCGGGCGCTCGATAAGTCCGACGTCGAGACCTGGGCGGTGATGACCGGGAACATCAACCTCATCGACCTCGACCCAGGCCCGGCGGACACCTCGATGTTCGCGCGCGGCGGCGGCCAGGCCGGCTGGGCGGCGGTCCTGTTCACAACCCTTACCGGCACCCAGTTGCCGGGAATTGGTTCGATTGCCGAACACGTGAACGTGAAGTTCGTAAAGCCGGTGGCGATGGGCATGCCGCTGACGGTGCGCGCCACGGTCAAGGAAAAGCGCCCGGAAACCGAGACCCTGGTCCTCGATTGCGTCGCCACCAACCCTGCGGGAGAGGTCGTTGCCCAAGGAAGCGTCGAGACGACCACGCCGAGCGAGAAGATGCGGTTCGCCTTGGAGGAACTGCCGAAGGTCCAGCTTCGCCGCGAAGACCGCTTCGCCGTCCTCTTGAACAAATGTGAAGGGCTTCAGGCGATGCCGTGCGCGGTCGCGCACCCGTGCAGCCCCGATGCCTTGCAAGGCGCCATAGAAGCGGCCGAGCACCAGTTGATCAGCCCGATCCTGGTCGGCCCCGAAGCGCGCATCCGCGCGGTTGCCGAGGAGGCCCGCGTCGACCTTACACGGTACCGCCTGGTGCCGACGGAGCACAGCCACGAGTCTGCCGAGGTGGCGGTCGCGCTGGTGCGCAGCGGCGAGGCGCGGATGCTGATGAAGGGCAGTCTGCACACGGACGAACTGCTCTCGGCCGTCGTTAATCGGACCAACGGGCTGCGCACCGCCCGGCGCTTGAGCCACTGCTTCGTTATCGCCGTACCGACCTATCCCCGGGCGATCATCGTCACCGATGCCGCAATCAACATCGCGCCGACGCTGGAGGAGAAGGTCGACATTATCCAAAACGCCATCGAGCTCGCCCATTCGCTTGGCACCAGCGAGCCGAAGGTGGCGATCCTGTCGGCGGTCGAAACGGTGACGCTCAAGATCCCGTCTACGATCGAAGCGGGTGCCTTGTGCAAGATGGCGGATCGCGGCCAGATCACCGGCGGCATCCTCGACGGACCGCTCGCGTTCGACAACGCGATCGATGTCCAGGCCGCCAGGACCAAGGGGATCACTTCGCCGGTCGCCGGTGTCGCCGACATCCTGGTCGTACCCGATCTCGAAGCCGGCAACATGCTGGCCAAGCAATTGACCTTTATGGCCAACGCCGAGGCCGCCGGGATCGTGCTGGGCGCACGGGTGCCGATCGTGCTCACCAGCCGGGCCGACAGCGCACGCGCGCGGTTGGCGTCCTGTGCGGTCGCCGTGCTGTACGCCGCTGCACAACAGAGCAGCGCCGTCCTCAAGAAAGCCGCGGAGTGACCAGCCATGCAGGATGCCAATCTGGTCATCAACGCCGGTTCGTCCAGCATCAAGTTCGCGGTCTTCGTGGGCGGCGGCGATGCCTCCGAACCCGAGGCGGTGTTCAAGGGGCAGATGGAAGGGATCGGCAGCGATCCCGCCTTTGCGGTCAAGGACGGTGCCGGCAACCCGGTTGACGAGCGGGACGAATGGCCGCGCGGATCGCCGCTCAATCATGTTGGCGCCATCCGCTATATCCTGGGCTGGCTCAAGGAGTGCGCCGGCCACCTTGATATCCTCGCCGCCGGCCACCGGGTGGTCCACGGCGGCATTGCCTACGTCGCGCCGGTGCGGATCACTGCCGAGGTGATTGGCCAACTCCGCAAGCTGGTGCCGCTGGCGCCGCTGCATCAGCCGCACAACATCGCCGCGATCGAGGCGCTGGCCGAGGTTGACCCGGACCTGCCCCAGGTCGCGTGCTTCGATACGGCCTTCCATAGCACCCAGCCCAAGGTCGCCAGGCTGTTCGCGATCCCGCGCGAATTGATCGATTCCGGCATCCGCCGCTACGGCTTCCACGGACTCTCCTACGAGTACATCGCCCGCCAGGTGGCGCTGCACGCGCCCGAGGCCCGGCGCGTGGTCGCCGCGCACCTGGGCTCGGGCGCCAGCATGTGTGCAATGCGCGATGGCCACAGTGTTGAAAGCACCATGGGCTTCACCGCCGTCGATGGCCTGCCGATGGGCACGCGCTGCGGCGCATTGGACCCCGGAGTCGTGCTATTCTTGATCCAGGACCGCGGGTACGATGCAAAGGCGATCGAAACGCTCTTGTACAAACAGTCGGGGCTGTTGGGTGTCTCCGGCGTTTCCAACGATATGCGTGACTTGATGGCGAGCCGCGAACGTCATGCCGCCGACGCGATCGATCTGTTCGTCTACCAGATCACGCGGTACGTCGGCTCGCTGGCGGCGGCGCTGGGCGGGATCGACGCCCTCGTATTCACCGGAGGCATCGGCGAGCATGCACCAGCGATCCGCCAGCGCGTCTGCGAGCAGAGCGCCTGGTTGGGTCTCACGCTGGATCCGGAGGCCAACGCGAGCCGGGGACCACGGATTTCGGCTGCCGGCAGTGCGGTCTCGGCCTGGGTCATCCCGACCGACGAAGAGCGAATGATCGCGATCCACACCCGTGCGGTTCTGGGTGCGACGGCGTAACCGCGCGGCGACGCGCTGAGACCCTAGTGCAGGGACCCAATCGGGCGATTCACGCCCGAGCAAGGTTGTCGCTGCACAACATGTTGAATCGCGTGCACTTTCGGCACAAACAGGATGTACGCTCTGTTTGTGCCAGTGCACGAGGGAACCACCGAAGGAGCAAGAACGATGCAGGACGAACTGTCACCCGAGGCGTACTTCGCGAACGTTCGGAAGGAGATCGAAGGGCCGTACGGGGCACTCGAGGGCAAGAAGGCGCTCGTGCTCGGGATCGCCAACAACCAATCGATCGCCTATGGTTGCGCGCTCGCGTTCAGGGCATTCGGCGCCGAAGTAGCGATGACGTACTTGAACGAAAAGACCAAGAAGTACACAGAGCCGCTGGCGGAAGCCCTGGGCGTGCGGCCTGAGCTGTATCTGCCCTGTGATGTCACCATTGAAGGCCAGCTCGAAGCGGCGTTCGATGTCATTGCCCAGCATTGGGGCAAGCTCGACATCGCCTTGCACTCGATCGCGTTTGCCCCCCGCGACGACCTGCACGGCCGCGTTGTCGATTGCTCGCGCGAGGGCTTCCTGACCGCGATGGACATCTCCTGCCACTCATTCATCCGCATGGCGCGCTTCGCCGAGCCGCTGATGACGGACGGCGGCGTCCTGATCACCATGACCTATTACGGCGCCGAACGGGTGGTCGAGCATTACAACGTGATGGGCCCCGTAAAGGCGGCGCTGGAAGCCTCGGCCCGTTATCTCGCCGCCGAACTGGGCCCGAAGGGCATTCGCGTGCATCCGGTCTCGCCAGGACCGATCAAGACCCGGGCGGCCTCGGGCATCGGTGGCTTCGACGAGCTGATGGAGAAGGCTGCCGAGCGGGCACCGCAGCGCGCATTGGTCAGCATCGAAGATGTCGGTCTTGCCACCGCCTTCCTGGCGAGTGACTACGCGAAGTTGATCACCGGCGACACGATGTACATCGACGGCGGCTACCACATCGTGGGCTGAAGGCGAGGCACCAAGGACACACGCACGGGAAGAGGGAAGCACGGCACGGGGAGCCTTGGCCGTCTATTTTGACTGTTCCTTGGCGCCATGCGCGCTTACGGTAGCATAGATCATGAGCCGACCTGCAGCCTCCTGCCGCTGACCCGGAACAAGGAAAGGCCGGGCGATGGCAAGAAAGGAGGGGAGGACAGCTAGCGTGTTGATCGGTGTTGGCGCCCTGTGACGGAACTCGCCCACCTCCTCGGCGGGGTTGCCGAGGCACTGAAGCTAGTGTTGGAAGGCGCGGCGCTCATCGCCGTGATTTGCGGCATCGTATCCGCGGCCTCGCTTGCCGCCAGCGTGGCGCGTACGCGCTCGGCGACCGCTCTTATCGATCTTCGCATCCGCTTCGGCTCATGGCTCGCCGTCGCTCTGGAATTCCAGCTTGGCGCCGACATTGTCGCGACAACGGTGGGCCCGAGCGCCGACGCGCTGATCCAACTCGGTCTGGTCGCGCTGATCCGCACCTTCCTCAACTTCTTTCTGGGCCGCGAACTCGCCGAGCAGGCGAAGCTCAAACAGGCGATCACCACGCCGACAGCGACAGGAACCTGATCGCCAGAACCTGATCGCCAGAACCTGATCGCCAGAACCTGATCGCCAGAACCTGATCGCCAGACTGGGAGAAGGCGCTTCTGGCTAGCGGAGGCGCCGGCGCTTGATGCGATCGAGATCGTTCTGCGCTTGCCGGTAGTCGGCGAGCGGAACGCAGGCAGGGGCTGCGATCTCGGCTACCTTTGCGGCTGCGCAGCGCTGGCGCCGGAGTTGCTCACCGGGCACGCGGAGAGAGAGCTCATCCTCGATGGCATGGATGAAGGCGGTCGCCTCATCGAAGCGCTCCTGGCGCATCCGCATGGTCGGTGCGGTCACGACCCGAGCCCGCCACCGCTTCCATTCGGCCAGCATCATCCGCAGTGTACGATCGGGCACTGTGTTCAATGCTTCCGCAGCGTCCGGCCGCTTTCCGTCCGATGCAGACCCACCACGTCCGGCAGTCATCGATCCGATCTCCGCATCCTTCGCCAAGTCATCGAACTCAGGAACCACCCAGAAATACGCCGATGCCGACGCTCTCACAAGGGACCGCGCTCGGTCGTGGCGTACTGATCGTGTATAACCACGCCGACAAGAGAGCGGGAGCGGGATGAGGCGCACCTGATGGGCGTCGAACTGCATGACAACAGGGGGTTGATCTGCGGCTATCTCCTGCAGTCGCAGGGGCCAGCGGTTGCCATCGAAATTGGCGCGGTTTCTGCGGTCGAGCCACCGGCCGATGCGCTTTGGCTGCATTTCAACCTCAATGACGGACGCGCCCGCGCCTGGATCGGCGGCTGTACGTGGCTGCCGGCTGAGGGGCGGGAGCGGCTCTTGGGTTCCGAGCGCAGCGCCTTCCTGGAGGTCTGGGGAAACGCGATCAGCGGCGCCCTCGCTGACGTTTATTCCGACGATCCCGAGCGCTTCGGTCTCGTTTATGTCCACGTCAATCAGAACTGCCTGATCAGCGGCAGACGTCACCCGGTGACGGCCGCCGCGCTTCTGCACGCGGACTTGGCGGCCGGGCTGCCTATCGACACCACGCCGGCGCTGTTCAACCGGCTTTTCACCCATCTGGTGGCGACCCGTACCAAAGCCGTCGCCGAATTCGTTGCCGTGATCGACCAGGCAGAGGATCGGGTCTTTGCTGGCGCGTATCACGCCGTCCGGCTGGGCCAGCATCGCGGTGGCATGGCTCGCCTCCGTCGACAGTTGGTGGCCGACCGCAACGCTTGTGTCGATTTCTTTGCGCATCCGCCCGCTTGGTGGCCGAAACCAGCGACGAAAAACCTGCGCCGCCTCGGCGGCGCGCTGACATCGGCCGTCCAGGATCTCGAACTGACGGAGGATCGCGCCCGCCTGATCAACGAAGAGATCGATAGCCGCCAAATCGAACGGACCAACCGCAACCTTTACTTCGTATCGATGGCGGCTGCGGTGTTCCTGCCGATGACCGTCATTTCCGGCATTTTCGGCATGAATGTCGGCGGTTTGCCGTGGGTGGAAGATGCCAGCGGCTTTCGCTGGGTGATGGCGTGCATGGCTGCCGCGGTCACGCTTGCGCTCGCGCTGCTCGCCTGGCGACGGATGTTATAGGCGTCTCACGCGGCCGGCGTGACGGCGCGGTGCAACAGATAGCGATCGTCGGCATTCTCACGCAGGAACGAGGCGAATTCCTTCTTCAGTTTCGGAATCCGGAACAGCATGCCGATCGGGGTCTTCTTCGTCTTGGTGATCAGCGTTGAAGGGTCGAAGTAGCCTTGCGCGTTGTCGATGCTGAGAACAAACGGCGGGCGACCCTCGCGCACCAGGATGCAGCTCATGATCAGGGCGCCGGTGCGATGATTACCCTCAATAAACAACTGCGGTTCGCTGAGAAGGCGCACATAGAGGCCGGCCGCGCGGGTCCATGCCGTCTCGTCGCGGTGGAGTGCATACCACGCGGCGAGATCACTGATGGTGCCGCGGTCCTCTTCGTAAAAGCGCTGTGCGGTGGCTTTGAGGTGCGCGTCCTCTCGGATGCGTTCGAGCGGATCGGTCCCGCACAGGACCAGCGCATTCAACTCAAGGAAGTGCTTCGAGGCGCCGATGGCGAACAGATCGACGCCATCGGCGGTGAGCGCATCGACATAACGGTAACCGGCCATCATGTTGGTGATGACCTGATCGTCCAAGGTATCGCGCGGCGTATTAATGACGCGATTGATCTCGGAAAAGTTGCGCTGGACGGTGCGCAGCGAGGACTCGATCGCGTCGAGATCGAGGACGTGCTCTCCCATCCGCAGATCCCCCTTACGGTCCGACAGGCGGATTTGACTGCGGCGCAGTCTCAGTACCGCACGCTCGCCAGGACGCGATTTCCCTGCTCGACGGCTGCTGGCGGCAGCGGGAGGTAGCCAAGCTCCTGCGCGTAGCGCTGGCCCTCGGCGAGGCCCCAGCCCGTGAAACCCACCATTCGTGCACCGAGCGCAGCATTGTCATACTTACCATATAGCAGAAGCCAACTATAGGTCACGATCGGATAAGCATCAACGCCATCCGGATCGCTGATGACGAAGCGCTCCTGCTCGGTCGGGCGAGCGGCCGCTGCAGCCAGGGCGGCCTGGCCGGCCATTTCGACTGGGTGGACGAAGGTGCCGGCCTTGTTCTGCAAGCTCGCCACAGGCAAGCCGAGGCGGCGCGCAAATCCATACTCGACATAGCCAATCGCGCCGTCGCTGATCTTGATCCGCGCCGATACCCCTTCGTTGCCACGCGCCAGCATGGCCGTTCCGGGCCAGTCGATCCGCTTGCCGACACTCGGTCCGCTGCCCTGCCGCCAATTGGGATCGATGGCGGCGAGATGGCTGGTGAAGGCGTGCGTCGTGCCGCTGCTGTCCTGGCGCGCGACAACGACGATGTTTCGCTTCGGCAGCTTGAGATCGGGGTTGGCCGCCTGGATGCGAGGGTCGCTCCAGAGGGTGATCTTGCCGGAGAAGATATCAACGTAGACGTCGCGCGGCAGGCGCAGATCGCCGCCGATGCCGATGATGTTGTAAGCGACCACGATCATGCCGGCGGTCGCTGGCACCATCACCACACCGCGGTTGATCTGCGACGCTTCCTTGTCGCTGATCCGCGTGTCGCTCGCTCCGAAATCCACCGACCCGGTGACGAAACGGTTAATCCCCTCGCCGCTGCCGACGGCATCGTAGGTCACCGACACTAGAGGATTCGCGGTGCCATAAACCTGGCTCCACTTTTCGTAGAGTGGCGCCGGAAAGGTCGCTCCCGCACCCCGCAGCCAAACCTTCTGCTCGCCCTCGGCAGCATGCGCCGGCGCAGAGCCAGAAGCCCACGCGGCGAGGCACAGCCCGGCGCAGGCGAACATGGCCGCCCCGCGGGCAAGGGTTCGAACGATGCGCATTCTTGCCGACCCTTTCCAGACCTAGCTGAACTCGCCGCGGATGTATTCCTTGGTAAGCTGCTCGTGGGGCGCTTCGAAGATCTGCTTCGTTTCACCCATCTCCACGAGGTAGCCAGTCCGCCCGCCCTTTGAAATATCAACAGCAAAGAACGAGGTGATGTCAGCCACGCGCATCGCCTGCTGCATGTTGTGGGTGACGATGACGATCGTGTAGTCGTCCTTCAGGTCGAGCATCAGCTCTTCGATGCGCCGCGTCGCGATCGGATCGAGAGCCGAGCAGGGCTCATCCATCAGCAGCACCGCTGGATCCGTTGCGATCGCGCGTGCGATGCACAGCCGCTGCTGCTGACCGCCCGAGAGTGAGAGGCCGCTCGCTTTCAGCTTGTCCTTGACTTCGTCCCACAGGGCCGCGCGGCGCAGCGCATGCTCGACCCGCTCATCGAGGTTGCCCTTGAAGCGGTTCAGGCGCAGGCCAAAGGCGACGTTGTCATAAACGCTCATCGAGAACGGGTTCGGCTGCTGGAACACCATGCCGATGTAGCGGCGGACCACCACCGGATCGACCTTGCCGCCGTACACGTCCTGGCCGAGGAAGTGCACGTGGCCTTCCAGCCGAAAGCCGGTGATCATGTCGTTCATGCGGTTGAGGCTGCGCAAGACGGTGCTCTTGCCGCATCCAGACGGACCGATGAAGCCGGTGATCTTGCCCTTCTGTATCGGCACGTGGCTGTCCCGCACCGCCAAGAAGGTGCCGTAGAAGATCTTCGCGACCTTGCAGTCGATGGCGATTTCATGAGCTGCCGGTTCGCGTACAGCTGCAGTTCCGGTCGACGCGGGTTGCATAACAGCCATTGTCGGATGTCCCTTCGCTATCCTTAGGTCTTGGGCCTTTTAAGCCTTGGGCTTGCCCAAGAGGCGGCTCAGCACGTTGAAGACCAGCACGATCAACACAAGCACCAGAGAGGCTGCCCAGGCGAGTTCGATCTGGTTGTCAAATGGCATGCTGGAGAAATTGTAGATCAGGATCGACAGCGACGCCGTTGGCTCCCGCAGGCTCGACAGCCAGTAGTTGCTGAACAGCGCGGTAAACAGAAGCGGCGCCGATTCACCGGCAACGCGCGCGATGCCGAGGATGACCCCGGTGAGGATACCCGGCAGCGCCGTCGGCAGGGTCACCTTCCAGATGGTTTGCGCCCGCGTGCAACCCATGCCCAGCGCCGCGTCCTTCATCTTGCGCGGTACCATCTTCATCGCCTCCTCGGCGGTGAGGATCACGGTCGGCAGCATCAGCACCGAAAGGGCGATGCCTCCCGCGATCGCCGAGTAGCCGCCCATGGTCAGCACGACCGCGGCATAAACGAACACACCGGCAAGGATCGAGGGGAACCCGGTCAGCACCTTGGCGAGGAAGCGGGTGATGCTTGCAAGCTTGCTGGTCGGCCCGAGTTCGGCGAGGAAGGTGGCGGCCAGAATGCCGATCGGAATGCTGATCAGTGCCGCGATCCCGACCATGACCAGGGTGCCGACGATCGCATTGCCGAAGCCGCCGCCGAGTTCGAAGCCGGCCGGCGGCAAGTCGGTGAACAGCGCCGTGCTCAACCGTGCCCCGCCCTTGACCAGCAGCATATAGAGCACTGAAAAGAGCGGAATGCTGGCGATCAGGGCGACGACCCAAGTGCCCACGCTCAAGATCGCACTGCGCAGCGCACGGCGCTCCCCGAGCGTCTTGTTGAGATTGGGCGCGCCGGTGGTGGTCGGAGCCTGCATGACTATGACTTTCCGGAAATTCTGCGCTGAGTCAGGTTGAGGATGAAGGTGCCGATGACGTTGACCACCAGCGTGATAAACAGCAGCACCAGAGCCGCATACATGAGCGCCTGGACCTCGATCCGCCCCGCTTCCGGGAAGCTCGAGGCAAGGAGTGCTGCGAGCGTGCTGGCCGGAGAGAACAAGGACAGGCTGATCTGGTTGGAATTGCCGATCAGCATGGCGAGCGCCATGGTTTCCCCGAGCGCCCGGCCGAAGCCCAGCACCATCGCGCTCAAAATCCCGCCGGCAGCGGTCGGCACCATCACCTTAAGGATCGCCTCCCACCGCGTCGCCCCCATGCCGTAGGCAGCTTCCTTGGTTCGATAGGGTACCAGGTTGAGGGCGTCCTGGGAGATGGCGGCGACCGTCGGCAGGATCATGATGGCGAGAACGATGGTCGCCGGCGCCAGACCCGGCCCGCTCAAAGAGGTGCCGAACAAGGGGATCCAGCCGAGATACTCGTGCAGCCAGTCGGCCAACGGCCGGATCGCCGGAATGACGACAAAGATACCCCACAGCCCGAACACGACGCTCGGGATCGCAGCCAGCATCTCGATGATGGTGCGGAAAACCATCGCCAGTTTCGGCGGCAGGAAGTCCTGGGTCAGGAAAATTGCGACCGTGAGCCCGAAGAAGCCGGCGCTGACGAGCGCCAACAGCGAGCTGTACAGCGTGCCCCAGATCTGCGGCAGGATGCCGAAACGCTCGCTCTGCACGTCCCACGCCGAGGTTGTCAGAAAGCTTAAGTGGTGATCTCTGATGGCAGGCATCGCCTGGCCACCGATCTCCCACAAGATGTAGACAACGAGCGCGATGATAATCGCGGCCGCGACCAGCGTCAGGCTGCGAAACACCCGATCGGACAGGTACTCACCCGATGACGGTGGCCGGGTGATCGCATCGGCGGGTGCTGCGCTGGCGAAAGGGTTCGAAGCCATATTCGCGTTGTCCCTGGTTGGCTCAATTCAACATGCCCCCTAGCAACGACGCGGCGGAAGCGAGCCGCACCCGCCTCCGCCCGTCGTTGCTCCGCGGCAATTACTGGATCTGCTGCGAGGCTGCCAACACGTTCTCGACGACGTTCTCCGGAAGCGGGATGTAGCCCATGCTCGTCGAGATCTTCTGTCCCTCTGTTGCAGCGTACTTGACGAAGTCGCGCAAGACTGCCGCCTTCTTGTCGTCCTGGTCTTTGTAGAACAGCATCCAGGTGAAGGTCACGATCGGGTAAGCGTCTGCTCCGTCGGGATCTTCAACCCAGCCGCGCAGATCCGGCCCGAGCTTGGCGGCAGCAAGCGCCGCGACGCCAGTCTCGTCGCCACCGGCGATGAAATTGCCGGACTTGTTCTGCAACAGCGCCGTCTCCGCCTTGGTCAGCTTGGCATAGCCGTACTCGATGTAACCGATCGCGCCGGGTGTCTGCTTGATCGTCGCGGTCACACCATCGTTCTTGGGCGCGGCCACGAACTTGTCGGAGGTCGGCCACTGCACGGTGGTGCCGCTCCCGATCTTCTCCTTGAAGCTCGGGCTGACGGCGCTCAGGTGCTTGGTGAACACGAAGGTCGTGCCGCTCGAATCCGACCGCCGCACGACGGTGATGGGCATATCAGGCAGTTTGATGTCCGGATTGGCCGCCTGGATGCGCGGATCGTTCCATTTGGTGATCGCGCCGCCAAAGATGTCCGGATAGACATCGCGCGGCAGCTTGAGGCCCTTCGGGCTGCCGGGCAGATTGTAAGCGAGCACGATTTCGCCGCCGGTCATCGGCAGCAGCACCACGCCGCTGTCAACCTTGGCGATCTCCTCGTCCTTCATCGCAGCATCACTGGCCGCGAAATCGACGGTCTTGTTGATGAAGTCCTGAATACCAGCGCCGCTGCCCTTGGCCTGGTAGTCAATCGTGACACCGGCCGTTTTCTTGCTGAAGTCCTTGAACCATGCGGAGTACAGCGGGAACGGGAAGCTGGCTCCCGAGCCCACCATACGAACCTCTTGGGCCCTGGACGGCTGCGCGGTACCCACCGCGACGGCACCGATCACACACAACGCGGTTAGCGCCCGCGTCAGGCGCGCGAACAACGGCATTCCCGCTCTCCCTTGTCCCATGGTCTTCCTTGGCGGCGACCATAGCAGGTCTCCGTTACACTATGATGACAGCGCCGTCGTATTGGCGTGGAAAGATGGGCACGGCACCTGTCGTGGCCCGCGGCTGCCATCCATTGCCATCGTCAAAGCGGCTCCTTCCTGCGCTCAGCCGGTTCGTTTTTCGGCTTCGTTTTTCGGCTTCGATCGTCGGCTTCGCTTGTCGGCGCGGCCGGCTCGCCAATCCGTGCCAGGACGGTCTTTCCGTTTAAATACAAACTATTAACCGCGCGTCTTGAAAGTTTCACGAGGGGGTCATCGGCCGGCCATCGGCGTGGCCTAGAGGAGGCGTCGCCTGGAGGAAAGGCAAGCAATCGGGACAGTAACGCGGCAGCCAACCGGGTTCACAGAACTGCGGTTGGGATTGCCCCGGATTTCGGTCAGCGCGAGGGGAGATCATTCCAATGTCTGAAAGCCCACGGTTCGCAACGTTCAACGCTTCGCTCAATCGAGCGACCGAAGGGGCGCTGATTAGCGATCTGTCGACGACGGCAAACGCGCAGGCGCGCACCATCGCCGAGATCGTCCAACGCAGCCATCCGGACGTCGTCCTGATCAACGAGTTCGATTTCGATGCGAACGGAACGGCAGCGCGGCTGTTTCAGGAGAACTATCTCGGCCGCGCCCAGAACGGCGCTGCGCCGGTCACCTATTCTTACGTGTTCAGTGCACCTTCGAATACCGGCACCGCGTCCGGCTTCGACCTCGACAACAACGGCAGTGCCGTCACCACACCCGGCACGCCCGGCTACGGCAATGATGCCTTTGGCTTCGGCGACTTCCCCGGCCAATACGGCATGCTGTTGCTTTCCAAGTATCCGATCGTCGAAGACCAAGTCCGCACCTTTCAGAAGTTCCTGTGGAAGGACATGCCGGGCGCGCTGCTGCCCGATGATCCGGCGACCTCTGCTACCGGCGATTTCTACTCCGCCGAGGAACTCGAGGCCTTCCGCCTGTCATCGAAGAGCCACTGGGACATTCCTGTCCTGATCGATGGTGAGATTGTCCACGTTCTTGCCGCGCATCCAACACCGCCGACCTTCGATGGCGCCGAGGACCGCAACGGGCTGCGCAATCATGACGAGATCCGCTTCTGGGCGGATTACGTCACGCCGGGGGAAGGGGGATACATCTACGACGATGCCGGCCAGTACGGCGGCCTCGGCAGCGGCCAGCGCTTTGTCATCATGGGCGATCAGAATGCCGATCCGTTTGACGGCGACTCTGCCGCCAACGCTATCCAGCAGTTGCTCGGCAATCCGCACATCGACAGCGCGCTGACGCCGACCAGTGCGGGTGCCGTCGAGGCGGCAGCGCTGCAGGGCGGCGCCAACGCCGACCATCTGGGCAACCCGGTGTACGATACCGCTGATTTCGCCGACACTGCGCCTGGTAACCTTCGTGCCGATTACGTCTTGCCATCAACCTTTGGCTTTGCGGTCGAAGATGCGAAGGTCTTCTGGCCGACGACGGACGATCCGCTTTCGCGGCTGACGGGCAAGTATCCGTTCCCCAGCTCCGATCACCGGCTTGTCTATGTCGATGCCGAACTGACGGCGTCGGCGTCATCGGCCGACCGCAACACCGTCGACAGCGTCACGTACCTCGGCCAAGCCACCTTCCCGACCGGCTACCTCCTCGACGGTACCGAGGTCGGCGGCCTGTCCGGGCTTACTTACGATGCCGCGAACAAGGTGTTCTACGCCATCTCCGATGACCGCAGCGACATCAACCCCGCGCGCTATTACACGCTGACGATCGATCTCGCCGACGGCAAGCTCAGCGATGGTGACGCCACCTTCACCGACGTGACGACGTTGCTGCAGGCAGACGGGACGCCATTCCCGGCCAAGAGCCTGGATCCGGAAGGCATCGCGCTCACCAGCCGCGATACGCTTTTCATCTCGTCGGAGGGTGACGCCAATGCGCTGGTTTCCCCCTTTGTCAACGCGTTCTCCCTCTCGGGCCAGCAATTCGCCGAACTGCCGGTACCAGAGAAGTTTCTGCCGACGGCGGACAACTCGGCCGGCATTCGCAACAACCTGGCTTTCGAGAGCCTGACGCTGACGCCGGATCAGCACTACCTGTTCACGGCGACCGAAAACGCGCTTTATCAGGACGGGCCGGCCGCGAGCCTGACCGACGAAAGTCCGGCGCGGATCCTTCGCTACGACATGACGACCGGCCAACCGACAGCCGAGTTCGTTTACGTCACCGATCCGGTGGCAGATGCGCCGGTGCCTGCCGGATCGTTCGCAACCAATGGCTTGGTCGAGCTCTTAACCCTCGACAACACCGGCACGCTGTTGGCGCTTGAGCGCGGCTTCTCCACCGGCGTTGGCAACACGGCGAAGCTTTACGAGGTGCTGACCCAGCCGGCGACGGATGTCAGCTCGATCGCCAAGCTCGACGGCCTTGAAGTCGACGCGATCGCTGAGAAGCGCCTGGTGTTCGATCTCGCTGACCTCGGTATCCCGCTCGACAATCTTGAGGCCATGGCTTTCGGTCCGCAGCTCGCCGATGGCCGGCAGAGCCTGTTCGTGCTGAGCGACAACAATTTCAGCAGTACGCAGACGACCCAGCTTCTGGCCTTCGCGGTCGATATCGACACGCTGCCCGCGGTCGCCCCCAGTGTGGAAACGCCGGATCTCGCCCTCAGCGACCCCGCAAAACCGGATGCACCGGAAGCCGATCCCGATGATCCGGCGATCTGGGTCAACGCTGTCGACCCGGCGCGGAGCCTGGTGGTGACAGCGCTGAAGGATGCCGGCCTCAAGGTCTACGATCTCGCCGGGCACGAGGTGCAGAGCATCACGCCTGACGACGTCCGCTACAACAACGTCGATATCGTTTACGGCTTCACGCTTGAGGGCAAGCCGGTTGACCTGGCCGTCGCCTCGGATCGGGAGAACGACACGCTCGCGATCTTCAGCATCGATCCGGTGAACGGGACGCTCGCTGACGTGACCGCGAAGTCGATCCCGGCCTCGATCTTCGGCTTTGACGATGGGGAGCATACGGCCTACGGGCTCGCTTCCTACACCAGCCCGGTCGATGGGCACTCGTACGTCTTTGTCAGCCAGCGCGCCGGTGCGGGCCTCGCCCAGCTTGAACTGACTGATGCGGGCGATGGCTCTGTCGGCGCGCGTATGGTGCGGATGTTGGAATTGCCCGTGCCGACCGGTGATCCTGAGGAATCGCAGTCGGAGGGGATCGTCGTCGACCGGGAAACCGGTACGCTCTACGTCGGCATCGAGGCCGGTGGCCTCTACAAGTATTCGGCCGAACCGAATGGCGGCGATGCCTATCAGGTCGTCCACCCGGTGGATGGTCCCCATATCACCGCCGATCTGGAAGGCTTGGCGATCTACTACGGGCCGAACGGAAGCGGTTATCTGATCGCCTCCAGCCAGGGTGACTCCAGCTACGCCGTGTTCTCCCGCGAGGGGACGAATGAATACCTCGGCAATTTCGTCGTCGGCCCCGCGGGCGACATCGACGGCGCCGAGGAGACGGATGGCCTCGATATCGTCAGCGTGCCGCTGGGAACGGCTTTCCCGCAGGGCCTCCTGGTCGTACAGGACGGCTCGAACTCCCCGCAAGCCATCGGCTTGGATAACGACGGCGAGGAAGTCCAGAACTTCAGCGCCAACTTCAAGTTCATCCCTTGGCAGAATGTGGCCTCTGCCTTCACGCCGGCACTCACGATCGACACAGCGGCGAGTGATCCGCTTGCGCCTGCCGCACACTCGCTGGTCAACGGCGTTGCAGCGGGGGATACGGATCAGACATCAACGGTCCTGTGGACGCGTAGCACGGTGCCGGGCCAGGTTACCTTCGAGCTCGCCACCGATCCGCAGTTCAGCAGCATCGTTCGTTCGGTGAAGACGGCGGTGGCCGATACGACGGTGCCGGTCAAAGCGGAAGTTGCCGGTCTCACGCCCGGTACCGAATACTACTATCGGGCAACCGATGCCGCGGGCGCCAAGGCCGACGGCCAGTTCACGACCGCCGCGGCGCTGGGCACTCATGCCGGGTTCAGCCTCGGCGTCAGCGGCGACTGGCGCGGCGAACTCGCACCGTACCCATCGGTCGCCAACGCTCCTGAACAGAACCTCGACCTGTTCGTTGCCCTGGGCGACACCATCTACGCCGATGTTGTGTCGCCGGGTTTGCTGGATGAGTCGGGCGCCGAGAAGGGCCAGGCCGAAACGGCAGCCGAGTACGGGCAGAAGTACGATGAGGTCTACAGCACCCGCTTCGGCGCCAACACGCTCGCAGACCTGCGCGCCTCGACGTCGATCCTTGCCAGCATCGACGACCACGAAGTCGCCAACGATTTCTCGGGCGGTGCCGACGTTGCCACCGACTCCCGCTTTACCGATGCCGCCGGCACGCTGATCAACGACAGCACGCTGTACGACGCTGGCCTGCAGGCATTCCAGGAATGGCACCCGCTGCACGACGAATACTATGGTGCGACCGGCGATACGCTCACCGTCGGCGAGTACCAGCTTTACCGCTTCAACACCTGGGGCAGCGACGCTGCGACCTTCGTCCTCGACAACCGTTCCTTCCGTGACGCTCCGCTTGAGAACGCCGATCTGACCAATCCGGCCGACGTCGCTCGCTTCCTCGCCCAGTCCTTCGACCCGAACCGCACCATGCTGGGCGAGGCGCAGTTGGAGGATCTCAAGGCCGATCTCCTGAAGGCGCAGGAAGAGGGGATCACCTGGAAGTTCGTCATGGTGCCCGAGCCGATCCAGAATTTGGGGCCCCTCAGCGCCGCCGATCGTTTCGAGGGGTATGCGGCCGAACGCACCGAGCTCCTGTCCTTCATCGATACCTCGGGCATCGACAACGTGGTCTTTGTCTCAGCCGACGTCCACGGAACGGTCATCAACAACTTGACGTACCAAACCGCGCCGGGTGGTGCACAGATCGCGACCTCGGCGTTCGAGATCACCACCGGCGCCGTTGCCTATGACGCACCGCTG
Source organism: Candidatus Defluviicoccus seviourii (assembly GCA_900609035.2). Classification (GTDB taxonomy): domain Bacteria; phylum Pseudomonadota; class Alphaproteobacteria; order Rhodospirillales; family Defluviicoccaceae; genus Defluviicoccus; species Defluviicoccus seviourii. The sequence continues at coordinate 5,451 of UXAT02000021.1, read as the reverse complement.
GCGATCGAGGCGATGAAGCTGGCTGCTGCGGCCGGACTGGTCTCACCGCAGCAACAGGCGTTCTTTGACAGCCTGCCGATCGCCCCGGACTCCGACAGCCTTCCGAATGACAAGGACGACTTCTTCACAGTCGTGGTAAACGGCGTCCTCGATCAGGTCGGTTATGATCACCTCGGCCTTGATGACAATCTGCCCGTCGCCGCAGGCAAGATCGACGCGACGCTGACCGCGGGCGATTGGGTGGCGGCTTCGACCTATGGCTGGACCAAGTTCGATGTCGATGCCACGACGCAGAAGCTTACCGTTACCACCTACGGCATCGAACCCTATGCGCGCGAGGCGATTGAAGCCAACCCCGATGCCTTCTTTGCCAACGACCCGCAGATCGTGAGCCAGTTTGTGGTCAATCCGGTGCTGGCACACACTGCCGGCGCCGACGCCTCGATCCTGGTCGGCTGAGCACACAGGACCGCCGGACGTGGGCCAGCTGAACCGCCAAATCTGTTGCCAAGGTGGTTGAAGGCTGGCCCACGGCTCCCATGAGCTGAGGGAGCCGCGTCCGGCCGGTTCGTCGGCAGCTTCACCGCGCCCGAGCGTGCCAACTCCTAATCCGCCGCAGGACGCGCTCCCAAACCCCGCGCTCTGCGTTGGCGAGGCGCGGAGTTTGGGTCCGGCTTGCGTTGTGGGGGTGTCCGCGCTGCGGCCGCCTCACCGGTCCTTGGTGTGGTAGATCCGGTTCGGCATCATGTCGACGGCATGCGCGACGCGGTTGGTGTAGTTGAAGAAGGCGGCGACGTCGGCGATGTCGAAGATGTCCCGATCGGAGAAGCCGACGTCACGCAAGCGCTGCCGGTCGGGCTCGGCGATCTCGTGCGGAGCGACGGTGAGCTTCCAGGCGAAATCGAGCATGGCGCGCTGGCGGGGCTCAAGCTCGGCGACCCGGTAGTTCATCACCATCATCTCGCCGAGCTCAGGATCGCCCGAGAGCTCGCGCACGGCTTGGCCATGTGCAACCAGGCAGTAGTAGCAGCGGTTCGCCGACGAAACGACGACGGAGATCATTTCGCGTTCGAGCTTGGAGAGGCCGCAGGTCTCCTCGTCCAGCATCAACTGGTTGTAGAAGGCGCTGAACACGCGGAATTTCAGAGGATTGATCGTGTAGGCGCGCAGCACGTTGGGGATAAGCCCCAGCTTTTCCTGGCACTTGCGGAAGTACTTCTGAATATCCGCCTCAAGCGTTCTGTCATCTTCCGGCAGTTCCATCTTGGTGATGTGACCCGGCTGCGGCATTGCCCGTCTCCTTTTCTATTTGTTGAACCCTCTATCTTCCCTCACTGCGGTAGCACACTGGCCGCGCTGGCGGAGCCAGTGATCGGCGAGTACCAGCGCAACCATCGCTTCTGCGACCGGCACCGCTCGGATGGCAACGCACGGGTCGTGGCGGCCCTTGGTGACGATTTCGGCGTCCTCGCCGGCAACGCTCACCGTCTGCTGCGGCTTTGCGAGCGAGCTCGTGGGCTTGATCGCAATCCGGCAGACGATGTCCTGGCCGGTCGAGATGCCCCCCAGTACGCCGCCGGCGTTGTTGGAGAGAAACGTCACCGCGCCGTCCGCCATCCGCATGGCGTCGTTATGGTCGCTGCCGGGCATGGCAGCAGCGGCGAAGCCGGCCCCGATCTCCACCCCCTTCACCGCGGGAATGCTCATCAAAGCCTTCGCCAAGTCGGCATCGAGGCGGTCAAAGACCGGCTCGCCGAGGCCTGCCGGAACGCCGCACGCGACAACCTCGACGATCCCGCCAGCAGACGAGCCGGCGCGGCGAACCTCATCCAGGAACGCTACCCAATGTGGCACGGTCGCCGCATCCGGGCACCAGAAGGGATTGCGCTCCGTCTCCTCCCAGTCCCAGCGGGCACGCTCGATGGCATTCGTTCCGACCTGGACCAGGGCGGCGCGGATGCTGACGGACGCCACCACCTTGCGCGCGATCGCGCCGGCGGCAACCCGCATCGCCGTCTCCCGCGCGCTGGAGCGGCCGCCGCCGCGGTAGTCGCGGATCCCGTACTTGCGCCAGTAGGTGTAGTCGGCGTGTCCCGGGCGGAAGAGATCCTTGATCGCGCCGTAGTCCTTCGAGCGCGGGTCCTCGTTCTCGATCAGGAGGCCGATTGGCGCACCCGTTGTCATCCCCTCGAACACGCCCGAAAGGATCCGCACCTGGTCGGCCTCGCGGCGCTGGGTGGTAAAGCGCGACTGCCCCGGCTTGCGGCGATCGAGAAACGGCTGAATGTCGGCTTCGCTTAAGGCAACTCGGGGCGGGACGCCATCGACGATCGCACCAATCGCGGGGCCGTGGCTTTCGCCGAACGTGGTGACGCGAAATGCTTCGCCGAAGGAATTGCCGGCCATCGTCTAGGACTGGGGCGTGAACGACTCCAGGAGCGCGCGAACGTCGGGCGCGGAGTCGGCCGACATCATGCCGATCACGTTGTAGCCGCAGTCGACGTAGTGGACCTCCCCGGAGACACCGGATGACAGATCGCTCAGGATATAGACGCCGGCGCCGGCAACATCGTCCAAGGTGACATTGCGGCGCAGCGGGGCGTTATACTGGTTCCAGCGCAAGATGAAGCGGAAATCGCCGATGCCCGACGCGGCGAGCGTCTTCATCGGTCCGGCGGAGATCGCGTTGACGCGGATGTTCTGCCGGCCGAGATCTGCCGCGAGGTAGCGGACGCTTGCCTCCAGCGCCGCTTTTGCCACCCCCATCACGTTGTAGTGCGGCATCACCCGCTCCGCGCCCATGTAGCTGAGCGTCAACAGGCTGCCGCCGTTCGGCATCAGCTTTTCCGCCTGCCGGCAGACTGCTGTGAACGAATAGCACGACACCAGCATCGTCTCGGTGAAATTCTCGGCCGTGGTGTCGACGTAGCGGCCCTTGAGCTGCTCCTTGTCGGAAAACGCGATCGCATGCAGGACGAAATCGAGGCTGCCCCAGCGCTCGGCCAGCGTGGCAAAGACCTGATCGAGCGAGGCGGTATCGGTTACGTCGCAGGGCAGGACCAAGTCGCAGCCGAGCGACTGTGCCAGCGGCTGCACGCGCTTGCGCAGCGCCTCGCCCTGATAGGTAAAAGCGACTTCGGCGCCATGCGCGACCGCCGCCCGGGCAATGCCCCAGGCGATCGAGCGGTCATTGGCCACGCCCATGATCAGGCCGCGCTTGCCGGCCAACAGCGCTGCAGTCTCGGTCATCCGGTGTTCGGTCCTAGCTCTGTTGCAAGGAGCGGCACCCGCCGCTCCAGAACGAAACAGCGGGCCCTAGCCGTCGGCTGCCATCCGTTTCGAGTCCTTGATCGCGCGCCTCAATCGGCAGTCGCGGTCTGACTCCCCGACCGTCGCCATATCGGAAGGGGCGGGATCCGTCAATGATTGCCGCTCCGCTTCGCGTTTTGGCCCTCATTTGCTCCGTAGCCGCAGCCGGATCTCCTGGCGGACTGCCTCCGGCAGTTCGTCTAAGGCTTCTTCCACCGTGTGCAGGGCGCGGCGCGCGGCATACAGCTGATCGAGGAGGGAGAGAACAAGGCCTAAGGCTTCGTCGCCGACCAGGAACTCGCCGCGCAGCTCACGGATGAGCGCAATCCGCGCCTCGTCCACCTCATCGAAGATCGGGCCGTGCGGCGTCAGTTGCGGTCGCACCCACTGCTGGTCGATCCACGCGTTCAGTTCGACACGCTCCAGACTGTAGCAGGTGAGGATCTCTTCGAATGTCGCCATGGTTCGCGGTTCCGGTTCAGCGTTGACGCACACGATAGGTGTGCCGCTCCGCCCACTCGCGCACGAAGCGCTCCAGCTCTGGGTCGATCCGCTCCGGCAGGATAACCTGCAGGGTGACGTAGAAGTCGCCGCGTGGACCGCCGCCGGGGGACGGAGCGCCCTTGCCGCGCACGCGCAACCGCATGCCGGAGTTCGATCCACGGGGGATGGTGAGGCTAACCGGTCCGTCGGCGGTCCCGACCTCGATCTTGCCGCCGAGAACCGCCTCGGGCAGGCTGATCGGCAGGTCGGCGTGAATATCGGTGCCCTCGCGCCGCATCTGCGGATCCGGGCGCACCCTCACCTCCAGATGCAGATCACCCGTGCCGCCGCCGCTGCCGGGCATGCCCTGGCCGCGCAGCCGCAGGACTTGGCCGTCCTCGGTGCCGGGCGGTATGGTGACCTTAACCTTGCGGCCGTCCGGGAGGACCATTTCGCGGGTCGCGCCGTTTACCGCATCGAGGAAGTCGACCTCGACCTTCTGCCGAACATCCATCCCGCGCGTCCGCGCCTCACGCCGCTGACCGCGGAACAATTCAGCGAAGATGTCGGTCCCCTCGTAGTCGCGGAAAAACTGGCCCGGATCCGTATAGCGGTTGCCGGGTTCGGCTTCGGCAAAGTCGCGGTAGAATCGCCGCTCGGCCTTCGGCGCGCCGGAGGCATCGATCTCGCCGCGGTCGTAGCGGGCCTTCTTGTCCGGATCCGAAAGGAGGTCATAGGCCGACGCGACCTCCTTGAACCGATCCTCGGCCTTGGTGTCGCCAGGGTGCAGATCCGGGTGCAGATCGCGGGCAAGCTTCCGATAGGCCTTCTTGATCTCCTTGCTTCCGGCGTCCTTGGGAACGCCTAGCACCGCATAAGGATCGCGCATGCGTGATCGCAGCTCCGCTCTAAGACCTGACCGTGCAGCCGCCAGCATACTCCAACCACGCCCGGCGCGACATCGCGAGATCAAGCCGGCTCGATGCGACAGTACGGCCCGTGAAAGGTGCGGTGGAGTAGGGAGACTTGCGCGACTCGCTGCCGCGAAATGCCGCCGAGGCGGTGCGCGTGATCAGCTGAAGTGAGGAAACGATTCGCGATCGAAGAGGTGCGACAGAGCTGGCCGGCGTACGGTGCCGAGGCTCTACTCCTCCATATCCCCCGAGGGCGACGTGATCTCGGCGCCCTCGCGCGCCTCGGCGTAGGCCAAAACACGCACGAGCTGGAACAACCGCTTGCGCACGGTCGGGTCGGGGATGCGAAAATAGTTGTGCATCATCTCGAACGCTTCGCGGGAATTCATCGGATTCACATCCATGGCCACCGCGGGTTGGTCCGACAGGCCCAAACTCGGTTCCGGCATGCCGACCGCTTCCGGCATGACACCGTCGAAGAAGAAGGACACGTCAACTCCCAGCGCCTTCGAGATCTTGAACAGGTTACTGGCGCCGACGCGGTTGGTGCCGCTCTCGTACTTCTGGATCTGCTGGAAGGTCACACCTATGGCCTGTCCCAGCTTGGTCTGGCTGACGCGCAGGCCGACCCGGCGGCCGCGGATCCGCGTGCCGACGTGCCTGTCTATCCCGTCTTATTCACGACGCCCCTTGTCGGGGGCTGGCGGATGTAGCGTAAGCGGTTGATGTGGCGTAGGAGTCGGTT
>UXAT02000020.1 GCA_900609035.2 Candidatus Defluviicoccus seviourii | reverse complement strand
GAGGGCTTGCGCTTTGCGATCCGCGAGGGCGGTCGCACGGTCGGTGCCGGCGTCGTCACCAAGATCCTGAAGTAGGCAAGGGACGGGACGCGGGCGGCCGATCGGCAGGTGATGACGATGGAAAATCAGAACATACGTATTGGCTTACGGGCCTTCGACCACCGCGTGCTCGATCAATCGGCGCGCGAGATCGTCAACACTGCCAAGCGGACTGGCGCGCGGGTGCGTGGGCCGATCCCGCTGCCGACCCGGATCGAGCGGTTCACGGTGTTGCGTTCGCCGCACGTCGATAAGAAGTCGCGCGAGCAGTTCGAGATCCGCACCCACAAGCGGGTCCTCGACATCATCGATCCGACGCCGCAGACGGTCGACGCGCTGATGAAGCTCGACCTCGCCGCCGGCGTCGACGTCGAGATCAAGCTTTAAGGGGCAGGCAGGAACGATGCGTACGGGACTGATCGCCCAGAAGCTCGGCATGTCGCGGGTTTTTCAAGCCGACAGCACGCATGTGCCGGTGTCGGTGCTGAAGGTCGACGGCTGCCACGTCGTCGCCCAACGGACCGAGGAACGCGACGGTTACTCGGCGCTGCAGCTCGGCGCCGGTGATATGAAGGCGAAGAACACATCGAAGCCCATGCGCGGCCATTTCGCCAAGGCGCAGGTGGAGCCGCGGCGTAAGGTGGCCGAATTCCGCGTCGATGCGGAGGCGCTGGTCGCGGTCGGCATCGAGTTGACGGCTGACCACTTCGTCCCCGGCCAATATGTCGATGTCATCGGCGTCTCGCAGGGCAAGGGCTTCGCCGGCTCGATGAAGCGGCACAATTTCGGCGGCTTGCGGGCGACGCACGGCGTTTCGATCAGCCATCGCAGCCACGGTTCGACCGGCAACCGGCAGGATCCGGGCCGTGTCTTCAAGGGCAAGAAGATGGCAGGTCACATGGGTGACCGGCGTGTCACGACTCACAATCTCGAGGTCGTTGCGGTTGACAGCGGGCGCGGGCTGATCCTCGTGCGCGGCCCGGTTCCCGGGGCCAAGGGCGGCTGGGTGCTGGTGCGCGATGCGATAAGGCGGCCGGCGCCGGAGAATGTACCGTTCCCGGCAGCGACGCGCGGCGCGGGCGCGGCTGCGGCCGAGGCCGAGGGCGGGACGCAGCCTGCCGGCGAGACGGGCGGAGAATAAGCACCAATGCAGTGGGACGTCGTCAACCTCGATAAGGAAACGATCGGCAGCATCGATCTGGCGGAAGCGATTTTCGCCGTCGATGTGCGCGCCGACCTGCTGGCAAGGATGGTGCGCTGGCAACTTGCCAAGCGCCGCGCCGGCACGCACAAGGTCAAGACCCGTGGCGAGGTCAACCGGACGTCGCGCAAGCCATCGCGCCAGAAGGGTTCCGGGCGCGCCCGCCAGGGCTCGACCAAAGGGCCGCACATGCGTGGCGGCGCGGTCGTGCACGGCCCGCACCCGCGCGACCATGCCCACGACTTGCCGAAGAAGGTACGCAAGCTGGCGCTCAAGACCGCACTCTCGGCCAAGCGTGCGGCCGGCGAGCTGCTGGTGCTGGACAAGGCCGAACTGGCCGAACCGAAGACACGGACGCTGGCGCAGCACGTGGCCAAGATGGGGCTCAGCAATGCGCTCGTGATCGACGGGGCGGCGGTGGATGTGAATTTCCAGCGGGCGGCGCGCAACCTGATCGGCATCGACGTCCTGCCAAGCCAGGGCGCCAACGTCTATGACATTCTGCGCCACGACACGCTGGTTTTGACGCGGGCTGCAATCGAACGCCTGACGGAGCGGCTGGCATGAGCACCCCTTCTCGCAAAGCCGCGGCGAAGCCCTCGGCGGAACGCCGCTACGAGATCGTGCGCCGGCCAGTGATCACGGAAAAGGCGACGCTGCTGTCGGAGCACAACCAGGTCACGTTCCTGGTCGCGATCGACGCTACGAAGCCGGAGATCAAGGCTGCCGTCGAGGACCTGTTCAAGGTCAAGGTCAAAGCGGTGAATACGCTGCGGCAGAAAGGAAAGTGGAAGCGCGTGCGCGGCCGGCCTGGTCAGCGCGCGGAGAAGAAGAAAGCGATCGTGACGCTGGCCGAGGGCCATTCGATCGACGTGACGACAGGCCTCTAGCCCTTTAAGAGCGCTGACGCATGGGACTGAAACAGTATCGACCAACCACCCCGGGGCAACGCGGCCTCGTTTTGATCGACCGCGCCGGGCTGTGGAAAGGCAAGCCGGAGAAATCGCTGACCGAAGGGTTGCAGCGGCCCGGCGGGCGCAACAACCTGGGCCGGGTGACGGCACGCCATCGCGGCGGCGGCCACAAGCGGCGCTACCGCATTGTCGACTTCAAGCGCTTGAAGACGGGCGTGCCGGCGGTGGTTGAACGCCTCGAGTTCGACCCCAATCGGACCGCATTCATCGCCTTGATCCGCTACGAGGATGGCGAGCTGGCCTACATCCTGGCGCCGCAACGCTTGGCCGTCGGCGACAGCGTGGTGGCCGGTCCGGGCGCGGATATCAAACCCGGCAATGCCTTGCCGCTGCAGAACATCCCGGTCGGCACGATCATCCATAACGTCGAGATGAAGCGCGGCAAAGGCGGCCAGATCGCACGGTCCGCCGGCACGTATGCGCAGCTGATCGGCAAGGACCAGGGCTATGCGCAGCTCCGGCTGAGCTCGGGCGAGCTCAGGATGGTGCGTGCGGAGTGCATGGCAACGATCGGCGCCGTCTCCAATCCGGATCAGCAGAACGTCAAGATCGGCAAGGCCGGCCGGACGCGCTGGCTGGGCTGGCGGCCGACGGTGCGCGGTGTGGCGATGAACCCGATCGACCACCCGCACGGCGGTGGCGAGGGCAAGACGTCGGGCGGCCGGCATCCGGTGACGCCTTGGGGCAAGCCGACCAAGGGCAAGCGGACCCGCAACAACAAGCGCACCGATCGTCTGATCATGCGGCGCCGCCACCGGGCGAAATAGGGACAAGGAGCGAATAGGCGTGCCGCGATCGGTGTGGAAAGGTCCGTTTATCGACGGTTACCTGTTGAAGAAGGCAGAGAAGACGCGAGCGTCGAAGCGCAGCGAGGTCATTCGCACCTGGTCGCGGCGCTCGACGATCATTCCGCAATTCGTCGGCCTGACGTTTGGTGTTTACAACGGCAAGAAGTTTATTCCGGTGCTGGTGACGGAGAACATGGTGGGTCACAAATTTGGCGAATTCTCGCCGACACGGACCTTCCACGGCCATGCAGCGGACAAGAAGGCGAAGAGGGCTTAGACACGATGGGAAAGCCGGCCGCCCCGCGCGCGTGCGCAGACGATGAGGCGATGGCGAGCGCCCGCCAGCTGCGGGTCAGCCCGCGCAAGCTGAATCTGGTGGCGCAGATGATCCGCGGCAAGCGCTGCGACCGGGCGCTGGCGGAGTTGCAGTTCTGCCGCCGCCGCATCGCCCAGGACGTGCGCAAGGTGCTGCAGTCGGCGATCGCGAACGCCGAGAACAACCACCAGCTGGACGTTGACCGGCTGTATGTGGCGACGGCGACGGTCGGCCGTACGCTGGTCATGAAGCGCTGGCACGCGCGGGCGCGCGGCCGCTCCGGGCGTGTAGAGAAGCCGTTCAGCAACATTACGGTCGTCGTGCGCGAGCAGGCGGAGGAGTATTGATGGGCCAGAAGGTCAACCCGATCGGGCTCAGGCTTGGCGTCAACCGGACCTGGGACTCGCGTTGGTTCGCCGACGAGAGCTACGCGAAGATGCTGCACGAGGACTTGAAACTGCGCAAGTTCCTGCATGAGCGGCTGGCGCAGTCCGGCGTCTCGCGTGTCGTCATCGAGCGGCCGGCGAAGAAGGCGCGCATTACCATCCACACGGCGCGGCCGGGCGTGGTGATCGGCAAGAAGGGCGCCGACATCGAAAAGCTGCGCCAGGAGTTGGGCAAGATCACCCGCTCGGATGTGCAATTGAACATCGTCGAGATCCGCAAGCCGGAAATCGAGGCGAAGCTGGTGGCTGACGGCATTGCCCAGCAGCTTGAGCGGCGCGTCTCGACGCGGCGTGCGATGAAGCGGGCGGTTCAGTCGGCGCTGCGCCTGGGCGCCCAGGGCATCCGTATCAATTGCGGCGGCCGTCTGGGCGGGGCCGAGATCGCGCGGTCCGTGTGGTACCGCGAAGGCCGGGTGCCGCTGCACACCTTGCGCGCGCACGTCGATTACGGCAGCGCGATCGCGCGCACGACTTACGGCGTGTGCGGGGTCAAGGTGTGGATCTACAAGGGCGATATCATGGCGCACGACCCGATGGCAGTTGAGAAGCGGGCGCTGGAGCAGCAAACCGGGCGCTAATGCGCTTGCGTCCCGGGGCAGACGGAAAGACCAATGCTGAGTCCGAAGAAGACCAAGTACCGAAAACAACACAAAGGGCGGATTCACGGCCAGGCCAAGGCCGCGTTCACGCTCAACTTTGGCGCCTATGGCCTCAAGGCGATGGAGCCGGACCGGCTGACCGCGCGCCAGATCGAGGCCGCGCGGCGGGCGATTACGCGGCACATGAAGCGCGCCGGCCGGGTGTGGATTCGCATGTTCCCGGACGTGCCGGTGAGCACGAAGCCGGCCGAGGTGCGGATGGGCGGTGGCAAGGGCGCGCCGGAATACTGGGTATGCCGGGTTCGTGCTGGGCGCATCATGTTCGAGATTGACGGTGTGCCGATCGCAACGGCGCGCGAGGCGCTGGCCCTGGGCGCGGCGAAGTTGCCGATCCGCACGCGCTTTGTCGCCCGCGCCGGCGAGGGAGAGTGACGCGATGAAGGGGTCCGATTTGCGGGCGAAGACGGACGACGAGCTGAACGACGAGCTGATCCGGCTGCGTAAGGAGGCGTTCAACCTCCGTTTCCAGGCGGCGAGCGGCCAGCTCGAAAACACCAGCCGGGTTCGTCAGGTCCGTCGCGAGATTGCCCGCATCAAGACCGTGCTGGGACAGCGCCGCCGCACGGCAGCGGCAGCTTAAGGGAAGGGTTGAGAGAGCGATGCCGAGGCGGGTTCTGCAAGGCGTGGTGGTCAGCGATCGGGCCGACAAGACCGTGGTGGTCCGGGTCGAGCGCCGGGTGATGCACCCGATCTACAAGAAGTTCATCAAGCGCTCCAAGCGCTACATGGCACACGACGAGGCCAACGCCTGCAAGGTTGGCGATGTCGTGCGGATCCGCGAATGCCGGCCGCTCTCGAAGCGCAAGTGCTGGGAGGTGTTCGCCGAGTCGGCGGAACCGGCAGTCGGCGCATAAAGGGGCGATAGTCGATGATTCAGGTCGAATCCAATCTGGACGTCGCCGACAATTCCGGCGCAAGGCGGGTGCAGTGCATTCGCGTGCTGGGCGGCTCGAAGCGGAAGTATGCGAGCGTGGGCGATGTCATCGTCGTGTCGGTCAAGGATGCGATCCCGCGCGGCCGGGTCAAGAAGGGCGAGGTGATGCGCGCCGTGATCGTGCGCACGGCCAAGGACATCCGCCGTGCTGACGGCTCCGTGATCCGCTTTGATCGCAATGCCGCTGTGCTGATCAACAAGCAAGGCGAGCCGGTTGGCACCCGCATCTTCGGCCCGGTCACCCGCGAACTGAGGGCGAAGGGCTACATGAAGATCGTCTCGCTGGCGCCGGAGGTGCTGTAGCCATGCCGGTCAAACTGAAGATCCGCAAGGGCGACCGGGTGGTCGTAATTACCGGCCGCAGCAAGGGCAAGACCGGCGAAGTGCTGAAGGTCATGCCAAAGGAGAACCGCGCGGTCGTCCAGGGCGTCAACATGGTCAAGCGGCATACGCGGCCGACACAGATGTCCGGTGGCGGGATCGTCGAGAAAGAGGGTCCGATCCACATCTCGAACTTGGCGCACGTCGACCCGAAATCGGGCCAGCCGACGCGCGTCGGCTTCAAGATTCTCGCCGACGGTCGCAAGGTCCGGTTCGCCAAGCGCTCCGGCGAAATGATCGACAGATAACAGGAACCGATCGATGTCGCGACTTCGCGATCATTACAACGAGAACGTCAGGCGGACGATGCAGGAGCAATTCCAGTATCGTAATCCGATGGAGATCCCGCGCCTGACCAAGATCGTGCTCAACATGGGCGTCGGCGAGGGGGCCCAGGACCGCAAGAAGGTTGAGGCGGCAGCGACCGACCTCACGGCGATTGCCGGCCAGAAGCCGGTGATTACCAAGGCCAAGCAGTCGATCGCCGGCTTCAAGATCCGCCAAGGGATGGCGATCGGGTGCAAGGTCACCTTGCGCCGCGAGCGGATGTACGAGTTCTTGGATCGGCTGGTCACGATCGCCCTGCCGCGGGTGCGCGATTTTCGCGGCGTTTCAAAGAAGAGTTTCGACGGCCGCGGCAATTTCGCGATGGGCATTCGCGAGCAGATCGTGTTCGCCGAAATCGACTACGACAAGGTGGATGAGATTCGCGGACTTGACGTGATCATCTGCAGCACAGCCAAGACGGACGCCGAAGCCCAAGCGCTGCTTGCGGCTTTCGAAATGCCGTTCGCCAACTAGGTAAGCGAGGATTAAGCGAGGGATGGCGAAGAAAAGCCTGATCGAACGCAACAACAAGCGCGAGCGCCTCGCCCGCCGGTATGCCAAGCGGCGCGCGGAGCTCAAGGCGACGGCTTGCGATGAGAACGTGGCGCCGGAGGAGCGGTTTGCCGCCCGGCTCAAGCTTGCGGAGCTGCCGCGCAATTCGTCGCGGGTGCGGCTGCGGCTGCGCTGTGCGCTGACCGGCCGGCCGCGCGGCAATTACCGGAAGTTTGGCCTGTCGCGGATCGCGGTGCGCGATCTCGCCTCGAACGGGCAGATCCCGGGCATGCTCAAGGCGAGCTGGTAGGGGACCGGGCATGGCGATCACCGATCCCCTGGGCGATATGCTGACCCGCATTCGCAACGGCCAGCGGGCCGGCAAGACCAGCGTCAAGGCGCCGGCGGGCCGGCTCCTGGTGCGTGTCCTCGACGTGCTGCAGCGCGAGGGCTACATCCGCGGCTATTCCGAGGCAGAACTTCGGCCCGGCCTTCGCGAGCTCAAAATCGAGCTCAAGTATCACGAGGGCTTGCCGGTGATCCGCGAGATTGCCCGCGTCTCGAAGCCAGGCCGCCGCGTCTATTCACGGATTGCCGACCTGCCGCGCGTCTACAACGGCCTGGGCGTCGCCATCTTGTCGACTCCGCGTGGTGTGATCTCCGACAGCGAAGCGCGTCAGGAGCACGTCGGCGGCGAGATCCTGTGCAAGGTAATGTGAGCAAACGGCGATGTCGCGTGTTGGCAAGAATCCGGTGCCGGTCCCGGCAGGGGTCGAGGTCGCAATCACCGGTCAACAAATCAAGGCCAAGGGCAAGTTGGGCGCGCTGTCGCTCGACCTGATGCGCGAGGTCAGTATCGAACAAGAGAACGGCGCTGTTGTCGTCCGTCCGCGCGACGACTCGATCCGTGCGCGAATGATGTGGGGTACGGCGCGAACGCTGGTGGCAAACCTCGTCACCGGCGTCAGCACCGGCTTCTCGCGCAAGCTCGACATCAACGGCGTCGGCTACCGGGCTCAGCTGCAAGGCAGCACGCTGGTGTTGCAGCTTGGCTACAGCCATGACATACGGTACCCAATCCCGGAAGGCATCAAGATCGAGTGCCCCGATCTGACCCACATCATCGTCCACGGCACCGACAAGCAGCAGGTTGGCCAAGTGGCGGCCGTGATCCGCGGCTTCCGGCCGGTCGAGCCGTACAAGGCGAAGGGCATCAAGTACGACGATGAAATCGTGCTGCGCAAGGAAGGCAAGAAGAAGTAAGCCATGTTGAGTGCAACGGAACTGTTCGAGCGCCGGCAGCGGCGCAACCGCTACCGGCTGCGGAAGTTGTCGAGCGGCCGGCCGCGCCTTTCGGTGTTCCGCTCGAACAAGCACATCTATGCCCAGGTCATTGACGATCGCGCCGGTCGGACGGTGGCGGCGGCATCGAGCATGGAAGCGCCGCTGCGAACGCAAGAAGCGAAGGGCGCGGACCTCGCGCAGCTGGTCGGCAAACTGGTTGCCGAGCGCGCGCTTGCGGCAGGCGTCAAGACTGTGGTGTTCGATCGTGGCGGCTACCGCTACCACGGCCGCGTCAAGGCGCTGGGCGACGCTGCCCGTGAAGCCGGACTGGCATTCTGAGGAGGACGTGACGAATGGTGCGTAAACCCGGCGGGCGGCGATCGGAGCGCAGCCAAGCGTCCGCCGAAGAAGTCGAACTGACGGACCGGCTGGTGCACATCAACCGGGTCGCCAAGGTGGTCAAGGGCGGCCGGCGGTTTTCGTTTGCGGCGCTGGTGGTTGTCGGCGACGGACGGGGCCGGGTCGGCTACGGCACCGGCAAGGCGCGCGAGGTGCCCGAGGCCGTGCGTAAGGCGACCGAGCACGCCAAGCAGAGCCTGATCCGGGTGCCGTTGCGCGATGGCCGGACGCTGCATCACGACATCGAGGGCCACTACGGCGCCGGCCGCGTCATCCTGCGCTCGGCTCCGGCCGGAACGGGCGTGATCGCCGGCGGTCCGATGCGCGCCGTGTTTGAAACGATGGGCGTGCAGGACGTGGTGGCGAAGTCGGTCGGGACGTCGAACGCCTACAACATGGTGAAGGCGACCTTCAAGGCACTGCAGAACAGCGTCTCGCCGCGGGCGGTTGCGAACCGGCGTGGCAAGAAGGTGAGTGACATCGTGGCCAGGCGCTCCGATCAGGCGCCGGGCGAACGGCCGCGGCCCTAGAGGCGAGGAGTTGAGTGATGGCTGAACAGCGCGCGGGCGCGGTCAAGGTGACGCAGGTGGGCAGTCCGATCGGACGCCGCAAGGATCAGCGCTCGACCCTGATCGGCCTCGGCCTGAACAAGATGAACCGCAGCCGTGTGCTTGAGGATACGCCTGCGGTGCGGGGCATGATCAGCAAGGTCAGGCATCTCGTCCGCGTGGACGAAGCGTCGTAACCGGGGACCGAGGGGCTAGGGATGAAGCTGAACGAAATCCGGGACAATCCAGGGGCGGCGCGGCCACGCAAACGGGTCGGCCGCGGGATCGGCTCCGGGACCGGTAAGACTGCTGGGCGTGGACACAAGGGCCAATGGGCGCGGACCGGGGCTGGCGGCAAGGTCGGCTTCGAAGGCGGCCAGATGCCGCTCTATCGGCGCTTGCCGAAGCGCGGCTTCAAGCCTTTGTTTCGCTGCGACTTTGTCGAGGTCAACCTCGATCGACTGCAGGCCGCGATCGACGCCGGCAAGGTCGATGCGACGGTGCCGATTGATGAAGCGGCGATGCAGGCGGCCGGCCTGTTCAAGCGCCGGCGCGATGGTGTGCGGCTGCTTGGCCGGGGCGATTTGACCGCGAAGGTGGCGATTGAGGTTGCCGGTGCGACCAAGAGCGCGGTTGCGGCGGTCGAGAAGGCGGGCGGCACGGTGACGATCCGGGGCGATGCGGTCGCGCAGAAGCAGCGCAAGGGCGAGGCGGGCGCCGACAAACCCGCGGCCAAAGACTGAGCCGAAAGGGGTCTCATGGCGTCTGCAGCGGAGCAACTTGCCGCCAACCTGAACTTTGGGGCATTTGCCAAGGCGACGGAACTCAAGAAGCGCATCTGGTTCACGCTGGGTGCGCTGATTGTGTATCGCCTCGGCACGTATATCCCGCTGCCAGGGATCGACCCGTCCGCGATCGCCGACATTTTCAATCGTCAGGCGGGCGGCATTCTCGGCATGTTCAACATGTTTGCCGGCGGCGCCTTGGAGCGCATGACGATCTTCGCGCTCAACATCATGCCGTACATTTCGGCGTCCATCATCATCCAGCTGATGACCGCGGTGGTGCCGACGCTGGAGGCGCTGAAGAAGGAAGGCGAGGCGGGCCGCAAGAAGATCAACCAATATACCCGCTACCTTACGGTGCTGATCACGGCCGGTCAGGCCTATGGCCTCGCCGTCGGTCTGGAAGGCATGCAGTCGACCCTGGGGCCGGCAGTTGCAGCGCCAGGGTTGTTCTTCCGTGTCTCGGTTGTGGTGACCCTGGTCGGCGGCACGCTGTTCTTGATGTGGCTGGGCGAACAGATCACCGCGCGCGGAATCGGCAACGGCATCTCGCTGATCATCTTCTCCGGTATCGTCGCCCACCTGCCGGGATCGATGGCGTCAACCCTGGAACTCGGGCGCACGGGTGCCCTGTCGACAGGGCTGATCGTGGCATTTCTGGTGCTGGCGGTCGCAGTGGTGTTCTTCGTTGTCTTTGTCGAACGGGCGCAGCGCCGGATCATCATCCAGTATCCGAAGCGCCAGGTGGGCATGCGAATGACCAGCGGCGAGAGCACGCATCTGCCGCTCAAGATCAACACGGCGGGGGTTATTCCGCCGATCTTTGCGTCATCGCTCCTGCTGATGCCGATCACCATCATCGGATTTGCCGCCGGGTCCGGCCCATCGTGGTTGACGACGGTGAGCGCCTACCTCGGCCGCGGCCAGCCGGCCTATCTCGCCATCTACATCGCTCTGATCGTGTTCTTCGCGTTCTTCTACACGGCAGTCGTTTTCAATCCCGTTGAGACGGCCGACAACCTCAAGAAGCACGGCGGTTTCATTCCCGGCATCCGGCCCGGCCGGAATACGGCGGAGTACTTCGACAAGATCCTGACGCGGCTGACGGTGGTCGGTGCGGCGTACCTGTCGTTGGTCTGTGTTCTGCCGGAAATCCTGATCTCGCGCTTTTCCGTGCCGTTCTATTTCGGCGGCACGAGCTTGCTGATCGTCATCAGTGTCACCATCGACACGGTGGCACAGATCCAGTCGCATCTGCTGGCACACCAGTATGAGGGACTGATCAAAAAAGCAAAACTTCGTGGGAGGCGCGGATGAGACTTGTCTTGCTGGGGCCACCCGGGTGTGGCAAAGGAACACAGGCGAAACGGCTGCAGGGCATCTTCGGCATCGTACAGCTCTCAACTGGAGATATGCTGCGCGCGGAAGCGGCTAGCGGAAGCGACATCGGCCTCGAGGCAGCCGCCCTCATGCACGCGGGGCAACTTGTCCCCGACGCGATGATCATCGCTCTGATCAAGGCGCGGGTGGACCAGCCGGACTGCCAGAAGGGTTTCATCCTGGACGGCTTCCCGCGCACCCTGGCGCAGGCCGAGGCGCTCGATGCGATGCTGGCGGAGCGGCACTTGGACATCGATGGTGTTCTCGCGATCGAAGTTGATGACGAGGACATCGTGACGCGGATCGCCGGCCGCTTCTCCTGCAGCCGCTGCGGTGCGCTTTACCATGACGTGTTCCATCGTCCGAAGCAGGACGGGTTATGCGATGTTTGCGGCGCGACCGAGTTCACCCGCCGCCCGGACGATACGGCAGAGACGGTGCGCAAGCGCTTGCAGGCCTACCATGCGCAGACGGTGCCGATCATCGAGTATTACGGCCGGAAGGGCCTGGTGCGCAGCGTCGACGGCTTCGGCGCCATTGCAGAGATCACAGAGAAACTCACGGTTGCAATCAGAGAGGGTACCCGCGTTGACTAAGAGAGTACGGGACTTATAATGGCGAGTCCTCATATGAGGCAGGGCCTCCTTCGGTATTGTCGGCATTTGTCAGGGAGTTGCGCACGTGGCGCGCGTTGCTGGCGTTAACATCCCCACGCAGAAGCGTGTGGAAATCGCATTGACCTATATCCACGGGATCGGCCGCAAGACCGCGCGGGAGATCTGCGCGAAGGTCGGCATTTTGAGCCAGCGGCGCGTCCACGATCTGTCCGATGCCGAGGTGCTGCGGTTGCGTGAGATCATCGACCGGGATTACCGCGTCGAGGGCGATCTGCGGCGCGAGGTGGCGATGAATATCAAGCGGCTGATGGATCTCGGCTGCTATCGCGGCTTGCGCCACCGGCGTGGTTTGCCGGTACGCGGTCAGCGCACGCATACCAACGCGCGTACGCGCAAGGGCCGGGCAAGGCCCATTGCGGGTAAGAAAAAGGCAACCAAGTAGTCGACAAGGGGTGGGCGATGGCGAAGCCAACCACGCAACGGGTCAAACGCCGCGAGCGGCGTAATATCGTTTCCGGGGTTGCGCACATCAGCGCAACCTTTAATAACACCCTGATTACCATTACGGACGCGCAAGGCAATGCGATTGCCTGGTCGTCGTCCGGGAGCCAGGGTTTCAAGGGATCGCGCAAGTCGACCCCCTACGCGGCGCAGGTCGCTGCGGAGGATGTCGGTCGAAAGGCGCAGGAACACGGGATGAAGACTCTGGAGGTCGAAGTTTGCGGACCCGGAGCCGGGCGCGAGTCAGCGCTCAGGGCGCTGCAGACGGTCGGTTTTACGATCACGGCGATCAGGGACGTGACACCAATACCGCACAACGGCTGCCGTCCCAGGAAGCGTCGGCGCGTGTAGCCGCCCACGGATGACTACGGTGCCGTCGGTCGGTTGCGCTTTAGCACCGGCCTTTGGGCCGTGCGGTGTCGCCCAGTGCCACCCCGCACTGCGCACGAATGAGCAAGAGGTCGCTCGGTGATTCAAAAGAACTGGCAAGCGCTGATCAAACCGACCAAGCTGAACGTTACGCAAGGGACGGATCCGGCCCGTGCGGCGACGCTGATCGCGGAACCGCTTGAGCGCGGCTTCGGTTTGACGCTCGGAAACGCGTTACGGCGCGTTCTCTTGTCCTCGCTGCAAGGTGCTGCGATTACGGCTATCCGGATCGACGGCGTGCTGCATGAGTTTTCGACCATCCCCGGCGTGCGCGAGGACGTAACGGATGTCGTCCTGAACATCAAGCAGATCGCGCTGAAGATGGGCGGCGAGGGGCCGAAGCGGGTGATGTTGACCGCCGACGGACCGGGCGAGGTTACCGCCGGCCAGATCGCAACCGGCCATGACATTGAGGTCATGAACCCGGGCCTTGTGATCTGCACGCTCGATACGGGCGCCAAGCTGGCGATGGAAATGACCGTCGAGAACGGCAAGGGCTATGTGGCAGCCGGTGCCAATCGCGCTGAGGACTCGCCCATCGGCCTTATCCCCGTCGATGCGATCTATTCGCCGGTCCGTAAGGTGGCCTACAAGGTCGAGAATACGCGCGTCGGCCAGATCACCGACCACGACAAGCTGTCCCTGGAAGTGACCACCAACGGCACCGTCAGTCCGGAGGACGCGGTCGCGCTGGCGGCGCGGATCCTGCAGGACCAGTTGCAGCTGTTCATTAACTTCGAAGAACCGCGGTCGGCCGTCGAGGAAGAGAAGCGCGACGAGTTGCCGTTCAATCGCAACTTGTTGCGCAAGGTGGATGAACTGGAGCTTTCGGTCCGCTCGGCCAACTGCCTGAAGAACGACAACATCATCTATATCGGCGACCTCGTCCAGAAGACGGAAGCAGATATGCTGCGGACGCCCAACTTCGGCCGGAAGTCTCTGAACGAGATTAAGGAAGTGTTGGCGCAGATGGGCCTGGTGCTGGGCATGGAGATCAGTAACTGGCCGCCGGAGAATATCGAGGAACTGGCGAAACGCCTGGAAGAGCCCTACTGACCCTCGCCGACTATCGAACATCCCTGGAGAGACGTTGATGCGCCATCGTTTAACCGGCCGCAAACTGAACCGGACCAGCAGTCATCGCCGTGCCATGTTTGCAAACATGACGGTCTCGCTGATCCGTCATGAGCAGATCATTACCACCCTGCCCAAGGCCAAGGATCTGCGGCGGGTGGCCGAAGGTTTGATCACGCTTGGCAAGCGGGGCAACCTGCACGCGCGCCGGCAAGCGATCGCTTTCCTGGGCGACGAGAGCATGGTCGGCAAGCTGTTCGGACCGCTGGCCGAGCGCTACCGCAGCCGCAATGGCGGCTACACGCGCGTCTTGAAGGCCGGTTTCCGTTATGGCGACAATGCGCCGCTCGCGGTCATCGAGCTGGTCGATCGCGATCCGGCTGCCAAGGGTGCTGAGGACAAGGCGCGCGCTGCAGCCATGCGAGAGGCGGCCGAAGAGACGGAGTAGGGCGCTTAGCCCTGTTGCGGCCTCTGTAGCGGGACGTCGACCGGCCGCGCCGCCCGTCGCGTGCGAGTGTGGAAACGGCCGTTGGTTGCGAGTAGCCAATCCGGGATGGTGCGGCGGCGTTGGAGCCGTCTCGGCGCGGGCGCGCTTGTTGCGGCGCTGATGGTCGTTGCCAGCGTCGCATCGAGCGAAGAGACGCGGGTAGATGAGAGCCGGGCACCGCAGTCGCGCGAGCAGATCCGGCTGTCGTTTGCCCCTGTCGTCGGCCGTGCCGCGCCCGCGGTCGTCAACATCTACAGCCGCCGCATTGTCCAGAGCCGGGGTTCCTCGCCCTTGTTCGACGATCCGCTCTTCCGCCGCTTCTTTGGTGGCGATGGCTCGCCTGGGATGCAGCGGCAACGGGTGCAGAATTCGCTCGGCTCCGGGGTGCTGGTGGATCCGCGCGGCCTCATCGTCACCAACCACCACGTCATTGCCGGGGCTGATGAGGTCATCTGCGTGCTGTCCGACCGCCGGGAGTTGGAAGCGACGCTGGTCGGGTCGGACGAGCGGACGGATCTCGCGGTGCTCAAGGTTGACGTCGGCGACGAGCGGCTGCCGTTTCTGCAGTTCCGTGATTCCGAACAGGTCGAGGTTGGCGATCTGGTGCTGGCGATCGGCAATCCGTTTGGCGTCGGGCAGACCGTCACCAGCGGCATTGTTTCGGCGTTGGCGCAGACCCGGGTCGGCATCAGCGATTTGAACTTCTTCATCCAGACCGATGCGGCGATCAACCCTGGCAATTCCGGCGGCGCACTGATCGACGTCGACGGCCGGCTGATCGGCATCAACACAGCGATCTATTCGCGCAGCGGCGGCTCACTCGGCATCGGCTTCGCTGTTCCGTCCAATATGGTGCGCACGGTCGTCGAAGGGTTTGCCGGCTCTGGCCGGGTGGTGCGCGCCTGGCTGGGGGCTTGGGGCCGCTCGGTCACGGCCGACTTGGCACAGGGCCTGGATCTGAAGACGCCCGGCGGGGTCGTGATCGAGGAGGTCTATCCCGGCGGGCCCGCCGATCGCGCCGGCATCCGGATCGGTGATGTCATTGTAGCCGTGCAGGGGCGCGCGGTCGGCGATACCGCTGCGCTCGACTACCGGATTGCGACATTGCCGGCCGGCGAGAGCAGCGAGCTCGAACTGGTGCGGCGCGGCCGACCGCTGGCCGTGCGCATCCGCGCGGAGGAGCCGCCGGAGGACCCGCCGCGCGCATTGACCCTGCTGGAAGGTGCGCATCCGCTGGCGGGAGCCACGGTGGCCAACCTGTCGCCGGCACTGGCCGAGGAGTTGGGCGAGGGTCGGCCCTGGAAGGGCGTCGTCGTGGTCGATATTCGCGCCGGCACGCCTGCACAGCGACTGGGGCTCAAGCGCGGCGATCGTCTTGTCGGTCTCAACGGCGGCGAGATCGCTACTGCGCCCGGTTTGCAGCGACAGGCGGCACGGGCGAGGCCGCCGTGGCAGCTGCGCATCCGGCGCGGTCAAGAAACCTTCGACGTCGTGATCCGGGGATAACGGGCCGATGGCGAAGCGCCCGCCTGCGACACCATCGCTGTTCGAAGTGGAAGCGCCGCGCCCGCTCGCCGACCGGTTGCGGCCGATGAGCCTGGAGGAGGTGGTCGGCCAGGATCATCTGTTGGGTGCAGACGGCGCACTTCGGCGAATGATCACCGGCGGACGGCTGTCCTCGATGATCCTGTGGGGACCGCCGGGAAGCGGCAAGACGACGATCGCAAGGTTGCTCGCCCAGCACACGCGCTACGCGTTTGAGCCGTTGTCGGCGGTGTTCTCGGGCGTCGCCGACTTGCGCCGGGTGTTCGATGCCGCGCGCGAACGGCGCCGGATGGGCGAGGAGACGCTCCTTTTCGTCGACGAGATCCACCGCTTCAACCGCGCCCAGCAGGACGGCTTTCTGCCCTATGTCGAGGACGGTACGGTCGTTCTCGTCGGTGCAACGACGGAGAACCCGTCGTTCGAGCTCAATCCGCCGCTTCTTTCCCGTTGCCGGGTGCTCGTCCTGAACCGCTTAAGCGAGGAGGCGCTGGAGGTCATCCTCGCGCGGGCGGAAAAGACACTCGGCCGGCCGCTGCCGCTCGATGCCGACGCGCGCCGGGCGTTGAAGGCGATGTCGGACGGCGACGGCCGCTACCTCCTCAACATGGCAGAGACCTTGAGCGCCCTGCCGGCCGAGCCGGTGATTGACAGCCAGGCGCTGGTGGCGATCGTGCAGCGCCGGATGCCGCTCTATGACAAGGCGCAAGAGGGCCACTACAACCTGATCAGCGCGCTGCACAAGAGCCTGCGCGGCTCGGATACCGACGCGGCGCTCTACTGGTTCGCCCGGATGGTGGTCGGCGGCGAGGAGCCGCGCTACATCTGCCGCCGGCTCGTCCGTTTCGCCGTCGAAGACATCGGCCTCGCCGACCCGCAGGCGCTGGTCCAGGCGCTGGCGGCGTGGGAAGCCTACGAGCGGTTAGGTTCGCCGGAGGGAGAACTCGCGATCGTGCAGTGTGTCATCTATCTCGGCACGGCACCGAAATCGAATGCGGCCTACCGGGCGCAAGGGGCGGCGACGGCGGCGGCGCGCGAAAGCGGCTCGCTGATGCCGCCGGCGCACATCCTCAACGCGCCGACACGGCTGATGCAGGAGCTGGGCTACGGCCGCGGCTACCAGTACGACCACAATGCCGAGGACACGTTCTCGGGACAGAACTATTTTCCCGACGGCATGGCCCGCCAGCGCTACTACACGCCGTCGGGGCGCGGCTTCGAGAAGGACGTCCAGGCGCGGATCGCCTACTGGGACCGCTTGCGGGCCGCCAAGGGGCAGGGATGAACGGCGATCAAGACGCAACGCTTGGCGCTGCAGGCACGGTGCCTGTCGGCGACGCGGAAGCGGGCTTGCGGCTCGACCGCTGGTTCAAGCGCCATTACCCGCAAGTCCCGCATGGGCTGTTGGAGAAGTGGCTGCGAACCGGCCAGGTGCGCCTCGATGGCAAGCGCGTCAGCGCCGGTGCACGGGTCGAAGCGGGGCAGATCGTGCGCGTGCCGCCGGTTCCGGCGCCACCGCCGCGGCCGACGGCCGCAAACCCTCCGGTACCGCCATCGCAAGCGGACGCGTTAGCGCTCAAGCGGGCGGTCCTCTATCGCGATGATGACATGATCATCCTCGACAAGCCGGCCGGCCTTGCGGTGCAGGGCGGCACCGGTCTTGCCCAGCACCTGGATGGCATGCTGGATGTCCTGGCGGTAGGCGGCGAACGGCCGCGGCTGGTGCACCGGCTTGACAAGGATACCTCGGGCGTCCTCGTGCTGGCGCGGTCGGCGGCCAGCGCCGCGGCCTTGGGCCAGGCCTTCCGCGGCCGTGCGGTGCGCAAGCTCTACTGGGCGCTGGTGGTGGGTGTGCCGCCCGAGGACGTGGGCGAGATCCGCGCTCCGCTCGCCAAGGACGGCAGCGCAGGCAGCGAACGCGTCGGTGTGGACCGCGTCCACGGGGCAATGGCGGTGACGCACTATCGCGTCCTGGAACGGATCGGACGGCGCGCCGCCTGGCTGGAGCTGGAGCCCGAGACCGGCCGGACGCATCAGTTGCGCGTGCACTGCCAAGTGCTGGGCACCCCCATTCTCGGCGATGGCAAGTACGGCGGCCGAGCGGCTTTCCTGAACGAGGCAGGCATCGGCCGGCGCCTGCACTTGCACGCGCGCGCGATCGCCGTCGTCCTACCGGCTAAGCCTGCGATTGTTGTCGCGGCACCGCTACCGACGCACATGCGCGAGACGTGGGCGTTCCTCGGCCTGCCCGTTGAGACCGAGCGGCAGACGCTCGAGCGCTGGTGGCGCACCGGGCAGCACCAAACGGGCGCGAACAGAGGATAAGCCCTCGCTTTCGCTCAGCGATTCAAGGAGACGATTCATGCAGCAGATGCTCGCGATCTTTATCACGGTATTCCTGGCGGAATTGGGCGACAAAACCCAGCTGGCGACGCTGTTATTCGCGACCGACCGGCAACAACATCCGGTTCTGATATTTTTCGCCGCCGGCGGGGCACTGGTCGCATCGACCGCGGTTGCCGTCGTACTGGGAACGGCCGGCGCCCATTACCTGAGCGCGATTCCGCTCAAGCTGTTGGCCGGCATCGGATTCGTCGCGATCGGGCTGTGGAGCATCTACGCCCATTTCGCCGGCGCTTGACGCGGCGTTTGGGCTGCGCTTCACGCGCAGGCGAGGAGACGTGCTTCCTGCTCGATGAGCTTGCGTGCTTCTTTGAGCGCCTGGAAGTAGCTGCCGCCGATGATCTTGTCGTTGATGGCGAGAAGGCAGGGGCGCATCGATGGCGCGGCCTCAAGGATATCGCGCGTCAAGTCGAAGTACGTCGCCCGCAACTCGGCCGAGTCGCGGGTGATGTACATCAGCTGGACGGCGAGATAGAGCTGCTTGCACGGCGTGTCAGCCTCGTCCGGCTTGAGGATGTCCTTTTCGCGCAGGATCGGTACGTCGCCCTGGATCGAGAACTTGGCGCGGGCGCCTGAGTTGGTGATCAGCGCCTCACCGATGATGATCCGTTCGCCCGGCTTGAGGTCGATCGAAAGCGCCATGGTACGGATCCTTGTCCCAGCGGACGAGAGAGGCGGGGGCGACGCCGTGTGGCCCGCCCGCGCGCTATCTTAGCCTGCCACGCCGCTCAGAACATCTGCAAGACGCTCTGCTGCGCCTGCGCCGCCAGGGACAACGAATTAACGCCCAGCTGCATGCGGGTCTGCAGGGCCAGCATCTTGGCACCTTCCTCGTTCGGATCGGCGAGCGTCAGCTTGTCGGCGCCTTCCTCCAGCCGCTCGACCAGGGACTTGGTGAAGTCCTCGCGGGTCTGGATGATCGAGAGACCATTGGCGAGCGAGCTGCTGAAGTTCCTGAGCTTGGTCAGGGCGTCGGAAATTTCCGTGGCGCGCGACTCGAACGCGGTCAGATCCGCGTTCGTCCAGTCGGTGGTGGCCGTGCCCCAGGTAATACCCAGTTCAGTGCCAGTGCCGAAGCCGGCGCCCGAAAGCTCGAAGGTGTTGGAGTTGTCCTCGTTGAACTGGGTGATCAGCTTGTCGTCGGTGAGGAGGTTGATGCCGCGGTAGTTGGCATCCTCGAGAACGGCCTCCATCTGCCCCATGATCGTATCGAAATCTTTCTCCATGGCGGCGATCTCGGAGTCGGTGGCTGCGCCGCCGCTGTTGAGATGTTCTTTTGCCTGGGTGACGATCGAGTCGGCCTGTTCCATCAGCCGTGTCATCGCGGTGACGCCGTCGTCGGCAGCCTTGACGGTCTGGATCGACTGACCCATGCCGTCGAGCAGGCGGCCGAGGTCGGTCGCGCGGTTGGTCAAGCCCTGGGCGGTGAAGAACGAGCGCGGGTCGTCGAGCGCACTGTTGACCTTGCGGCCGGTTGAGAGCCTGAGCTGCGCGGTATCGAGAAGGCTGTTGGTCTTCTGCAGCGACAGGAGGTTGGCGCGCATCGAAGCGCTTAGGGCGACTTTGTCAACCATGGCGGGGATGTCCTATTGAATGCGTTGGCGCAAGAGCGGCTCAGACGGCCTGGCCTGCAGCAGCGGTGGCGGCACCCTGCCCGGAGACGGCCGCACCGGCGCGGCTCATCAGGCCGGCGGCGATCGTACGGTTGATCTCGATCAGCGCGTCGACCTTCGCCGGCTCGGGCCTTCCCATCAGTTCGAGGGTCCGCTTGAAGACGAAGATCGCGATGCTGCCGATGTTATTGCGCAGGTCGTTTGGCAACCGCCCGGCGCCGTCGGCGGCTTCGGCGGCGAATACGGTCCACAGCTTCCTGTTGTGCAGGAGCGCTGCTTCAAGCGGCCGGTGCGGCTGCGGCTCGCGGCAGGCCGCGTCGAGAAGATTGGCTGCCTTCAAGAGGACGTTTGCTTCGAGCTGCCGCTGATCAACGACGGCAGCGCCCTGATGCATATACGCCGTGGCTGCGCGGGTGTGGGGGTCGTGCATGATCGATGAGCCTCGTCTCGCATTGAATGCGCCTGGACGCGCCTACGAGGATGAAGGAATACGCCATGAGTGTGACTTTTCCCTTAAATGTCGCGAAAAAAAACGCGACCGGCGGCAGCAAAGCGCCGGCAAGGTCGTCGCATCGCTTTGGGGCATCGCTCAGGCAGGCTAATGTTCGCTGGCAACCACGCTTGAATGCCATCGGCGCAGGAGCCGCCGCGACAGCGCGGTCATCAGGCCGTGCAGGGCAATGCCGGTGAGCGAGAGCAGCAGCAAGGCGGCAAACAGCCGCGGGATCTGTAAGCGGTAGCCGGCCTCCAGGATGCGATAGGCGAGCCCGCTGGCGCTGCCGCCGGTGCCGGCGACGAATTCCGCCACCACAGCGCCGATCAAGGCGAGGCCGGTGGAGATCCTCAGACCCGCGAGAAAATAGGGGAGTGCCGTCGGCGCCTGCAGGTGCATGAGCGTCTGCCAGCGCGAGGCGCCATAGAGGCGGAACAGGTCCTTCAACCCGGCATCGGCGCTGGCGAGGCCGAGCGTGGTGTTGGCGACGATCGGGAAGAAGGCGACGATCCAGGCGCAGATCAGGAGTGCTGCCCACAGGCTGTCGACCCAGATAATGATGAGGGGCGCGATTGCGACGATCGGCGTGACCTGCAGGGCAACAAGGTAGGGATAGAACGCCCGCGCGAGCAGGCGCGACTGGGCGAGGCCGACGGCGATCAGCGTGCCGAGCGCGGCCGCGGCGAGGAGCGCCATCAACGTGATCCGCATCGTCACCAGCCAGGCGGCGGCGAGAACGGCACGGTCCTGCCAGAGCGTCCGCGCGATCACGCTCGGCGCCGGCAGGACGTAGGTGGGCACGGCTTCGATGCGTACCCAGGCCTCCCAGCCGGCGAGCAGCGCCAGGGCGACCAGCGCCGCTGGCAGCGCCCGGCGCAAGCCTGCGAGCCGCCTCATGCTTGAATCGCCTCGACGAGCGCGCGGCTGACGGCAGCGCTGAGATCCTCGAACGGCCGGCTGGTGCGCAACGCGGCGGAGCGCGGCTGCGGCAGTGCCACCGCAATGTCGGCAACAATGCGGCCCGGCCGCGGGCTCAAGACCAGGATCCGCTCGGCCAGATAAACGGCTTCCCCGACGCTGTGGGTTACGAACAGGACCGTGCAACGCCTGAGCTGCCACAGCCGCAACAGCTCGTCGTTGAGCCGGAAGCGGGTGATTTCGTCGAGTGCGGCGAACGGCTCATCAAGCAGCAACAATGACGGCTCGGTCACCAGCGCGCGGGCGATGGCCACCCGCATGCGCATGCCGCCGGAAAGCTGCAACGGATAACGGTCGGCAAAGGCATCGAGACCTACCAGCGCCAGCGCGTCGGCCACCCGGGCATCGGCTTCCCGCCGCGGCACGCGGGTCAGCTTGAGCGGCAGGCGAACGTTGGTTCGCACATCCGCCCATGGCATCAGCGTCGGGTCCTGAAACACGTAGCCGATGGCGCCCGGACCGGGTGTGGCGAGCGTGCGGATCACCTGGCCGGCCGTGGGCGCCAGCAAGCCGGCAGCCAAGCGCAGGAGCGTGCTCTTGCCGCCGCCGGACGGCCCCACGACCGCGGTGAAGGTGCCATGATCGAGGCGGAAATCGAGCCCAGCAAGCGCGTCGGTGCCGTCGGCAAAGACTTTCTCGACGCCCTCGAACGTCAGTGCCGCCGGCATGGTTTGCTCAGCGGCCAGCCGGCCGCCCCTGCTCCCGGCCCGTGAATTGGAGTGTGAACGCACGCTGCCACGCCATCTCCTGCGGGTAGAGACCCTGGCCGGCCATGATTGCGAAGAAGCTCTGCCAGCGCGACTCGTTCATCGTGCCGATGCCGTTCGCCACCGCATCGCGGGACTCGACAACGCCGTTGGCCCTCATGGTGTCGATTGCGTAGGTGAGGAGTGCCTCGGTCATCTCCGGGTTCGCCTGCTTGATGAGCGCATTGCCCGGTGCCGGGTCGCCATGGAGGTAGCTCTCCCAGCCCTTGATGCTGGCGCTGACGAAGCGTTGCACGATATCGGGGCGATGGGCGATCAGCCGCTCAGAGGTCATGATCAAGGCACCGTAGGAGCCGTAGCCGGCATCCGCCAACAGCAAGACGACCGGCTTGACGCCTTGACCCGCGGCGAGAAACGGCTCCGAGCCGAGGTAGCCCTGCTGGATTGCTTGCGGATCGACGAGGAAGGGGGCGAGATTGAAGGTGTAGGGGCGAATCTGGTCGTCGGTGTAGCCAAAACGGCTTTTCAGGAACTGCCAGGAGCCGGCGCGGGTCTCCGCCCCGATCATGATCGGCTTGCCCTTGAGCGCCGCAAAGCTGTCGTTGCCCTGGCCCGCGTGCGCCATCAAGATGGCGGGATCCTTCTGGAACAGGGCGGCGACGGCAACCATCGGGATGCCCTCGCGCACGAAGTTGAGCGCCGTGAAGGAGTTGGACGCGAGGCCGAAGTCGAGCCGGCCGGCCGCCAGCAACTGGCTGTGGTTGATCAGCGGCCCGCCCTCGCGAATGCTCACGGCAAGGCCAGCCTGCTCGTAGAACCCGAGCGCGAGCGCCTGGTAGAAGCCGCCGTGCTCCGCCTGCGCCCGCCAGTCGGTGCCGAACGTCACGCTATCGAGCCCGAACGCCGCTTGCGGTACCAACCCCGCCAGCGTGAGCCAGACGCCCACCATCAGGACGATGCGCAGCATCAGGCGGTTGGGCCGGCCGCGGTGGCGCACGACCAGAGGGCCAGCTCGTCCAGCGACCCAATTGTGCGATTCACCCCCGAGCAAGGTTGTCGCTGCACAACAGTTTGAATCGCGTGCACTTTCGGCACAAACAGAATGTACGCTCTGTTTGTGCCAGTGCACTAGCCGGCGCGCTTCAGCATTGGCCCGAGCGGGCGGCCGGCAAAGATATGGACGTGGAAGTGCATCACTTCCTGGTTCGCGTCGCGGCCGTTGTTGGCGAGGATCCGGTAGCCGCTTTCGCTTAAGCCCAATTGCCGCGCCGTCTCGCCGATCGCCTTGAGGAAACCGCCGAGGAAGTCCGGACTGGCGGTGGCGGTCAGGTCGTCCAGGTTGACGTAGGGACCCTTCGGGATCACCAAAACGTGTGTCGGCGCGAGCGGATTGATGTCGTGGAAGGCGAGCGCATAATCGTCCTCATAGACCTGTTTGCAGGGGATCTCGCCTCGCAAGATTCGCGCAAAGATATTGTTGGGATCATAAGCCATTGCCGCTCCCCTTCACGTCAGCCTTCAGGTCAAGCGTCACGCGTCGCTGTTCTGCGCCGCCTTCAGCGCGTAGCCGGACATCCCTTCCCGTCGCTCGAGCTCGGCCCAGACATCGGCCGGCTGGACGCCGTTCGCAGCCCACAGCACCATGAGATGATAGAGGAGGTCGGCGCTTTCGGAGGCGAGCCGGCTCTTGTCCTCTGCAAGCGCCGCAATCACCACTTCGGTCGCCTCTTCGCCAACCTTCTTTGCCATCTTCAGGCGGCCCTTGGAGAACAGTCGCGCGGTGTATGACTGCTGCGGGTCAGCGCCGCGGCGGCCGTCGATGATCTGGAACAGCTGATCGAGACACCCGTTGGCGGTGCTGCCGTTCTTCGCGGATTTCGCCATGCTGCACGTCCCTCCTTGGCCTGCTTATGGTTTGCGGAAAAGCGCTCCCCGCCGATTAGCAATCGACTTCGCGCACCGGCACGCCCGCTGCGCGCATGTGCGCCTTTGCTTGGGCAATTGTAAAGGTGCCGAAGTGAAAGATCGAGGCTGCCAGCACCGCCGAAGCGTGCCCTTTCAAGACCCCCTCGACCAGGTGATCGAGGGTGCCGACACCGCCGGAGGCGATCACCGGCACCGGCACCGCATCGGCGATCGCGCGGGTCAAGGGCAGGTCGAAGCCCACCTTGGTGCCGTCGCGGTCCATCGAGGTGAGCAGGATCTCGCCGGCACCGTTGGCGCACATCTGCTCTGCCCATGCGACGGCATCGATGCCGGTTTGTCGCCGGCCGCCATGGGTGAACACCTCGAAGCGACCGTCCGAAACACCCTTGGCGTCGATGGCGACGACGATGCACTGGCTGCCGAACTTCTCCGCCGCTTCCGCGACAAAGGCCGGCCGCCGCACGGCTTCGGTGTTGATCGAGACCTTATCCGCGCCAGCGAGCAGCAGCCGGCGGATGTCGTCCAGCGTCCGCACGCCACCGCCCACCGTGAGCGGCATGAAGCAGACTTCTGCCGTGCGCGCCACGACATCCAGCAGCGTGTCGCGATTCTCGTGGCTGGCGGTGATATCGAGAAAACACAGCTCATCGGCGCCCGCCTGGTCGTAAACGCGCGCCTGCGCCACCGGATCGCCGGCATCGATCAGATCGACGAAGCGTACGCCCTTGACCACACGGCCGTGATCGACATCAAGGCAGGGGATGATGCGGACCTTCAGCATGGCTGCCCTGACCCTGTGGGAGCCGATGCCGCATGTTCGAGCAGACGGAGCGCGCTTTGTACATCGATGCGGCCGTCATAGAGCGCACGGCCGCAAATAACGCCCTGGAGGCGGCCGGCGGCGGCATCCCTGACCTGTTCCAGGTCGGCAAGCGAGGAGATCCCGCCCGAGAGGATCACCGGCGTCCGCACTGCGTCCGCGATCGCCAGCGTGCCTTCGATGTCGGGGCCGTTCAGCACGCCATCGCGGCTGATATCGGTGACGATCAGGGCGGCAACGCCCAAGTCCTCGAAGCGCCGCGCAAGATCGAGTGGTGTTACCTCGGTCGCTGCCGCCCAGCCGTCGGTCGCGACCCGGCCGGCGCGGGCATCGATGCCGACGGCGATTTGGCCCGGAAAGGCACCGCAGGCTTGAGTTACCAGCGAAGGCGTGCGCACGGCAGCGGTGCCCAGGATCACCCGCTCCACGCCGCGCGTGAGCCAGGCCTCGATGGTGGCAAGATCGCGGATGCCGCCGCCCAGCTGCACCGGCATGCGGACTGCGGCAAGGATCGCTACAACGGCGGCAGCATTCATCGGCTGGCCGGCAAACGCGCCGTCGAGATCGACGACATGCAGCCAGCTGCAGCCAGCGGCGGCAAAGGTCGCCGCTTGGGCCGCCGGGTCGTCGTTGAACACCGTTGCGGAATCCATTTCGCCCTGGCGCAGGCGCACGCAGCGGCCTTCCTTCAGATCGATCGCCGGGAAGAAAATCATGGTCGCCACTTGAGGTAATTCCCGATCAGCGTCAAGCCGACGCGCTGGCTCTTTTCGGGATGGAACTGGGTGCCGACGATGTTATCGCGGCCGACCACGGCCGTGACCGGGCCGCCATAGTCGACCTGCGCCAGGACATGCTCCGGCCGCTCAGGCTTCAACGCGTAGGAGTGGACGAAGTAGGCGTGCGCGTTGTCGCCGATGCCGGCCAGGACCGGGTGGGCCGGCTGCACAAGCGCGAGCGCGTTCCAACCCATGTGCGGGATCTTGAGACCTTGCGCGCGTGCCTCGGCCATCAGAACCACTTCGCCCGGGATCCAGCCAAGGCCGGGGTGGTCGCCGTGCTCGCGACCGACATCAGCCAAGAGCTGCATGCCGACACAGATGCCGAGAAAAGGCCGGCCGTCCTCCAGGACGGCACGACGAAGCGCTTCGACCATGCCGTCCAGCGCATCGAGGCCGCGCCGGCAATCGCCGAAAGCGCCGACCCCAGGCAGCACGATGTGGCTCGCCGCCCGCACGGCACGCGGATCGCCGGTGACCTGCACCGCCATCGGCAGATCCAGCGTCCTGATGACGTGTTCGAACGCTTTCGCGGCCGAACGCAGGTTGCCGGAGCCGTAATCGATCAGTGCGACGTTCACGCTGAAAGCCCCGCCAGCAGATGCGGGTAGCGTTCGCCGAACCGCTGCTGCGCCTCGTCCGGGCTGTGGGCGGCCACCAGCGCCACCTCGGCATAGCCCCTGCCTTCCATGGTCCAGCGCCGCAAATCGTTGCCGAACATCCCCACCAGGACGGCGAGCGCGAACGAGATCACGCCGCCGCTGGCTGGGCCAAGCCCGATCCAGCCGGTCACCAGCGTCAGCAGCAGTTCGAGCGCGATCAGGGCGACCGCTACCAGCCACAGCCGGTTCCACAGCGCCCACAGGACCGAGACCAGGAAAGCGCCCCACGAGAACCCCTCGCGGACGAGAACGATGTCGCGCTCGGCATCGCGCACCGGCTGGCGCAGGTGAACCGTGTAGACCTTGAGGCTCACGGTGCGTCTCTTCCGTTGGCGCCGCCGCCGAGCGTGCCCTTGGTCGAAGGGACCTCGTTGGCGCGCCGTGGGTCGGCCTCGATGGCAGCGCGCAGGGCCCGCGCGAGGCCCTTGAAGCACGCTTCTGCCACGTGATGCGCGTTATCCCCCGCGAGCGCCTCGACGTGCAGCGTCAGCCCCGCATGCTGGGCGAAGGTGTGGAACCAGTGGCCGATCAGCTCGGTGTCGAGATCGCCCAGGCGCGCCTGGCCAAAGCGGACCTTGAACACGCACCAGGGACGGTTGGAAGCGTCGAGCGCGACCCGGACCAGCGCTTCGTCCATCGGTGCCAGCGCCTCGCCATAGCGGCGGATGCCGCGCCGGTCGCCGAGTGCCACCGCCACCGCTTGGCCGAGGACGATCGCCGAATCCTCCGTCGTGTGGTGGCCGTCGATGTGGAGATCGCCGTTGGCGTTGAGCGCGATATCGATCAGCGCATGGCGGGCAAGCTGTTGCAGCATGTGATCGAGAAAGCCGATTCCGGTCGCGATCTCGGCTGCGCCCGCGCCGTCGAGCGCGACGGTCGCGGTGATCGTGGTCTCGAGTGTCTTGCGGGTGATGGTGGCGTTGCGCATCGGCCGCCTGTCGTTCTTCGGTCGACCCTACTTAGCAGGAAGGTTGCCGCAGCAACACCCCGTTGGCAGGGAAATACTGGCCAGTTGCCACACGGCTAGTTTTCGTACCTTATCGCCTCAGAAACTATGGCGGGACAGTGTCGGCAACCAGCCAGGCGCCTGCCGCGATCGCCACGACGATTCGCTACCCAGGATTGGCCGCTTCCCGGATGCCGAGGGCGGCCGTGCGCCAGATGAGGGGCTTTCGCAATGGACACTCTTGGTGGCGACGATGCAACGGCTGGTAGTGGCCTGCGTCGCGCCGTCCTTATCGTCGCACTGCTGAATGCCGCCTACGGCGTGGTTGAGTTCGCGGCAGCGCGCACCATCGGCTCGGTCTCCCTGTTCGCCGACAGCGTCGACTTCTTTGAAGACGCCTCGGTCAACGTTCTCATCTTTTTCGCGCTCGTGTGGTCACTCAAGACGCGCGCGCGCGTTGGCATGGCCCTTGCGGCCATTCTCTTCATTCCTGCACTCGCCGGATTGTGGACGGCGTGGCAGAAGTTTCAAATGCCGGTTCCGCCGGACCCGTTCACGCTCGGCGTGGTCGGCTTCGGGGCGCTTGCGGTCAACCTGATCTGCGCCTTTCTGCTGACCGCCTATCGACACCACAGCAGCAGTCTGGCGCGCGCCGCCTTCCTGTCGGCACGCAATGATGCTGCCGCGAACCTGGCGATCATCGCCGCGGGGCTGGTGACGGCCTACCTGTGGCGTTCGCCCTTGCCCGACCTCATCGTCGGCGTCGGCATCGCCTACCTGAACGCAGGCGCCGCGCGCGATGTGTGGGAAGCGGCGCGGCACGAGCATCAAGCGGCCCATGCGTGAGGAACAACGCCGCTTTGACCGACCCGAGAGATGGGTGACGTTTTGTACCGGACACATGGGTTACATCTCCGGCCCGCTTAAGCGGGCCGGAGATGTCGATGCCGTGGAAAGAGAGTTCGGTGATCGAAGAACGCCTGCGCTTCGTTGCCACCTAAGACTACCGTGACGAGGCCGGTGCGCTCGGGTTCCAAGTCGTTCACTTCGAGCCGAAAGACTTCCGGTAGCGCCGGCCGGATGGCGGGGGCGGCTGGACGTGGCGGGTCAAGGGCATCCGCCAGGTGCCGTACTGTCTGTTCGAGCTGCGCGCCAAGGCACCCGAGGATTCGATCCTCATCGTCGAGGTCGAGAAGGATGTCGATCGGCTTGCCGGTCTCGGATTTGTCGTCTCCTGCAACGCCGGCGGCGCCAACAAGTGGCCGGCCGAGCTGAACCCGCACTTTGAAGGACACGCCGTCTGCATCCTCCCGGACAACGACGACGCTGGCCACAGCCACGCCGAGAAGGTCGCGGCGAGCCTCCCGGGTGTTGCCGCAAGCATCCGCATCGTCTCATTGCCGGGTCTGGCGAGGGGCGGCGACGTCTCGGACTGGCTCGACGCGGGTGGCGATACTGATCGGCTGGTCGCGTTGTGCCAGGCGGCTCCTACCCGGACTGCCGCCACTGCCGATCGTGGATCAGCGCCAAAACCGTTGCCGCCGTCGTCAACCTCGCCCACCGCGGTGATCGAGGCGACCGCCGAGTACTTCGACGACGAGGACAGCTTCGGCCGCTGGCTCGCCGAGTGCTGCGTGCGCGATCCGATGGCGCACGAGACGACGCGCGATCTCTACGCCGCGTGGTCCGTCTGGGCGGAGCGCTCAGGGATGTCCGCCGGGACTGAGCCCAAGTTCCGCAGCGCGCTCAAAGCCCGTGGCTTCGAGTCGAAGCGTCTGCCGGGCGCGAACATCAGTGGCTTCCTCGGCGTTCGGCTGAATCGCGAGGACTACACCAATGATCTGCGATACGGCGGCTGAACCCCGCGACATGCCGTACCTCGCGCTCTACCGCGGACGAGGTTCGCACCGTGTCGGGCTGGGGCTGTGGAGGTACGGGGAGGTGCCCCAGGTTATCGACGTTACGCGCGCGCGTAATACGGCCCTATAAGGAAACTCCTCCATGTACCTCCGAGTTATTGAAATCACGGGAAAATTCAGAGGAGGCGGATATCGACCCGGGGGCAGGGGCGGTTTCAATCATTGCAACTTTCATGTGCCTAACCCGTCTTATTCATGACGCCGGCCGGGCGCTGGGTTTTCGATGCGAGCTGGCTGATGGGACGAGCCTGGCCTTTCGGGTTTTTTCCCGTTGTCGTTCGACT
>UXAT02000019.1 GCA_900609035.2 Candidatus Defluviicoccus seviourii | reverse complement strand
TTCATGGACGGCTCCTGTTCACTTTGACAGCGAACCTTGGCACCAGATGCCGCGGGGCCGTCCACCCCAACGCGTAGGTCGGAATAGCCATTAGGCGTATTCCGACGAATGCATTCATTCTCCAGGTTCGCCTGCGCTGAGATTACTGTTACCGACCCCGATCCAGTCTTCCGGATAGAGGCCGCGGTCCACGCAAGACTTGAACGTGGAGTATGGCCAATCCGCCGGCGAGGCGGCGAGCCCATGCTTGACCGGATTGAAATGGACGTAATCCATGTGCGCCGCGTAGTCCTCGTCGTCGCGGATGGCGTGCTCCCAGAAGCGGCGTTGCCAAATGCCGCGTTCGCCGCTTGCGCGTCGCACGCGCGACAGCCGCTCGGTCCTCGGCAAGCCGCGGACGAAGAAGGTCTTGATCAGGCGCCAGCGGGTGGAGAAGTTATCGTCGCCGGGCGGCAGGGTCCACACGCAGTGAAGATGATCGGGGAGTACGGCCCAGGCGTCGATCGTGAAAGGGCGCGAGCGCCGCACCCGGCGCACCGCGTCGCGCAAGAGGTCGATCCGGTCGTTGAGCAACGCGTTACCGCGCCGTTCCAACAGGTTGACGGTGAAGAAATAGCAGCCGCCGGGAACGCGATAACGATGGAAATCGGGCATCGGCCACTTCCGGTTTCGGAACCAGTATACCCGAATGCCTTCATTCGTCGGAATACGCCTTCGGCTATTCCGACCTACGGAATTTTGGACGTAACGACCGCAAGGGCCAAAACGTCGAAATTGGTACAAAGCCGCCGTTGTTGGGGAAACGCGCCGGTTCATCTACCGCCCCTTTTCGATGGATTTAATGGTGGCGCGCAGCCGAAGGCTGAGCCGGGCGTGGGTGCTTGCGGTGCCGCGCGGAGGCCGGTCATCAAGTCGTCGTGCCGGCCCCGACCGTTGATCCGCGGAACAAGTCATCGGATGACGGTAAAGGGGAACAGGGGCCGTGCATGACGAAGAAAAGAGTATCAGCGGATACGCGTGACCGACCCGCGGAGCACGCCCACGGCTGACGAATGGATTGGGGGGCAAGGCGTTGACTGTGAATGTACCATTCTCAGTCAGGCTCTTACACCTTCGCCAGTGTCTCGGCGTCGATCCAGGCAAGGAACTCGGCGTTGCCGCCCTCGATCGGAACGGCGACGACGCACGGGCATTGATACGAGTGGAGGTCGCGCACGCGGCTCGTCAACGCCTGCACGAGGTCGTCGCGGGTCTTCATGACGATGACCGCCTCGACATCCTCCTGCACGCTGCCCTCCCACCAGTACATCGAGGTCACACCGGCGATCACGTTGGCGCACGCGGCAAGGCGCTCATCAACGATGGTGCGCGCGATGCGCAGGGCCTCGTCCTTGGTCGGCGCGGTTGCATACATCAGCACGGCCGTCATCGGCGGCACTCCGGTCCCTCGCGCGCGACGAGGATGGCGGCGGAGACGGCCGGCATGCGCCCGCCCACCGCCGCCACCCGATCGCGCCGGCTTACGTTCAGGGCGTGATCTTGGCGATCTTCGCGCCTTCGAACGAGAGGTCGGCCATCAGGCCCTTCTCGCCAAAGATGAAGCCGACGACCGGATCCTTGATCGACTCGGTGTCGACGGAACCGCTCTTGCCGGTATCGATGGCGACGATCGAAGCCGAACCGCCCACTTCCCACCCCTCGCTGGTGCGGAACTGGTGCAACGCGGCTTCGGTGAGGAACATGATCACTTCAGAGCGGGTCTGGGCGCCGATCGAAAGGCCGAGCGAGGCCGACTTGGTGCTGTAGTACGCGGCCGTCGTGCCGCCGACCAGCAACGCACCCTCGCCATACGAGCCGCCGATGCCGACCGCCGCCTTGGTCACTTCCGGAAACACCAGAATGCCCTTGGCCTTGCCCGCCAGCGCGTTGCAGGCCGGCATCTTTGCTTTGCACGACGCGAGCGCCGCCGCCACGCCCTTGTTGATCTCCGCGGCGGTCTCCGCCTTCGCCGCCTGCGCGCCGAGCAGAAGCCCCGCGGCGGTCATGGCGCCGACGGCGAACTTCGTCATCTGTCCGTAACGATGCATTTCCTTCACTCCCTCCTTGCTGTCCCGAACGTTCCCGCCTGACCCGCGGGAGGCTCCACCAGCTATCGCGCTGCCACTGGGGACAAGAGCGGTGGATGCGCCGTTATTGTCAACCGAAGCGTCGGCGTCGCGCAACCGGAACCTCAAGCGAACGCGACAATGCTTGCGCCGCGGCCACCATTGGTTGGCAACCAACCGATTAAGGTAGCTTGTGTTTAGGGACGTTAACGGTTTTGTAGCAACTTCGGCGAAAAATGCCGGCAATTCCCACGCAAGTGGAGCCAGCCAATGCCGATCCAGCCGTGCTTGTCCCTGCCGCACCCGGCCGTTGTCGGGAGCCGGTGTGTCGTAAAGGAGCCCCTGCCATGACGACCCTGCCGCGCCCCGTGGCCGCGCTGGCCTTGCTAGCCGGCACCTGGCTGTTGGGAGGCTGCGCGATGACCGATGACGGCTTCGCGTTCGCTACCTTGGGCGGCGATGCGGCGCTGGCCCGAGACGCCGGATGGGATCAGAGCGGATTCCTCGGCAGCGGCGCCATCGGTACCACCGGCGAAGCTCAGTTCGCGGATGGGCGCACGGCCACGGTGGCGCTGGGGCCGAAGTATTTCTCCGCCAACGGCCGCTGGTGCCGGCGGTTCCAGATCCTGGCGCCGGGGACCGGCAGCGTTGGCGCACCGGAGGAAGAGACGGCCTGCAGCGGCCGCGATGGCTGGCAGCGGAGCCGGCCCCTCGTGGTTACGCGGATCCCGGCAGCGCAGCGCTGACGATGACGCCGCCCCCCGCCCATGTGGTCATGGCCCGCGTCGTGCTCGCGGTCTTGCTGCGCGAAACGCGCACGCGCTTCGGCCGTTATCAGTTCGGCTACCTGTGGGCCTTTCTTGAACCGTTGACCCACGTCGCCGTCTTCATCGCGGTGTTCACGGCGCTCGGCCGGACCTCCCCGATCGGCAACAGCCTCGCCTTGTTCCTCATCACCGGCGTCGTTCCCTGGCTCGTCTTCACCCACACCGTCAATCGAGTGGCGAAGGCGGTCGACGGCAACCGGGCATTGTTGATGTTTCCGCAGGTGACGCGGATCGATCTGATGCTGGCGCGCATCATCCTCGAAGCAGCGACGGCGAGCGTCGTCTTCGTGGTCCTCTGTCTGCTCGTGCGGCTATTCGAAACGCGCTTCACCATCGAACGGCCGCTCGATGTCATCGCCGTATTCGCTTGCCTGATCGTGCTGGGCGCCGGCACCGGTATCGCGACCGGCGTGATCAGCTCTGTGTTTCCGACCTTCGAACGACTCTTCGCAGCGATCCGCAGGCCGCTCTATTTCGCCAGTGGCGTCTTCTTCATTGCCGACAACCTGCCCCCGGAGGCGCGGGCGTGGATCGCCTACAACCCGCTCGCACACCTGATCGAATGGCTGCGCTCGGCGTTCTTCGTCGGCTTCGAGAGCAGCTTTGTCGATCACCGTTATGCCGTCGCCTGCTCCCTCGTTGCTGTGGTGTTTGGCCTTGCGGCTGAGCGCGCGATCCGGCCGGCGGAGAAATTCGCATGATCGCCCTTGCGGCCGTATCCAAGGGGTACCGCACCCGCAACGGCGTCAAGGTCATCCTGCGCGACGCCGATCTGGTGCTGCCGCGCGGACGCAGCGTCGCGTTGATGGGGATCAACGGCGCCGGCAAGTCGACCCTGTTGCGGATCTTCGCCGGCACCGAGCGCCCCGATCGCGGCCGCGTCAGCCGCAGCGCCCGGATCTCCTGGCCCCTGGGCTCGGCCGGCGGTTTTCACGGCAGCTTGAGCGGGCTCGAAAACGTCCGCTTCATCGCCCGGATTTACGGCGCCGATGTTCGCCAGACGATCGATTTCGTCGCCGACTTCGCCGAACTCGGCACCTATTTCGACATGCCGGTGCGCACATACTCCAGCGGGATGCGGGCGCGTCTTGCGTTCGGCGTCAGCATGGCGATCGATTTCGAGTGCTATCTGGTCGATGAGATTACCGGCGTTGGCGACGCGAGCTTTCAGAGCAAGTGCCGCGCCGCGTTCCAGGAGCGCCGGTCGCGGGCGGACGTCATCATGGTCTCGCACAGCCCGCGCACGCTCAAGTCCTACTGCCAGTCGGCCGTTCTGCTCCAGGACGGCAGCCTCTCCTTCTTCGACAACATCGACGACGCGACCGCCTTTTACGCGAAGGGTTTGTCATGAACATGCTGTATCCCGGCGATGCGATGGCGTCCGATGCGCGCCCTCCCCTCGCCAGTCCGCCATCTCACGCACGACGCGGCTGGGATCGGCTCCGCAGGCTGCCGCGCTCGCTCATCGCCTGCGTTGTCGCCCCGACGCTCGTTGCCGCACTCTATTACGGCCTGATCGCGAGCGGCCAGTACGTGGCCGAAGCCCGTTTCGCCGTGCGCTCCAGCGAGCCGGTCGCCTCCGACCTGCTTGGCACGCTGACCGGCATCCCCGGCCAGGGCGGATCCTCCCAAGACTCCTATGCGGTGCGCGACTACATCCTCTCCCGAGAGGGCTTCGAGGCGATTAGCCAGCACCTCGACGTGCGCGCGATCTTCAGGCGGAACGGCACCGACTGGCTGTCGCGTCTTGGCGCTGATGCTCCGATCGAAGACGTCATCGAGTACTGGGCGCAGATGATCGACGTCATCTTCGAGCCCGCGACCGGCATCAGCACACTACGCGTGCGCGCATTCTCGCCCGAGGACGCGCAAACACTGGCGACGGCCCTGCTCACCGAAGGCGAACTGCTGGTCAACCGGCTCTCGGAACGGGCGCGGCGCGACGCCTTGAGTTTCGCCGAAGCGGAAGTCGAACGCGCCGAACAGCGGCTCACCGAGGCCCGCCGGCAGCTGACCGAGTTCCGCAACCAGCGGCAGATGCTCGATCCGGCCCGCGCTGCGGAAGGGCGGCTCGGTCTCGTCGCCAGCCTCGAAGGTGAGGTTTCCCGCGCCCAGGCCGAACTCTCGACCTTGCGGTCCTACATGCACGCCTCGGCGGCGCCGATCGTTTCGCTGGAAAGCCGCATCGGCGCCCTCAAGGATCAGATCCGGGTCGAGGAGCGCAAGCTGGCCAGTCGGCAGGCCAACGGCTCGGAGCTGATGAGCACGGTGGTCGCCGACTACGAGCGGGTCAGCGGTGAGCATGGCTTCGCCGAGCGCGCCTACCTGTCGGCACTCACCGGCCTCGAAGCGGCGCGCGCGGAAGCCCTGCGGCAGAGCCGCTACCTCGTCAGTTTCGTCCAGCCGCGCCTGCCCGAGGATGCGACCCGGCCACGGCGGCTGCTCGCGATCGTAACGGTATTCTGCTCGGCGTGCGTCGTGTGGGCCTTAGGCGCCCTCGGCGTCGCCGCGATCAAGGATCACTCCGGATGGGTCTGAACGCCATGAAAAAGCCGCTTCGGTTTGGGCTGATCGCCCTGCTCTTCAGCGCCTCCCTGCTGCCAGTCGCCGATGCCGGCGCTGCCGATCCGGTGAAGCGCCTGGCCGGCAGCCAGTCCCTATCCCCCCTGGCCGCCATGGGCGCACAGACAGCGCCGCGACAGGACCGCAGGCCCCAGGGCGCCTCCGCCGCGGTCGACCAAGGCGAGCCGGCCGCTACCTGGCCTGGTGCCGAGTCGGCGCTCAAGCATCAAGGCGCAACCCCGGACGGCGTAAGCCAAGGCACGGAACCTCCGCCGTTTGGTGCCAATCTGTTTGCCCGACCGTTCAAGATGGAGCGGCCGGACGCACTCAACCCCGACTACATCATCGTGCCCGGCGACCAGATAGCCGTGCATGTGTGGGGGGCGGCACAGACTGAGGATGTCGCGGTCGTCGATGCGCAGGGGAACATCTTCATTACTTCCATCGGGCCGGTGAAGGTTGCCGGCACCCGCTCCGGCGACCTCGGCCGCAAGGTGCGCGAGGCGGTCGCGTCCGTCTACAGCAGCAACGTCGAGGTTTACGTCAACCTGCTGACGTCAACGCCGGTGGAGGTGTTCGTCACCGGCGCGGTTCGTTTTCCCGGTCAGTACGCCGGCGCGCCGACCGACAGCCTGCTCACCTACCTGCATCGCGCGGGTGGCGTCGATCTGGAGCGCGGCAGCTTCCGCAAGGTGCGCGTCCTGCGCCAGAACCGCGACCTGAAGCGCGTCGACCTGTACGATTTCCTGCGCGAGGGCAGCGTGCCGAGCGTCCGCTTCGCCGACGGCGACGTCATTTTGGTCGGCGAGCGTGGCCCCAGCGTGACCGTCGAGGGGCCGACGCTCAATCCGTTCCGTTTCGAGCTCAGCCGCCGCGCCGTCCCGGGCGATGAGTTGGCCACGCTCGCGCGGCCGCTGGTCAGCGCCTCGCACGTCGGCATTTCCGGCAACCGGGCGAGCGGCCCGTTCGCCGTCTATGTCAATTACGAGCAGTTCCGCCAGTTCACGCTCGAAGACGGCGACCGGCTCCGCTTCGAAGCCGACCAGCAGACACCCTCAATGCTGGTCAGCCTTGAGGGCAGTTACGAAGGACCTTCGAGCTATACCGTCGCCCGCAACGCGACGCTGACCGACTTCCTCGACAACGTACCGGTCGACCAGGAGCTGGCGGCAACGCAATCGATCTACTTGCGCCGTGCCAGCATTGCCCGGCAGCAAAAGGAGCTTCTTGACCGCTCGCTCCGACAGCTCGAGCAGAGCGTGCTCACCGCGCCGACCCGCAGCGATGGCGAGGCGGAGATCCGCGTCCGCGAGGCGGAACTGGTTAGCCAGTTTGTCGAACGGGCCCGCCAGGTGCAGCCGGAAGGCCGCGTCGTCGTCAGCGAAAAAGGCCGGCCATCGAACGTCCGCCTCGAACCGGGCGACGTGATCGTCATCCCAACGCGGACCGATATCGTTCTGATCGGCGGCGAGGTGATGATGCCGCAGGCGATCGTCTATGATGAGAAGTTCC
Source organism: Candidatus Defluviicoccus seviourii (assembly GCA_900609035.2). Lineage (GTDB taxonomy): Bacteria > Pseudomonadota > Alphaproteobacteria > Rhodospirillales > Defluviicoccaceae > Defluviicoccus > Defluviicoccus seviourii. The sequence continues at coordinate 24,531 of UXAT02000019.1, read as the reverse complement.
GCACCAGCGACTATGTGCAGCGCGCCGGCGGCTACACGGAACGCGCTGACTCCGGCAAGGTGATGATCATCCGCCAGAACGGCGCCGTCGAGATGGGCTCTGACGTCGTGGTCCAGCCGGGCGATCAGGTGGTCGTGATGCCGGCCGTCGAATTCAAGAGCCTGCAGGTCGCCAAGGACATCATGCAGATCCTCTACCAGATCGCGATTTCCACCGCGGTCGTGCTGACCCTGCTCTAACCACCAGTATGGCGCTGATGGCCCCTCTCAGCATCGCGCACGGCCACAGGCAAGGACGTCCCGGAAGCAGGCGCTGACCCAACGTTATGGCGACGCGCAGGCTATCCGGGGCGTTTTGCACCTACAGATCATTGCTTTGCCTGCGATGACCGCCGCCGGGTCAGCGCCCACCACCACAACAAGAGGGCGTTGAGGGCGATCGCAGCGGTCACAAGACCGATGTTGATTGCCCGCGACTCCTCGGCGTAGCCGTTGATTGCGCTCAGCAAGAAGGTCCACGGCGCGCCGAGGATCAACGGATAGACGGCCGCAAGCGGATCGTCCCACGGAATGACGAAGCCGATCACGAGCGCGCCAATTCCGGCGATCGTGTAGAGCGCCGCTATCATGCTGATCAGCCAGCGTGCCCGCATTCCACCCCGTCTCCATCCATTCGATTGGCAGCGGCCTACCCGCCGAAGATCACTGCGTCGGGACCTTCATACTGCTCCCTGCCGCATCGTCGGCATCCGTGGCCGGTTTGGTGTCCGCCGCGGTGATGATCATTTCCAGGCGATAGTTGGCGACCTCGTTCCGGCGCGCGGCGCTGCGCATCAAGTAGACCCGCACCTTGTAGTCACCGGACTTCGGCAGAACGCCTTCGAACTGGTTGTCGGCCACGGAGCCGTTGAACATCGCAACCTCGCTCTCCCCAGGAGCCAGGATGTTGAAGTAATTGGCGTTGTTGTCAGTGGCCATGCTGACGTTCATCGACTGCCCCTGGCGCGCACCAAGAACGTAATCAATCGTCTGGCGGCCAGTGATACGCCCTTCGATCGTCGCTGATGTAGAACCGGGTTGGAAATGAACGCGTTCCTGGCGAATGTCCTCGGCGCGGGCCGAGCCGTGCACGAGCGACAGGGCGAGACCAAAGCTGGCCGCAATAAAGATCGCCTTCATCGGATTCCCTTTCCACGAGGTCGCGTCGTTTTCAATCAAGTGCACAGGTTTCCTGATCGCGCGGGAACAGGCAAGTCGATTTTGTTCGGCATCGTTGGCTTTCTCTTGATGCGACGATGATTGCGAGCGCTGCCAGCCGCCTTGAAAGAGCGCGTGGGCGGCGCCGGCCGTTAGCGCCGATTTAACCTGAACAGGGTAGGTTTGCCGGTGTCCTTCGAGCGGGAGCGCATGCGATGCAAGCTGTTGTCCTGTCACGTGGAATCCGGCGTCTTCCGCACCTTGCGGCGTTCCTGACCGAATTCAGCCGGTTCGCGCCAACGCTCGACGCCAGCGCAAGGGGCGACGATCAGACGACCATCCTCGGTTGGGGCGCGAAGCCGACCAGCCGACGCGCACGCCGCCTCGCCCAGCAAGCCAAGCTTCCCTACGTCGCCCTCGAAGACGGCTTCCTGCGCTCATATGGCTTGGGCGTTGACGACGATCCGCCGTTGAGCCTGGTCGTTGACCCGGTCGGCATCTACTACGATGCGACGCGGCCTTCGTGGCTCGAACAGACCCTGGAGCAGGGCGGCTGGCAGACGTGCGAACTGCTCGCCCGCGCCGAGCGCTGCCGCGAAGCGCTCAGGACCTTCCGCTTGAGCAAGTACAACGCCGCGCCGGAGCGTGATCTCCGCCTGCTCTTCCCGCGCGACAAGCGCAACATCCTCCTCGTTGACCAGACCGCCGGCGATGCCTCGGTCAATCTCGGTTTCGCCGATTCCGAGACGTTCCGCACCATGCTGAAAGCGGCCGAACAGGACGAGCCGGACGCGCGGCTGATCATCAAGACCCATCCGGACGTGATCGCGGGCAAGAAGCGCGGCTATCTCGCCGAGATCGCCGGTCAGCGCGGTCACCTGCTGCTGGATGCCTCGGTCAATCCGTGGTCGCTGTTCGACGTCGTCGATGGTGTCTATACCGTGACCAGCCAGCTCGGCTTTGAGGCCCTCCTGGCGGGCGTGAAGGTGCGTTGCTTCGGGATGCCGTTCTACGCCGGCTGGGGCGTGACGCAGGACCAGAAAACCTGCCCGCGGCGCACCCAGCAGCGTTCCGTTACCGAGATCTTTGCTGCTGCCTACCTGCTTTATGCCCGCTACGTCGATCCGTTCACCGGGCAGCCGTGCAGCATCGAGGACACAATCGATCTGTTGGCGGATCTGCGCCGGCACTACGCCCGCAATCACGCTGATACCGTGTGCCTCGGCTTCTCGCGCTGGAAACGAGGCTTTGCACGCTCCTTCCTCGCCCATCCCGGCGGCAGCCCGGTCGCCTTCCGCCGCTCCGCACGAAGCGCTCTTGCCGCGGCCGAACAGATCCAGACGGAAGGCCGGCCGGCGCGGGTGGTGGTTTGGGCCTCGGCCAAAGCGGCCGACTGCGCCGAAGAGGCGAGCCGGCACAACATTCCTGTCTGGCGGATGGAGGACGGCTTTCTGCGCTCCGTCGGCCTCGGCTGCACGCTGGTGCGGCCGCAATCGCTCGTCCTTGATGACTGCGGCATCTACTACGATCCCAGCCAGCCGTCCGCCCTGGAGCGGATCTTGAGCGACGGCAACATCCCGGAGCAGACGATCGAGCGGGCAAGGCGCTTGCGCCAGCGGATCGTTCGCCTCAAGGTTACCAAGTACAATGTCGGCAAACGGCTCGCCCTGCCGCCGGACATCACGGCCGACCAGCGGCGGCGCATCCTGGTGCCAGGCCAGGTTGAGGACGATGCCTCGGTCAGCCGCGGCTCGGCCGACATCCGCACGAACACCCAGCTGCTGGCGGCAGTCCGCGCGGCGGCGCCCGATGCCTGCATCTTGTTCAAGCCGCACCCGGACGTCGAGACCGGCCTGCGCGCCGGCCACGTGCCCGACACCGTGGCCCGGCAGTGGTGCGACGCCGTCATCCGTGACACCTCCATCCTCGACCTGATCGAGATGGTCGACGCTGTGCATACGATCAGCTCGCTCGCCGGCTTCGAGGCGCTCCTGCGCGGCAAGGCGGTGACGACCTACGGCCTGCCCTTCTACGCCGGCTGGGGATTGACGGACGATCGCTTGCGCTGCGAGCGGCGCACACGGCAGGTGAGCCTCGATGAGCTTGTGGCAGCCACCCTCATCCTCTACCCCACCTACGTCGACCCGGTGACCGGCCGCCCTTGCCGCGTCGAGACCGTCATCGATCGCCTGGGTCAGCACCGACGCTCACGCTCCGCCTGGGCATTGCTCGCCCGCGCGCGCCGGCTCACCGCATCGCTCGCCCTTCCCTTCAGCACCGCCAACGCGCGGTAATCCCGATGAAGCAAAGCTTCCTGTTCTTGCAGGGGCCGCACGGCCCGTTCTTCCACGCGCTCGGCCGCGCGCTCGCCGAGAAGGGCCATGACGTCACTCGCATCGCCTTCAACGGCGGCGATCTCCTCGACTGGCCGGGGCGCGAGACAGTCCTGTTCCGCAGGCGCGCGGAGGCATGGCCAGGCTGGCTCGGCGCGCTTGCGACCGAGCGGCGGATCAGCGATCTCGTTCTCTACGGCGATTGCCGGCCGCTGCACCGGGCCGCGATCGAACTCCTGCGCCCGCTTGGGGTTCGCATTCACGTCTTCGAGGAAGGCTACTTTCGGCCCGACTGGGTCACGCTTGAGCGCGACGCCGTCAACGGCCATTCGCGGCTGGCGCCGGAAATCGCTCCGGTCGTTGCGCGCGATGCTGCTGCGGCGGCGCAAGCGGATGGCGCAGCCAGCATCGTTATCCCGGAGTCGGTTGCCGTCGGCCGGACGACCGGGGCGATGGCGCGGCTGTGCGTGCGTTACTACCTGGCCCAGGCAGCCACCGGCTGGCTGTTCCGGCACTACCGCTCACACCGGCCGGAGTCAGCGTGGCGGGAGTTAAGCGCTTGGGTGCGCCGTGCGGTCACCAGACGGCGCGCGGCCAAGGGCGAACGGCGCGCGATTGAGGCGCTGCTGACCGACCCGCGGCCGATGTTCTTGTTGCCGCTGCAACTCGACAGCGACGCCCAAATCCGCATCCATTCGCCGTTTGCCAGCATGGCAGACGTCATCGAACACGTCGTCGGATCGTTCGCCCGCCACGCAGCCGCGACCGACCGGCTGCTGATCAAGAACCACCCGCTCGATGCCGGCGTGACCGACTATCGCCGCCTGGCCGCGGACGTTGCCAGCCGGCACGGCGTCGCGGCGCGGGTCGCCTTCGTCGAAGGCGGCCATCTGCCGACGCTTCTGCGCTGCGCCAAGGGCGTCGTCACCGTCAACTCCACCGCCGGACTGCAGGCGATCCATCACTCAAGGCCAACCCACGTGCTGGGCAGCGCCGTTTATGCCGTTGACGGCCTGGCCGATCCGCAACCGCTTGCCACCTTCTGGCGCACACCCAAGGCACCGGATCCCCTCTTCTACCGCGCCTTCCGCGCTCAGGTGATGGCGCGCTGTCAGTTCAACGGCAGCTTCTTCACGCCGGCAGGGAGGGCGCTGCTGCTGCGGGCGGTGGCTGAGCGCCTGGCCGCCGAGCCGCACGCGAGTGAGTCCCCTGCCATCGCGCTCGCTGCCATCGAAAGTGCTGCGATCGCGGCCGCTGCCGGCGACGTCGCCGCCACTGCGCACGCACTGGCCTGGGAGCCGGAACGGGCGGAAGCTGCTTGAAGTGCTAGCCCTTCAGCCGCAGCTACGGCAGCGGTCGAGCGTCGCCTCGATGCCACCCCAGATCTGCCAGCCCATGACGAAGAACGGCTTACGCTCAAGCGTGTAGCACAAGCGCGACGCGGCCTCGTCGTAATCGTAGCGGATGGCGATCTCGCCCACCGGCGTGCGCGTGGTGGCGACGCCGCTGGGCGCATCCTCCGGCTCGAACTGGGTGCCGTGCGCATCCCGCCCGTAGGCCTTGAGGCGCTCCCACACGTCCGGCGTGATGCCGGTAAAGGTTTTGGTCTCCGCCATCGTTCCTCTCCTGGCCTCCGTTTGTGCGTCCCTCTCCTCCGAGCCGGAACGATACGTGGGTTTACCGCTCCCGTCACGCCCGGATGCCACGAAAGCGGCGTAAGCATCGGAGAACGGGCAAGCCCCTCAATGCGGTCCTGGCTCCCGAACTTTCCTGTGTGTGGGAGATACGAAGCGTCTCGATTATGAGACGCTATTGAGGAAGAAAGATATCGTGTCCACGTAATATGAACCAGAGATCCTGATAAACGCCAACATTAGATATCAAGCACCCGAATGAAATCGTCCGGATCGACCCCCGCTTGCTTTAGAATGCCAGTGAGTGTTCCCTTTTTCAACTCGCGATGATCGGGCACGACGCACCCGGATGAACCGCGGCGCATGACGATATGGCTGCCGCGCTGCCGAGCGACTACGAAGCCCAAACGTTCCAGCGCGAGAACGGCCTCGGCTCCTGAGACGACGGGCAGCTTAGGCATGCTCGGGTATTTCGAAGGACGTCAACAGCGGACGCCCGCTAAAGGACGTGGGGAACTCCTCCAAATAAAGTTCCGTCGCTTCACGAAGATTCGCCAGGGCCTCTTCCACCGTTTCGCCCTGTGTCGTGGTCCCGGTTTCGGGATTGAAGCCGACGTAACCTCCTTCTGGAGCCGGGATTATAACTGCGGAAAGTTCCATCAACCTCTCCTACGCCAAAGAAACAACAGGGACTCCGAATGCTCAGCATCAGCGGCGCGCCGCTTCGGGCGCGTCAGCCGGAGCGCTCGGTTGGCTGGCATCCTTAGCCACGAGCGGAAAGTCCGATGGCTTGCGAATGGACTGCACGGCGACGTCCACATCGAGCAGTGGCCAGTACAGGTGATCCGAAGTCGGCCTCTCGATCACGGAGAGTTGCTCGATGGTTGCGCGGCGAAACCAGGGGAACTGCTCAAACGGGAGAAAAAACTCCTCGTCATCGAGGAGCAACCAAAGCCCGAAACGGGAGACATGGGTGAGTTCAGGAACCGAAGTGTCTGTGCCAGGCATCAAGAACCTCCTGTAGGCGTTCCTCCACGATTGTCCCCCGCTTCCCGCACTGCCTATCGCTTAGCCCAATGGAAGCGGCGAGCGCAACGCTTCGCACAAACCAGAACTTGGCTTCGCCATCAGGGCGCGCGACGGCGGGCTGTCAGACGGCCTCGACCGCGAAGTCCGGCGTGCCGCGCCAGATCAGCGTCCAGCTCGCGCCGGGACGAACGTTCTGAACGATCCCGGGGTCGAATGCGACGAAGCAGCGCCCTCCGGGGTGACGGACGGATGGATAGAGCAGGCCGCGATCGCCCGCGCGGCGCAAGCGCGCCGCCAGCGCCTGGCCGTGCGGATAGCCGACCGCTGGGTCTGGGTCGAGCGCGGAACTGTCTGTTTCGCCGTCGAGATCGGGGAAGTCACCGATGAAATCGGCCAGGAGCTCGACGTAGCGCGCCTTGTCCGCGTAGATGCCGATGTAGCCGAGCTCGCGCGTGCGATGGCAACCAACCTCCGCCACCGAGGTCAGCGGGTCATAGCTGCAATACCAGGCGCCGCGCTCGGCACCGTTGAAGCGGTTCCCCGTCGCCCGGGCATAGGTGAAGGCGGCGTTGATGTGGCTCTGGCCGTACACCTTCAGGTCATGGGCCCGGCGCAGGAAGACAAGCTCGCGCCGGTCGATGGCAGCACTCCCCTGGCGCTCGGCGATCAGGCGCGCGCTGGTCTCGCCCTCAAGCTCGGCCAGGATTGCGGCCTCCTCGTCCGTATCGACAAGGCCACGCAGCACCGGCGGCTTGTGGTGGGTTGCGGCGATGAGACGGACGAGCGCGCGATCCCTGATCGACGAGAGCTTCAAACGCCGCCCCGCAGCGCATCGACATAGCCACGCACGCTGAGGATTTTGGGCAGACCGCCTTGGATCATGGCGTCGACCGGCCGCTGGCCGTCGAACTCCGGGCCGCCGTTCGGCAGCTTGACCCATTGGCGCGATATCGGCGCATCAAAGAAGAGCTCCAGCGCCTTGAACAGACCGACCAGCGCGCTCAGGCGCAGCGTCTGGTCCTTGGTCAACTCGCCGGCAAAGTCCTGTTTTTTCGCCCGCTTCCAGGTCGATTCCGACATGTCGGCGAGCGCCGCCGCCTCACGCACGGTCAACGACCAGGCTGCGGCGATAGCCCCGAACGCCTTCAGCGCCACCGCCTGCACCGCGACCGCCGGGCGCTCACGCACCGCGCTTTCCATGCTGGCACTCCTTGCCGTTGCGTGGAATATACGATTATGTGGACCTATAGACAAGGCCATATGATCTGGATTACGCAGTGCTGCCGCGCGGTGTGAGCTTGCCGCAGCCCCCATTCCACTCGCTGCGGGCTGGCGGCTTACGCTGCGCAGTGACTCCCCTCCCCTCGCCCTACGCCACCTCGATGAAGTGGGCCTGGCTGTCGAACGCAGGGGCATCGCCTTCGGGCCGGCGCAGGACGTAGCTGCCGTCCGGGCGGAGTTCGCGCGCGTTGGCGGTGTCCTTGAGCTGGGAGTCGATGATCTCGTCCTTGAGCCGGCGCAACAGGCGCGGATCCGCGATCGGGAACACGACCTCGACACGGTGGTCGAGATTGCGCGGCAACAAGTCCGCGCTGCCGACGTAGGCTTCCTCCTGGCCGTTGTTGGCGAACCAGTAGATGCGCGCGTGTTCGAGGAAACGGCCGACGATGCTGGTCACGGTGATGTTCTCGCTCACGCCCGGAACACCGGGCCGCAGGCTGCAGATGCCGCGGATCATCAGCTCGATCTTCACGCCGGCCTGCGAAGCCTGGTAGAGCCACTGGATCATCTCCGGATGATCGAGGCCGTTGGCCTTGGCGATGATGCGCGCCGGCTGTCCGGCCTTGGCGTGCGCGATCTCGCGCTCGATCAGTTCGACCAGCCGTGGCCGCAAGAACCGTGGCGCGACCAGGAGCTTGTCGTAGGTCTGTTCGCCCTCGTAGCCGGTCAGCCGGTCGAACAGCTCGACCGCGTCGTTGCCGATCGCCTCGTCGCAGGTCAGCAGGCCAAGGTCGGTGTAGACGCGCGCTGTCGATGCGTTGTAGTTGCCGGTGCCAAGGTGCACGTACTTGCGCATGACGTCGCCTTCCCGGCGCACCACCAGCGTTGTCTTGCAGTGCACCTTGTAGCCGACGACGCCGTAGACGACGTGGACGCCCTTGGCCTCCAGCGCCTTTGCCCAGTCGATATTGCTTTCCTCATCGAAGCGGGCCTTAAGCTCGACGAGGACGACGACCTGCTTGCCCTCCTCGGCGGCATCGAACAGCGCCTCGATGATCGGCGATTTGCGCCCTGTGCGGTAGAGCGTCATCTTGATCGCCAGCACGTCGCGATCGAAGGCCGCCGTGCGCAGGAAATCGACGACCGGCTGGAACGACTCATACGGGTGGTGCAGGAGCACGTCGCCTTCGCGGATCACCGAGAACAGGTCCTGTTTCGGCAGCAGCCGCAAGCGCTTCGGAACGACGGGCGCATGCGGTTTGAACTTGAGGTCGGGGCGATCGAGGCCAACCAGCTGCCAGAGCCTTTTGAGCGCCATCGGTGATTCGAAGCGGTAGATGTCGTCGCTGCCGATCTCAAGGTGGCTCGCAATCAGCGAGACCATGTGATCCGGTATGCTTTCCGCGACCTGCAGGCGAACCGCGCCGCGGAACCTGCGCTTCCAGATCTCCTCCTCGATGGTCTCCAGGAGGTCGTCGCTCTCGATTTCCTTGATCGCGACGTCGGCATCGCGCGTGACCCGGATCGGATGCGCTTCGACGATCTCGAGGCCTGGGAACAGATCGCCAAGGTTCGCCTTGATCACCTCCTCGATCCAGATGAAGCGCTGACCGGCGGCAGCCTTCTTCGCACTTGGCACCGGCAGCAGTTGCGGCACGCTGTCAGGGACCTTGACCCGCGCCAGCTTGACATCGCCGCGGCTATCCTTGACCAGCGCGACGAGGCTAACGCTCAGGCCCGAGATGCGCGGGAACGGCCGGCCGGCGTCGACACCTTGCGGCGTCAGGACCGGATAGAGCATGCGGGTGAAGTAGTGTTTAAGCGCCGCCTTCTCGTCTGCGGCCAGCGAGCCGTAATCGACGATGTGGATGCCTTCGGCGGCCAGCGCCGGCACCAACTGATGATGCCAGCAGGCGTAGGCCTGTTCGGTGAGCGCGATGACGGTTTCGCGGATGAGCTTCAGCTGCTGGGCGGCCGATGCACCATCGAGGCTGCGCTTGGTGGAGCCTGCCGCCACCTGCTGCCGGAGTGCCGCGACGCGGACCATGAACAGCTCGTCGATGTTGGAGCCGAGGATGGCAATGAAGCTGACCCGCTCCAGGAGCGGCTTGTCGGCCTCCATCGCCTCCTCGAGAACGCGCCGCTGAAACTCGAGCAGGCTGAGCTCGCGGTTGAGGTAGAGTGATGGATCGTCCAGCGCCGGCGCTGCCTCGCTCACCTCGGCACCTTCGCCCGCCGTTGCAGCGGAAGCCTCATCGGCCGCTGCCGATGGGGTGGTTGCCACCGGGGCGTTTGCCTCTGGGGCGGTTGCTTCGGCCTCGTCCGCATGTCTCTGTCGCATCGGTCCACCAGTCGCTGATCGCAGCCTTCCGGCATCCGCCGGAACTCCTGCCCATCATGTCGTGATCACGGGCCGCCGACAACGCTGTCATCTTTTGTTCACAGCACGATGGCGAGCGGCGGACGGCGGCAGGGGAAGCCGGGGGGTTCTTGCGTGTGTCTCACAGGCGGCGATACCCGCTTCGACAGGCCCGCGTTCAGGATGGCCTCCTCGCGGATCGCGTGTCCCCGGATGCGGCTCGCATCGCCGGCATGGGCGGGCTTAAGGCGATGCCAGACCCGCCGCAGCCGGTTTGCCGGCCCGACGGCATGCATCCATCGGGCCGAAAACGCCTTTAGCTACTTTGATTGACGTGTGGTCAAGCGGACAGCTTGCCGAACGCTTCGATGACCTCGGGCGGCGCCTGCACAAGCTCGATCAGGACGCCCTCGCCGCTGATCGGCAGCTCTGCGCTGCCCTTCGGGTGCAGGAAGGTGATATCGAAGCCAGCGGCCCCTTTGCGGATGCCTCCGGGGGCGAATCGCACGCCGTTGGCGCCCAGCCATTCTACCGCGGCGGCAAGATCATCGATCCACAGGCCGATGTGGTTCAGCGGCGTGTTGTGGACCGCGGGCTTTTTCTCGGGATCCACCGGCTGCATCAGATCAACTTCAACTTTCAACGGCCCGGAACCGATCGCCGCGATGTCCTCATCGACGTTCTCGCGCTCGCTCTTGAAGTTCCCGGTAATCGTCAGCCCGAGAGAGTCCACCCACAACTTCTTCATCTTTTCTTTATCAGGACCGCCGATCGCGACCTGTTGTATGCCGAGTACTTTGAATGGCCTATCGCTCATGTACCTTCCCCGTTGTCCACTATCCGAATTATACGAGCGGCGGAGTATGCCACGGGCTGCCGGGGTTGTGAAGCGAGCCGTAGCGAGCCGTAGAGCCGTAGCCGGGGAGGTGCGAAGCGCATTGTGGGATAGGTGTTGTGCGTTTCGCCGCCGTCCCGCACTCCGCTCCGCTCCCTGCGGGGCTACCTGGAACGCACTTCGGTACCGCCCGCGTAGGCCGCGACAGCCGTGAGCCGTAATCCGATGCATGAATATAATGGAACGCATTCGGCAGATAATGCGTACCCCAATCTGCCCTACGCGAGCTCCACGCGAACCAAGAGATACGTTACGTGTCCTGGGAACTCGTAAGATGCGTATGATGTCCCCTGAACCTGGCACGTCCTCTACTACCGCTCGACCGAGGACGACGCGGTGAAATCGTTCGCGTCCCACACCAGCGCATGGATGTCGATGCTCAGCTTTGAGCCGGCCCATCCTGACGGCCGTGGCGACACCGCAAGTCGCCGGGCAGCTCAGGGGACATCGCCGTTACGGGCTCACGATATGCGCTTGTCGACAATGCGTAACATATGGTTCGAATTCGTGGAAATAAGTATCATGTCCCAGGAATTCCCGGAATTCCTACACCCTGCAATACCTGAAGGGACCAAGGCTCACTTCTACGAAGACAAGTGATTCCTGGTCGACGCACCATAATTTGATCTGATCGTAAAATTGTCCTTCTTTGTATTCATACCTCTGCTTCGAACTATTCAGGGTGTTTTTAGCATGATTTCGTTGTAAACACGGAACCGAGAACCAAGCATAATAGGTCATTATCTCCGTTTCTCCGAGTTGCCGTTAGCGCTGGAACCGCAGTGTATCCCAGATGGCAGCGGCATTCTGCTCACATTCCTCGTCTTCGTCCACGTCCCTCTCCGGCAGCGCCAGCAATGTCAGCCGGAAGCCCTCGCGCAGAACCAGGGTTTGCTCGAGCATGATGCCCGGCTTCGGGCCGCCGTTCCAGATGGCGCGGTCAATCTCGCTCCAGCGAGGCGTAGCACGGAAGGAGCGGAGCGCATTCTGGGATAGGTGTTGTGCTCTTCGCCGCGGTCCCGCACTCCGCTCCGCTTCCTGCGGGCTACCTGGGGCGCACGTCGGCGAAGTCTGTGCCGGTCGTGACAGCCGTAAGCCGTAATCCGACGGATGAATATTGCGGAAGGCATTCGGCAGATTACGCTAACGCCAATCTGCCTCGTATGAGCGGCATCCGCTCAGCCGGTGGCGTTCCGAAGAGAGCGCCCTGCCCCGGATGGCCACCCGAAGCCGAGCGGCTGGCGACGGACCGGACCCTGCGCGTGCTGGCGACCCCAACGGGATTCGAACCCGTGTTACCACCTTGAAAGGGTGGTGTCCTAGGCCTCTAGACGATGGGGTCCCGCACGCCGTCTCCTAGCCGGACTGGCCGGTAAATGCAAGGCCGCGCCCGGACGCCCGCGGCGGAGGCGGCGGTAGCGGCAGCGATGACACAAACGGTAGCGCCGGCAACGGCAATACGGCAAAATAGCCATTGAGCCGAAAGCCCCGGCGCCCCCCTTCAGGACATGCCGAGGGCAAGAAACCACGGCCTTTTAAGGGAGGAAACTGCATGACTGGCGTTCGCGATCCGGGCTTGGCCCGGCGCTTCTTGGCCCGGCGCCTCGTCGCCCGGCACACTCTCATCATCACCTTTCTTGTAACGGCGGGTCTCGTGACGGCGGGCGTCGCCGCCTCGGCCGCCTGGGCGGCGAGCGCCGGTCGCATCCCCGGCGAACCATGGGGCCGAGGAACCGCAGCCGATAGTTGTGTCGTCTGCCACAGCCTTGAACGCGGCGGCCCGTTCCGCGTCGCGCCTAATCTTTTCGGCATCGTCGGCGCGGAGAAGGCGCGCGACCGCGACTGGTACGGCTATACGACGGCGCTGCGGCAGAAGGGCGGCACCTGGACCGAGGCCGATCTGGACCAGTACCTCGCCGATGCATCCGCCTTCGCACCCGGAACCACCAAGACGATCCGCATCACTGATCCCGAGGAACGCAAACAGATCATTGCGTTTCTGAAGACCCTGCATCGCTGACGTATTGCCGAAGGCGGTGCCGCGGCGGTTGCGCGGGCGCATCGAGCAGGCGAAGCCCATCCTCGGCCCGGAGTCCCGGCCCGAAATGCGGCACTTCGCGACTGCGCGTTAGAAGCGTTGGCGCTTGACAACGCATCCGTGTAGCTATCATCCTATTTCTCAAAACGCAGCGTCAACGTCTGGAAGGAAGGAAATTTCCATGCATCGTCTGACAGTTATGGCGGCGGTCGTGGGCTTGGTTGCGGCCGGCCCGGCCCTCGCGCAACAGAAGTCGGTCAGCAATGTCGGCTGCGGCTTGGGCTCGATGGCCTGGGAGGGCGAGTCGGGCCTCGCCCCGCAGGTGCTGGCCGCAACCACCAACGGCACGCTGGGCAATCAGACCTTCGGCATCACTTCGCATACGTCCGGCTGCGCCCGCAACGGCAAGGTGATGGTCCCGGAGCGGATGGCGATGTTCATCGGCCCCAACATGAACCAGCTGGCTGAGGACATGTCCCGTGGCGACGGCGAAGCGCTGGCCACCCTCGCCTACGTGATCGGCATCGAGGCTCAGGACCGCGCGGCGTTCTACGCTGCGACCCAGCGGGAGTTCGCGCGCATCATGCCGCACGAGAACGTCACCGCGACCGACGTCGCCACCTCGATCACCGCCGTCATGCGCGAGGATGCGGCGCTCAACCGCTACGCCGACATCTGAACAGTTCATAGCGGCCCGCGGGCTGCGAGCGGGTTGGCGGAGCCGGGCGGCAATGACGCCCGGCTCTTTCATGTCCGGATGGCGGCTGGGCGCGGCGGCGGCACTCGCCATCCTTGCGGCGCAGCTATCAGCGGCAGCCGCCGCGGCTGAAGCCGGCTCCCCGTATCAGGCTGAACTCGCGACCGAAGCTGCCCGCCGCGGGCTTGCCGACACCAAAGAGTGGCGGGCGCTGGTCCACTATGTTCCGGACCCGCTTGGCACCGGCGTCACCGGCCTCGTTGACAATGCCGCCTTCTATAATGCCGCCGCCGGCAAGACCGACCCTGCGGCCGAACTTGACGCAACGCTGAAGGCCTTTTTCGCGCCGCTGCCGGCGGAAGGCGCCGATGCGCATGCGCAATGCCGCCAACCGGCGCGCTATCACTGGCTGAAGGAGGAACTCCAGTTCGATCCGGCGCGGCTTGCGGAGCACCCCTGCCCGGCGCTGGCAGAATGGCTCGCTGATGTCGATCCCGGCTCGATGACGCTGGTCTTCCCGGCCGCCTATCTCAACAACCCGTCTTCGATGTTCGGCCACACGCTGATCCGGATCGACCCGCCGCGGCGGCCGGCGGATGCGCGGCTGGTCTCCTACACGATCCATTTTGCCGCCGACCACCAGGGCGAGGAAGGCGTGGTCTTTGCCTTGAAGGGGCTCGGTGGCGGCTACCGCGGTTACTTCTCCATGCTGCCCTATTACGAGAAGGTGACCCAGTACAGCGACATCGAGAACCGCGACATCTGGGAATATGAGCTCACCTTCACGCCGGACGAGATCCACCGGCTGTTGGAAAACCTGTGGGAGCTGAACCAGCAGCCGATCGATTACTACTTCTTCACCACCAATTGTTCGTTCGTGTTGTTATCGCTGATCAACACGGCCCGGCCCTCCCTGGAACTGACCGCGCGGTTTCCGCTTTACGCCGTACCGGTCGATACCCTCCGCGTGCTGACCGAGGAACCGGGCCTCGTCCGCAGCGCCGTGTTTCGCCCCTCGGCGCGGACGCGCATCGGCTGGCTGCAGGCAGCCATGCCGGCAGATCATCAGCGCCTTGCCCTCGCGCTTGCCGACGGCACGCTCGATCCCGGCGCGCCGGAGGTGACCGAGTTGGCGGCCATCGAACGGGCGCGCGTGCTGGAATTGGCCGAGAGCGTTCTGCGCTACCGGCGCGATACCGGCGCGCTCAGCCGCACCGAGATGGCGCCGCGCGCACATCGGATCCTTATGGCGCGGGCCGGCATCCAGCTGCCCAGCGGGTCGGCGGTGGCCACCCAGCCGCCGCCGCGGCCGGATCAGGGTCACCTGTCGGCGCGGCTCGCAGGGGGCTTCGGCATGACCGGCACGCGGCCGTTCAGCGAGATCGGCTTTCGCGCCGTCTATCACGATCTCCTCGACCCGGCAGCGGGTTTCGTCGACGGGGCAGCGATCGAATTTGGCAGTCTGCGGCTGCGCCAGTATGCGCGCGGTGCGCCGCTGGTGGAGGAAGTGACCGCGATCGCCATCCAGTCGTTGTCGCCACGCGATGAGGTGTTCCGGCCGGTGTCGTGGCGCACCGCCATCGGCCTCAAGCGACTGCGCGAGGATGGCGACGATGCCGGCGATCTGGTGTTCGGTCTCGAAGGCGGCGCCGGTCCCGCCTGGCGCCTCGGCGAAGGCATGATCGTGTCACCGCAGATCGCAGGCGCGCTTTACGGCAGCGGCGAATGGCCCCGCGACCGCATCGCCGGCCTCGGTCCCTCGGTCGATCTCGTCTGGTCGGTCCGGCCCTGGTGGACACTCAGGGCACGCGCAGAGCAGCAGAGCGTTTGGGGCAGCGAGCGGACCTCGCTTCTCTATCGCGCCACGCTCGGTCAGGGGTTTCGGCTGGCGCGCAATCTGTCCTGGCGCATCGAGGCCGGCCTGCGTAACGACGGTGACGAAAGTTTCGGTGAATGGTCGACCGCGCTGCACTGGTATTTCTGAGCCGCCGTGCTGTCCTGGCGCTGCTAATTGCGGCAGCGACGGCCGGCTGCACGGATCTCTTCTTCCACCCGTCGCGAACGCTGCCCGGCTCGCCGGCGGATCTCGGCCTCGCCTACCGCGATGTCTGGTTCGAGGCTGTCGACGGAACGCCGCTGCACGGCTGGTTCCTGCCCGCGCGCGGCGATCCGAAGGGGCTCCTTTTGCATCTGCACGGCAACGCCGGCAACGTAGCAACCCACTTGGGCTTCGTCGCCTGGCTGCCGGCGGAAGGCATTAGCGTCCTGACCTTCGATTATCGCGGCTATGGCCGCTCGGAGGGCACGCCGACGCTCGCAGGCGTGCACCTCGATGCCGAGGCAGCGCTGGCGCAAACGCTGCACCTGCAGACCGAGGGGGGGCTGACAGGCCGGCCGGTGGGCGTGCTGGGCCAGAGCCTGGGCGGCAGCGTCGCCGTCACGGCACTCGCGCGCTCGGACCTGAAACGACGGTTCAATCTGCTGGTCGTCGATGGCGCCTTTTCCAGCTACCGCCAGATTGTCCGCGACAAGCTCGCCGAATTCTGGCTGACCTGGCCGCTCAAGGGGCTGTTGTCGGCGGGAATCGAGGAAGGCTACGACCCGGTTGACGCAATCGCAACGCTGGCCCCGCTGCCGCTCATCATCCTGCACGGGGACCTGGACCCGGTAGTCCCGCTCGCGCATGGAAAAGCGCTGTACGACGCTGCCCATGAGCCGAAGCAGTTCTGGGTCGTGCGCGGCGGCGGCCACCTCGATGCGCTGGCCACCCCGGAGCTCAGAGCGCTGGTCGTCACGGCGCTGATCACTGCTGCGCCGCAGGCGACCGCGACCGAGTAGCTCGACGAAAGCCGCAAGCCGTCCAAGCCAACGCCCCTGCGTGGCTTCTCCCGCTAGCCATTCGGTCTGATAGTGAGCGCACAAGAGCTCGAACTGCAGACCCGCTGATTAAGAGTACTAGATCTAGTGTTTTCAAGGCTAAACATAGGTGAACGTAATTCTCTCGAACTTGCTGCCATGGTTAAATTTATTGCGACATGCTGGAACATGGGGTAACATCCTAGCACACAACATCTGTTACCCCAGCGTTACCCCGAAAGGGAGCAGCTGATCATGGCCAGACTGACCACGAAGGCGGTTGAAGCGATGAAACCGGGGCGATCCCGGCGTGAAATTGCCGACGATATGGCGCGCGGTCTCTACCTCGTCGTGCAGCCGAGTGGCGGGAAATCCTGGGCGGTGCGCTATCGGATCAACGGCAAGCCGACCAAGGACACCATCGGACGCTATCCCGAAATTGGCCTTGCGGACGCGCGTGAGCTCGCCCGTGATCGGATGGCCACCGTGGCCAAGGGCGTTGACCCCCGTGCCGAGCGGGAGGCCAAGCGGGTGGCGCAACAAGAAGCGCTGGCCAACACCGTTGCGGCGACGGCAGCGGATTTCGTCCAGCTGCACTGCATGCGGCACAATCGCGGCTGGAAGGAACAGGAGCGGGTTTTGCAGCGCGACATTCTGCCGCGGTTTGGCGACCTCCCCCTTGACGCAGTGCGCCGGCGCGACGTGGCGCGCATGGTTGACGAGTTCGGGGACCGGCCGCAGGCGGCTCGCGTCGTCCTGGCCGTGCTGCGGAAAATGTTCAACTGGGCGATCGAGCGCGGACGCGTTGAAGTGAACCCGTGCACGGTCATCAAGGGACCGCGCATCCAGCGGCGGGATCGGGTGCTTTCCGATGACGAGCTGCGCCGCGTCTGGCAGGCGGCCGAACAGGCAGGCTATCCGTTCGGGCCGTTCGTGCAAGTGCTGCTGTTGACGGGGTGCCGGCGCGGCGAGATCGCCGATCTGCGATGGGAGGAGATCCAGGCCGACGTGATCACAATTCCTGCCGTGCGGTACAAGACCGGCCGGCCGCACGTCGTCCCGCTGTCGCGCTTGGCGTTCGCGGTGCTGAAACCAGTTCCTCGTCTGAAGGGCGAAGAGCGGGTGTTTCCGGGCCGCGGTGGGGTTCCCTTATCCGGGTTTTCGAAGCGCTTGAAGGCCCTGACGGCGTCCGCGGAAGTCCCCTTCGCGCTGCACGATCTGCGGCGGACGGTGCGGACGGGCTTGAGCCGCCTGCGCGTTCCGTTCGAGGTTGCCGAACGCGTATTGGGGCATGTGCAGAGCGGTGTGTCCGCGCACTACGATCATTACGCGTACTTGAGTGAAAAGCGCGAAGCACTTGAAGCCTGGGCGCGTCACGTTGAGAGCCTGATCCGGCCCGCACCGGCCAACGTGGTCAAAATCGGTAAGCGCAGGCGAGCGGTGCACAGTGTTGATGGGTGAAGCACTGCGCGCTGCTGTCGAGACGGCGGCATGATGGCGAAGGCTATCCGCTGGGATGGGGAACCAAGACTTTTGAGTGGGCCGACCCGATATCTCCTCCGAAGCCCTCGCAAGGAGCGCTGTGCATAGGTATCGTGCGCGACGGTTTCACGCCCGACACAAAGCAGCCCCGGCGGTGCGGGGCTGTGATGGGGTAGCGGACGACCACGCCATCAATACTCGTCGGCGCGCATGATTGTCAGCACCCGGGTGGTTTGTGACGGATCGACGGGGTTCTCGGAGCCGTACCGGCATCCGGCGTCGTAGTAATCCACCTTCCAATTGATCTTCAAGCTGGCGACCTCGAACGAGCCGAAGTCGTGCTCGCCGTATGGATCGTTGTCTTCAGTGAAGGCGTTGAACGTTCGCACCCGCTCCAGGATCGCTGCCTGCACGTCGCGGGGAAGGGAAGCGATGCCGGCGGTCATCATCACGCGCCCACCGACAAAGGTCGTACGGAACGCGTCGTTGAGCCCGCGCACGGTCGAGCGCATCAGATGATGCCCGCCAGCACCGGGGCAGCGACCACCGAGTTGCGGCCGCACGCTCCACACCACCCCCGATCCTGGTCGGGCTCCATCTCGACGGTGTAGTCGCAACCTTTGGCGGTGCAGATAGCCGGCACCACGGAATCGCAGATGGACGCGGCGAGCATGTCGTCGACGCTCGCAAACCCCTCGCTCTCCGCCAGCGTGCGGAGCTTCTTGAGACGTGTTGCCTTGGAAAGAGCCATGGATCTTCTCCTCGCAGGCGACGCACCGGGAGTGGCGCGCCGCGGCGCGGGGAGAAGCAGGACACACTATAACACAGCGCGATCGAGAGAGGGCTGCGCCGAAATCAACCGACCGCGCTTCGGATGGGCTATCGTTTGTTTGCGCTCGATGCTTCTTCGTCCAGGGAGAACCACGCTTCTGCGGTTTCGAGATCGCGGGCCGAATGGCGCTCGTAGCCGTCCTTGAGGCGGCGTCGAAGGTTTGCTCGTCCGATCTCTTCGACGTAACGCTTGATCGTTCGGTCGATGAGGCCGCTGCGGTCGCCTTTGTCAGCCACGCGATCAAGGAGACGGAGCGTCTCCTCGGGTAGAGTGATATTGATGCGCTTGTGCAAGAGTGCTTCTCCTATCATGGCCAGATTATACACACGGCGAATGTGTAGTGCAAACCACGGCATCGCGGGGGAAGGGAAGGCGGGCTATACAATGCCGAAGACGATAGCCATGAATGTGCGGCTACCGAAGGCGGTTTGGGACAAGCTCGATGCGCTTGCCAAGAGCACCAAGCGCAGCAAATCCTATCTCACGGCGGCGGCGATTACCGCCTACGTCGAGGCCAACGCGTGGCAGGTCGCCTTGATCGAGCAGCGGGCCGCGGAAGCGGAGGCAGGGTCGAGAACCGTCAGCCACGACGATGTGGTGAAGTGGGTCGCGTCGTGGCGGCAGGGGACAGAATGATTCGGGCGGTCGAAACCGCGACCACCACCCAGTCTGCTTAGCCAAGGAGATTGAACGCGGCGATCACGCCAACGATCGCGGTGCCGACAATCCACGTGTTGACCAAGAGCTTCTGCTCGACAACCTGGAGTTCCTTTCGCAGGAGTTCAATATCGCCCTTGGTGGCGGCATCTTCCTGAACCATCGCAAAGGAATCGACGATAGCATCGGCTTCCTTCTTCTCAAATCCTGCCGCGATCAGCTTTGAATATATTTTGTGGGTATCAACGAGTATCGCCATACATCATCAGACTACCACAAGGGCGGTCTTGCGCAAGCCGCCGCCCCCCCGTGTCGCAGAACTAATCTTGTGCGACATAGCGAAAACGGCTCTGTTGAGCCATTTTCCCCACCGATCTCCCCACCGATCTCCCCGCCGGCGAGCCTTGCGAACCCGTCGTGGACTGGGGTGCGCAAGATCAGGCGAGCCGGCAAAGACGCTCGACCTGATCACCGTTATGATGGCCAGCGATCCGTTCGGAGAATGCACTTGACCTGCTCCCCTCGGGTCCCGCGTTCATCGGCGGAGTCCGGCAATCCCCGCAATGCGTCTTTGCGGCGATCCTCCAAGATCAAGGCGATTGCCGCCGCGAGGCTGTTGCGCGCCTCCGCCTGGGTGCGTCCCTGACCATTGGCGCCCGGGATCTCCGGGCAATAGGCAATGATCCAGTCGCCGTCCCTTTCAAAAATGGCCGTGTCGGTATTGCTCATCGCATATCCCCAAGCGCGCGCCGGAGGGTCGGAGCTACCGTGAGTGTCACGGTGGCGTCGCTCCCCACCACACTTCGTCTCAACAGATCCAGCACTGGGTGACCGTAAACAAAATGCCCCCGAGGGGGCAAGTTTGGGCTCCGTTCAATGGACGGATGCGCAGGCGCCGTCGATGATGGTGTGGAGCTGCTTGGTGGCGGCGGGGTTGGCGACCACCCTGCCCGTCAGCACATAGGTTGCGGCGTTGAACAGCCGCCAAGCGGTACGCCGGTCCTTGAGCTCGTCGAAGCTCGGGCTTTCCCATTCGTGGACCACCTCGGCGATGCGTTGCACGGTGATGATGCCGGCGCGGTACATCTCCAAGATGGCGTGGTCGGCCATCGGGTTCGAGAGTTCGGCGGCGCGATAGCGCTCGAAGGTTCTCTGCTGGCTGGCCCGCTGGTCGGCGAGCGGCTCGACCACGTCTTGCACCAGGCCGGGCAGGTCGCGCTTGGCGTTCGCCGTGTGCTTCCTTCGGATAACGTGATCGGCGAAGAAGGACAGGTTGTCGCAGCAGAACACCCGGCCGCCGAAGCCGATGCCGACGGGGAAAGTCTTGTCGTGGCTGTTGCGCAGGGCGACGGTGTCTTCGTAACCGCCATAGCTGCTTTTCAGCGACAGCACGCCGAAGTAGCGCATGCCGTCCTCGCTCACGCCGTGGTGCTCGTCCACCACCTCGTGGCCGTAGTAGGACAGCGAATGGCGGAGCATGTCCACCAGGCGGAAGTGCGGGATGGGAACGTGCGACGGCGTCGGCAGCGGCGTATCGAGCTGGCGCAGCTGGTCGAACACGACCTCCTGCGCTCCACAATGAAGCATCAGAGCCATCGGTTTCTCTCCAAAGAACAGGGGGGATCGGGTTGAGGATAACACAGAAAGAAAATGCTCGCGAACGCGGGCATGTGGACAAGGAACATTAAGATCTTTTTCTTGCGGCACACTGGGCTGTGTGCGCCGCACTCGCGACCATGACTATGCGAATGTTCTCTCACAGACCTCTTACATTGCTGCCTCGGCGGTAAGGTTCTTCGGCAGCTTGAGGCCGTCGTCACCGTAGCCGACATAGCCGACCTGACGCCGCGATAGACCGTGCGGGCATCTTTGGTAGGTCAATATCAAAGTGCGCTCAGAATGAGGTGGCGCTCGCGGAGACGGTGACGGCTCCGCTGTCGAGGGTGGCGGGCTCGGAGAACTCCGGCGCTTCGGAGGTCGCGGTTGGCGCTGGTGCGTCGACGGCGTCGACGGCCTGCTCCGAAGGAATAGGTGGGGTTTGTTCCGGCTCTGTGGATTCTGCGTCATCGCCTTCCGAAGATGATGGGCTGGAGGATGCTGGTTCTGCTCCCGGCTCCCCCCGCTCCGCCGGGCCAGGGCTGGATTGCGATGAACCGCTTCCGGCCTTGAAGGCGCGCAGCTCGGCTTCGAGGGCGTCGATGCGCTGATCGCGGATGGCGTCCGCTTCATCCTGTCTCCTGTTCCAATCCGCGAGCTCGAAGACCTCAAGGAACAGGTTCTCCAGCGCCTCAAGAACCTCGTTGATACGGGCGGAGATCGACATGGCGCCCGAACCGCGGGGTGTGAGCCAGGGGAGATGCTTGTGCGCCACGATATAGGCCTCGATCTCGGCAAGCGAGAGGTGGAGGTAGTCTGGGTCGTCAAAGACGTAATCTGGGGCTGCCAGCGTGACGCCGTCGTCGATGAACGCGGAGGCGTACACATTGCCTGCGACGGAGAGCTTGAAAGCAGGAGACGTGGTGCCGATGCCGACGTTGCCGGTTTCTCTAATCACCATCGCAGGTGATGTGTATCCTCCGCTTATACCATTATTGACTCTAAACATGAGTCCACCATTAACACCCTGTGTATTATCTGTTTCGTCAGATAATATGAGGAATCTCTTGTTAGTAACATAACTACCAACAATGTCATATTTTAACGATCCCCTATTGTTATAATCAGATGTATCTAAGGATAATCCATTCCAATTAGAACCGATTATATGGAGCTTTGTCTGCGGACTCCCCGTCCCCACCCCCACATTCCCGCTCGCATCAATCACAAACGGCGTCGTGTCGGGGCTCGCGCTATCCTCCACCACAAACGACGGGCCGGAGCCGGTGTTCGTGACCGAGAGCTTTGCGTAGGGGGAGATGGAGGCGATACCGACGTTGCTGTTATTCGCCAAGAACAGTGTTGACGTCGCCTCGGCCGTGTTCCCCGAGGAGCCGCGGAGAATGTAGCCGTGCGGGAGCGGCAGCGCAGAGGCTGAGGAAAGGGCGTTGACGTATGCGGTGCCCGAGACGGTGAGCGCCGTGGTGCTCGCGTACGGGAAGCTTGAGGCTTGGGTGCCGGTCGCAACGAAGTAATTCGCATCGACGAACGAGGTGAACCGTCCCGCGCCGGAGACATCAAAGCGGTATTTTGGGTTCATGGTGGCGACGCCGACATAGCCGGTCGTAGAAGCGATCGTCATGCGAGGAACCGCATACTGATTGATGAGATACAGATCACCCGCGCCATGGTTCACCAGTGCAGCGTTCACGCCATTCGCGTACCACACCGACAAGCCGCTGGAAGGAACGCCGCTCCACAAGGAAGTGGATGTGGCGTTGTAGCCGAAGGTCGTGATCTGGGTCTGCTGGTTGGCGTTGTTGATTGCCCGGATGGTCGCCTTGCCGCCAGCACCCTGCAGCGCGGAGATATCGACATCCGTCAAGGGAACCTCGGTAGAAACGGTCAGGGTATGAACGGGCGTCGTCGTCCCGATCCCGACCCTTCCGCCTGCCCGCCAGACGTCGCTACCGTTCGAGGCCCAGACACCTGTCGTTGCTCCGCCGATGAGGTTCCCTGCCCAGTAGAGGTCGCCTGCGCTGTTGTAGAGGCGGTCGGTGGTGATGGAGGGGGCGCTCGTTTGGTCAAGCGTGAGGTAACCGGCGAGGTGGGCGTTTCCTCCGACACTCAACGTCTCCGTCGGGGTTGAAGAGGCAACGCCGAGCTTGTCTCCTTGGTAGACGAAGGACGAGGATTGGGTGAGGGTGTTGCCTTCACTGTCGGTGAAAACGACGGCGTCGGGGCTGAAGGTGGAGAAGGTGTCGGAGAGCGTGAGGAAGGTGGGGCGAGGGTTTGATTCGCTTCGAGAGCGATTGCTTCGCGCGCTCTCTCGGGCGGCTCGGATCTGCGGCAGGAGGCGGGACTCAAGAGAAGCGAGCGCGCCTGCGAGGTCGCTCTCGGAAATGCCGAGGACGGTGTAGACGATGGCGGGATGCGTATCGTGTACCGTGTAACTTGTATCGTGTGACGAGGAAGGCGGCGTGGATGAAGAACCGCCGGACGGTGGCTGAGTGTTCGCCGTCGATGGCTGAGCGCTGCTCGTCGCAGTTTCGCTCACATACCGATTCATCACCGGATGCGTTGCGGTATTCGCGTCATTCGCGACTATGCGCGTATTTATGTCGTGACCGCAGAACACCGCGCAGTAGGCGGCGTACATGCCGGAGCCGATGCGGGACGTAAGGTTGGACCAAAGGAGCGGCAGGCCGGCGCCACCGCCGTTCCCCACGGCAGCCGCAGTGACAAATAATGTGGGATCGCCTGCCGTACTTGCGCGCGAGAAGGCGTCCGCGGCGACGGCGAGCCCCTCACCGATCGGCTCGTCGAGGGACGCGTACGAGCGCGCATCGGCATCCCGCGCGTTTACCAACATACCGACGAGGAGGACGAGAATGAATAGGGCTGAGTGCTTCTTCGTGCACATGCGCACAGTATAGCAAAACTCGCTAAATGATAAAGTGTGCCTTATCCACAGGCCTTTGGGAAATAGTAGATTGTTGCGTTTGAATATACGTCTTTGCAATTAGAGCGGTTTCTGATCAATCCAGGTCATAGCCGCACGAGCTGAAGTAGTTGGCGCATTCGGCGGGTTGGAAGATGTCAACGAGTTGGCCGATGAGGTTCCAAAGGCCGGCGACGGTGCGCTCTGCGGCCTTTCGAAGCATGGCCTTGAGGCGGGCGAAGGCCTTTTCGATCAGGTTGAAGTCGGGGCTGTAGGGTGGCAGGAACATGATTGTTGCGCCGGCGGCTTCGA
Organism: Candidatus Defluviicoccus seviourii; assembly: GCA_900609035.2. Lineage (GTDB taxonomy): Bacteria > Pseudomonadota > Alphaproteobacteria > Rhodospirillales > Defluviicoccaceae > Defluviicoccus > Defluviicoccus seviourii. The sequence goes on along the minus strand of UXAT02000019.1, from coordinate 453 downwards.
CCATTGCGCGGACCGACGCGCGTTTGTGGCTCGACAGGTTGTCCATGATGACGACATCGCCGCAACGCAGTTCGGGTACGAGGATCTGGCCCACGTAAACCTCGAACCATGCGCTGTTGACCGGCCCGTCGAGCACCATCGGTGCGACCATGCCGCTCAGACGCAGTCCGGCGATCAGCGTCGTCGTCTTGTGATGGCCGTGCGGGACGCCCATCCGCAGCCGTTCGCCCTTGGGCGAGCGGCCATGGCTGCGGGCCATGTTGGTCGCGGTCCAGGTCTCATCAATGAACACCAAGCGCTGCGGATCGAGATCGAACTGGCCATCGAACCAGGCTTGGCGCTGCCTCAGAACGTCGGGGCGATCCTGCTCGATGGCAGAAGTGGTCTCGGATTTTGAGACCACGGGCTTGAGTGGAAGCTGATACCGTTTCGTCGTGGCAGACGGAGCGGACG
>UXAT02000018.1 GCA_900609035.2 Candidatus Defluviicoccus seviourii | reverse complement strand
GGGCCTCATCGGCCAACTCGTTGACATCTTCCAACCCGCCGAATGCGCCAACTACTTCAGCTCATGCGGCTATGACCTAGATTGATCAGAAACCGCTCTAGCCGGCATCGCAGGGGGCGCCAGCGGTCAGCTGCGATTGGTGGAAGGCTAATCAGGTTTTGCCAACAAAAATGCCGCCCGATGAGGGCGGCATCCTTGGCAAGATCAGGGTGGTACGGAACGTTTCTTGTTCTCGTTTGCGTGCTTCCGTTTAGCTAGCGAGCGTGTGTGATCTCGACGCGTCGGTTCTGCGGCTCGCGGACGCCGTCTGCGGTCGGAACCAGCGGATCCGCCTCACCGCGGCCCTCGGCCGTTATCTGGTTCGCCGGAACGCCCAGTCGAACCAGCTCGGCTTTGACCGCATCGGCACGGCGCTTGGACAGCCGCAAGTTGTAGTCCTCGGGGCCTGCCCGGTCCGTGTGGCCGACGACGATGAGCCTTGCGGGGCCGGTCGCTTTGGCGGCCTTGGCGATCGTATTCTTCGCGTCAGCCGTCAAGTTTGACTTGGCGAAATCGAAGAAGACGAGGAACTTCTCCGGTGCCGCCATCGGTGCCACCGGCTTGGCAGCAACCGGCGCTGCCTCGAGCTGAGCCAGGGCAGCCTTGAAGCCGTCCCGGCAGGCGGCGATGTGGTCTTTCTGCAGGTTCTCGTCGAGCTGCTCGAGCCAGCAGTCGTACAACGACTGGGCCCGGGCGGCGACGTCCGGCTTGGTGGTGCGGCCGTTGCTGTCGAGCGCCTTCACCAGACGCTGGCGGGCCGCGGTCACCTCCGCCGCCTCAGCACCCCGGATGTGCCGCAGGCCTGGCTCGTCCGGCTGGGTCGGCTTGCCCTTGGCGGCATCGATCGAGCGGCGGGCGTAGGTGTCGCCGTCCCGCTGGTCGCCTTGCTGGTACTCGACCTCGGCAAGTGCCAGGTAATCGCTGGCGAGCGCACGATCGAACGCCGTGCCCTGCGGCTGGGCCGATTGCGCCTCGGCGAGGTAACGATTGGTGCAGCCTGTACTGGCCAGAAGCGCCAGCGCGACGGCTGCCATCTTGAGCTGCGCGTGCATCACTCGGTTCTCCTCATTCCTAGCAGCTTGAGCCGCAGCCTAGAAGTTGAGGCCAAAGCCGAACGAGTACAGCGCGTTGCCCTCATCTAAATCGTTGTCGCCGACAAGCACGTATTCGCCTTGACCGTAGACGAAGGTGCTTTCGTTCAACCAGAACTTCACGCCGACCTCGGGACCGTAGATCCAGTCGTCTTCGAAGCTTTCGCCGTACTGGTAGCCGCCGACGAGACCGATGAACGGTTGAAAGCGGCCAAGCGGCGCCTGCAAGTCCACCGACGCGCGCGAAGCGCCACCCCAGGTGTCACTGAGGTTATCGCCGAAAGACGACGTGAATGTCTGGCGTACGCCAATCGGCAGCCACTTCGTAACGTAGTAGTGCAAAGAGCCCGAAAGACCAAAGACGTGGTCATTGAACTCGTCGGTCGATGCACCGGTGCCACCGAAAGTTGCTTCCCAGTCACCGACGCGCGGACCCCATTCCGCCGTGTAGGGCGGCATTTTGGAATCAGCGACGGCCCAGCCACTGCTCAGAGCGAGTACAGCCGCGCCCATGAGAATTCGCTTCATTTTTTGATCTCCTGACTGATACCCGAACTAAAGAGGAGCGTCCCGCGAAGAACAGCTCCGATGCTTCATGGTTGCCGAATAAGGGTGTAGACAGTCAATTGCAAAACCTAAGGCAGTTTTCATGGCCGCAACCGCTGTTGCACTTCGGAGACAGGTGCAACGACGGGGGGAAGTGCGGGCGAGCCGCAACCGGCCGCCGTGGTCAAGCGGGGGAACGGACGTGGGGGAGAGGCTGCATCCGTCGGCTACGCCGGCCGCCGGCCGCGGGACGAAACGCTTTGCCCGCCGCCCGGCGGTGGCGTGTGCGCGGCTTTGCGACGCGGTTTGCAGCACCATTTGCGGCGCCGCCTACCTCCCCTTCGCGCAGGGCCACGACCACATGATCTAGACGCTCCGATCAGGGATCAGCACGACCGGCAGTCGTCCACCGGCCGGCCATCGCGCAGCCAGTCGGTAATGCCGCCAGCAACGCTGTAGACGGTCTGAAAGCCGCTCTGACTGGTCAGCAAGCGGGCGGCCACGGCCGACCGGTTGCCGCTGCGGCAGATCAACGCGAGCGGTCGATCCGGCGCCGAAACGGCCGCGACCTCCGTCAAGAAGGTGGGTCGCAGCCGCCCATCGGCATCGAAAGCCGTAATCAAGTGACTGCCGGCGACGACACCTGTCGCGCGCCACTCGTCGGCTCGGCGAATGTCAATCAAAGTGATTCCGCGCTCCAAAAGGGGAGCAAGCTCGGATGTGGACACGGTCTGTACACCCGAATCGGCCACTGATTCGCGCGGACCGGCGATACCGCCGAAAAGGCCCAACCACACCGCGGCCCACACCACCGCTGTTCGCACACGTCTCCAAACCATATGCCACTCTCCACTCTCCCCCATCACTGAAGATAGCGACCGCGGCGCGCCACGGCAAACCCGGCCGCGAACTGCAAGGCGGGCGGACAACGCGCACGCGACCGTTCCGCGCGGGGATGGCATTTATCAGGGCGGGTTCAAAACGGCTGGCACCGGTGCTAGGGTTGCGCGGCGTGCAAGCACGAGGCGCCCCCTAGCCTCAACGTGTGGCGGGCGCGCGGCAATACAGCCTTCAGGAATGCGCATGGCGGATGATCCCAAGACAGAGCCTGTTGCGCCGGAGGAAGGGCCCGCGGTCGACGGCACCGAGGCAACGGAGGCGGTGCCCGAGAGCGACGGCCAAGCAGAAGCCCACGCCCACAGCAAACAGACCCGGGCCGGGCTCCTGCTTGCTGCCATCGGCGTCGTTTACGGCGATATCGGCACCAGCCCGCTGTACACCATCCGCGAAGCGTTCAGCGCCGCGGGTGGTCTCTCGCCGGATATCGATTCCGTGCTGGGCGTGCTGTCGCTGGTCTTCTGGTCCCTGATCGTCGTCGTTACCGGCAAATACGTCCTCTTGATCATGCGCGCCGACAACAAGGGCGAGGGCGGTGTGCTGGCACTCGCCGCCCTTGCCGGGCGCGGGCTAGGTTACACCGGGCCGATGCGCGCGACCGTTACCGTGCTGTCGATGTGCGGCCTCGGGCTCTTTTTCGGCGACGGACTGATCACGCCCGCGATCTCGGTCTTGAGCGCGGTCGAAGGGTTGAACACCGCGACCGAGGTCTTTCAACCCTACGTCGTTCCGCTTGCGAGCGCGATCCTGCTCGCCTTGTTCGTCATCCAGACCCGCGGCACCGGTTCGGTCGGCAAACTGTTCGGCCCGGTCATGCTGCTATGGTTCACGGTGTTGGGCCTGCTTGGCTTGGTCCAGATCATCCAGGTGCCAAGCGTGCTCAAGGCGCTCGACCCGCGCTATGCCGCCGCCCTGGTGGCCGACGATCCGGCAGCTGCGTTCTTCAGCTTGGGCGCGGTCGTGCTGGCGATCACCGGCGGCGAGGCGCTTTACGCCGACATGGGGCACTTTGGCCGCTGGCCTATCCGTTTCGCCTGGTTCACGCTGGTGCTCCCCGGGTTGGTGCTCAACTATTTCGGCCAGGGCGCCCTCGTGATGGCCGATCCGGGCGCCATCGAGCACGTGTTTTTCCTGCTCGCACCCTCGTGGGCGCTCTATCCGCTGGTGATCCTCGCAACCCTTGCCACCATTATCGCCTCACAGGCGGTAATCTCCGCCGTGTTCTCCTTGACCCGGCAAGCGGTGCAGTTGGGGCTGCTGCCGCGCATGGAAATGCGCCACACCTCAGCGACCGAGGAAGGCCAGATCTATGTTCCGCGCATGAACTGGGCGCTGCTTGCGGGCGTGCTGCTGCTGGTCACCGAGTTCCGCTCGTCCACCAATCTGGCCTCCGCCTACGGTCTCGCGGTCACCGGCGACATGGCAATCAGCGCGCTGTTGGCGGCGATCGTCAGCCGCCGGCTGTGGCAATGGTCGCGCTTCACGACCGTCGCCGTGTTCGGCAGTCTCCTGGCCGTCGATCTCTGCTTCCTCGGATCGAACATCCTCAAGATCCCGAGCGGCGGCTGGTTGCCGCTTCTGGTCGCCATCATCGTCTACTTTATCATCGACACCTGGCGGCGCGGTCGCATCGTCCTGCGGCAAGAACTTTACGGCGACGCGCTGCCGCTGGCGCTGTTCATCGATCAGGTGAGCGGCGCCTCGACCCGCGTCCCCGGCACGGCGGTGTATATGACCGGCAACCTCAACACGGTTCCGAACGCCCTGCTGCACAACTTCAAGCACAATCAGGTTTTGCATCAACGGATCGTATTCATGACCGTTGCGGTCGAAGATGTCCCCCGCGTTGCCGAGAGCGAGCGGATCGAGGTCGAGCGGGCCGGCAAGGGCTTTTTCCTCGTCGTCGCCCGCTTCGGCTTCATGGAGGCGCCGAACGTGCCACGAGCGCTGCACCAGTGCCGCAGCCACGGCCTGGTCTTTGATATGATGCAGACTTCCTTCTTTGTCGGACGGGAAACGCTGGTCGTGCGCCGTGCCCGCGCCAAGCGGCTGCCGTTCTGGCGCCGCTGGCAGGAGCATCTGTTCATCGCCCTGTGGGGGGCATCCCTCAGCGCGACAACGTTTTTCCAGATCCCGCCCAACCGGGTGGTCGAACTCGGGACACAGATCGAGTTCTGAACTGGGTGCATTTGCCTATAAGATAGGCACTAATTCTTTGTGATTGTCTCTTAGGCAATCTTCCGCTACCACGATCGTCAGGTTACGGTCCGATGTCCGGTTCATGTCACCGGCACGAGACGGAGAGTGGACGCGCGTGCCTGATCCCTGCCCATCCCCCGTTCAGTCTATCCTTCAGGAACTGTACGAAAAGTACCAGCCCGATTTTTCCGGGTCAGTAGCCACGTATATTCCCGAACTGGCAAAGGCAAACCCGGCAGACTTCGCCATTGTCCTGGCGACGACCGATGGCCATGTTTATGAAGTTGGACAAAGCCAGCGGGAATTTACCATCCAGTCCGTCTCCAAGCCGTTTGTTTTTAGTCTTGCCTTACAAGAACACGGTCGCGACGAGGTCTTGCGCAAGGTCGGTGTCGAGCCGACCGGCGAAGCCTTCAATGCCATCGTCTTTGACGAGACGGGAAACCGGCCGTTCAATCCGATGGTCAATGCCGGCGCGATCGCCATCTCGGCCCTGATTTCCGGCGACAGCTTTGAAAGCCGTCTGCAACGCATCTCGGAAACATTCGCAGACTTCGCCGGCCGGCCACTGGAGATCGATGAGACGGTCTTCCAGTCGGAGCGGGCGACCGGACATCGCAATCGCGCCATCGCGTACCTGGAGCTCAATTCCGGGATGATCCAAGAGCCGGTTGACGAGCATCTCGATCTCTATTTCCGCCAATGCTCGATCCTGGTCACGGCGCGCGACCTGGCGATCATGGCAGCGACGCTCGCCAATTACGGCGTCAATCCGTTGAGCGGCCGCCGAGCCGTGGGCCCAGAACACGTTCAGAGCATCCTGAGTGTGATGGCAAGCTGCGGCATGTACGATTATGCCGGTGAGTGGAACTACCGCATCGGTCTGCCTGCAAAAAGCGGCGTTGCCGGCGGCATCATCGCGGTCCTGCCCGGTCAGTTCGGTATCGGCCTCTATTCACCGCTTCTGGACGCCAAAGGCAACAGCGTCCGCGGTGTGCGCGTCTGCGACGAACTGTCGTCGCGCTTCGCGCTGCACATGTTTGCGCATCATCCGCAGCCGCGCACCGTCATTCGCCGGGTCTATACTGGCAGCAATGTCGTCTCCAAGCGGCGTCGGCGCGCGGCCGAGCGGGATGTGCTCGATCAGCTTGGACACCGCATCACCGTTTTTGAGCTCGATGGCGATCTGTTCTTCGCCAGCATGGAACAGGTGCTGCGGCGGTTGACGGCGGAACTCGATCCGCACGGCTTTGCCATTCTCGACGGCCGTCGGGTCGGCCATGCCGACCAAGGCCCGCTCGGGCTCCTGATCGCGATGCACGAAAGGCTCGCCGAGCGGCAGCAACAGCTCCTCCTGGCCGCCTTTCCGGCCGCCATCATCCGCGCGCTCGGCCAGCGATTGCCTGCGGGCTGGGTCGAGAAACACGTGTTTGCGGATGTGGACCGGGCACTGGAGGCTTGCGAAGATGCCCTGCTGGCGACGGCCGCGCCTGAATTGTCGGCCCACGAGGTCAGCGTGCCGCTGGCGGAGATGGACATCGTTGCCGGTTTCGAAGGCGAGTATGTCGCTTTGCTAGCAGGTTACCTCGAAGAGGCAACGTACGCGCCGGGAGCCGCCATCATCCACGAGAACGATCCCGCCGACCGGCTGTTCATGCTGTCCGAAGGCTCGGCCGCGGTCATCATGCAACTCGGCGACGGCCGCAGCAAGCGGCTCGCCAACATCGGCCCGGGGGTATCGTTCGGCGAATTGGCCCTGGTCGACGGCGGCGATCGCGTCGCCGACGTGATCGCCGAGAGCGCCGTGCGCTGCTGGGTGCTGCGAACCGAGCGGTTTGCCGAACTGGCGGAGAGGCACCCGCGGCTGCACGCGCGCCTGCTGAAAAACATCGGCCGCAACTTGAGCGATCGGTTGCGCCGGACCACGCGCGAGGTGCGCACACTCGAAGAGTGAGCCTTGTCGCCGCCTTACCGGCTTCCTGCTCCGCCGGTCATCTCACGGTGATGGAGCGACCTAGAGCTGCAACCCGCAGCCACAGATCGGGCACGTCAGGCCAGCGACCAGGGCGTCCCGCTCTTCGGGCGACAGCGAAAGGCCAGCGAGGCTCTGCCTCAGTTCCGCGAGCAGTTTCTGATGCTGCGGGTCATCCCCGAGCGTGCACGAGCGCGCGGCATGGTAGATGCCGCTCACCTGGGTGCCCGCCTCCTCGACCGCAAAGGCAAGCGCGTTGCCCGACGCCAACGCGAAAGCAGTGGACGCAAAGAGGCCGGTGCGCAAGAACAGGCGGCGGCTGGTGGACAATGGGTTGCTCCGTTACGTCACCTTCGCAGACGTCGTACAGTATACCGTGACATGCTGCCCGATCGCAACGCATGCAAGTGGGACTGCCGTTCGCGCGTGAAAGGTGTGGCCCGATGCAGCCCTGGCCACCGCACGCAGGGTGTGGCAGGAAGGCGCGATGCTAAAGAAGCTCTTGCCGTGGATCATGGCCGCCATCGTTGTCGCCGGTGCCGTGGCGGCATTCTGGTATCTCGCCATCCCCGTCGTCGAGGTGCAGCGGCCGTTACGCGGTCCCGCCGTCGATGCCGTCTACGCGACCGGTGTTGTCGAACCCGTCACCTGGGCGAAAGTCACGCCGATCGTTCGCGGCCGGGTGGTTGAGCTCTGTGCCTGCGAGGGCGAACGCATCAGCCGTGGCGATGTTCTGGCGCGGCTCGATGACGAGGAGCCGCGGGCGCGCCTCAAGGAGTACGAAGCCCGCGCGCGCTTCCTGGAGAGCGACGTTGCCCGCTACGGCAAGCTGCTCTCCGACCGCGTCATCAGCGTCCAGGCCTATGAGCGGCTGGTCAGCCAGTTCGACGAGGTGCGCGCTTCCATTGCAGCCGCCCGCGAGCACCTGGCCGACTACACGCTGCGCGCGCCGATGGCCGGCCGCGTCCTGCGCCAGGATGGCGAGGTCGGCGAGGTGGTGGAGCCGGGCGACGTCCTGTTCTGGGTCGGCGAGCCGACGCCGTTGTGGATCGAGGCCGACGTCGACGAGGAAGACATCCCGCGCGTCCGCGTCGGCCAGCACACGCTCGTCAAGAGTGATGCGTTCGCCGGTCAGGTGTTGGCCGGCACCGTCAGCCAGATCACGCCCAAAGGCGACCCGGTGGCGAAAAGCTTTCGCGTCCGCATCGGCCTGCCCGCCGAGACGCCGCTGATGATCGGCATGACGACGGAGATCAACATCATCATCCGCGAGGAGCCAGGCGCGCTCCTGGTCCCAGCCGAAGCGGCCGTCGACGGCCGGGTGTTCGTGGTCGAGGGCGGCCGGGCAATCGAGCGCCCGATCACGCCCGGCATCAAGGGCGTCCGCTGGCTGCAGATCAAGGCCGGCCTGAGCGAGGACGACGCTGTCATCGTCACCCCGCCGCCCCAGCTTAAGGCCGGTGACCGCATCCGCGTCCGCCCCGCGCCGGCACCGGCTGGTCCGTGAGGCGCCAGTGCCGCTCACGCTCGAAATCGCTCTGACGCATATCCGCGAGCGGCTGCGACAGACCGTGCTTTCCGTGCTGGGGGTAACGACCGGGGTCGGCTTCGCGGTCGCGATGGCGGCCCTGATGCAAGGCTCGCAGGAGGACTTCATCCGCCGCATCATCGACGCGACGCCCCACATCACGGTCCGCGATGACTTCCGCGCCGTGCCCTGGCAGCCGGCTGACGCGGTCTATGGCACGAGCGCCGTCGGGCTCTCCTCCGTCAAGCCAAAGGAGGAACTGCGCGGCATCCGCAATCCGCAGCCGAAGTTGGCCCTGCTGGCCGCGCTGCCGGGTGTCGCGGTGGCACCAACGCTGCGCGGGCCGGTGGTCCTGCGCTTCGGCGGCCGCGACGTCGCCGTCTCGCTGTTGGGCATCGAGCCGAAAGCGGAAGTCCGGGTTTCCAAGCTCGCCCACGACATCCGCGAAGGCAGTCTCAACGATCTCTATACGACCGCGAACGGCATCATCATCGGCAGCGGCCTCGCCCGCAAGCTCGGCGCCGGCTTGGGCGACAGCGTCAGCCTCTCGTCGTCGGCGGGAACGATCCGGCTCGCCAAGGTCGTCGCCATCGTCCACTCCGGCGTCGTCGCCATCGACGATGCAACGGCGTATGCCCGGCTCAAGGTTGTGCAGGTGCTGCTCGACCGGCCGAACGTCATCAACGAGATCCGCCTGCGCCTTGATGACGTGAACGGCGCCCGCGCGCTCGCCCAACGCATTGAACGCCGCTTGGGCTACCGCACCGAGTCGTGGGAGGAGATCAACGAGAACGTGCTGGAGGTATTCCAGATCCGCAACATCATCATCTACACGGTGGTCGGCGGCATTCTCGTGGTCGCAGCGTTCGGCATCTTCAACATCGTCTCGACCATTGTCTTCGAGAAGACGCGCGACATCGCCATCTTGAAGTCGCTGGGTTTCACCGAAGCCGACGTGCGCGCGATCTTCGTCAGTGAAGGGTTCCTGATCGGCAGCTTCGGTACGGTGCTCGGCTGGGGCCTGGGCTACGCGCTGTGCCGGCTCTTGGGCAGCATCGAGATCAAGGTACGCACGTTTGCCGAGCAGACCGGACTGCCCGTGACCTACGACTGGCGCCACTACGCGATCGCCGCCGCCTGCGCGCTCACCGCGGCCGGCCTCGCCGGCTACCTGCCAGCGAGGCGCGCCGGCAGGCTCGATCCGGTCGCCATCATCCGCGGGGCGGCATGACGGGGCCAAGCTTCGTGACGGCCGAAGGCGTTCACCGGGTGCTGCCGGGGCCGGTGCCGGTGACGCTGGTCCGCGAGATCGCGCTCAGCATCGGTGCCGGTGAGTTCGTCGTGGTGACCGGGCCTTCGGGCTCTGGCAAGTCCTCGCTGCTCTATCTGCTGGGTCTCTTGGACCGGCCGACCCAAGGCGAGATCCTGATCGAAGGCAGGCCGACGCGGGCCTTAAGCCGGGATGCGGCGGCAGCGCTGCGGCTGGCATCGATCGGTTTCGTCTTCCAGTTCCACTTTCTCCTGCCCGAGTTCAGCGCGCTCGAGAATGTGATGCTGCCGATGCGCCGGTTGGGTACCCTGGAGCGTGCAGCGATGGAAACACGCGCGCGCGACCTGCTGGCCACCCTGGAGATGGCCGATTACGCCGACCGCAGGCCCGACCAGCTCTCCGGCGGCCAGCGGCAGCGGGTGGCGATTGCCCGCGCGCTTGCCAACGCGCCCAAGCTCGTGCTCGCCGATGAACCGACCGGCAACCTCGACTCCCGCAACGCGGAGCAGGTCTTCACGATCCTCGCTGGTCTTGCCAACGCCGGTCATGCGGTGGTCGCCGTCACCCACAATCTTGATCTCGCCGCCATGGCCAGCCGGCAGATCACGCTCCTCGACGGCCGCATCGTGGAGGACGTGCGCACGCACTGACTTTGGGCATTGCCCCCCGCCCCCACCGAGCGTGGTCATCGCCATGTGCGTCGGCCTTGGTTTCTCGACGTTGTGCGCTCTTGGCGCCGCTCCAGGTGCAGCACCGGACTGTCAGCCCGCCAAGGGGGCGTCCGCATCGGGGGGCCGGTCACCGCCGCCGGTCGAAAAAATATCGGTCAAGAAGTTGCAGACAATCTCGACCCGCCGCGTCATCCGCACATCTGAGCGGACGAGCAGCCACAGATCAATCGAGAGCGCCGCCGTGTCAGCGAGCACCCGCCGCATCCCGTAACCCTCTCCGATCGGAACCGGCAGTGCGGCGATCCCACAGCCGACGCGGCACGCACCGAGTTGTGCCGCGAACGTGCTGGTCCGCAACACCACGCGGCCCTCGCCGGAGTTGGCCGAGAGCCAGCGCGCCATCTGCAGGAATGCGAGATCGTGGTCCCACGCAATCAGGCGGTGATTATTGAGGGCACGGTCGGGAATGCCGTGGCGTTCGAGATAGCCTTCGGACGCAAACAGCCCAACCTGAATTTCGCCGATCCGTCGCATCGTGTAGGCACCGCGGGCCGGCCGTACGGCACGCAGCACCACATCCGCTTCGCCACGGGAGAGTGAAACCGGTCGGACGTCGGAGAGCAGCTCCAGTGAAAGCTCGGGATAGGTTTCGCAGAAGCTGCCGAGACGGGGCACGATCAGTTCGTGTGCGAGCAGCTCGGGCGTTGCGAGGCGGACAACGCCGCCGACGTCTTCCGGGTCAGCGCCCGCGCTCCGCTGCAAAGCGAGGATCCGCGCCTCGGCTGCCTCGGCCTCGCCACGAAGCCTTTCACCGGCGGGGGTCAGCGTGTAGCCGTCGCGATGGCGGCGGAACAGGCGGCAGCGAAGCGCTCCTTCCAGGGCGTCGATGCGGCGGGATACCGTGGACGCGCTGACGCAGAGGTGATGACCGGCCTCGCTGAGGTTGCGGCCGCGGGCGACCGCGAGGAAGTAGCGAAGATCGTCCCACGACATCAGGCGTTCCATTTTCGCAACATGACGTTCCGGCAATCGACGTTGCTGTTCATGGCACTCGCCACGTAAAGCTCTGCCGCAGAGAGAGCACTTTGCGATCCTGGAGGCAATCCTTGAGAGGAGGGGCGACGCATGCGGGTGTTTCAGGTGCAAGATGATTGGTCGATGGAGAACCTCCGCATGGCGGAGCGACCCGAGCCACAGGCCGGACCCGGTCAAGTCCTGCTGCGCATGCGGGCGGCGTCGCTGAACTACCGCGACCTCCTGGTGCCAAAGCGGGGTTATGGCGCGTTGACCGGCACCTTGCCGCTGATCCCCATATCGGATGGCGTCGGCGATGTGGTCGCCGTCGGCGATGGCGTCACCCGGGTGCGGGTCGGCGACCGGGTATGCCCGATCATGATCCAGAGTTGGATCGGTGGCCAGGCCACGGCCGAACGGGTGCGCCAAACCCTCGGCGGTCCGCTGGACGGTGTGATGTCCGAGCTGATGGTGGTTGACGCCGAGGGGGTCGTTCGCGTGCCGCCCCATCTGACCGACGCGGAGGCAGCGGCACTTCCCTGCGCCGCACTGACGGCGTGGAGTGCCGTCGTTACCCACGGCGGCGTTCGGGCGGGAGATGTGGTCCTGGTCCAGGGCTGCGGCGGTGTCTCACTGTTCGCGCTGCAGTTCGCGAAGCTGCACGGCGCGCGGGTGATCATCCTGTCGAGCAGCGACGCGCGCCTCGAACGGGCGCGGGCGATGGGCGCGGACGTCGGCATCAACTACCGCACGACGCCGGAATGGGGCCGAGTGGTGCGCGAGCAGGCAGGCGGTGACGGCGTCGACCACGTCATCGAGGTCGGCGGTTCGGCAACCCTGCCCCAGTCGCTGCGCGCTGTCCGCGCCGGAGGCACCATCAGCCTGATCGGCGTCCTTTCTGGTGCGAAGATCGATGCCCATCTCGGGCCGATCGTCACGCGACAGGTTCGTCTGCAGGGTATCGCTTGCGGCAGTCGCGACGGCTTCGAGGCCATGCTACGGGCGATCGCCGAGCACCACCTCAGGCCCGCAATCGACCGTGTATTTGCATTTGAGGAGTTGCACCCCGCCCTCGCCCATCTCGCCACCGGCGCACAGTTCGGCAAGGTGTGCCTGCACATCTGAGACTGGAACCGCCTCGGGTCTACGCCATCCTCGGCATCCTGGCGGCAGCCGGCCCCGCGGTGGCCGCGCTTTGCGTCCCTCCTTGTTCTTTCTCCCACGGCGGCGCGGAGGTGCTATAAGCGGGGTTTCTTTGGGGACCGCCCGGCCAGCCGGGACGCAAACGACACGGACGCTGGAGCCATCGGCCGCGGTGCCCTTTCGCCCCATCTACCGAGGAGGAGAGAACGATGAGTGGACTGAAACCGGGCGTTGTTACCGGCAAGGATTACGAGACGCTGGTCGCCAGCTGCAAGGCCGGCCACTACGCGCTGCCGGCGGTGAACGTCACCAGCACGAATACCATCAACGCCGTGCTTGAGGCCGCCGCCAAGGCGAAGGGCGACGTCATCGTCCAGCTCTCGAACGGCGGTGCGCAGTTCTACGCCGGCCAGGGCTTCCCCAACGGCAGCCTTGCCAAGGTGCTGGGCGCCGTCTCCGCCGCCCGCCACGTCCATATGATGGCCGAGCACTACGGCGTTTGCGTCGTCCTGCACACCGACCACGCCAACAAGAAGCTGATCCAGTGGGTCGAGGGCCTGCTCGACCATGGCGAGGCGTTCCATAAGGAAACTGGCAAGGCGCTGTTCAGCTCGCACATGCTGGATCTTTCGGAAGAGCCGCTCGACTGGAACCTGAACGAGTGCGCGCGCGTGCTGAAGCGGATGGCCAAGATCGGCATGAGCCTGGAGATCGAGCTCGGCGTCACCGGGGGCGAGGAGGACGGCATCGGCGGCGAGTTCGACGAGAGCGCCGACAACGCCAAGCTCTACACGCAGCCGGATGACGTCCTGCAAGCGTTCGACAAGCTGTCCGAGATCGGCAGCTTCTCCGTCGCCGCCTCGTTCGGCAACGTGCATGGCGTCTACAAGCCGGGCAACGTCAAGCTCCGCCCGGAGATCTTGAAGAACTCGCAGGACCTGGTTGCGCGCCGCCACAACGCTGGGCCGAACCCGCTGAACCTCGTCTTCCACGGCGGCTCCGGCTCGGAGAAGGCGCAGATCACGGAAGCGGTCGGCTACGGCGTGTTCAAGATGAACATCGACACCGACACCCAGTTCGCCTTCTCGGCCCCGGTCGGCAAGTTCGTCGACGAGCACCCGAAGGCGTTCAAGTACCAGATCGACCCGGAGGACGGCACGCCGTTCAAGAAGTTCTACGACCCGCGCAAGTGGCTGCGCGCGGCCGAGCTCGGCATGGTCGAACGCTTATCGGAAGCCTTCAACGACCTGGGCGCCACCGGCAAGACGCTGGCCCGCGCTTAAAGGCGTCGCCGGCTTGAACTGACGACAAAGGCGGGCGCGGTCCTTCCCTTCCCCAGGCCGCGCCCGCGACGTTATGGAGTGAGTGCACGCTTGGCCGCCGCCGTGCGCACAAGCTCGGCAGCGGCGGGCGTGATGCGGCGAACGATCTCGGCAATGCCGTCGGCGTTGGGATGCAGGCCGTCAGGGAGGTTCAGCTCCGCGACGCCGGCAACACCTTCGAGGAAGGACGGATAGAGCGGGATCTTGTGCCGGGTGGCGAGGTCTGGAAAGATCGCTTCGAACCGCTCGCCGTCGGCGGTGCGCCAGTGCGGTAGCAAGCGCATGCCGGCCACCAGCACCGGAATGCCGCGCGCGCTCAGTTGCGCAAGGATCGCATCCAGGTTCCCGTAGGTCACTTCCGGATCGATGCCGCGAAAGGCGTCGTTGATGCCGAGTTCAACGATCACGGCGTCCGGCTGTGCGGCACGCTTGGAGCCCAGCAGCCAAGTAAGCCGCGCCCGGCCGCCGGCGCTGGTATCCCCCGAGACGCCAGCATTCTCGATCGTGACGTTGAGGCCGAGGCCGCGCAGGGCGCGTTCGAGCTGCGCCGGAAAAGCCTTGGCGCGCTCCAGCCCGTAGCCGGCGGTCAGACTGTCGCCGAGCGCCAACAGGCGGATGGGCGGTTCGGCCGTCGCTGCCGCTGCGACCGGTCCGCCCAGCAGCAGCGCGAACAGGAGAGCCGCGCCGCCGACCAGAGTCCGCCTGCGGCCGAACAGCGCACGCCCCCTGCCCGCCCATCTCGGCAGCATTTGAAATGCATCCTCCTTAGGCCGCCGCATTCTTGCCCCCATCCTCAGGCCCCAGCGGCCGAGGCCAAGCGCTCAGGGCGCAAGCGGCACAGGCATATCGTTCAGTGCCTGATAGACGGCCGCTTCGATCGCCGCGTTGCTTTGTTGCCCTGCCTCCGTTGCGAACTTTTCGGTTCCGGTCCCCCGCCAAAGGAGCTGGCGGGTCTGCGCGTCCAAGAAGACAATGGTAAAGCTCTCTTCGGGTGTCTTGTAGACCTCCATCCCGCTGTAGGCTTCGACCTGCGTGCCTTTTGGGCTATCGGACAACTGCAGCTCCGCGCCGAGAAAGCCGGGACCGGCCGCGGCACGGTTGCGGTCGATATAGACATTGCTGAAGGCGGCGAGGAAGTCCGCCGCCTCACCACGCTGAAACCCCTTGTCAGCAAGATCGTCGTCGACCGCCTGCTCCACCGCCGACCGGGTCGCGGGCGCCATCGTTGGATCGTAGCCGAGTCGGTAACGAACCATCTCGTCTGAGGTCATCCAGCGATATGTGCGGTAGCGCGACGCCGCGACGGCTGCAGCCTTCGGTGTATTCACCTGCTGGGTGATCTGCTCCGCGATCGCTGCCTCTTGCGACGATATCGGCTTGGAACTCTGGCAGCCGGCGATCAAGCCGGTAAAGCACACGGAAACGGCGAACCGCCACAGTAAGCGCATAACGTGATCCCTCCTCGAACCGGTCTTGCGCAGCGACAGCACGTGGCTTCCGTCACCTTGCTGCGCCGATGCACCAAGCCCCCAACCGCTGCCGCCACAAGGCCTTGAGCGGCAAGAGCCAGGGGATACCACGCAATTGACGCCCGCGCGAGCGCTCCTGCGCGCGCCGCCGCTGAGGCCCCACCCTGGCCGGCGGGAGGCGGGGTCCCTAACCACAACTGCAGCCCGCAGCCGGCCTAGCTTCAATGAGGCCGCGGCATTACTGCCGCGGGAGGGCTTGCGGGACCAACTGTTGCCACAGCGCAGACAGCGACGGGCTTCAATGAGGCCGCGGCATTACTGCCGCGGGAGGGAAAAGTTCACCGCCGCCTCGGCTAAATACTAGTATGGGCTTCAATGAGGCCGCGGCATTACTGCCGCGGGAGGGGCCCCGGCACCGCAAAGTGCCCCGGCACCGACATCTACGCTTCAATGAGGCCGCGGCATTACTGCCGCGGGAGGGAGCAAATGGGAGTGTTAGTCCGCCACTTTCTGACAAAGCTTCAATGAGGCCGCGGCATTACTGCCGCGGGAGGGAGAAGCAGATTTCTATAGAACGTATGATCGTGAGTATCGCTTCAATGAGGCCGCGGCATTACTGCCGCGGGAGGGGCGTATAGCCAGTCGACCGGGCCGGCCACGATCTTGGCGCTTCAATGAGGCCGCGGCATTACTGCCGCGGGAGGGATCCGAATACGGCGCGGCAGGCAACGGGCATATGCAGAGCTTCAATGAGGCCGCGGCATTACTGCCGCGGGAGGGCGGGCTCGACCCCGGCCGCAATCCCCGCATTGTGCCCGCTTCAATGAGGCCGCGGCATTACTGCCGCGGGAGGGCTCACACCAAAACATCAAACCAAAGTAATGGCTGCCACGGCTTCAATGAGGCCGCGGCATTACTGCCGCGGGAGGGGGAGAGGGCGCATGAGTGGTGACGGTGTGCAGACGACGCTTCAATGAGGCCGCGGCATTACTGCCGCGGGAGGGAAGGTGACGAATGCAGATGGCGAGATGCAGTTAGCCGCTTCAATGAGGCCGCGGCATTACTGCCGCGGGAGGGTGGCGCAAGACGATTGGGTAACCGACGTTGCGCTGCGCCGCTTCAATGAGGCCGCGGCATTACTGCCGCGGGAGGGTGTGCGCAGTTGCGACAGTCGGCCGTCATCGTTCACTCTCGCTTCAATGAGGCCGCGGCATTACTGCCGCGGGAGGGCGGAGTAGTTCTCGACACGGGCCTTCTGCCAAGCATGGCTTCAATGAGGCCGCGGCATTACTGCCGCGGGAGGGGAATTCGCCGAACAGCGCCGGCACCGGCCGATCGGTGCGCTTCAATGAGGCCGCGGCATTACTGCCGCGGGAGGGCGCCCTCGGCACACGGAACTATGCGACGCTTCCGCGAGCTTCAATGAGGCCGCGGCATTACTGCCGCGGGAGGGGAACCAGCCCGGCTGGACCATACACCGCACATCCGCGCTTCAATGAGGCCGCGGCATTACTGCCGCGGGAGGGACGGCCAGCTCGGATCGTCAATTGTGGCATCCCCAAGCGCTTCAATGAGGCCGCGGCATTACTGCCGCGGGAGGGAGCTCGGGTAGATAGTGAGACTTCCCACTCCACGAGCGGCTTCAATGAGGCCGCGGCATTACTGCCGCGGGAGGGTCAGCGCGCAAAACTGGTTGTTCGTCAAACGGACCGGCTTCAATGAGGCCGCGGCATTACTGCCGCGGGAGGGTCGAGGTTCCGTCGTCGTTCTCTTTCCAGAGAACCACGCTTCAATGAGGCCGCGGCATTACTGCCGCGGGAGGGCAGGCGGGCGCGGCGGCCGTTGGTCGTCGCAGCGAGCTTCAATGAGGCCGCGGCATTACTGCCGCGGGAGGGGCGAGAGGCGCCGACGACATGTATTTGTTTTCCGAGCTTCAATGAGGCCGCGGCATTACTGCCGCGGGAGGGGCGATGCACCTTTCACCGTCGGCGACGACGCAATGAGCTTCAATGAGGCCGCGGCATTACTGCCGCGGGAGGGAAGGCGCTGCGTGCAGTGGAGCGTGCCGTTCAGACCGCTTCAATGAGGCCGCGGCATTACTGCCGCGGGAGGGAGGACGCCCTCGAACGGTCGATCGAGGCGTGGGAGCAGCTTCAATGAGGCCGCGGCATTACTGCCGCGGGAGGGCCTGGGGGGCGGAAAGAAACAACTGGCAGCACATGCCGCGCTTCAATGAGGCCGCGGCATTACTGCCGCGGGAGGGCACTTCAAACACGAGGCTGATTCAAGCGCTTTGGTAGGCTTCAATGAGGCCGCGGCATTACTGCCGCGGGAGGGACGGTGCGGCGTACAGGTCGAGACGCGTGAAGGGATGGAGCTTCAATGAGGCCGCGGCATTACTGCCGCGGGAGGGGGGACGCCAGAAGGTCTCGTAGGTCTCTTCCGCGTAGGACCTGCTTCAATGAGGCCGCGGCATTACTGCCGCGGGAGGGGGCTTCGTCGACATGGTTAAGTCCCAGATCCCCGGGTTCTCGCTTCAATGAGGCCGCGGCATTACTGCCGCGGGAGGGGCAGTACCCGGCGCTGGTTAACGGGGCCACTCCCGACGCTTCAATGAGGCCGCGGCATTACTGCCGCGGGAGGGGCACGCGGCGGACGAGCAGCAACTGCTCGACCGGCTCGGCTTCAATGAGGCCGCGGCATTACTGCCGCGGGAGGGACCCAGCCGACTTCAATCTACAGAACACCTCTGGCGGGCTTCAATGAGGCCGCGGCATTACTGCCGCGGGAGGGCACGTTCTCGGTACCTGCACGCCTAACTTTTCCGCGGCGCTTCAATGAGGCCGCGGCATTACTGCCGCGGGAGGGATGTCCGCGCGGTCAGCGACCGCCTGGACGAGGCTTCCATCGCTTCAATGAGGCCGCGGCATTACTGCCGCGGGAGGGCGGCCGCCAACAACTCACCAGTTCCTCTAATTCCTGGCTTCAATGAGGCCGCGGCATTACTGCCGCGGGAGGGGATGATGTCAGTTATCTAATAAGCTTGACATAATCTGCGCTTCAATGAGGCCGCGGCATTACTGCCGCGGGAGGGAATGACAGAAAAGGCATTTTTTAAGGGCTTGGCTAAGCTTCAATGAGGCCGCGGCATTACTGCCGCGGGAGGGGCTCAACATCATCCACTCCACCGCAGCCAACCGCTCGCTTCAATGAGGCCGCGGCATTACTGCCGCGGGAGGGGCGCGCGCTTTCGTGATCATACAAGCAGCCGTCAATGAGAGGCTTCAATGAGGCCGCGGCATTACTGCCGCGGGAGGGCGCCCTCGAACACGAGCGAGGCGGGATCGACAGCGACCGCTTCAATGAGGCCGCGGCATTACTGCCGCGGGAGGGTCTCAACCGCCGGGGCACCACCGACCATCGCGGCGCCGCTTCAATGAGGCCGCGGCATTACTGCCGCGGGAGGGCATGGACAGCCCATCACCCCCGAAGCCGCCTGAACCGCTTCAATGAGGCCGCGGCATTACTGCCGCGGGAGGGCCCCGCCGGGGTACGGGCTACCGTCCGGAGACTTGTGCTTCAATGAGGCCGCGGCATTACTGCCGCGGGAGGGGCGTCGCTGTCCTCCAACACGCCACGGAACGGTATCATGCTTCAATGAGGCCGCGGCATTACTGCCGCGGGAGGGATTGTGAGTGTCTGCGGTGCTGTAGTAGTGCACTGTGGCTTCAATGAGGCCGCGGCATTACTGCCGCGGGAGGGGTCAGAGCTTACGGCGATGCTCACCGATCCCCGGTACGGGCTTCAATGAGGCCGCGGCATTACTGCCGCGGGAGGGAGGCGCGACCCGCAGGCCCGCTCCAGTGCGTGCCCTCGCTTCAATGAGGCCGCGGCATTACTGCCGCGGGAGGGGCCTGCCCGGCCTGCCAAAGAGACGGGGGCTCTTAGACGCTTCAATGAGGCCGCGGCATTACTGCCGCGGGAGGGAGCCGGCTTGCAACCTTCGGAACTCTAATGGATTGCGGCGACGATTGCGAGCGCTGCGGCAACGCACCGACGGGAGCGGAAACCTGATCACCTTCTGTTTCCCTGACGATGTCCAAGAACGCCAATCCATCAACATCATACCACATGCGAGCGGTGACCGGTGATTCTTCATCATTGGAGCGCTCGCAGCGGCGGCGCGACCTTCAGACGATGATGGGCTCTCGGCTGACGGGGGCATACGTTTTCCCCATGCTCTCCACCCGCAATTCTACCCGCTCGACACTGCCCAGGTCGAGGATCAGCACGTGGTCCTGGTTATGGTTGATGACCTCGTTGATCGCCGCTGCCAGCTCGGCGCGGCGCCTGCGCGTGAGCCGGCACTGAAACACCGAAAGCTGCAGCCATTCGCCGTAGCCGTGCATCAGCTTGAACAGCCGGCGCCAGCGGCGCGGCTCGCCGATGTCGTAGGTGACGATGTAGATGCGCTCGTCAAAGGCGGGGCTCGGCATCGGTTCACCGGGTCAGGAATTGCGGATATTCAGGAATCTCGCCCAGCAGGTGACGGCCCAAGAGGCGGGCCTGCAGCTCGATAATGCGCCGATAGCTGGCGCGATACTCGAAGATCGGATGCGTCGCCTCCTGGCTTAAGCGCCGCTCGAAGGCAGCGATGAACCGCTTGCGGCCCTCGGCTTTCAAGGCGACGCTGCCGGCGGCGCGAAGGAAGTCGCCGGCTTGCACCTCGCCGTTGTTGATCGCCTGGATGACGGCGGACTCGGCGATCAACGGCCGGAACGGCTCCATCAGATCGAGGGCAAGCGCCGGCCGACCGTAGCGCGGCTGGTGATAGAAGCCGCGGTAGGGATCGAGGCCGACCGCCGAGATCGTCACTGTGATGGTGCGCACCAGCAAGGTGTAGGCGAAGGAGAGCAGCGCGTTGACCGGATCGGCCGGCGGCCGGCGGTTGCGCTGAGCGAAGTCGAAGGTCGGATCGTCCGGACTGCGCTTGAGCATGCCGGCGAAGTGACCGAAGTAGATGGCAGCGGCATTGCCCTCGATACCGAGGAGTTCGGGCAAGGCCGCCGCATGCTGGGCGCGCTCGGCGTGGCGCTTCAGGTCGGCCAGTGCCTGCTCCGGAGGCGGCGCCTCGCGCCAGTTGCGCCTGAGAAGAGTGCGCGCATTGCGGATCTTGGCGGCGACCAGCGAGCGGGCGACACCGAGGCAGAATGCCGGCTCGAAGCTGCCGCGATACTGAGCGGTGCGCAGCTCAACGTTCTTGTGGCCGACGCCGACGCTATGGCCCAGGAACCAGCCGCCATAGGAGTGCCAGCTTACCGGGATTTCGCGGCGCAGGAGCTCATGCACGCAAGGCGTGGTGATCGAGACGTTGCCGAGCAGCACGACCTGCGAGATATCGACCAGGCGCGCCTTGGTCGCCGGCTGGTCCTCGACGGTAATCTCCACCGTTTCGCCGGCCTTAGTGATACGTGCCTTGTAGGCCTGGACATAGAGCGGCAGCGCATCGTCGCGCGGCACGGCGAGCGGGCGCGGATTGACGCCGCCGCGCCGGAGAAAGTTGACCTCGTCCGGCAGGCAGATGCCAACCAGCGAGCAGCGCGGGCACTTCGGGCTGTCATCGAGCGGTGGCGGAATACGGCCGCCTTGCGCCATCAGCCGCAAGCCATTGACAGCCTGCAGTGTCTCGGCGCGCAACTCGGCATCGAAGGCGACCCGCACCCGCTCGCGGCTCTCGACGAAGTAGAGGACGCCGGCCGAGCAGCGGTAGCCGTGCTCCTCGAGGATCAAGCCCTGGACGCAGAGTTGAACCCGCTCGGGCGCGTAGGCGCCGGATGGTACGTGCGGCCGCTTGCCACGCTTGTAGTCGACGGGGATGACCTCGCCGTCCTCGGCCTCGATCAGATCCATGCGCGCGATCTGGCCCAAGCGCTCGGAGGCGAGCGTCAGGGCGCGGGCTTCGAGGCGCTCGCCTTCGTCCAATTGGTCGGGCTCTGGCAACTCGCCCGAGGACTGTTCGACACGGCGATGGCGGAAACGGCCCTCGACGGTGTCGGCCGACTCCTGCCATTCCCCCTGCACCCATTCGAGATAGGCGAGGCGCGGGCAGTACTGGTACTCGTTGATCATCCGCGCCGGCAGCGGCGGCATGTCCGGCGGCAACGGCGGCGCCGGTAACGGCAGTTCGGGTTGGATCGCATCGGTCATCAGGTCTCCCCCCTGTTTGCCGGCGCGCGCTGCGATCAGGCAGAGCGGCAGGCGCCGCGGCGCGCCCAGTGCACCAAGTGTATGCGGGCCGGAAAGCCAGAAGAAACACGCAAACGCGGAAGATCAGCGGACAGCGGCAAACAAACCGCCGCCCATGTGGCTGTCACGGCCAAGAAGAACAGGCCCTTCAACGGCAACTGCGAAATCGAGCCGCAGATGGGCGGAAACGTGGCCACCTCTCGGACCGGATGCGCAGCCGACGATCTCCACACGTGGTTGCGGAAGACCACGCCGTCCGCATTCGGAAATGGCGTCCTCGATCAGCGCTGCGGCCGGGTCCTTGCCACGGCTGGCGTGGCGGGTCGGACGGTACGGAGTGCGGCTTTCCCATGTCCGAGCGGGGCCGAGGAGTGGATGGCCCGGCTGCAGTTCAGGAAGCGGTGCAAGTTCAAGGACGCCGGCGCTGCCAGCCTTCAGGCTGGTGAAACCGGCCAGGGCCATGTCCAGCGTCCGCAGTTGAGCCGCTTCCTTGCCGTCTAATGAGCGACGCAGAACGATGTGTGGCGCCAGGATCAGGAGACGGGCGGAAGGTCCCGGCTCGACGGCAAAGAACAGATGGGCGTGGTGTTCGTGGTTCGCCGGACTGCCATCCGCCTCGTGGCCGGAATAGAACAGCGGCAGCCCTTCGTCCGGCCCCTTGCCCAGCGCGCCGCGCACGCGCGCCATCACGGCGCGGCGCAGGGCGCGGGCCAACTGCGGCGCAGCATCGGTGTCTACGGCGGTATCGGAGGCAAAGGCGTGGATCGCGGGAGCCGCCGGCACGGGCGCCATCAGGCCGAGACCGAGGTAGCGGCCGTCGCCGATCACGAGCGGACCGGAGAGCGGCGTGGCGAAGGCGATCTCGACATGCCACAGGGCATGCCTGGAAAACCGCGTGCCGGGGGCGAACGTTTCGGCGCGCGCACCCTTGGCCTCGAACGGTTCGCGCTGGACGCGGAGCGCGAGGGCCGGCGTGGCGATGCCGGCATGGCGCAGCGCCTGGCACACGGCGGCGGCGGCGCGAGATTCCTCGGCCAAGCGCTCGGAGCCGCTCTTCGCCTCGTCGCTGATGCGCGCCGGATCGATGCGGCGGCGGGCGGCGCGCGCGGGAAGCGCTGCAGGCGTGACGGTGCGCCAGCGGCGGTACCCTGCCCCGTCGTCGATGCCGTAGTGGCCCGGCATCTTCGCATAGCGCTCGCCGGCGCGGGCCTCGATTTCCACCAGCTGCCAGCCGCTGAGCTCGCCGGTTTCCCGGTCGTGCGGCATCCAGGCGGTGAACGCCCAGGCAATATCGCGGGGGTCAAGTGGACAGTCAGGCGGCACTTCGACCAGGAGGCGACGGATCGAGCGCTCGGCATGGACATGGCCGATGGAAGGCAGAGGGATGATGCGGAGGCGGCTCGCCTTGTCGGCCTCCGTCGCGCCGCGGCCGATGAACACGCGTTCGATGCATGCACGCTGAGCCGGCAGCACGCCGCCGAGCGCCGTTGCTGCGCCATCGCGCGCGGTTTCGACCAGGCCGACGATCTCCGTAAGCGGCCAGGCAAAGAAATTCGCGTTCGCGTCCGCCGGGCGCAGCTCGAATAGCAGGCGGACGGGCGGGCTGTCGTAGGCGATCTCGCGGAAGCGCGGCTTCGGTGCTTGGCTGAAGGTCTGTCCCACGACCTTGATTTGATTGGGATCCTTCCTTGTCGGCGCCGGCTCCGTTATGACCGCAAAGCGCTCGCTGGTTGCCTTGTAACGGTCGATCAGGCTTTGCAGCGAGCCGGGCTGGGGACAGGGCAGTGCCGGCCCCGCGCCCGACTTGCAGGGGCGGTAGACACGGCTCGTACCCGAATCAATCTTGGCGAGGGCGTCGTCGAGGTCGAGGACTTGCGCCGCTGCCCAGGCCATGTCGATGCCGCGGCCGAGCTGGTAGAGGCGATTGGCAAGACCCGCGATGGCCTGGGCATGCATTTCCTCACCATCGAAATGCCACTGGTAGAGGAGTTGCGCGTCCGGCTCGAACAGGTGCGGGCGGATCCATTTTGGGGCGCGGATCTCGGCGACGCGCGCGGGATCGCCGTCTTTGGCGTCGAGATCGTTGTTTGGTACGAAGTTGGCGAAGGGCTGCCCCTTGCGCGCGGGCGGGGCAACGATAAGGGGTGAATCGAGGCATTCGAGCCAAGCGAGTGCTTGTTGGTCTCGATCGTCGATGTGAGCGCCCCTGGCCGCGGCTGCGACCAGCGCCTGAAACAATCGCGCCGGCGACGGCGGCCACTCCGGCCGGCCGTGAAAACGTCCGTCGTGAAGGCGCACGGCAATGAGCAGGACGCGGGGCATGCTTACGATGCTTCGCTTTGCTCTTCCTCGGTCCGCTTGGCGAGAAGCTTCTTCGCTTCCTTCAGATCGAACTTATGGACAAGCTCTTTGGGCCAGTCTTTCTGGAACGGCTGAACGGCATCTTGAGCGTACTTGAGAAGCCGCTCTTGCGCAGCCGTCGTCGTGAGATCGACAGCAACCGCGTTGCCGCGTCGAGGTATGACCTGCCAGATTTCCTCGTCAGCAAAACGGAGATGGCACCCCTCACGCAGGAATAGTTCAATGTCGGTTGTCGCTGCGATCAGCGTGAGTGCCAGAAGATACCGTCTGATTCGTGTGCTTTCTTCGTCGTTGATAGCGCCGATTCTGCGTAGAGCCACAAGGTTAACCGTGACTTCGCGCTCGATTCGACCACTCGCTAACACTCCACCAAGAACACGGCGCTCCAGGTTTGGTGATCCTTCCCTAAACTCCGGTATATGTCTCGCGGCAGATTCACCAACCTTGCGGAAAGTCGCTGGGGCGTCGGCAAAGCCTTTCTCGGAGAGCTTCACTCTCTTGGCCTTCGCTTCTTTCTGGAGTTCATCCTGTTGCTCCGCATTAAGCGCCTTCCAGACAGAGTTGAACTGCGCTGCGGCGTGAAGTGGTTGGACATCCCAGGCACGGATGATCGAACGAACCAACCGAGGAATCTTTTCACCGCTGCCCCCGCGTGAATCCCAAACACCGAATACAAGCGACGTGGGCGCCAAACAACAGAGCGGTCCTGCGTCGCCATGCCGCTTCAAGGCCCGAAAAGCTCTCGCGATTTCAGGTACCAAGGTTGGGCAGGAATGAACGACCGCATCCGCGCTGCGATGCGCAAGATCAAGAAGAGAAAGTCTTTCAATGTACGGGCTATTGTCGTCGTCTTCCCTATGCAGCTCGATCTTGATCTGCGGCACCAACGCGTCGTACGGGGGGTGCTTGAAGATCGGCTCCATGCGGTTGGCCTGGCTACCGACGCTGTCGATGGTGGCGACCTTGGTGCCGTCGGCAAGCGTATCGATGTTGTAGCCGATGTCGGCGTACGTAGGCGGAAAGATGACGCCACCCTTGCCCTCGACTGGCAACAGTTCCTGCCTGAGATGCAACGCTACTGGGCCGTTCGGATCATCTGCCCAGGAATTGATTGTGTCGTGCGAGGGGGATTGCGGCGCGGTCACGGATTGGGCTCCTCTATGACATTAAGAATGCACCGGGCTTGGTTTTCCTGGCCAGGCCAGCCGAGCTGCATGCGAAAGGTGCGTTGCAGAAAAGGAAGCTGGGAACAGCCAAGCGCTGCGCGGAGAAACATTGGATCGAGCCAAACGTCGGCGATCCCCCCACTTGCAACACCGTACCGGTATTCCAGTTTCGTCAAACGTTGGGGCCTTGCGTGGCCGAGACCGACCGCCGCCAGCACTTCCGTAAGCGGATAGCCCATCATCGTGATCTGTCCGTGCTCGTTTGGTGAGAAGCCGGCATCGATTGGGATGTAATCGCGTCGCCACTCGAAACGAAAACTGCTGCTCTGCGGCGCTGAGACCGCGAACGGGTCATTGAGCGCACCTTCCGACTTTGCGCGCGCGAGTGCGAGCGCGTCCCGCGCGAGTGCGGCCCCGGGATAGCCGGCAGCGCCTGCCCAGAACTTGACATTGTCACGGACGGTGGCGTCGCCCCAGTGATCGAGCACGAGGGAGCATGTCCCGACCGAAAGCCGCGCCGGCAGCGTTGCGGGGCTGGAAGGATCGGGAAACGGAAACGGCTCGCCTTCGCGCAGCAGGGCGGTTGGGATAGTCCACTTCTCGGTGCGGTGCTCAGACCGGAGCGGCGCTACCGAGTTGACAGTTGCCGCCGCCAGGAACGCCAGCACCGCTGCGACCGGGTTTTCGTCGCCGGCAGCGCGCAGGCGGAACTTCACGTTCGCTTCGTCCGACCAATCGAAGCCGCCTTCGGCGTCGCCGAGCAGGATCTCCGCCGCCTCGAGGAAGCCCAGGCAGGCGAAGACCTGGCCGGGATTGAGCAGATCGACCGGGATTGCGGTTTCAGCCATCGCACTGGTCCTCCGCTTCCAGCGCGCGCGACGCCTGCTGGTCAGCGGCGCGGACCAGCGCCTCCAGCCAGGCGAGGCCCCAGGGGCCGAAGCGCTTCTGCAGTCGGGCGAAACGCAACGCAATGTCGCGGGCGCGGGCCGCGAGCAGGCTCGGCGGGCCATCGTCGCAGCCGTCCGTCTCGATCACCGGGCGCGCGCGGCCGTGATGCGCGGCGATCAGGTGCAGAACCAAGTCCTTGAACTCGTCCGGCAGCACGGCCAAGGCGTTGTTCCTTTCCGCCCGCAACAGCGAGCCGAACTCGTGCCTGTAGCCGCCGAGGACAGCGAAATCTGGCGGTCGTTTGCTCCCGGTTTTCGCGTACGGGCGGCCGTCCGTCGGCGTGTGGAACGCTCCCTGCCAGCGCCGGGTCGCCTTGCCCTCGTCATGCAGGCGGGCGGCGAGCACGATCGCATCGGCGAGGTCCTTGTCGAGGCCGAGGGCTTCGACAATCGCTCGCGCCTTCTCTGCCGCCCACCCCTGGTGTTCGGCCAGGCTCTGGGCACGGGCCGCAACGGAGCGCGACTCCTCGTCGGTTGCCTCGCTGCGCCACTTCTCGATGATAAGCTGGGCCAGCGCTTGATCCTCCGCGTCGCGCGCGACGTCGAAAGCGTGCACCGGCCGCCAGCGCCGGTCGGCAACGGGCGGCAGCGCGGCCTCGCCTTCGCCAACCATCACCCTGCGCACGCGGAACGGGACCAGCGGTATGCCCGCAGCAGTCGTGGGCCAGCCATCCTCGCCGTCAGCGGTCGACAGCGGTTCATTCGTATCGTCATTGAGCAGGCCGTCGTGCAGTCCGGCGAGCCGCGCATCGACAACCAGCGTCGCGCCCGCGAGATCCCTGGCAAGCGCTTGGTCGTTCTTCTTCTTGTTGTCACCGGACGTGATCTCGTGCAGACGGTGGACCTTGCGCAAGGATCCATTCGGTTCCAGCGCGATGGCAGCGACGGTCGGCCTCTCTGCATCGTCACAGCGTTCGACGGCTGCGGCCCTTTCCCTCAGCCAGTTGACGACGCGATACGTTTCGGTTTCGAGCTTCTCGCTCAAGTGCGGCTCGGCGGCTTCGAAGAAGTCCTCGATCTCGGCACGCGTTGCTTCGCCGCCCTGCCCGCGCACCGGCAGATAGGTACGCCAGACGACGGTTGTTTGCGGTTGATCGTCCTCGATCCAGCCGCGCAGCCACGGCTGCACCTCCGGCCGGCCGGTGTGCTCATCGAGCGACGTCATCGACCAGGCATCGACCAGCGGCCGCGTAAGCGCGGGATAGAGCGGAGCGGGGGTCGACGCGGCGATGACGGCATTGCCAAGCTGGGCCTTGAGATTGGCGAGGGCACCGGGGCTGGCGTTATGGCTGCCGTCCTCGTGGCGCGGCAACTGCTGCAGCAGCTCAGAAGTCCGCCACGCAATCATTGCGTGCGCCTCCTGAGGCGTGGGAGCATCGGGTTTCTTGGGTTGCGGTTCGCTCGCATGTTCAGAGATAACGACGATCTGTGCTTCGCCGTTGCCCAGTCGGTTGACGCGGCCCAATCGCTGCACCACGCGCTCCCAGGGGACGAGATCGCAGACCATGTGATCGGCGTCGAGGTCGACGCCAACTTCCCCGGCCGAGGTGGCGATGAGGAATACAGGCTTCTCCAACGTGACAGCGCTGCCGGCGAGAAAGCCCAGCGCTTTCAGCTTCTCGGCAGCATCAGCCCGTTCCTTGACCCGCCTGGCCCCGACAAAGAGTTCACTCTCGATCGCCACCCCACCGGCCTTGGCCAGTTTTTCGATCGAAGCCTTCGTCTTCTCCGCCGTCTCGCGGCTGTTGCAATAAGCGAGGACACGAACGGTCGACCGGCCGCGGCTTGAAAGCTCCCACGCCGCTTGCGCCAAGCGTTCCTCTGGCTTCCCATCGCCCGCCGGTCCGATCGTCAGTCGTTTCCTGGCCGCGAGACGCTGCCCTGCGACCGGATCCTGGCAATCCTCCTCACTCAGACGGAAGACATCACCGCCGGCATCGCGCCCGGTCGCCGATAGTGCCAGCAGCTGGAACGGCGGGATGAGGCGAGCTGCGCGCTCGTCCCGCGGACCGAGAGCGTCCCGTTCAGCAATCTTCTCCAGCAGCCGCTCGAATGTCGGCACGAGGTGCGCTTCATCAAGGACGACGAGAGTGTCAGCACCGAGCAGGCCTGCATGGTAGGGCCGCATGCGCCGGCTCACGCCGTAGCCCTCGAACAACAGGCGCGAGCCAATCATGTCGACGGTACCGACAATGATGGCTGGCGCCGCCGGATCCTCCAGCCATTGCCGCTTGTCGACATGCTGGCCGCGCAGCGTGCTCACCCGTAGGCCGGCGTCACCCGACTTATCCTTGATCGCGTCGGCAACCGTGGTCGCCTGGTCAACCACCGCCCGCCGGTCGACCACATAGACAAGCCGGCGCGGCAGACGGGCACCGGACCTTCGCGCGAGGTACCAGATCGCGATGACGGCGGTCTTGCCGAGACCAGTGGGAAGGTCGAGCGCACGCGGCAGGCCCTCAGCGCCGAGGAGGCGGCAGTACAGCCGCACCTGCCAGCGCATCGGCGCGTGGCCGGTCAGGTTCGTGAAGTCTTGCTCGAAGGTGTTGCCGTTCAAGCCCCCTTGCGGAAAGTGGCGGAGCGAGCCACCAATCCGCCCCCCTCTTTGGAGTAACCGCTAGGTGAGTGTGCCAACAAGGCGGCACATTGTCCACCAAGACGTCACCGGCCGCCGCCACATGCCTGCCCCGGTCTCAGGCCTCAGTCCAGGCACGCGAAGAGATGGCCGATCTGGTTGACGCGGCGGTCGATCAGGCGTGCCCGTGCCTTGGTGACGGGATCGGGGCGCCCGGCGTGCCAGCGCCGGGGATTGGGCAGCACGGCCGCGATCAACGCGCTCTCGTTCCGGGTCAATCCGCTCGCCGACTTGCCGAAGAACACCCGCGCCGCTGCCTCGGCGCCGTAGACGCCGGGCCCCATCTCGATAACGTTGAGATAGACCTCCATGATCCGCTGCTTGCCCCAGACCGCTTCGATTTGCGGCGTCATCCATGCCTCCAAGATCTTGCGCAGCGGATCGCGGCCGGGCCACAGGAGAATGTTCTTGGCGGTCTGCATCGTGATCGTGCTGGCGCCGCGCGGCCGTTCGCCCTGCAAGAGCCAGCCGCGCAATTCACCCTCAATTGCGCCAGTATCGAAGCCGCGGTGGCTGCAGAACAGGTTGTCCTCGGCAGCGATGACCGCGTGGACCAAATGCGGCGATATGCCGTCGAGCGGACGCCAGGATCGGCGCAGCGGCAGCCCCTCCGCCCACCGGATCAGCATCAGCGGCGTCAGCGGCGGGTCGAAAACGGCATACGCGAGCACCGCCAGCGACGGCAAGAGCGCCAGTAACAACACGCCGAACATGACCCATCGGCGGCAGCGGGCGAGTAACGCTCTCATCTTGCAGCGTGCTCCCGAACGGCCTCGGAGAGGATCTCGCTTATCGCATAGACCGGGCGTGGGACAAGGCCGCCTCGTTTGCCGCGAAATCTCGCTTTGTCCTCATGCGGGCGCGACGATCGGCCGGCTGGGCTGGCAAGCGCGTCCGGCCTCCTTGACTGTCGCGAATCGTTCTCGCTTTTTTGGGGTGGATCACCTCGAATAAATCACTTATCCTCAAACAGGGTAGATGCTGGAGGCAATGCAAAGGTCGGGTGGCCATCTTGTTGCTGGTATCGGCGGAGGTACTTAATTCGTTTGCCAGCGGCGGTCGGCCGCAAGCCGGCACGTGGTCGCACTGGGATCGTTCGCCAGGACGCAAAAACCAAACGCCAACTGCAAGCGTTTGGATTTCCTGAAAAATTCGATCACGGTAGCGAAACAGGGGTTGAAGATGAGTGCAGACACATTCGGGCCGGGCCCAAAGCGCCGTTTCGAGCACCCGGACCAAAATATTGCCTTTGCCGAGTTTCCGGCGGCTGCCGGCCGCACGCGCTACGCCAGTCGCTGCGAGGCGGCGGACGCCGACCTTCGTGGCATCGGAATTGCGCTTTGCGGTGCATCGGCGATCATCACTGTCGCCTCCGTGACATGGCTGGCGCTGAGCTTCAGCTGAACCTGTAGCCTTTAGCCCTTCGCCTCTGGCCCCGTCAGCAGGGCGCACGCGGTCGCCCCAATCAAGGTCTGCGCTGTCAGCCGCGAGCGTTCGGCCGCCGGCCTCCCCATCGTGCCTCCGCTTCGCGCCTCTCCGCCGGCACCGGGAGAAAAGGCGCCTCCCGGCGGACCACCACCGCGCAGCCGTTTACCAGACCGTAAGATTTGCCGTCGATAGTGGCACGAATTGACCTCGATCGCCCCTTATTGGGGGCAGTACAGCGCATGGACCTGGCAACGGCACCTCTGTTCGGCTTAATGCGGGAGCGCATGGCTTGGCTTGCCCAGCGCCAACGGGTGCTGGCGGAAAACATCGCCAATGCCGATACCCCCCGCTTCAGGCCGCGCGACATTGCGCCGTTCGCACCGGCAAGCGATCAGACCACTGCACGGACGTCGGTGGCGCTCAGCTTGACGAACGCCGGGCATATCGCGCCCGAGGGCGGTCAGGCGGAAGGCGCCGCGGAAGAAAAAGCGCGCACGGTTTACGAGGCGACACCGACCGGCAATGCGGTCGTCCTCGAAGAACAGATGGCCAAGGTCAACGAAACGGCGATTGCCCATCGCCTGGCGGCACAGGTTTATCGCAAGTACTTGGGCCTCGTACGGATGGCAGCAAGCGCCAAGGGTTAGCAGCGCGCACTGGAGCGACCATGGACGATGTCATGCAGACGCTGAAAATCTCGGCCGCCGGCTTGAAGGCGCAGGGCACGCGCTTACGCGTCATCGCCGAGAACGTCGCCAATGCCAACAGCCTGCCGCTGGCCCCCGGCCAGGCACCCTATCAGCGGCGCACGGTCAGCTTCCGCTCGGTGCTGGACGATCAGGTCGGCGCCAAAATGGTCGAGGTCGCTCGCATCAGCGGCGATAAGGCGCCGTTTCCGCGCAAGTACGATCCAACCCATCCGGCGGCCGATGCCCAGGGCTATGTCGAGACGCCTAACGTCAGCTCCTTGATCGAGATGGCCGATATGCGCGAAGCACAGCGCTCCTACGAAGCCAATTTGAGCGTCATCAAGGCATCGAAGGCGATGCTGCAAGAGACGGTCGATATCCTCCGCTGACGATTGATGGCAGGCGCCAATCCCGCGCGCCGCCTTGAAGGCGAACCGCCATGACAAGCCCCATCACCGCGTTCAACAAGGCCATCGCCGCCTACACGGAAGCCTGGCGCACCGAGAGTCCACAGGCACCGCAGCCGGCCGGGACTCCGGGCCCGAGTTTCGCGGGCCTGGTCAAGGATGCCCTCGCCGACGCCACGGCCGCCGCCAAGGGCAGCGAGGCGGCAACCACCGCGGCGATGACCACGGGTGGAGACATGAGCAGCGTCGTCACCGCCGTCGCAGAAGCGGAAGCGGCACTGCAGACCGTCGTTGCCGTGCGAGACCGGGTGATCGAGGCCTACAAGGACATCATGCGGATGCCGATCTGAGGCGCCGTCGCCGACTTCCGGCGCGGCAGCGAGGATATCATGAACGAAGCCACGCTCATCGACATCGGCCGGGACGCGATCTGGGTCTCGTTCCAACTCTCGGCGCCGCTGATGGCGGTTGCGACCATCGTCGGCGTCATCATCGCGCTGGTGCAGGCGCTTACCACCGTCCAGGAAGCGACGTTGACCTTCGTCCCCAAAATGGCGGCGATGCTGGTCGTCATGGTGCTGTTGTTGCCGTTCATGATGGCGACGCTCACCGAATTCACCCACGCCATGTTCGACCGCATCGTCACCCTGGGTTGAGGGTGGGCGACGATGCTGAGCCAGGCCTTGGGCGCGGATCTTGTCGTCCCGGCGCTCGTTTTTCTCCGCGTCGGCGCGATGCTGGCAATGCTGCCCGGCTTCAGCGCCGCCTATGTCCCCTTGCAAATCCGCCTGCTGCTGGCGCTTGCCATCAGCATCCTGGTCGCCCCGGTCGTAGGCACCAAGCTGCCCACCACCATGAGCGAAGGCTCGATGCTGCTGTTCGTCATCAACGAAGGCCTTGTCGGTCTGTACTTGGGCACACTGGCCCGCATCATCGTTTCGGCCCTGCACGGCGCCGGCAGCCTTACCGCCACCTTTGCCTCGCTCGCCAATGCGCTCACCAATGATCCGGTCGCCGAACAGCAGAGCGCCACGCTCGCTGGGTTCTTCTCGCTGTTCGGGCTACTGGCAGTGTTCGTCACCGACCTGCACCACCTGATGCTACAGGCCATCGTCGCCAGCTATGACGTGCTGCCAGCAGGCGATGCGTTGCCGGCCGGCGACCTCGCCGCGACCACGGCCCGTCTCGTCGCCGACAGTTTCCTTCTCGCCCTGCAACTGGCGGCACCGTTTTTCGTTGTCGGCGTCGGCTACCAGTTTGCGTTGGGCTTGATGTCGCGGCTGATGCCCCAGCTATCGGTGTTCTTTGTGGGCATCCCGCTCCAGGTCGGCCTACAAATGTGGGTGATTACACTAACGATTTCGGGCATAGTTCTTGTGTTTCTCAACCAGTTCTCCCAGTTGATGGCAGCTTTGGCGCTCCCCCCGGCATAAACGGTAACGGGTGATGGCGGAGTCGGAAGACGCAAGCAAAACCGAAGAACCGACAGCCCGACGCCTGCAGCAGGGGCGCGAGCGTGGTCAGGTTGCGGTCTCGCAGGACGTCAAGACGTGGGGCGGCCTGGTGGGGACCGCGCTGGCACTGGCTTTCCTCGTGCCGCTGATGGGGCGCGATGCGACCACCCTGCTGCTTCCGTTCATCGACCATCCGGAGGCGTTCCGGCTCGAAAGCGCGCTCCTGCCGCGCGCCCTCATCGATCTCGTGCTGGGCGTCGGACGGTTGGTTGCGCCGATCCTGGGACTGATGCTGTTGGTCGGTATCGGCCTTGGCGTGGCCCAGGTCGGCCTTCTGTGGGCGCCGGACAAGGTCGCACCCAAGGCAAGCCGGCTCTCGCCGCTTGCCGGCATCAAGCGGATCTTGTCGCTGAGCAGCGTGGCCGAATTCGCCAAGGGCCTCGTCAAGATCGGCATCGTGGCTTTCGTCTTTCTCTCCGTGACGTTGCCGATGCTGCCGCATATCGGCGGTCTCGCGACAGTTGCGCCGGTCGGCGCGCTGGCCCGGCTGCATGACTTTGCCGTCCGCTTCGCCAGCGGCACCGCGGCCGTCATCGCCGTGCTTGCGGCCGCCGACTACCTGTTCCAGCGGCTCATGTTTCTCAAACAGATGCGGATGACGCGCCAGGAAATCCGCGACGAACACCGCGACAGCGAGGGTGATCCGCAGATCAAGGCGCGCATCCGCCAACTGCGAACGCAGCGGGCGCGGCAGCGGATGATGGCTGCCGTGCCGCAGGCCGATGTCGTGATCACCAACCCGACCCATTACGCGGTCGCCTTGAAGTACGACATGGAAAAGATGGCGGCACCGAAGCTGGTCGCGAAAGGGACCGACCTGGTTGCACGGCGCATCCGCGAACTGGCGGAAGCACACGACGTCCCGATCGTTGAAAACCCGCCCCTGGCCCGTGCACTGCACGGCAGCGTCGAGATCGACGGCGAGGTTCCGCCCTCGCATTACGAAGCGGTCGCGCGCGTCATCGGCTACGTCATGCGGCTCAAACAAGGCCGGCGCTGACCCGACGGCCCGCGGTTACAAAGACTGTCGTTACAAAGAAGGCCGTTACGAAGAAAAGGACGAACAGCCCGATGGCATCTGACAAGGCCTCTGCCGACAGACAGGAGCCGCAGCACTATCCGGAGCCAGAGCGCGGTCCCTCGGCCGGCGCGCGCCCGGGGCAGACTGCGCGCGGCCGCAACGCCTCGGCAAAGGGAGTGAAGCCCGGTCATGCCGAACGGCTGCAGGCACTGGGCGAAGTCGCGCTCGATGTGGCGCATGATTTCCGCAACCTGCTGACGGCAATGCTGAACGGCTGCGAGCTGATGCTCGATCGCCATGGCCCCCAGGACCCGCTGCACGAGGATCTGACGCAAGTGCTGGCGACCGCCGAGCGCGCCCGCGCACTGGCGGAGGAACTCCTGATGTTTGCCCGCGGGGCGCCCGCGCAGGCCGTGCCGCTTACCGTCGACCGGCGGTTGTTGGCCCTCGCACCGGTGCTCGACCAGCTTGTCGGGGCGGATGTGACGCTGACCCTGGAGCTTGAAGCCGAGGGGACAGCGGTCCTGATTGCGCCCAACCGGTTCGATCAGGTCCTGTTCAACCTCGCTGCCAACGCCGGCGAGGCCATGGCAGACGGTGGGCGGCTGGTCATCCGGTCATCGCGCACGGCCGATGCCGAGGGCAGGCCGTGCCTGCAGATCGATGTGATCGATAGCGGCCCCGGTATCGCGCCGGAGGTGAAGGAGCGGATCTTCGAGCCGTTCGTGACGACAAAGGCGGCATCGGGCGGCACCGGTCTCGGCCTTGCCATGGTAATGCGGGTAGCGGCGGAAGCGGGCGGCCGGGTGCAGGTGGAGAGCGTGCCCGGACAGGGTGCCTGCTTCAGCGTGGTGCTGCCGGTTTGCGCCGAGGAGACGGCCGCCGCGACACCGCCCATCGTCGCGCAGGCTGCCGCGGTTTCGGCGCGGCTGGACACGCAGCCAGCGGTCATCATGCTGGTCGAGGACGAAGACGCTGTGCGGACGTTCGCCGCCCGCGCGCTCAGCGGCCGCGGCTACGAGGTTATCGAGGCGGCGTCGGCGGAGGACGCCCTAGCCGCCCTGCACGCGCGGTGCGACCAGGTCGATCTCGTCATCAGCGACTTGATGCTGCCGGGGATGGACGGGCTCGCCCTTGCCGACGCGATCCGCGCCCGCGGCATCTCAGCGCCATTCCTGCTCGTCTCCGGCTATGCGATGGATGGGGCGACCGGCGAGGCAGCGTCAACGACCCGCGCCACCACCGGAATCCGGGTGGTGCCGAAGCCGTACACGTTGTCCGGCCTGTTGGCCACGGTCGCACAGTCGCTTGAGGCGCCAGCGACCGCCGATGAGATCCGCTGAACTGGCGGCACTCCCTCGGGCCTGCCGCGCGTTGCCGCCGCTACGGCCGTAACGAACTTCAGATGCGAAGGCCGCCGGGGCCCAGGCTCAGCGTGCGGACAAGGTCGGCCTGCCGCTCACTCGAGGTCTTGCTGAAGATCTGTTTCAAGTGCTTGCGCACCGTCTCATAGGTGAGACCAAGGGCGGCTGCGACCTCATCGAGACGCTTGCCCGTCGCCAGCAGGGCGGCAACCCTGGCTTCGGCACGGCTGAGGCCATAGATCCGGGTGAGCCGCCTGGGATCGACCTCCACCGGCCGCTCCGGATCGGCGGCGAACAGAACCGCGGCGGGATCCGAACGATTGCGTGCCTCCGAGAAGTCCTGCACCGGTGACAACAGCAAGGTCACCGGTTTGCGGCCGGGTCCGCGCGGCAGCGAAAAGCCCTGGATCTCGCCGGCGCGCTCGCCAGCACGGCTGGGGCCGCCGAGGATGAGGTCGCGCACCTTCACCCGGCCGCCGGTCAAGCGGACGCCGAGGCCGCTGGTACTGACGTAGAGGCCTTCATCGTCCTGCAGAATCTCGCGTGCGAGCCGGTTGGCGACGACGATCTGACCGCCGTCGTTGAGAAGGAACACGCCGATCGGCAACGCATCGAGCGTATCGAGCGCAATCCGATGCAGGCTTTGCAGGCGCTTGAAACCGACGCCTGCCGATAGCCCACGGCGCAGCGCCGGCAGCAGGCGGCGGATCAGGTCCGCATCATCCTCCCAGAAAGCGCCCTTGGCGCGGGCACGGCCCAGCATCAGGAACAGAACCCGATCGCCCTCAACATTGATGACGCCGAAGAGGTGATGGAACAGTTCCTGTGGCCTCAGCCAGAATTTGTAGAACTCCGTCTCGACGAGGCGCGCATCCGGCAGCAAGTCCTGACTCGCCCAGACGGTGTCAGCCGTCGTGAACTTCTCCTGGTCGCGCAGCCAAACGTTGTCGCGGGCATAGAAATCGGCATAGGCCGTTACGTAGAGCGCGTCGATGCCGACCGAGTGCTCAAGTCGTCCGCGGCCGGCATCATGCTCATGACTGGCGATTGCGCACACATCGGCATCGATGAGATCGCGCAACCGGCTCAGGACCTGGGGCCACGCCTTGGCGTCGGTTCCCGCCTCGTAGAAGCCACCGACGATATCGACCAGCACGGCGCCGACGCCATCGAGCAGGCTGCGGGCCAGCGTCGACTTCGACCCCATTGGAGCCAGCTCATAGGGGGCGCCAGTAGTAGCGTCGATAAACGACTCGCCGCCGCTGATCAGGCCGCGCGCAGCGGCTACGCTCTCGTGATCCGCGCTCTGTCTGCGTTCGTCACCCGCGCGCCGTTCGGATCCCAGACGACGATCGGACACCATGCGGCGATCCCGCCCGGATCGGCGTTCAACAAGGTAGCCATTAGCCATCCCCACGTATCCTTATAGCCCCACTCGAACCGCCTAGTTTTATTCAAATCACATCCGCGCGACCATGCCCCATACGGGCTACCGGGGCACGATAAAGGCGAAAGGCAATAATCGTTCCACTGCGGCGCGTCCTTCCTCGGCTGACTCTCTCAGGCGAACTTCGATGCGTCAAGCAGAAGTGGTCTCGGATTTTGAGACCACGGGCTTGAGTGGAAGCTGATACCGTTTCGTCGTGGCAGACGGAGCGGACG
>UXAT02000017.1 GCA_900609035.2 Candidatus Defluviicoccus seviourii | reverse complement strand
CGTCCGCTCCGTCTGCCACGACGAAACGGTATCAGCTTCCACTCAAGCCCGTGGTCTCAAAATCCGAGACCACTTCTTGGGTGCACGGTGACTGGCATACCACGATCGCGCCCGATGGTGTCATCAGCGGTGCCAAGGCCAGTGTTTGGAAGGAACCGTACCACCACGGGCGGGCGATGATGAGCTCCCGGCACTTGCTACGGGACATGCTCATAGACGCAGGCGCAACCT
The DNA here is from genome assembly GCA_900609035.2 of Candidatus Defluviicoccus seviourii. GTDB lineage: Bacteria > Pseudomonadota > Alphaproteobacteria > Rhodospirillales > Defluviicoccaceae > Defluviicoccus > Defluviicoccus seviourii. Next base: position 43,509 of record UXAT02000017.1, on the reverse strand, counting down.
AAGGGTGGCCCTTATGTCGAGTGCGATCTCTCCCAACCACTTGCTCTCGGGTCAGAGCGCGTTGGTGACCGGCGCCGGCGCGGGCATCGGTCGCGCGATCGCCCAGGCCATGGCCGCAGCCGGCGCCCGCGTGGTTGTCAATGACCTCCCGGCCAAGCGGAGGGCAGCCGAAGCGACGGCCGCCACGATCGAAGCCGCCGGCGGGAAGGTCAGCGTGATCTGCGCTGACGTGTCCAACGAAGCGGACGTGGTCGCGATGCTGGAAGCAGCGAGTCCCCTGGACATTCTGGTCAACAACGCCGGGACCGAAGCTCTCGGGCCCGTGGAAACGTTGTCGCTGGCGACCTGGCAGGCAACCATCGATGTGAACCTTACCGGAGCGTTTCTGTGCAGTCGGGAGGCGGTGCGCCTCTTCAAACGCCAGGGCTGCGAGCGGGCGGTCTCCTCAAGCTGCGGGAAGATCCTGTTCGTCAGTTCGATTCACGAGGCTTTCGCGCGCCCGAATGCCGCCGCCTATGCCGCCGCCAAGGCCGGCACAATGATGCTGATGCGTACGCTGGCTCTCGAAGCCGGCCCCTTCGGCATCCGGGTCAACTGCGTTTGCCCTGGTGCTACCAACACCGATCGCTTGGCCGCAGTCATGGCAGACCCGGATGCGGCTGCCGCCTTGGCCCATTCGATTCCGCTGCAGAGGATTGCTGAACCGGAAGACATCGCGCGCGCGGCCGTCTGGCTTGCCTCCGACCAAGCGGAGTACATCCATGGCGCCAGCCTCTTCATTGATGGGGGCATGAGCCTGCAGATGAACGCCCGTCGGTTTCCAAGCGGATTTCGACACCGGGTTGCCGCCGCGGTCCGGCGCCGCCTCAGCTTGCGCTGACAAATGAACGAGCGGCACAGCGCTTGGCTTGGCGTCGCGCCCGAACGCGTCTGAAGGCTGCTCTAACCGTCGTCACCGCGGCCGCGTCGGCTACCCCTTCTCTTCGCCCTTCTTCATCAGGCCGCTGATGAGGTCGATGGGCAGCGGGAGGACGAGGAGCGAGTTGCGCTCGGCGCTCATCCCCTGCAGCGTGGTGAGGAAGCGCAGCTGAATCGCCTGCGGCTGGGTCGACAGGATCTCCGCCGCTTCCATGAACCGCTGCGCCGCCTGCAATTCGCCCTCGGCATCGATCACCTTGGCCCGCCGGCCGCGCTCGGCCTCGGCCTGCTTGGCGATCGCACGCACCATGCTCTCGTCGAGGTCGATGTGCTTGAGTTCGACGTTGGAGACCTTGATCCCCCAGGCCGCCGTCTGCTCGTCGAGAATGCGCTGGATATCGGCGTTGAGCTTCTCGCGCTCGGCCAGCATCTCGTCGAGTTCATGCTGGCCGAGGACCGAGCGCAGCGTCGTCTGCGCCAGCTGGCTGGTGGCGCTGCTGTAATCCTCGACCTGGATGACCGATTTCTCCGGATCGATCACCCGGTAATAAATCACGGCGTTGACCTTCACCGAAACGTTGTCGCGGGAGATGACATCTTGCTGGGGTACATCAAGGACCCGGGTGCGCAGGTCGACCTTCACCATCTGCTGCACGATCGGGATGACCAGGATTAGGCCCGGTCCCTTGACCTTCCAGAACCGGCCCAAGAGGAAGATGATGCCGCGCTCGTACTCGCGCAGCACCCGGAGCGATGCGACCAGAATGATGATGATGAAGACGGTGATCGGGATCAAGAGCTCGAAAGGCATGGCTGCGCTGCCCTCACCTGTTCATGACGACGGACTTATCGCTTCGACCGCCAGCGTCAAGCCGTCAACGCCGGTGACCCGCACGTGCATACCAGGCGCCAGCGCGCTCGGCCCGCGTGCGCGCCAGCGTTCGCCGGCAAGCTGCACCCAGCCCTCCCCGGCGGACCAGTCGAGAACGCGCGCCGTCTGGCCTATGAGCTGCTCGCGGCCGGTTACGACAGGCCGCGCGCGGGCCCGCATCACCAGCGTGCTGAGGAGGCCGAAGGTGAGCGCGAAAGCGACCGCGCTGCCGCCGATCAGCTGCCAGGCGACGCCAAAACCGGGCGCGTCATCTTCGATCAGAAGGATGGCGCCGATGACGAAGGCGGTGATTCCGCCTAAGCCCAGGACGCCGAAACTCGGCACGAATGCCTCCGCCACCAGGAGCGCGATGCCGAGCAAGATCAGGCTGACGCCGCCCCAACTCACCGGCAGGATGTGAAAGGCATAGAGCGCCAACACGAGACAGATCGCGCCGATGACGCCGGGACCAACGAGGCCCGGACTGTAGAACTCGAACAATACGCCATAGACGCCGACCAGGAGCAAGATCGCGGCGACGTTCGGGTTGGTGATGATGCCAAGGAAGCGGGCGCGCCAGTCGGGCTCGATTGCCGTAAGCGTCAATCTGCCTGTCTCGATCCGCTGCTGCTGCCCGGCCACCGTCACCGTGCGGCCGTCAAGCGCGCGCAAGAGAGCGTCGGTATCCTCGGCGATCAGATCGACGACGCCGATTGCGAGCGCGTCGCTGGCGCTCAGGCTGGCGGCCTCGATGACCGCCTTCTCCGCCCAGGCGGCGTTGCGGCCGCGCAGTTGTGCGAGTGAGCGGATGTAGGCTGCGGCGTCGCTCGCGGCCTTTTCCCGCACGTCGGGGAGCGACGGCTCGTCACGCGGCGAAGACGCCTCGCGTTCCGGTGGCTTGGGCGAAGGCTGGCCTTCGGGGCCGCCAATGGCGACCGGTGTTGCCGCGCCCAAGTTCGTGCCGGGTGCCATCGCCGCGACGTGGCAGGCGTAAAGGATGAAGGTGCCGGCGCTCGCCGCGTGGGCGCCGCGCGGGGCGACGAAACCCGCTACCGGCAGCGGTGCCGCCAGGATTGCCTTAATGATCTCGCGCATCGAGGTGTCGAGCCCGCCTGGTGTGTCGAGGCGGAGGATGACGAGCGCGGCCCCATCCGCCGCGGCTTGGCCCAGCCCGCGCTCGACATAATCGCTGGTGGCAGGCCCGATCGGCCCCGTGATGGTGAGCTGGACGACTGCGGCCCGACTGGGCTCGCCTGCTGACGCTGGCCCCGTCCAGCCGGCGAGAGCGGTCAGGAGGAATAGAGCGATTGCCCGCAGAGCAGCGAGGCCGCCTGCGACAAGCCCCCTCCTTGGGTCGTGCGTGTTCATTGCGGTGCTACGAATTGGACGCGCTCTCTACGCGCGCCGTGGCACTGAGGATCGCCGCCAAGCCGGCCCGATAGTCCGGATAGCGGAGCCTGACACCGAGATCCCGCTTGATCCGGGTATTGTCGACGCGGCGGTTATCGACCCAGAAGCTCGCCGCCATTGCCGACATCTCCTTTGCCGCCTGCTCAAGTGAGATCAGGGGCGGCGGCGGCACGCTGAGGAGCGCGCAGGCGTAGGCGATGACGTCCGCCGGTGGGGCAGGATCATCGTCGCAGACGTTATAGATGCCGCCCCGCTCGGGTCGTGCCATCGAGGCGCGCAGGATCGTGGCCACGTCATCGACATGGATGCGCGAGCTGACGTGTCCCGGCTTGTCGATCCGCTTCGCATCACCGGCGCGGATGTGGTCGAAGGCGCTGCGCCCGGGCCCGTAAATGCCGGCCAGGCGAAAGACTTGCACCGCAACCTGCTCGGGCCAAGGCCGATCGAGCCATGCGCGCTCGGCCTTCACCCTGCGGGTGCTGCGCTGGCTGGTCGGCGCGAGCGGTGCATGCTCGTCTACGAGCGCGCCGCCGGTGTCACCATAGACACCGGTGGTCGACAGGTAGCCGACCCAGCGCAAGGCGGGCGCCTCTTCGATCGCCGCGCCGTGCGTATCGAGTACCGGATCGCCCGCGGCATCGGGCGGTACCGAACTCAAGAGGTCGGTGACGTCGCTCAAGAGGGCATCGATGTCGGCGAGCGGCCGGGCGCGATCGAACAGGTGCGCCTCGATCCCAAGCACGCGCAGCGACGCCAGTGTTTCCTCGGTGCGGGTGGTCCCGGAGATGCGCCAGCCCTCATCGAGGAGGCGGCGGGCAAGTGTTTCGGCCGCATAGCCAAGGCCGAAGCAGAACAGGTGCGGTGCCAGACCGATTGACATGCGAACGGGCTCGCGGAATGTTGCCGGCAACGACCGATCCCTACAGCATAGCGCCGGCGGATGATGAGACAGAAACAAAAAGCGCTGGCGGCACTCCTCGCGGCCGGACTATTCGCCGGCTGGTTCGCATCGTTGCCGGCAGCGACGGCGGCTGGCGACGATGCGGCTGCGGCATTGCAGGCGCGCTACCGCGCGTGCGCGCGGCTGGCGCTCAGCGATCCACAGGCCGGCCTGCTCGAAGCCGAGGATTGGGCCCGGGCCGGCGGCGGGATGCCGGCGCAGCACTGCCGGGCGACCGCGCTGTTTGGCGTGGAGCGCTATTCCGAGGCCGGCGAAGCGTTCGAGGCGACGGCGGCCAAGGCGCAAGATGAGTCCTCCCGGGCGCGGCTGATGTCGCAGTCCGGGCGCTCGTGGCTGCAGGCCGGCGCAACCGAGCGCGCGCTTGCGGCCTTCGATCGGGCACTGCAGGCAACGCCGGGGGATGCCCAGCTCCTCGTCGACCGGGCAGAAGCGGAAGCCGCGCTCGGCCGTGACGCGGCCGCGATCGAGGATCTGTCGCTGGCGCTCATCATCGAGCCGGGGCTGACCGACGCGCTCGTGCTGCGTGCCAGCGCTGCCCGCCGCACCGGTCAGCGCGGCCAGGCAGCGGCGGACCTCACAACCGTGCTGTCGCGCGAGCCGGCGAACGCCGATGCCCTCTTGGAGCGTGGCCTCTTGCATCTGGACGAAGGCGACGTGGCAGCAGCCCGGCGCGACTGGCTAGCGGTGCTGGCGGCGGCACCTGGGTCGGCGGCGGCCGAAGCCGCTGCGCGCCATTTGACCGGCGCTTCTACTGACAGCGGCACCGCCCCCTGAACCCGCTTGCGCTCGCGCTCAATACTCAAAAGTCGAGATCAGCGTAGGGCGGCGCCGCCGGAATGCCCGGTATCTGGTCCTGCAACAGCGGCCGGAAGCTCGGCCGCGACTTGACCCGGGCGTACCAGACCTTGGTCTCCTCGTGCGCGCTCCACGGCACGTCGCCTAAGTAGTCGACGCACGACAGGTGCGCCGCGGCGGCGAGATCGGCAAGCGTCAGGTGGTCGCCGGCCAGCCAGTTGCGCCGTTCGCACAGGAAAGCAATGTAGGCCAAGTGGTAGCCGATGTTGGCATGGCCGGCGCGGATGGCAAAGCTGTCGGGTACGCCGAAACGCGCCTGGCGCTTCATCAGCTTTTCGCCGACCAGGTTCTCGGTCACTTCCGCGTTGAACTTGCGATCGAACCAGGAGACCAGGCGGCGCACCTCGGCGCGTTCTTTGGCGTCGCGGCCGTGCAGTGACGGCGTCGGCACCGTCTCCTCCAGGTACTCCGCGATCGCCCAGCTGTCGGCAAACACGGTCCCGTCCTCTTCTGCCAAGACCGGCACGTCACCCGCCGGATTGATGGCAAGGAAGGCTTCGCGCCGTTCCCAGGTCTTTTCGAGGCGCAGTTCGAACTCGAGCTTTTTCTCGGCAAGCGCGAGCCGGATTTTGCGCGAGAATGGCGATAATGGCAGGTGGTAGAGAACCCTCATGCGCTGTGCCTACAGGAAAACGAATGCGGACGAAAGGGCGACAAGGCACGCGCGCCGGGCGGTCGGCTGATATCCGGAGTGCCGCCGCGCATTGCCGCTACGCGCTGCCGCCGGTCACCAGGATCGCGCGGAAATCATTGACGTCCGTTCGTGTCGGCCCGGTGACGACCAGATCGCCGAGCGCACTGAAAACAGAGTAGCTGTCGTTGTCGGCCAGACGTCCGGCGAGGTCGAACCCGAGCGTGCGTGCCGAGGCATAGCTGCTGGGGCGGAGAATCGCGCCGGCGTTGGTCTCGGTTCCGTCGATGCCGTCCGTGCTGCAGGCGATCGCCCAGATCTGCGGGTGGCCGGCAAGCGCAACCAGCATCGACAACAAGAACTCGCCATTGGGGCCACCGCGGCCGTTGCCACGCACGGTTGCGGTTGTCTCGCCGCCCGAAAGCAGCACGAACGGCGGCTGCATCGGTTCGCTGCGGTGGGCGAAGTAGGCCGCCATCGCCGCCAGCACGCGGCCAACCTCGCGCGCTTCGCCCTCAATACCGTCGGCGAGGACAAGGGCTTGGCAGCCGAGCGCGTTGGCGGCGGCGGCAGCGGCGGTGAGTGATTCGCTGGCCGTCGTGATGAGGGTCAGGCAATTGCGGGCGAGGCGGGGATCGCCGGGCTTGGGCGTCTCCTCGTTGGCCGAGGCGAGATGCGCCGCAACGGCCGCCGGCACAGAAATGGCGTAGCGTCGCAGGACCGCTGTGGCGTCCGCGTGCGTGGTCGGGTCGGCAACCGTTGGTCCTGACGCAATTACCGACGGATCATCGCCGACGACATCCGAAATGACGAACGTACACACCGAAGCCGGCGCCGCAGCGGCAGCCAGGCGCCCGCCATTGATGCCTGAGAGATGCTTACGCACGCAGGCAATCTCGCCGATCGTAGCTCCCGAACGCGCGAGTGCTCGGGTCACGCCCGCTTTGTCGGCGAGGCTGAGGCCTGCTGCCGGCAGGCTCAAGAGTGCCGCGCCACCGCCGGACAAAAGGCAGATCACCTGGTCGCCCTCGCGTGCGGCCTCTGCTAGGCGCAAGATCCGCTCCGCCGCAGTGACTCCAGCGTCCTCCGCGCCAGGAGGTGCCCCCTCGACGACCTCAATGTGGCGCATCGGGACGCCGTGGCCGCAGCGGGTAACGACGAGGCCCGTGAGTCCGCCAGCGCGGTCGACCGGCCAAGCCGCTTCGACGATGCCAGCCATCGCCGCCGCAGCCTTGCCGGCGCCGATGACGATGGTCCGCCCCGGCGGTGGTGGCGGCGGCGGCAGGAGGGCCGCCATCCGGTCACCGGGCAGCGCCGTTGCGACCGCGACGTCGAACAGGTGCTGGAGCACCACATCGGCCGGCATCAACGGGAGTCCCCGCTGCATCGGCGGTCCTCGTCCTTTCGTTGCAAAACCATGGACTAGCAAAAAGAAGCGCGGAGCGGTATACCTTCAACAATAGAAAAGAGAGCTGCCGGTAAAAAACTGCTGCGTGACGGACCCTTGCGGTGCACGACGACAGCAGTGCCGACAGCCGCCGGGGAGGTTTCATCCAGCATGCCGGACGTGGTGCCGCTGCTGAAGGTTGTTGACGTCTCGCTGAGTTTTCGCGGTGTCCGCGCGCTCAGCAACGTTAGCTTCGGGGTCGGGACCGGGGAATTGGTGTCCATCATCGGCCCCAACGGCGCCGGCAAGACGTCGATGCTCAACTGCATCTCCGGTCGCTACACGCCGTCGGAAGGGGCGATCGTGTTGCAGGGGCGCGACATCACGCGGCTCAAGCCGAACGCGCGGGCAGCGCTCGGAATCGGCCGGACGTTCCAGAACCTCGCCCTGTTTAACCATATGAGCGTGCTCGACAACGTCATGGTCGGCCGCCACCACCTGCTCAAGAACAACTTTCTCTCAGGTGCCCTGTACTGGCTCGGCGGCGCGCAGAAGGAGGAACTCAAGCACCGGCGCGAGGTCGAGGAGATCATCGACTTTCTCGAGATCACGCATATCCGCAAGGCGCCGGCTGGCACGCTACCCTACGGCCTGCGCAAGCGGGTCGAGCTCGCGCGCGCGGTCGCGATCAAGCCGTCGGTCCTTTTGCTCGACGAACCGATGGCCGGCATGAACCTCGAAGAGAAAGAGGACATGGCCCGCTACATCATCGACCTCAACGAAGAGTGGGGGATGACGGTGATCATGATCGAGCACGACATGGGCGTCGTCATGGACATCTCGCACCGCGTCATGGTGCTCGATTTCGGCTCCAAAATTGCCGAAGGTACACCCGACGACGTGATGGCGAATGCAGCCGTCAAGCGCGCCTACCTTGGCGAGGATGAGGAGGCGCCGGCCGCGGCACCAAACGACGGCGAGATCGCGGTCGGTGATGCCGGCAACGTGGTCTCATGGCAATGACCGACGGCGGTTTCGAATTCGGCGACGTCAAGCGGTTCGACACGTTCCCCAAGCTGTTGGCGGAGAATGCGCGGCGCTGGCCCGATGCCGTGGCGATGCGCGAGAAGGAGTTCGGCATCTGGAATGCCTTCACCTGGGCCGAATGCCAGCGCCGGGTGCGGTCGATGGCGCTCGGCATGCACAAGCTTGGTCTCAGGCGCGGTGAAGTGGTCGCGCTGATCGGCGACAATCGGCCGGAGTGGATCTGGGGCGAGCTGGCGGCACATGCGATGGGTGCGCTGTCGCTCGGCATCTACCAGGACTCCCTCGGCGAGGAGGTTACCTTTCTCCTCAACACTGCCGAAGCGAGAATCATTGTGGCCGAGGACGAGGAGCAGGTCGACAAGCTCCGGGAATTGATCGACGAGACGCCGTCCGTCCGCCACATCGTCTATTGCGATCCGCGCGGCATCCGCAAATACGACGACCCGCGTCTGATCGACATCAGCATGGTGTACCAATTGGGCACCGAGGTCGACGCGGCGACGCCCGAGCTCTACGAGCAGGAACTGAATGCCGGCCGCGGCGCGGACGTGGCCGTCCTCTGTACCACCTCGGGCACCACCGCGCGGCCGAAGCTCTCCATGATGCAGGCGGGGCCGTTCCTCGATCACTGCTTGGCCTACTTGCGGCGCGATCCCAAGCAGGCGGGCGACAATTACGTCTCGGTGCTGCCGCTGCCCTGGATCATGGAGCAGGTCTACGCGGTCGCTCAGGCGCTGATCAGCCGCATTACCGTCAACTTCGTCGAGACGCAGGAAACGATGATGGCGGATCTGCGCGAGATCGGCCCGAGCTTCGTGCTGTTGGCGCCGCGGTCGTGGGAGAGCATCGCTGCCGACGTGCGCTCGCGGATGATGGATGCCTCGCGCCTGAAACAGGCGATGTTCGCGCTTGGCATGAAGCTCGGCATGCGTGCGCTCGACGCCGGCAGGCGTTCAGCGCTTGCCGAGGCGCTGTTGTTCCGGGCGCTCAAAGACCGGCTCGGCTTCACGTCGCTCAAGTCTGCTGCCACCGGCGGCGCTGCCCTGGGGCCCGACACCTTTCGCTTCTTCCTCGCCATGGGAGTGCCGCTGCGCCAGCTCTATGGCCAGACCGAGCTTGCCGGCGCCTACACTTTGCATGCGGCCGACGACGTCGACTTCGATACCGTCGGCACGCCGTTCGACAACGCCGAGGTGCGGATCGACAATCCCGATGAGAATGGCGTCGGAGAGATCGTGGCGCGGACCTCGGGCATGTTCCTGGGCTACTTCAAGAACGAGGAAGCGACGCGCGCCGATGTCCACGACGGCTGGATGCGGACCGGTGATGCCGGCTACTTCAAGGAAGGAAACGGCCACCTGGTCGTCATCGACCGCATCAAGGACATCGCGACGACCGATACCGGTGCCCGCTTCTCGCCGATGTTCATCGAGAACAAGCTCAAGTTCTCGCCCTTCATCGCCGAGGTGGTGGTTCTCGGCCATGACCGGCCGTATCTGGCGGCGATGGTCTGCATACGCTTTGCCATCGTCTCGAAGTGGGCGGAGCAGCGGCGCATTGCGTTTACCAACTACACCAACCTCGCCGCGCGGGCGGATGTCTATCAGCTCGTCCGCGGTGAGATCGAGCGCGTCAACGCGAGCCTCCCAGTGGCGCACCGGATCCGCCGCTTCCTGCTCCTTTACAAGGAGCTCGACGCCGATGATGGCGAGCTCACCCGCACCCGCAAGGTCCGCCGCAGCGTCATCAATCAGAAGTACGGCGATCTGATCGACGCCATCTACCGCGGTGACGACAGCGTCTTTGTCGACACCACGATTACCTTCCAGGACGGATCGAAGGCGCGGATCGTCACCGACCTCAAGGTCGAGACCATCGGCGAGGCGCCGCAACCAGCGCAGGCGGCAGCCCAATGAGGAGAACCAACCGATGAAGCTCGAGTTCCTCATGCAGCTGGTTGTCAACGGCCTGATCCTCGGCACGCTCTACGGCGTTGTCGCGATGTGCTTTACGCTGATCTACAAAGCCTCACAGATCGTCAACTTCGCCCAAGGCGAATTTCTCTTGATCGGCGCCTGGGTTTGCTGGTGGATCCTCACCAGCTTTCCCGTTCCTTTCTATGCCGGTTTTCTGTTGACGCTTGCCTTCATGATGGTGTTCGGCATCTTGCTGCAAGTTCTCGTGCTGCGACCGATGATCGGCGAGCCAGTGATCGCGGTGATCATGGTCACCATCGGCCTCTCGATCTTCTTCCAGGCGATGATGAAATGGCTGTTCGGCGTGTTCGTGCAGCCGTTCCCGCCGATTTTCGAATCCAGCGCCGTCAGCGTCATGGGCTTGAACGTGCAGCCGATCTACTTGCTGAGCGTCGTTATTTCGATCTGCATCATGGTCGCCTTCGCGCTGTTCTTTAAGTACTCGCGGCTGGGCTTGGCGATGCGCGCGACCGCGTTCGATCAGCAGGTCGCGCAGAGCCTCGGCATCTCGGTCAAGCAGATGTTCGCGCTGTCGTGGGCGATCTCGGCCATGGTTTCGGCGCTCGCGGGCGTGGTGGTTGGCATCGTCAACGGCGTTTCGGCGGCTCTGTCGTTCTTCGGCATCAAGGTATTTCCCGCCGTCATCCTGGGTGGGCTCGATTCCATCATTGGCGCCGTGGTTGGCGGGCTGATCATCGGCCTCTTGGAAAATCTGGCCGAGTACGTCGATGGCCAATGGCTGCACCTCGGCAACCTCTATCAGGTGGTGCCGTTCTATGTCCTGGTGGTGATCTTGATGGTCCGTCCTTACGGCCTGTTCGGCACCGCGAAGATCGAGCGGGTGTAGGCGATGGCACTCTCCCTCGTTCCCTGCGGTCAGTTCAAGACCACCTACGCGAGCGACACGACACTGTTCGCGACGCCGTTGAGCCGCAATCTCGTCATCGCCGGCGTCATCTTGTTGGCCCTTGTGCCGCTCAAGATCGGCGGCGTCGCTCCCGTCAGCGACTACGTCATCGCGCTCCTGATCCAGATCGGCTACCTCGGCATCGCCGCCCTTGGCCTCAATATCCTGGTCGGCTTTACCGGCCAGATCTCGCTTGGCCATTCGGCCTTTTTCGGCTTCGGTGCCTTTGCCAGCGCATGGCTCGGCAACACCTTTGGCATCCCGGTGTTCTTCACCATCCCCTTGGCCGGGATCCTGACGACCGCGGTCGGCATGATCGTCGGCATTCCGGCGGCGCGCATCAAGGGCCTGTACCTCGCCATTGCTACGCTCGCCTCCCAGTTCATCTTGCAGGATTTCTTCGCCCGCGCCGAATGGTTCACGGGCGGCTCAAGCGGCTCGATCGCCGAGCCGTTTTCGCTGTTCGGTCTGACACTGGCCGGCGATCGTCAGTACTTCTACGTCGTCCTCGCCTATGTCGTGATCATGTATCTGTTCGCCAGCAACATGCTGCGCACGCGCGACGGCCGCGCCCTGGTGGCGGTGCGCGATCATTACCTCTCGGCCGAGGTAATGGGCATCAATCTCACCAAGTACCGCATTCTCTCGTTCGGCATATCGTCATTTTACGCCGGCGTCGGTGGCGCACTGTTTGCCCACTATCTGCAGTACGTCTCGATCGAAGGCTTCGACATCCTCTTGTCGATCCAGTTTCTCGCCATGATCATCATCGGCGGCCTGGGCTCCGTAATGGGCTCGCTCTTAGGGACCATCTTCATGGTGCTGCTGCCGGAGGTCATGGAGGCGCTGATCGGCGCCCTGCAATCGACCAGCTGGGGCAACGTGCCGGCGGTCACAGACGGCCTCGCGTATCTCAAGGAGGCGGCGATCGGCCTTGCCATCGTCTTGTTCTTGATCTTCGAGCCGGACGGCCTCGCCCATCGCTGGCGCCTGATCAAGGCCTATTGGAAGCTCTACCCATTCTCGTTTTAGTGCAATCGAGCAAGCAAGGGCGAACAGCCTGCAACTGAAGAGGGAGAACGTCCGATGAAGTTACTGAAGCTGGGAGCAGTGACCGCCGCTGCCGCCGCCACCCTGGCCTTGAGCCAGCCGGCGCCGGCTGCGGACGGCATTCCGGTCGCCAATCTGGTCGATTTCACCGGCCGGACAGCGACCGTCGGCAAGCCGTACGGCCAAGCCAAGGTCGATGCCGTGAAGTGGTTGAACGCAAAGGGCGGCATCAACGGCAAGCCGATCGATCTGTCGACCTTCGACTATTCCTATGAAGTGCCGCGCGCCATTAACACCTACAAGCAGTGGAAGCAGGAAGGCGTTGTCGCCATCCAGGGCTGGGGAACCGCCGATACCGAGGCGTTGGTGAGCTTCGTCGGCGCCGACGAGATCCCGTTCTTCTCCGCTTCCTATTCAGCGCACCTGACCGATCCGACCGGCAAGGGACCGGCCGGCAGCAAGGCGGCTCCCTACAACTTCATCATGGGGCCGTCTTATTCCGACAGCGTGCGCGCGCTGATCGCCTGGGCGAAGGAGGACTGGCAGCGCAAGGGCGGCAAGGGCCAGCCGAAGTACGTGCACATGGGCGACAACCACCCCTACCCGAATGCACCGAAAAAGGCCGGTGAGGAGTACGCCAAAGAGCAGGGCTTCACGGTCTTGCCATCGATCCAGTACACGTTGGCGCCAGGCGACTTCAAGGCGCAGTGCCTGACGTTGAAGGAGTCGGGTGCCAACTACGCCTTCCTCGCCAATACCTCCGGCGCCAACATCTCGCTGCTCAAGTCCTGCGAGACAGTCGGCGTCGACGTCCAGTTCCTCTCCAACATCTGGGGCTACGACGAGAACGTGATGAAGGCGGCTGGCAAAGCGGCTGACGGCGTCGTCTGGGTGATGGGTTCGGCCCCCTGGGGCGCCGACGTGCCGGGCATCAAGCTCGTGCACGAGATCGCCAAGAACGCGGACCCGGCAGTTACTTACCAGCTGCCGCACTACGTCCGCGGCGTGTGCTCGTTCTACTTCATGAAGGAAGCGATGGAGTGGGCGGACAAGAACGGCGGCATTACTGGCCCGAACGTCAAGAAGGGCATGTACCAGAAGAAGGACTGGGTGCCGGCCGGTCTCGAAGGGGTCTGCCCGAAGGGGAACTGGACGGCCGAGGACCATCGCGGCTTCACGCAGGTGCTTCTGTACCAAGGCAAGGTGAAGGCGGACGCCCCGGCAGACGCCGATATCGCCAAGCTGATTGCGGACGGCACCATCGGGATGACCCAAGTGTTCGCGATTGACATCGAGCGCAAGCCAGAGTGGCTGGGCTGGTAACGTCATCGGGTGCAACGATGATGCAAGCGGCTCCCCGCGCGTGTGGGGAGCCGCGAACCGTCAGCGCACTTGACGCGAGGAGATGGACGTTCGTGCGATGACCCGGCTTGATCTCCTGGCCGACAAGAAGCCGCCTCTGCTAGCCGTCAACAACATCGAGGTCGTTTACGACGACGTGATCTTGGTGCTGCGCGGTGTCTCGGTGGAGGTCCAGCCGGGCTCGCTGGTGGCGATCCTGGGTGCCAACGGTGCTGGCAAGTCGACGACGCTGAAGGCCATTTCGGGCCTGCTCAAGACCGAGAACGGCGCCGTTACCCGGGGCGACATTGTGTTCGATGGCGAACCGGTCAAGCACTTGGCGCCGGAGGCGATCGTGCGGCGCGGCATTTTCCAGGTCATGGAGGGCCGGCGCATTGTCGAGGACATGACGCCGATCGAGAACCTGCGGCTTGGCGCCTACACCCGCAAGGACAGTGAGATTCGCGCGGACATCGAACGCGTATTCACCTACTTTCCGCGGCTCAAGGAGCGCACCGGGCTTGCCGGCTATCTCTCCGGCGGCGAACAGCAGATGCTGGCGATCGGCCGGGCGATGATGGCGCGGCCCAAGGTCATGCTCTTGGACGAGCCATCGATGGGCCTGTCACCGCTTCTCGTCAACGAGGTGTTTGGCATCATTCGACGGCTGAACCAGGAACTCGGCATCACCATGGTGCTGGTCGAACAGAACGCCCGGATGGCACTCAAAGCAGCCGACTACGGCTACATCATGGAGAACGGCAAGATCGTCCTCGACGGCACCACGGCCGATCTGGTTGCCAACGAAGACGTCAAGGAATTCTACCTGGGCGGGGCCGGCGCCGACCGGAAGTCGTTCAAGAACCTGAAATCCTACAAGCGGCGCAAGCGGTGGCTCTAGGGGCTGGGGCGGCGCGGCCGGCTGCGCAAGGCCTGGTCGAGGCGACGGTCGAGCGCATCGGCGACCACGGCGATGGCATCGCCGAGACGCCGCAGGGGCGGCTCTACATCCCCTTTACCGTCCCAGGCGATCGCGTCCGCGCCCGGTTGTTGCGCGCCAAAGGTGACGGTTTCGCGGCCGAATGCATGGCCCTGGTGGCGGGAGGGCCTGGGCGGCAGGAGCCGCCGTGCGCGCATTTTGGCCGCTGTGGCGGCTGCAGCCTGCAGCACCTGGCCGACGACGCCTATGCCGTCTGGAAGCGGGAGCGGCTTCAGCGCGCGCTCGGCCGGGCCGGCTTCAGTGACACCGCTCCTGTGCCGCTGGTCCCTTCGCTGCCCGGCACACGACGCCGGGCACGATTTGCGGTGCGGCGCCTCCGCGGCCAAAATGTGGTTGCAGGCTTCAACGTTCGCGATGGGCATACCGTCGTCGATGTGCAGGCGTGCCCGGTGCTGGCGCCACAAATTATCGCAGTCTTGGCGCCGCTGCGGCAGGTGATGACCGAGCTGCTCGCGCCGGGTCAGGCGACGGAGGTGACGGCAACGCTGTTCACGGGCGGCCTCGATGTGCTCTTGGACTGGCCCGTCGCGCCCGGTCACTCAGCGCTTGAGCGCCTTGCCCGCTTTGCCGCCGAGGCGAATGTGGCCCGGCTGTCGTGGCGGCGCTCCGGCGCGGTCGTTACCGAGCCGGTCGTGCAGCAGGGCCAAGTGGGCGCGCTGTTCGCAGGCCGGTTCGTCGCCGTGCCGCCGGCCGGATTTCTGCAGGCGACCGAAGCCGGCGAGGCGGCGCTGGTCGCGGCGGTCCGGCATGGCCTCGGATCGGCGCCGACGGTGGCGGACCTGTTCTGCGGCTCAGGCACCTTCACCTTTCCGCTTTGCGCGGTCGGCGCCTGCGTGCACGCGGTCGATACCGATGCGGCCTCGGTGGCTGCTCTGGCGACGGCCGCCCGCGGGCTGCCGCACCTCAGCACCGCGGTGCGCGATCTCATGCGCCGACCGCTGCTGCCGGCGGAACTTGATCGGTTCGATGCCGTCGTCCTCGACCCGCCGCGGGCGGGCGCTCAGGCGCAGGTGACGGAACTCGCCCGCTCGCGCCTGCCGCTGGTCGTTTACGTCTCCTGCAACCCGGCGAGCTTCGCTCGCGACGCCCGGATCTTGCGCGAGGGCGGCTTTGCCCTGCGCACGGTCACACCGGTCGACCAATTCCTGTGGTCGGAACATCTCGAACTCGTAGCGGTTTTCGGGCGGTGAGGGAGCGGTTCAGGCTGCACCCGGCCGTTCGCCTTCAGGGCCGTCCGCGGCCAGCCGTCACTGCGCTGGAATCACCCTGTCCGTCTCATCACCGCTCCCTCCTTCGGGAGGTTGGAAAACCGGAGCGACGATCCGTTCTCAGCGCCGGACATGCCATGCGTGAGCGATACCTGCCGCCACAGGCCCTTGATTCAGCCGGGGGTTCAAGTCATTCTCATCCGCATGCATGATGAGCAGCTCACTGTCGGCCTGTTCGTTACCTGCCTTGTCGATCTGATGCGGCCGAGCGTCGGTTTCGCCGCCGTCAAGCTGCTGGAAAATGCCGGCTGCCGGGTGGTGGTGCCGGCGCAGCAGACCTGCTGCGGCCAGCCGGCGTTCAATTCCGGCGCTTCTGCTGAAGCCAAGGCCGTCGCCCGCCAGGTGATCGACGCGTTTCGCGATGTTGATTACGTGGTCGCGCCTTCGGGCTCGTGCGCCGGCATGATCAAGACCCACTATCCCGAGCTGTTCGCCGATGAGCCGGCGCAAGCCGCCGCCGTTGCTGCACTCGCCGCTAAGACCTACGAGCTCACCAGCTTTCTCGTCGATGTGCTGCGGCAAAAGCCCGCCGCTGGAACGTATCCCGTCGCCGCGACCTACCACGACTCCTGCTCCGGCCTGCGCGAACTTGGGGTCAAGGCGCAGCCGCGCTATCTCTTGTCCAAGCTCGAGGGCTTGAGCCTCACCGAAATCCCCTCAGCGGAAACCTGCTGTGGGTTTGGCGGCCTGTTCTGCGTCAAGTACACGGACATTTCGGCCAAGATGGTCGATGCCAAGGTGGACGACATCGCCGCCAGCGGCGCCAAGCTGGTGCTGGGTGGCGATATGGGGTGCCTCATGAACATCGCCGGCCGGCTGCAGCGCCGCGGCCTTGCGGTTGAGGTGCGCCACGTGGCGGAGGTCCTGGCCGGGTCGGCGGACGACGCGCCGGCGATTGGGGAGAGTGACGGAAAGCCTTAAGGCGTCTTGAAGGGCAATGAACCCGCGCCGGGGCTTTTTAGGGAGGAGGAGCGAGAGGGGACGCCATGCAGTCCAAGGCGCATACCTTTACCGCCAATGCCCGTGCGGCACTCGCCGATGAACCGTTGCAGGCGGCGCTGGCCCGCTTCCAGGGTGGCTTTCCGGTCAAGCGGCGGGCCGCGATCGACCGGCTGCCTGAATTCGATGCGCTCCGTGACGCCGGCAAGGCGATCAAGGACGCGGCGCTCGCCAACCTCGACATCTATCTTGAACAGTTCGAGGCCAAGGTCGTCGCTGCCGGCGGCCACGTGCATTGGTGCGAAGACGCAGCCGCCGCCCGGCAGACGGTGATCGACCTCTGCCGCGAGGCCGGCGCAAAGACAATCACCAAGGCCAAATCGATGATCGGCGAGGAGATCGCCATCAACGAAGCCCTGGCCGCGGCCGGCTTCACGCCGATCGAGACCGATCTCGGCGAGTACATCATCCAGCTGCGCGACGAGGCGCCGAGCCATATTATCGTGCCGGCGGTACACCTCTCGAAGGAGCAGGTAGCCGAGAGCTTCCGCGCCCATCACCGCGATCTGCCGGCGGAGCGCCCCTTGAGCGAACCGCAGGCGATGCTGGACGAGGCGCGCGCGATCCTGCGCCAGGCGTTCCTGACGGCCGATGTCGGCATTACCGGCGCCAACATGCTGATCGCTGAGACCGGCAGCACGGTGCTGGTCACCAACGAAGGCAACGCGGACTTAACGCAGACGCTGCCGCGGATGCAGATCGTCATTGCCTCGATCGAAAAGGTCGTGCCGACGCTGGAAGACGCGGCGACCGTCCTGCGCCTCTTGGCTCGCTCGGCAACTGGGCAGGAGCTTTCCGTCTATACGACCTTCACGACGGGGCCGAAGCGCGGCGATGACCTCGACGGCCCGGCGGCCTTTCATGTCATCCTGCTCGACAATGGCCGCAGCCGGATGTTGGGCGGACCGTTCGCCGAGATGCTGCGCTGCATTCGCTGCGGCGCCTGCCTCAACCACTGCCCGGTCTACAGCGCCGTCGGCGGGCACGCCTATGGCTGGGTCTATCCGGGGCCGATGGGCTCGGTGCTGACACCGAACCTGATCGGCCTTGCCGGCACCAGCGATTTGCCGAATGCGTCCACGCTCTGCGGCCGCTGTGAGGAAGTGTGCCCGATGCGCATCCCCCTGCCGCGCATGCTTCGGCAGCTGCGCCGGGATGCGTTCGCGAGCGGTGGCGGGCCGAAGCCGATGCGGGCGGGTCTCGCCGCGTGGGCGTTCGTCGCCGGCCGGCCGTGGCTCTATCGCCTCGCAACCGGACTAGGCGTCCGCATTCTGGGTCTGCTCGGCCGCCGTCACGGCCGTTTTCGCCGGTTGCCGGGAGCTTCCGGTTGGACCGCAGTTCGCGATCTGCCGGCGCCTGCGGGCCGGACCTTCCAGGCCCTGTGGACTGAACGAAACGGAGCACGGCAATGACGGCGGCGGCGGACCCGGCGCGGGCGGCAATGCTGGCGCGGATCCAGGGCGCACTTGGGCGCGGTGCGCCTTCGGAAGAGCAGCGCCGGCGCGTGCTGCAGCGCTGTGCCGCACCCAGCGCCAACCTGATCCCGGCGCGTGGGCGCGAGAACGACCGGATCGCCCAGTTCATCGCCGAGGCGGAACGGGTGAACGCGACCACCGGGCGCTTGGCCGGCTGGAGTGCAGTACCGGCGGCGGTCGCGGAAACGCTTTCAGCGGCCAGACTGCCGCCGCGGTTGCGGATGGTGGACGATGCGCGGCTGGCGTCACTCGCGTGGCCGGCCGACCTCGCGGTGGCGACCGGCAAAGCTGTCGACGGCGACCGCGCCAGTCTTGCCGTAGCCTTCGCCGGCATCGCTGAGACCGGAACGGTGATGCTTCTCTCTAGCCCTTCAAGCCCGGCGACGCTGAATTTCCTGCCAGAGATGCACATCGTCATCCTGCCGGAGCAAGCGATCGTCGGCGCCTACGAGGATGCATGGGCAAACCTGCGGACGGCGCTGGGCGCGGGCGTGATGCCGCGGGTGGTCAATTGGATCACCGGGCCGTCGCGCACCGCCGACATCGAGCAGACGTTGCTGCTGGGCGCGCACGGCCCACGTCTGTTGCACATTCTCCTGCTCGCGGAGGCCTGATTGAAGGGCGACCGTCAGGGTCATCGGGGCGCGGATGCCGACGACCTCTCGGCCTGGCAGCGCTATACCCGCGACGTGCGCCGGCTCGGCAGCAGCGCACGGCCGCAGGCGTTGCAGCCGTTACAGCCCGTCGCGCCGGCGCCACAGCTGCCGCCCCGGCCGAAGGCGCCGGCCGTCCCTGCGGTGGTGGTGGCGGAACAGAAGGCACCCGGTATCGCGCCCGGCCTTGACCGCCGGACGCTCGCCAACCTGAGGCGGGGCCGCATCCCGCCGCAGGCCACGATCGACCTGCATGGCATGACGCAGGCAGCAGCGCATCGGATGCTTAGTCCCTTCGTTGTCCGTGCCCAGGCGGACGGCAAGCGCTGCGTGCTTGTCATCACCGGCAAGGGCTACGGCACCGAGGGTGCGATCGGTGTGCTCAAGACCGCCGTGCCGCGCTGGCTGAACGAGCCGCCACTGGTGGCGCGCATCCTTGGCTTCTGCCATGCCCCTCCGGCCCTGGGCGGCGAAGGCGCCCTGCTCATCCTTTTGCGCCGGCTCCGGCCGCGCATGGACGAGATTTGACGCCGCGCCTCGGGCGCTCTATATTCACGTTACCTCATATAACGTGCAAGGAAAGGGAGCCATGGGCAAGAATGTCGGCACCATCGACCGGGCTGTGCGCATCATCGCAGGCGTGGTCTTGATCGCTCTGGTTTTCGTCGGCCCGCAAACGCCGTGGGGCTGGATCGGCATCATTCCGCTCGCCACCGCGCTGATCGGCTGGTGTCCGGCCTATCGTTTGCTCGGCCTCAACACCTGCCCTATGAAGTAGACACCGGGCGGCGCGCCGGTCTCGTAACCCCGCCGGCGCCTTAAAGAATGAACTTCGCGAGGTCGGCGCTTTTCGCCAGCACGCCGACCCGCGCACGGACGTCTGCGGCCGTAACGAATTCGGATGAGTTTAGATCAATAGCAATGCAAGAAGGATGGTACCAAAGGAGAGAGCGAAAACGAAGCACACGAAAGCCGCCCAGAATTGACCCAGAGGCTGCAGGAATCTGACAACGTCAATAAACACTGGGGAGTACCACGGGTGACACCATAACAATAGTGCACCTGCAGAAAACAAAACTAGAAATGTTATCGGATACTGCAGAAACGTTGTTGCTATTGCTACCAGAGACTGATTCGGTGCCTTTATCTCGGCATCGGTGATTTGCAAGAGCGATATGATCGTCAAGAAAATACCTAACGTACTGAAAACAAATCCCAAGAATAGGCTGCGGTGGTCGCGCCGAGTTTCCCGCTTGTGGGTGAGGTCCTTATGAGCTGCCTCAAGTGAGCACTCTAGCGAGTGGCCGTCAAAATCGGGAAGTTGATGGTGTTGACCACTTTTTCTGCATATGGATTGGAACGCTTGTGCATACGCAAGCATATCCTTAGAGTCAAAAACAGCATCTTCCGTACGATTTCGTTTGAAGTGAATTATTTTGCGATACAAGGCGTATAGTACTTCCCTCCGCCATGCGATATCGTTAGAGGAAACATAGAGATCGGCAAGCGTATCAGTCTTGGGACTATGGTGCTGGTGCCGATGGCAGATATCTTTAGGAAAGTAGAAAGTTTGGCGACAAAGAAGATCGTGAAAATGGTTCTTGTCGGCACTGGCCGCAATATGCGTCGCGTTTGCATAAAACTGCGCTGCCGTATCCAGACGAATATTCGTCTCTCCATTTCTGTGCATGCAAAACTCAACCCAAAAACTAGACACCGTCGCAATTTCTGTTGCTGTATTAGCTAATAAAGACAGGTCCTTGCCGCTAAAATCTTCTGCGGACAAGTCTCTCTTCCGCATAGTCTTTTGAGCGTTCTTTAAAATGGCGCTGGCTTCTTTTCGCCAACGCTTGTTGTCGCTAACGATAAATATCCTTCCTGCCAGGTTTTCTTGGGGGATGCCAGAGAGGTCTTCTGAACGCGCAATGCAGACGAACCACATTCGTCCTTGAAGCTCCAAGAGTAGGGGGCCTGTTACCGACTTACGCGGCAGCAGAACATCCGAGGTGTCACGCTTCTGAAAACAGATGATAAGGCGCTGGCCGCCGATCGAGATATTAGCGGTCTCCACGTTGTCGTTGCCTGGTGCGGCACCGATCGTTCCAAACGACAGGCGCCCCGAAACAGTGGGAACCCACCCTCGGTAGGTTCGGACGGGAGAAGCTGCGCTAATCGATCGCCCCCTAAAACGGTGCCGCAGGCCTATCGGTCTGCGGGTTTATCGAGAGCCCGATCCGCGTTTAAGCACGGCGTCGATGGCTTCATCGGATAATACGCCCTGCTCAACCCAGGTATTCGTTCGCGTGTCAACAGCCAAGCCCGCGCGAACGCGAAAATCCCGAACGTCGCCGTGGCTGGATTTTACCGCACCGCGCACCGGGTCCCAGAACTTCCCGGATCGGGCTCGGTTGCGTTCGTACTCGCCCCGGTCTGCCCGAAACAGCTTGAAAGCGAGGACGAAGAACGTGACCATGAGAATGGCTGAGACAAATATGCCGACAGCCTTCAGGACTAACACGAAATCCATTCCACCCCTGCCTCATTCTGATTGGCGTAGCGCTCGACCGAATCGCACCCGGCGGACGAACCGATTTTTCACATGGTGAAGCAGCAGTAGCAGCAGAATCAAAACTTCTCAAGAGTCAAGGAGTTCATTTGCGGTTCGAATCACTTAGGAGAAACTGAAAGAGCACACGCCTCGCTACACGCGAAACACGATTCGCAGCGAGAACCCATCCCGAAGGGCGTGCTAAGGCGATGGTGCACACGGTGGGTTCCGTCATCGCATGGGCCGTGACAAGCGCGCGTGTGCAGTGGATGGGTCGTTCGAGCTGGTTACAATATAAACTTCGCGAGGTCGGCGCTTTTCGCCAGCACGCCGACCCGCGCACGGACGTCTGCGGCCGAGATCGCGATCGTCTCGCCGGACCGCTCCGAGGCGGTGAAGCTGATCTCCTCGACCAGCTTCTCCATCACCGTCTGCAGCCGCCTGGCGCCGATGTTCTCGACACCGGCGTTGATCTCGGCTGAGAGCGTCGCGATCTCCTCGATCGCATCCGGTGTGATGTCGATTTCAACGCCCTCGGTCGCCATCAGCGCCTTGTACTGCTTGATCAGGCTCGCCTCCGGCTCGGTCAGGATGCGCACGAAGTCGTCGCGGGTGAGCGCC
Organism: Candidatus Defluviicoccus seviourii; assembly: GCA_900609035.2. GTDB lineage: Bacteria > Pseudomonadota > Alphaproteobacteria > Rhodospirillales > Defluviicoccaceae > Defluviicoccus > Defluviicoccus seviourii. The sequence continues at coordinate 21,591 of UXAT02000017.1, read as the reverse complement.
TTCAGCTCGACCCTGATCGGCAGCCGGCCCTGCAGTTCGGGCAGCATGTCGGACGGCTTGGCGATGTGGAACGCGCCCGACGCGATGAACAGCACATGGTCGGTGCGCACGTTGCCGCGCTTGGTCGGCACGATCGTGCCTTCGATCAGCGGTAACAGGTCGCGCTGCACGCCCTCGCGGCTGACATCACCGCCCACGCGCTCGGAGCGCTGGGTGATCTTGTCGATCTCGTCGATGAAGACGATGCCGTTGTTCTCCACCGCCTCGATCGCCTCGCGCACGACCCGCTCCTCATCCAGCAGCCGATCGGCCTCCTCGGCGACCAGCACGCCATGCGACTCCGCGACGGTCAATCGGCGCGACTTCTTGGCGCCGCCGCCCAGCGCCTTCGACAGCATGTCGTTGAGGTTGAGCATCCCCATTTGCGCGCCCGGCATGCCGGGAATGTCGAAGGTCGGCAGCTGGAAGCCGGCCTGATCGGCAACCTTGATCTCGATCTCCTTGTCGTCGAGCTGGCCTGTGCGCAGCATGCGACGGAACTTCTCGCGCGTATCGGTGCTGGCTCCCTCACCGACGAGCGCCGTAATCACGCGGTCCTCCGCCGCCAGCTCGGCTTTGGCGGTCACCATCTTGCGCATCCGCTCGCGCGTCATGTGCACCGCGATCTCGAGGAGATCGCGGATGATCTGCTCGACGTCGCGGCCGACGTAACCGACTTCCGTAAACTTGGTCGCTTCGACCTTGATGAACGGCGCCTGCGCCAAGTTGGCGAGCCTGCGCGCAATTTCGGTCTTGCCGACTCCGGTCGGGCCGATCATCAGGATGTTCTTCGGTAACACCTCCTCGCGCATCTGCTCGTCGAGTTGCTGGCGGCGCCAACGGTTGCGTAGCGCAATCGCGACCGCGCGCTTGGCGTCGTTCTGGCCGATGATGTGGCGGTCGAGCTCGGAGACGATCTCGCGTGGCGTAAAACTGGTCATAGCGTCTCGACGAGGATTTCGGTGTTGGTGAAAACGCAGATGCCGGCCGCGATTGTGAGCGCGCGGCGGGCAATGGCGGCGGCGTCGAGGTCGTCGCGGTCCATCATCGCCCGTGCCGCGGCGAGCGCGTAGGCGCCGCCGGAGCCAATCCCGATCAAGCCGTCCTCCGGCTCCAGGACGTCGCCGGTGCCCGTCAGCACGAGGGAGGCCGACGCGTCGGCAACCGCCATCATCGCTTCCAGGCGGCGCAGATAGCGGTCGGTCCGCCAGTCCTTGGCAAGCTCGACACAGGCGCGCTTGAGCTGGGCAGGATACTGTTCGAGCTTGCCCTCAAGGCGCTCGAACAAGGTAAATGCATCGGCCGTCGCGCCAGCGAAGCCGGCGATGATCGAGCCATCGCCCAAGCGGCGTACCTTGCGTGCGTTCGCCTTGATGATGGTGTTGCCGAGGCTCACCTGGCCATCGCCGGCGATGACCACCTGCGCTCCTTTGCGGACACAAAGGATGGTCGTGCCGTGCCAGTGCGCCTCGCGATCGCTTGTCATGTGGGTTTGATCCCCTTCACGGCGCCAGGGCACGTCCGGTGAAGACTGTCCGGGTGTGGGGACAATGGGTGGTGGCTTACGGGTCCCTGCACCGCCGCCGATGTAGGCCCGTGGCCGCACCCGGTCAAGGGCGGGCGGGATTTCGTGGGACCCGAGTAGAGTTTGACTTAATGCAGGTATTCCTCGAGCCCCTCCCTCGTTGTCTATAGGGGTTCCAGAAAACCGGATTTGGTGTCCAGGTTTTTCTCGACACGATACCCCTATGATACCATAGTTGCGTAGCGCAGTAGACGCATGAGGGTATGTTTCTTATGGATAAAGTGGGGATAATGAGATGTTTGTTCGGTGTGAGTCGGTTGATCGCGGGCCGGGACCGTCGGATAAGTACGTTACCGTGAAAACGGAGTCAGGCGATATTGAGGAAGTCATCGTCCACACGTCATTTGTGCGCGAGAAAATGATGGAGATTGCTCCTGTATCTTCTCGCAACGGATCTGCCGTGTTGATAGAACTTCCATCTGAAACTGTGTCAGGGAGCTGGCGCATCTGGGTTCCCAAAGACAGCCTTCAGCGGTAACGGCTTGGGGTTGGGGGCAATGATTCTTACCGACAGAGAGATTCAGATCGCGCTCGAGTGTAGTCAAATAAAAATAGCGCCGGTTCCCGACGTGTCAGCGTTTAGTTCTACGAGTGTTGACCTTACTCTTGGAGACAAAGCAGCTGTCTGGCAAGCTGAGAGCGGGATTACTTTACATCCAGGAAGGTCTGGATACTCCTACGGAAACATCAAGAAATTTCAAAGTCTCGTTAACATACAAGAAATCGAACTAAAGCCGCAAGCGTTTATTCTTGCCTGGACTCGCGAAGAGGTTGATCTCCCTCAGAATTCGCGTATTGCTGCCCGGGTTGAAGGTAAGAGTAGCATGGCCCGGATCGGAATAGGCGTACACTGTACGGCGCCAACTATTCACGCTGGGTTTCGTGGCCCTATTCAGTTAGAGATTTTTAATTTCGGCCCCCATTGCATCGGGCTCGATCCGGGCATGCGCATCTGCCAATTAATACTTGAGCAGACCTTTGGCACGCCCAGCAAAGGATACGCCGGAATGTTCCTGGATCAGAAAGCATCATAAGCTGTGCGTTGTAACGGCAATCTTTACCGTAACATCCATTATTTTTGAGCCGGTTCATCGGTGTCCGTAAGTGAAACAAGGTCCTCTAACCCCAGCGACCGCCCCCACGCGACTCTGCTGCGGTTGTACAGTGTGTACAGTGACGGTCATTGGCTGATAGGTACCGCCTCGGGGGGGGTTATCAGGCGGCGGATGGCAGCGCGCGCCAATTCCCGGCTAACCCATACGGGGTAATCGGTGTGCGAGACTCGACGCGGCCCTTCGCACGCGGTATAAGTGCCGCTTGAGGGCTTGTGCCCGCACCGGCGCGTTGCGCCGGCAAACGATCGCACGGCCCCGCCAACTCCGGCTTGCTTCTCGATTGCGCCGACAATCGCTGAACCACCGTCCTCCCCTTCGTACCGCTTTGATCCCGCCTGCAACGTCTTGTCTTCAAGGAACATCAGGGTCATGACCGCATCCGCTAAGCCTGCCGTCGAACCGGCCACCGACTGCGTGGTGAAGGATTTCGCCCTCGCCGAGTGGGGCCGCAAGGAGATCGAGATCGCCGAGACCGAGATGCCGGGCTTGATGGCTTGCCGTGAGGAGTTCGGGCCGCAACGGCCGCTGCGCGGCGCACGGATTGCCGGCTCCCTGCACATGACCATCCAGACCGCGGTGCTGATCGAAACGCTGCAGGCTCTGGGCGCCGATGTCCGCTGGGCGTCCTGCAATATCTTTTCGACGCAGGACCATGCGGCGGCCGCCATCGCCGCCCGCGGCACTTCCGTTTTTGCCGTCAAGGGCGAGTCGCTGGAGGAGTACTGGACCTACACCGACCGCATCTTTCACTGGCCGGACGGCGAGACCGCCAACATGATCCTCGACGACGGCGGTGATGCGACGCTGTACATCCTTCTCGGCAGCCGCGCCGAGGCCGGCGAGGACGTGTTGAGCAATCCCGGCAGTGAAGAGGAAGAGATCCTCTTTGCGCAGATCAAGAAGCGCATGGCCGCGTCACCGGGCTGGTTCACCACGGTCAGGGGCAACATCCGTGGCGTGTCGGAGGAGACGACGACAGGTGTCCACCGCCTCTACGAGCTAAAGCAACAGGGCCGGCTGCCGTTTCCCGCCTTCAACGTCAATGACTCGGTGACCAAGTCCAAGTTCGACAACAAGTACGGCTGCCGCGAGAGCCTGGTCGACGGCATCCGCCGCGCGACCGACGTCATGCTCGCCGGCAAGAAGGCGGTGGTGTGCGGCTACGGCGACGTCGGCAAGGGGTCGGCCCAGTCGCTGCGCGGCGCCGGCGCGCTGGTGCAGGTGACCGAGGTCGATCCCATCTGCGCCCTGCAGGCGGTGATGGACGGCTTCGAAGTGGTGACCCTCGACGATGCTGCGCCCAGCGCCGACATCATCATTACCGCGACCGGCAACCGGGACGTCGTGACGCTCGATGACATGCGCAAGTTCAAGGACATGGCAATCGTCGGCAACATCGGCCACTTCGACAACGAAATTCAGGTCGCGCACCTGAAGAACTTCGCCTGGACCAACATCAAGCCGCAGGTCGACATGATCGTCTTCCCTGACGGCAAGCGCATGATCTTGCTGTCGGAGGGACGCCTGCTCAACCTCGGCAACGCCACCGGCCATCCAAGCTTCGTGATGTCGGCGAGCTTCACCAACCAGGTGCTGGCACAGATCGAGCTGTGGACCAAGGTTGGCCAGTACCAGAACGACGTCTACGTGCTGCCGAAGCACCTGGACGAGAAAGTCGCCCGGCTGCACCTGGCCAAACTCAATATGAAGCTTACCGCGCTTCGGCCCGAACAAGCCGCCTACATCGGCGTGCCGGTGCAGGGGCCGTACAAGTCGGACCAGTACCGCTATTAGCGTCTGTTTCATCGGGACGGACGCCGAGATTGCTTACGAACTGCTGGGCACTGGTGGACCAGGCATAGCGTTCGGCGTGTGTGCGGCAGCGCTCGGCCGGGATGGCGAGCGCTGCGCGCACGGCCGCACCCAGATCATCGGCCAGCACACCCGCACCTGACGTACCCAGGACATCAAGCGGCCCCGGCACCGGGTAGGCCGCGACTGGGACACCCGACGCCAGCGCCTCCAGCAGAACGAGGCCGAACGTATCGGTGCGGCTCGGGAAGACGAACACGTCGGCAGCGGCGTAATAGCAGGCCAGCTCCTCGCCCTGCTTCATGCCGACAAAGCGAACGGCCGGATACCGTGCGCGCAGCATGGACAGTTGCGGGCCGTCGCCGACCACGACCTTGGTACCCGGCAGATCGAGCTTCAGAAAATCCTCGATGCTCTTCTCGACCGCCACCCGGCCGACGTAGAGGCTGACCGGGCGCGGCGCATCGATAAAGCCCTTGTCGCGTGGACGGAACAAGGTGGTATCGACGCCCCGGCTCCAGCGCACCAGGTTGGGGAAGCCGCGCGCCTTGAGATCGTCTTCCAGGGACGACGTTGCCACCATCGTCCGCAGAGCAGCGCTGTGGAAACGCCGCATCCACGCGTAGGTCCAACGTATCGGCACCCGCCAACGGGCATAGAGGTATTCGGGAAAGCGCGTGTGTAGTGACGTCGTGAACGGGTGGCCGTGCCTGAGGCACCAGCGGCGCGCACGCGTGCCAAGCGGCCCCTCCGTCGCAATGTGGATCGCAGCCGGCTGGAAGGCGGCGATGCGACGGCCGACGGCGCCGGCGGTTGCAAGTGCCAAGCGGATCTCCGGATAGGATGGGCACGGCAGGGTGCGGAACTGATCCGGCGCCAAGATGGCAACGGTGTGGCCGTCCGCAATCAATGTCTTACGCAAGGTGTCGAGCGTCCGCACGACGCCGTTCACCTGCGGGAACCAGGCGTCGGACACGATCAGGAGACGCATTCACGCTCCGCGCTGACGCTCTTGGTGTCCGCTGTGTCCATGCGAAAGGGCTCGGCTTCGGGCTGCAACTGAACGCTGGGGCCCGCGCGTCCCCTTTCGGCCCAGTGCAGGATCTCCAGCCGGCCGTCCAGATGCTCGACCAGCGCCGTGCAGCTCTCGACCCAGTCGCCGTCGTTGCAATAGACGATGCCGTCGAGCTGGCGAATCTCAGCGGTGTGGATGTGGCCGCAGATGACGCCCTGCAGGTTGCGCCGGCGCGCCTCGTCGGCGAGTGCCTTCTCGAAGTTGCAGATGTGCTCGACCGCGTTCTTGACCTTGTGCTTGAGGTAGGCCGAGAGCGACCAGTACGAGAAGCCGAGCCGGCGCCGAACCAGGTTGAACCAAGTGTTGAGGTTCAGCGCCATCTGGTAGGCATTGTCGCCGATGTAGGCCAGCCACTTGGCATACTTGACCACGCCATCGAAGTGGTCGCCATGCATGACGAGGAAGCGGCGACCATCGAGCATCGTGTGCGTCGCCTCGCGCAGCACGGCGACGCGTCCGAACCGGCGCGGCGTCATGTCGCGGAACCACTCGTCGTGATTGCCGGGGATGTAGATGACGCGCGTCCCTTTGCGCGCCTTGCGGAGAATCTTCTGGATGACGTCGTTATGGTCCTGGCGCCAGTACCACGCTTTGCGCAGGCGCCAAAAATCGATGATGTCGCCGACGAGATAGAGATAGTCCGAATCGGTCGAACGAAGGAAATCCAGGAGCAAGGCCGCGTTACAGCCTCGCGTGCCCAAATGAATATCCGATATCCAAATAGAACGATAGCGAAATGGCGGCGCGGCGAAGGCGTTCAAGGTTCTCTAAATCCACATCTCTCAATATAACAGCGTCCGTGCTTCCAAGGTCGCCGATATTACAGCGCCCAAGATAGCGGCGGCACGTCTTAAATCGATATGTCAGAAAAACTTAAACGCTTTGTCTTATCGCTGTAACATCAGCGTGCGCTTTGCACCGGCACCAGCAGGCTCGCCGCGAAAGCCGCGCTCGCCGCAACGACGATCGCGGGGCCGGACGCGATGTCCCAGTTGAGCGAGGCCACAAGGCCCGCGACCACGGCTGCGGCACCGATGAGGCCGGCGCCCGCCGCCATCTGCTCCGGCGTGCGGGCAAACCGGCGCGCGGTGGCGGCTGGGATGATGAGGAGCGAGGTGATCAGCAGCACGCCGACGAGCTTGATCGCGAGCGCGATGATGAGCGCGATCAGCAGCATGAATGCGGTTTGCACGGCGACCACCGGCACCCCCTCGGCCTGCGCCAAGTCCGCATGCACCGTGGCAGCCAAGAGCGGTCGCCAGATCAGCGCCAGCACCGCCAGCACGCAGGCGCCACCGACGTAGATCCAGGCGACCTCGGCCCAGGTGACGGCGAGGATATCGCCAAACAGATACGCCATCAGGTCGAGGCGCAACCACACCATCAAGCCGAGCACGACCAGCCCCAGCGACAACGCGGCATGGGCGAAGATGCCCAACAGCGTGTCGACGGCAAGAGCGCCGCGCCGCTGCAGCGCCGCCAGCGACAGCGCGATGAGGCTGGCGACGGCGATGATACCGACCGCCGGCTCGATATCGAGAAGGAAACCCAGTGCAACACCAAGCAGCGCCGAGTGCGCCATCGCGTCGCCAAAGTAAGCCATTCGCCGCCAAACGATGAAACACCCCAGCGGCCCGGCGACGAGCGCGACGCCGATGCCGGCGATGACGGAGCGAATGAAGAACGCTTCAAGCACGGTGGCACGCCGCGGCGCGGCCCTGTGCCGCGATTGCCGATCCCTCTGCCCGTATCATCGCCGGGCGCGCGGCTGCCGGGGCTGAGGCGTCACGCGTGGCCGGCCGCGTCCGACAATAGCATCGGATTGATGCCAAGCTTGGCCATCGCCCGGTCCCATTTCTGGTCGAGCGCGGGGCCGAACACGAGTTCCTCGTCCGCATCGACATGCAGCCAGCCGTTGGCCAGGATTTCGGAGTCGAGCTGGCCGGGTCCCCAGCCGGCGTAGCCCAGCGCCAGAAGGTGCCGGCGCGGTCCGCTGCCGGATGCGATCGCCTTCAAGATATCGATGGTCGCGGTCAGCGAGACGCCCTCCGTGACAACGAGCGTGCCCTCGCGCATATAATCGGGCGAATGCAGAACGAAGCCCCGCCCTGTTTCGACCGGACCACCGAAGTTGACGGCTACCTTGTCGTCAACTGCCGTCGCGTCGATCTCCAGCTGCTGCAGCAGTTCGGCCAGCGAGATCTGCTCAAACGCCCGGTTGACAACCAGCCCCATCGCTCCCTCGGCGCTGTGCGCGCACATGTAGATGACCGTCCGCGCGAAGCGAGGATCGCTCATTCCGGGCATGGCAACCAGCAACTGTCCGACCAGGGAAGTCTCCGTCGGCAACGGGCGTGGCATCGGTTTCTCGTCCTCTCCTTGGCACAGTTTACCACAACAGCGGCCGGCATTGTCCACGTCCGTGGCGGTGCCGCGCGCGTCCGCGCCGCCATGGCACGGGGCCTGTGCACGCTCATCCTCGCGGCGGCGGGGCTTCTCATCGGCAGCGCCCTGGCACCGGCAGCAGCCACAGACGCCGCCTCAGCCTGGGCGGTGACCGAGCACGGCCGGGTGCGCCTGATAAGTGCTGGCCTCACGACCGGCGACAGCACGCAGTTGAGCCTCGGCCTCGAATTCCACCTGCACAAGGGATGGAAGATCTACTGGCGCACGCCCGGTGACGCCGGCTATCCGCCGCAGATCGACTGGAGCGGCTCGCAGAACTTGGCCGATGCTGCGATCCGCTGGCCGGCACCGCAACGCTTCACCGTCCTCGGCTTCGAGACCGTCGGCTACGACACGCCCATCGTGCTGCCGATCGCAGCGACGCTTGAGCGCCCCGGTGAGCCGGTAATGCTGCAGGCCAGGGTCGACTTCCTCACCTGCGAGCAGCTGTGCGTGCCGTACACGGTCGATCTCGCCCTTGCTGTGCCGGCCGGCGCCGCTGGCGAAAGCGCTCATGCGGCTGCAATCGCAGATGCCCTGGCGCGGGTGCCGGTGAGCGGCGAGGCCGGTGCAGCGCGGATCGATCGGGCCTTCATCGATTGGGCCGACGGCAAGGCTGTTCTCCAGCTCGAGGCCAGTGCGCGCGCGCCGTTCAGTGCGCCCGACGCCTTCATCGAGGGGCCGGCCGAACTCGCCTTCGCTGCACCGCAGGTGACGCTGGCCGAAGGCGGCCATCGAGCAATCCTGCGCGTCGCCATTGCCGGTCTCCCCATTGAAGGCGCGGAGGCTGCCGCGCGCGTGGTGGGTGCGCCGCTTACGGTCACCCTCGTCGACGGCGCCAGCGCGGCCGAGCAGGCCCTTACCATCAGCACTGGACAACCGCCGCAACCCGCTGACCGCGAAGGCTCGTCCGGCGGCCGCCGCGGTCTCGCAGCGATGCTGGCGGTCGCCGTCCTGGGCGGCCTGATCCTCAATCTGATGCCGTGCGTGCTGCCGGTGCTCTCCATCAAGCTGTTGAGCGTGATGGGTCATGGCGGCGGCAGCCGGCGCCAGGTTCGGCTCGGCTTTCTCGCATCAGCGGCCGGCATCCTTGCGGCCTTCCTCGCGCTCGCAGCCGGCGTCCTGGTGCTGCAGGCGATGGGCGCCACGGTGGGCTGGGGCCTTCAGTTCCAGAGCCCGCTGTTCCTGGCCGGCATGGCGTTGGTGCTGACGCTGTTCGCCTGCAACCTTTGGGGCCTGTTCGAGCTGCCACTGCCGGGCGTGATCGCCGACGCCGGCGCCCGTTCGAGCCACGTTCCAGGCCACGTTCCAGGTCTGCGCGGGCAATTCCTCGGCGGCGCGCTGGCAACGCTGTTGGCAACGCCATGCTCGGCGCCGTTCGTGGGTTCGGCGCTGGGCTTCGCCTTTACGCAAGGATCGGGCGCCATCGTCGCCGTGTTCGCAGCGCTCGGCCTCGGCCTCGCCCTGCCGTATCTCGCCGTCGCCGCGGTGCCCGCGCTCGCGACCCGGTTGCCGCGGCCCGGCCGCTGGATGCTGACGCTGCGGCGCGCTCTGGGCCTCCTCTTGGCGGCAACCGCGCTGTGGCTGTTGCGGGTGCTGGCGGACGTGAGCGGCGGCACGATCGCGCTCGGCCTTGCCGGCATGCTCGTCCTTGTCGCAGGGCTCGTGGCCGTGCGGCGGCATCTTGCTGTCCGCATGGCGGCAGCGGTCCGCGTGGCGGCGGTGGGCCTCGGCATCGCTGCGGCCATCGGCGCCGGCTTGCTGATACCGAAGGTGCCGCAACCGCCGGCGCCGGCCGGGCTGTGGGCTGCATTCGATCCGGCGCGGATCTCGGCCGAGGTCACGCGTGGCCGGGTGGTCTACGTCAATATCACTGCCGCGTGGTGCATTACCTGCAAAGTCAACGAGTCGCTCGTGCTCGACCGGCCGGCGGTGCAGGCGCGGCTTCGGGCCGCCGACGTCGTCGCCATGCGCGGCGACTGGACCCGCCCCGATCCGGCGATCGCCGATTTCCTCGCCGGCTTTCAGCGCTACGGCATTCCCTTCGATGCCGTGTTCGGGCCCGGGCTGCCGGCCGGTGAGGCGCTGCCGGAGCTGTTGAGCGAACAAGCGATCCTGGCGCTGATTGCCCGCGCGGCTGCGCAGCCGCGGGCGACGATGCCGCGATCCGGTCCGGGATAGTGTCGACCGCCGCAGTTGCGATAGCTTTGCATTTGGCGGCGCGAGCGCCTATGTCGAAGCGCAGGGTTGCTCCGGCGCGGGGCCGGCGAACCAAGGGTTTAGGGGAAAGGGAGAAGATCCATGACAATCAAGGTCGGCGACCGGATGCCGTCGGTGAAGCTGATGCGCTGGGGCGCCAACGGTCCGGAAGCGGTCAGCACCGACGATCTCTTCAAGGGCAAGACGGTGGCCCTGTTCGGCGTGCCGGGCGCGTTTACGCCGAAATGCTCGGAAGCGCATCTGCCCGGCTTCGTCAGTGAGGCCGACGCGATCAAGGCCAAGGGCGTTGATGCGATCGTCTGCACCGCCGTCAACGACGTGTTCGTGATGCACGCCTGGGGCAAGGACCAACACGCCGAAGGCAAGGTCGACATGGTCGCCGATGGTGATGCAGCCCTGACCCGCGCCGCCGGGCTGGAGTTCGATCTGACCGGCAAGGGGCTGGGTCTGCGCTGCCAGCGCTTCTCGATGCTGCTCAAGGACGGCGTCGTCACCCAGCTCAACATCGATCCGCCGGGAGCTTTCGGCAAGACCAGTGCCGAGGAGATGCTGAAGAGCCTGTAGCCGGATCAAGCGCGGCTGCGGTTCCCGAATGAGGCGCAGGCTCCTCCGCCAATGCGGGGGAGCGCTCGCGCGCCGATCGGCATCAGAGTGTCATGTCCGCGCTCAGTCGCCGCGCTCACGTCTCGCATCGGCGCGAGCCGCCTCGGCCGCGGCACGGGCGAGAGCATCGGCGCGCTCGTTTTCCGGGTGGCCGCTGTGGCCGCGGACCCAGTTCCAGTCAATCCGGTGCTGGGCGATCAACTCGTCCAGACGCGTCCACAGATCGACATTCTTGACCGGCTTCTTGTCCGCCGTGCGCCAGCCGTTGCGCCTCCAGCCTTTGATCCAGCGGGTGATGCCGTCGCGCACATAGAGGCTGTCGGTGTAAAAGCGAACGGTCGTGCTGCGTTTAAGCGCGGCCAGGCCCTCGATCGCCGCCGTCAGCTCCATGCGGTTGTTGGTCGTCGCCGGCTCGCCGCCGGAGAGCGCCTTCTCGGCACCGCGCCAGCGCAGGATCACGGCCCAGCCGCCGGGGCCGGGATTGCCGAGGCAGGCGCCGTCCGAGAACATCTCGACCGCGTCGTCGCTCCGGGCAGGCTCGCCGCTGCTCATCGCTCAGTCGAGACCATAAGAGCGCACGTCACGAATGCCGCGGTGAAAGCGCATTTTCTGCACGTATTCCATCGGGTTCTTTGGCGTCGCCAGCGCGTTCTTGGGTGCGTATAGCCAGTCGTAGAGGCGTGTCAGCAGGAAACGCATCGCCGCGCCGCGTGCCAGCAGCGGCAAGGCCTCAATTTCTGCCGGTGCCAGGCTGCGCTCGCTGCGGTAGCCGCTGAACAGCCGCCGCGCCTTGGTGACGTTGAAGCTGCCGTCGGTTTCGAAACACCAGGCATTGAGCGCCACCGCAAGGTCGTAGGCAAAGAAGTCAGTGCACGCGAAATAGAAGTCGATCAGCCCCGAGAGCCGCTCACCCTCATAGAACACGTTGTCGGGAAACAGGTCGGCGTGGATCACGCCCTTGGGTAGGGCGGAAGGCCAATCCCGCTCCAGGAGCTTAAGCTCGTGCTCAAGCTCGAAGCGCAGGTCGTCCGCAATGCTGCCGCGTTTACGGCAGCTTGCCTGCAGCAGCGGCCGCCAGCCAGTGACCGAAAGATCGTTCGCGCGCTCAAGCGGGAAATCGCGGCCGGCTTCGTGCATGCGCGCCATCGCCGCGCCGAGTTCCTGACAGTGGAGGACGGTCGGCCGGCGTGGCCACAGCCCGGATAGAAACGTGACGATCGCTGCCATACGCCCGGCAACGCTGCGCAAGGCCCGGCCGTCGACCCCGTGCACCGGGGTCGGGCACGGGATCCCGCGTGCTGCCAGGTGGTCCATCAGTGCCAGAAAGAACGGCAGATCGGCCGGTTTGACCCGCTTTTCGTAAAGCGTGAGGATGTAGGTTCCGGTCTCGGTGACGAGCAGGAAGTTGCTGTTCTCGATCCCTTCGGCAATCCCCTTGCAGGCAATCAGCCTTCCGATCGCGTACTGGCCCAAAAACGCATGCAGTTCCTCATCGGGGATCTCGGTGTAGACGGCCATGGGTTCTCTTGTCACAACCACGCTTTGCGACCATAGTCGCGGCGTTCCGCGAAGCCAACACGGAAGCGGAGCGAAAAGGGTGCGCGGACAGATAAGGGTTTTCGGAGCATGGACGTCAGATGACCGAACCGGTGGTTGCCCGAAAAGGTCCATTTGCGGTCGAAACGACGGCCGGGCGCAAATATGCTTGGTGTGCATGTGGCATGAGCAAAACCCAGCCCTTCTGTGACGGCAGCCACAAGGGCTCGGGCCTGGAACCGCTCATCCTCGTCGCCGAGCAAACCGGAACGGTCTACTTCTGCGGCTGTAAGCGCACGGCGAGCAAACCGTTCTGCGACGGCTCGCACGCGACGCTGTGACGCGGGGACGGGCCATGCGGAAGGATAAGCTGCGATTGCCGGTGCTGGCGCTGTGCTCGCTGAGCCTCGCGGCCTGTGCCGGCTCGTCGGAGCGGGCGCCGGCGTGCCCGCGCGCCGCCGTCTTGAACGACGCCGCGACGATGACGCGGTTCGCCGCGGGCGGCGGTCGCGATCCGCTCGACATCGATTTCGATGTCGAGATCGCCGACCTCGCGAGCGGTTGTCAGTTCGAGAAAAAGGGCAAGAGCTTCGACCGCCTGGTGGTCGCGGTGGCACCAGTGTTCGTCACCACTCGTGGCCCCGCCAATACGTCGCGCAAGGCGGAGTACGTGTATTTCGTCAGCCTCATTGACCCGGACGGCGACATCGTCAGCAAGCAGTCGTTTCCGGTCACCATTCCCTTCAGCGGCAATCAGCGCCAGCTCACCCTTCGCGACGACGATCCGCCGGTGACGATCGACATCCCGTTGACGCGGCTCGAAGATGCGGTCAATCACGAGGTCCTCATCGGCTTGCAGCTGACCGAGGAAGATCTGCAATATAACCGTCAGCGGACCGGCGTACGCAGATAGCCCCGTTGTGGTGATTGACCGGCGGCGGATCCGCGATAAACTCGGCACCCAAACACGTCGGAGCAACAAAGCCGTCCCGATCGAAGGCGCCGTCAAGCGCGGCGATCGCGGTTCGTGCGTACACGGAGACGTTAGCCAGCCTTGTCAGAGCCGATGACCGCGCCCTTGCGGCGCACACCTCTGCACGCGCTCCACGTCGAACTGGGCGCCCGGCTGGTGCCGTTTGCCGGTTACGAGATGCCTGTGCAGTACCAGGGCATCATCGCCGAGCATAACCACGCACGCACCAAGGCGGTCCTGTTCGATGTCTCGCACATGGGCCAGGCGCGCCTGCCGATCGAGGCCAGCGCGGCTTTGGAGCGGCTCGTGGTGGCCGATCTCGCCGGGCTGCAGGCTGGCAAGGTCCGCTACTCGGTGCTGACCAATGCCGAAGGCGGAATCATCGACGACCTGATGATCGTCCAGTGCGGCTCCTATCTATGGTTGATTGTCAATGCCTCGCGCAAGGACGTGGACTTCGCGCACATCGCCGCCCATCTCCCTGCAGGCCAGGCGCTGACGCCGCAGCCCGATCTCGCGCTTCTGGCGCTGCAGGGGCCGGCGGCAGCCGATGTGTTGAAGCGGTTCGCGCCGGCAGCGAAATTGATGCTGTTCATGACCACCGAGACCCTGCGCATCGGTGACGTCAAGTGCGCGGTCTGCCGGTCGGGTTACACCGGCGAGGACGGCTTCGAGATTTCCGTTCCCGCCGATCAGGCGGAAGCGCTCGCACGGATGCTCTTGGATGAGCCGGAAGTGATGCCGGCTGGCCTGGGCGCGCGCGATACCTTGCGGCTCGAAGCCGGGCTCTGCCTCTACGGGCACGAGATCGACGAAACGACAACGCCGATCGAGGCCGGTCTCGCCTGGACGATCCAGCGACGGCGGCGCGAGGAAGGCGGCTTTCTCGGCGACAAGACGATCCTGCGCCAACTGGTCGAAGGACCGGCGCGGCGGCGGGTCGGCATCCGCTTTGAGGGCCGTGCCGCAGCCCGCACCGACGCTCCCATCGTCGATTCTGCCGGCCGGACCATCGGGACCATCACCAGCGGCAGTTTTTCGCCGACGCTGCAAGCAGCGATCGCCATGGGCTATGTATCAACCGAATCAAGTCAACCGGGCACACCGGTCGCGGCTCTCGTGCGCGGCAAGCCGGTGCCGGGCGAAGTTGTGCCGCTGCCGTTTGTTCCGCACCGTTACGCCAAGCCGTGAGTCTGCATCCGAGTTCGTCTCAAACCCTTGACGTTTTGAAGGGGGTAGTCCGATGAGCGTTCACTTCACGCGTGAACACGAGTGGATTTCCGTCGATGGCATGGTCGGTACCATCGGCATTACCGACTACGCGCAAAAGCAGTTGGGCGACGTCGTGTTCGTCGAACTGCCGGAGATTGGCGCCAGCGTTCGCCAGGGCGAGCAGGCCGGCGTCGTCGAGTCAGTCAAAGCCGCGAGCGAGGTCTACGCACCGGCGAGCGGCATCGTGACCGAGGTCAATGAAGGACTTGCGGACAGTCCCGGCCTCGTCAACGAGGATGCCGGCGGTGCGGGCTGGTTCTTCAAGATCACGATCGCCGATCCGGCCGAACTCGCCGCACTGCTCGACGGAAAATCGTATCAGGACTATCTGGGCACCCTCGAATAATGCGCTATCTGCCGCTGACTGAGGCGGACCGCCGCAGCATGTTGGCTGCGATCGGTGTCCGCAGTGTGGACGAGCTGTTCGTTGATGTTCCGGCCGCTGCCCGGCTCGATGGCCCGCTGGCACTTCCCGCCCATGCCGACGAGATGAGCGTCGAGCAGGCGTTTCGTCGCTTGGCGGCGAAAAACCTGAGCCCTACGGTCGCGCCGTTCTTCCTCGGCGGCGGGATCTACCGCCATCATGTGCCGGCGAGCCTCGACCACCTGATCCAGCGCGGCGAGTTTCTCACCGCCTACACGCCCTACCAGCCGGAAGTGGCGCAGGGCACGCTGCAGGCGCTGTTCGAGTTCCAGACCCAGGTCGCGCTCCTTACCGACATGGAGGTCGCCAACGCGTCGATGTACGACGGGGCGACCGCATGCGCCGAGGCGGTGATGATGGGGGCCCGTGTCACCCGCCGTAACCGGGTGATCCTTTCGGGCGCGCTGCATCCGCACTACCGCGATGTGAGCCGCACCTACGGTCGTTTCCTTGGCCTCGATATCGTCGCGCTGCCGGCCGCCTGGTCCGGCGTCGAGGACTTGGCCGGCCAGCTCGACAAGAGCACGGCTTGCGTCGTCGTCCAGACGCCCGACTTCTTCGGTCATCTGCACGACTTCACGGCGCTGGCAGATGCCTGCCACGCCGCAGGCGCGCTGCTGGTCGTCGTCTTCAGCGAAGCCGTCTCGCTCGGGCTGTTGAAGCCGCCGGGGGCGATGGGGGCAGACATTGTCGCCGGTGAAGGCCAGTCGTTCGGCAACGGCTTGTCCTTCGGCGGTCCCACCGTCGGCCTGTTCGCCGTCCGCGAGCGGCTGATACGGCAAATGCCGGGCCGGCTGGCGGGACAAACGACGGACGTTGACGGTCGGCGCGGCTTCGTGCTCACGCTGTCTACGCGCGAACAGCACATCCGCCGCGAAAAGGCGACCAGCAACATCTGCACGAATTCCGGTCTGTGCGCGCTGGCGTTCACCATTCACGTGACGCTTCTGGGTGAGAGGGGTTTGACCGGCTTAGCCGAGCTCAACCACGCCCGGGCGGTTGCGACCGCCGAGCGGCTCGCCGCCGTTGCCGGCGTCGAGGTCGTCAACCGCAGCTACTTCAACGAGTTCACCGTTCGCTTGGCGAAGCCAGCGGCCGAAGTCGTTGATCGCATGGCCGGCCGCGGCGTGCTCGGCGGCATCCCCGTTTCCCGCCTGATCCCGGACGATCCTGCGCTGGCGCCGCTGATGCTGGTGGCTGCAACCGAGGTGACAAGCGACGGCGATATCGCCGCGCTGGCTGATGCTCTCGCAGAGGCACTGAGATGACCGAGACGCGCCGGACAACGAGTGGCCACGAGGGCCTCGCCTTCGAGGAGCCGCTCTCATTCGAGATCGGCTCGCCGGACAAGACCGCGGTCGACCTGCCGCGACTGCCCGACGGCACGCGGCAGCACGCGGATGGGACGCTGGGCGGCCTGCGCCGGCAGGGCCCGATCGGCCTGACCGGCCTCTCCGAACCGGAGGTCGTTCGCCACTACCTGCGCTTGAGCCAGAAGAACTTCTCCATCGACAGCGGCTTCTATCCGCTCGGCTCGTGCACGATGAAGCACAATCCGCGCCTGAACGAGAAGCTGGCGCGCATGCCGGGCCTGGGCGATCTGCACCCGCTGCAGCCGGTGGCCACGGTGCAAGGTGCGCTGGAGCTGATGGATCTCGTCGCCCACTGGCTGAAGACGCTGACCGGCATGCCGGCGGTCGCCCTCTCGCCGGGCGCCGGCGCGCATGGCGAGCTGGTCGGTTTGATGACCATCCGCGGCGCGCTGGAGGCGCGGGGCGATGCCCGGCGGCGGATCTTGGTGCCGGAATCGGCGCATGGCACCAACCCGGCGACCGCAGTGGCGTGCGGCTACACGGTCGAGGCGATCCCCGCCAACGCGCGCGGCCGGGTCGATCTCAAGGCGCTCAAGGCTGCGCTCAGTGACGACGTGGCCGGCGTGATGGTGACCAACCCCAACACCTGCGGCCTGTTCGAGACGGACGTCATGGAGATCGCCGCGGCGGTGCACGCGGTGGGGGCCTTCTTCTACTGCGACGGCGCCAACTTCAACTCCATCGTCGGCCGCGTGCGGACGGGCGACCTCGGCATCGATTGCATGCACATCAACCTGCACAAGACCTTTTCCACCCCGCACGGCGGCGGCGGACCGGGCAGCGGGCCGGTGGTGCTCTCAGCCGCGCTGGCCCCCTTCGCGCCGCTGCCCTGGGTCGTGCACGGTCCGGACGGGTTCGTGCTGGCCGAACATGCCGACGACACCGGCGGCGATCCGGTCGGGCGCGTGAAAGGCTTCCACGGTCAATTCGGGATGTTCATCCGCGCGCTTGGCTACATGATGAGCATGGGCGCCGACGGCCTGCACCAAGCCTCGGCCGATGCGGTCTTGAACGCCAACTACCTGCTGGCGCGGCTCAAGGACGTCATGAGCGCATCGTTCGATGGTCCGTGCATGCACGAGGTCCTGTTCGATGACCGGTTCCTGAAGAACACCGGCGTATCGACGCTCGACTTCGCCAAGGCGCTGTTGGACGAAGGCTTTCACCCCATGACGGTGTACTTCCCGCTCGTCGTCCACGGCGCGATGCTGATCGAACCGACCGAGTCCGAGAGCAAGGAGACGCTCGACTCCTTCATCGCGACGATGCGCGCACTGGCGGAGCGCGCCGGCAAGGGCGACGTCGATTTCTTCCACGAAGCGCCGCGGTTCACGCCGCGGCGGCGCTTAGATGAGACCAAAGCTGCGCGCAGCCCGGTCTTGCGCTGGCGGCCCCCCGCCGTTGATCAGGCAGCCGAGTAAGTGGGCGTCAGGGCCGCCGCAAGGGCAGATCCGCCCGCCTGCGGCGCTCCCGTTCGTTTCCGCACATGACCGTCCACACCGATAGCCGCATCATCGCCGCACCGCTCGATGAGGTGTTCGCCCTGGTCGCCGATGTCGAACGATACCCGGACTTCCTGCCGCTGTGGCGGGAAGCGGAGATCGTGCGGCGCTGGGATGGCGGCTACGAGACGCAGCAGGTGATCGGCCTCGGCCCTATTCGCGAACGCTTCAACACCCGCACGGTTCTCCAGCCGCCCAACCAGATCGAGGTCACCTCCGACGACCGGTTGTTCCGCACCTTCTTCATTCGCTGGGACTTCGCCGTCGTGCCGCGTGGATGCCGCACGGGCATCGCCTTGCAGTGGGAAGTGGGATCGCCGCGGCTGCAGCGGGCCATCTCGTTTCTGCTGCCCGGCGTTGCCCGCAGCATGGTCGATGCCTTCGAGCGCCGGGCCGGCCGCGGCGGGCCACTGCAGGTCGTGTAGCGCGGTTACGTCCGGGCTAGCGGCCTCTAGCGGCCTTCCTACAGAACGAAGTCCTCCTCCGTGTAGTCCCGCGCATGCACGTCCGGGCCGTCCAGGATCCAGAACTGGAACCAGTCACCGTGGGGAGCGTAGGGCGTGGGGCCGATCCAGCCCTGGACCATGGTCGAATTGTCCCAGCTGTGATCGAAGGCCCGGACGCCGCCCCACTGCGGCTTGTCCGCCGGCACCAGCTTGAACGCCTGATTACCGTCAATATCAGGGCGGGCGTCGATAGGGCTGAGGTCGATGACGTCGCCGGCCTTCGGCCCCGGATTGTCGAAGCCGCGGATCTTGTCGAAGCCGTAGAGCTTCGAGGTCTGCAGGATGTCGTCAAAGGTGATGGTGTCGTTGCCGGCGCCGCCGGTCGCATAGTCCCCGCCCTTACCGGCGAGAAAATAGTCATCACCACTGCCGCCATAGAGCGTGTCGTTGCCGTCCTCGCCGATTATGACGTCGTTACCGCCGTCGCCGCTGACCCAGTCGCTGCCCCACTGGCCATTCAGCCAGTCGTCATCAAGGCCGCCGTACACCGTGTCGCTGCCGCCGCCAGCGAGCACCTGGTCCTCGCCGTTGCCGCCATTGATGACGTCGTTGCCCTCGTTGCGCTCATGACCGAGGTCGCCATAGATCGAGTCATTGCCGTTTTGGCCGTCGAGGGTGTCGTTGTCGTCGCCGCCGACGATGAGATCATCGTCGTCACCGCCGGCCAGGCTGTCGTTGCCCTTGCCGCCGAAAAGGGTGTCGTCGCCGTCGTAGCCCCAAATGGTGTCGTTGCCCGACTCACCGTAGATCCAGTCAACCGAATGGCCTCCCGCGCTGTCATTACCGCCGCCGAGGTAGCGCTGAGATATGCCGGTACCCGCAATAGAGCGGGTTGTACCCGCTTCATGATCACCGAAATCTCCCGTGACGTCGAGTTGCGCACTGGAGATGATCGCGTCATCGGCATAAACGACGCCGAGGTAGCCGGTACCAAGGCCCCCATCAAGCAAGTCCACCAAATTTTCCTTCCCAGTTTTCGTGTCGATGCTGAGAAGGTCAAACGTTACGGTCGACGTCTCGTGGAGCGGAAGTCCATCGTGATGATAGAGGTAACTGATATGCGCGTTGCCAAATTTCTTTCCTTCTGGGCCTCGTGTACTGATATTGTCGAAAAACAGCAACTCATCGGTGTCCACCCAAGAGTGCCCCGGCTTCATCTCCAGGGTCAGCGTTGCCGCGGTGATGGTCGCCGGCGGTTCGAAGATGAACTGGAATGCAACGACTTGGTCTTTACCATCACCTTCCCCGAGGGAAACGACCGGCTGACCGCCTGAGACCGACGTGGCGTAGGCGGCGAAAGCTTCCGACAGGTCTTCTGGAATGGTGGTGGAGCTAGGTTTCAATTCGGGGAACACATCTTCCAGCGCATCTTTCCATTTTTCCGCGATGTTCGCATAACCAGTTTCTGAGGGATGAAGGCCGGAGGGGTCGAGAGAGAGCGCAGTCATCGAACCGATCTCGTTAAAACTCTCCCTCATGTCGACGAAATGCACCTTTGTGTCACCCGCGTCCAGCTTCTCTTGGACAGAGGCTAGGATGCCCAAATTCCAATCCCATCCAGCAAGTCCGGCAGGATTGGGACCGACAAAATTCGCCGTGTTCGAGTAGCCGCTTATTTCAGTGTCACCGGGCCAAAGGGACAGGTTGTCTACATCTTGGGGTGGAGGTACCGTCGCGACGAAGATGTGAATATCAATATTTTTCTGGACTCCGGCTGTGTTCGGGTCAGTATCGGCATTCCGAATCTCATCGATGATGGCACCAACCCTATCATGCGCGGCTTGTTTAGCGATGGAGCCTTTAATAGGGTCATCGGAATATGACGTAGTCATACCAGAGTATTTTAGGCGTTCTTCTCTATTTAGATCGTTGCTCCCGATCATTAAAATAACGGCTTCTGGTTGGAATTTCAGGAATAGGCTATCAATCTTGTTAATAAGATTGTATGACGAAAATTTGTGGTTATTAGGGTCATATTGCTCTGTATACGTTCCAGAATAGATTCCAGGAAATCCTGAGTGGCTCCCTAGTTCGGCGCGTTCATCTAGATCAGGCCAAGCAGGAGACACGGACTCGCCTTCACGATCTACAGCTTCTCCGATGAACTCTATTTTGTCCCCGAGCTTTTCGTACAGAATTTTCCGGTACCCGCCCAGTGTGGCTCGGACGTCTTTGCCAAAATCGTCTTTGTCACTGATCCCTACCGTAATCGAATCGCCGAGCGGCATGATTGTCAGTGCCATTGTCCCGTCCTCCGAGAGCGCGTTTGCGCCAGGGGCCAAGCCCGCGCTCTCGTTGGGCGGGCGAAGGCCCGAGACCCGATTATTCACAGCAAACTATACCACAAAATGGCGAATTCAGCAATGACTCGAACCACTTTATGGTTGAGAGAAGATCTCAACCGTGGGCCACGGCGGAAGTTCGCTGGTCTTCCCCCGCCGCCACCCAAAGCACCGCCGCCGCAGCCCTACAGCAGGAAGGCGGCAGCGCTCCATGCCGCGGCGAAGGCGCCGTCGTTCACCAGCACCTCGCCCTCGGGGTCGCGGTCGAAATCGGTGTTCGACTGCACCAGCGTCTCGCCACCTCGGTCACTCACGCGCACCTGCCCCGGTGTGGCCGGCAACAGCAGGGCTGAAAACGGCCGCGTGCCGATGAAGTTGAAGGCCTG
This sequence comes from Candidatus Defluviicoccus seviourii, assembly GCA_900609035.2. Classification (GTDB taxonomy): domain Bacteria; phylum Pseudomonadota; class Alphaproteobacteria; order Rhodospirillales; family Defluviicoccaceae; genus Defluviicoccus; species Defluviicoccus seviourii. The sequence goes on along the minus strand of UXAT02000017.1, from coordinate 443 downwards.
GTTTCCCGGCAACAGGACGTTGGCATCGATGGCGCTGAGATTGATCCGGTCAACTCCGAGCTCGAAATCCTGGACATGGTCGCGCAGGCTGGGCCGGGAATGCGCCGAATCCTCGATGATGAACTGGTCTCGCCCGGCGCCACCGTAAAGGATGTCGGCGCCGTCACCGCCGTCACCGGTCCAGATCTGATCGTTGCCCGCCCCGCGGAAGATGGTGTCTACGGCATCGGGGCGATAGTCCTCGGCTTGAATTTTGATTTTTGTCACCTCTCCTATTTTTTCTACTATTTTTCCGTTCTCATCTTTATCTGGTTGACCATCTCCATTATCATCCGCGGCTAACCCGTCTTATTCATGACGCCGGCCGGGCGCTGGGTTTTCGATGCGAGCTGGCTGATGGGACGAGCCTGGCCTTTCGGGTTTTTTCCCGTTGTCGTTCGACT
>UXAT02000016.1 GCA_900609035.2 Candidatus Defluviicoccus seviourii | reverse complement strand
AGTCGAACGACAACGGGAAAAAACCCGAAAGGCCAGGCTCGTCCCATCAGCCAGCTCGCATCGAAAACCCAGCGCCCAGCCGGCGTCATGAATAAGACGGGCTATAGGGTCAGGACCCTCTTCGGAGATCGAGTTCTTCATAAGGGGTAAAATTACGCCAAGTTGTACCTATTTGTCGAGACTCACGGAGCTTTCGTATCTCGTTTCTCGCCGCGGCCTGCACCTCATGCTTCGCTGCGACCTGCGAAAAGTTGCACGGCCGCGTCCTCTTACAGCCTCGGACACTCCGGGTTCCCCCTGAAACGGCCATGCGGCTCCGTGTCGCAGCGGGGCTGGCCGGGCTGCTGCGCCCTCTCGGCCTGCCCCTGAATGAAGAACTGAGCAACAAAACACGCAAAATCCTGAGTATGACTCAGCGTGTTCCTTAGTCGTGTTCGCCAGTCCTGAAAACGCCATCCCTGCGATGGGCAAGATCAAGCGCCACGGCATCCTAGAGAACTCGAAGCGCTGCTACCTTGTCGAAAGATCCGACTGCCTTGCTGCGGGCTACGACTGGCAGGTGCCAGATTCGTCGCTGGGACATTTAGGCAAGCGTATTCAATGCCCTCGTCCGGTTCGCATACCACCGGATCCAGCGTTGTCCGGCTCGCATACCACCGAATGCAGCGTTATCACAAGTCGCACCGGCAGGTCGAGCGTCTCCGCCCCGCGATCGCCGATGGCATGGACGATATCGCCTTGAGAACCGAATCAACGATTATCGGCAACGCCTTTGATGGTTCCGCCGCCGCGCGATAATGGTTCCACGCAGTCTTCCCCTGCGGAGCTGTCCCCCTTTCGCGCTCTCGGCCGCGGCTCACGGCGATTGGCGCCGATTCTCAACGCTGTCCTTCCGCCAGACGTTTCCGGACGGCGCGCCACCGCCGAGATAAGGCTAGAGCGCGGGATGGGGACCATATGTTGATTCGCTTTCGCCCGCGAATCCATATACTGATCATGTCGTCATGAAGAGAAGCTTGAGCAAGCCCGCAGCCGCCCCTGCAGCCGAACCCGCCGCAGCGGCTGGCGACCTGTTCGCCGGCCTCGATCGTCCGGCGTCGTCCTATTCGGCGCACGATATCGAGGTGCTGGAAGGCTTGGAGCCGGTGCGCCGACGGCCGGCAATGTTCATCGGCGGCACCGATGAGCGGGCTCTGCACCACCTCGTCGCGGAACTTCTCGACAATGCGATGGACGAGGCCGTCGCCGGCTACGCCAACCGGATCGAGATTGAACTCGCCGCCGACGGTTGGGTCAGCGTGCGTGACAACGGCCGCGGCATCCCGGTCGAGCCGCATCCGAAGTTTCCCAATCGGACCGCGCTCGAAGTCATCCTGACGACACTGCACGCAGGCGCCAAGTTCGGCACCAAGGCTTATAAGGTGTCGGGTGGCCTGCACGGCGTGGGGCTCTCGGTGGTGAACGCGCTCGCCGAGCAGCTCATTGTCGAGGTCGCGCGCGAGCGGACGTTGTGGCGCCAGACCTATCGCCAAGGCACGCCGGAAGGACCGCCCACGAATCTGGGACCGGTGGCCAACCGCCGCGGTACGGTCGTCAGCTTCCGCCCGGACGCCGCCATCTTCGCCGACGGGATCGCGTTCCGCCCGGCCACGCTTTACCGGATGGCGCGCTCCAAGGCCTACCTTTACCGCGGCGTCGAGCTGCGCTGGGCCTGCGATCCCGCGCTGATAACCGGCGAGGACGACGGCGTGCCGGCGCGCGAGGTCATGCGCTTTCCTGGCGGCTTGTGCGATTTCCTCGCGGGCACACTCGGTGACCGCCCGGTTCTGACGCCCCAGCCGTTTTTCGGCGAGGCGACGGCAGGTCCTCATGCGCGCGTCGAGTGGGCGGTCGCTTGGCCGGCCGACGCCGAAGGCTTCTGCCACTCCTATTGCAACACCGTGCCGACACCGGACGGCGGCACCCACGAGGCAGGCCTGCGGGCTGCAATCGCACGCGGTCTCAAGGCGCATGGCCAGCTCATCCGTAACAAGGCAGTCGACAAGGTAACGGCCGAAGACGCCCTGGGCGGTGCCTGCGTGCTGCTCTCCGTGTTTCTCGCGCAGCCGGAGTTCCAAGGCCAGACCAAGGAGCGGCTGACCACGCCGGCGGCCACGAAGCTGGTCGAAGCGGCTGTCGGCGATCATTTCGATCACTGGCTGGCGCAGTCGCCGGAAGCGGCGTGTGAGCTGATCGCGGCCCTCATCGAGCGGGCCGATGAGCGGATCCGCCGCCGCCAGGACCGGCGCACCAAGCGCCAATCGGCGACGCGCAAACTGCGGCTGCCGGGTAAGCTCGCCGACTGCACGCTGGAAGCCGCAGCCGGAACGGAGCTGTTCATTGTTGAGGGCGATTCCGCCGGCGGCTCGGCAAAACAGGCGCGCAATCGGGACACCCAAGCCGTTCTGCCTCTGCGCGGCAAGATCCTCAATGTCGCCAGTGCGGCGAGCGGTCGCTTGCAGGCCAATCAGGAACTCACCAACCTGATCGAGGCGCTGGGGTGCGGCTCCGGCCGGAACTTCCGGCGCGAGGATCTTCGTTACGAAAAAGCCATCATCATGACCGACGCCGACGTCGACGGCGCCCATATCGCTTCGCTGTTGCTTACCTTTTTCTTCCGCGAGCTGCCGGCATTGGTGGAGCATGGTCATGTCTATTTGGCCGTGCCGCCGCTTTATCGCCTGAGCCGTGGCACCACCACGCTCTACGCCCGTGATGACGCCGACAAGGAGCGGCTCCTGAAAGCGGCGTTCGCCGGCCGCGGCGCGGTTGAAATCAGTCGCTTCAAGGGGCTAGGCGAAATGCCGGCCGATCAGCTGCGCAAGACCACGATGGCTCCGGAAAGCCGGACCCTCCTGCGCGTCGTGCTGCCGCCAGCAGGAGCAACAGCCGAGCGGGCCGATACAGAAACGCTGATCGAAGCCCTCATGGGGCGAAGGCCTGAGCGTCGCTTTGCCTTCATCGTGCAGCACGCACCGCATTCCAACGAACTCGACATTTAGGCGGCAATCGGCTATCCCGCGGTTGCGTGCGGTGTGGCAAAGTATCGTGCCCACGCGGCGGTTGCGATCGAAGCCGGCCAAGGGATCGCGTTCAAACGCGAACAGGAGTCGCCTCAGGCCCGGCGGCAGGGTGATGTCCGTGAGGCACGTTGCCTGACTGCGCGCTTTCCATGAGTCCCACAGACAGAGTACCCTCGTTCGGGTAATCTCGACAGTTCAAGATTGATCCGTTCACAAGAGTCACAAGCAATAGGTCTCCCATGAAGGTCGTCGTACTCGCCGGCGGTTACGGAAGCCGGCTCGCCGAGGAAACCACCGTTCGTCCGAAGCCGATGGTTGAGATCGGGGGTTATCCGATCCTCTGGCATATCATGAAGATATTCGATCACTTCGGCTATAAGGAGTTCGTGATCGCGCTCGGTTACATGGGCCAATCGATCAAGGAGTACGTCGAGAACTACGTCAAGAATAACAGTCACGTGAAGGTCGACTTCAAGAACGGGAACGTCACCTATACGGACTATCAGCCGCTCGATTGGTGTGTCGATCTCATCGATACTGGCCGCACGACACTGACCGGTGGCCGCGTCAAGCGTGTCGGCCCGTTTCTCAACAACGAACCGTTCATTTGTATCTATGGCGACGGCGTCACCGACCTCAACATTTCCGAGTTGGTGCGCTTTCATCGCTCGCACGGCAAGCTTGCGACGCTCACGGCCGTCCGCCCGTCCGCCCGCTTTGGCCACGTCGAGTTTGATGGACAAATGGTTCGCGAATTCAACGAGAAGCCGCAGACGGCCGAGGGCTGGATCAACGGCGGCATCTTCGTATTCGAGCCGCAGGTGCTCGACTACATTGATGGCGACCACACCGATCTGTCGCGCGAACCGCTCGAGCGCCTTGTCAAGGAAGGCCAGTTGATGGCGTACAAGCACACGTCCTACTGGCAGTGCATGGACACCTTGCGCGAGAAGTTCCTGCTCGAGAATTTATGGGACACCGACCGGGCGCCCTGGAAGCTGTGGACGTAGCGGTTGAGCCGCCGGACAGCGTCCGCAAAGAGACGGCAGTCCGGCGCACACCGTCTCAGGTGCAGCGCTGGTGGATCGGATCTGACGCTTGCATCCCAAACGTCAGATCGGTCGATCCACTAACCTATTGGCCGGCTCGAAGAACCCCTTGGACCCTGTCATTGCGAGGCGCGATAGCGACGAAGCAATCTAGATATTTCAATGTGTTATAAGTGATGGATTGCTTCGCTTTGCTCGCAATGACGGCTTCTTCGAGGTGCCCGATCAATCTAGCGGTTCGAGTCAGCCAGCCGATGGGATTTATCCGTTAGCATCGAACCACTCGTGCACTGGCACAAACAGAGCGTACATCCTGTTTGTGCCGAAAGTGCACGCGATTCAAACTGTTGTGCAGCGACAACCTTGCTCCGGCGTGAATCGCCCGATTTCTGTCGCTGCGCTAGGGGAACAGCGGGCGCTGGCTTAGCCCCGTCGTCTCCGCCAGGCCGGCAATCACGTTCATGTTCTGGATCGCTTGGCCAGACGCGCCCTTGACCAAGTTGTCGATCACCGAGAAGACAATCGCGCGGCCGGTGATGCGGTCGGCAAAGACGCTGATCAGGCAGTGGTTCGAGCCCCGCACATGGCGCGTGGCCGGCACGGCGCCCGCATCCAGCACCCTCACGAACGGCTCGCTCGCGTAGCGCTCGGCAAGCGTCGCGCGCAGGCGGTCGGCATCGGTGCCCCTGGTCATCCGGACGTAGATCGACGACAAAATGCCGCGGTTCATCGGCATCAGGTGCGGCGTGAAGTTGACGCGCAGGGCCTGGCCTGCGGCGTGTGAGAGGCCCTGCTCGATCTCCGGTGCGTGCCGGTGCTGGGCGACGCCATAGGCGTGCACGCCCTCGGCGACTTCGGCGAACAGCGATCCCTCCTTTGCTGCCCGGCCGGCGCCGCTGACGCCCGACTTGGCATCGATGACGATGTCGTCGGGATCGATCAGCCGCGTCTCGAGCAGCGGCACCAGCGGCAGCTGGATCGAGGTCGGATAGCAGCCGGGACACGCGATGATGCGCGCGTCCTTGAGCCGATCGCGCGCGAACTCGGTCAGGCCGTAGACCGCCTGTGCCTGCAGCTCCGGCGCCTTGTGCGGCAGGCCGTACCACTGCGTGTAGACGGCTGGATCGGCGAAACGGAAATCCGGCGATAGGTCGATCACCCGCACGGAAGGTGGCAGGCCAAGGCACAACTCCTGCGCGGCGCCATGGGGCAGCCCCAGGAAGGCGACATCGACGTCGTTCCATGCCACTTGATCGGTTGAGACCAGCCGGTCGGGAAAGCGGCCGCCGGCGCCCTGCGCGAGGTGCGGAAAAACCTCGCCCAATGCCTGGCCGGCTTTGCGGTCACCCGTGAGAGCGACCAGCGTGACGCCCGGGTGATCCGCCAACAGGCGCACCAGCTCAGCGCCGGTGTAGCCACTGGCGCCGACGATGGCGACGCGGAGTGGTTTCGTGTCCACGACCGAAATCCCTTGAACCCGCCTTGAACTTCGCTCGGCTTGAGCGTTGGCCGTCCCGGCTGCCACGGCAAACGGGACGGAGCGCCGGTTGCCGCCCGGTGAACGCCTAACGCTTCGAGAATTGGAAGCTGCGCCGCGCCTTGGCTCGGCCGTACTTTTTGCGCTCGACCGCGCGCGAATCGCGGGTGAGGAAACCGCCGCTCTTCAGAACCGAGCGCAGGGCCGGCTCGAAATTCACCAGCGCCCGGCTGATCCCGTGGCGGACGGCACCAGCCTGGCCGGACAGGCCGCCACCGGTCACCGTGCAGACGACATCGAACTGGCCGGTCCGTGCCGCCGTTGCAAACGGCTGGTTGATCAGCATCCGGAGGATGGGGCGGGCAAAGTAGGTGCTGTGATCGCGCCCGTTGATGGTAATGGTGCCGCTGCCGCGCTTGACCCAGACACGCGCAACCGCCTCCTTGCGCCGTCCGGTGCCGTAGGCCCGGCCGTGGCGGTCGAGCTTCGGCTGTGGCGTCATATCAAGCGCCTGTTCACGCGCCAGCCCGCTGCTCGCCAGCTGTTGGAAATCCGTCAGTGTCGTCGTCTGCTCGGCCATCGTCGGGACCACTCGCGTCCTGTCTAGCGTTTGTTCTTCGGGTTGAGCGCCGCGACATCGAGCACGGTCGGCTGCTGCGCTCCATGCGGATGATCGGGGCCGCCGTAGACCCGCAGCTTCTTCATCACCATCCGTCCGAGCGGGGAGCGCGGGACCATCCGCTCAACGGCCTTCACGATCACCCGTTCCGGATAACGGCCGTCGAGAATCTGGGCGATCGTCCGCCCCTTGATTCCGCCGGGATGACCGGTGTGCCAGTAGAACACCTTGTCATCGCGCTTGTGTCCTGTCAGCCGCACCTTCTCCGCATTGACGACGATGATGTGATCGCCGCAGTCGACGTGCGGGGTGAAGCAGGGCTTGTGCTTGCCGCGCAGCCGCATCGCGATGATGCTGGCAAGCCTGCCCAGAACGACCCCTTCGGCATCGACCAGAAACCAATTACGCTGAATTTCCGCAGGTTTTGCGGAGTACGTCGGCATTGACTATCCCCGGAATTAAGACACAAACAACCGCGCCCGCGGCCAGCGCGTGCAGCGACCTTCGCCCGAAGGGGGGTGCATAGGCCAACGTGAAGGCCCAAGTCAATATGGAAGCGTTGCCTGGTGCGCGCTTTCGCATCGTATCCGGCCGGAGAGGGTATTGTTTCTGCGCCGGATTAATGATTTGCTTGCAGGTGCGAAAGGCCGCTGCCGAGCGGGGCGTCTCGGGCACGGAGCGTTCGGCGCAGGCATACGGTTAGGGTCGAGAGGATGACGTTCCCATGCCGATGATTCAATGGACGCAAGAGTTCACCACGGGCGTCGAGGCCATCGACAATGATCACAAGGTCCTGATCAGCCTGATCAACCAGCTTGGTGAAGCGATCCGCAGCGGCGAACCGCAACCGACTGTGCGACGGGTCCTGGACGAGCTTGTCGAGTACACCTCGTACCACTTCAACCGCGAGGAGGCCTTGATGGAGGCCTGCCGCTATCCCGATCTTGAGGCACACCGGCGGACGCACACGACGCTCAAGGTGCAGGTCGCTGATATCCGTGATCGCTACGCCCGCCACCCGGAAGCAGTGCACGCGCGCGAGATCCTGGCGCTGCTGAAGAACTGGTTGAGTGCGCACATCATGGGCCGGGACAAGCTCTATGCGCCGTTCATGGCCGCCAAGCGTGAGGAAGTGCGCGCTGCCGCCGATAGTTTCACGACCCGCACGGCAGGCAGTGCGCCGGCGATTGCGGCGCAGCAGCACTTGGCCGCCGTTCAGCCGTAAGGTGAGGCGCCCCGTCAGGCGTCCCGCTCGGCCGGTGGGATCGAGTAGGTGCCCGTAGCATGGGCGACGGGTTCGTCGTGCCCGTCTGAGTGGACCGTCACGTCCATCACCGCGAGGCGCCTGCCGAGCTTCAGGATTCGTCCCTCGGCAATCAGGTCGCTGGGGCTTGCCCGATGCAGGAAGTTAATGTTGAAGCTGGTGGTGACGGCCAGCTTGATCTTGCCGATGCGCGACATGGCGACCGCGAACATGCAGGCATCGGCAAGAGCCATGATCATCGGGCCGGCAATCACCCCGCCCGGCCGCACCATCGAGGTCTTGAAAGGCAGCCGCAAGCGGGCCGTGCCGCTGCCGATGGTATCGGTGCGCATACCCATTTCGTGCGCCCATGGGAGCTCAGCGCGAATGATCTCGTCGAATTCGGCAACCGATAACTTCGGCATCGTTGTCGTTCCCGCGCGCTTGCAGTTCCAGCGGGCGCCCGTGTAGGCGCTCAGAAAGCGGCCGTCAAGGTGAACCCAGGAACCGTGCCCGCCATCATCTTTCTTGCGCTCGCGAGCAAGCAATTCGATCATAACCATAGACCGGCCGAACGCCCCAAGACAGCTCCAAAGGACTGAAGACCATGACACCAGCGCCACAGCCAGCGACCCTCGACCCCCTGCTCCTCGTCACGCGCGATAACCACGGCGTGGTGACGCTGACGCTCAATCGGCCTGACAGCTTCAACGCGCTGTCGATGGCGCTGATGGACAGCCTGAAGTCCGCCTTGATCGAATTGGGCAATGACCCATCGGCACACGTCATCATCCTCGCCGGCAGCGGCAAGGTGTTCTGTGCCGGCCATGACTTGAAGGAGATGCGCGCAGAGACGAGCGAAGACGGGATCCGGCGGGTTTTCGAGCTGTGCAGCCAGGTCATGCAAGCGATCACCCGCTGTCCGAAGCCGGTGATCGCCCGCGTGCACGGGATCGCGACCGCCGCCGGCTGCCAGCTCGTTGCCAGCTGCGATCTTGCCGTTGCCGAAGCCGGCACACGCTTCGCCGTGTCCGGCATCAATCTCGGCCTGTTCTGTGCGACGCCGATGGTGGCGCTCTCGCGCGCGATCCCGGCGAAGGCAGCACTCGAGATGCTGCTGACCGGCCAGTTCATCGATAGCGAGACGGCGCTGCGCCACGGCCTTGTCAACAAGGTGGTGGCGAAGGGCGAGTTGGACGCGGCGGTGGATGGCTTGGCACAGACCATCGCTGCCAAATCACCGGCGGCGGTCGCGCTGGGCAAGCGGCTGTTCTGGCGTCAGCGCGAGGTACCGACCGGGATGGCTTACGAGCTCGCGTGCGACGTCATGACCCGGAACATGATGACCGAAGATGCGGCCGCCGGCATCGACGCGTTCATCAACAAGCAGCCGACGCCCGCTTGGAAGGGGCGATGAGCGCAGCGCCGGCGGCGCTCGTCTACGACGACACGTGGCTGCGCGGCATACTTGCCGGCGTGCGACGCATTGCGATTGTCGGCGCCAGCGCCGATTTCATGCGTCCCTCGCACTGGATCATGGCGTTCCTGCAGGAGCGCGGCTACAGCGTGGTTCCGGTCAACCCGAAGCTCGCCGGCACGCGGCTGCTGAACGAGGTCGTTTATGCCCGGCTCGCAGACGTGCCGCCGCCGATCGATCTGGTTGACATTTTTCGCGCCAGCGCCGCCGCCGGCGACAGTGCGGATGAGGCGATCACGCTACGCGGATCGCATGGAATTGGCACGATCTGGATGCAGACGGGGGTGCGTAACGACGCTGCAGCCGCCCGCGCACAGCGGGCGGGGCTATCGGTCGTCATGAACCGGTGCCTGAAAACCGAGGTCCTCCGCCTGCTCGGCGGCGCCTGATACAGGGGGTACGGGCAAGAGAGAAGTCCTGCCTGTGCCGAAAGTACAGGCGATTCAATGCATTGCGCGGCGGCAACCGTGCTCGGGCGTCAATTGCCCGATTAGGCCGCTGCACCAAACCCAGTATCGCACCATAAAGCAAGGGCTCCACCTCCCATCAGGAAGGTGGAGCCCTCTCGCGCAAGCGGCTCGGATGCTCGCGTACTAGGACGAGTAGTACATCTGGAACTCGACCGGGTGGGGAGTGTGCTCGAAGTTGTACACTTCCTCCCACTTGAGCTCGATGTAGCTGTCGATCAGATCATCCGTAAAGACGTCGCCTTTCTTGAGGAACTCGCGGTTCTTGTCGAGCGTCTCAAGCGCCTCGCGCAGTGAGCCGCACACCGTCGGCACGGCCTTGAGCTCTTCTGGCGGCAGGTCGTAGAGGTTCTTGTCGATGGCGTCGCCCGGGTGGATCTTGTTCTGAATGCCGTCGAGGCCGGCCATCAGCATCGCCGCAAACCCCAGGTACGGGTTGCAGGTCGGGTCGGGGAAGCGAACTTCGACGCGCTTGCCCTTGGGGTTCGACGTGAACGGGATGCGGCACGACGCCGAGCGGTTGCGCGCCGAGTAAGCGAGCAGCACCGGCGCCTCGAAGCCGGGGATCAGCCGCTTGTAGCTATTGGTGGAAGGATTTGTGAACGCGTTCAGGGCCTTGGCATGCTTCATGATGCCGCCGATGTAGTACAGGGCCATATCCGAGAGATCGGCATAGCCCGAGCCGGCAAACAGCGGCTTGCCGTCACGCCAGATCGATTGGTGGGTGTGCATGCCCGAGCCGTTGTCGCCCGTCACCGGCTTCGGCATGAACGTCGCCGTCTTGCCGTAGGTTTGTGCGACCATATGCGTGCAGTACTTGTAGATCTGCATATTGTCGGCGGCGCGGACGAGGGTCGAGTACACGAGGCCCAGTTCGTGCTGGCTGGGCGCCACCTCGTGATGGTGCTTGTCCATCTCGAGGCCCATCTCCTGCATCGTCGTGACCATCTCGGCGCGCAGGTCCATGGCCGAGTCAACTGGCGGCACCGGGAAGTAGCCACCCTTGACCGGCGGCCGGTGGCCGGCATTGCCTTCCGGGAGGATCCGACCGGTGACGTACGGGCCTTCGTCCGAGCTGAACTCGTAGAAACAGTTGTTCATCTTGACGTCGTAGCGCACGTCGTCAAAGACGAAGAACTCGGCTTCGGGGCCAAAGTAGGCGGTATCGCCGATCCCGGTCTGCGCCAGGTAGGCCTCTGCCTTCTTGGCGATCGACCGCGGGTCGCGCACATAGGGTTCGCCGGTCGAGGGCTCGATGACGTCGCAGAAAAGGATCAACGCCGCCTGGGCGGCAAAGGGATCCATAACGGCGCTCGTGGCGTCGGGGATCAGCGCCATGTCGGACTCGTTGATCGCCTTCCAGCCGACGATGGATGAGCCGTCGAACATGATCCCGTCGGTGAACGCGTCCTCACCCACGAACTCGGTGGTCATGGTCAGGTGCTGCCACTTTCCGCGCGGGTCAGTGAAGCGCAGATCGACAAACTTGACCTCGTTCTCCTTCAGGACCGACACTACATCCGCTGCCGTCTTACAGTTCAAAGTCATTGTGCTTCCCTTTGGTCCCTCTAACTTGGCTGGTTGAACGCACCGGCCGGGCGCCGGCGCTAAAATGGTGACCGAGGCTCAGATCGCCTCGTTGCCGCGCTCTCCCGTCCGCACCCGGATCGCGTCCTCGATGGTTGAAATGAAGATCTTGCCATCGCCGATCCGGCCCGTGCGTGCGGCTTGCTGGATCGCCTCGATCGCCCGTTCGACGAGATTGTCTTCGACGACCAATTCGATTTTCACCTTCGGCAGGAAGTCCACCACGTACTCGGCGCCGCGATAGAGCTCGGTATGCCCCTTCTGGCGGCCGAAGCCCTTTGCCTCGAGAACGGTGATGCCTTGCAGGCCCATCTCGTGCAATGCCTCCTTCACCTCATCGAGTTTGAAGGGCTTGATGATCGCTTCAATCTTCTTCATCCATCCTCGCCTTTTTCCGCCGAGCCGAGCCGCCCCCGTGCGCCAGACCAGAGGCGGGTGTCCGCCGCACGGTCCCATGACCGATCGTGAGTTGCGCGCGATTAGCAAGCATAGATCGTGCCATGCCGCCCTGGTGCGGCGCTTCGCCGCCGCGGCAGTGTTTATTGCGTCTGGATGCGCGCGGAAGCGGCGCGCACTTTGCCAAAATCAGCGGCAAATGCCAATCTTTACGGCGGGACCGTTCCATGCAGCGGAAGGAAGACCATGATGGACGGAGTTGAGCGGCGTATTCTCTATTTCGCTGATCCGATGTGCTCCTGGTGCTGGGGCTTCGCTCCGGTGATGGAAGCGATCAAGGCCGCGTGCGCAGGTGTGGTCCCGATCCGGCTCTGCGTCGGCGGCTTAAGGCCGTTCACAACCGAGCCGATGCGGGAGCGCGACCGGACGGTCGTTCGCCATCACTGGGAGGAGGTGGCGACCCAGACCGGCCAACCGTTCGACTTCGCCTTCTTCGAGCGCGAGGGGTTCGTCTACGATACCGAACCCGCCTGCCGCGCCGCCGTTGCCGTCCGCGGCCTGGCGCCGGAGGCGACACTCAGCCACTTCGCCGCCTTGCAGCATGCATTCTACGCGAAGAACCGCGACTTAACGCAAACGGACGTGTTGGCGGACATTGCATCGGCCTTCGTTGCGCGTGACGACTTCGCGGTCGTGTTTGCGGCAGAGGAGGTCCGTGAGGCCACGCTCGCCGACTTCCAGCTGGCGCAACGCTTGGGCATCACCGGCTTTCCTACCGTGGCCCTGGTCGAGGACAATCGCGCCGCTGTGTTCACCTCCGGCTGGCAGCCGTTCGCCAACCTGGAAGCCCCGTTGCACGCCTGGCTCAAGGGGGAAATGGTGGTCGGCGAACACCCCTGACCGGAGATGGGCTCAACATCCGATGCACGGCGAAGCCACTGCAAAGGTCAGGGGCTTGTTGACGGCGTGAGCCGCTCGCCAACATCGTTCGCACGGCGGCTTGCGTCGCCCGACTTGTCGCCAGCGGCAAGCGCCCGGTCCCTGTCACCAAGCCTTCGCGCGGATCTTGCGCCGGTTGCAGGTATGATCCAAGGATGGAGGGCGATGCGCAAACCGCGACTTGAACGGCGCGAGGCGCAAACGGGAGGACGGCAGGGCGATGGCTGAGCGCAATGGCGTGATGATGCAGTACTTCCACTGGTACACGGCAGATGACGGCTCGCTGTGGCGGGAAGTGAAGGCGAACGCAAAGGAGCTCGCCGCGGCCGGCATCACGGCCTTGTGGCTGCCGCCCGCCTACAAGGGATTGGGCGGTGCCAAGGACGTCGGTTATGCCGTCTACGATATGTACGACCTGGGCGAGTTCGACCAGAAGGGCTCGGTTCGCACCAAGTACGGCACGCACAAGGAGTATCTGGCCGCGATCGAGGCGCTGCACGCGGCCGGCCTCGATGTCTACGCCGACGTCGTGCTCAACCACCGCATCGGCGGCGACGCGCAGGAGCGGGTCATGGCGACACCCTATCGCCAGGACGACCGCATCACCCCCTTAGGTCCGCCGCGCGAGATCGCGACCCACACCCACTTCACCTTCCCCGGCCGCGCCGGCAAGTACTCACGTTTTGAGTGGCATTGGCAGCATTTCGATGCCGTCGACTACGATGATGCGAGCAAAGAGAAAGGCATCGTCTATCTGTTCGAGGGGCATCGCTTCGATGACCACGTCTCGCTCGAAAACGGCAACTTCTCTTATCTGCTCGGCTGCGATCTTGATTTCCAGAATGCGGAAGTACGCGCGGAGATCTTGAACTGGGGCAAGTGGTACCTGGACACGACCGGAGTCGATGGCTTCCGGCTGGACGCCATCAAGCACATTTCTTCGTGGTTCTTCCCCGAATGGCTGGATGCCCTGGAAGCTTACGCCGGCAAGAAGCTCTTCGTCGTCGGCGAATATTGGTCGCCGGACGTGGCCAGCCTGCACGCCTACCTGAACGCAACCCAGAACAAGATGTCCGTGTTTGCTGTCGCCCAGCATTACAGCTTCCACTACGCGAGCAAGGCCGGGGGCAACTACGACATGCGCCGTCTGCTCGACGGCACGCTGATGCGCGAACGACCGCAGCAGGTGGTGACGTTCGTCGAGAACCACGATTCGCAGCCGCTGCAGGCGCTCGAATCGGTCGTCGAGCCGTGGTTCAAGCCGCTTGCATACGCCACCATCCTTTTGCGCAGCGAAGGCTACCCGTGCATCTTCTATGCGGATTACTACGGCGCCGAATACGAGGACGTGGGCCGCGACGGCAACTGCTACAAAATCGTGCTGCCGTCCCACCGCGCCTTGATCGACAAGTTCCTGTACGCCCGCAAGCATTATGCGCACGGTGCCCAATACGACTACTTCGATCACTGGAACCGGGTCGGCTGGACGCGGCTCGGCGATGCGGAGCATCCGAAGGCGATGGCGGTGCTGATGAGCGACGGGCCGGAGGGGACAAAACGGATGGAGGTCGGCCGGCCGAATACGCCCTTTGTCGATCTTACCGGACATATCGCGGAACAGGTGGTCACTGGCGCCGACGGCTGGGGTGAGTTCCGCTGCAAGGGCGGTTCGGTCTCGGTGTGGATCGAGGCGTAGTGCAGCGACCCAATCGGGCGATTCAGGCCCGGGCAAGGTTGTCGCTGCGCAACATATTGAATCGCGTGCACTTTCGGCACAAACAGGATGTACGCTCTGTTTGTGCCAGTGCACTTGCGGCTTCGCTACCGATCGCGCCTCGGTTGACGGCGCCGTTGACTCTGGCCACTGGCCAAGCCCAAGATCAATCAAGCGCTTAACTCGCATTCGCAAAAAAATGGGGAGAGGGATGGAGCCGCTATTCAAGTTCTTGCTGTCGCGGCCCTTGGAGGCCAAGAGCGCCGGGGTCGATGCCATCGTCGTCAAGGTTTCGGTCTCCTTCGCCAAGGCACTGCAGAAGGCCTTTCGCGACCCGGATCGGGCACGTGCCTTGCTCAGTGCTGCGGCCGCCGTCCTGGAACGGCCCGCAGGGCCGGCCGACGCGCGGCAGGAGGCATACACGGCGGCTGCGCATGCTTTCCTTGCAGCCGCCCGCAGCGGCGAGGTCACGACCGTTGCCGAAGCCCGATCGGCGATCGAGACCGGTTTCGGTACGACCGTCGCGGCGCTCATGCAGGATCAGCCCTTCACCGAACTGAGCCAGAACGCCATCGACCAGCTCACCGCCATCAAGTACCGCGGCCTGATCGACCGGCGGGCAGAGCCGCTGGCCGCCATCGTTCGCACGGCGGCCTACGTTACCCTCCTTGCCGCCGGCGGCGACGACGAAGCCATTCCGCTGCCGGCCGACTGGATGAGGCGCGTGATCGTGCTCGACGGCCTTGAGCGCCAGCCTTCGGGCCGCGAACCGGCGCCGGAGCGGCCGGGAGAGCCGCAAGCGCCCGACCGCGAGGCCTTGAGCCGCGGGGCAGCGCTGAAGGAGAAGGCCGCGCTTGCGGAGCGGCGGCGCCAACTGGAAACCGCACTGGTCGAACTCAATGCGTTGCCAAGCGACCGGCTGCTGGGCGAAGTACCGGTTGAGGAGGTTCCCGAGGAGCGGCCGTCGCGGGACGAACACGGCCGCACCTCGATGACTGCCGGCCGGGTGGCGCCGCCCTCGGCCCGCATCGCGCTTGCCCGTACGGCGCTCGATGATCTGGATTCCAGCTCGCGCCGGGTGGTGGAAAAGCTTGCGGTGGCGCCCGAGCGGGCGGGGCTGGTCGAAATCTTGCGCCGCGGCGAGCAGGAGGTTCGCTCGCTCTCGGTCGCTGAGGCGCGGCTTGACGAGGTCCTCGTGCCGCGGACGCGCACGCTGATGGTCGGGGGCGGGCTGTACACCGCCACAACCTACACCAGCTTCGACGGCGAAGAGCGGGCCGAGGGCACACCCGGTGTCCCCGCCACCCGCGGCGAGGTGAGCTCGGTCGGCATCGGCGATCTCCTGGTCGTCAAGCAGACCCTCAAAGGCTACGAGGCGCGCGAACTCTCGCACGTCGACAACATCCTGAAGGGCGAGCACCGGTCACTATCGACCAAGCGCACCCGCACCACCGAGGAGACGATCGAGGACGAGCGCGAGACCACCGTCGAAGAGGAACGCGACCAGCAGAGCACCGAACGCTTCGAGATGCAGCGCGAGGCCAGCAAGGTGCAGAAGGAGGACGACAGCCTGAAGATCGGCACCTCGCTGTCCGGCTCTTACGGACCGATGGTGGAGTTCAAGGTCACGACCGACCTCGGCATGTCGTCCTCGAAAGAGGAGTCGACGAAAGCGGCCGAGAATTACAGCAAGGAAGTTGTCAACAAGGCTTCAACGAAGGTCACCGAGCGGGTGCGGCGGCTGACCCGTCTGAAGACGGTGGAGTCCTTCGAGGAAGAGAACGTCCACGAGTGGAACAACGTCGCCGGAGCCGATCACGTCGTCGGCCAATACCAGTGGCTCGACAAGCTCTACGAAGCGCAAGTGTTCAACTACGGCAGCCGGATGCTGTTCGACCTGGTGGTGCCGGAGCCGGCGGCCTTCATTCACCATACGCTGAAAACCCTGCTACCGGCGGGCGCCGAGATCGTGAAGCCGATCCCGTTCACGCTTGACTCGGACGACATCACCATCGGCAACTACGCCTTCTATGCCCATCGCTACGACGCCGAGGGGATCGAAGCGCCGCCGGAGCCGATCATCACCGTCTCTAAGGTATTCGAGGGGAACGACCCGACAGCCGAAGCCGGCCAGGTGCAGAAGAGTGCCGAAGTGCCGATCAACGACGGCTACGAGGCGATGCACGCGCGCGCGCACGTCGCCACGACCAACTGGGAAGCCGGTCACAAGACCGTGCTCAGCATCGGCACCTTGACCTGGATCCACGCCGGTCCATCGGTCGGCTGGCGTGAAGGCCCCTTGAACAAGCAGCAGAAGTCGATCACCTGCACGCTTCTGACTTGGCGGGTCGCCACGGTGGTCGCCAGCATCGAGATCACCTGCAACCGGACAGCAGCGGCACTGGAAAAGTGGCGCATCAAGACGCACGCAGCCATCAAGAAGGGCTACCTAAAGCAACTCAAGGACTACGAGGACGCGATCGAGGCGGCGAAAGCCCAGGCCAGCGCCGAGACCCGTCGCCGCAACCCGGCGCTCAACGCGCTCCTGCAGCGCGAGGAGCTGAAGAAGGCGGTGATCTCCGTCTTTACGGCTCAGCACTACGACAGCTTCAACAGCATCGAGACCGGCGGCATGGGCCTGCCGCAGGTTGCGCTCACCGAGGCCGGGCTCGAAGGCCCGTACATCCGCTTCTTCGAGCAGGCGTTCGAATGGGAACAGATGATGTTCCTTTACTACCCTTACTTCTGGGGCCGGAAGAGCCGCTGGGTCGAGGCGTCGTTCATCGAGGATGCCGACTTCGAGTTCGCCGCCTTCATGAAGGCTGGCGCGGCGCGGGTCGTCGTTTCGGTGCGGCCCGGCTTCGAGCTGGCGGTGGCGCACTTCCTCGAAACCGGCCAGATCTGGGAGGGCGGTGATCCGCCGCTGGTAACCAGCGCCAGCTACCTCAACATCGTTGACGAGATCAAGGAACGCCAACAGGCTCCGGGCGCGGAAGTCGCGGTCGGCGCTCCATGGGAGGTCCGGCTTCCCACCACCCTGATCGCGTTGCGCAAGAAGGACAGCCTGCCGCGCTGGCAGAAGAACACCGCCGGTGAATGGGAGGACGCGACCTGACGCGGCCGCTCTGATGCCGCCGCCACGTCCCCGCCGGCCGCAACCCGCGGCACCCCAGCAGCGCGCCCAGCCGCGTGCACCGGCCCAGCCGGCGCGACCGCAGGCGCCGCAAGCCGCCCAGCCAGCCGGCGGCCGGCGGCCTGTACAGCCGCCGCAGCCTGCGGCGCAGGCGCGTCCGCAGCCCATCCTGGCCAGTTGGGCCGGCCTCGACCGCAGCCACATCCCGAAAACGCCGGCGGCCGGGAGGCGTGGGGCCGAGGTCGATGACCCGGCGTGGATGGGGACCCTGATCGCCAACTCGAACCTGCGCTTCACCGGCGCCTATGTCACCGGGCCGGCAATCGCCACGCCCGCGAACGCCTTTACCAACAGCACCAAGGCGGTCGAGCGGGGCTGGATGCGCAACCTCGCGACGCTGGCGGCGCAGGGCTGGGGGTTCGCGTTCTTTTACGTCGGTTACAGCATCGGCGGTGGCGAGGCCGCGCCGGCCAACGCCGACCGCACGCGTGGCGAGCTGCACGGCCGTCACCTGCGCACGATCATGCACCAGCACGGCGCCCGCTTCGCCGGTTCGGTGGTCATCATCGATAACGAGGACGGCGAAAGTGATGTCCTGCCGGCGAACCTGATCCAGTATTACCTCGGCCTGTTCGATGCGATGTCGCGGCCCGATCCGGCGCTGCGCGCGTTCCGGCCCGGGATCTACGGCCACGGCCAGCCAATCAACGCACTGCTCGCCGTGTGGCCCGATCTGTTCATCTGGGACGTCCAGATCGATACCAGCACAACGACAACGCCGATCGCACCGATGGACCCGGACACTGACCCGATCAGGGTCGATCTCGCCGCGATCCGCACGCAGGCGCCGCCGGGGACCAACGTGCACGCGGTGCCGATCCGCAGCTACCCGACCGTCCTGCCACCGCAGCGGCCGCCGGCGTTTCTGTCGCCGCTCGGCCGGCAGTTCCGCTTTCATGCCGGCTCAGGCGACCGGCAAAATCCGCCGGCGGACATTCCGCTCGAAGGTTCGGCTGTGGAGCGCCGCTTGCGGCAGCGCTGGCGGCGGGTGCGGACCTGGGATTACGACGCCTCGTTCGTCCGCAACCCTGCGTCCGCGATCGCCGAACCGCGGATCGCAGTCATCGGCGACGGGCCGGCGTTCCGGCTGGTGCGTGGCCGTTTCGCCTTTTCCGCGTCGGGCACCATCCCGCTGCAGCACCTGCAGCAGGCGGAACCGCCGACGCTGGATGCCATCCTTGTCGACCCCTTCACGCCGGTTGAGCCGGAGGCGCCGCTGATGCCGGCAGAAGTGGGCGCGCGGCCGGCGCTCTATACCGTGCTCAACAATGGCGAGATCGGTGAGGCGCTCGGCGACTCGGCCGGCCGCTGGAGTCCGCTCGGCTCGATCGGGACCGGCGACCCGCCGCCGCGCACGCCGCGGGCACTGGGGGTCGCCGCCCGCTCCGCCGCCGATGCGCATTTGGTTTACATCGCCGAGAACGGCCAGTTGCACGCAAAGCGCAAGGCACACAACCAGGCCTGGAGCCGGGCCGCGCTCGCGCTCGCGGCGCCGCTCGCGCATCCGTTCTCCGCACTCGCGGTCTGTCCGCGCGGCGGCCAGATGGTGTTCGCGCTGTTCATTGATGGCACAGGTGTCTTGCAGGCGGCGCACTGGGCGCGCTCGTTCTCCTCCTGGCCCGCGTTTCAGGTGCAGGCACTTGAGCAGACGCCGAGCCTGTTTCGCGGCACCGCACTCACGGCGATCACGCCGCGGCCGGAGGATGTGCTCGTTTTCGCCGTGGCACGCGATGGGCGCCTGAGCTTCGCCGTGTTCAGCGACGGCTCCGGCTGGTCGCGGCTCACGCCGGTGGGCGCTGCCACCGACAGGCTGGGCGCCCACACCCGGCTTGCCGCCTACGCGATGGACGATCGCACGGTGGAAGTCGCGGCGCTGACCGACGGCGCGCGGCTCGCCATTTATCGCTTTGACCGCAATGGCAACGCCTGGACGCCTGCGCCGCGCACGATCGTTGACGATCCCCCGGCGCGCCGACCCGGCCGGCCGACCGTCGAAACGACCCGGCTGCGTGACGCGGCCGGTTGCCGTATCAATCCGTTCGGGGACATCGGCCTCGGCCGGCCGGTGGGGGCGACGACGACGCGGGTTTACTGTGCGGGATTAAGCGACGCCCAGAACGTCCTCCTCACCCGCGATTTGGGCCAAGGCGGGCTCTGGCAGATCCTCGCCTGACGGCGCAGGCGCGCGCCATTGCTGCACCACCTCTGCGCAACAATCGTGCAAAGTGCCTTTTTTGCACATTTCTTGATCATGCAGCGCCAGCCCAGGCCGGCACTTCACGCCGGGGACCGCTACGCAGCGATGCCGCATGGCTCTCTCGCCCCGCCGCTCTCCCATCGCGCCCCAGATTCCTCACTGTGGCCCGTGACTTGCAGACGCACAGTGCTTCAGTGCACCGCAGCTCCAGAAGGAAGGGCTCATGAGGGACAGACTGACGAAAGCCGTGGCCGCCTGCATGATTGTGCTCGGCCTCACCGCAGCAACCGCGCCATCGCAAGCCGCTGAGACGATCAAGGTTGGCGTGCTGCACTCCCTGTCCGGAACGATGGCGATCAGCGAAACGACGCTGAAGGACGTCATGCTGATGCTGATCGAGGACCAGAACGCAAAGGGCGGCGTCCTCGGCAAGAAGCTTGAGCCTGTCGTCGTTGATCCGGCGTCCAACTGGCCGCTGTTCGCGGAGAAGGCCCGCGAGCTGATGCAGAAGGATAAGGTCGCGGCTGTTTTCGGCTGCTGGACCTCGGTGTCGCGAAAGTCGGTCCTGCCGGTGTTCGAGGAGCTGAACGGCCTGTTGTTCTATCCCGTGCAGTATGAGGGCGAGGAGAGCTCGAAGAACGTTTTCTACACCGGTGCGGCGCCGAACCAGCAGGCGATCCCGGCCGTCGACTACCTGATGAGCGCTGATGGCGGCGCTGCCACGCGCTGGGTGCTGCTCGGCACCGACTACGTCTACCCGCGCACGACGAACAAGATCCTGCGGGCCTATCTGCACGCCAAGGGCGTTGCGGATGCCGACATCATGGAGAACTACACGCCGTTCGGGCACTCGGACTGGCAGACCATCGTCGCCGAGGTGAAGAAGTTCGCGTCCGCCGGCAAGAAAACAGCCGTCGTCTCGACGATCAACGGCGATGCCAACGTGCCGTTCTACAAGGAACTCGGCAACCAGGGCATCAAGGCCGATGAGATCCCGGTGGTGGCGTTTTCGGTCGGTGAGGAAGAGCTGGCCGGCTTGGATACGGCGCCGCTGGTGGGCCATCTCGCGGCCTGGAATTACTTTATGAGCGTCGAAACGCCTGAGAATACCGCCTTCATCAAGAAGTGGCGGGCTTTCATCAAGAATGCCAAGCGAGTGACCAACGACCCGATGGAGGCGCACTTCATCGGCTTCAACATGTGGGTGCAGGCGGTCGAACAGGCCGGCACGACCGACGTCGATGCCGTCCGTCAGGCGATGTACGGGCAGAAGGTCAAGAACCTGACCGGTGGGACGGCGGTGATGAACACCAACCACCATCTGTCGAAGCCGGTGCTGATCGGCGAAATCCAGCCCAATGGACAGTTCGACATCGTGTGGCGGACCAAGGACGTGGTGCCGGGCGATGCGTGGTCTGACTTCATCCCCGAGAGCAAGAAGCTGACCGCGGATTGGACTTTCCCCTGGGTCTGCGGCAACTGCGAGAGCCCGCGCTTCGGCAAGGCGGTGCCGGCCGGTCTCTAGCCTCTGACCTCACTCCTGCGAGCGGGCGTCCGCCGATCCGGGCGCCCGCCGCATTCCTCGCCGAGACGATCCTTAGAACGGCTTTCGGAGCGGGCGTCCCCCAATGTTTGTCTGTCGCGCGATTGTCGCCTTGTTGCTCGCGGCTTCAGTCTTGACCGGCGCGGCTCACGCAGAGCCTGCCGACCTGGATGCCCTGGTGCAGGACCTCGGCGCCGGCGGCTTCGCGCAGAAGCAGAAGGCCATCGACGGCCTGGCCGCGACCGGTGACCCTGCGGCCGTGCGGTCCTTGGAAGCGATGCTCGACGGAAAGCTCTACCGCAGGCTGAGCGATGGCCGGGTCGCGATCGGCGCGCCGAGCGGCCAGGTGATCCGCCTCTCCGACCCGCTCACCGGCGCCGATCTCGGCGATGCCGCACCGGCCGATGTCGATCGGGTTACCATCAACAATCGGCTCCGCGCCGGCCTGCGCGCTGCACTCGGCGGCCTCACGCTGTTGAGCCCGGAGCCGTCGGTCCGTCGCAGCGCTGCAGACGCGATCTTGAAGGCGCGGCCGGAGGGGATCGAGCCGCTCCTGCGCCAGGCGCTCACGCGCGAAAGCGACGACAGCGTTCGGGCGGCGATGGAGCAGGCACTCGCCGCGGTGCAACTCTCTTCCGCGCCGGAGCCGGAGATCAGGATCGCAGCGCTGAGGACTCTCTCCCAGGCCGCCAACCAGGACGTCCGCGCGCTGGTCGCGGGTCTTCTCGTGCAGGATGCAAACGGAGTTCCGGCCGAACCGGATGCAGACGTGCGCGCAGCGGCCGAAACGACGCTGGCGGCGATCGAGCGCCGGCTGGCGATGTGGGGCATCCTCGGCAATCTCTTTCACGGCTTGAGCCTCGGCTCGGTGCTGCTGCTCGCCGCCGTCGGCCTCGCCATTACGTTTGGCGTCATGGGCGTCATCAACATGGCGCATGGCGAGATGGTGATGCTCGGCGCCTACACGACCTTCATCGTGCAGGAATGGTTTCGCGCCCATGCGCCGGGCGCCTTCGACTATTCGATCCTGGTGGCGGTGCCGATGGCGTTCGTCGTCGCCGGTGCGGTTGGGATCGCGATCGAGCAGAGCGTGATCCGGTTTCTCTACGGCCGGCCGCTGGAAACGCTGCTGGCGACCTGGGGGATCAGCCTGATCTTGCAGCAGGCCGTGCGCTCGGCGTTCGGGCCGACCAACCGCGAGGTGGGCGCGCCCAGCTGGATGAGTGGCGCCATCGAGGTCGCGGGCGGACTGACGCTGACCTACAACCGACTGTGGATCATCGTCTTCAGCCTTGTCGTGCTGGCACTGTTGATGCTCTTGAACCGGGCCACCGATTTCGGCCTGACGATGCGCGCCGTGGTCCAGAACCGGCGCATGGCGGCCTCGATGGGCATCCGCACCGGGCGGATCGACGCGCTGACGTTCGGGCTCGGGTCCGGCATCGCCGGCATCGCCGGCGTCGCGCTGAGCCAGATCGATAACGTCAGCCCCAACCTCGGCCAAGCCTACATCATCGACAGCTTCATGGTGGTCGTGTTCGGCGGCGTCGGCAACCTGTGGGGGACGCTGGTGGGCGCGATGAGCCTCGGGCTGATCAACAAGTTCCTCGAGCCGGTCGCGGGCGCCGTCCTCGGCAAGATCCTCGTGCTGGTGGGCATCATCCTTTTCATCCAGAAACGCCCGCGCGGCCTGTTCGCGCTCAAGGGCCGGGCGGTGGAGGCGTGATGCATCTGCGTCTGCCAGCGGCCTGGGTGACGGTCGGCCTCCTGCTCGCTGCCGCGATCGCCGTGCCGCTGTTGAACCTCGCCGTGCCGGCCAGCTCGGCGCTGCATGTCCCGACCTGGGTGGTGAGCCTGGTTGGCAAGTATCTCTGCTACGCGATGCTGGCCTTGAGCATCGATCTGATCTGGGGCTACTGCGGCATCTTGAGCCTGGGTCACGGCGCCTTCTTCGCGCTCGGCGGCTACGCCATGGGGATGCACCTGATGCGCCAGATCGGCAGCCGCGGCGTCTACGGTCACCCGGATCTGCCCGATTTCATGGTCTTCCTCAACTGGAAGGAACTGCCCTGGTACTGGCACGGCTTCGACAACTTTACCTTTGCGCTGGCCATGGTCGCCATCGTGCCCGGGCTCTTGGCGTTCGTCTTCGGCTGGTTCGCGTTCCGCTCCCGGGTGACGGGGGTGTACCTGTCGATCATCAGCCAGGCGCTCACGTTTGCCCTGATGCTGGCTTTCTTCCGCAACGACATGGGGTTCGGCGGCAACAACGGCTTGACCGACTTCAAGGATATTCTCGGTTACGGCCTGCAGGACGACAGCACGAGGGCGGCCCTGTTCGCCGTGAGCGCGCTCGCGCTGGCCGCGGTTTACGGTCTGTGCCGCTGGATCGTCGGCTCGCGGCTCGGCCAGGTGCTGGTCGCGATCCGCGATGCAGAGAGCCGCGTCCGCTTCCTCGGCTACCGCGTCGAGTTCTACAAGCTGTTTGTGTTCGTCGTCTCGGCTGGTATTGCCGGCATCGCGGGCGCGCTCTACGTGCCCCAGGTGGGCATCATCAACCCCAGCGAGTTTGCGCCGGCGGCCTCTATCGAGGCGGTGATCTGGGTTGCGGTCGGTGGGCGGGGGACGCTGCACGGCGCCATCCTGGGCGCGATCCTGGTCAACTACGCCAAGACCTTCCTCACGGGAAGCCTGCCGGAGATCTGGCTGTTCGCGCTGGGCGCGCTGTTCGTCGCCGTCACCTTGTTCATGCCGCGCGGGATCGTCGGCAGCCTGTCCCGCGGCGCCGATCGCAGGCCTTCGCCCTCGGCCACGGTTGAGGCGCCGGCTTCTACAGCAGATCCGGCGGCGCCATGACGCACGCCCTGCATGCGCGGCCCGACAAGCGCGACACGCTGTTGTATCTCGACGGCGTGACGGTCAGCTTCGACGGCTTTAAGGCGCTCAACAACCTGAGCCTTTACGTCGCTGCCGGATCTCTGCGCGCGATCATCGGTCCCAACGGCGCTGGCAAGACGACCATGATGGACGTCGTCACCGGCAAGGCGCGGCCACAGGCGGGCACGGTCCTCTTCAACGGCGGCATCGACTTGACCCGGCTGGACGAAGCGCAGATCGCCAACCTCGGCATCGGCCGCAAGTTCCAGAAGCCGACCATTTTCGAGCAGCATACCGTCGCTGCGAACCTGGAGCTGGCGTTGGCCGGTCACAGAGGCGTGTGGAACGCGCTCGTCTTCCGGCCGAACGGCGAGCAGCGCGCGCGCATCGATGAGACGCTTGCGACGATTTCGCTGCAGGCGCACCGTGACCGCCTGGCCGGCTCGCTGGCGCACGGCCAGAAGCAATGGCTGGAGATCGGCATGCTGCTGATGCAAGATCCGCAACTGCTGCTGATCGACGAGCCCGCCGCCGGGATGACGGACGCGGAAACGGCGGCGACGGCAGAGCTGATCCGGCGCATTAATCGGACGCACACGGTCGTCGTCGTCGAGCATGATATGACGTTCATCCAAGCTCTCGATTGTCATGTCACCGTGCTGCACGAGGGATCGGTGCTGGCGGAAGGCTCGCTACCGACGGTGCAGGCGAATCCGCAAGTGATCGAGGTCTACCTGGGGCGCTGACTGAACCATGCTGCGTGTCGAGCACATCGATCTCTTCTATGGTGCCAGCCAGGCGCTGCGGCAGGTCAGCATCAGCGCTGCCCACGGCGAGGTGACCTGCGTTCTTGGCCGCAACGGTGTCGGCAAGACCACGCTGTTGCGGGCGATCGTCGGCCAGCAGCCGGTGAGCGCGGGCCGCATTTTCTGGGAGGACGAGGACATCACGGCGCTGCCGCCCTACGAACGGGCGGCACGTGGCATCGCGTACGTGCCTCAAGGGCGCGAGATCTTCCCGCTGCTGACGGTGGAGGAGAACCTGCGCACCGGCTTCTCCGCCGTGCCGCGCAACCTGCGCCACGTCCCGGATGAAGTGTTCGAGCTGTTCCCGGTGTTGAAGGACATGCTTTCGCGCCGTGGCGGCGACCTTTCCGGCGGTCAGCAGCAGCAGCTCGCGATCGGCCGGGCGCTTGTCATGCGGCCGCGGTTGCTGGTGCTCGATGAGCCGACGGAGGGCATCCAGCCCTCGATCATCAAGGATATCGAGCGCGTGATCCGCCATCTTGCCGGCCGCGGCACGATCGCCATCCTCCTCGTCGAGCAATATTTCGACTTCGCCCGCTCCCTTGCCGACCGCTACGCGGTAATGGATCGCGGCGAGATCGTTGCCTCGGGCCGCGGTGACGAGATGGTCGAGGCCGAGGTGCGCCGGCAGATGTCGGTCTGAGCGAGCTTGGGCGATGGATGGCGCGGCCACGCTCGGCTTTGCCTGCAGGCAGGAGTCGACGGTGCTGGCCGATCTCTATCAGCAGGCGCCGCTCAGGATCCTCATGCCGGCCGCGGCCGATATCGGTGTCGCGCTTGGCGCTCTCGTGGTGACTAGCGGCGGCCTGGTGGGCGGCGACAACCTCGACATCGCCGTGCGTTGCGGCAATGGCAGCCGGGCCATGGTCTGTGCGCAGGCAGCCGAGAAGGTTTACCGCTCGGCCGGTCCTGACTGCCACGTGACGGTTTCGCTCGAAGCAGGCGGTAACGCGTGGCTGGAGTGGCTGCCGCAGGAGACGATCCTTTTCGAAGGCGCCCGGCTGCGTCGCCAGACCACAGTCGACGCGGTGCCTTCCGCGCGTGTGCTCGCCGGCGAGATCCTTGTCTTCGGCCGCCGCGCGCGCGGCGAACGGTTCACGCGCGGCCACCTGTTCGACCGCTGGCAGGTTCGCCGCGCAGGCCGGCTGGCGTGGGCCGATGCCTTGCGGTTGGACGATCCGGAGACCGCGTTCGCTTCACCCGCCTGCCTCGCCGGACTGGCAGCGGTCGCCACCCTGATCTACGTCGATGCAACCGAAGGTGCTGCGCTCGATGTCGCGCGCGCGATCGCTGAGCCCCTGTCCACAGCCGGCCTTGAGTTCGCAGCGACGGTGGTCGGTGGCGTCCTGATCGCGCGCTGGCTGGCAGCGGATGCGCACGTGTTGCGGCTCGCATTCGGGCGATTTTGGGCTATGTTCCGCCATCGCATTGCCGGCCTGCCGCCGGTGCTGCCGCGCCTGTGGTCGATCTGACGGAGGATCGCATGCATTTGAGCCCGCGCGAGAAGGACAAACTGCTGGTCGCGATGGCGGCCGAAGTGGCGCGCCGGCGCTTGGGCCGTGGCGTCCGGCTCAACTACCCCGAAGCGATCGCGCTGATCACCGACTTCGTCGTCGAAGGTGCGCGCGACGGCCGCTCGGTCGCGGAGCTGATGCGCGACGGTGCCGGCGTGCTGACCCGCGATCAGGTGATGGAGGGCGTCGCCGAGATGATCCACGATATCCAGGTCGAAGCGACGTTCCCGGACGGCACCAAGCTGGTGACCGTGCACACGCCGATCCGCTGAATGAGGACGGGAAGGACAAGCCGATGATCCCCGGTGAACTGATGCCCGCCGAGGGCGAGATCGTCCTCAACGCCGATCGGCAAACGGTGACGCTTGCGGTTGCCAATACCGGCGACCGGCCGATCCAGGTCGGCTCGCACTACCACTTTTTTGAGACGAACGCGGCGCTTGCCTTCGACCGCGCGGCCGCGCGCGGCTTTCGGCTCGACATTCCGGCCGGCACCGCCGTCCGCTTTGAGCCCGGCCAGACGCGCACCGTGCAGCTGGTCGCTTTCGCCGGCAGCCGCCGGGTATTCGGCTTTACCGCCGCCGTGCAGGGACCGCTTTAAGGCCAGGGACCACTTTCAAGGACTTACGCCGATGGCCTTCCGTATTCGCCGCGATGCGTACGCGCAGATGTTCGGGCCCACCGTCGGCGATCGGGTGCGGCTCGCCGACACCGAGCTGTTCCTCGAAGTCGAGGAGGATCGGACGGTCTACGGCGAGGAGGTCAAGTTCGGCGGCGGCAAGGTCATTCGCGACGGCATGGGCCAGAGCCAGGCATCCCGCGCTGCCGGCGCCGTCGACACGGTGATCACCAACGCGCTGATCGTCGACCACTGGGGTATCGTCAAGGCCGATGTCGGCATTCGTGACGGCCGCGTCGCCGGCATCGGCAAGGCCGGCAATCCGGACATCCAGCCGGGCGTTACCATCGTCATCGGCCCCGGCACAGAGGCAATCGCCGGCGAAGGGCGGATCCTGACCGCTGGCGGCATCGATGCGCACATCCATTGGATCTGCCCGCAGCAGGCCGAGGACGCGCTCTCCTCCGGGGTGACAACCATGCTGGGCGGTGGCACCGGCCCGGCCGAGGGCACCAACGCCACCACCTGCACGCCGGGCCCGTGGCACTTGGGCCGGATGCTGCAGGCCGCCGACGGTTTGGCCGTCAACATCGGCCTGTTCGGCAAGGGCAACGCGGCAACACCCGAGGCCCTGATCGAGCAGATCCTGGCCGGTGCGTGCGGGCTCAAGCTGCACGAGGATTGGGGCACGACGCCGGCGGCGATCGATGCCTGCCTCGCGGTCGCCGAGCAGTTCGATGTCCAGGTCGCCATTCACACCGACACGCTCAACGAGTCAGGTTTCGTCGAGGACACGATCTCCGCCTTCAAGGGCCGGACGATCCACACCTTCCACACCGAAGGTGCCGGCGGCGGGCACGCGCCCGACATCATCAAGGTGTGCGGGCTGCCGAACGTGCTGCCGTCCTCGACCAATCCGACGCGGCCGTTCACCGTCAACACGCTCGATGAACACCTCGACATGCTGATGGTCTGCCACCACCTGGACCCGCGCATCCCCGAGGACGTCGCGTTTGCCGAGAGCCGCATCCGCCGCGAGACGATCGCGGCCGAGGATGTTCTGCACGACCTCGGCGCCTTCAGCATGATTTCATCGGACAGCCAGGCGATGGGCCGCGTCGGCGAGGTGATCATCCGCACCTGGCAGACCGCGGACAAAATGAAAAAGCAGCGCGGCCCGCTGCCCGAGGACAGTGCCGCCAACGACAACGTCCGCATCCGCCGCTACATCGCCAAGTACACGATCAATCCGGCGCTCACGCACGGCATCGCGCACGAGGTCGGCTCGATCGCGGTCGGCAAGCGCGCCGATCTTGTGCTGTGGAAACCGATGTTCTTTGGCGTCAAGCCCGACCTGGTGTTGTTGGGCGGCACGATCGCGGCGGCGGCGATGGGCGATCCGAACGCCTCGATCCCGACGCCGCAGCCGATCCATTACCGGCCGATGTTCGGCGCTTTCGGCCGGGCGCTTCAAGCCTCGGCCGCCACGTTCGTCTCCCAAGCCGCGCTTGATGCCGGCATCGGCGCCGCACTGGACTTGCGCAAACCGGTGGTTGGCGTCGCTGGGACGCGGTCGATCGGCAAGAAGGACATGGTCTTGAACGACCGCACGCCCGCGATCGAGGTTGACCCGGAGACCTACGAGGTCCGGGCCGATGGCGAGCGCATGACCTGCGAGCCGGCCGCTGAGCTCGCGCTCGCCCAGCGCTATTTCCTGTTCTGAAGCGATGCGCCGTGCGGTCGCGCGTGAAGCGCAAGGCACCTGGCCGGCCGAACAGGAGGTGGCGACGGCGACGTTACCGTACGCCGAGCGCTTCCGCCGCCGGATCCGCCTGACGGATGATGGGGGCTTACCCTTCCTCCTTGATCTGGAGCGCGCGGTTGTGCTCGCCGACGGCGCCGGCTTACGGCTTGCCGAAGGGGGCTACATCCGCATCATCGCGGCGGCCGAAGACGTCATCGATATCGAGGTCGCGAGCGCGCGCGAACTCGCCCGCGTCGCCTGGCACCTCGGCAACCGGCACGTGCCGCTTGAGATCGTCGGTGAGCGGTCGCTGCGCATCGCCGCCGATCCGGCTTTGGCCGCAATGCTGGCGGTGTTGCATGTCCGCACGCGCCTCGCGCGGGCACCATTCATGCCGGAGCCAGGAGCCTATGCCGAAGCCGCGCATGGGCATCACGCCGCGGATGCCGCTGGGCATGACTGAGGCAGCACCGGATGCCTTGCTGCGGCTCTTGAGCTGGCTCTCGGCATCGTTTCCGGTCGGCGCGTTCGCCTACTCGCACGGCATCGAGACCGCGGTCGATGCCGGTCTGATCCGCAACGCCGCCGACCTTGAAAACTGGATCGGTGCCATCATCACCCACGGTGCCGGCTTCGCCGATGCGGTTTTTCTCTGCCACGCGTGGCGGGCAGCGGCATGCGGCGATGTTGAGGCCTTCAAAGTCGTCAGTGCGTACGCCGCCGCTTTTCGCGGCTCGGCTGAAGCGGCGCTGGAAAGCTCGGCGCAGGGCCGCGCGTTCCTGACCGCACTGGCGGCGGGGTGGCCCGATCTGGCAGCGCGCAGCGAGGCAGGAACCGAGCCGGCTTATCCTTGTGTCGTCGGCGCTGCTGCCGGCCTGGGCGGCATTCCCTTGCCGGACACGGCGCTGGCATTCCTGCACGCGTTTGCGACCAACCTGATCTCGGCCGGCGTCCGCCTGATCCCGCTCGGCCAGCGCGAGGGCGTACGCATCCTGGCCGCACTGGCCCCTGTTACTGCGCGGGCGGCGGCAGCGGCGCTCGGCACCGATCTTGACGATGTCGGCACGGCCACGCTACGAGTGGACTGGACCATGGCCCGGCACGAAACCCAGCACGTCAGGCTGTTCCGCTCATGAGCGGCCCTCTGCGCGTCGGCGTCGGCGGCCCCGTCGGCTCCGGCAAGACGGCGCTCGTCGATGCACTGTGCAAGCGGCTGCGCGAGGCCTACCGGCTTGCCGCAATCACCAACGACATCTACACGCGCGAGGACGCGGAGTTCCTGACCTGTTCCGGCGCGCTGCCGCCCGAGCGGATCATGGGGGTGGAGACGGGGGGCTGTCCGCACACGGCGATCCGCGAGGATGCCTCGATCAACCTCGCCGCGGTCGAAGCGATGGTCGGCCGCTTTCCCGATCTCGACCTGATCTTCATCGAATCCGGCGGCGACAACTTGGCCGCCACCTTCTCGCCGGAACTCGCCGACATCACGCTCTACGTCATCGACGTTGCTGCCGGCGACAAGATCCCGCGCAAGGGCGGCCCCGGCATCACCCGCTCGGATCTCTTGGTGATCAACAAGACCGACTTGGCGCAGGCCGTCGGCGCCAGCCTGGAAGTCATGGACCGGGACGCGCGGCGGATGCGCGGTGAGCGCCCGTTCGTTTTCACTAACCTCAAGACCGGCGTCGGCCTCGATGATGTCGCCGCCTTCATCGTGACGGCCGGCTGCTTGGCCCCGCGCTGAAGCGCCGCCGGGCTGGAGAGGCGGCTTCGGGCTGACCCGCTTGAACGCCTCCCCTGGTTAAGGTACACGATGTCATCGCTGATGCTGATCGGCGCGCCGGTGGTCGTTCTGAAAGAAGAATATCGGTCGTTTGCTGGTCAGCCGTGCGCGCGTGCCGGCCGTGGCCGGCGGAACATCGGTTGGCTCCGGCGCACATCGTCAGCGTTCTAAACCCGGAACAGACTGCGGGATGCTGATGCGGATCGGGATGACTGTGGGCGCGTTGGTGGCGGTCAGCCTTGTCGTTGGCTGCCAAAAGACGGTCGATCCCCGCACCGGCGAGGGAAACATCCAGCTATCTGTGCCGATGACGCAGAGGCATGGCGACCGCCTCGAGCAGCGATGGGAGGAGTGCGTCCGCTTTCGCTCGGTCAGCGCGTGCGAACGGCGGTTACCAGGCGCCAGGCCGGCGCGCCGATCGGCACCCGCAGCACCGGAGGCGGCGGACAGCGAAGGTGCGCCTGCTGCGGCTTCTCCTCCGGCTGAACAAGCGCCGGCTGAGCAAGCGCCGGCGGCCAGCCAATGAGCTGGGGGCGTCCGTTCACCGCGACGGTACGGCCCCGCCGGCGCGGGCAGCTCTCGCGGCTCCTGGTGACGCTGGCGCCGTTGGCTGGCGCTTCCGGAGGCCCTGCGACCGACTAAGAGGTGGGTGATGACAGGCGAACACCAGCTCCTGCCTGAGATCCCAGTCCTCCATGTTGGCACGGACTGGCCGTTCGAGACGCTGGACCGAGAGCTCGCACGCGCGAATGCGCTGCTCGACGAAGGCGGCGGGCGCTTTCCCCGGATTGCGATCCAGGCCGCCGATGCGCTCTCGCGTCGCTGGCTGGAACGCTGGCATGAACCCTATCTCACGGAAATCGATCGCATCTCGGCCCGGATCGGGCGGCCGGGCGCCTACTTCCTCAACGTCAGTTACGAATGGGGCTGCACCTCGCGGGCGGGACCGTCGCCGGACGGCCGCACGGCGCGGCTGTTGCGGGTCCTCGACTGGCCCGACCACGGCTTGGGCCGGCATGTCATCGCCGCCGTTATCAAGGGTGCGGCTGGGCCGTGGTTGACGCTGACATGGCCGGGGTACACCGGCGTGCTGCAGGCGGTCGCCCCGCAGCGGTTCGCTGCCGCCCTCAATCAGGCGCCGATGCAGAAGCCGGTGGGGTTCTATCCGCTGGACTGGCTGGTCACGCGCCTGCACGTCTGGGACCGGCCTCATCTGACGGCGGCGCATCTGCTGCGACAGGTCTTCGAGCGCGCGCGCACGTTTGCCGAGGCCAAAGCGCTGCTCGTCGAGACCCCAATCGCGCTGCCGGCGATCTACATTCTTTCCGGGCTTGCCGCCGACGAGGCTTGCGTCATCGAGCGGCATCCCGAAAGCGCGCAGGTGATCGAGGGCGATGCCTGCGCCGCCAACGCTTGGCAGGCATCGCCCAGGCCGGGCCGTGCGCGCGGGCATGACAACGTCCGGCGTGTCGAAAGCCTGCGCTCCGCCCCGGGCGCGCTGGATAGCACCTTCGAATGGCTGCAGCCGCCGGTGCTGAACCGCAGGACCCGGCTCGCGTTGGTCGCCGACGCCTCCAGCGGCGCGATCATCGCCCAGGGATTCGAAGCGGACGGGCCAGCGACGGCCATTCTCCGCTGGAGTCTGCCAAAGGACACGGGAAACGGGAGCGGTCAGTAAGACGCTTCTCCTCGTAGGACGTGCGTGCTAGCGTCGGCCTTGCAGCGAGACGTGTACCAACACCCCGACAAAGGGAGAGGGATGAGCGGTCATGACAGAATGTGACGCAGACGAACGTTGGCGCATCTGCGTGGAGCAGCGGCGCACCAGCGGTGCGATCCGGGGCCGAGCCGGACGCGCCGTTCTCGCAGTGGCGTTTGGTGTCGCGCTGACCGCGGTTGCGACGGTCAATCCGGGTCTCGCGCAGCAAACGGGTCCGGCGGTCGAAGATAGCGCTGCGGCTGAGGAACATTTCGCCTTCGACGCCGCCGATACGAATGGCGATGACGAGATCAGCGAGGCCGAACTGGCGCGCGATGCGGCGGCTGGTTTCAGCGGCCTCGATGTCGACCGCAGCCTGACGCTGACGCCCAACGAGCTGGAGCCCCACGACCCCGCCCAATTCGCCCGGGTGGACAAGAACGGCGACGGCAAGCTCACCTTCAGTGAGGTCATGGCGCACAAGTCGAAGGCCTTCAAGGAAGCCGATAAGAACAAGGACGGGTACCTGTCGTTCAAGGAGATGCATGATGCAGTCGCGGCCGAAGTGGGCGAGTGAGATGATGGTCGAACGGCGTGCCATGACATCCAAACGCTCAGCCCTGACGGCAATCGTGGGACTGGTGGCCTTAACGCTGGCCGGTTGCGCGGGCGATGGAACCGCCTCGCCGGGAGTGGGTACGGTTGCAGGTGCCGCCGCCGGCGCCGGCGCCAGCCGCGCCCTGTTCGGTTCCAGCACGTCGGGCATGCTGCTCGGTGCCGCTGCGGGCGGGCTTGCAGGCAACATGACCCTGGACCGCCAGGCCGAGCAGCGACGCCAAAGCGATGCCCAGGCGGCCGCCGATGCCAATATGCGCCGGCAGCTCGAGTTTGAGCGTCAGCGCACCCTGCAGCAGGAGGAAACCCGCCGTCAGATCGAGGAGCAGCGCCTCTTCGACGAATGGCGGCGCCAGCAGGGGCGCTAGTGCAGCGACCCAATCGGGCGATTCACGCCCGAGCAAGGTTGTCGCTGCACAACATAGTGAATCGCGTGCACTTTCGGCACAAACAGGATGTACGCTCTGTTTGTGCCAGTGCACTCGAGAGCAAGGCCGTGTGAAGGCCCGCCGCCCCGCCCAAGGGTAGGTGGGGTGGCCGGGTTGAGGGTGCGTTTTCGCAGACGCTTGGCTGGCTGGTGACGCCACATTCTTCCGTGATGACTGTGCAGGCCGATCCCTTCGTCACCATGACGGTTGCGATGTGCGTCTTCTTCATCGGCAGCGCGATCGTGATGCGCGTCAGGCTTCTTCGGGAATTCAGCATCCCCGAATCGGTCGTTGGCGGTTTTGCCACCGCCATCGTCATCACGCTAATATACTCGTTGTTTGATCTGGAGGTCGCATTCGATATTACTAGGCGAGATCTGTTTCTCGCTTATTTCTTCTCGGCGCTTGGGTTGCGATCGATTATCAGCGAGGTTCTTTCCAGCAGGCGACCGTTATTCCTGCTCGTCCTTCTCGCGACGCTCTTTATCGTCGTGCAGAACGGCGTCGGCATGGCCATCGCCGCTGCCTTCGACCATCACCCGAAGCTCGGCATCGTCGCTGGCTCGATGGCACTGATGGGCCGCTCAGGCACCACGATTGCCTGGGCGCCCCTGTTCGAGGAACGGTTTGGCCTGGAGCATGTATCGCGCTTCGGCGTTGGCGCCACCATGGCGGGGCTGATCGCGGCTTGCTGCATTGGCGGCCCGATCGCCCGATTTCTCATCCAGCGCCACCGGTTGAAGAGCCCGGGCCAGAGCGCCGACCTGGACGTCGGCATCTCCCGCGACGTCGCATCGCCGAAGCTGGACTATCGTGCCTTCCTGTTGGCGCTGCTGCGTATCCACGTCACCATCATCATCGGTCAGCTGCTGATCTGGGGGCTCGCCGCGGTCGGTGTTGAGTTGCCGCTGTACGTCACCTGCCTTCTCGCCGGCCTCCTGCTCGGCAACGTGATGCCGCGGATCGCGCCCACGGTCGACTGGCAGGGCAGTGACCAGTGCCTGTCGCTGATCGCCGACGTCTCTCTCGGTCTCTTCTACACCATGACCTTAATGAGCATGCAGCTGTGGACGACGCAAGGCATGCTCGGCTTCCTCCTGGTGACCGTCGCCGTGCAGGCGCTGTTGGCGACGCTTTACACCTGCTTCTGTGTGTTCCGGGTGATGGGCCGGGACTACGACGCGGCGGTGATTGCGGGCGGGTTCGCGGGCATGTCCTTAGGATCGACGGCAACGACGATGGCGGTCATGACCGCCGTCACGAAGCAATACGGTCGCGCCCCACGGGCGTTTGCAATCGTGCCGCTCGCATGCGGCCTTTTTATCGATATCGTCAACTTTGTCTGGATCGCCGCATTCGCGGCGCTGTAGAACGCCGCGGACGTGCACTTCGCGGTACCGCACGACGTCCGGGGCGACGAAGGGAGAAGTGCCGATGCGACCTGCCGTCAGGTCTATCCTCTTCATTGGTGCGATTGCTGTCGCCCTCACGGGCTGCGAGGCAGAATCCCCTGCCGTCCCGGAACAGATCCGGCCTATTCGCACCTTTACCGTTACGGAAGTCGCAAGCGGCCAGGTGCGGCGCTTCTCCGCGGTGATTCAGCCGAGTGACACCTCACAGCTCAGCTTCCAGGTCGGCGGCAACGTTCGCGAGGTGCGGGTCAGCCAGGGTGACAAGGTGGCGGCGGGCAACGTGCTCGCCGTACTTGATCAGGAACCGTACCGGTTGGATGTCCGTGCGGCAGAGGCGGACCTGGCGCGCGCGCGGGCCGAACTCGCCAACAAGCGGGCGGATTTCGAGCGTCAGCGAACGCTGTATCGTCAGGGCTGGGTTGCCAGGGTCCGCTTCGATAACGCCGAACGGGACTACCGCGCGGCATCGAGCCGGGTCGATTACTCGCTCGCCCGGCTCGATCTGGCGCGAAGGGACCTTGCCAACACGACGCTTGCGGCACCCTTCGCCGGCTCGATCGCGGTCCGCAGCGTCGATCCTTTTGTCGAGGTGCGCGCGGGGCAAGTGGTTTTCCAGATCGATGCCGAAGGGGGCCTGGAGGCAGAATTCGGCGTTCCCGAAACCGTCATCGCAGAGATCGCCCTCGGCATGCCGGTGCAGGTCCAGACGCCGCAGGTCGCGGAGCCACTGGCAGCACTCGTGACCGAGATTGGCAGCGCCGCCGGCGCCGGGACGATCTTTCCCGTGCGCGCCGCGCTGACCGAACCGCCGCCCACGTTGCGCCCGGGAATGACAGCTGAAGCCACGCTGACACTCGCCCACGGCGCTACCGACGTCGGATTCTTCGTTCCCTTGTCGGCGGTCGCAGCCGGCGAGCAGCCGGGCGACGGGTTCGTCTTTGTCTACGACCCGAAGACGTCGACGGTAAACCGGCGGGCAGTGAAAACAACGCAGGCAGCGCGCGGCAACGTGGTTGCCGTCACCGGCATCAAGATTGGCGAACGGCTGGCTTCGGCCGGGACCAGCTTTCTGGCCGACGGCCAGAGGGTCGCCCTTCTCGTGCCCGACCTCGAAAGCTGACACGGCGCAGCGACATCAATTCGATCGCGAGGCAACATGCTTGGGAAGATCACCGAATTTGCGATCGAAACCAACAGGATCACGGTTCTGTTCCTGATCGGTATCCCGTTGATCGGCTTGCTGATCTTCTTGGATTACCCGCGTCAGGAGGATCCCTCGATCGAGATCCGGGAAGCGATCGTTACCGTCTTCAATCCGGGCATGGACGTCCATGAGGTCGAAGACCTCATCACGCGGACCGTCGAAGAGAAGATCCGCGAGATCGGCGAAGTCGACAATATATGGTCGTACAGCCGCAACGGCGCGGCCATCATCCACGTCGAGCTGGCCGACCGTGTCGATGCGAACGATTTCGCGCGGATCTGGCAGGACCTGCGCAACCGGATGGCCGACGTGGCGCACGTTCTGCCGGGGGGAACCTTGGGGCCGTTCGTCAACGACGAGTTCGGGCTGACGGCGGTTGCCACGATCGCGCTTTGGAGCGATGGCTTCACGCTGGAGGAGATGCGCAGGGTCGCCCGCGACGTCCGCCGGCAGTTGGATGGTCTTGAAGGCGTGCAGCAGATCGCCGTTTTTGGCGTGCAAGCCGAGCGCGTCTTTCTGGAGGTGTCGAGCGCGCGGCTGGCCCGCCTCGGCATTCCGCCCGCGCAGCTGATCGAGACGCTGCGGGCGCAGAACGTCTTGTTACCAGGGGGGGTGATCAACGCCGACGGGCAGAACGTGATCATCGAGCCTTCCGGTTCCTTCGTCAGCGTGGATGACATTGCGGCGGTGCTGATCCCGGTGCCGGAGGCCGGGAGGAGCATCCCGCTCAAGGATATCGTCGAGATCCGCCGCGATTTCGTCGATCCGGCCGACCGGCCGGTGTTCTTCAATGGCCGTCCGGCCATCGTCTTGAGCGTCTCGATCCTGGACGGCACCAACGCCGTCGAGTTCGGTCAGCGGCTGACGCGCAAAATCCGTGCGATCGAGCAAACCCTGCCGGTTGGCTTAGCCCTCGACTTTGCGACCTTCCAGCCAGACCTGGTCGAACGCGCGGTCAACGGCGCCGTCAGCAACCTTGCCCAGACGCTCGTGATCGTGACCGTGGTCGTCATCCTCTTCCTCGGCGTGCGGACCGGCCTGATCGTAGGCGCCTTTATCCCCGTAACCATGCTCCTAGGCCTCGTCGGGATGTCGGTTTGGGGCGTCGAGCTGCAGCGGATGTCGATTGCGACCATGATCATCGCGCTCGGCATGATGGTCGATAACGCCATCGTCGTCGCCGAGGGCATCCGCAA
This sequence comes from Candidatus Defluviicoccus seviourii, assembly GCA_900609035.2. GTDB lineage: Bacteria > Pseudomonadota > Alphaproteobacteria > Rhodospirillales > Defluviicoccaceae > Defluviicoccus > Defluviicoccus seviourii. The sequence goes on along the minus strand of UXAT02000016.1, from coordinate 15,174 downwards.
TCGCATCGAGGCAGGCGAGGATCGCAAGGCGGCGGCAATCGCCACCGGCAAGGAGCTGGGACTGCCGCTGTTGACATCCACGCTCTCGACGATCTTCGCCTTCATGCCGATCGCGCTTGCCATCGGCAGTGTCGGGGAATACACGCTGTCCCTGGGCCAGGTGGTCATCATGGTCCTGCTCGGCTCGTGGTTCATGTCGATGTACATGACGCCGACGCTGAGCTACTGGTTCATGACCGCGCGCCCGAAGGCAGGCGGCGCGAAAGCCGGTGGTGAACAGGGCGATCCCTACGATTCACCCTTTTACCGCCGTTATCGGCACTTCCTGGAAGCGCTCTTGCGCCGGCGCGCCCTCTGTATTGCCGTCGTCATTGCCTGCCTGATCGGCACCGTCCTGGCTGCCCGCTTCGTCGTCAAAGAGTTCTTTCCGGCCAACGACCGCAACCAGTTCCTCGTTTATGTCGATCTGCAGGCGGGCGCTCATGTCGACGAGACGACCCGCGTTGTCCAGGCGATCACCGACTGGCTTGGGGACCGTTCCAGCAATCCCGAGGTGACCAAGACCATCGCCTACGTCGGCAGCGGTGGGCCGCGGTTCTTTCTCTCGCTCGCTCCGATCAACCCCGATCCGCACGCCGCCTTTGTGCTGGTGGAAACCAACTCCAACCTCGACGTGCCGGCGCTGGTCGCGCGCACCCGGGCCTACATCGACACCCAGTTCCCCGAAGCCCGCGGCAAGGTCAAGGCGATGTGGTTTGGGCCCACCGAGTCCGGTCTGGTCGAGATCCGGATCAGCGGTCCGGACGAGACCGTTCTGATGGCCAAAGCGGAGCAGCTGATGGCGGCGTTCCGCGCCGTCCCCGGCACGATCGAGATCGAGCAGGACTGGCAGAACCGGGTGCTGACGCTGGCGGTCGAGGTTGACCAGACGCGGGCGCGCCGTGCCGGCGTTACGTCCGCCGATGTCGCCACGACACTCAACGCCTTTGTCAGCGGCGGCGTGGCCACCGAATATCGGGAGGGCGACGCCGTCATTCCCGTCGTTATCCGCGGGACCGAGGCCGAGCGAAGCCAGCTGTCGGCCATCCTCGATCTTGATGTCTATTCGGCCTCACTAGGCACGTTCGTGCCGCTGCGCCAAGTTGCCGAGCTGCGCAGCACCTGGGATCCCTACCGGATCAACCGGCGCAATCTGGAACGCACCGTCACCGTCCAGGCCAAACACCTCCATCTCAAGGCCGGGCAACTGACAGAAGAGGTGATGCCGGCATTGGCGGCCCTGGACTTGCCGGCCGGCTATCACTGGGAGTTCGGCGGCGAGCTGGAGAGTGCAGACAATGCCCAGCGCAATCTCACCGCCAACTTCCCGATCGCCGGCTTTCTCATCGTCTTGCTGCTGGTCTGGCAGTTCAATTCGTTCCGCCGGGCGGCCATCATCTTGCTGACCATCCCGATGGCGTTTGCGGGTTCGGTCATCGGCCTTCTCCTCATTGGCGCCCCGTTCGGCTTCATGTCGCTTCTGGGCCTGATCAGCCTGGCCGGCATCATCACCAACAACGGGATCGTGCTGATCGACAACATCGAGACCCAGCGGCGCGCCGGCCTTGCCCCCTACGACGCCATTATCGCGGCGTCGCTCTCCCGTTTCCGGCCGATCCTGATCACCACGGTGACCACCATTCCTGGTCTGCTGCCGCTGATCCTCTGGAGGGATCCGTTGTTCTTCAGCCTGGCCGTGGTGATCGCCTTCGGTCTCTTGATCGGCACCGTGCTGACGCTTGGGGTGGCGCCGGTGATGTACAGCCTGTTCCTGCGCATTCGCGCTCCCGCCGCCAAGGCCTGAGCACGATCGGGCCTAGAACGAGCCGAACAGGCTGGCGATAAGGATCACCGCTACCAGCGAGACGATCGGGCCCAGCATTGAGACGACGAAGATGTCGAGATAGCTGTCCCGGTGGGATATCTGGCAAACCGTCAACAAGGTGATCACCGCCCCGCTGTGTGGCAGAACGTCGAGCGTTCCCGACGCCAGCGCCGTCACCCGGTGCATCGCCTCCAAGGATACGCCGCTGGCCTGGGCCAGCTCGACGAATGTGGAGCCAAGCGCGTCGAGCGCGATCGTCATGCCGCCCGATGCCGATCCGGTCATGGCGGAAAGCGTGGCCACCGATGCCGAAACCGATACCAGTGGGTTGCTGCCGCCGATCGATAGAACCGCTTCGCTGATCCGATCGAACACCGGCAGCGCCGCGATCACGGCCCCGAAGCCAACCAGGCTCGCGGTATTGAAGATCGGCAGCACCGAGGCGTCGGCGCCCTTGTCCAGGCTCTCACGCAGATCCGTCAACCGCCGCCAGTTGGTGACGATGAGCAGGAGGATCGCCAGCAGCAGGGCGACGATGACTGCCCACACGCCGCGCACCCGCTCGATGGTCGTCTCTCCAAACAGTGGATCGGCGAGATAGGAAGTGTCCATCGCCGGCACGACGAACTGGACGAACGCGAAGTTGGTGACGATCACCGCCAGCACCGGCAGGACCGCCAGGGCAAATGGAGGCAGGGTCTCGACGTTGGTCCCGGTTTCCTGCAGCTCGTTGAGATCGAAGCCCTTGCCCAAGGCGTGCTCGCGCAGGACCACGTCCGCCGCGGGTAGGCTGTCGGCATGGGCACCGTAGCCTTCGCCCTGCGCCCGCGCCCACGCCGCCCTGCGGTTCAACCAGGCGATGCCGAGCGCGAACATGATCACGGCGGCAATGATTCCAAGCCCGGGTGCCGCGAACGCCGTCGTGCCGAAAAACGGCATTGGAATTGCGTTCTGGATCGCCGGCGTGCCAGGCAGGGCTGACATGGTGAAGGAGAAGGCGCCGAGCGCGACTGCGCCCGGGATCAGGCGCTTGGGGATATCCGCCGTGCGGAACAGCGCAGCGGCAACGGGAAAGATGGCAAACGCGACGACGAACGCGGAAACCCCGCCGTAGGTCAGCACCGTGCAGCACAGCACGATCGAGACGATGGCCCGTTCCGCGCCCAGCCGTGCGCTGACGGATTGGGCGATCGACCGGGCGCAACCGGAATCATCCATCAGCTTGCCGAAGATGGCGCCGAGCAGGAACAGCGGAAAGAACGCGACGATGAAGTCCCCGGTCCTGGCCATGAAGACCTGGGTATAGCCGGCGAGTAGCGGCAGGCCCCCGGTTCCCAGCGCGGCCAGCATGGCAACGCCCGGGGCCAGCAGGATCAACGTGATCCCGCGGAACGCGAGGAAGATCAGAAGTCCGAGCGCTGCAAGGACGACGATGACATCGAACATGGGATCGACCCTTCGCTAATGGCCTTGCGCGGCTACTGGGCCAAGGGATAGCGGGCGTCGTCGGGATAGCTTTCGAAGTCCTTGCCGAGGCTCCTCCATCCCTTAAGCCACTGTTCGGCAACCGCTCGGCCTTCGCTCCACAGCTTCGTCAGGTGAGTCCGGTTGCGATCAAACTTGGAGGTGCGTCGGAGGCCCCACGCCGTCTCGCGGGTCATCTTGAAGGTGCGGACGTCGATGATTTTGTGGGCCTTCAGGAAGGGATGGTCGCCGCCATGGGTCTGCAACGAAGCGTTGACGCTGAGAATGTGGTCGAGTTCCTGGTTGAGCGACAGGTTGCCGGCAAGGTCGTTCTCGCGGTCCCGAATGTCCTCAAGCCCGGTAAAGGGAACGCGCCAGTCGATCTCCTGGGGATTGATGCGGACGACCCAGATTTCATCCGGCTTGTCATCTTTGGAAGTGCAGTCAAGAAACTGACGGATCGGAGGATTCTGCGAGTACAAGCCATCCCAGTAATGGGCGGTGCGCGTCACCGTCTTGCCCTGCGTGCAGGTCGGGAAGACGGTCTCGCCGATCTGTTGCGCCGGCAGGATCTCGGGCAGGGTTCCCGATGCGGCGACACCTTCGAGCGAGAACGCTCGCCGCATCCGCCAGCGCGTGGTCCCATACTGGTCGAATTGCGGCGGTGCGGTCAGCAGGCCCTTCTCTTCGAGGGTCTTGTTGGTATCGAAAACCTCGAAGTTGCCGCTGAAAACTTCGATCGCACCGGCGAGCGCGCGAAAGTTTTTCTGCGAGAGCTTTTTCCAGTCGACCGCGGCGAAGTGCGGACACACAGACTGCAACAGCGCTGGAAAACCGAGGTACTCCGGTCGAGCTCCCATCATTTGCAGGCCGGCGATTGCGAAGTCACCGAACTCGCCGTAGGGGCTGGAGGAGGGGAACGGCGCTCCCGCCTCGGCGAGATCAAGCATCGTGCCGACCACGGCGTTGTGGGCCGTCTCGACCGGCGTGGTCGCGGCAAAGACCGTCCACAGATGATTGAGCCGTTCGATCGCCTTGTCGATCGTGCCACAGGCACTGTCGGCGCTGTTGGGAGCCAGCCCGTACCATGTGGCGAGCGCGCACAGGGCGCCGGCAGAGGTCCCGCTGATGGCAGCGATCTCAAAGGTATCGCCGCCGTCCGGGTTTGCGTCCCATGCCTTCTTGGTTTCCAGAATCTGGGTCAGCACCCCCCACGTGAATGCCGCGTGAGTGCCACCGCCCTGACACGCAATCGCAACCTTTCGTGGCGCCATGATGTGGCCGCTCCTGTCCCGTTTGCCGCTCAGATCGGCGGGCCTTGCTTAGGGCATCGCGCCCGCTTAGTCCACCGTTCCCGCCCCGACAGGCGGCGCGGGTGGGGGCGGGTTCCGGTCGCTCCGCGCTGCCCGTGCCAGTGAGGTAGCGGAAGAGACGAACCTCACCGGCGAACGGAAGAACGCGCGTGCGATCGTAGGTAGCAGGCTCCAGACCGCCTGACGGGTGTTGATTTCGGGGGACGGAAGCTCGCCTTCAATCGGCAGGTTGATGGTGATCCCGCCGTCGCGGTCCTCCATCAGGCGAATGAGCGTGCTGAGTGGTACGCCGATCGCTCGGGTGACCTCGTCGCTGCCAGCCCCCGGCCGGTCCGCCATCCTGACGTCGGTCATGCGGGCGCGCAGGGTGCCGTCCAAACGCCCCGTTGCCGCCGCGACATCGGCGTCGACCGTGAGGTTGCCGCGCTGGAAATCGACACCGAGCCGCGGGCCGAAGTAGGGCGACAGGGTCGGCAGGCTGAGCGCGTCGATCCGTGCTTGCACGTCAAAGTTGGGGCGCGCCTGGAATGCCTCGGCCCAGCCGTCGATGGCGAACGGGGCCTCGTCGAGCCGACCGGCCAGCCGTAGCTTGGTTCGAGCAGTTGGATCGGCGGTGTCGAGGCTGTCGAGGGCGAGGGTGTCGAGGGCGAGCGTCGTTTTGACGGTAGGGCTGACCGTCTTGTCGCTCAGGGCCATCCGCCCGCCGTTCAGCAGTGCGATGCGCCCGAACTGCACCACCGGCCAATCGGCCGGCGGCCAGGGTTCCGTGGTCCGAGCCTTCTCCTCCGCCTGCGGCTCAGGCTGCGGGCGCGGGCCGGGCGGTGCCTCCCGCGTCAGCGCGACGTCGAACCGGCCGAGCGTCAGCGCGGTGGCTGCGTAGCGCTCGCCCGAGGTGGCAGCGAGCCCGCCGAGAGAGACATCGTCGACTGAAGCGGTCAGCGGCAGCGGCTGCTGCAGCGTTGCTGCCAGCGACTTCAGCGCCAGATCGAGGCGCGCCCGCCATGCGGTGTGCTCGCCGCCCGTTGTCAACGCTGCGTCAGCGACGTCAAGTTTCAATCCGGCGAGCGCAAGGCGATCCGCCATTACGCCCTTTCGAGGGGGCGACCGCTGGCCCTCGATCGAGCCGATCTTGATGCCGCCTTCCAGGCCAAGCCCGTTCACGTCTCCTTCACGGCGATAGGAGACCCGGCGCAGGTCCAGATCGAGCCCCTTGATCTGCCCGTTCGCCCCGTCCGCGCCGGTTTGCGGCGCCATCACCAGGGAGAGATCCGGTGCCTTGGCGCCCGCCTTCACCGCGACTTGCAGTGTTTCTTGCCCGTCGGCGATGTCGATGTCCGCATCGCGCAGCGTCAATGCCGAGGATGCAAGCCGCGCAATCGCGTCCTCGCCGGCCGCCGCCTCCATGCGCAATCCGTTGAGGGCGAGTGCCGGCGAGGCGAGGTTGATCCAGATACTCGTTCGGCGGCGCTCGTCGACGATCAGCCGGGGGAGCCTGCCGGCAAAGCGTGCCATGGCGATGCGCGTCGGCGGCGGCGCTGGCTTGCCCGCTATCGGCTGCTGGTCGAGACGGATGACAAGGTCCTTTGCATCCAGCCCGAAGTCCCCCTCGATCAGCGAACGCCGGCTGGGAAAGGCGTAGCGGGTGCGGCTCAGAGCGGCACTGAACTCGCGGGCGGCGATGCCGATCGGTTCGACGTCCGGGATCACGAGGTCGAGATCGCGGGCCACGACCTTGCCGGTGGCGACGATGGGAGGGCCTGGGACGTTGGTCTCGACGGTGATGTCGGCAAGGCGCACATCGGCGCTGCGAACGGTTCCCCTGATATCGGCGCCGCCGAGATGCAGCCGGTCGACCAGAATGGTCGGGCCAGCAATCCCAATCGACCCGTCGGCGTCGGATGCTTTGTGGGTCGCGATTGTCGGCACCGTCGCCGTGAGGCGCGCCATTTTTGCGGTGGTGAGCGGCGGCTGTGGCTGGCCCCGGCGCGCGGCTTCCTGCAGCGTGAACAGCACGTCGCGCATGTCGAGCGAAACGCTGCCGCCGCGCGGCGCGGGCTCCGGCGCAAGCGCGATCGACGTGTCGACAAGGTCGGCCTGCAGGCCGCCGACGGCGATGGTGATGGGTTCCACGTCCGGGATCAGGAGGTCGAGGCGGTCCATCGTCAGCGTGCCGTTCGCCGACAGTTGCTCGTCCGCTCCGGAGACGCCCACCTCCTTGAGCCGGAGCTCGGCACGATCGACGCGACCGCGCGCTAGGGAGCCGTCGAGCCGCAGGTCGTCAACGCTCACGAGCGGGTTCGGCGCGCTCAACGAGGCATCGCCGACGTTGGAGCCGTCGAACGCCAGCGCCGGAAGCTGGAAGGCAAGGCGGCCGGCATCGATACGCACCAGCAGCGGCGGCGGGCGGCCGGCCGTGGCGGCGCCATGCGCAGAGACCGACAGCTGCTGGGACTGAAAAGCAACCCCGCCCTTGATTTGCGCCCCCTGACCGGGCGGAAAGGCGAGGCGGGTGTTGGCGAGGTCGATTTCCATGCGCTCGGCGCCGATCGCGACCGGCGCCGCTTCGGGCACGAGCAGGTCGATGCGCTCGGCCGCCACCCGGCCGGTGACGAAGAATGGCGCGCCTGGCTGCTGGCCTTCAATGCTGAAGCCGCTGAGCCGGAACGACGCCGTTCCAATGCTGCCACGCAGATGGAGGCCATCGAGTTGCAAGCCATCGACGTCCAGTTGTGGCGCCACTTTGACTTCGGGCTGCAGGCCGGGCGCCGTGCGCACCCGCGTTCCCGGCAGGACGAACCCGACGCGCGAGAACGAAAACGCGCGGCCGTCGTTGAAGCGAAGCGTACTCGCCGCCAGATCGATGCTTAAGTCTCCGGTTACAGTCGTCTGCCGGACGGCGTCGTAGGAGAATGTGACGTCGTCGAGCTTCAGCGTTCCTCCCGCCAGTTGGCCGCTGCCGAACAGCGGGTGGGCGAGATCAATGCCGATCAACGTTCCGGTCGCCGCCAGGCGAGACTCGATGCGGCCCTCGGCGAACACGCCGATCCACGCTCGCTGCACGGCAAGCGCGATCTCACCACCGCGGGACGTGAAGCCGAGCGGGCCGAGGAACCTTTCGATCTTCTCGACGTTGATGCCGGTGACAGAAGCCTCAGCCTCGACCTCAAGTCTGTCTTCGAACGGCCGGGCGGTCCCCGACGCGGTCAGGCTGATCTCGTTCAGCTCTGCCTTCAGCCGGTAGTAGCCCGGGCGGTCGGGTCCCCAGGTGTGGAAACCGCCGAGCTCCAGCTCGTCAACGTGCATCACCGCTTCACCGCCGCGGGCATCGATGAAGGCGATGCGGCTGTCGCGGATGCTCAAGAGGTCGAGCCACGGCTCCACGCCGAGCCTCTTTTCGAGCTCGAACGGGCTGGCCGGCGGCGCTGGTTGTGGCTCTGCCTCTGAAGGTGGCGACGGGGCACGCTGCCTGCGAACGTCGAGGATCTCTGTAAGCGGGATGCCGTTGAGGCTGAAGCTGCCGTCCTCGGCCTGGCGCGCCTCGAAGCGCACCCCCTCGATGACAATCGATTTCGCGACTAACTGACCGTACAGCAGGCGGCGCACATCGATATCGACCCCGATCCGGCCGACCTGGCCCATTTCGGCGCCGGCACCGCGGAAGGTCACCGGGCCGAACGAAAGCTCCCCCTGCAACGGCCGGATCCGCAAAGTCTCGACGCCGCTGGTGTCGATGTTCAGTCCGCTGAGGTAGGTGCGCACCACCTGCCGGGCGACGAGTTGCGGCCCGTAGCGGACGCCGACCGCCGTCGCGATGACGAGACCGACAAGGATCGCGACCAGGCCGATGATGAGCCTGCCCCGGCGCCGCCCCCGGTGCGGCGGCTGGCTTGCGGCCGCAGGCACTGCGTCAGTTGGCACGGAACACTCCCGGGATAAAAGGCATCCTCAAGCTTAGTGCAAATATCCCGGCGCCGCGATCGTCAGAACTGGAACGGCTGGCTGATCATCATCTGGATGCCGTAACTCGAGTCGGAGGCGGCGGCATCGGCGCGGATCACGAAGCCCTTGGCAGACAGCCGGATGCCAAGGCCGGCGTCCCATTTCATGCTCGAATGGAGGTTGGTGACGTCATAGGACGGCGCGACCCGGCCCATCTCGACAAACGGCACCACCTGTAGCCACTGGACGCCGACGATGCGTTGAAACCAAGGCCAGGCCTCGAACGGGTTCCAATCGGGGATGAACCGTAGTTCGGCGCAGTAGTAGACGGCAGCGGCGTCGCTGAACCGCTGCGAGGGAAAGCCGCGCATCCGCCACAGGCCGCCGAGATTGGCGCCGGTATAGGATGGCGGCCGATGGACGATCTTGCCGGACGGCTGCTCCCGCCAAGTGGGCGAATAAGCGGTCCAGGCGTCAAATGCGAGCACCCGTTGGCGCCAGCCGTCGGTGGCGCCGAAGTCGAAATATTGGTCGATCTCGCCTTCCATCGCCGTCCATGACGCATTGCTGTCGAGCAGGCCGAAGTCGCGCGACCACTGCATGCGCACGCCTTGCCCTTGCGATGGGTTCGGCGGGAAATCCCGGTTATCCCAGAAGAGTGCGAGGTCGATGCCGTTGGTCCGGAATTCGTTCTCGTCGATGTCGTCGGTGTCGATCTGCTGATTGCGATAGAAGGGGCGTAGGGAAGCGAAAGTGCGGCCGCTCTCGATCGGGTTGAGCGACGATGCGCCCGTTGCCCCGCCAACGAGAAGGCCCCGATCCAGCTCATAGTCGGGAATAATCTGCTCGTCGCCGTGGCCAAGCGGCAGCAGGAATTTGAAGCGGCTGCGCGCAAAGTAATCAAGGCCGCTGCCGCTGATATAGTTGTCCTCACTCGATTGGTTGCTGCCCGCTTGCTGGCCGGGGAAGTGCGGGTTGCCGTCGATGAAGCTCTGGGTGTCCTGGAAATAGCCGAAGGAAAAGACCGGGTCGATGAACAGGCGGTCCAGCACCGGCAAGCGCAGGTCCTGTCCGGCCAGAAACACCATCCCCGCGCCATACGTGCCGCCGAAGGCGGTCGCGATCACCCGCGACTGTGGCTCCGGAAATGCGTTGAGGCCGTAAACGGCGCCGACCGCCGCGCCGAAGTTCTCATTGAAGAAGGGAAAGGGCAGCAGCAGTACCTGCGGTTGTGCCGCCTCGTCACCCTCGGCCATGGCGCGGCCGGCCGGCAGCGTCGCCAGCAGAAGGCCGGCGAGGAGAAGGGTGACCAGCAGGGCTGCCGGCATCGACGTAAGGGATGATGTCTTCACGGCTGTCGTCAGCGCGGACCCAGCTTCTGGCGCAACAGCTCGTTGACGGCCTTGGGGTTGGCCTTGCCCTGCGTTGCCTTCATCACCTGGCCCACCAGCCAGACCAGCACCTTGTCGTTGCCGGCACGGAACTGTTCTACCTGGGTGGGATTGGCGGCGACCACCTTGTCCACCGCGGCCTCGATCGCGCCTTCATCGGTGATCTGCCGCAAGCCGCGCTCGGCGACGATGGCGCGCGGATCGGCGCCGGTCTCGGCCATGATCTCGAACACATCCTTGGCGATCCGCCCGGAGATGGTGCCATCCGCAATTAGGTCGAGCAGGCTGCCGAGCGCGTCGGGGCCGATCGGCGAGTCGGTGATTGCCCGGCCCTGCTTGTTGAGGACGGCGAACAGGTTGGTGATCACCCAGTTCGCCGCGGTCTTGCCGTCGCGGCCTTTCGCTACCTGCTCGAAGTATTCGGATGCCTCCTTTTCGGCGACGAGCACGCTCGCGTCATAGGCGTTGAGGCCATAGGCGGTGATGAAGCGCGCCTTGCGCTGGTCCGGCAGCTCCGGCAGCGTCGCTTTAATCTCGGCGACGAACTCCGGCGTGAGGTTGAGCGGCAGCAGGTCTGGGTCGGGGAAGTAACGGTAGTCGTGCGCATACTCCTTGGCCCGCATCGAGCGGGTCTCGCCGCGGGCGGAGTCGTAAAGCCGCGTTTCCTGCACCACCGTGCCGCCGGCGTCGTAAACGCCCACCTGGCGCTCGGCTTCGCGTTCGATCGCCTGCATGACGAAGCGGACGGAGTTGACGTTCTTCACTTCCGCCCGCGTGCGCAGCGCGTTCTCGCCCACCGGCCGCACCGAGACGTTGATGTCGCAGCGCATCGAGCCCTGCTCCATGTTGCCATCGCAGGTGCCGAGGTAGCGCATGATTGCGCGCAGCTTACGCAGGTACGCGCCGGCCTCCTCCGGTCCACGGATGTCAGGCTTGGAGACGATCTCCATCAGCGCGACGCCCGAGCGGTTGAGATCGATCAGCGTATGGCGCGGATGCTGATCGTGCAGCGACTTGCCGGCGTCCTGCTCTACGTGCAGGCGCTCGATGCCGATCTCCTTGGTCGAGCCGTCGGCGAGATCGATCGTCACCTGGCCTTCGCCGACCAGCGGCCGCTGGTACTGGGAAATCTGGTAGCCCTGCGGCAGGTCGGCATAGAAGTAGTTCTTGCGTTCGAACACGCTCTCGAAGTTGATCTGGGCGTTGAGGCCGAGGCCGGTCCGCACCGCCTGCTCGATGCACAGGCCGTTCAGGACCGGCAGCATGCCGGGAAAACCGGCATCGATGTAGGAGACTTGGGTGTTCGGCTCGGCGCCGAAATCGGTCGCGGCGCCAGAGAACAGCTTTGCCTTCGAGATCACCTGCGCGTGCACTTCGAGGCCGATCACGACCTCCCAGTCGCCCGTTTCGCCGCGCACCATGTAGGCCATGCTTGCAACCCTCGGCCAGCCATTCCCGGTCGCATGGCATACCGGGCGCAGGCGGTGCGGGCAAGCGCCTTGGCCGCCGGTGCCGCGTTAAGAAGGTGCCGGGTACGAAACGGCTTATGCCGGCAGGTCAGCGCTGTTCGTGAAGGCGAGGTGGCGCGTGGCCACAAAATTGAATGCCATGGCGACAATCGAGCCCAAGGCCAGCGCTAACACCGGGAACGCCTGCATGGCCGGGCTAAGCGCAAGGCAGAGCGCATAGACGGCACCGTTGATGCCCGCGCCAACGGCCTGAACGAGGAAATAGACCGTGTACTCGCGCCGTCTGTTGCTGCCGGCCCGCTGCGCGAAGGTCCAGGTGCGGTTCAGATACCAGGTTACGCTGACGGCGATCAGGAACGAGGCGCCCCGCGCTGGATAGTGCCCCCAGCCCAGCGCGTGAAAGAGCAGCATCAGGCTGCCCGCATCGACGGCGAAGCCGATGCTGCCGACGCAGGCAAAGGCGAGCGCCTCGCGCGATGCCGGCCGTCGGTCAAACCAGCGCGCAAACGGGGCCGATAGCCGCCGCGCAGCGGCCTGCCGGCGCGCCCACTCAAGCGACGGCGCTGATCGTCTCACGCTCAAGGTTACTCTTGCGCTCTGCCTTGCAGGTGAGGCCGACCGGTGACGCCATGACGTAATGCAGCCGCTTAAGCTCGCGCCGGGCGACGGTCACTGTTCCGAGGATCAGGCCGCACGCCAACATGAGAAACGCCAACAGCATCAAGCCGGTGGCGAGCACTGCCGTCGGCAGGCGCGAGACCATGCCGGTTGCAAAGTATTCGGTTATGACGGTCGAGCCAAGGAAGAGGGCGATCGTTGCAACCATCGTGAACAGGACGAAAAAGAACTCAAGCGGCCGCTCTTCCTTGATCATCCGGATGATGGTGCGCATGATCCGCATGCCATCGCGTACCGTGCGCAGCTTGCTGGCCGAGCCCTCCGGCCGCTCGCGGTATTCGGTGTCGACTTCTGCGATCGGCATGCGCAGCTCCAAGGCATGCACCACGAGTTCGGTCTCGATCTCGAAGCCGGCCGCCAGCGCGGGAAACGATTTGACGAAGCGGCGCGAGAACACCTTGTAGCCGGACAGCATGTCGGCCAAGCGGCTGCCGAAGATCCGCGAGACCAGCGCGGTCAGGAACCAGTTGCCGAAGCGGTGGCCTGGCCGGTAGGCGGCAGCCACGGCCGTCACCCGCCGGCCATTGATCATGTCCAGTTCTTGCCGCTGGAGCTGCTCGATCAGCATCGGCGCGTCTGCGGCCTCGTAGGTATCGTCGCCGTCAACGAGAACGTAGATGTCGGCTTCGACGTCGGCGAACATGCGGCGGACGACGTTGCCCTTGCCTTGCAGCGTCTCCAACCGCACCAGAGCACCGGCAGCACGGGCGCGATCGGCCGATCCGTCGGTCGAGTTGTTGTCGTAGACGTGGATCGCTGCCGAGGGAAGCGCGGCGCGAAAATCGGCCACCACCTTGGCAATCGTTTGCGCCTCGTTATAGCAAGGAATGAGGACGGCGACTTCGGTGATACTAGTTTTCATCGTTGCGCAGATTTAGGATCGGGTGGGAAGGGGCATAACTATAATCCGGCTTCGCGAACATGACCGGATTGGGAGACGTTTTCTCCGCATCGAATTCGTAGAGGGTAACACTCCAATTGCGCTTCAGATCGCCAGAGACGTGCTTCTGAGTGCCATACGACTTCAATAGTAATTCCATGGAGTTGAGGTATACTTGATTATTGTCTCTCTTCATATGCGTGCAGTACAGCAACCAGACGCGGCGGTGCTGGCGCATCCGCTCGATATCGTAATAGAAATAGGCAAGAGCATCCGGCGCGTGGTGGCCAGCCAGCACTTTCGCATCGGCAAGGCCGTAGCGCTCGCGCTGCAGGCGGAAATCGGGCAGGCATTCGCTGTAAACGTAGATCGTGTCGCCGGGGCGGTAATTCGCGGCGAGCGTCTGCATCGCGCTGTGGTTATCGGCGGTTTCGAACGGCTTACCGTCGGCGCGTGCATACTCCAACGCGGTGACGCCGAGCGGCATCGCCAGCAGCAGGATCGGCACCGCCGCCGTGACCGGCCGCGGCAGGTCCGGCATTCTCAACAGCTGACTGACGCCGACCGCGATGCAGACCAGGATCTGTGGTGCCGCAAACATGAGGAACCGGCTGCCGAACGGATAGGCCTTGAGCGCCGAGGCTAAGAGGGCGAGGACAAGCGGCAGCAACAGCGCGACCGCCTGCAACGGCTGCCGGCGGGCGAGCGAGCAGGCGCCCAAGAGGAAGACGAGGCATGCGAGCGCTGAGCCCGCGACCTGGCCCGGCTGGTAGATGCGGCCGTAATAGAGCGCGCTCTCCGCGGGTGCCAGGAGCGCCTTGTAGTACCAGAACACGTCCTTGACGTTGAGCGGTGGCACCGGGGCAAACAAGTGTTGCCAGTAGCCGCGCATGGCCGCGACCGCGTCCGGTTGTCGCCCGTAGACAAGGACATAGAGCGCGGCGAACACGGCCAGCCAGAGCAGCGCAATTCCCGCAATCACGATCGCGTCGCGGTGGCGCCGTTCGTTCAAGCTGTGCAGGAAGAGCGCGCTGCCGACGCCGCCCAAGACAAACACGGCCGGGTTCGAGAACAAGATTGCGATCACACCGGTGAACGCCAGGGCGAGGGCTTGGTGCCAGCGCCACTGTTTCCCTTCAAGCGCTTGGAAGGTGAACAGCGTGAGGATGGCCGAGAACAGGAGATCCGTCATGTACTGCTTCACCTCGCCCGCGTAGAGGAGGTAGGTCGGCAGCAGCGCGAGCGCGGTGATGGCAAACAAGGCGTCGGTCCGGCGCAGGAAACGCACGCAGAACCAGGCAAAGACGATCAGCGCCACGACGCCGGACGCGAGCGGCAAGAGCCTTAAGGCAAACTCGAAGTCGGGTATCAGGCCGGACAGGACCTTCTGTGCCCACAGCCAAGCGAGCGGTGCCGATTGGTCGTCTTCCAACGGCAAGAGAAGGCCTGCGAACGAGCGGGTAAGGATGTTGCGGATCAGCGCGCTCTCGTCACTCCACAGGCTGCGATCGACAAGGACGCCCCAGACGCGCAAGACGATGCCGAGCGTGACGACGAGGGCGATGGTGGCCACATGCAGGTGCTTGCGGGCGAACCGGCAGCCCCAGTGCTGCGCCCGCGCCAAGTCGGCGCACGCGCAGGCGTCAACAGGGCGCGAAGCGCCGCCGAAAGCCACGCTCATCGGATTTCTTCTGCGGGCGCAATGATTAGGCAGGGCTGGGCCTGACAGCGCGCGACGGCGAGCACCGCGCTGGCGAAAGCCTACCGCCGCTCGTCATTATGATGATGGCATTCAAGATCGGCCATACGATCAGCCAGCATCGGCACCAGTTCCGCAAACAGCCAGATCGATACGATCGCAAGATTGATCGTCGCCAGCATCGGTTCCCTCCTGATCCGGCACGCTGGGCGCGGCGCGGGTTGCGGCGCTCCTATGGTTCGCGGTCGGCTGCGTTCACCAAGATGAGCGGCAGTATGCGCGCAAAGGCGTTAGCGCTTCGTTGATGCTCCCCCCCCGCCGGGGGGGGGGGGGGGGGGGGGGGGGGGGGGGGGGGGGGGGGGGGGGGGGGGGGGGGGGGGGGGGGGGGGGGGGGCGGGGGGGGGGGGGGGGGGGGGGGGGGGGGGGCGGGGGGGGGGGGGGCGCGGGGGGGGGGGCGGGGGGACCCGGGCGCGAGCG
>UXAT02000015.1 GCA_900609035.2 Candidatus Defluviicoccus seviourii | reverse complement strand
ACACCTTCGCCTGGAGCGATTCCAAAACCGGACAGATCACGCGCTACAAACCCCGGACAGATCCCGCGCTTACTACAGGTCCCAATCTTCCGCTTGCCGCGACGTTCTCGGGCTGCCACACTTATAACGGGTTAAGGGGCGGGTCATCGGCGCCGGATAGAGAGCGCAGTCGACGTTCAATGCGCACACGCAGGCAGTTTTTGACCGCTCTTGCCGCCATCCTGTCCGCGCTCGGCGTAGCCGCGGTAGGGGAAGGGGGTTCAGGGCGCTGGGTTTGCACGAACCCGGACTGTGATCCGTATATCTACGATCCGGCCGTAGGCGATCCCGACTACGTTGCGCGTTCGGGCCGGCCAGTGCCGCCCGGGACCGCGTTTGCCGCCCTGCCCGAGGATTGGGTTTGCCCTGTCTGCGGTTGGGAAAAGGAAACCTTTGTGCCGTTGTGAACGCGCGGCACGGCGTTCAAGGAAATCGATGACGTGACGGATATGCTCTACGTGGCGCGCAGCCGCAGCCTGCAAGATTGGGGTGGCGAGGTCGGGCTGACCAAGCATCTCTACAAAGTCGGCCTCGGTGTTGGAACGGCCAAGGATATCGAGCAGTCGCTCAGCGCTGCGCAGTGTGCCGGCCGCGGTGACTGGAGTGTCATCAAGTGTGTCGAGGCCGAGGGGCTTGACGAAGCTGACGCGCTGACGCGCCTGGCGGCCAAGGAAGCGCTGATCGATCCGCGTTATTACCCGCAGATCAAGGGCGAGCGCGGGATCGTCAAGGTCAAGCCGGCCAACGTCGAGAACCACTTTTTGGTCCAGAACGCCCTTGCCGGTGAGCATCAGAAGGCGGTTCGTGTGATCCCGCTGACGATAGCCGCCTACCTCCTGCGCGCTGCTGCCGGCTGAAACGGCGTTTAACGCGGCAGGTGCAGGACGGCGCGTGCGAGGTCGAGCAGGTCGAAAACGCGGGCGACATAGTGATCGCGGACGCGGAAACGCGTTGTGCCGTCCTTCAACTCGGCAGCGAGGCTGTCGATCAGTTGATGCAGGCGGCGCTGGTGCAGGCCGGTCGCGCGCAGCAGCGGATCGCTGATGATGCCGGCGAAGGCGGTCACGATTGCGCTCAAAAAGACAAGCCCAGCGGTGACACCCGCAATCAGACCGATGGACGGTCCAGCCTGGAACAGGGCGTACCAGAGGCTGCCGATGCCGGCCCCCAGCGGAAAGGCGGCGATCGCGGCCTTGTGGGCCAACGCCGCCGCGATTACCGGCCCGAGCGACAAGGCCGTGGGTGTCACCTGCGTAAAGACGACCGCACCGGTGCCGGCCAACAGCGCGGAGTTGACGAGTTCAGCGGCGGCGCCGCGCGCTTCGGCGTAAGCCCGGATCTGGTCGGCGAAGCGGGCCTCAAGCCCGCTGCCGGTGCGCGGCCGGGCGAGTGCTGCGGTCACGGCCGCGACCGCAGGCGTCAGCACCGGATCGGCGAGGATGGCTTCCGCAAGCGCGTCACGGTCCGATCGCCGGCCGTCTTCGGCGGACGGCAGCGCCAGCAGTTCGGTCTGCAGGCGCCACGAAAGCTCCCGCGCAACTGCGGTATCGAGAAGTATCCGGCGTCGTCGCAGCCGTGCGCTCAGCGCGCGGGCGCCGACAGCCCCGAGCAAGGCCGCCGCCGCCTGCGCCGCCACGTAGGGCAGCGCAAGGGCAACGTTGGCCGGTGCGCGCACCAGATCGAGGCCGATCGCATGCCGATGCAGCCCTAACGCGCCGATCAGGCTGAAGTTCGCATCGACGAAGGCTCCAACCCTGGCATGGCAGCCCGAAATGTAGCGATCGATGGCGCGGTCGACGATCGCCTGTACGGCGGCAGGGGTCAGCTTTCCATCGGCGCTAGCGGGCAGCAATGGGCTTGGCCTCGATGAAAACGTCGACCTGCTGGCCGATGAAGACCGTCTGCTCGCCTGGATCGAAGCTGTAGATCAGTTCAAGCACGCGTGTATCGACCCGTTCGCTGCGCTCGCCGGTCAGCGATCGCTTCGGCAGGACGTAAGGATCGATGCGTACGAGCTTCAACGCGAAGCGCTGTTCGCGCTGACCGCGGACGACGGCTTCGGCAGCGGCGTCAGGCTTGAGGCGCCAGGTGTCGTTCTCATCGATCTGGACACGGACGTGCATCGGCCGATCATTGCCGAGGAGGACGAGCGGGTCGGTGGCGGGACCAGCGGAAACGAATTCCCCGACGCGGATGTTCACTTTGAGAATGAGGCCCGCGACCGGCGCGCGTACGGTCAGGCGTTCCAGCGTCACTTCGGCCGACTGCACGCGTGCGAGCGCCGTCTCGACCTCGGCACGGGCGGCTTCCAGTCTGGCGCGTGCCGTACGGACCGCGAAGCGGCTTCGCATCAGCCGATCCTCGCTGATGACGATCCCGGTTTTCAGCTTCTCGGAACGTTGCAGCTGGTCTTCTTGATCGGCCAGATCGGCTGCCGCCGCGGCGACCCGTGCCTGTGTTGTCGTGACGGCGCTCTGCGCGATCACGAGTTCGGCTTCCGCCAACCGGGGATCGAGTGAGAACAGCGCAGCACCGGCCGCGACTCTCTGCCCCTCGACGACGTTGATGGCGGTGACGATGCCGGAAGCGAAGCTGCCGATGGCGATGTTGCGGGTGTTGGCCTCGATCAGCCCGCTGCCGGCAACCGTGTCCGCAAACCGCGTTTCGGCCGGCAGCGACAGGGGCTTCGGATCCGGCGGGGCCTGCCGCCCTGCTGACGCGGTGAAGAAGATCGCATAGCCGATGCCGGCCAGCGCAAGCAGGACGACAATTGCGCGCCCGAGCGGTTTCATCGCTGGCCTCCGGCCGTTGCTTCGGTATCGATACCAACGATCCGGCCGTCGTCCATGCGCGCGATGCGGTCGGCGAACGGCAAGATTCGGTCATCGTGCGTGACGATGATAATCGTTGCCTGCCGCAGCGAAACGAACCGGCGCAAGAGCGCCATGATCATCTGGCCGCTCTCGTGATCGAGTGCGCTGGTCGGCTCATCGCAGACGACCAGCGCCGGGCTGTGCACAAGTGCCCGCGCAATGGCGACGCGCTGCTGTTCACCGCCCGAGAGGACTCCAGGCAACTCGCGGCCGCGGTCGCCGAGGCCGACCTCAGCAATGATTTCTGCCGCTGCAGCGCGCGCGTGTGGGGTTGGCGTTCCGTTGATGATCAGCGGAATGGTGACATTCTCGATGACCGTCAACGTCGGTACCAAGTGAAACTGTTGGAAGATGAAGCCGATAGAACGGCCGCGGAAATCCAGCAACCGCTGGCCGTGCAGCGTCGACAGCTCGGTGCCGAGCACCAGGCACTCCCCACCGTCAGGCGTGAGAATGCCGGCGATGACCGAAATCAGCGTCGTCTTGCCGCAGCCCGATGGGCCGACCAGCATCGTCATGCCACCGCGCGGAACATCGAGATCGATGCCGCGCAAGGCGTGGACGGTAGCACCTGCGCCGGTGAAGCTCTTTGTGAGCTCACGGCAGCGGACGGCCGGGGCCGCTGTGTCGGCTGCGCGTGCTGCGGGGAGCGCGCTCATCCGCGGAAGACGACCGCCGGATCCATCCGCAGAACGGCGCGGATGGCGAGCAGCGCAGAAAGGAGAACGATCACCAGAACCCCGACGCCGGCAAAGGCGAGCAGGGCAGGTGGCATCCTGAACGCGAGCACGGTATCGCGCATGAACGTTCCAAACAGGGCGGTCAGCCCGACACCGATCCCGTAGCCGATGCCGCCGACGATCAGTGCCTGCAACAGGACCATGCGCACGAGGACGCCGCCGCGCAACCCCATGGCCTTGAGGACGGCGTAGTGAACCAGATTTTCGCGCACGAAATTGAAGAAGCTCTGGCCGGCGACGGCCGCTCCAACCAGGAAGCCCAGCAGGACCGAAACCCCGAAGTTGATCGGAATGCCGGTGTTCGTCATCCAGTAGTCCAAGGTCAGTTGCTCGAACTCGGCGCTTGTTAACGCCTTCAAGCCGGTCTGTGCCTCGATGCGCCGCGCAAGTGCGCCGGGGTGCTCGCCGTCTCGTCCTTTTGCCAACACGTAGGTGAGCTGGCGGCGCTGCGGCGGTGCGAAGTCGATGGCCCGCGAATAGGTCGTGAAGGCCTTTGGTACCAGGATAAAATCACGGGTTGAGACGCCTATGCCGACGACGGTCGCGCGGTTGTCGTTAATCTCGATCTCATCGCCGATGGCGAGGGAACGCTCCTCTCCCTCCGGGCCGACGTAGCGCAGCCGATTTTCCGCAGCCTCGCGATCGATGATGATCGCATCGGCGCGGCGCAGGTCCGCCAGCCGGCCTTCGATGAGCGCCGGTGGGCCGCCGATCAGGGTGGCATCGTCGAGGCCGGTCAGGATGATAGACTTGGTCTGGCCGTCGGGTAGTTTGGCGTTGATGATGCCCTTATAGAGCGGCACCGCCCAGGCAACGCCTGCGACACCGCGCACGCGGGCGAGGTCGGTATCACGCAGGGGCTTGTTCTCTTCGACATACTGCACACCGGGGTCCATCACCCAGACGTCGGCGATCGGAACGTCACCGATTGCCGCATAGGTGCGCGTCATCAGGCCGATGAAGATGCTGGGCTGTTGCGTCATGACCAACGCGGCAAACGTCAGGCCCAGCACCATGCCAACGAACTTCCCGCGGTCGCCGAACAGCATTTTGAGCGCGATGAGGTTCACGATGATGCCATCGGGGTTGAGCAATCGCGATTGCGCATGTGCGAAGCGGACTATTGTTTGCCCGCCACGTTCGGCGCGCGCAAGGGCGTCGTGAACCTTCCGGTTCGTTCCGGCGTCGGCGGCTGTCGTATTGGCGCCGGATCGGCGGTCTTGTACAACGATGCCAAAGCGGGACCATGAGCCGCGTTTGCGACCGCATCGAGAGGCGGGAGCAGCGCGCGCCTGATATAGGATCAAACGAGATGGCGATCGACAAGCTGGCGGCCGGGTTCCTCGCGTTCCGTTCGGACACGTTTCTGCCCAACCAGGAGTTTTTCGCTGCTCTTGCGAACAAGCAAAGCCCGAAGGTGATGGTCATCGGCTGTTCGGATTCCCGCGTCGATCCTGCCATCCTGACCAATGCGGACCCCGGCGATCTCTTCATGGTCCGCAATGTCGCCAACCTTGTGCCGCCGTGCGCAATGGACGACGCCAAGCATGGGACCAGCGCGGCGCTGCAGTTTGCTGTCACCGCGCTCAATGTCGAGCACATCGTCGTTCTGGGCCATGTCAACTGCGGCGGCATCAAGGCGCTGCTGACCGGCGATCCCGGCGTCAGCCACGTGCACAGTTTCATCGCCAACTGGATGCAGATCGCCGATGAGGCGCGCAGGCGGACCCTCGTCATCGCCCGCCACAAATCCATCGAGGAGCAGTTGCGCACGCTGGAGCGCGAAGCGATCAAGACCTCGCTCGCCAATCTGTTGTCGTTCCCCTGGATTGCCGAGCGGGTCGAAGACGGCCGGCTTGCCATCCACGGCTGGTACTTCGACCTTGACGACGGAAACATGTACGTCTTCACGCCGGAGACCGACACATTTGCCCTTCTTTCGCCCGAACTCATCGGGTCGCTCGTGGCGCGGCGTGAAGCGCAACGTTAGAGGGACGGCATGGTGCAAAGTGCGGCATCGCAAGGGTCGCGCAGCCGAGGATGAACCTCAACAGATGAGGGAAACGTAGCAGAAAAGGCGAACTGGCCCCATTCCGGCGTTGACTGTTTTCCAGGCATCATCGATGTTCCAGCGTTAACGTGCGAAAGAACACGGCAGAAAAGCAGTCGGAGGAAAAGTTCGTGTGGGAAGTTCTGCTGCGCCTCTCGCGGCTGATCGATATTGTCAGTCGGCGGGTCGGCTTAGCCGCTCGATGGTTGGTGCTGGTCGCCGTCATCGTTAGTGCGGGCAATGCCTCTGTTCGCTATCTGTTTAGCACCAGCTCGAATGCATGGCTGGAGATGCAGTGGTACCTGTTTGCCGCCGTTTTCCTGCTTTGCTCGCCCTATACCCTGCTCTTGAACGAGCACGTTCGCATCGACGTCCTGACCGGCGGGCTCTCGCAGCGAGGGGCTGCACTGCTTGATATCCTCGGCGGGCTGTTCTTCCTGCTGCCGATGTCGATCCTGATCATGATGCTGTCGTGGCCGATGTTCATGGACTCGTACATGCGGCACGAGCTCTCGACGGATGCCGGCGGGCTGATCCGCTGGCCGGTCAAGCTCCTCATTCCGGTCGGCTTTTTTCTCCTCAGTCTACAAGGCGTGTCGGAGATCATTAAGCGCTGCGCCTTCCTCGCCGGGGTTGCGCCGTTTCCCATCTCGACGCACGATGCTCAGACCGAGGAGATCAAGGAACTGGTCGACTCGGTCGAGAAGGGGGTTAAGCGATGACCGAACTCCTCATCGCCAACATGGCGCCGGTTATGTTTGCGGCGCTGGTTGTCTTCCTTTTGCTCGGCTATCCGGTCGCCTTTTCCCTCGCGTTCAACGGCCTCGCCTTTGGTCTCTTAGGTATCGAGCTGGGGTTGTTGAAGCCGGAACTGATGCAGGCCCTGCCGAACCGCGTGTTCGGCATCATGCGTAACGATACGCTGCTGGCCATTCCGTTCTTCACGTTCATGGGGTTGATTCTCGAACGCAGCGGCATGGCCGAAGATCTCTTGGACACGATCGGCCAGCTGTTCGGGCCCGTGCGCGGCGGTCTGGCCTTTGCCGTCGTCTTCGTTGGTGCGCTCTTGGCAGCGACCACCGGTGTCGTCGCCGCGTCCGTCATCTCGATGGGGCTGATTTCGCTGCCGATCATGCTGCGCTATGGCTACGACCGCAGGATTGCGACGGGCGTCATCGCCGCGTCTGGCACTTTGGCGCAGATCATTCCGCCGAGCTTGGTGCTGATCATCATGGCCGACCAGCTCGGCCGCTCGGTCGGCGACATGTATGCCGGTGCGTTCCTGCCGGGGCTGACGCTGGCCCTGCTTTACGCCGGGTTCATCGCGCTGGTCGCGATCGTGCGGCCGAAGCAAGTGCCGGCGCTGCCGCGCGAGGCACGCGTGCTGCGCGGTTTCAAGCTCTTGCGCCGGGTGCTGTTTTCACTCGTGCCGCCATTGGTGCTGATCTTCCTCGTCCTAGGGACGATCTTTCTTGGTGTCGCAACGCCGACCGAGGGCGGAGCGATGGGCGCTGTCGGCGCGCTTGCGTTGGCGATCATCAACCGTCGGTTGACGCTCGAGATGGTCCGCCAAGCGGTGGACAAGACGGCGAAGCTGTCGGCCTTTGTCCTCTTCATCCTGATCGGCGCTACAATTTTCGGCCTCATTTTCCGTGCGGTCAACGGCGACCTGTGGGTTGAGCACCTGCTCACCGGACTTCCCGGCGGTCAGGTTGGCTTTCTTATCGTCGTTAACATTCTCGTGTTTGTACTCGCCTTCTTTCTCGATTTCTTCGAGCTCGCCTTTATCGTCGTCCCACTTCTTGCTCCCGTTGCCGAGAAGCTCGGCATCGATCTGATCTGGTTCGGCGTGCTGCTGGGCGTCAACATGCAGACCTCGTTCATGCACCCGCCGTTCGGATTTGCGCTGTTCTTCTTGCGCAGCGTCGCGCCGAAGGATCGCTACATCGACCGCGTCACCGGTAAACCTACGGACGGCATCACCACCGGGCAGATCTACTGGGGCGCAATCCCCTACGTCTGCATTCAGCTCATCATGGTGGGGATCTTGATTCTGTTGCCGCAGCTGGTGCTGGGTGGCTTGGGCGAAAAATCCAAGATCGATCCGGCGACGATCCGCATCGAGATGCCGGATTACGATGACGATCCGTTACCGGTACCACAGTTCCGCTAGTGCGCTGGCACAAACAGGGCGTACATCCTGTTTGTGCCAAGAGTGCACGCGATTCAATATGTTGTGCAGCGACAACCTTGCTCGGGCGTGAATCGCCCGATTGGGTCGCTGCACTAGCCGCTGGGGCTCCCTCGGGAACCTTGTCACGGCGAGGTTGTCAGCGTGTGGGCGTTGCAGGCGGCGCCGTGCAGCGCGGCCTGTGGGTCGAGAACAACGTGCAGCGGAATGTCGCGGCAAAGGGCGCCGAACCGGCCCTTATCGCACACGGCTTCCAGAAAGTCGGGCCGCTGCAGGCGGGCGAGGAGCCGGGGGGGCATGCCGCCGCCGAGATAGATGCCGCCCGTCGCCAGAAGCATCAGTGCGACGTTCCCAACGACATCGCCCAGAACGCGCACGAATAGATCGAGTGCCGCGGCGCAGATCGGCGTCGCGCCACCCAGGCCGGCCTGCACGATGGTTGGTGTCGGGTCATCTGCGGTCGCAAGCTCAGCTTCAAGTGCCTTCGGGATCGGGAAACGGCCGGTCGCCGCAAAATACGCGTAGATGTTAGCGATGCCGGTGCCCGAGGCGACGCGCTCGACGCTCACGTGGCCGAAACGCGCCTCAAGGAATTTCAGCAGCGCGAATTCGTCTGCCGTGCGTGGCGCAAACGAAACGTGTCCCCCCTCCGTTGGCAGCGCCCGATAGTCCTGTCCGGTCCAAACAAGAAAGGCGATGCCGATGCCGGTCCCGGGCGCGACCACCGCCATGGTTCCGTTTGCCTGCGGTGCGCCGGCATTGAGTGTCACGAAATCGTCGTTGCCGAGGTGCGCCAGACCGCAGGCGGTCGCCTCGACATCGTTGAGGAGCGCGACCCTTGCAAAGCCGAGCTCCGTCTTCAGTCGCTGCGCATTGATCGTCCACGGCAGGTTGGTGATCTTGGCTTCGCCGTCAAGCACCGGGCCGGCGACGCCGAAGCTGGCAGCGGCGATTGGCTGTTGCGAGCCGGCCAGGAACGTGGAGACGATCGCCTCAAACGTGGCGTAATCGGCGCTGGCGAACGTTTCCTGCCGGAGGGCCTGCTTGACGGCGAACGGCACGTTGCCGGCCAGAGTGTAGAGCGCAAGCGTTGTTTTTGTACCGCCGATATCGCCTGCGAGGATCGTTGTCACTGTTGGGCCTTTCCGTCATCCAGTTGACCAGCACGCGGCCGCTTGCCGGCACCTTCCCTCCGTGGGCATGGCCGCTTCCTCCGCGCGGAGTGGTTACTCTAATCCGCCGTTCTCCAGAAGGCATATCGGCCGAAACGCGGAAATGCGTGCGAGAATCATCCGTCAATGTTAGCATCTTGGGGTGGCTTGGCATCCTCGGGCGCCTCGAGGCGCCGTTGCGAGCGAAAGAGGCGGGGATGGCGGAACGACGGCTTCTGATCTGCGATGATGAGCCAGCGATCGGCCGTTTCGTGCGCCATGTTGCTGAAGGACTGGGCTTCGTCGTCGAAGCCGTGACCGACGGCCTCGCCTTCATGCGCACATACGAAAGATTCGATCCGAGCATCATTATTCTCGACATGGTCATGCCGGGGCTCGACGGCAACGAACTGATTGCCTGGCTGGCGAAGCGCAACTGCGGGGCGCAGCTGATCATCATGACAGGCTACCATCCCGATTACGCGAACCATGCGCGGATCCTGGCCGAGTTCCGAGGGTTGTCGCCGGTGACGACCCTGCACAAACCGATCGACGTCGCCCAACTCCGCGCCGTCCTTGCCGCACCTCCCGGATAGACCCGGACAAAAGGCCAATGCAGGATCGCAAGCGCGTTGCAGCCCTGATCCTGATCCTGATCGCCGTTGCCGTTGTCGTCAGTGCGACGGCGAGTGTCGTTCTCTATCAGGCAGCTGTCGAGCGGGAGCGGCTGCGGCTGATTGATCTGGTCAGGAGCCAGGCTCGCCTGATGGAGGCGGTCGCCGAGTTCGACCAAGCACATTTGCCCGCCGGCGAGGATGCGGCGGCGGCAACGCTGGGGCAGATCAAGACCGCCTTTACCCGTTTCCAGCGGACGGGTCTGGGAGCGAGCGGGGAGTTTGTCATCGGTCGGCGCGAAGGGGAGAGAATCGTATTATTGCTCCGCCACCGCCACACCGGCGTCGACTTCCCGGCGTCGATCGAATGGTCTGGACCGACGGCAGGACCGATCCGCGCCGCGCTGAGCGGGCAGTCGGGCAGCATGGTCGGCACCGATTATGCGGGCGATGCTGTCATAGCAGCCTACGAGCCGGTCGCCATCCTTGGCCTCGGCCTCGTTGCCAAGGTTGATCTGTGGGAAATTCGTGCCCGCTACGTCCGCGCCGCGGCGCTCTCGGGCCTCATCACCCTGATCGTGGTCGCAGGCGCGGCTGCGTTGGTCTATCGCCTCATTGCGCCGGTGATGCGCAGCCTAGAGGAGAGCGAGTCGCGGGTCCGCGCGCTCCTCGATGCCAGCCGTGACGAGATGATGTTGTTGTCTGCCGACGGTACCATCCTCGCCGTCAATGCGGCCGCAGAACAGCGCTTGAGCGACGCCAGGCACGAGGGGGCGGCGATCGGCCATGGTCTCGATCGGTTTCTGCCTGAGCGCGTGGCTGCGGCCCGGATGCGCGCCATCAAGAACGTGCTCGCGAGGGGGGCACCGGTTCGGTTCGAAGAAGCGATCGGCGATCGCACCAATGACTGCTGCATCTACCCCGTCAAAGGCGCCGATCAACCGAGCAGCGAAGTTGCGCTGCATGCGCACGATGTCACCGCCGACCGGCGTAAGGAGGCCGAGCTGCGCCTCCTCTACCGTGCCATCGAGCAGAGCCCCGTTTCGGTGGTCGTCACCGATCCGGCGGCACGGATCCTCTACGTCAATCCAAAATTCAGCGAAATCACCGGCTACTCGCAGGTTGAAGCTGTCGGCCAGAATCCGCGCATCCTTCAATCCGGCAACAAGACCAAGGAAGAGTACGCAGCGCTCTGGCAGCAGCTCACCGCAGGCCAAGTCTGGCGCGGCGAGTTCATCAACAGGAAGAGAAGTGGCGAGCTCTACTGCGAGGTGGCGTCAATCGCGCCCATCAAGGATCAGAACGGCAAGATCACCAACTACGTCGCCGTCAAGGAGGATGTGACCAGGCTGAAGGCCACCGAAGCGCAGTTGCGCCAAGCGCAGAAGATGGAGGCGATCGGCCAGCTCACGGGCGGCATCGCGCACGACTTCAACAATCTCCTGACGATCATCATCGGCAATCTGCAGCTGATCCAGGAGTCGGTCGCCAACGACGAGATGCTGCGGGTTTTTGCCGAAGATGCCCTATGGTCGGCCCAGCGCGGAGCCGAACTGACGCACCGTCTGCTCGCGTTTGCCCG
This sequence comes from Candidatus Defluviicoccus seviourii, assembly GCA_900609035.2. Taxonomy (GTDB): domain Bacteria; phylum Pseudomonadota; class Alphaproteobacteria; order Rhodospirillales; family Defluviicoccaceae; genus Defluviicoccus; species Defluviicoccus seviourii. The sequence goes on along the minus strand of UXAT02000015.1, from coordinate 42,632 downwards.
CCGGCAACCGCTGACGCCCACGGCCTCCGACCTGAACGCTGTCGTCCGCGGGATCAGCGATCTGTTCCGTCGCACTCTGGGGAGCGCGATCGAGATCCGCGAGGCGTTGGCCGAAAGCGTTCATCCCGTTGTCGTTGACCGCAGCGAGCTGGAGCGCGCGCTGGTCAACCTTGCCATCAATGCCCGCGATGCCATGCCGGATGGCGGCGTGTTGACCATCACGACCGAGAACCTGACGCTGGGTGAGAACTATACCGCCCGTTACCCCGATGTCGCGCCCGGCCCCTACGTTTTGCTTGCGGTTACCGACAACGGGATCGGCATGTCGCCGGAGACCAAGAGCCGCATCCTTGAGCCGTTTTTCACCACCAAGCCGCCTGGGCGCGGCAGCGGCCTGGGGCTCAGTATGGTCTATGGCTTTCTCAAGCAGTCAGGCGGCCACGTCAGCGTCTATAGCGAACTCGGGCGTGGGACGACGGTCAAGCTGTACTTCCCGGCGGCGCCGGCGCCGATGCCTGCAGTGCCTGAGAAAGGGGGGCGGGGAGTGGCGCCAACATTCGCCGGACAGGTCGTGCTGGTCATCGAAGACCATGAGCGCTTGCGCAAGGTCGCATGCGCCATGCTCGCCCGTGCCGGATTCGTCGTCCTGGAGGCCGGCGATTGCGAGTCGGCGCTTGCGCAGGCGGCTGCAGCAGAGCGCCTCGATCTTGTCTTCACCGACCTTGACCTCGCGGGCGGCATGAGTGGCCACGAGATTGCTGCGCGGGTGCAGGCGCTGCGCCCAGGCGTGAAGCTCCTCTACACCACTGGCTACTCTTCGGTGCCGGCATCCCTGCCGGACGCGCTCTCACAGCCGCCGCCGATCGTTGCCAAGCCGTACGCACGCGGCACGCTCTTGCGACACATCGGCGCCCTGCTGCTGGCCGGCGGCGAACCGGTGGCGTAAGCGGATCTCCGTTCTGCTTTCCCCCCCTTTTCCTGCCCGGCAATTTCCTCCTTGGCGGCGGTCGCGCAATGCCGCATCCTGGACCGGTCCTCATGCTGCGCATCACCGATCTCACCTACCGCATCGGCGCCCGGGTGCTGTTCGACCGGGCCCAGGCAACGATCAACACCGGCCATCGCGTCGGTCTCGTCGGCCGCAATGGCGCCGGCAAGACGACGCTCTTGCGCTTGATCGCGGGCGAGCTGGAGCCCGATGGTGGCCGCATCGAGACACCTGCCCGAAGCCGCATCGGTCTCACCCGACAGGACGCGCCGGCCGGGCCGGAGAGCCTGATCGAGACCGTTCTTGCCGCCAATAGCGAGATCCAGCGTCTGACGGCGGCGGCAGAGGCGGCCACCGATCCGCACAGCATCGCCGACATCCACGCCCGCCTGCGCGATACCGATGCCCATTCGGCGCCGGCGCGAGCGGCCCGTATTCTCGCCGGTCTCGGCTTCTCGGAAACCGCCCAGCAGCAACCCTGCAACACCTTTTCCGGCGGCTGGCGCATGCGTATCGGCTTGGCAGCGCTGTTGTTCCTTCAGCCCGATATTCTCTTGCTGGATGAGCCGACCAACCATCTCGATCTCGAGGCGGCGCTGTGGCTGGAGGGGTACCTTCGCCGCTATCCCGGAACGATCCTGCTCGTTAGCCACGACCGGGGCCTCTTGAACCGCGCCGTTGACGAGATCCTGCACCTGGAGGGCGGCTCGCTCACGCTCTACCCGGGCGGCTACGATCGTTTCGAGGCGACCCGGCGCGCCCGGATTGCGCTCTCCGAAAAAGCGCGGACGAAGCAGGCCGGCGAGCGAGCTCGAATTCAGGCGTTTGTCGATCGCTTCCGCTACAAGGCGACCAAGGCCCGCCAAGCGCAGTCGCGCCTCAAACTGCTGGCGCGGATGGAGCCGATTGCCGAGACGCGCGAGGAAGACGTCCCAACGTTCGCGTTTCCGGAACCAGAAGCGCTGCCGTCGCCGCTGTTGAACCTTGATGGTGCCGCCGTCGGCTACGATGACACGCCGGTCCTGCGCAAGCTCTCGCTCCGGATCGATGCCGATGACCGGATCGCGCTCTTGGGCGCCAACGGCAACGGCAAGTCGACGCTCATGCGCCTTCTCGCCGGCCGGCTGAACCCGGCAGCCGGTACCGTCGTCCGCTCACCAAAACTGCGCGTCGGCTATTTCGCCCAGCATCAGGCGGACGAACTTGACCTCGGTGCGACGCCGGTCGTCGTCCTCGGCCGCCGCCGGCCGCGCGATACCGACCTGCAGGTGCGTCAGCACCTTGGCCGCTTCGGCTTTTCGCAGGCGCGGGCGGACACGGTGATCGCCAACCTCTCCGGCGGCGAGAAGGCGCGCCTCCTGTTTGCCTTGATGAGCGCCGGAGCGCCGCACCTGTTGCTGCTCGATGAGCCGACCAACCACCTTGATCTCGCGGCTCGCGAGGCGCTGGTGCAGGCCATCAACACCTTTTCCGGCGGTGTTGTGGTCGTCAGCCACGATCCGCACCTGATCAGCCTGACAGCGGATCGGCTGTGGCTGATCGAAGGCGGCACAGTCGTCCCGTTTGATGGCGACCTCGACGACTATCGCTCTTTGGTGCTGGAGCGCGGGCGGGCTGAGAGTGCGATTCGCAGCAAGGCCTCCGCCGGCGAGGGGCGCCGGCCGGGGCGACAGGAACAGCGCCGCCTGGCAGGGGAGCGGCGCCTCGCCTTGGCGCCCTTGAAGCAGTGTCTCACGGCGGCGGAGGCGGCTGTCGAGCGCCTGCACGTGGAGCAGAGCCGGCTCACCAGCCTGATCGCCGATCCTGCGCTCTACGCCGGGGAGGCAAGCGCTCTCGTCGCGTTGCGCAAGCAGTTGGCGCAGGTGGAAAAGGACGTCGCCCAAGCGGAAGCGGCCTGGATCGCCGCGCATGAGGCCTGGGAGGAGGCGCAATCTGCAATGGCGACGGAGACGGAGACAGCATCCAGCCGTTAACCGCGCGTTCACCGCCTTGGCATTAGGCTTCAGGCCCAGAGGCCGGGCCTTGGCCGAGGTAAGGGGCAGGTGATGGCGACTGAGGTTACCGGCTTCATCGAGTCGCTCTTGCGATCGATCGGTATGCTGTTCGGCTCGGCAGAGGCCGATTCGGCGACCGACGGCCTGTTCGTGGTCGCGATCGGCGCCGCCTTAGTCCTCATCGTCGGCAGCTGGTTCTTTCGTCCGGGCACCGTCGATTCCTCCGATTACGGCGTCAATCACTTTGACCATGGCGGTTGCTTCGGCGGTGACGGTTCCGACTGCGGCGGCGACGGCGGGTGCGGCGACTGAGCGCTCTTGACGGGCGAAACCGCTTCAGCGCAAGATTCAAGGCGAAAAGAAGTCGCGCAAATGCGCGAAGTCAGGCTGGCCGGCAAGCCAGTCTGGCAAAGAGACGGGGAGTGGAACATGTCCAGCGATCCGATGCCGCTCGCCCGCGGCAACGCTCTGCCCTACGCTGACCGGATCAATACCCTCAGCACCGATGAGCCGTTCAAATGGTTGGTTGCGGGGTGGCGTGATTTTAAACGCTCCGGCTGGGTCAGCCTGGCATACGGTGGCATCTTCACCGTAACGGGAATCGTTCTGACCATTGGACTGTATCTGGCTGGGTTCGAGTATCTCATCGCACCGATGGGAGCGGGCTTCATGCTCGTTGGGCCGGCGCTCACCGTCGGCCTGTACGCGATCAGCCGCGATCTGGAAGCCGGCCGCAAGCCGAACCTCGCCGCGGCCGTGACTGCGTGGCGCGCGAACGCGGTCCCGCTGTTCGGTCTGGGGCTGGCATTGGTCATTTTCCTGATCATCTGGGTCCGGCTTGCGGTGATGATCTTTGCCCTCTCATTTCCTTACAAGTCGGCAAGCCTGGAGACGATGGTCACGGACACCCTCTTCACCGTTGAGGGCAACGTGTTCTTGCTGTTGGGATGCGTCGTTGGCGCGGTGATGGCGTCGCTCGCGTTCGTTGCCAGCGTGGTGTCGCTGCCGCTGTTGCTGGACCGCAAAGTCGATCTCGTTCAGGCGGTGGTGACGAGCGTCGTCGCCGTGATCATGAACTTCCGTGTCATGGCGCTGTGGGCGGTCCTGATCGTCATTTTTGCCGCCGCCGGGCTTGCGTCGTTTTACATCGGCCTTACCGTCATTTTGCCGCTGATCGGACACGCGAGCTGGCATGCCTACCGAGCGACCATCCGGCCGCAGGCGGAGGCGACGGGCACCGGTTAGGGCCGCGCCGGCGCGAGGCAGGCGGCAACCATCTGGCGGAACGCGTCGGCGCGGTGGCTGATGCGGTGCTTCTCCTTCGGCTCGATCTCACCGAAGGTGCGGTTGTCGCCGTCGGCAACGAAAATCGGATCGTAGCCGAACCCGTTGCTGCCGCGCGGCGGCCAGACCAGGTGGCCGTGTACCACGCCTTCAAAAACCTCGTGATGGCCGTCGGGCCAGGCGAGCACCAGTGCGCACACGAAAGAGGCGCGCCGGTCGCTCTTGCCGGCAAGTGCCTCCTCGACCCGGCGCATGGCAAGCGCGAAGTCCTTCCCGGGGCCGGCCCAGCGCGCCGAGAAGACGCCGGGCGCGCCATCGAGCGCCGGCACCACGAGCCCTGAGTCATCGGCAAGTGCCGGTAAACCGGCCGTGGCGGCTGCAGCTTCCGCCTTGATCAGGGCATTGTCGCGAAAGGTGGCGCCATTTTCCTCGGGTTCCGCCAGGCCGAGCGCACCGGCGGCAACCACGTCAAGGCCGAACGGAGCCACGAGGTCGCCGATCTCGCGGACCTTGCCGGCGTTGTGGCTGGCAATCACGAGGCGGCCGGCTCCAAGCCGGCGCGGGGCTGCTGCGTCCATCATGGGTGTCCTAACCCAGCGTCAAGCTGCGCGTTTCAGCCGACGGCCGCGAGGGTGTCGCGCTGCAAGGTGACGAGCCGGGCGATGCCGCCCTGGGCCAGCCGCAACATCGCCTGGAACTGCGGCTCGGTGAAGGTCTGGCGCTCCGCCGTGCCTTGGATCTCGACGATGCGCCCGGAACCAGTCAGGACGAAGTTCGCATCAGCATCGGCCGACGAATCCTCACTGTAGTCGAGATCCAGCACCGGCTCACCGTTGTAAAGGCCGCACGAGATGGCGGCGACTTCCTCGCGGATCGGCAGCCGGTTCAACAGGCCAAGGTCGATGATCCGCTGCAGCGCCTGGTGCAGGGCGACATAGGCGCCGGTAATCGCAGCCGTCCGCGTGCCGCCATCGGCCTGGAGGACGTCGCAATCGACCCGCACCTGCATGTCGCTGATCGCGCCGAGGTCGGTGATGGCGCGCAAGGAGCGACCGATCAGTCGCTGAATCTCCTGCGTGCGCCCGGTCTGCCGTCCGCGTGCGGCCTCGCGGTCGGTGCGCTCCGCCGTCGAGCGTGGCAGCATGCCGTACTCGGCCGTCACCCATCCGCGGCCCGAGTCCTTGAGCCACTGTGGCAGCCGATGTTCGACCGTGGCCGTACACAGCACCTGGGTGTCGCCGAAGTGCGCGAGGCATGATCCCTCCGCGTACTTGCTGACACCAAGTTCGAGGCGCACAGGGCGAAGGGCATCGGGAGCGCGGCCGGAAGGGCGCATCTCGGTCTCCAACAGTTTTGCGGGCCGGAGCAGTAAGGGCGGAAACCTAGCGCCGGCTTCCGCCTCGGTAAAGCTCTGCGCGTTGACGCGCGCACCGGGCACGCTTACATCAGGGCAGCGTGCGCGCTCAATTGCGAGCCTTTGCAAGGACTTGAGTTCTGGCGCCGGGTGAGGCCAAGCGGGTGCGCGAGGTGATCGAGGATGGAACCGGCGGGAGCCATGATCGCGGAACTGAATGAACGCTCACGGCAGATCTTCCGGCAGCTCGTCGATGCCTACTTGGAAACGGGCGAACCGGTCGGTTCGCGCACCCTCTCCAAGCGGTTGGCGACCAATCTGTCGGCGGCGACGATTCGCAACGTCATGGCCGACCTCGAAGAAATGGGCCTGCTGTCGCAGCCGCACAGCTCGGCTGGGCGTCTGCCGACCGCAGCAGGCCTGCGCCTGTTCGTCGATGGGCTGCTGGAAGTGGGCGATCTCACCGAAGACGAGCGCCGCAGCATCAGCCGCCAGTGTGCCGGCAAGGCAACCTCGATCGAGGGCCTGTTGGAGCGCGCCAGTACCGCGCTTTCCGAGCTCTCCCATTGCGCCGGCTTGGTCGTGGCGCCCAAAACGGACGTCGCACTTCGCCACATCGAGCTGGTGAATCTGAGCCCGGGCCGGGCGCTGGTCGTGCTGGTGACCGAGACCGGCATCGTCGAGAACCGGATCGTCGAGACGCCGGCCGATCTTCCGCCCTCAGCCCTCGTTGAGGCCTCGAATTTCCTTTCGGGCCGGCTGGTTGGGCGCTCAATCCAGGAGGCGCATGACGAGATCCTGGCCGAGCTCAAGGTCCAGCGGTCGCAGCTCGACGAACTGACGCGCAAGGTGGTGGAGGCGGGGCTCGCCACCTGGGCCGGTGATGACGCTTCGGGCGCGCTGATCGTGCGCGGCCAAGCGCATCTGCTTGAAGATGCCGAGGCCATCGGCAGCCTGGAGCACATCCGGGCGCTGTTCAGCGCGCTGGAAACAAAGGAAATGATGTTGAAGGTACTGTCGGTGGTTGACACCGGCGCCGGCGTGCAGATCTTCATCGGCGCCAGCAATGCGCTGTTCAACATCGCCGGCTGCTCGATGATCGTGTCCTCCTATCGGGATAGCCGGCAGCGCATCGTCGGCGCCTTGGGTGTCATCGGGCCAACGCGGATGAACTATGCGCGCATCATTCCCATGGTCGACTACACAGCAAAATTGATTAGTCATTACATTGGGTAAGGGGCAGGGACTGCAGGCATGGTGACGACGAACGGAACGCCGAACGACGAAACGACGGCCGGCAAAGTGGCGCCGGGTGCGGCTGCCGCCCCGGCGGGAGCCGCCGAGATGCAAACAGCCGAGGGGACGAACGACATCGATTGGCCCGAGCAGCTTGCGCGCGTCCAGGCCGAGGTCGCCCGGCTCAAGGACGAGTATCTCCGCGCGCTAGCCGAGACCGAGAACGTGCGCCGCCGCGGCGCCCGCGACCGGGAGGAGGCGAGCCAGTACGCGGTCGCCGGATTTGCCCGTGATATGCTCGCCGTCGCCGACAATCTGCACCGCGCGCTCGGGAGCGTCGGCGCGGAGGCGCGGGCGGCCGATCCTGCCCTTGACGCGCTGATGAGCGGGGTCGAGATGACCGAGCGTGAACTCGCGGCCGCGCTCGAACGCCACGGTGTTAAGCGCATCGAGGCCGAGGGCCAATTGTTCGATCCGCACTTCCACGAAGCCCTGTTCGAGATCCCGAACGCGGAGGTACCAAACAGCACCGTCCTGCAGGTGCTCAGCCAAGGGTATACACTTAACGAGCGCATTCTCCGCCCGGCCCGGGTCGGCGTCTCGCGCGGCGGGCCGAAGGCGGCCCCGGCTGCAGCGCCGCACGCGGATGCGCAGGCCCGCGCCCGTGCATCGGCGGAAGCCTATGAGCAGCCGTCCGAGGCCGCGGGCGGCGGCGCGGCTGGCCGCCGTGTCGACGAGCAGCTCTGATCCACGTTGCCGGCCGCAGGGATGAGGAACTCTGCCTGCGGATCGTGCCGGGCATGGCGTCGTTTCGCAGCCGCGGGGCTGTTCACGGCGTAGCAGTAGGCACAGCCTTGTGTGCAGCTGTCGTAGGCGCCGATGTCACGCGACGCCCAGCAGCCGCACTGCTTGCGGTGGGCGTGATGGCGGATCGAGAACGGCGTGCCGGCGATCCGGCTTAAGCGGTCGGCATCGATGCAGCGCGCCTCGCCGACGCCGTCGGTCTGCAGGTTCGGCTGGCCGCACAACGTGAGCCGCGTGCCGTGCTCGGCAGCGATGGCGGCGAGGCGGGCAAGCAGGGCGCGCTTTTCTTCGTCCTCCGGGTCCCACCACGTGAGGCCCGACGCGCGTGCGGCTGCGTCGAGGTTGCGCGCCGTCTTGCGGTAGATCTGGCACCAGGAAACGACGACCTCGTCGAGCGTGCCGGCAAGCATCCGGGCGAGGCGGGCAAACGTGCTCACGTGCCATTCCGGCGGCGTCAAGGTCGTGCACACGATCGGATCGTAACGCCAGACCACGGTGCCGCTGCCGTAGCGTGCAGCGGTCGCGCGGATGTGGGCGATCGCAACCTCCGGCGTCGGCGTGGCCCGCTCCAGCGGGCGGGGATAGCCGGTCACCGTGTACTGAACGAGAAAGGGGAAGCCGCGGCCGGCGACCGCATCGAGCGCTGGCGCGAACGGTGCGAGGTTGCGGGTCCAGAACACAAACGCATCGACCGCGGAGCGCGAGAGCGGCACGGTCGTAGGCGGGCCGCCGTAAGGGTTGTGAACGTGGGCGAACCCCGCCTGTAGCCGGCTCATGAACCAAGCACCGTAGAGGGCGGGGATGTCGGTCCGATAACTGGCGGAAACGATCATGGAATGTGGCGCCGTTCGGGTCCGCGGGAGGAGATGGCAGATCAAGTCGGCGCTGGCAAGACGACGGCTCGTCTGGAGACGCAAGTTGCTGCCTTTTCTAGGAGGGGCGGCCCCGTTGCGCCCTTCCGGCCGGAACCTTATATCTCGCGGCGAAGCGTGTACCTGTGCAGGCAATGCCAACCAACCCTTGGGGGACTCTCGCGACGCCAATGGCTGGGTCTTGCGAGTCCGCCGCAACATGAGGTGACTTGAATGAGCAAGGTGATCGGGATCGACCTCGGAACGACCAATTCCTGCGTTGCCATCTTGGAAGGCAAAGACGCACGGGTCATTGAGAACGCGGAGGGCATGCGCACGACGCCCTCGATCGTCGCCTTCACTGAGGGAGGCGAGCGCCTGGTCGGGCAGCCGGCCAAGCGCCAGGCCGTCACCAACCCTGAGAATACCCTGTTCGCGATCAAGCGTCTGATCGGTCGCCGCTATCGCGACCCGATCACCGACAAGGACAAGGGGCTGGTGCCTTACAAGATCGTCGAGGGCGCCAACGGCGATGCGTGGGTGCAGGCGCACGGCAAGGACTACAGCCCGAGCCAGGTTTCCGCCTTCATCCTGCAGAAGATGAAGGAAACGGCTGAGCGCTTCCTGAGTGAAGAGGTGACGCAGGCTGTCATCACCGTTCCTGCCTACTTCAACGATTCCCAGCGCCAAGCAACCAAGGATGCCGGCAAGATCGCCGGCCTCGAAGTCCTGCGCATCATCAACGAGCCGACAGCGGCTGCGCTTGCCTATGGCATGGAGAAGAAGGGCGCCGGTACGGTTGCGGTGTACGACCTTGGCGGCGGCACCTTCGACATCTCGGTACTCGAGATCGGCGACGGCGTGTTCGAGGTCAAATCGACCAACGGCGATACGTTCCTGGGCGGTGAGGACTTCGACAAGCGGATCCTTGATTACCTGGCCGACGAGTTCAAGAAGGAGAACGGGATCGACCTGCGCCAGGATCGCTTGGCCCTGCAGCGCCTCAAGGAGGCTGCCGAGAAGGCCAAGATCGAGCTGTCGTCGACGATGCAGACGGAAGTGAACCTGCCGTTCATCACCGCCGACGCGACGGGACCGAAGCATCTGACCATCAAGCTCACCCGCGCCAAGTTGGAGGCGCTGGTCGAGGACCTGATCGAAAAGACCGTCGGGCCGTGCCGGGCGGCGCTGAAGGATGCGGGCCTGACGGCGGGCGAGATCGACGAGGTAATCCTCGTCGGCGGCATGACGCGGATGCCGAAGGTCATCGAGACGGTCAAGAACTTCTTCGGCCGGGAGCCGCACAAGGGCGTGAACCCGGACGAGGTCGTGGCCGTTGGCGCCGCCATTCAGGCCGCGGTGCTGAAGGGCGAGGTCAAGGATGTCTTGCTGCTGGACGTCACCCCGCTCTCGCTCGGCATCGAGACGTTGGGCGGCGTCTTCACCCGCCTGATCGATCGCAACACGACCATCCCGACCCGCAAGAGCCAGGTGTTCTCCACCGCCGAGGACGGTCAGACGGCGGTCACCATCCGCGTCTTCCAGGGCGAGCGCGAGATGGCGGCCGACAACAAGCTGCTGGGCCAGTTCGATCTGGTCGGGATCCCACCGGCGCCGCGCGGCATGCCGCAGGTCGAAGTCACCTTTGACATCGATGCTAACGGCATCGTCAACGTCTCCGCCAAGGACAAGGCGACCGGCAAGGAGCAGCAGATCCGCATCCAGGCCTCGGGCGGTCTGTCCGACGGCGATATCGACCGGATGGTCAAGGATGCCGAGCAGCACGCGGCCGAGGACAAGCGCCGCCGCGAGAAGGTCGAGGCGCGCAACCACGCCGATGCCATGATCCACTCCACCGAGAAGGATCTGAAGGAATTCGGCGACAAGATCCCGGCCGCCGATCGGCAGGCGATCGAGCATGCGGTGGCCGATCTCAAAGGGGTGCTGGATGGCGAAGACGTCTCGGCGATCAATCAGAAGACCGAGATTCTGGGCCAGGCACGGATGAAGCTGGGCGAAGCCATGTACCGCGCCCAGCAGGGCGCGCAGGCCGGCTCCGGAGCGGAGAGCGGCGAGGCCGGCTCGGCCGGCGGCGGTGGCGAAAAGGTGGTTGACGCCGAGTTCGAGGAAGTCGACCCGAACAAGGACAAGAAGGCCGGCTGATGCACAGCGGCGCCTGCGTGCCAATGCGTGCGCAGGCGCCTTTTGTTTTGGCTGGACTGCCGCTGCAGGGGCGCCGCTGATGGCGAAGGAAGACTACTATCGGACCCTTGGCGTCGCGCGCGATGCCGATAAGGAAAAGCTCAAGAAGGCCTACCGCACACTGGCGATGAAGTATCACCCGGACCGCAACCCGGGTGACTCGGAAGCCGAGCGGAAGTTCAAGGAAATCAACGAAGCCTACGAGGTTCTGAAGGACGAGCAGAAGCGGGCCGCCTATGACCGCTTTGGCCACGCCGCCTTCGAACAGGGCGGTGGCGGCGAGGGCGGGTTCGGGCCCGGCTTCGGCACCGGCTTTGCCGACATCTTCGAGGAGATGTTCGGTGAGTTCATGGGCGGCGGCCGGCGCGGCGGCGGGCGGGCGCACGGACGCGGCGGCGATCTCCGCTACAATCTGGAGGTCACCCTCGATCAGGCCTTTGCCGGCGCCAAACTGACCATCGACGTGCCGACTCAGACAAACTGCGAGACCTGTCATGGCACCGGCTCCGCCGGGGGCAGTGCGCCCGAGACCTGCGGCACCTGCCGCGGCATCGGCCGGGTGCGCTCGCAATCTGGTTTCTTCACCGTCGAGCGCACGTGTCCCACCTGCGGCGGCTCGGGGCAGGTGATCCGCGATCCGTGCCGGGGCTGCCGCGGTACCGGTCGGGTGCAGAAGCAGCGTTCGCTTGCTGTCGGCATCCCCGCCGGGGTCGAGGACGGCACCCGCATCCGGCTCGCCGGCGAGGGGGAGGCGGGCTTGCGTGGCGGCCCGCCGGGCGATCTTTATATCTTCGTGACCGTTTCACCGCATCGCGTGTTCCGCCGCGACGGATCGGAAATCCATTGCCGGGTACCGATCCCGATGACGGCCGCAGCGCTTGGCGGGACGATCGAAGTCCCGACCATTAGCGGCGAACGAGCGCGCATTTCGGTCGGTCCTGGCACCCAGACCGGCGAGGTTTTCCGCCTGCGCGGCAAAGGGATGTCGATCCTGCGCTCGCATGCGCGCGGCGACATGTTCGTTGAGGTCTTCGTCGAAACGCCGGTCAGTCTCAACGAACGGCAGAAGAAGCTGTTGCAGGACTTCGACGCCGCCTGCAGCAACGACAAGCAGAGCCCTGAATCGCACGGTTTCTTCGCCAAGGTGAAGGAACTGTGGGACGACCTCACTGATTGACCGACCCGGCTGACCCAGCCGGCTGACCGATCCGAATGACTGGCCCGGCGGGCCTTCGGCCTGCCTCTTGCGGCCCGCCGGCTTTTCGCTCTATCCCCTATCGGCTGCGAAGCGTGAAATGGCGGAAGGCGGGCGAGCAGGGATGCGGATCGGGATCGTCGGATGTGGCGGGCGGATGGGGCGGATGGTGTTGCAGACGCTGCTTGCAACGGAAGGGGTCCGCGTGAGCGGCGGTGCCGAGCGGCCAGGGCACAGCGCGATCGGCACCGATTTGGGCTCGCTGGTCGGCGCCGCGCCGATCGGCGTTGCGTTATCGGGTGATGCCGAAGCTCTTTTTGCCGGCTCGGATGCCGTGATTGATTTCACGACGCCAGAGTTGACGGCCGCGAACGCACAGCTGGCGGCACGCCTTGGCGTCGCCCTCGTCTGCGGTACGACCGGGTTGGCAGCCGGGCAACGCGAGGCGCTTGCCGCCGCCGCCGCCGTCGTCCCGGTCGTCTATGCCGCCAACATGAGCGTCGGCGTCAACCTGCTGATCGGGCTCACGCGCCAGGTCGCCGCGACGTTGGCGGCCGATTACGACATCGAGATCGTCGAGATGCACCATCGCCACAAGACGGATGCACCGTCGGGTACCGCTCTGGCGCTTGGTGTGGCGGCGGCCGACGGCAGGCGCGTCAGCCTCGATGATGTTGCCGTGCGCAGCCGGGACGGCCGCATCGGCGCCAGGCCTGAAGGCGCGATCGGCTTTGCGACGTTGCGCGGCGGCGATGTCGTCGGCGAACACACCGTCATCTTCGCCGGCGAGGGGGAGCGGATCGAGCTTACCCACAAGGCGTCCTCGCGCGCCGTTTTTGCGCAAGGTGCCGTCCGCGCCGCGCAGTGGACCGCTGGCCGGGCGGCCGGCTTCTACGGCATGACCGATGTGCTGGGCCTCAGGTAGCGACCGGCTGGCCCGCAGCTTCAATTGTGCTGTTGAGCCGCGACAGTTCGCGCCTCAGCGCGAAAGCCAGCTCTACCCGCTCTTGTGGCAACAGAAAGTTGGCGATGATCAACGAGCGGCCGTGCGAGCGCAGTTCGAGCCGGTTGTTGTTGCCCGGCAGTTCTTCGATGTTCACCTGCAGCCAAAGCGGCTGAAAGACGACGCGCAACGTCTTGCCCCAATGGTCGATGCGCTTCACCGTCAAAGTGCTGCGGGTGAGGTTGATGCTCTCAAGGGCGTTACCGGCCCTTTGGTTGAGGCGCATCAACGCATACAGCAGGACCACTTCGCCGCCGAGGAAGGGCAGCACCGGCCAGGCACCGATCAGGAAAAAGACGACCGAGAGCGGCACTGCCATTACGCCTATCACCCCCGCCGCCCAGCGCGCGGCGTGCCGGCCGGCGCTGCGATGCGGTCGCAGGACCACGCTGTAACGGACCGTGTCATCCCCCTTGGCCATCGGCGCAATCACGCAGTTGAGAACGATTATCTTTCCAGTTTACCAGGACGCCACGCGGCAGCCAAGGCTGGGGGCGCGTGAGTGGCGCGCAGGCCTAAGCCGCGGGTGCGGGCCGAAGCGGTGCCAGCGATGGATGCAGCCGCGATTGAGGCTTTCTTTGCCCGCCTTGCGGCCTTAAGGCCGAATCCGGTGAGCGAACTCGCGTTCGTCAACCCGTTTACACTGCTGGTGGCGGTTGTCCTGTCGGCCCAGGCCACCGATGTCGGCGTCAATCGCGCCACTGAAAGCCTGTTTCGGCGCGTCGAGACACCGGAGCAGATGGTGGCGCTGGGCGAGGAAGGCCTCAAGAGCTACATCCGGACGATCGGCCTGTTCAACGCCAAGGCGAAGAACATCATCGCGTTGAGCCAAGCGCTGATCGATCAGCATGGCGGCCGCGTGCCGCGCGATCGCGACGCGCTCGAGGCGCTGCCGGGCGTCGGCCGCAAGAGCGCGAACGTCGTTCTCAACGTTGCCTTCGGGGAGCCGACCATTGCTGTTGACACGCACGTCTTCCGTGTCGCCAACCGCACCGGGCTCGCGCGCGGTGACACACCGTTCGCGGTCGAGAAGGGGCTCTTGGATCGGGTGCCGGCGCATTGGCGCCAGCATGCGCACCACTGGCTGATCCTGCACGGCCGGTACGTCTGCAAGGCGCGCAAGCCGGACTGCGCAGCGTGCGCCGTCCGCGATCTGTGCCGCTTCCCAGACAAAACGGCAGCCTAAGCGAAAATCCCTTTGCAGCGTCAGCGCCGGCGCGGGGCCGGCTTTGGCGGTGTCAGGCTCTGCAAGCAGGTCGCTTCCGGCATCGGATCGAGGCGGGAGGTGCGCGCCTCGATATGAGCGACGCGCGCCGTTTCCTCGCCCGCCTCACGGTAGAGAAAGATGTCCAGCACGCAGCTCGCGCTCCGGTACTGCAGCCATTCGGAGGGACCGTCGCTGCGGCGGAAGCTGGGCGGGCCGAGGGTTTCTTCGACCTTGGCCGTTTCCATTCCCTTGAGGGGGCCTTTCCCTTTGGCCGCCTGCGCTGCCGGCAGGCCGGCTTCGACCGCGGCCGTTTGCCCCGGAGCAGGCGCCGTCGTGTCGTCAGCCGCAGGTGTCAGCGGATCAAGATCCGAAGCGCACCCCGAAAGGCAGAGAGCTACCGCCGCCGCCGCCGCTGCCGTTGCGCGCGTAGCCCTCACCGGACCGGCCGTGCGGTCACGGCGTGCTCGTCTCGGCCATCCCCTCCCGGACCATGTCCACGCCCGGCCCCGCCGCCGTGCTGCTGCCAACTGCCTCGCCCTGCATCGGCGCAGCCTCGGTGCCGCCTGCTGCCATCTCGGGATCGAGTTCGTTGACGTCGCCGATAATCAGGCCGCCGGCCTCGATAATGATGTGCCGGTAGCGAATACGACCACGGACCCGGCCGGTGGAGCGCACCGTCAGCCGGTCGCGGGCGACCAACTCACCCTCGAAGTCACCCGAGATGTCCGCTTCGGCCACATCAAAAGTGCCGCGGAACGATCCCGCCTCACCGATCTGCACTTGGCGGCAGGAATGGACGGTCAATGTCGCTTCGCCCTCGACCACCAGCCGCTCGCAGGTGAGCAGCTCGCCTTGCAGCCGCGCGCCTTGGCCAATGAGGATCGTATTCTCCCGCATTTGCCCGCCCGCATAGTCGGGGCGCAAGGAAGCTCCGCCGAGGTCTGTTGACCGGCGCGCCAGCTCGAACGGGAAGCCGGAACCCGGCGCACCGCGCACCTGCGGCGGCAACGCCCGCCGCGGCGGTGCTTTCGGCAATTCGGTCTCCGCAGGTGCCTCGGCCATCGTTTCAGCGGCTTCAGCCGCATCCTCGACGGTGGATTGCGCACCCTTCTTGCTGCGGAACATTCGTGTCGTGCTCCCCTACCAATCGTTTCGTTCGTCCCTTCGGGCCGCCAGCTCTTAGCGGCTGGCGATGCGCGATCGCTGCGCCATGCCGTGAAAAATATGAACCATCGCCGCGGTCCCGATGACGGGTGCCGCGAGGTTCACCACCGGCAGCGTAAACAGGCCGGCCATGATGACGCCTGCCGCCAGCACTTTCAGCCGATACGTGCGCCGCAACGCCAGAACCTGGCTCGGCTCGATCCGGCGCGCCGCCACCAGCTCAAAATACTCGCGGCCCAGGAGATAACCATTAACCGCATACACCACGAAAGGAAAGATCGGTGCGAACGGCAGAAACACGAGCATCACAAGGTTGAGGACGACGAGAATGCTGAGGAACTTGGCGCTGGTGAGCAAGACCTCCGCCACCGTCTGCCGCCGAACCGGTCCCAAGCCGGGATAGTGTCGGGCCTCGACCGCATCGGCAACGCCATCAAGGAAGAAACCCGCGGTCGCGCTGGCCACTGCCGGAAACAAGAGAAACGTCAACAGCGCGGTCGCGAGACCGCCCAGGATGTCGAGCGCGGTGTCGAGCCAACCGATCTCGAACAGGCTGGTTTCCGTGAGCAGGTAGCCGATGCCGACCCACAGGGCGACAAACAGCGCCGCCGAGAGGGTGAGGCTTAACAGCAGCACCCGAATGATTCGCGGATCACGCAGTTGGCCGAACGCCCGCTCGAATGCCGAAAGCACGCCTGTTCCTCCGCCATCGTGGCCAGTCATCGCGCGTGGCGTGTGTAGAGGCAGGGCGGTTTGCCTGCAAGTCCGATTGCCAAGCGGCATGCCGTTGCTCCTGACGGTTGCCGCAGTATACTTTCGAGGTACGGTCCATCCTCTCCTACCGATCGGGATTCCCTCATGGCCAACACGCTCTATGACGTCCTTGGCATCGGCAACGCGATCGTCGATGTCTTGGCCCATTCCGAGGACGCGTTCCTCGAGCGGGCAGGCCTCGCAAAAGGCACGATGAGGTTGATCGACGCCGAAACGGCCGAGGCGCTCTATGCGGCGATGGGACCGGCCGTCGAGGTGTCCGGCGGTTCGGCCGCCAACACGATTGCGGCGCTGGCATCGCTGGGCGGCAGCGGCGCATTCGTCGGCAAGGTCCGCGATGACCAGCTGGGCACGATCTTCCGTCATGACATCGTCTCGACCGGCATCACGTTTGTGACCCCGCCCGCGGCCGATGGTCCGCCGACCGGCCGCTGCCTGATCCTGGTGACGCCGGACGCGCAGCGGACGATGCAGACCTGCTTGGGCGCCAGTGCCCTGCTGACGCCGGACGACGTCGACCCGGCGATGGTGGCTGCCGCGCGGGTGACCTATCTCGAAGGCTACTTGTGGGATCAGCCGGGCGCCCGCGAAGCCTTCGTCAAGGCGGCCACGGTTGCGCACGCCGCCGGACACTGGGTTGCGCTCTCGCTCTCGGACCCCTTCTGCGTCGATCGCCACCGTGCCGACTTCATCGCGCTGGTCGATCACCACATCGACATCTTGTTCGCGAACGAGGACGAGATCGTTTCCCTCTATCAGGTGCACGCGTTCGATGCCGCCCTGCAGCGGGTCCGTCACCACTGCGATATCGCGGCGCTCACGCGTTCGGAAAAGGGCTCGGTCGTCGTCGCCGGCGATGAGGTGCATGTCGTCGATGCGGAGCCGGTCGAGCCGGTGATCGACAGCACAGGTGCTGGCGATGCGTACGCGGCCGGCTTCCTTTACGGCCTGACCCGCGGCGTGCGGCTGGAAACGTGCGCCCGCATCGGCGGCATCGCCGCGGCCGAGGTGTTGAGCCACTTCGGCGCCCGGGCCGAGACCCCGCTGGCGGAGCTGGTTCGCCGGACGCTTGGATGAAGGCAGCCTGGTTGAGGCTCGGCCGGCCGGCCGGATCGGCCGGCGGGAGCGGCTGGCGGGAGACGCTCGCCGTCTACGGGGACCGGCGAGTCCTTCTGTTGACGCTGCTCGGCTTCGCGAGCGGCCTGCCGTTCGGCGTCCTGGCGGAGCCGTTGAGCGCCTGGCTGACCGAGGCCGGCCGAGCCAAGACCGAGATCGGCCTGTTCGCGCTCGTCAGTCTGCCCTACTCGCTCAAGGTGCTGTGGGCGCCGTTCGTCGATCGCTTGCCACTGCCGGGCCTTACACGCCGCTTCGGCCGCCGGCGCGGCTGGGCGCTGGCAACGCAAGTGCTGCTGATCGCGGCTTTAGCGAGCATGGGGCTCGCCTCGCCGGCCGAAAACCTGCTGTTGCCGGCCATACTGGCGACGCTCGCGGCAACGGCGTCGGCGAGCCAGGACGTCGTGCTCGATGCGTATCGGGTTGAGGTGCTGGACGAGCGGCAGCTCGCGGCCGGCGCGGCAACGATGGTTTTTGGCTGGCGTCTGGGCCAGGTCGGCGCGGCGGCGAGCGGCCTCATCCTGGCTGACGTTCTGCCCTGGAGTGCCGTAATGCCGATCTTGGCGGCGGGCATCGGCGTCGGTGTCATCGCGATCCTGATCGCGCCTGAGCCGCAGGCCGCGGCCGGGAGAGGGGAGGGCAATGGGCTCGTCGGCGGCGGGCGGCCGGCGCGGCGTCACGTTCGCCTGCTGGCGTGGCTGTTTGAAGCCGCGATCCGGCCGTTGACCGATTTCTTCTCCCGCCCCGGCTGGCTGCCGGTGCTGCTGTTCATCCTCTTGTACAAGTTCGGCGATGCGATTCTGTCGGTCATGAAGATCCCGTTCTTCCTGGAGATCGGCTTCACCAAGACCGAGATCGCCGAGGTGGTGAAACTGTTCGGCGTCGTCGCCATCATCGGCGGCGGCTTTATCGGCGGCGCCGTGATGGCACGGCTCGGCATGATGAAGGGGCTGCTGGTCTGCGGCGTGCTGATGGCCGCGTCAAACCTGGTCTTTGTGCTGCAGGCCTGGGCCGGCGCCGACGTCACCATGCTCGCGATCACGATCGCGACCGAGAACATCACCACCGGCATGGGAACCACGGCCTTCGTTGCCTACCTCTCCGGCCTGTGCAACGTTGCCTACACCGCCACCCAGTACGCGCTCCTGACCTCGCTGATGGCGCTGTCGCGCACGGCGCTCTCATCGGGTGCGGGGTGGCTTGCCGAGCGCATGAGCTGGCCCGATTTCTTCATCGTCACCACACTGGCGGCGCTGCCCGGCCTGATGCTTCTGGTGTGGATGATGCACCGCTATCCGCTGGCCGGTCGCCCGCGGACCCTTGTGCCGGATGCCGACTGACCCTGGAGGTTCGGTTCCTGCCCCCTCATGTAACAGGCGAAAGGGATCGGGCGCTGCCACCACCGACACGAACAGGGCTGGAACGATGGCAAACGACGCAAAGCCAAGCGCAGCCGGCGGTCACGCCTGGCACGCCCTCGAAGCGGAAGACGTCCTCGCCCGCCTGCAGACTTCGGCGGCGGGGCTCGATTCTGGGGCAGCGGAAGAGCGCCTTGCCCGCTACGGGCCGAACGTGCTGCCGGCTGGAGATCGCGGCCAGGCGCTGCGGATCCTGATTGCACAGTTCAATAATCCGCTCATCTACGTCCTTCTCGCCGCGACCGCGCTGGCGATGGCGACCGGCAAGCTGGTCGATGGCCTGGTGATCTGCGGCGTCGTCGTGCTGAATGCCGTGATCGGCTTTGCGCAGGAGTTTCGCGCCAACCAGGCGATCAAGGCCTTGAGCGCGATGGTGCCGCTAGAGGCTGCCGTGCTGCGCGATGGCCGCAAACAGATGCTGGGCTCCGCCGCGCTGGTTCCGGGCGATATCGTATTGCTGCAGTCGGGCGACAAGGTCCCCGCCGATCTGCGCCTGCTTGCCGTACGTTCGCTCAAGGTTGAGGAAGCGGCACTTACGGGGGAGTCGCTGCCGGCCGAAAAGGAGGCCCGTGCGGTCTCCGCCGATACGGCAATCGGCGATCGCGTCGACATGGCGTTCAGCGGCACGCTGGTGACCTATGGGACAGGCAGCGCGGTGGTGGTGGCAACCGGCGCCGAAACCGAGCTTGGCCGTATCTCGCGGCTGCTGCAGGAGACGGAAAAGCTGGAAACGCCGCTCATGCGGCAGCTGGCGGTCGTCGGAATGTGGATCGCCGTTGCCGTTGCCTTCGTTTCAGCGATCTTGTTCGGCATCGGCCACCTGCGCGGCTACCCCGTGGCCGACAACATCCTTGCCGCGATCGCGCTCGCCGTCGCTGCGATTCCTGAGGGGCTGCCGGCGATCGTCACCATCGCGCTGGCGATCGGCGTGCAACGGATGGCGCATCGGCGGGCGATCATCCGCAAGCTGCCCGCGGTCGAGACGCTGGGCTCGACGACCGTCATCTGTTCCGACAAGACCGGCACGCTCACACGCAACGAGATGACGGTCCAGGCGCTGTGGACGCCCGCCGGCGCGTGGCATTTGAGCGGCGTCGGCTATGCGCCGGAAGGCCAGCTGCAAGCCGAGGGCGTTGTTGTGGCAGCCATGCCGGCCGCGGTCGAAGGACTCGTCCTGGCCGGCACGTTGTGTAACGACGCCGTCATTCATCCCGACCAGGGCCGTTGGCAGTTGACGGGGGACCCGACCGAAGGCGCGTTGGTAGTAGCGGCCCACAAGCTTGGCCATTCGGCGGCCGATGCCCGCAGCCGCTATCCGCGGCTTGACGTCATCCCATTCGAATCGGAACGGCAGTTCATGGCGACGCTGCACGAAGTGCCCGGCGGCGGCCAGGTCGTCTACATCAAGGGCGCGCCGGAGGCCATCGTTCCCCGCTGTTCAGGAAACGGGGATAGCGATGGCGAGAACGCTGCCGTCATGCACGCCGTGCGGCAGATCGCCCAGCAGGGCATGCGCGTGCTGGCCTTTGCGGCGTTTACACCGGATCGGCCGCTCGCACGGCTGGAGGAGGTCGACGTTGCAGCGGGGCTGTCGTTTCTCGGCCTGCAGGGCATGATCGACCCGCCGCGGATGGAGGCCATCGAGGCGGTTGCCGCCTGCCAGAGTGCCGGCATCGCCGTGAAGATGATCACCGGCGACCACCACGAAACGGCGCGCGCCATCGGTGCGGCATTGGGTTTGTGCGCGGCCGGCGAGCGCGCCTTGAGCGGCGTCGAGCTGGGACGGATGACCGAGGATGAACTGCGCGCCGCCGCCCGCGACCACAACGTCTTTGCTCGCGTGGCGCCGGAACACAAGCTCCGTCTCGTCAAGGCGCTGCAGGCGGAAAACCACGTCGTCGCGATGACCGGCGACGGCGTCAACGACGCGCCGGCGCTCAAGCAAGCCGACATCGGCATCGCCATGGGCATCACCGGCACCGCAGTCTCGAAGGAGGCGGCCGACATCGTTCTGACCGACGACAACTTTGCGACGATCAAGGCCGCGGTTGAGGAGGGGCGGCGGGTTTACGACAACCTCGTCAAGGCGCTCGCGTTCGTGCTGCCAACCAACCTCGGCCTGGCCTTCATCATGATGGCGGCGGTCGCCTTCTTCCCGATCACGGAAGGCGAGGCGCTGCTGCCGATGCGGCCGGTGCAGATCTTGTGGATCAATCTGGTCGCCGCCGTCGCGCTTGCGCTACCGCTTGCGCTCGAGGCGATGGAGCCACGCCTGATGGAGCGCCCGCCGCGCGATCCCAAGGCACCGGTGCTGAGCACGTTTGTCATCGCCCGCACCGTGCTGGTCGCGCTCTTGATGGCGGCCGGAGCCGTCGGGCTGTTCCTTCTCACCTATGGCGCCGCCGAGACCGCCGGCACCGCAGCCGCGTCTGCCTACGCCCAGGCGCAGACGGAAGCCGTCACGACGGTCATCTTGTTTCAGATCTTCTACCTTCTCAACTGCCGCTCGCTGAAGACCTCGATGTTCCGCATCGGCCTGTTCAGCAACCTGTGGATCTATGCCGGTATCGGAACGGTTCTCGCATTGCAGCTTGCCTTCATTTACGGGCCGTTCATGAACAGCGTGTTCGGTTCGGCACCGATCGACGCCTACGCCTGGCTGCGCGCGGCCGCCGTTGCGGTCGTGATCATGCCGTTGATCGGGATGGAGAAGTGGTGGCGGAGCCAGCACGACCGGAGGTAGGCGACACCCTCGTCTTGCGTCTTGCTTTGATTGTTTAGGGGGCTCATTGTCGCCGCAAAAGCGTCCATACGGCGGCGGGGTGCACCTGTACCGGGCGCAAACAACAGGGGAGGGATAGGATCGTGGCCGAGCGCATTCAGGTGGTCGAGGGCGATATCACGACCCTCGCGGTCGATGCGATCGTCAATGCCGCCAACCGCAGCCTGCTGGGCGGGAGCGGCGTGGACGGCGCCATCCACCGCGCCGCAGGCCCGGAGTTGGTCGCTGAAACGCGCACGCTTGGCGGCTGCCGCACCGGCGAAGCGAAGATGACACGCGGCTACCGTCTCAAGGCTCGCTTCATCATCCACACGGTTGGTCCGGTCTGGCATGGCGGTGCCAGCGCGGAGGATGAGCTGCTGGCCTCGTGTTACCGCAATAGCCTTGAGCTCGCGAAGGCGCATGGGCTGAACAGCATCGCCTTTCCTGCGATCAGCACCGGGATTTACGGTTTTCCGTTGGATCGGGCGGCGGCGATTGCGGTGCAGACGGTGGACGAGTTCGCGGCGGCCAACGCTCAACCGGAGACGATCATCTTCTGCTGCTACAGCCCCGAATCAGCGGAGGTGCACCGGGCCGAACTGGAGCGCGCAGGCCTTCTGGTGGAGCGGTTCTGACCAAGGCTCCGCAGCCGCCCCCAGACGCAGATCGCGGGCTATGACAGTCTAATCAAGCGTCCTGGCAACGCGGAAGCCCCCATCGGGGCCTCGGCTGTCGGGGCTGCCACAGTAGCGGACGGCCGAGGCCCATCCCTCCGGCGTGCGGTACCAGAACCCTCCGCGGAGGACGCGGTAGGGGGAGGAGTCTTTTCCTTCACCGTCGGTCCACGCTGAGCCGTCCGCCGGTGCACGCTGGTAGCTGTCGTGCCAGACATCCGCCACCCATTCACAGACGTTGCCGTTAATATCGTAAAGACCCCAGGGGTTCGCCGGATAGGCGCCTACCTCGGTGGTCTTGCCGAGCTTCGATTCAGCGTAGTTCGCGTTCTTCGGTGTGATCGCGTCGCCCCACCAATAACGCGTCGTTGTGCCGGCGCGGCACGCGTACTCCCTTTCACTTTCGGACGGCAACCGATACGGCTGCCCCGTCTCCTTCGCCAGCCACTCGCAGTAGGCGACCGCATCGAACCAGCTCACATTGATCACAGGCCTTTTGCCGCGGCCCCAGCCCTCGTCCTTGGGCTTTTCCCGCTTGGTCAAAGCACAGAAGTGATCGTACTCGTCGAACATCACCGGGAACCGACCGATCGCAAACCGGCGGCCGATCGTCACCGTGTGCTGTGGTCCTTCCGCATCAGTACGTCCTTCCTCGCTCTCGGGTGAACCCATGAGGAAGGTGCCGGCCGGAATCACCACCATCTCCGGACACCACGGCGCCTCGATGTCGCGGAAGACTTCGAGGTCCTTAAAGGCCCTCACCCTCCCGCTACCGCGGGTCCCTCCCTCTCCCGCTTGCGGGAGAGGGTCGGGGTGAGGGCGGCTTGCCCCCTCTCCCTCTGGGAGAGGGACGGGGTGAGGGTGTGCGGCGGCAGCGCGCTTGCGCCTGAGTTCATCAACGACCCGCACGATTTTGGCCGCAACGTCGTCGAATGCTTCATCCAGATTAGGCCACAGCGTGACCGCTCGACCGTCGGTGGGCGCAGCCTGCAAATCCTGCAAGCGTGTCTGCTTCCACTGGCACGGCCTTAAGATGACGGGAATGACGGTTGCTTCGTCGCGCGCGTTGCGCTCCAGCGCCTTACTCATCTCCTTGCCCCAGCAATAGGGCGATGCAAGAAAACTGGCGCTGACCAGGAGGAGGACGATATCGGCGCTCTTGAGGTTATCGTCGATCGCCTTTGCCCAGTCATCCCCGGCGTCGATGTTCCGGTCGTGCCATTCGGCAATCCGCCCATCCCACCGCAGCACCGCCAAGTGCTCCTGCAGTTTCTGCCGCAGGTCCTCATCCTTGTGCGAATAGGAGTAGAACAGGCTGATCGGTCTTGGCTCGTCGTCCCCTGCAGCCATCCGTTACCCCGCCCCTTGCGCTGGTCGTATTTGACCATCGTTACGCGTGTCGCGCCTGGGGGGCAAGGATACGGTGCTGTGGAACTTGGAGGAACCGGCGCACGAACTGCGGCTGGCGCTTGCCCGCTCATCTAGTTTGAGGGGACGTCAGCCGGAGATGGCCGGCCGGCGCCGGCCATGACGGGTGAGGGAAATGAGCGCGTGGGGTTAGGTCCTCTCTCCCCCCGCCGTCATGCGCGGGCGAGAGACCCGCGCATCCACGTTCAAGGGGGCCGATCGCAGTTGGCCGTCCTACGCGCCCCGGTCATGACGCGCCGGGAGGAGGAGCCAACGCCCCCCTTAGCGTTCCAGGTCCTTGATCTCGCGGTTGAGGCGGAAGCTCTTGGAGGTCACGTAGGCCTCCATCCGTTGCAGCTGCCGCTCCAGTTCGCGGAAGCGGTGGCGCAGTTCGGAGAACTTCTGCGCCGGATCGATGCGGACGTCGCGCCAGAACCGCTGCTCGCCCTCATCCCGGTAGAGGTCCTGCGGCGCCTTCGGCAACACGAAGGCGAGGATGAGGTAACCGGCCAGCGTCGGCGGCGCGAACATAAAGCCGGCAATCACGGTGAACACGCGCACCATCCACGGCTCGACGCCCAAGTACTCGGCGATGCCGCTGCACACGCCCAGAAGGATCTTCGAGCGCTGGCTGCGGTAGAGCCGGCTCGGGCTCGGCCGGCTGTTGTCTGCGTGCCGGTTGCCGTTGTAGCTGTTGCCGGCGGTCATAGCTGTTTCCTCCAGTCGGGCGCTTCTGCGTCCAGAATGCGCTCAAGCGTGTTGATGCGGCTTTCGAGACGTGGCGTCAGTTCCCACAGTTCCTGCAGCATCTTCTCGTCCTCCGCCGAGAGGATCTTGGCCGTCCGCCACTTGGTGACGTAGTGGCTGATGATCCAGATCGGCGCCACGAACGCGAGGAACAGGATCAGCGGGGTCTGCAGAAACTCCATCATCGGCGTTCAGGTCCTTCTGCTCGGATGCCCGCGGTCGCTCAGTTGCCCTGGCCCGACTTGGCTACCCGCTGTTTAAGCGCCTTCAGCTCGTCTTCGATCGCGGCATCCGCCTCGAGGTCGGCCAACTCTTCGGCGACCGTGCGTGTCTTGCCGAGTTCCAGGGCTTCGGCCTGGCCCTCCTTCTCGTCGATCCGCCGCTCGAACGATTCGAAGCGGGAGAAGGCGTCGTCGGCCCGGCTGTCGTAGACCTGTTTGCGTGCCTTCAGGCGGTTGGACGCCGTTTCGTGCCGCGCTTCCATCGTCTTCTGCCGGGTCTTGGCATCGCGCAGCTTCGCTTCGAGCTTGGCGATGTCGGCCTCGCCCTGGGCGAGTGCGGTCGTGAGCGCGTCGCGCTCCTGGCTCAGCGCCTTCACCGTCTCCCCCAGCCGCGCCTTCTCGATCAGCGCCGCCTTGGAGAGGTCCTCGCGGTCGCGGCGCAGGGCGACTTCCGCCTTGCGCTCCCATTCGGCCTGAGCCTCCTGCAACCGCGCCAGCCGGCGCTCGACGTCCTTCTTCTCGGCGATGCCGCGCGCCGCGGTCGCGCGCACCTCGACCAGCGTCTCCTCCATCTCCTGGATGATCAGGCGGATGATCTTCTGCGGATCCTCGGCGCTTTCGAGGATGGCGTTGATGTTGGAGTTCACGATGTCGGCCAAGCGCGAAAAAATGCCCATCAAGGGTCTCCTCAAGTGTTCACCCGGCGCGCTTTCGCCCGGGCCGTGGTTCCTGCGATCAAGACTGCATCGATCGTGCCAGCCGGCGGGAGTCGGCTAAGTGACTGTATTAAAGGGAGTTTCCGAGCGACGCTCCGCCTCAAGCGACAGTGAGGTTGACGATAATAGTCATAAGTTAACATATTCTGTTAAGCAGTGACGGGGATCGCTGACGGACGCACACCATGCCAACGGACTTGCCGCCCCTCGTGGGCCAATCGCCGGCGTTCCTGACGATGATGCAGGAGGTCTCCCGCGTCGCCGTTCTCAACCGGCCGGTGATCGTCATCGGCGAGCGCGGCACCGGCAAGGAGCTGATCGCCGACCGCCTGCATTACCTTTCCGGCCGCTGGGCGCAGCCGCTGATGAAGCTCAATTGCGGCGCGCTGCCGGAAACGCTGGTCGAGAGCGAGCTGTTCGGCCACGAGGCCGGTGCCTTTACCGGTGCCGTCCGCAGGCGTCCGGGCCGGTTCGAGCGCGCCGACGGCGGCAGCCTGTTCCTGGACGAGATCGCCAACGCGCCCTTGAGCGTGCAGGAAAAAATCCTGCGCGTTGTCGAGTATGGTCAGTTCGAGCGGCTCGGCAGTTCGAGCACCTTGCGCTGCGATGTCCGCATCATCGCCGCCAGCAACGAGGATCTGCGGGCGGCGGCGGCGGCGGGACGCTTTCGCCACGATCTCCTCGATCGCTTGGCCTTTGCGGTGTTGACGCTGCCGCCCTTGCGCGCGCGCCGCGAAGATATCCTGACGCTCGCTAATCATTTCGGCCGCGGCATCGCCGTCGAACTCGGCTGGCGGCAGTTTCCCGGCTTCGCGCCAGCCGCCGCGCGGGCGCTTCTGGACTACGACTGGCCCGGCAATGTGCGCGAGCTGAAGAACGTCGCCGAGCGGGCGGTCTGCCAAGCGCCGCGGCCCGAACAGCTGATCGAGGCGATTGAGCTCGATCCGTTTGCCTCGCCCTACCGGCCGGATGCGCGCATGCGTGAGCGCCCGCAAGCGGATTCGTCGGCGGGTTTGCCGGCCGCGGCCACCGAAACGCCGGCGGAAGGCTTCACGGCTGCCGTCGCCGGCTTCGAGCGCGAACTCCTGCTCCGCGCGCTGAGCGAGGCCGCCAACAACCAGCGGGTCGCCGCGCACGCCCTCGGCCTGCCCTACCACCAGTTCCGCCAACGTCTGAACAAGCACGGGCTGATCGGCGGCCGTGCGGGGCGCCAGGAAGCCCCAGCGGCCGAAGCTCCTGCGGCCGAAGCCCCCGCGGCCGAAGCCGCAGGCTTGCACGGCGGAGGCGAACCTGGAAGGATCCCGGCCGACAGTGAGGGTTGACGGGGAGGAGAGAATGAGCGAGCCCGGAACGCCGCCCGTGGTCGGCATCATCGGCGGCAGCGGCCTCTATGAGATCGATGGCCTCACCGGCGCTGCCTGGCAGCCTGTAGCATCGCCGTGGGGGGCGCCGTCGGATGAGATCCTGACCGGTTACGTGGACGAGCAGAAGTGCTGTTTCCTGCCCCGGCACGGCCGCGGCCATCCGCTCTCGCCTTCCGACCTCAACAGCCGCGCCAACATCGATGCCTTGAAGCGGTTGGGCACCACCGAGGTCATTTCGCTCTCGGCCTGCGGCTCGCTGACGGAGACGCTGCCGCCCGGCACGTTCGTCATCGTCGATCAGTTCATCGACCGCACCCATGGCCGGCCGCGCAGCTTCTTCGGCCCCGGCATGGTGGCGCATGTGGGCTTGGGTCATCCGGTCTGCCGGCGATTGGGCGATGCGATCGAGGAAGCGGCCACGGGTATTGGCGTTCCGGTCGTCCGCGGCGGAACCTACGTGGTCATCGAGGGGCCGCAGTTCTCGACGCTTGCCGAATCCAACCTCTATCGGGCGTGGGGCTGCGATGTGATCGGCATGACCAACATGCCGGAGGCCAGGCTCGCGCGGGAGGCTGAGCTCTGCTACGCCACCGTCGCCATGGTCACCGATTACGACTGCTGGCATCCCGATCACGACCACGTTTCGGTCGAGGCGATCATCCGCGTGCTGAAGGACAACGCGGAGAAGGCGCGCGAGCTGGTCAAGCGGCTGGTTCCGCTGCTCAAGCAGCGCGCGGGGACGTGTCCGGAGGGCTGTCACACGGCGTTGGGCCAGGCACTGATCACGGCGCCGTTCGCGCGCGATCCGGAGCTGGTGGCGAAGCTCGATGCCGTTGCCGGCCGGGTGCTGCCGCGGCAGTCGTGAGGAGGCCGAGGCGATGAAGGTCGGCGGCCGGCCGTACCGGACCATCTGGCGCGCGGCCGATGGCGGCGCGGTCGAGATCATCGATCAGACGCTGCTGCCGCACGCGTTCGTTACCCTCCGGCTGGAAACGCTCGGCGCGGCAGCCGAAGCAATCCGGGCGATGCGCGTGCGCGGGGCACCGCTGATCGGCGCCGCTGCAGCCTATGGGCTCTGCCTCGCCGCCGCGGTTGACGCCAGCGATTTCGCGCTTGCCGAAGCCTCCCGGGTCCTTCTCGCCACCCGGCCGACCGCGATCAACCTGCGCTGGGCGATCGAAACGATGATGGCGACCTTAGCGCCGCTCCCTGAGCCTGAGCGGGCGGCGGCGGCTTGGCAGCGCGCGGCTTCGATCTGCGAGGAGGATGTCGCCACCAATGCTGCCATCGGCCGGCATGGGCTGGCGGTGCTGCGTGAGGCCTGGACCGCCAAGGGCGGGCAGGGGCCTTTGAACGTGCTCACCCACTGCAACGCCGGCTGGCTCGCCACGGTCGACTGGGGCACGGCGCTGTCGCCGGTTTACCACGCGCACGATGCCGGTATCCCCGTTCATGTCTGGGTTGACGAGACGCGGCCGCGCAACCAGGGCGCCAGCCTCACGGCGTGGGAGCTGGGTCAGCACGGGGTGCCGCATACGGTGATCGTCGATAACGCCGGTGGCCATCTGATGCAGCGCGGGCTGGTCGATGTCTGTATCGTCGGGACCGACCGGACGACGCGCACCGGCGATGTCTGCAACAAGATCGGCACCTATCTGAAGGCGCTGGCAGCGCGCGACAACAACGTGCCGTTCTACGTCGCGGCACCCGGATCTTCGATCGATTTCAGCGTGCGCGACGGGCTCACGGAAATCCCGATCGAGGAACGCGATGCTACGGAAGTGACGATGATCAGCGGCCGAATCGCCGATGGCTCGGTCGCCACTGTGATGCTGACGCCACCCGGTTCTCCCGCACGCAACGACGCCTTTGACGTCACGCCAGCACGGCTCGTCACCGGGCTGATCACCGAGCGGGGTGTCTGTCCCGCGTCGGAAGCCGGCTTGTCCGGCCTCTATCCGGAGCGCTGAGCTGGCCTTCAGCCCGCTGCGTGCGGTTGAGAATCCTGACCCATCGTGGAACTTTTCGGAGACAATCGACAGAGGTTTGCCGAATAATAAAATCGTGTTTTACGTGTGATTCTCCTCACAGCGCCAAGGCGTGCCCCTTTTTAGAATAATTTTCGTCGAAGGCACGCCAGGGTAGCAAGCGAGGACATCGGCGGACAGTCGGATCGGAGGGAGGGAGCCTTTCGCATAGGTTCCTTCAGGGAGGCCGTCCAACTGCCACCGTCGCCGGAAGATCCTTAACAAGAGCCGATCGAACGCATTCGCAACGATCGCTCTCCCCGCTTCGCAGACCAGTTGCGTGACAGGTTCTGTCGTAGAAGCGGAGAAAAAAATGAAGTCATTGCTGCTCGCGGGCTCCGTCGGTTTGGTTTGCACGTTTGCTTCGGTCTCTGACCTGCGGGCCGAGGAGCCAACCCTGCCTGAGGGCGATGCGGTCACCCTTGCCGCCGAAAGCACCTTTGAGGCTGATCCTGCCGTCGTCCTCGCTGCCAATTCGACCGTGACCGAACCCACGGACGCTGCGCCGGCTGCGGAAGTCTTTCATGATTTCGGCGGCGTCCAGCTGCTCGGGAATGACCGCCATTACATCGAGATCGGTGTCGGCATCTATGATTTGCTGACCGAGGAAGCAGGATCGAAGCGGTCCCTGGGCGGCAGTCTCGAACTCAGGATCGGCGACAAGCTTGGCTTCATCGGGCCGGCCGTAGGTGCAGTCTTCAACGCCGACGGCGGCGTCTACGGCTATGGCGGCATCTACATGGATGTCAAATTTGGTGATTTCGTCCTGACGCCGCAGGCCGCGATCGGCGCCTACCACCAGGGCGACTCGTCCGATCTCGGCGGCGTGTTCCAATTTCGCATCGGCGCCGGCCTGACCTACATGTTCGACAACGGCGTCCGGCTCGGCATCAGCTTCGCCCACATCTCGA
This sequence comes from Candidatus Defluviicoccus seviourii, assembly GCA_900609035.2. Taxonomy (GTDB): domain Bacteria; phylum Pseudomonadota; class Alphaproteobacteria; order Rhodospirillales; family Defluviicoccaceae; genus Defluviicoccus; species Defluviicoccus seviourii. The sequence goes on along the minus strand of UXAT02000015.1, from coordinate 13,214 downwards.
ACGCCGGCATCTACGAGGATAACGGTGGCGTCGAGGAACTCTATCTGATTGCTTCCTTCCCCTTCTCTTTGTGATCGCTTCCTCCGCTAGCGACGACCGGAACGGTCGGGACGACATGCGACGTCGCGACCGTTCCGGAGCGGAGGCACGCCTTACTTGTTCGCGCCGGAGCCGCCAAGCCAGCGATAGAGGAAGCCACCGACGGCACCACCGATCAGCGGCGCAACCCAGAAAAGCCACAGCTGCGCCAGTGCCCAGCCGCCGACGAACAGTGCCGGGCCGGTGCTGCGGGCCGGATTGACCGAGGTGTTGGTCACCGGGATGCTGATGAGGTGGATCAGCGTCAGTGCCAGGCCGATCGCGATCGGGGCAAAACCCGCCGGCGCCCGGCCATCGGTCGATCCCAGAATGATCAGCAGGAAGAACATCGTCAGCACGACTTCGGCCAGCAGGGCCGCATGCAGGGAGTACTTGCCGGGCGAATGCTCGGCGAAGCCGTTCGAAGCGAAGCCGCCGGCCACATCGAAGCCAGGCGCGCCGCTGGCGATGACGTACAAGACGGCCCCGGCAGCGACTGCGCCCAGCACCTGGGCAATCCAATAAGGGATGATCTCACTGGCCGGAAAACGGCCGCCTGTCCACAGGCCCAGCGTCACCGCCGGGTTGAAGTGGCCGCCGGAAATGTGGCCGACGGCGTAGGCCATTGTCAGCACGGTCAGGCCGAACGCCAGCGAGACGCCGACGAAGCCGATGCCGAGTTCCGGAAACGCGGCTGCAAGCACGGCACTGCCGCAGCCGCCGAATACGAGCCAGAAGGTGCCGAGAAACTCGGCGACGAAGCGATTGCTCAACGGCATTTGCTGATATCCTCCGTATCCATGGCGAAATGGGGTTCAGGGCCGCAGTTCCGAGAAACGGTCGCGGCCGGGAGAGTTCCTCGCTGGGATCCGACCGAAGACCAGCTGCGCTCCCCGTGCCAGCTGTGTGCCCCGCTCGACGCTGTACGGCGCGATCAAAGCAAATTGATGGCGCGCGTTAAAGCAAATACGCGCGGCCGCCAGGCACCCCCGAACGGGCGCGTGGCCGATTGGCTTTAAGGATGGCCGGCACTCCCGATATAAATAGGAAAGGCAGGGAGGAAGCTCATCCCTCGCCACGGGAACTGCGGGAAAGGGCGTGCCGATGGAAAGCCGGTGGTCAGACCGGGATGCGGAAGCGGCGATCGAGCGCTACACCAAGCAGGGTGCGCCGTTGGACTTGGCACTGCGCGTCTACTCAAGCCGGCTTCTCGGTGTGGAGCCGAAGCTGGTCATCCACGGCGGCGGCAACACCTCGGTCAAGACGGTCATGCACGACCTCATCGGCGAGGAAGCGGAGGTGCTGTGCGTCAAGGGCTCCGGCTGGGACATGGCTTCGATCGAGCCTGCCGGCCTGCCGGCGGTGCGCTTGAAGCCGTTGAAGCAACTCGTCAACGTCGAGACCTTAAGCGACGAGGAGATGGTGCGCATCCAGCGCGCCAACCTGCTCGATCCGGGCGCGCCCAACCCCTCGGTCGAGACGCTGCTGCATGCCTTCCTGCCGCACAAGTATATCGATCATACCCACGCCAATGCCGTTCTCGCGCTCACCGACCAGCCGAACGGGCAAGTGCTCTGCCGTGAGCTCTTTGGGGAGCGGATGGCGCTCGTGCCGTACATCATGCCTGGGTTCGCGCTGGCCAAGAAGGCGGCCGCGGTCTTTGCCGAGAACCCGAGCGTCGAGGGGATGATCCTCCTCAAGCACGGCATCTTCACCTTCGGGGCGACTGCCCGCGAGGCCTATGAGCGGATGATCGACATGGTGACGCTGGCAGAGGGCCGCGTTGCCGAGGCGGCACGGATGTCGGTCGCGGGGCTGCACCTCCCCAAAGCCGTCGGCCGGACCCGGCCCAAGTCGTTTCACCCGATCCGGCTGCCGGAGCGGAGCGCGCCCGTGAGCCAGGTTGCGCCGGTCCTGCGCGGGCTCGCCGCACTCGAACGGCCGGACGGAACCTTCAGCCGTCCGATCCTTGAGTTTCGTTCGTCGCCGGCCATCCTCGACTTCGTTGCCGGTAGTGAGCTCGACCGCTACAGCCAACAGGGAACGGCAACACCGGATCACGTCATCCGCATCAAGCCGAAGCCGCTCTTGACGCCTGCGGCCGACACGGCTGCCTTCGATGATTTCGTGACCGGCGCTCAGGCGGCGATGCAGGCCTATCGTGCCGATTACCAAGCCTATTTCGAACGCAACAACGCCCGATATGCCGGCGCGAAGAAACCTCTCGATCCGGCGCCGCGCGTGATCATGGTCCCGGGCCTGGGGCTGTTCGGTCTCGGTGCCACCCGCGCGGAAGCCCGCATCGCGGCTGACCTCGCCGAGACCAACATCGACGTCATCACGGCGGCCGAGACCCTCGGGCGCTATGAAGTCATCGACGAAGCCGATCTGTTCGACATCGAATACTGGTCGCTGGAGCAGGCAAAGCTCGGCAAGGCCGCCGAACGCCCGCTCGCGCGCCACGTCGTCGTCGTGACCGGCGGCGCTTCGGGGATCGGCGCGGCGACCGCGCAGGCGTTCCGTGCCGAAGGGGCCGAGGTTGTCATCATCGATGTTGATGAAGCCGCGGTCGACACCTGCGCCCGCAAGTTCGGTGTGCTTGGGCTGGTTTACGACGTCACCCGGCCGGAGGCGATTCAGAATGCATTCAACAAGATTGCGGCTGCCTACGGCGGGGTCGATATCGTCGTCTCCAACGCTGGCGCCGCCTGGCAGGGGCGAATCGGCGAGGTTGAAGAGCAGGTGCTGCGGCAGAGCTTCGAGCTCAACTTTTGGGCGCATCAGTTCGTAGCCCGCGCCGCCGTTCGCGTCATGCTAGCGCAAGGAACCGGTGGCTGCCTGCTGTTCAACGTCTCCAAGCAGGCAATCAATCCCGGCCCGGACTTTGGCCCCTACGGCCTGCCGAAGGCGGCGACTCTGGCGCTGATGCGGCAGTATGCCGTCGATTACGGCCGGGACGGCATTCGCGCCTGCGCCGTCAACGCCGATCGGGTGCGCAGCGGGCTCCTGACCGGCACCATGATCGCCGAACGGGCGGAGGCGCGTGGCGTAAGCCCGGAGGAATACATGCAAGGGAATCTGCTGGGCCGGGAGGTCGCGGCAGACGACGTCGCGCAGGCGTTCGTCAGTCTTGCCCGCGCGAGCAGTACCACGGCCGCGATCCTGACCGTGGACGGCGGCAACATCGCTGCCGCGCTCCGCTGACTGGAACGAATGGCGGTGCTTGATCGCCGTTTGGAAAAGGCGGCGCCGGTGCTAGACTCAACCGTCGAGCGGTCGGTACCGCTGATCGATTTCAAGAAAATGGGGCATTGGAACATGATCACAATGAAAAAGCCCGCCGCGGCGACAGCCGCGCTTTGCTTGGCCACCGGTCTCGTCGTCACGTTCGGGGGAATGGCCTCGGCCGCCGAGGAGGTGAGCTACCGACTCGATGTCGAGCCGATTCTGCAGAGCCGCTGTGTCTCCTGCCACCAGCAGGATGGCGAGGGGTTGAAGGCCAGCGGCCTCGATCTGTCCTCGTACGAAGGCTTGATGAAGGGCACCAAGCATGGGCCGATCATCGTCCCGGGTGACCCCTTGGTGAGCAACCTGAACGTCCTGATCGAAGGGCGTGCGAGTGCCAGCCTGCGCATGCCGCACAATCAGCGGCCGCTTCTGCGGGCGCAGCAGGACATCATCCGCGACTGGGTGAAGCAAGGCGCAAAGGACAACTGACACGCCCTTTGACGAGTCGTGGGGACGGGCAGGTAGCCACATGACGGGCGATCAGGCGCCTGCCCAGCACCTTCGCTCCTTGAGGCGTTAAACAGGGGGCAGAGAGAGACTTGGAAGACTGGCATGATAATAGCCTTGGCGGCCGGCATGGTCCTGGGGATCGGCCTGCAGTTTGGAGTTCCCCCTGACAGTCCGGCCGATGTCTGCGCGCCAATCGTTGACCAGGCGCTGCGCAACTATGGCCTCTCACTCAAGGACATGCAGGATGTCTCTTGGGACATCGATCGCTGGAACGACAATTACGATTTGCCGCAGGAACTGCAGCCGATATCGGGCTATCGATTCTATGGCCGGCCGGAGCAGTGCAGCGAGGGACGTCTGACCATCGCGCTCACGGCGCAGTGCGGCATCAGCGATATCCGCAGCCGCAGTGGCTGCCGCATTCCCGGAATGCGCTACGGCTGGTTCTGAGGCGCCGGGCCTGGCTGCCTACTGCAGGGTCGCTTCTTCTTTCTCGACCATGGCACGGGCCGCCATGGCGCCGGCCCGCCATGCCTGCATCAGCTCCAGCGCGTAGGTGGAAAGGCTTTCATCTTCGATCAAATCGGCGATCCGGCTCATCTCGGCCAGATCGGCGATATGGCGGAAGCCCATCTCGTAGGCTTTGTCGGGCGACATCGGCACCTCGAAGGCGTTGGTAACAGCCGATTCTACAGCCCCCTTCGTAACGTTTCCGTTGACGCCCAGCGGTGATGTGCGCTCAGGAAGCCACCACCGACAACTCCAGCACCCGATAGCCCCAAGGCGGCAGATCGATGGCGAGGCCGGTTTTCAGTAGCGCGTCGCCCGACTCTTCGCCTTTCGTGGTCCCCATCAGGTCGCGCAGGCGTACCTTCTGCCGCCGGAGATCCGGGAACGGCAGTTTGAGATGGCTGGAGACCGGCTCCGGCGTGTAGTTGACGATCACAAGAACCCGGTTCCGCTTCTCGAGCGACCAGACGCACGCGATGATCTCGCGATCGCTTTCGGTGTCATCATCCTTTTGGTCCGTTGGGGCTTGGTCCGTCGGGGCTTGGTCCGTCGGGGCTTGGTCCGTTGGGGCGGGCGTCAGCAGCGTCCAGTCACCGCTGCGGACAATCGGCAGGCGGAGCACCCGCAACAGCCGCTGGTAGAAGTTGCGGACTGCCGTATCGATCGCTTCGGCCGGCGCTCGACACAGGTGCATCGGAATATGGGTCTTGCGTCCTTCCATCTGACCCTGATGGAAAAAGCGCAAGCCGGGCGACAGGTATGTCAGCACTGCGGCTGCTTCGTGGACGCTGGGCGGGAAGGCGGCGGCCGCCCGCGGCTCGTCGTGGTTCTCAAGGAATCGCACCTGCTTTCGTTGGAAGTCTTGATCGGCGGCGAGGTGCTCCTTGACGCTCAAGGCATTTTGGCCGCGCAGGCGATCGTAAAGGCGCTTGTCATAGGTATAGTCGAAGCCCTGCTGCAGCAGTGTCCATTCGAGATCCCAATAGACCTCGGCAATGAAGACGAAATCCGGCTGGTCGAGGCGGATGCAGCGGATCGCCTCTGGCCAGAATGGCTCGATATCGATGTTCCAGGTGCGCCGGTACACCTCTGGCAGCATCAGCATCGCCATGTCGCAGCGGACGCCGTCGCAGATACCGGCGACGTTCAACAGTTCTTGGCGCATCGCCTCTTGGACCGCCACTTCGCCGTAGTTGAGTTGCGCCGTATCGGGCCAGCCGGGGAAGTAGGGATCGCGACCGTGCGCGATCACGCGCGGACCGTCACGGGTATCGACATGGCAATAGTTGTGCGGTTCGCGGGCAAGGTCAGCGTCGGTCCCGGTGACATAGAAGTGCGGGCGGTCCTTGATCCAGGGATGATCGAGCGCGGTGTGATTAGGGACAAAGTCGAGAATCAGCCTGAGGTTGCGTGCCCGCAGGCGCCGCCGCAGCCGTCCCAGCGCTGCCGTCCCGCCCAGGGTCGGCCCGACCGTATAGCCGGTGATCGCGAAGCAGGAACCGGAGATGTCCTGGTCGGTCAGGTCGGGCAGGATATGCTTGAACTCGGCACGCCAGTCGTTGCGCGCGCGGGAGATCTGCCGTCCGCGCTCGCCCAGGCGCCAAACGCCGAGCAGCCAAACCCATTTGAAGCCAAGCGCGGCAATGCGGTCGAGCGCCGCATCGGGAATGTCATCGAGCGTCGCCGGGCGGCCCATTTCGCCCGCAAGGTCGTTCAGCCAGACGCGCGTATTGACCTGGTAGAGAAGGGAACATTCCTGGTTTCGCTTGCTCGCCATGAACGCATCCGGTTTCCGACGTCGTGCCTTGCAGGACCGCGGAGATTAAGGCAGATGCCGGGTGGACGGTAGGGGGATTGGCTCCTTTGCCGGAAACCACCCGCACCCGTTGCAATCCTGCAAATGCGCGGAGCAGTTCAGCCCGGCGAAGCGGAGAACAGCGTCCGGATACGGGCTTGGATCGCTTCTGCTGCGGCGTGCGGATCGGCTGCGTCGCGGATCGGCCGGCCGACGACGATGTGATCGGCGCCGTCGACAAACGCGTCCTCGACATCGACGGTCCGCTTCTGGTCATCGCTCGGCCGGTTGAAGACCGGGCGGATGCCGGGAACGACGATCAGGAGGCGCTCACCGAGCGTGCTGCGCAAGGCTCGTGCCTCCAGTCCCGACGAGATGACGCCGTCGCACCCCACTGCCAGTGCCCGCTTGGCCCGCGAGAGCACCAGCCGGGCGACGTCGGTCTGAAATCCGAGCGCCTCGACATCACCCTGATCGAGGCTGGTCAGGACCGTGACCGCGAGCAGGCGGACGTTTCCCTTTGCCGCCACCGCCGCCGCGAGGATCGCGTCGTTGCCGTGCACGGTGGCGAAAGTGGCGCCGATCCGTTCGAGCTGGCGGACCGCGGACGCGACCGTTTGCGGGACATCGAAGAACTTGAGATCGACGAAGACGTCGGCGCCGCGGGCGCGCAGCCAGTCGATCAGCGCGAAGGCGCCTCCCGACATGAACAGTTCAAGGCCGACCTTGTAGAAGCGCACAGCCGTGCCTAACCGCGCGACGAGGGCGCGCGCCTCGTCGGGCGACGGCACATCGAGCGCCACGATCAGGCGGTCGCCGGGCGGGATCGGCTTGCGCGAGAGGAGGCTTAAGGCGTGCGTCGTCATCGTCCGTCCGGGATCATCTGCGTCGGCCGGATCGGCCGCACCGTCGTCGCCTGCGGGCCATCGGCGCTTTCGTCCTCGGCAATCGCGAGCCGCACGGGCTGACCGACCGTCAAGTCGGCGAACGCCGCCTCGACGACGCTGTTCATGTGAAAGTAGATCTCGCGGCCGTCGGTCGTGGTGATGAAGCCATAGCCCTTGTCGGCAAACACGCGGCTGACGGTGCCCTGCAGCGGTGGCTCGTGCGTCTTGACATCGCCGCGGACACGGGCGGTGCGATCTTGGAGTTGCCGCTCGGCGGAATCGAAGGCATCGCGGATGGCGACATAGACGTCGGTGTGGGCGCCGGCCGCGCCCGGCTCCTTGCTCACCACCACTTCATGGCCGGGGACGTGAAGGACAATCCGGATCCGGTACGCGTTGCCTTTGTGATGATGGTGGTGCGGCGCCTCAACCGTGACGTGGCAGCCGGTCACGTGCGGGGCGTGATGCTCGAGCCGCGCGACCCGCTCGCGGATCCGCGCCTCCACGAATTCCGAGGGGTCCATGTTCTGAAAATCGATCTGCAGCGGGATCTGCATCGTCTGTCCCCTTGCGCGAGCGGTGTTCTGCTGCCGCTGGTTCGCGGTCCTTGGCATGCTCCGCTGCCGCTACTGAAGCACGCCTCGGGCGATCGTGTCCATGCCGAGCTCGCTCCTGACGACGGGCTCAGGCCGTGCCGACGGTGACGTCATAAACAGTTTTGCAGAACTCGCAGGTGACGGCGATGCGGCCGTTGTCGGCCATCGTGGTGATCTCGGCGGGGGAAAACGTGGCGATGAGGCGTTCAACCTTGGTCTGCGAACAGCGGCAGCCGGCGCGCAACGGCCGTTGGCGGAACAACCGCACGCCGTCTTCGTGGAACAGTCGGAACAGCACCTCGGCCGGCGACAGCATCGATGAGAGCAGTTCGTCCGCCCTGACGCTGCTCATCAACACAACCGCCCGATGCCAGTTCTCGTCCGCGGTGGCATCGCCATCGTCCGAGCCGGCGAGGCGCTGGATCATGAGCGCCGCGGCGCGGATACCGGCTGCGGTCTCGTCTCCGGCGGTATCCGGCTCGGGTGCAGCGACCAGGATGATGGCCGTCTGGACTTGTTCGGATTGGCGGAAATAGGCGTGCGCGCACTCACTCAAGCTTGCCCCTTCGAGCGCTGTGACTCCTTGGTAACGCTCGGTTCGCGGCCCCTGGTCGACGGTGAACACCATAGTTCCGGCGCCCATCAGACGCGGGACGGACACCGCGCCGGCCGGAAGAGCGTCGCCGATCGCTGCCTCGTCGCACCGCGCGTAGCCGCGCATGTCGCCGGCACTGGTGATGTCGACGACGACGAGGCTCAAAGGCCCATCGCCGCGCAGCTGCAGGGTAAAGACTCCGTCATACTTGAGTGCGCTGGCCAGCACGGCCGCCAGTGCGAGCGTTTCCGCCATGAGCGCCGTAACGGCGGGCGGGTAGCCGTGGTGAGCGACAACGGAGCGGACAACCGGGCCAAGGCGGACCAGGCGGCCGCGCAAGCCCAGGCCCTCGATCTGAAACGGCTGCACGAAATCGGCAGCGTTCGGCGACAGGTCCATCAGGCAACCGACATGCGGCGCTCGACAGCCTGGGAGCCGATGCACCAGGCAAGGATCCCTTTTTGGGCATGCAGCCGGTTTTCCGCCTCGTCCCAGACCACCGACTGCGGGCCGTCGATCACGCCTGCGGCGACCTCCTGGTCGCGATGCGCGGGCAGGCAGTGCATGAACAGCGCGTCCGGCTTGGCGAGCGCCATCAGCGCCTCGTCGACCCGGTATGGTGCGAGCAGTTGTTCCCGGCTCGCGCCTTCCGCGACCCCCATCGAGAACCAGGTGTCGGTGACCACCAGGTCGGCGCCCGTAACCGCTTCGTGCGGCGACGTGGTAAAGCTGACGTCGCCGCCTTCACGCGCGGCCCAGGCGAGCAGCGGGCCGGGGCGCAGCTCCGCTGGCGACGCGAGGCGCAGCCGGAAACCGAAGCGGACGGCGGCATGCGCCCAGGAACAGGCGACGTTGCTGGTATCGCCGCTCCAGGCCACCGTCCTGCCAGCGATGGAGCCGCGATGCTCCTCGTAGGTCATGATGTCAGCCATCAGCTGGCAGGGGTGGGAATGGTCGGTCAGGCCGTTGATGACCGGCACGGTGGCGTTGTGCGCCAGTTCCATCAGCTTTGCATGATCGTTGGTGCGAATCATGATCGCATCGACATAGCGCGACAGCGCGCGCGCCGTGTCGGCAAAGGTCTCACCGCGACCCAACTGCGTGCCTTCGTCGGTCAGGATGACGACGTGGCCGCCCAACTGCAGCATGCCGACCTCGAACGAGACGCGCGTCCGCGTCGAGGGCTTCTCGAAGATCATCGCCAGCGTCCGGCCTTTGAGCAGCGGCTTGCGATGGTTGGGGTGGAGGCTGCGTTTGATGGATGCCGCGAGATCGAGGATGCCCCTCAAGGTTCTTCCGTCGAGCCGGTCGATGTCGAGGAAGTGGCGGGGCGCGGTCATCGCCGCGTTCTCGCACGTCTGCGTTTCATGCGGCCTTCTCGGCGAGTTGTGCACAGGTGAGCTCGATCATCCCGGCCGCCTCCTCGATCTCGGCGACATCGATCGTCAGCGGCGGCAGCAGGCGCACGACGTTGTCTGCCGCCGGCACCGTTAGCAGGCCGTTTGCGAACAGGCATTCGACGACGCTGCGGTTGGCGGGAGCGCACTTGAGACCCAGCATCAGCCCCAAACCGCGGACATCGGTGATCACGCCCGGGAACAGGCCGGGCAGGCGTGCCAACCGCTGATGCATGAGGGCGCCCAGGCTGCGCACGCGGGCGAGGAAGTTCTCATCGTGGATGACGTCGAGGACCGCGTTGGCGACAGCACATGCCAGCGGGTTGCCGCCGAAGGTGCTGCCGTGGCTGCCGGGGGTCAAGGCGGCGGCGACACTTGCCGTCGCAACGCAGGCGCCGATCGGGAAGCCGCCGCCCAATCCCTTGGCAAGTGCCATGACATCGGGTTTGACGTCCGCCCATTCGTGGGCGAACAACCGACCCGTACGGCCAAAGCCGCACTGAACCTCATCGAAGCAGAGGACCAGGCCGTGCTTGTCGGCGAGCGCGCGCAACCCGCGCAGGAACTCCGGTGCCGCCAGGTGGATCCCGCCTTCGCCCTGGATCGGTTCGACTAAGATGCCGGCGGTCGCTTCGCCGCAGGCTGCTTCGGCGGCCGCAAGGTCATTGAAGGGAACGCGGTCGAACCCATCCATTGCGGGCCCGAAACCGTCCCGGTGCTTGGCCGAGGCGCCTGCCGCGACCGCTGCCAGGGTCCGGCCGTGGAACGCCCCCTCGAAAACGATCATGCGGTAGCGTTCGGGCCGGCCGATCGCGTGCTGGTGCTTGCGCGCCAGCTTGATCGTGCATTCGATCGCTTCAGCGCCTGAGTTGCAGAAGAAGGCGGCATCGGCGAAGGATGTGTCGACCAGCCGCTGGGCGAGGCGTTCCTGCTCGCGGATCCGGTACAGGTTCGAACAATGCCACAGCTTTTCCGCCTGCCGGCATAAGCTGTCGACAAGGTGTGGGTGACAGTGGCCGAGCACATTCACCGCCACACCGGCCGCGAAATCGAGGAAAGTGCGACCATCCTCACTGTAGAGGCGCGCTCCCGCGCCGTGCGTGAACGCGACATCGAGACGATCGTAGGTCGCCATCAACGGCGGCGTCATTTCTCCTCCGGTCATCGCAGGCGGCCGAAACCGGTGTGGGCCCTTGAAACGCAAGGGGTCGGTGCATGCACCGACCCTTCGCATCGAAAAAACAAATGTTAATTGCGCACTTGCAGCGTTGTCAACGCTGCCCGCTCATCAACAGCGCCTTCAGGTCTTCAACTTGTAGCCGCTCGCGAACATCCAGTAGCAGAGCACCCAAAGGCCGGCGTCAACCGCCGCCAAAACCGCCAGACCGACGACAGGGTCGGCATCGGAGTGGCCAATGAACCCGTAGCGAAAGCCGTCGATCATGAAAAAGAAGGGATTCGCGTGCGCAATCCATTGGGCGAGGGCCGGCAGCCGCTCAACCGAGTAGAACGTGCCGGAGAGGAAGGCCAGCGGCGTTACGATGAAATTGGTAATCGCCGCGATGTGGTCGAACTTCTCCGCCCAGATACCGCCCGCAATGCCGAGCAGCGACAGCATCAGCGACGCCGCGACGGCATGATAGGTCAGAAAGAAGGCACTGTGCAGGCCGAACGGCACGAACAGCCGGATCGCTAAGGAGACGGCAATTCCGACTGCAACCCCGCGGGTGACGCCGCCGAACGCAATGCCGAGCGTCAGCTCATGCGCATTCAAGGGCGGCATCAGCGTGTCGACGATGTTGCCCTGGATCTTGGCAATGATCAGCGACGACGACGTGTTGGCAAAGGCATTCTGGGCGATCGCCATCATGATCAGGCCGGGCGCCAGGAATTCCAGGAACGGCACGCCTGCGATCGTTGCCACCGATTGGCCGAGGGAGACGGCGAAGATGGCAAGGAAGAGGAGGGTGGTAACGACAGGAGCCACCACCGTCTGGTTGTAGACTTTGGTGAAGCGCCGCACTTCGCGGCTGTAAAGGGTCCAGACCCCTAACCATTTATTATACGGGATCGGCTCGTTCATCGGCGTCCTCCTGATGCGCGCACACCCGGCCTCGCTGCCCCTTGAGTGCGCCCCCCTTTGCGGGTCTTCACTGCGGTCGTGGCATGATAGTGCCGGGCCATCCCATAAAAATCTTTCGCGAAGATGAACGCAGCAATTGTTTTTGCCAGCGTAACTCGTATAATCGGCGAAAATAACGTCGTGGGTGCATTCGCATGAGCGATCAAGCAGGTGCAGCGTCCCGCGGGCCGGCGTGAGGTTGGATAGGAACACAGGAACGCGCAAGCGTCATATAATCAACGAAGAAACGTTGAGAGGTGTGAATGGCAGCGGTGCCGCAAGGTGCGCGCTGCTTTTTTTTTGCGCGCGCGAATGGTGTAGCCGCGGCTTCGGTGCAAGCGCAAGTGCCGGCTAGCGCGCGTGGTGGGGACTGAGGGCGAAGGGCGGAGGAAGCTTGAGGAAATGACGGTAACCCTTTATCACAACCCGCGCTGCAGCAAGTCGCGCCAGGCCCTCGAACTGCTGCGGGCGCAAGGCGTCGAGCCGGTGATCGTCGAGTACCTGAAGGCGCCACCCACTGCGGACGAGCTGCGCCGCATTCTCAAGCTCTTGGGCATGACGCCGCGGCAACTGCTGCGGGCGAAGGAATCGGCTGAAGCTGGCCTCGACAACCCGGCGCTTGATGAGGCGGCGCTGATCGCGGCGATGGTGGAGCATCCGGCCGTGATCGAGCGGCCGATTGCTGTAACCGCGACTGCGGCGCGCGTGGGGCGGCCGCCGGAGCGGGTGGTGGAGATTCTCTAGCTGGGTAGCGCGCGATACGCCGCCGCGCCCATTGCAGCGCTTCACGCCCCCTTAACCTTTTTGGGTCACCTTCACCTCAGGAACGAGCCGCGGAGCGCGCGGCAGGCGCGCCGCAACGGTCGCCGAGAGGTAAAGGGGAACGATGGTGGACCTGCAACGAATCGGCCGTGTCGTCTACGACCACGACTGGTCGCATGCTTCGGAATGGGCCCGCGCCGTTGATCGGCTGGCCGAGCTGACCGATGAGCAGATCGAAGGCCTCGTCAGCGGTCCGCGCACTGCCGACAGCGCAGCACCGGCGCCGCAGGAGCGCTGACGCGGCGCTCGGTTCGATCGCCGTCGGCTGCGACGGTAACCGCTACTTCACCGTTCAAGCTGTCCGCACGCTTTCGGCAAACCAGACCTGCAGTCACTGCGGGCGCTGGGCCGCGCGGGCGATTCTCGCGTTCTGGATCGAGACTCTCAGGACCAATAAGCCGCAAAGGTCGCCAGTGTGATGGCGATCGCCAGCAAAGTAGCGGCCGGGGCGATGGCCGGGGCGACAATCTGATCCAAGGACACGTGTGTTCTCCGCCAGTGCGAGAAAGAGATAGCGGCGCCCCTTCCGGAGCGCCGGGCAATGCACTGAGGAATAGCCTGAGAGTGGTTAACGAGCGGTTAACCGGACGCTCCGGGTGTAGCGAGCGCGTCAAGTTGACCGGTTTTTGTAGCGCATGAATTGACCGCTTCTGTGGTGGAGGTTGGGGCGGTGG
>UXAT02000014.1 GCA_900609035.2 Candidatus Defluviicoccus seviourii | reverse complement strand
ACACCTTCGCCTGGAGCGATTCCAAAACCGGACAGATCACGCGCTACAAACCCCGGACAGATCCCGCGCTTACTACAGGCGCCGGCGAGACTGCTTGCGCGGCGCAGCATGGATCCCTATCCTTCTGGATTAGCCGGGAAAACTGCAAAGCGCGACGCGCCTCGGTGAGCGCGCGCGAGAACCAAGCCAATGCACCACGCGAGCAAAGTCGTCATCCTTGGGTCGGGGCCGGCCGGATACACGGCGGCCATCTACGCCGCGCGCGGCGGGCTGCAACCGATCCTGATCCGCGGGCTGCAGCCGGGTGGCCAGCTGACGATTACGACCGACGTCGAAAACTATCCGGGCTTTGCTGCGGCCGTGCAGGGGCCGTGGCTGATGGAGCAGATGGCCGAGCAGGCGGTGCACGTCGGTGCCCGTTGTTTCGATGACACCATCGCTCGGGCTGCCCTCGGAGCGCCGCCGTTCGTGCTGACCGGCGATACGGGCGTGACCTACGAAGGCGAGAGCGTGATCATCTGCACCGGTGCGTCTGCGCGATGGCTGGGACTGCCGAGCGAGACTCGCTTCCAGGGGTTCGGTGTCTCTGCGTGCGCCACCTGCGACGGTTTCTTTTTCCGCGATCGAGCGGTCGCGGTAGTCGGTGGCGGCAACACGGCCGTGGAGGAGGCGCTCTTCCTTACTCACTTCGCTCGCTCCGTAACCCTGATCCATCGCCGCGACCAGCTGCGCGCGGAGAAGATCCTGCAGGAGCGGCTTTTTCGAAGCGCCAAGGTGCAGGTTCTGTGGGACCAGGTGGTCGAGGAGATCGTCGGCGCCGACGCGCCGCCGGCCGTCACCGGTGTCGCGGTGCGCAACGTCAAGACCGGCGCGACCTCGGTTGTCTCCGTTGACGGCGTTTTCATCGCGATCGGCCATACGCCGAACACGGCGCTGTTTCATGGACAGCTGGAACTGGACGGCGAAGGCTATATTCTGACCCGTCCTGGCAGCACGGCTACCAGCGCGAAGGGCATTTTCGCCGCCGGTGATGTCCAGGACAAGGTCTTCCGGCAGGCCGTCACCGCCGCCGGAACCGGATGCATGGCTGCGCTCGAAGCGGAACGCTATCTGGCGGCTATGGAGACCGCCCACCCGTGACGTGGTGGGCGCTGTAAGGAAGAAACCGGTCAGTCAAGAAGCCGGTTCACAGGGATAAGAGGCTCCGGTCGACAAGCCGCTGCGCTTGCGCCGGCAAGACACAACAGGGCGGCCATGATTGGAATGGATTGGGACAAGATCCGTGTGTTCTATGCTGTGGCGGAGGCGGGCAGCTTCACGCACGCCGGTGAGAGCTTAAGCCTTAGCCAGTCCGCCGTCAGCCGACAGGTAAGCTCCCTCGAAGAGAGCTTGCAGACGCCCTTGTTTCACCGCCATGCACGCGGCCTGATGCTGACGGAGGCGGGAGAGGTCCTGCATCGGACGGCGCGCGAAATCTACGCCAAGCTGAACATGGCGCAGGGGCTCATCCAGGAAAGTCGGGAGCGCCCCAAAGGTCCGTTGCGCATTACAACCACCATCGCATTCGGCTCCGTGTGGCTGGCGCCGCGGCTCAAGGAATTCCTCGAGGCCAATCCCGATATCGAGGTCACCTTAATGCTGAGCGACAACGAGCTCGATTTATCGATGCGTCAGGCCGACGTCGCTTTGAGGATGACACCGCCTACTCAGCCGGACTTGATTCAACGCCGCCTGATGACCCTCCACTACCACGTGTTCGCGGCACCGAGCTATCTTGTGGAGCATGGGACGCCCGACGCGCTGGAGGATCTCGACAATCACCGTCTGATTGTTTTCGGCGACGAGGCGCGGCTTGCCCTGCCGAACCTGAACTGGCTGTTGCAAGCCGGCTGCGCGGAGGGTTGCAGGCGAAAAGCGTTTCTCAAGGTCAACAGCACGTTCGGCATTTTTCGCGCCGTGCAGAACGGCATCGGCATCGGTGCCCTGCCCCATTACCTCAACGACCAGACCGGGAACTTGGTGCAGATCCTGCCGGAGGTGAACGGGCCCGAGGTTGACCTCTTCTTTGTCTATCCGGAAGAGCTGCGGCACTCGCACCGCGTTGCCCTCTTCCGTGCCTTCATCGCCCGCAAGACCGAGGATCTCGCTGGTTCTTAGGCGTCAATGGCGGCACTGCCCCGCCATCCGGAATGCGAGGATAGTTCCCAACCGTTTTCAACCCAGTATGCAATACGCGCATATCTGGGATGCGTTTTTTTTGTCTGGTATGCGGCGCTGCAGCAGGGTATAAAGGCGGTGTTGGTGCTGCATTGCAGCATCTCCGAGCTTCGTGGTTTCGGGTGCAAGGCCCGGAAGGAGGGCTCGTCAGCTACGAGTCCTACGTCTCCCAGACGTGAAGCCTCCCTGTTGGACTTGCCGGGCCTTGTGCCCGGCATTTTTTTTGTATCATCTTAGGCGTGGCGCGGCTGCCATGTGCACAACCGCGCAGAGGTGTCTGTCTCCTTGCCGTCGTCAGTGCTGTTGCGATTGCGAAGGCTCGCCCCCTCAGAGGCAGCGCCCCGCTTCAATTCTCGCTCTCGGTGATCGCTTCAGCCGGCCAGCGCCTGAGCGCGCGCCGCAACGATGTCATCCGCCAGCTTGCCGCTCAATTCCTGCAAGTGATCGAAGGCCCATTCGAACGTGCCGACGCCGAGCGTGGCCGATCGCAGCTCGATGATGAGGCCGTGCATCTCCGCCTGCGGCAGCAGTACAGCGACTTCGTCCCAGCCCGGCCAGTCGGCACGCGGCTCGAAGCCCAGGATTTGGCCGCGCCTGCCGGAAGCAATACGCTGGATGCGTGAGGTAAACTCGCTCGGCACGGAGATCTTGACGTTGAAGATCGGCTCCAGCAGCACCGGTGAGCATTTCGGCATGCCTTCACGCATGGCAGCTTGCGCTGCCTTGCGGAACGCCATGTCGGACGAGTCGACGGTGTGGTACTGGCCATCAGTCAGCGTGACCGAGACATCGACGACGGGGAAACCGAGCGGTCCGCGGCTTAAGAACTCCCGCACGCCAGTTTCGACGGCGGGGATGTATTGCTTCGGAACGACGCCGCCGGTGATGCGGTCGGTAAACTGGAAGCCCTCACCGCGCGCCACGGGCTTGATCTCAAGGTGAACGTCGCCAAACTCGCCGTGGCCGCCGGACTGTTTCTTGTGTCGGGCGTGCTGGGTCACCGCGCCTCTGATCGTCTCCTTGTAGGGAACCTGCGGCGGGTGGGAGACGATCTGGATGTTGAAGCGGTTGTGCAGGCGGTCAAGCGCAATGGCGAGCTGCATTTCACCCTGGCCCCAGAGCAGAAACTCGCCAGTGACCGGATCGTGGCCGAACGAGAGCGACGGATCCTCGTCAGTCAGCCGGGTCAAGGCGCCGGTCAGCTTGACCTCGTCCTGCCGTTGCGCCGGCTGCACTGCGAGCGCAAAGAGCGGCTTGAGCGGAGGTGGCCATGCGACGGCAGCGACCTTGCCGGACGGCGAAAGCATCTGCCCGGTGGCAGCGCTGTCGAGCCGGCCGAAGGCGACCACGTCGCCGACCGCGGCCTTTGGCTGCTTCTCCAGCTTGGCTCCCAGCATCCGGTTGATGCCCGAAATGCGCTCGCCGTTAAGGACCGTGCCATCGGCGATTTCGCCCCGCCACACACGCGCATAGGTGAGTTTGCCGGTATGCGAGGCATGCACGGTCTTGAACACCTGCGCGCATACCTCGCCCGTCGCTTCGATGCCCTGCTGCTTCTCCGCCGTGTGCTGTGGGCCGGGCGCCTCGTGCCGCAGTGCCTTCAACAGCCTCGTGATGCCGTGCATGCCCTCTGCGGAACCGAAGAAGACCGGGACAATCAGGTCCTCGCGCAGATCGCGGGTAAGGCCGGCATAGATCTCGCCAGTGCTCGGCGCTACGTCTTCCAGCAGCTTTTCCAGAAGCGCATCGTCAAAATCGGCCAGAGCCTCCAGCATGCCGGTGCGCGCTTCCGCCGTACGGGGGGCAACCGATGATGGCACCTCGACCAATGCCGAGCGTTTGCCTTCAGTCCAGCGGAAGGCACGTTCACTCACCAGATCGACAAAACCGGTCACGCGTTCGCCATCGCGGATCGGGATTTCTCGGAGCACGAGCGGCTTGGCCGACTGGACCTGCAGTGCCGCCAGCGTGTCCCGTACACTGCCGACGCCGATATCCATCTTGTTGATGAAGATCACGTGCGGGATGTTGTGCTGATCGAGGAAGCGCAGCAACGGGGCCAGCGTTAACGCCTTCTGCGGCTCCGGCTCGCAGACGACCACAGCGGCGTCAACCACCATCAGAACGTTGTAGGGTTCCTGAATAAGCTCGATCGAGCCCGGACAGTCGAGAAAGGTCCAGACGTCGCCCAGGTACGTGGTCGTCGCGACATTGACCTCGGTCGACATTTGGCGCGCGCGGGCCTCGGGCGACGCGTCGCCGACCATGTTGCCCTCTTTGACGCTGCCTTTGCGGCTGATCGCGCCCGTCAGCGCGAGAATGCTCTCCAGGAGCGACGTCTTACCGGACAGATAGGGACCGACAAGGGCGGCGCAGCGCGGAGCGGATGGGGTCGTCATGCTTACCAGATCCTCCCGGAAACCTGCTCTTTATGGCATGCTTGCAAACGGTTAAGGACTCGCCCGGGGTCTCATTAAGAAATTCCCGTGACAGACACTAGCCGGCCGTCCATTTGCTTCACAAGGGGAAAGCGCGCCTTTCGAGGCGCGCCATAGTGGCGAGCGCTTGTCCCTTCCGGGCGCTCCTCCGTTCAGGAGAGCGCCGCACAGGCTCGTTCAATGCGGGTGCAGGCATCCTCCAACAGCGCGGTCGCGGTCGCGTATGAAATGCGAAAATGTGGCGACAGCCCGAAGGCCGAGCCCTGAACGCAGGCGACGCCGGCGCTCTCCAGGAGATAGGTGACGACGTCATCGTCGCTGGCAAGCGCATGCCCCGCCGGTGTGCGCTTCCCGATCAGGCCGGCACACGATGGGTAGACGTAAAAGGCTCCTTCCGGCTTCTCGCATGTCAGGCCCGGCACCGCATTGAGCCGCGCAACGACGAGGTCGCGGCGCTCGCGGAAGGCCGCGACCCATGCCTTCAGGAAGTCGTGCGGGCCGTTCAGAGCTGCCGCTGCCGCAGCCTGGCTGATCGAGCTCGTATGCGTCGTGGAGTGTGATTGCACGGCATTGATTGCCTCGATCAAAGGTAACGGCCCGCCAGCGTAACCGACCCGCCAGCCGGTCATCGAATACACCTTGGAGCAGCCGTTGACGGTGAGCGTGCGCTCCTTGAGCCGCGGCTCGACCTGGGCCAGCGTCGTGAAGCGAAAGCCGTCGTAGACGATGTGCTCGTAAATGTCGTCGACCATCACCCAGACGTGCGGGTGTGCGAGCAGAACCTCGGCGAGGGCCGCCAACTCGGCTTCGGTATAGGCGCTTCCCGTCGGGTTCGAGGGAGAGTTTAGGATCAACCACTTGGTCCTGGGCGTGATCGCAGCGGCGAGAGCGCCGGCGGTCAGCTTGAAGCCGCTCGCCGCTGGGCAGGCGACGATGACCGGCTCGCCTTCGGCCAAGAGCGCCATGTCCGGGTACGAGACCCAGTAAGGCGCAGGGATGATCACTTCGTCACCGGCGTTCAGCGTTGCCAGGAACGCATTGAAAAGCACCTGCTTACCACCGCAGCCGACCGTAATTTCCTCCGGCGTGTAGTCGAGGCCGTTGTCGCGCTTGAACTTGGCCACGATCGCCTGGCGCAGGGCGAGCGTGCCGGCGACCGGTGTGTACTTGGTCTCGCCACGATCGAGCGCTGCCTTGGCGGCGTCCTTGACGTGCTGCGGCGTATCAAAATCCGGCTCGCCAGCGCCAAGACCGATGATGTTTTTGCCCTCGGCCTTCAGGCGGGCCGCCCGCTGGGTGACGGCAATTGTAGGCGACGGTTTGATGCGGCCGAGACGTCGGGCAAGCAGCGACATGAAAGGAATCTCCGGGCGCCGGTGCGGTAGCAGGGTTTGGCAGGCCGCACACTATTTCGTCTCGGCGCGGGAGGCAACAGGAGGCATCGGCAGCAAAGAAGGCGTAACTCGATTGCGCGCTGCGGCATGCCGGCTAAAGTGGCTGGTAATACCGTGGCGCATGAGGGAACCCGCCCGTGGCGAACGCCTATCTCATCCTTGCCGCCGGGCTCGTCTGCGCCGCCGTCGGTGGTGAGCTGTTCGTCAGGGGGGCTGTTGGGCTGGCGCGCGCCGTGCGGGTCTCCCCCGGAATCATTGCCGCGACCGTGGCTGCGTTCGCCACCTCGAGCCCTGAGCTGACCGTCGCGATCAACGCTGCCCTCGCCGGAGCACCGGAGATCTCGTTCGGTGATGCGCTCGGTAGCAACGTGGTGAATGTCGGCCTCGTCCTCGCGCTGGCGCTGCTGATCGCGCCAATCACCGCTCGGCCCAGCAGTATTCGGCGCGATTTTCCGGTCGCTCTCCTGGCGCCGGTCGTGCTTGCGATCCTGCTCGTCGACAATCGCCTCTCGCGCCTCGATGGGGCGCTGCTGCTCGCGGCCTTTGTCGCGTGGCTCATCGCTGTGACGCGCGAAGCGGCAGGCGAACGCAGCGCCGCTGCCGCAGTCCTTGGTGAGAGCAAACCCTTCCGCGCGGTCGTGGAGAGCGTCATCGGCATGGCGCTTCTGGTTGCGGCCGGCAAGCTTATCGTCGAAGGCGCAACCGAAATTGCCCGTTCGTTTGGCCTCAGCGAGTTCGCGATCGGCGCCACAGTTGTCGCCATCGGCACCTCTGTCCCCGAATTGGCGACTGCCATCATCTCGCGCCTGCGTGGCCACGACGAGGTCGGGCTTGGTACGGTGCTCGGCAGCAACATTTTCAACGGCCTCATGATCGTAGGCACGACTGCAGCAATCACGCCAATCTCGGTCCCATTGCTGCAGGCGGCACCGGCCCTCGTCCTTGGCGTCGCGACAGTCGCCCTCAGCTATCCGCGCCGCTCCGGCATCGTCGGGCGCTGGCGTGGCGGCATGCTGCTCGCTGTCTATGTCGTGTTCGTCATAACGGCGCTGCAGGCAGGGTAGCGGGCGGGCGCCCACGGTTGCGCCGCTGGCACCGCCGCTTGTCGCGACCTATAACAGGGGCATGGAGGCCATAGCGTCGTTCCCCCCGCCCGCGCCCCTCTTCTGTCCTGCGAAGCGGGCAGCGCTGCCGCGCGAGCGAGCGTTTAGGCTGGCATCCAGCTACCAGCCGGCCGGCGATCAGCCGCAAGCGATCGCTCAGCTTGCCGAAGGCATCGCGCACGGCGATCGGGACCAGGTGCTTCTGGGCGTGACCGGGTCCGGCAAGACCTTCACCATGGCGAACGTGATCCAGAACTTGCAGCGCCCAGCCCTGATCCTGGCACCGAACAAGATACTGGCTGCCCAGCTCTACGCCGAGATGAAGGGATTCTTTCCAGACAACGCGGTCGAATACTTCGTCTCCTATTACGATTACTACCAGCCGGAAGCGTACGTTCCTCGCACCGACACCTACATCGAGAAGGATTCGGCGATCAACGAACAGATCGACCGCATGCGCCACGCCGCCACCCGGGCGCTGTTGGAGCGCAACGACGTCGTCATCGTTGCCTCAGTCTCCTGTATCTACGGCATCGGTTCGGTCGAGACCTACGGCGAAATGACGCTCGCTCTCGCGGCCGGCATGAACATCGAGCGCCAGGCACTCATGGGCCGCCTGGTCGAGCTGCAATACAAGCGCAATGATCTTGGTTTTGCCCGCGGCGCCTTCCGCGCCCAAGGCGATATCATCGACATCTTCCCTTCGCATTTGGAGGATCGTGCGTGGCGGCTGTCGCTGTTCGGCGACGAGATCGAGGCGATCAGCGAAATCGATCCGTTGACCGGCGAGAAGACGGCCCAGCTCAGCCAGATCAGCGTCTTTCCGAACAGCCACTACGTCACGCCGCGCCCGACCCTGCAGCAGGCGGTGCCGCGGATCAAGGCGGAGCTCAAGACCAGCGTCGATGCCTTTGTCGCTGAGGGCAAGCTGTTGGAGGCGCAGCGCCTGCAGGAGCGCACGACCTTCGATGTCGAGATGCTTGAGACGACCGGCCACTGCGCCGGTATCGAGAACTATTCGCGCTATCTGACCGGCCGCAACCCGGGCGAGCCGCCGCCGACGCTGTTCGAGTATCTGCCCGAGAATGCGCTGTTGTTCGTCGACGAGAGCCACGTCACCGTGCCGCAGCTGGGCGGCATGTATCGCGGTGACTACAACCGCAAGTCAACGCTCGCCACGTACGGTTTCCGGCTGCCGTCGTGCGTCGATAACCGCCCCTTGCGCTTCGAGGAATGGGAGGCCATGCGGCCGCAGACGGTGTTCGTCTCGGCGACGCCGGGGCCGTGGGAACTCGCGCGGGTCGGTGGTGTGATCGTCGAGCAGGTGGTTCGGCCGACCGGGCTGACCGATCCGTTGTGTATCGTTCGGCCGGTCGAGAATCAGGTCGACGACCTGATCGGCGCCTGCAAGCAGGTTGCGGCGAGCGGCCAGCGGGTGTTGGTCACCACGCTCACCAAACGCATGGCGGAGGACCTGACCGAATACCTTCACGAGCAGGGCATGCGGGTGCGCTATCTGCACTCCGACGTCGATACCTTGGAGCGTATCGAGATCATTCGCGATCTGCGCCTGGGTGCTTTCGATATCCTGGTCGGCATCAACCTTTTGCGCGAGGGGCTTGATATCCCCGAATGTGCCCTGGTCGCGATCCTCGACGCGGATAAGGAAGGCTATCTGCGCTCGCGCACGTCACTCATCCAGACCATCGGTCGAGCGGCGCGCAACGTCGAGGGTCGGGTCCTGCTCTACGCCGATCACATGACTGGCTCGCTCACGGCGGCAATCGAGGAAACCAGCCGCCGCCGCGATAAGCAGATCGCCTTCAACGCGGCGCACGGTATCACGCCGGAAAGCATCAAGAAGGGCATTAGCGACGTTCTGGAGAGTGTGTACGAGCAGGACTACGTCACCGTAGATACCGGCCCCGCTGGCCTGCACGCGGTCGGCAAGGATCTGAAGTCGGTGCTCGAAGATCTGGAGAAGAAGATGCGCGCGGCGGCGGCTGACCTCGATTTCGAGGAAGCGGCACGCTTTCGCGACGAGATCCGGCGGCTTGAGGCGCTCGAACTCGGCCTCGACCGCCCTGGTGTTGCGCCCTCGCTCGCGCTGGAAGCGCACCGTTCCCGCGGTGCCACGCACCGGACGCAGCATGCGCCGGCGCCCACCAAACCGAGGCCGCCGCGCCGGCAGCGGTCGCGCAAACGGGGCTAGTGCAGCGACCCAATCGGGCGATTCACGCCCGAGCAAGGTTGTCGCTGCACAACGTATTGAATCGCGTGCACTTTCGGCACAAACAGGATGTACGCTCTGTTTGTGCCAGTGCACTAGGTCCGCCGCAAGAACAAGCCAGGCCGTGACTGACGATTGAGAATTGTACCGAGCAGGTTGCCGCCCGAGGCGCGGATGCGGGCAACGGCGCTAGCGGCGGCATCGGCGGTTGTCTTCCGCGCATCGATGACCAGGACGACGGCATCGACATAGCGGCAGATGTTCAAGCTTTGCGGCGCGCGCATCACCGGCCCGGCGTCGAGGATCACCATGCGGAAGGCTGGACGCAGGAGGTCGATCAAGGCGGCACCGTTCCGAACCGGGTCCGCTTCATGCATGCCGGCCGCCGTCTCGAGGATTTTCTCCCAACTGCAGGCAAACAAACCGGCGTTGCCGACATCCGCGAGCGCGAGAGCCGATGTCATCGCTTCAGCCCAGTGTGCCGTCTCGCCAGTGGCCTGTGTTTTCGCCGAGGTGTTGACAGTCTGCCGTTCGATCGAGAGGACGCTCGCGTCCTCGAACTCCGCGACGACGCCGGCGAAGCGGCGCGCCAGCGTCGAGGTCCCTTCGCCACCCTTGACGCCGATGAACTGGATCAGCGGCGTCGGCCGGCAGAGCTGATGCGTCAGGCAATCAAACAGGCCGAGAAACGCATCGGTCGTCTGCCGCCTTGCCCGATCCGCCAATGTACTGTGGCACAAGGCACCGCCCGTCGGAACCTCGCGGCAAGCAAGCCGCTGCAGCAGCAAGCGATAGAGTTCGAGCAGCACCGGCGAAACACGGACGTTCGTGCGCGGACTGCGTTCCGGTGCCGGCAGCGGAATGAGCGACGTACCGGGAGCAGGTGGAGACAATGATTGCGTGACGCGACTGAGCCCGCTGCCGGCCCCCCTCCAAGGCTCAATTGCACCAGCGCGACTGGCAAGGACGGTTGTGCTCTCGACCGCGGCTGTCGCCGGTGCCACTTCGCGGGTGCTGCCTGCGCCCGATGTATCGCCGCGCCGGGACAGAGGCGTGGCAAACGTCGTCATGGTTGTTGCGTCTCCACTACCGCGAACCGTTTGGGATACGGGCCAGGACCGGCAGACCCAGCCGCTCGTTAACGCTCTCAGGCGTTGCCAGCGGCACGCGACATGCCTCGACTACGACGGCAAGCGCGAGCCCGAAGATGAGACCAAGAACGCCACCGAGAACGATGCGCATGGACAGAAGCATCCCGCTGGGCCGGCTGGCAGCTAGTGGCTCCTCGATGATGCGCACCCGACCGCCCCAGCCGGCTTCGAGGCTGTCGCCTCCACCGCCGGTCTCGATCCGGTCGGCATAGGCATTGTACTCGGCTTCCTGCCGGTCGGCCGCCTGGCGCAACTCCTTGAACGGGCGGCTCAGGCGGTTGATGCGGCGGATGTCAGCGCGTGCCGCAACAAGATCCGCCTCCAGCGCTGCTTTGCGCGCTGCAAGCGCCTTCTGTTCAAGTGCAAGACGCTTGCGGCCGATGTCGCGCTGCTCCTCGAAATACGTGTTGAGGCGCTTGATGTCCGCACTGAGCTCTCTTTGCTTCTTCCCATCGCGCGCGTTCTTGCGCAACAGCTCCGCCTCGCGAACGCGCAGTCTCATCCGTTCCTGATTGGCGCGCTGCACTTCCTCGATCTCGCTGTCGGAGAAGAACGGTGCCAGCGAGGAGAGTGAGACCGCCGGGTTGGCGACAATCGCCATACTGTCTTCCATCTCGCGCAGCCGGGTTGCCGTCTCCCTGATCTGGAACTCAAGATCGACGCTTTTCGCCAGGAGCAGGCGCGTCTGCTCTTCGACATCGAAGACGTCGTTGGTTTGCCGAAAGGTGTCGAGCGCATCCTCGGCCGCGATCAGTCGCTCGCGGTACTGCTGAAGCCGATCCACGAAGCCGGGCGCAAGGGGGGTGGCATGGATGCCGGCGCGCTTGGCGATATAGGCATCGATCAGGCTCTCAAGCACCCGAACCCCAACTTCCCGATCGGGGTGCTCGAAGCGCAAATGAATGACCGCACTGTCGGCGGCGCTTTCCACTTTCAGCGCCTCCTGAATACGCGCGAGCGCGCCTTCTGCTTCTGTCCCCGGCGCATCGCTGGGAGCGGCGTCGTCGGCTGCTCGCCCGTCGTCGGGCGTGCCATCGAGAGACGGAACCGCCGGGATCCGGCCGGTGTCGGGAGGCTGAGTCGTCAGTCCCTTGATCCAATCGGCAGCATCCCGCCACCCGCTTGCCGGCGTCGCGCTCGGGTAGATCGTTTCGACTCCGAGCCGTTCGATCACCTGCTGTTTCAGATCGCGGCTGTTGAGGATCTCGATTTCCGTCTTGATGGCCGGCGCGAGGAGGGGGGCTGTCTCGCGGGTGTCCGTTCCGGAAGCGCTGCCAGCACTGCGTTCGAGCTGGAGCAGCACGGCTGCGGAGGTCTTAAAGACCGGCTGTCGCACAGCGCTCGTAATCAGCGCGATCGCGAGACCAATCGCGACCGACACGATGATGATGCCCCACGTGCGGCGGATGAGAAGCAGAAGATCCAGGACGAGGGGACGCGATCGACCATAGAGCATGTCTTAGAACCGTCCCCTCATGAACCGGCTGCACAGCAGCGCGCGCCACCCTCCTGGTGGCCTTTACATCGCGGCTTTCTGCACCGCCGCCACTCCCTTGCGCTTCGGCCTTGCCGACATTGCGTCGGCGCGAACGGAACGCTTTACCCCGCGTGCGCCGCAGCGACAGAAGATTGTGGCGCCTGGGTCCAATAGGGCACTCTAGAGAGCAGGACGCCGCTGCAATACCCCCAGTCGGAGAAGTTGCGCGGCTGTGGAGGCAAAAACGAGCGCCCGTCCAGAGAACATTCAACCGTTCACAAGACGGCCTGCAACGATAGCGATGAAAACAATCGACCCGACATGGCGGTTGGCGCGAAAGCGATCAAGGCAGCCCTTCGCGTCCTCGATGTCGAGCGTTGCCGTTTGCCAAGCGAAATGGACTGCCACGGCGACGACGCCGGCGGCAAAAGGCCAACCCAGCCCGCCGGCCGATCCGCCGGCGGCGGCGAGGAGCAGCGTGGCGACACTATAGAAGCCTGTGAGCCACAAACGGGTCCGGTTGCCAAAGCGCAGCGCTGTGGATCGAACGCCAATAACGGCGTCGTCCGCTTTGTCCTGGTGCGCGTAAATCGTGTCGTAGCCGAGCGTCCAGAAGAAGCCGGCCGCATAAAGGAGCAGCGCCGGCAGATCGAGTCCGCCGGTTACCGCCGACCAGCCAACAAGCGCGCCCCAGTTGAACGTCAAGCCGAGAACCGCCTGCGGCCAGTCGGTCACCCGCTTGGCAAAGGGATAGAGCGCAACCAGGATCAGCGATGCGGCGGCGAGCAGCACCGTGAAGTGGTTGAATCGCATGACCACCAGGAGCCCCACGAGCGATAGCGCGGCCATGAAGGCGAGAGCCTGGCGAACGCTGATGACACCGCTTGCGATCGGGCGGTTCGCGGTGCGCGCGACGCGGGCATCAAAGTCTCGGTCAGCGATGTCGTTCATCACGCAGCCGGCGGCGCGCATGACAGTAGCGCCAAGTGCAAACAGGATGAGGAACCAAGGGCTGGGAAACTTAGGCGACGCGAGTGCCGTTCCCCACCAACAGGGAAACATCAAGAGCCAGATTCCGATCGGCCGGTCCAGCCGGGCCAAGCGTGCGTAAGGACGCATGCCTGAAGGCAGGACGCGGTCAACCCAATCGCCGGGCTTGATATCGCTTACGGGGGGAGGTTCGCAGATCTGCATCGCGTATCTGGCCTTTCTCGTGCGCTTCCGGCGCGAGGGCCTCCCCTGTCCCAGCCTCAATCGCGTACCATCGCCACGAAACAACGCGCTGGCCGGCAACGGCGGGAGGACCGGTGTGGACAAAGCAAAAGTCCGGCTTTTTGTCGAGGGGCGACTTGAGGCAGGAGGATGCATCACCCTTAACGACCGCCAAGCACACTACGTAACGACCGTGATGCGCCTTGGATGCGGTGCCCGCTTGCGGCTGTTTAACGCCGCCGCCGGCGAGTGGCTGGGCTGCATCGAGGATGCGGGGCGGGGACGCTGCGTGATGACCATTGAGGCGCAGTGCCGTCGCGCCTGCGCCGAGCCGGGTCCCACGCTCGCGTTCGCCCCGGTCAAGAAGGACGCGATCGATTTCATCGTCATCAAAGCGACTGAGCTTGGTGCGGCGGCGCTTCTGCCTGTCTGGACACGTTTCACGGCGGTCCAACGGCTGAATCTGGAGCGCTTGCGTGCCAACGCGATCGAAGCGGCCGAGCAATGCGGACGACTTAGCGTGCCGACGATCGCCGAGCCGGTACCGCTTGCCGCCCTCGTCGCGGGGTGGGCGACAGAGCAGGCGCTTCTGGTCTTTGACCGCGACCGGGGCGGCTCCTTGAAGGCGGTTATTCCCAACGCGGCAGGACGGGCGCTGCCACCGCCGGGTCTGCTGACCGGTCCGGAAGGTGGCCTCGCACCGGAGGAGCTTGACGTACTCGAAGCGCTGCCGTTTGTTACCGCCGTCGCCATGGGTCCGCGCACGTTGCGTGCCGACACCGCGGCGATCGCGGCCCTGGCCTGCTGGCAAGCGTTTGCCGGCGACTGGTGAGGGTTTAAGGACCGTTAGGACGAGAAAACAGGCCAGCGCGGGAGTTTGCGATGGGACGCACCGATGCCGGGTCGGTCACGCAAGAGCCTTTGACGCGTCAGGATCTGGTCGATGACCTCGCCGCGGGTTGCAAACAGGCGGTGCATTGGCGCATCGGCACCGAGCACGAGAAATTTGTCTATCGCTTGAATGATCTCCGTCCGCTCGCCTACGAGGGTCCGGCCGGCATCCGCGCCGTGCTAGAAGGTCTGACGCGGTTTGGCTGGCGGCCGATCCTTGAAGCTGGGAATCCGATCGCACTTCTCGATGACAACGGCGCTTCGATCACGCTCGAGCCGGGTGGGCAGCTCGAGCTGTCGGGAGCGCCGCTCGAGAACGTGCACCAGACCTGCGCCGAAATCGACCAACACCTTGATCAGGTCAAGAAGCTTGGCGCCGAGCTGGGGTTTGGCCTGCTCGGCCTCGGCTATCAGCCGAAATGGCCAGTCGAGAGCCTGCCGTGGATGCCGAAGGGGCGCTATCGCATCATGCGCGCCTACATGCCAAAGCGGGGCAAGCTCGGCCTCGAGATGATGCAGGCGACCTGCACGGTTCAGGTCAATCTCGACTTTGATTCCGAAGCGACCATGGTGCAGATGTTTCGAATTGGGTTGGCGCTGCAGCCGGTCGCAACCGCCCTGTTTGCCAACTCGCCATTTCGGAACGGCACACCCAATGGCTACCTGAGCTACCGCAGTCACATCTGGACCGACACCGATCCAGACCGCTGCGGCATGCTGCCGTTCGTATTCGACGACGGCTTCGGCTTCGAACGGTATGTCGACTACATGCTCGATGTGCCGATGTACTTCGTCTACCGCGACGGGCGCTACATCGATGTCGCCGGACAGTCATTCCGCGACTTCATGGCTGGCCGGCTGACAGGCCTGCCCGGCGAGCGGCCGACGCGTGCCGACTGGGCAGACCATCTGACCACGGCCTTTCCAGAGGTGCGCCTGAAGCGGTTTCTCGAAATGCGTGGCGCCGACGCGGGCCCGTGGAACCGCTTATGCGCCCTGCCGGCATTGTGGGTCGGGCTGCTCTACGACGACACCGCGCGCGCGGCCGCGGCCGATCTGATCGCCGATTGGAGCCTAGCCGAGATCGTGGCACTGCGCGCGGAAGTGCCTTTGCAGGCGCTGAAGACACCGTTCCGCCGCGGCACTGTGAAGGATGTTGCGCTCGCGATGTTGGCGATTGCCGATCAAGGCCTGCGCCGGCGCAACCGCGGCGATGGCCTCGGCCGCGACGAGACCCGCTATCTCAATCCCTTGTTCCGCATCGCTGAAAGCGCTCTGTCGCCGGCAGAAGAACTGCTGGCAGCTTTCGAGCGGCGCTGGGATGGAAGGGTCGATCCTGTCTTTTGCGAGTATGCGTACTGAGAGAGGTGCCGCACCTCAATTCCTTTACGCCGCCGTGCCGCCGACCGTGAGGCCGTCAATGCGGAGCGTCGGCTGCCCGACACCGACCGGCACCGACTGGCCATCCTTGCCGCAGGTGCCGATGCCGGGATCGAGACGCAAGTCATTGCCGATCAGGCTGACCCGCGTCAGCACGTCGGGGCCGTTGCCAATCAGGGTTGCCCCTTTTACGGGCGCGCCGATGCGACCGCCCTCGATCCGGTATGCCTCAGTGCAGCTGAAGACGAACTTGCCCGACGTGATATCGACCTGACCGCCGCCAAAGTTCACTGCGTAGAGGCCGTTGTCGACCGAGGCGATAATCTCCTCCGGCGCCTGGTCGCCGGCCAGCATGAGCGTGTTGGTCATCCGCGGCATCGGCTTATGCGCGTAGCTTTGCCGGCGGCCATTGCCCGTCGGTTCCGCTGCCATCAAGCGCGCGTTCAAGCGGTCCTGCAGGAAGCCCTTGAGGATCCCGTTCTCGATCAGAACGGTGCGCGACGACGGTGTGCCCTCGTCATCAACGATCAGCGATCCGCGGCGTTGGCTAAGTGTGCCATCATCAACTACCGTCACGCCGGGTGAGGCGACGCGCTGGCCGACGAGGCCGGCAAACGCCGAAGTCTTCTTGCGGTTGAAGTCGCCCTCAAGGCCGTGGCCGATTGCCTCGTGCAGCAGAATGCCGGGCCAGCCGGGGCCGAGGACCACCGTCATCTCGCCGGCCGGCGCATCGACGGCGGCGACGTTGACAAGCGCCTGCCGCAGGGCTTCATCGACTGCGCCGCGCCAGGCCTCTTCCTTCAGATACGCGTCCCAGCCGGTGCGGGCACCGAGGCCATAAGAACCTGTCTCCCGACGGCCGGCGTGCTCGACCATGATGCTGACGTTCAAGCGGACCAGAGGCCGGATGTCGCTGACCTCGACGCCACCGGGCCGCAAGATGCGCACGGCCTGCCATGACGCCAGGAGCGAGGCCGTCACTTGGCGGACGCGCGCATCTCGGCCGCGCGCGTAGGCGTCGATGGCCGCCAGAGCGTCGAGTTTCGTCGTGACGTCGATGCCCTCCAGCGGATTCTCGCTGCCATAGAGAGTGCGATTGGTCCGCCGCGGCGCAACATCGAGGGAACCGGCATGTCCGGCGCTCACGGCGCGCACGGCCGCTGCTGCGCGCGCCAGCGCCACCGGAGTGAGCTCGGTTGCATGGGCATACGCAACCGCCTCGCCAGCGACGGCGCGCAGGCCGAACCCGGTGGCGCTGTCGAAACTGGCGCTCTTCAAGCGGCCATCATCGAGAACGAATGACTCCGACTGGCGCGCTTCGATGAACAGTTCGCCGTCATCGGCTTGGGCGAGCGCGTCTTCGAGCGTCGGGCGGATCGCGGAAGCATTGAAGCCGGTGTTGGCGAGGACGCTATCATCAATCGGAAACTGGGCGGTCATGCGTTCATCCGTGACAGATCAAGAGAGGGGACAGCGGCAGCCGCCCCTTCCTTAACTGGGATCGAGCCGCTGCGCTGTCGAGGCTGCTGTGCTCAAGGCACCGCATGCTTGAAGCTTGACCGCTTCGCCGGCCGGGACTATCGGCACTGTCCTCAGCCGGCGACACCACGACAGCACCAAGGAAGGGGTCTTGCGAAATGACCAAAGACGAACACGCTCAACCGGGTTGGAAGCCGGCGACCCTTCTGGTGCGTGGCGGAACCCAGCGCAGCAGTTTCGATGAAACCTGCGAAGCGCTGTTCATGACCTCGGGCTACGTCTACCGCTCTGCCGAAGAAGCCGAGCGTGCCTTCAACGGCACCGACCAGCGCTTCGTCTACTCGCGCTTCGCCAATCCGACGGTGCAGATGTTCGAGGACCGCATGGCGCTATTGGAAGGGGCCGCGTTCTGCAAGGCGACGGCCAGCGGCATGGCAGCCGTGTTTGCCTCCATGGCGTGCTTTCTCAAGGCTGGCGACCGGCTGGTCGCTTCGCGCGCACTGTTCGGGTCGTGCCAGTACGTCGTCGGTGAAATCTTGCCAACGTTTGGCATCAACAGTGTCTTCATTGACGGCACCGATCCAGCTGCGTGGCGCGATGCCCTCTCCCAGCCAACGGCGTGTGTTTTTCTTGAAACACCGTCCAACCCGATGCTCGACATCATCGATGTTGGCGAGGTCGCCGCGTTGGCGCACGCGGCCGGCGCGCGTCTCGTGGTCGATAACGTCTTTGCCTCACCGCTCCTGCAGAAGCCGTTCTCGATGGGCGCCGACGTCGTCGTCTACTCCGCCACCAAGCACATCGACGGCCAGGGGCGCTGCCTTGGCGGCGCCGTGCTTGCCAACGATCAGGCTTGGTTTGAAGAGCGCCTGATTCCCTTTCTGCGCCACACCGGCCCGGCGCTGAGCCCGTTCAATGCGTGGCTCTTGCTAAAGGGCCTGGAGACTCTCGATCTCCGCATGCGCCGCCACACCGAGAACGCGCTTGCAATCGCACGCCACATGGAGGCGCGTGGCACGTGCGAGCGGTTGCTTTATCCGGGTCTGGCTAGCCATTCACAGCACGCGTTGGCGATGCAGCAGATGACCGCCGGCGGTACCATCGTTACCTTCGATTTCCCGGGCGATCCGCCAAGCGCGAAGGCGGCGGCCTATGCGTTCCTTAATGCCCTGCGGATTATCGACATCTCCAATAACCTTGGCGATGCCAAGAGCTTGGCCACTCATCCGGCGACGACGACGCATCAGCGGCTGACGGACGAAGAGCGCGCGACTCTCGGTATCAAGCCTGGCACTGTGAGGCTGTCTGTTGGCTTGGAAGACGCAGAGGATCTGATCGCCGATATCGACCAAGCGCTCGACGCGGCGCAGGCGCTGAGCCTTGACGCTGGCTTCTGCTATCCTTGACAGGCTTGAGCGGCGTGCCCGCTACCGCTGAACCCAAGGCAGGTTGGCGACCTTCCAGCCGTTGACGCGGCCGCGGTGGTGGCCGGCGTCGAGCACGCCCTCAAAGCCGCTGTCAATGTTGTAGCAGCGCTGATAGCCCCGCTCAGCGCAGGCGATCGCTGCCAAACGCGAGCGATGGCCGGATCGGCAGAGGAACACGAGCGGCGCCTCGCGATCCGGGCACAGCTGCCAGACTTCCTCGAAGAACCGCGGGTTGACCGCCATGGCGGGGAATTCCTGCCAGCTGACGTAAAGCACCTCCCTGCCAAGCGGTCGCAAGTCAGGGAAGCCGACGAACGCCCACTCCGCGGTGGTGCGGACGTCAACGAGTTGTGCCTTGGGGTTGGCTGCCAGGATCTCCCATGCCTGCTCGGGGGAGATATTGCCCGCAAACTGCCCGTTAGTCATGGATCCTTGCCTTAAAGCATTAGGAATCTGCGCGGGATTCGATCGTCCACGTGTCACCCCGGTGCAACGCGGCGTCAATCTGTTGCGGGAGCGCCGCTGGATCGATCGCGCCTTGGGCAGGAGCCAGCGGGAGGCATGCGGTCGGGCTACAGTAGAGGACGCCCAGCGCGACCGGCATGGTAGGCGGCTGAAGGGCCGCCAGCATCAGGGCGAGCGGTTTGCTGGTTTGATCGTGGATGAGAATATCCGCCTCGGTGATCCCCTCCTCGCCGATCGTCACCGCCTCCAGCATCAGCGTCCCGGGCTTGAGGCGCAAGCCCCGTGTCCCGTTTGCGAACAGCAGCGGCTTGCCGTGGGCCACCCAGAGCTGCATCTCGGCCGCTACTGCGCGCTCCGTAAACGTTGCAAAGACGTTGTCGTTGTAGACGACGCAGTTCTGGAACACCTCGATGAATGACGTGCCGCGGTGAGCATGCGCGGCCTTGAGTATCTCGACCAATTGCTTTTGCTGGGTATCGATCGCCCGCGCAACGAAACGCCCCCCGGCGCCGAGGGCAAACTGAGCCGGCGACACCGGCTCTTCTTGCGTTCCGTGCGGCGACGAGGGTGAACGGGTGCCACGATGCGAGGTGGGGGAATACTGACCCTTGGTCAGGCCGTAAATTTCGTTGTTGAAGAGAAGAATCTGCAGGTCGACATTGCGCCGCAGGACGTGCAGCAGGTGGTTGCCGCCGATCGAAAGCCCATCGCCGTCACCGGTCGCGATCCAGACGTCGAGGTCAGGCCGCGCCAGTTTGACGCCTGTAGCAACCGCGGGCGCGCGTCCGTGGATGGTGTGAAAGCCGTAGGTGGCAAGATAATAGGGGAACCGCGAGGAGCAGCCGATGCCGGAGACGAATACGGTTTTGTCCGGCGTTGCGCCCACCTCAGCGAGTGCCTTCTGCGTCGCCTTGAGGATCGCGTAGTCGCCGCAGCCGGGGCACCAGCGCACCTCCTGGTCTGAGGCAAAGTCCTTCGGTACAAAGGAAACCGGCGGCGTGACTGCGGTCATGGCTTTCTACAAGCGATCCCTGATCGCCCGCTCCACTTCGTCGATCGTGAACGGTCGGCCCGTCATCTTGTTGAGGCCTTCGGCATCAAGCAGGTACTCTGAGCGCAGGAGGGCCCGCAATTGACCGTTGTTGCCCTCGACCACCAAGACTCTGTCGAAACCGGCCAGGAGTTCACCTAAGTTGGCCGGCAGCGGCGATAGATGGCGCAAATGAATGTGGGAAACCGCATCCCCGCGCTCAAGTGCCAGACTGACGGCGCGGTTGATGGGCCCAAAGGTCGATCCCCAGCCGACAAGGGCGAGGCGGCCGCGATCGGGGCCCAAGGCGACAGCCTGCGCCGGGATCGCCTGGGCGAGGCGGGCGATCTTCGCCGCCCGAACGTCGCTCATTCGCTGATGGTTTTCCGGGCTGTACGAGATGTTGCCGGTTTCGTAATCGCGCTCAATACCGCCGATCCTGTGCGCGAGGCCCGGCGTCCCCGGCACGGCCCAGGGCCTCGCGAGCGTCTCCGGGTCGCGGGAATAGGGGCTAAAGCCGTCCGGATTGGTCTCCTGCCGAACGGGGAAAGCGGGCAGATCGGCGACGGCCGGCACCTGCCAAGCTTGCGTTGCGTTGCCAATATAGCCGTCGCTCAGCACGATCACCGGCGTCATCGCACGGACTGCCAGCCGGACCGCCTCGACGGCAACATCGAAACAGTCAGCCGGCGAACGCGCCGCCAGCACCGCCAGCGGCGCCTCGCCATGACGGCCGTACAGGGCCTGGTTGAGGTCGGACTGCTCGGTCTTGGTGGGAAGACCGGTCGAAGGGCCGGCACGCTGGGTATTGAGGATCACCAATGGCAGTTCAGCAGCAACGGCGAGGCTGATGGCCTCGCTTTTCAATGCCATGCCGGGGCCGGAACTCGACGTGACACCGAGGGCTCCCGCAAACGAAGCGCCGATCGCGGCGCAGACAGCGGCAATCTCGTCCTCCGCCTGCAGCGTGGTCACGCCGAGCTCGGATTGACGCGCCAATAGGTGGAGAACCGGAGATGCCGGTGTGATGGGGTACGACGCGAAGAAGAGTTTGAGCCTGGCCAAGTGGGCGCCGACGACGAGGCCCCAGGCAAGCGCGTCGGCACCGGTCACGGAGCGGTAGGTGCCGGGCGGCAGTGGTGCGGGGGCGACGCTGAACCCGGTGATGTCGCCGGCCACCTCGGACGTTTCGCCATACGCGTGGCCGGCATTCAACGCCGCGACGTTTGCTTCGGCCACAAGCGGATCGGACGCGAACCGCTTGCCGAGCCAAGCGATCGTCGACTGGCGCTCGCGGCCGTACATCCAGTACAGCAGCCCCAGCACCCACATGTTTTTGCAGCGGAGCGCATCGTGCTGCGACAGACCCAACGGCTTGACCGCTTCCAGCGTCAGGCGCGAGATGTCGATCTCGATCGTACGGCCATCGGCGAGCGTGCTGTCGGCTAGGGGATTGCCGGCATAGCCAGCCTTGCGCAGGTTGCGCTCGGAGAAGCTGCCGGTATCGACGATCACGGTGCCGCCGCGCTTCAGGTTCGGGAGTTCAACCTTGAGGGCCGCCGGATTGAGCGCGACCAAGACATCCGGTGCGTCGCCCGATGTCTTGATCAACCTGGCGCCGAAATTGATCTGGAACGCTGAAACCCCGAACGTGGTGCCAACCGGCGCTCGGATCTCGGCAGGGAAGTCCGGAAAGGTCGCGAGGTCATTGCCGCTCTGCGCCGTCTCGATCGCAAAACGGTTGCCAATCAACTGGATGCCGTCACCGGAGTCGCCCGCAAAGCGGACCACCGCTGATTCCAGCGGCAGCCGCGAGATGGTTGGACGCGGCTGCAGCGAGCCGACAGGAGGGTTGATCTGGTCCAATCGTGCCTCAATCTCTATGGTTGCGCAGCTTGCCGCCTGCCGGCATCAAGGATGGCGACGCACCCCGCGACCGGTTACACGGAAACGCCGAAGCCTGACAACCGCTTTGTTGATGTCGATATTGGCACGCGGTCGGGCTGTGACAATTGCGTTGCGTACGAATGAAGCGGCTGCTGATTTCGCCAGCGATGGCAACCATGGAGGGTCTACCACGTGGGGTTGACGAGCATCGTCGGTCTACCAGAAGAACCGAGTGCCGCTGCGGCACTCGATGACTTGAACGGATTGATCCAGAGGGCGCTCGCGGCTGGTGCCGAGGCGGCTGACGCAGAACTCGTGCATGCGCGCTCGCTCGCTGTCTCGTGTCGGCTGGGGAAACAGGAAACACTCGAGCGCGCCGAGAGCACGGAGATCGGTCTGCGTGTGTTCCTGGGCCGCCGACAGGCGATCGTCTCGACGTCGGATCTCAGCGCCGATGCGCTCGGGACGCTCGTCGAGCGCGCGCTTGCCGTGGCGGCGTGCGTGCCGGAAGACCCATTCTGCGGCCTCGCTGCGCCGCACGAAGTTGCGGGTGATGCGGTCGACGTCGACGCTTTCTGCCCCGCCGAGCCTACCGTCGAGAGCTTGAGCGCCAAGGCGCTCGCCTGTGAGGCGGCCGCCCTCGATGTTGTCGGCGTCACCAACGCGGAAGGCGCCGAGGCGAGCTGGGGGATGGACGTCATTCTGTTGGCAGGCAGCAACGGCATGGCGCGGGCGCACCGAAGGTCCCGTCACGGGCTCAGCGTGTCGGTCCTGGCCGGAGCCGGCACGGCCATGGAGCGGGACTACGACAGCGCGGCGGCGGTTTACGAGGACGATCTTCCGGCCGCTGCAGCCCTCGGGCGAACGGCGGGGGAGCGCGCCGTGCGGCGGCTTCACCCGCGCAAGGCCACGACCGCCAAGGTACCGGTCGTCTACGAACAGCGCGCGGCGCGCAGCCTTCTGGGCCACTTGGCAATGGCGATCAACGGCAGTGCGGTTGCCCGCGGGACGACCTTCCTCAAGGACCGGCTGGGCGAGCTGATCTTTTCACCCGAGATCACCATCACCGACGATCCATTGCGCCGGCGTGGCCTGCGGTCGCGCCCGTTCGATGCCGAGGGGCTCGCCGCGCAGCCGATGGACCTGGTTGACCAGGGCCGACTGACCGCTTGGTTGCTCGACCTGCGCTCGGCGCGCCAGCTGGGTCTTGCGAGCAACGGCCGCGCGACCCGCGGTCCTTCGAGCCCGCCTTCACCTTCTGCCAGCAACCTGTACCTTGCAGCAGGCGCGGTCACGCCCCAGGAGTTGATGGCCGATATCCGAGAGGGGCTCTTGGTAAGCGAACTCATTGGCTTCGGCGTCAATGGCGTGACCGGCGATTACAGCCGCGGCGCGTCTGGCTATTGGATCGTCAATGGTGAGCCCGCTTATCCGGTGAGCGAGGTCACGGTCTCGGGGAATCTCATCGACATGTTCGCGCGTCTCAGTGCGGCCAGCGACCTCACCTTCCGCTACGGCATCGATGCGCCGACGGTGCGCATTGACGGCATGACAGTGGCCGGACGGTAAGGACGGCCATTTACGCTTCCTCGCGCCATTTGATGGAGCAGCCCATGGATGCGGTCTGCTCGGCGGGCCCATGGCCCGTCTCGGCGATCTGCATCATCGCCTCGAACAGCTCGCGCCGCGCATCGGCCACCGGCGCCATGCGGGATGCATCGAGACGGCCGCGGTAGTGCAGCTCCATCTCCCGGTTGAAGCCGAAGAAATCGGGCGTGCAAACGGCGCCGTAGGCACGCGCGACAGCTTGCGTCTCGTCGACGAGGTAGGGAAACGAAAAGCCCTGTTCGGTCGCGAACGCGCGCATGTGCTCCGGCGAGTCCTCGGGATAGCGCCGGTAATCGTTGGGCATCACCGCAACCACGCCGATACCGCGCTTCTGCAGCTCAAGGGCATCACGCGCAATCCTGGGCGCGATGGCTTGCACATACGGGCAGTGATTGCAGATGAACATGACCAGCGTACCGCTCGGCCCGCGCAGATCGTGCAGGCGAAACGAATTGCCCCAGCCATCCTTGAGCGTAAACTCCTTCGCCTTCCAGCCGAAAGCGCAGATCGGCGTTGCCATGGTCGCCATGCGTATTTCCTCCCTCCGGTGCGCGGGTCGGCGCCGGCACCGCTCGGAGTGTAGCATGGCGGGCGTCAGATCGCACCGCAGCTGGCGACATGAGAGATTTGAGGAACTCGCGGAGATGCCTGGGACCATCAATTACAAGGCGCAAGCCCTAACCCGCCGGCGCGTACTACTAACGGGAGTTGGAGCGGCGGCAGCGGGGGGCCTCTCGGCGCTCCGAAAGCCGGGCTGGGCGCAGCTTCTCGCAGATGTCGCTCCAGGTGGCATCCGGTTCGACGTTCTGCGCGGGGACGGTGTCGTCGGGCGGCACGAGGTCGATTTCCGCCTCACCGACCACCGGCTGCAGGTCGAAACGCGGATTGATGTTGTCGTCAGCGTTCTGGCCGTTGTCGTGTTCCGCTATCGCCACCTCGGCATCGAAACCTACGTGGGCGACCAGCTTGTTCGTTTCGAAAGCGAGACTGACGACGATGGCGCTCGATTCCGCGTTCTTGGCGATGCGCGGCCCGACGGTTTTGCGATTTCCACGGCCAAGGGCATGGTGATGGCGCCCTCGGATATCCTCGTCGGCAGCTATTGGACGCCGCGGGTTATCGAACGTCGTTTGCTGATCGACCCGAAGCGCGGCAGGGTGAAGGAGCAGGTGGTCGCCGGCCGCGAGCGGATCACGGTTCCGGTGCAGGCGACAACGCGCGCGGCGACGCGCTACCGGGTCAGTGGCATCATCACCGGAAGCGTCACCTACGATGACGATGGTCGCTGGATTGCTGCTTCCCTCGTCAGCAAGGGCTCAGAGATCGTTTACCGCCTGCGCGGCTGACGCCGTTGCGGCTAACAGCCTACCGCGGCTTTGCCAGCCGGCGGCGCAACGCATCCCAGCGCCGATGGCAGCCGTCAAGGGCTCGTGCCGTCGGCCGCTTCAGGAATGGGATGTCCTGTGCCAACAGCAAGACGCCGAGCGGCAGCATCCAAAACCCAAGCACGGGAAGAAAACCGAGAAAGCCGCCCGCAATCAAGGCAACGCCAAGCGGCAGCCGCAGCCAGCGCAAATGCGGCTGGCGCAGCCTTGCGAATGGGGCTGCCACGCGCGGGTGCAGCCGGTTCTGCAGCCGCTCGAAATGGCGATCGAGACGGGCGTCGGGATGCTCATCCGCCGGCGTTCGCGGCATCACTGGCCCTGCGCCCTCGGCCACCTCAACCCTCGTCGCTGCTGTTCGCTATTGAGTAGGCGACGGTTTCCACGATTCGCTCGTGGTCGGCCGAAATGCCAGGATCAACCCCCATTGCCCGCGCCAAGTGATCGGCCAGCAGGCGAGCGTCCGCCGTGCCGAAGCTTTGCCGCTGCGAGGCCGCAATTTCGGCACCGAGATGAGCGGCGGCGACGACGAAGGAGGCAAGAGCGTCCTGCGAGCAAACCACCTCGGGCCGCGTCGACGGGCTGCGCTGCAAGACGTTCTCGACGCGGGCAGGAAACGAGGGATCCATGTCGGCGCCGAGAACCGCGGCTGCCCGCCGCGCAATCATCTCCGGTATGAATGCGTGCGGGTCCGCATGCAGCTTGTGCACCGTCATTGCCGCCGTCCTTCCGCTGCCTGATCCAACGGCTCAGCTGCCGGTGGTCTTCGGCCGGGCACCGGCGCTTCAGTCTTCCCAAGTTGGCAATCCGAGGCAAGCAAAAGCCGGCTGCGCCTCGAAAGAAACAGGCGAGGGCACGCGCGCGCCTTGCCCGATCCCTGTCGAGGCGAAGCGACGCGACCGCCCGTCCCGCCCGAACTTGGCCGAGCGGAAGGGGTGGAAGCGCTGCTCAAAGTGCCGTTGACTTAGACGTCGTGGCCGGAGTCGCGGCTCGTGATAGTCATTTGCTCGGTCGTGGCTTCGACCTTCACCGGCACGACGCCATCGTGGATCATGCCCAGCTGGCGGGCGGCGGCCTTGGACAGGTCGATGATGCGGCCATCGATGTACGGACCGCGGTCGTTGATCTCGACCTGTACCGACTGCCCATTTTCGAGGTTGGTAACCGTCACTTCGCTTCCCAGCGGCAGGTTCCGGTGCGCCGCGGTCAGCTTGTTCTGGTCAAAACGAACGCCACTTGCGGTCTTGCGGCCATGGAAGCGGGGGCCATACCAGGAGGCTTCGCCATGTTCGACAAAAGCGACGTCGTCGCGGTCCGGCCGGGAGCCGATCGCTGCGTCGGTTGTCGCGACAAGCGGGACTGCGAGGGCCATCACGGCGAGGCTCCATCGCAGCGTGTTCAGCACTGGGTTTTTTCCCTTCATTCCCTGATCCAATTCCTTTCGTTGCGTCGCATTCGCAGGAGGATGCGGGATGGCAGGGCAAAATGCAAGCCAAAAGGACAAAAAAAGCCCCACCGTCACGGTGGGGCTCTTCCCGAAGCGCGCTTCTCGCGTCTTTTACGCGCCTGAAGAGCCGCCTGGACGGCCTCCAGTAGCGACAAGCAAGCCTAATGCACGTCCGACCAGATTTTGCGCTTGAGCGCAAAGAGGAGGGCAGTCAGGGCGACTAGGAATATCATCACCTTGACGCCCAGCCGCTTCCGCACCTCCATCTCTGGCTCAGCGGCCCAGGAGAGGAACGTCACCACGTCCTTAGCCATCTGCTCGACCGTTGCCGTGGTGCCATCGGCGTAATCAACCCCGCCCTCGGAGAGGGGCGGTGCCATCGCGACCTGATGCCCAGGGAAATACTCATTATAGTGCATCCCCTCCATCAGCGCGAACCCGGCCGGTGGCTCCTCCTTGTAGCCCGTCAGCAGCGCGTAAACGTAGTCCGGACCGCCGACCCGAGCCTTGGTCATCAGGGACAGATCTGGCGGGTAGGCGCCGTTGTTGGCAGCCCGAGCGGCTGCCTCATTCGGGAATGGCTTGACGAAGCGGTCGGCTGCGACTGCCTTGCGGGTGAACATCTCACCCTCGTCATTGGGTCCATCCTCGACCTCAAAGTCGGCGGCAAAGTCTGTTACCTGCTGCGGCGTGAACCCAATGTCGGTCAAATTGCGGTACGCCAACAGGTGAGCGGCATGGCAGGACGAGCAGATCTGCTTGTAGACCTGGAAGCCGCGTTGCAGATCCGGCCGCCCGAAGGTCCCAAACGTTCCCGAGAAACTCCAGGATTGGGCGGGAAGCTTCGGTGCCTCCGACGCGACGGCGGCCCCGGTCGTAAACAGCAGCGTTGCGAACGCTGCCGCCAAGGTTTTCCGTTTCATTCTGCAACCCCATGCGCCGAAATGCCCACGCCCTTGCCGGTGACTGCCGCGCTGATGCTCGACGGGAGCGGGCGCGGCCGTTCGATGAAACTGAGCAGCGGCATAATGACGAGGAAAAAGGCGAAGTAGAAAGCTGTCGCCGCTTGGCCGAGCGGCACCCATACTCCTTCCGGCGGATGGCCGCCGACGACGCCAAGCAGAATGCAGTCGGCGACGAACAGCCAGAACACCTGCTTGTAGATCGGGCGGAAGCGGGCGCTGCGCACCGCCGAGCGGTCAAGCCACGGCAGGAACAAAAGAACTAACACCGCGGCAAACATTGCAATCACGCCCAGGAGCTTTGCCGGAATGAACAGGATATCGAACGTAATCGCCCGCAAGATCGCATAGAACGGCAGAAAATACCATTCCGGTACGATATGCGGCGGAGTTTGCATCGGGTTTGCCTTGATGTAGTTGTCCGGCTCCCCGAAGAAGTTCGGTGCGAAGAACACGAACGCCAGGTAGAAAATCAAGAACGCGCCCAGGCCGAACATATCCTTAACCGTGTAGTACGGTGTAAAAGGAATGGTATCCTGCGGGCCCTTGACATCAATGCCAAGCGGATTGTTTGACTTGCTGGTGTGCAATGCAACCAAATGCAAGAAAACCAGAGCAAACAAGAGGAAGGGCAGGAGGTAGTGAAGCGCGAAGAACCGATTGAGCGTCGGATTGTCGACCGCAAAGCCACCCCACAGCCAAGTCACAATGGCATCACCCACGAGGGGGATAGCTGAGAAGAGGTTGGTAATGACCTTGGCGCCCCAGTAGCTCATTTGCCCCCATGGCAACACGTAGCCCATGAACGCAGTCGCCATCATAGCCAACAGAATGATCACGCCGATCTGCCACAAGAGTTCCCGCGGCGCCTTGTAGGAACCGTAATACAAGCCGCGAAACATGTGGATGTAAACGACGATGAAGAACATCGAGGCGCCGTTCATGTGCAGATAGCGCAATAGCCAACCATAGTTGACGTCACGCATAATGCGCTCGACACTCTCGAACGCGTGCTGGGTGTGTGGCGTGTAATGCATCGCCAGCACGACGCCAGTCGCGATCATGATTACCAGGACGATCCCGGCGAGCGATCCGAAGTTCCACCAGTAGTTGAGGTTTCTTGGGGTCGGATAGTCGACAAGATCGTGCTGCATCATCGTAAAGATCGGCAATCGCTTGTCGACCCATGCGATAATGGGATTCTTCCAGGTTTTGGCGTCCATGACAGAAAACTCTCAGCCGATTTCGATACGATTGTCGTCGAGGAACCGGTACGGCGGAACCGCAAGATTGGCGGGCGCCGGTCCTTTGCGGATGCGCCCCGAGGAATCGTAGTGCGATCCGTGGCACGGGCAGAACCAGCCGCCGTAGTCGCCCTTGGCATCGGTCGGTCGCTGGCCGAGAGGAATACACCCGAGATGCGTGCAGACCCCGACGACAACGAGCCATTCCGGCTTTTCGACGCGGGCGCTGTCCGGCTGAGGATCGGGAAGCTGGTCGACGTTGACGTCGCGCGCCGCTGTGATCTCAGCTGCAGTCCGGTGGCGAATGAACACCGGTTTGCCTTGCCAAATGACCGTGATCGCTTGCCCTACCGCAATCGGCGACAAGTCAACCCCGGTGATCGCAACTGCGAGTGTATCGCGTGCTGGGTTGAGACTATCGATGAATGGCCACGCAGCAAATGCGGTGCCAACCGCGGCAACGGTGCTGGTCGCGATCAGAAGAAAATCGCGCCGTGTCTCCTCGTCGTCCGCGGCATGAGGAGAAGCCAGTGTGGAGTCTGCCATGGAAACCCTCTTCCGTGTTTCTTGTCCAGGGGTGCTGGCACCCCCTCGCAGCTTTGTTGCGCAGGAAAGAAGGCAAGAGGGCGCTTGGTTCTTGAGCTCGCGCCTGCCCACCCCTTTCGCAACCCGCCGGCCACCCCGGTGATGGCCAAGCTGTTTATCCCGCAACCCATTTCCGGAACACAATCCGGCGCCCCGCCGGCGCACAGGCGCCGAATATCCGACCCTCCCATATAAGCCAAAGCCGCAAAGGTGAAAAGGCCTATGCTGCAGCGCGGGAAAAACTCCTCTGCTTGAGCAGCTAGGCTGCTCTCTCGCCCGCAGCGCTATCCCGGTGCTAAGTATGCGCATTGCCCTCTACCAGCCCGATATCCCGCAGAATGCCGGCACGATCATTCGCACCGCGGTCTGTTTCGGCCTTGCGGTCGATCTGATCGAGCCCTGTGGTTTCGTGCTTTCGGATCGGCACTTCCGCCGCGCCGGTCTTGACTACCTCGCGGCTGCAACGATCGAACGCCATCCCAACTGGGCCGCATTTCGCGCCTTTCACAAGGTTCCGGCACGGCTCGTGCTTCTGACGACGAGCGCCGAATGCGTCTACACGGAGTTCGCCTATCGTGATACCGACATCCTGCTCGCGGGGCGGGAAAGCGGCGGTGTGCCGGCTGACGTGCACGCAGAAGTAGAGGCGCGCGTTCGAATCCCGCTGAAGCCAGGGGCTCGTGCGTTGA
This sequence comes from Candidatus Defluviicoccus seviourii, assembly GCA_900609035.2. Taxonomy (GTDB): domain Bacteria; phylum Pseudomonadota; class Alphaproteobacteria; order Rhodospirillales; family Defluviicoccaceae; genus Defluviicoccus; species Defluviicoccus seviourii. The sequence goes on along the minus strand of UXAT02000014.1, from coordinate 27,315 downwards.
ATGTCGCGGTTGCCGTCGCCATGGTGGTGGGCGAGGCTCTGCGCCAGACCGGTGGCGCTTCCGCTGGCGGCAGCGGACCGACCTCACTATAGTGCCGCCGCGCGGAGCGGGCGAACAGCGAGCTGATGAGGAGTGTTTCAAGATGGGCTCAGCGCCCGAGCCAATGCTGGTGCCGGTCCTGACGGCAAAGATCCATCGGGCAACGGTGACTGCGGCCGACATGCATTATGAAGGCAGCATTACCATCGATCGCGCCCTAATGGCGCGGGCGGATCTTGTCGCGTTTCAGCAGGTCCAAATCTACAACATCACCAACGGCGCGCGCTTCGAAACCTACGTGATCGAAGGCGAGGCAGAGACCGGCACCATCCAAATAAATGGTGCCGCCGCACATCTGGCTCGGCCGGGCGATCTGATTATCATCGCCGCTTACGCGATGGTGCCACGAACGCTGGCGGCCGGCTGGCAGCCTCGCATCGTTCTCGTTGATGCCGACAACCGGCCGGTCGCAGCGGCGGCAATTACGCCTGCCCTATGAAGTGGCGGCCGCGCGCTGAGTGGCATGAAGGTGCTGGTGCCAGCGCCACGCCGTTTCGATAACGGCTTCAAGCGATGACGAATGCCGAAACGCAAGGCCCAGGACTTCGACCGAGCGGCCTGGTGCGGCAACGAGCGCAGGCGGATCGCCGGGCCGGCGGGGAGCGTACGACAACGGCACCTTGCGTCCGGTTACGGCCTCCGCGGATGCGACGACCTCGCGCACGGAATAGCCGCGGCCAGTACCGAGGTTGAGCTTAAGAGAGCCTTTGCCAGCAATAAGATGCTTTAGTGCGGCGACGTGGGCGTCGGCCAAGTCGGCGACGTGGATATAGTCGCGCACGGCGCTGCCATCAGGTGTCGGATAATCGGTGCCAAAGATCCTGAGTGGGGGCCGGGTGCCGAGGATCGCATCAAGCACCAGCGGAATCAGGTGCGTCTCGACCACGCGGCACTCGCCGATCTCGGTTTCTGGGTCAGCACCTGCAGCATTGAAGTAGCGTAGGCACGCGTGCGGCAGACCGTAGGCCATTTCGTAATCGGCCAGCACCCGCTCGATCATCAGCTTGCTGGCTCCATACGGGTTGACCGGGTGCTGCGGCGTCGTCTCCGGGATCGGCACCTCCGCCGGCTCGCCATAGGTCGCGCAGGTGCTGGAAAAGACGAACGCACGCGCACTGTGGGCGACGGCGGCGTCGGCGACGTTGAGGGCGCCGACCGTGTTATTCCGGTAGTAGAGTGCGGGCGCCTGCATCGATTCGCCGACCAGCGCCAACGCGGCGAAGTGCATGACGGCGACTGGGCGGTACTGCTGGAAGACTTCCTGCAAGCGCTCAGGATCAAGAATGTCGCCGAGCTCAAGCGGTCCCCAGCGCACCGCCCAGCGGTTGCCGGTGGAAAGATTGTCGTAAGTCACGGGAAGGTAGCCGGCCTGGGCGAGAGCCTTGCAGGCATGGCTGCCGACGTAGCCCGCGCCCCCGGTGACGAGGACGCGCTGCGGAGCAGAGGTGGTCATGATCCGATTCCCCGATTTCCGATAGTCGGTGCGCGAAGGCAGCGCCGTCCCTGAGGACGGCCAGCCTTCCTTTCTGCGGAACGATCTTCAGTCTACGCTTAAGCTGCGCTTGATCGTGCTGACGTTGGCGCCGCCGCCGCGGTGACGGGTGCCTGCCGGTTCGTTTCGGCAATTGCCGCGCTGATCTGTCCCGACCGCACAACCGAGCGGAAATACTCGATCGTTCGTGCCAGGCCCTGCTTGAGCGGAATGGTCGGCTGCCAGCCGAGCAGTTCGCGCGCGCGGGTGATGTCTGGGCAGCGCTGCAGGGGGTCGTCCGCCGGCAGCGGCCGGAATTCCATCCCGGCAGTCGAGCCGGTCATCTCGATGACCATTTCTGCCAACTGACGGATCGAGAACTCGCCCGGATTGCCGATGTTGACCGGTCGATAGATATCGCCCTCGGTGTTCATCAACCGCAACAGGCCTTCCACTAGGTCATCGACAAAGCAGAAAGAACGCGTCTGGCTGCCGTCGCCGTACAGCGTGAGCTTCTGGCCGGTCAACGCCTGGATGATGAAGTTCGAAACAACCCTGCCATCGTGCGGATGCATGCGCGGCCCGTAGGTGTTGAAGATGCGCACGACGCGGATATCGAGCTGGTGCATGCGGTGATAATCGAAAAAGAGCGTCTCGGCGCAGCGCTTGCCCTCGTCGTAGCAGGCGCGAATGCCGATCGGATTGACCGCGCCGCGGTATTCCTCTGGCTGCGGGTGGATCTGCGGATCGCCGTAAACCTCGCTCGTGGAGGCCTGGAGAATGCGGGCCCGGGTCCGCTTGGCGAGGCCCAGCATGTTGATGGCGCCGTGAACGCTGGTCTTAGTCGTCTGCACCGGGTCGGCCTGATAGTGAACCGGGGATGCCGGGCATGCGAGGTTGTAGATCTGATCAACCTCGACATAGAGAGGAAACGTCACGTCATGGCGCAGGACCTCGAAGAACGGCCTGCCGATCATATGCGCGATGTTGTCCTTGTTGCCGGTAAGGAAGTTATCGACGCAAATGACGTCGCAGCCCATGTCGAGCAGCCGTTCACAGAGGTGCGAGCCGACGAATCCGGCGCCGCCGGTCACCAAAACGCGCTTGCGCAAGAACATGATCAACTTCTCCTGATCGATCGGCTGGGGAACCTACACGAAGGGCGAGCGAGACGAAACCCTGGGGACCCCCCCTATTTGGAGAGGGCCGGAATTAAGTACAATTTATACTAGTTGTGATCCGTAAACATTCGGCTAAAGATAGGGCTTTCGCGATCAGGGGGCAGTGACCTGGGACCTTCGATGCCCGCGCATCACGCTGCAGGCCGCCAGATTCCGGAACTGCCGCAGCCCTACGGCGCTGAGTCAGGGTGGGGTGCGGGATTTGGGTGGGCGGCCGCGACCTGGAGCTGGGTTCGGACCAGTGTGGCGAAGACACCGTCTGCCGCCAGCAGCTCGGCCGGGCTGCCGCGCTCGATGATGCGCCCGTCCCCGAAAACGAGGACGAGGTCGGCATCGCGGATGGTGGACAGCCGATGCGCGATGACAAAGGTGGTCCGCCCGTGCATCAGCTTCTTGAGTGCCCGCTGCACGCGCGCCTCGGTCGCCGCATCAAGGGCGCTCGTCGCTTCGTCGAGGATCAGGATCGGCGGGTCCTTCAAGAGCGCGCGGGCAATCGCGATCCGCTGGCGTTCGCCGCCTGAAAGCGTGGTGCCCCGCTCGCCGACCAGGGTATCGTAGCCGCGCGGCTGGTTCTGGATGAAGTCGTGCGCCTCTGCAAGCGAGGCCGCCCGCACAAGGTCTTCATCAGTTGCGTTGGCCCGGCCGACGCGAAGGTTGTCGGCGATCGAGCGGTAGAACATCGTCGATTCCTGAAACACGACGCCGATGTTGCGGCGGAGCGAGTCAAGCGTGAGGTCGCGGATGTCGATGCCGTCGATGCAGATCCTGCCCGCGCTCGGATCGGCAAGGCGGTGCAGCAACGCCATTGCCGTGCTCTTGCCGGCGCCTGTGCTGCCGACAAGGGCGACCGTGGTGCCGGGCGGAACGCTGAACGACAGGGACGAGACGGCGGGCGTGACGCCGTCATAGGAGAAACTCACGTCCTCGAAACTGACCGCCCCTGCAACCCGGTCAATCGAGATCGCGCCAGGCTTCTCGGTTACGGTGGGCCGTGTATCGAGGACGGCAAAGAACTGGCCGAGGCCGTGCATCTGAAAGAACAGCCGGCTGGCAAAACCCATCGCCTGCTCCAGACGGCCGATCAGCATGGTGGCAAAGCCCATGAAGCTGACGATCTCGCCGACCGAGGCAAGGCCACGCAGGTTCAACCACGTACCGAGGACGAAAATGGTGATCACCGTGATGGTTGAGGCGGACCGGGTCAGCACGCTCACCAGCGCCCACATGTTCAGCACCGGATACTGGGCGGCCAGCACGCGGCGGATGACGAATCCGAGCGTGCGCGCCTCCGCCGACAGCCGGGCGTAGGAGTGGATCAGCGGGATGTTGCCGAGCGCGTCGCCGGCCCTGAGCGCCAGTTTCGAATGGTATTCCTCGACCAGGCCCTGGGCGTGCTCGGTCTTGCGGATCACGAAAGTTGTGAGGATGGCAAAGACGACGATCAGCACGACCAGCAGCAGGGCGAGTCGCCAGTTGAGGAAGAACGACAACGGCAGCAGGACGACAAGCGCCACGAACGTTGCAAGATGCTCGCGGAAGAAGGACAGCCAGACACCGAACAGATTGTCGACGCCGGTCAGCATTATCTTCAGCAGCCGGCCGGAATGCGAACCGGCATGGTAGGCAGGCGAAAGCGTCAGGACATGGCCGAAGAACGTCGCCATCGCCGCCAGCCGGCGTCGATGCGCCAGCCGGTCGGCATGGAGTGCCACCAGCATGCTGGCCACGATGCCGCTCAACCCCACAACGCTCCATACGGCGAGCAGCCGCATGCTGGCAGACCAAGTCTCGCTTGGCTGCGCACGGTTGCCTTTGACGAGAACGTCGATGATGCGGCCAAAGAGGAACGGTTCGACGTAATAAAGGACGGCGACCGCAACGTTGGCCACGACAAGGGTGATGGCGAGCCGCCGCTCCGGCGCGAGCAAGCCGAGCACCCGACTGTAGACGCGAAAGAATTCCATCGGCTTCTCTGCCGGTTGGTGGCAAGCGGACGAGCGGCTTCTGCGCTTGAGCGTCCTTGACGAGAGGCATGGTTTACGGGAGCGGCAGACGAAAGAACAGAGCCTGATCCCAGCTTCCGCTACAATCGCGGGCGCGACGCTCGCGGCTGGCTGAGTGAAGCGCGTTGACACCGAGGCGGTGTTGCCTTTGGCTTCAGGGAGGCAAATGTCCCGGCGATGGCGACTCCCATGGCATATCAGTCCTTGCGCGCATTTATCGAACACCTCGAACGAAACGGTCGCCTCAAGCGAGTCCGCGAGCCGGTCTCCCCGGTCCTGGAGATTACCGAGATCCAAACTCGCTTGTTGGCCGAGCAGGGACCGGCGGTTCTGTTCGAGAACGTGGTCCGGCCCGACGGCTCAGCCTATGCGATGCCTGTGCTCGCCAACTTGTTCGGGACCGTGGAGCGGGTGGCCTGGGGTATGAACCGCGCGCCCAATCAATTGCGCGAAGTGGGGGAGATGCTGGCGTTCCTGCGCCAGCCGGAACCTCCCGGCGGTTGGCGCGAGGCGCTCGACATGCTGCCGCTTCTGAAGACTGTGATGGCGATGCACCCGCGCAGCGTCAGCCGCGCGCCGTGCCAGGAGGTGGTGATCGAGGGCGATGACATTGATCTCACCCGGCTGCCGATCCAGACCTGCTGGCCGGGTGAACCGGCGCCTCTGATCACTTGGCCGCTGGTCGTGACCCAAGGGCCTACTGCCGGTGCGCGCGGCGGCGACAAGCGCGACGCGTTCAACCTCGGCATCTACCGGATGCAACTGAGTGATCAGCGGACGACGCTGATGCGCTGGCTCAAGCATCGCGGCGGCGCCCAGCATCACGCCCGCTGGAAGGGCGTGCGCTCCGACCCGCTGCCGGCGGCGGCCGTAATCGGGGCCGATCCCGGAACCATCCTCGCTGCGGTTACGCCGGTACCCGACACGCTCTCGGAATACCAGTTCGCCGGCCTTCTGCGCGGGGCGAAAGTGGAACTGGTCGACTGCAAGACGGTGCCGATCAAGGTGCCGGCGGAGGCCGAGATTGTCCTTGAAGGGCACGTGTCGCTGGACGAGGAAGGCGACGAGGGGCCCTACGGCGACCACACCGGCTACTATAATGCGGTCGAGCGCTTCCCCGTCTTTCACTTGAGCGCGATCACCATGCGTCGCGAGCCGATATATCTGTCGACCTTCACGGGCCGGCCGCCGGATGAGCCTTCGGTCCTTGGCGAGGCGCTCAATGACGTTTTCGTGCCGCTGCTGCAGCAGCAGTTTCCGGAGATCGTCGATTTCTGGCTGCCGCCCGAGGCGTGTTCGTACCGGGTTGCCGTCGTCTCGATGCGCAAAGCCTACCCCGGCCATGCCAAGCGGGTGATGATGGCGGTCTGGTCCTTCCTCAGGCAGTTCATGTACACGAAGTTTGTTATCGTCGTTGATGCCGATATCAACGTTCGCCAGTGGACCGACGTCGTGTGGGCGGTTTCGACCAATGTCGACCCGGCACGCGACGTGACCATGGTTGAGCGGACACCGATCGACTATCTCGACTTCGCCTCGCCCGTCTCGGGGTTGGGCAGCAAGATGGGGATCGACGCGACCGAGAAGGCGTTTCCCGAGACGGATCGAGCGTGGGGGCGCAAGCTCAAGATGAGTGAGGAGGTCGTTGAACTCGTCACGCGGAAATGGTCCCGCTACGGGTTACCCGGCAGCGGTCGGCCGATCTGGCCAGTGAACGATTGACAGGAGAGTGCAGGTCTCGATCCCGTTCGGCCCGCATGCTAAGGCAGACGCAGGCCGCTCGGCCGTGACTGCCGATGAGGAGGCAAAGCTTTGCCTGATGAAGCGCCCACCCAACCCTCTGCCGTTCGCGCGGCCGCCGCGAATGCGCGCGCTTGGCCTTTCGTTGAAGCGCGCACGCTTCTCGATCGGTTCGCTGACCAGCCGCCGGCGAAGGGTTACGTCTTGTTCGAAACCGGATATGGCCCATCGGGGTTGCCGCACATCGGCACTTTCGGCGAGGTCGTGCGCACGTCGATGGTGCGCCACGCGTTCGCGCAGCTCTCCGACCTGCCGACGCGGCTCTTGGCATTTTCTGATGACATGGACGCGTTGCGCAGTGTGCCTGGGAACGTGCCAAACCAAGGGATGCTCGCGGAGCATTTAGGTCGGCCGCTGACGACGGTGCCGGATCCCTTCGGCACCCATCCCAGCTTCGGTGAGCACAACAACGCCCGCTTGCGTGCATTCCTCGATCGCTTTGGCTTCGAGTACGAATTCGCGAGCGCAACCGAGTATTACCGGAGCGGCCGCTTCGATGCGGCGCTGCGCACCGTTCTCAAACACTATGACGCCGTCGCCAACATCGTTTTGCCCACGCTCGGCTCCGAACGCCAAGCAACCTACAGCCCGTTTCTTCCCGTGTGCGCCAAGACCGGCCGCGTGCTGCAGGTGCCGTTGCGGCGGTGGGATGCCGAGGCGGGAACGATCGTCTATCTCGATGATGACGGGGAGGAAATCGAAACGTCGGTCACGGGTGGTCGGTGCAAGCTCCAGTGGAAGGTCGACTGGGCGATGCGCTGGGCTGCGCTCGGCGTCGATTACGAGATGGCAGGAAAGGACCTGATTGATTCGGTTAGGCTTTCGTCGCAGATCTGCAGGATCATAGGCGGGGTGCCGCCGGCCGGCTTCAATTACGAGCTGTTTCTTGATGAGCGCGGCGAGAAGATCTCCAAGTCGCGCGGCAACGGTCTTTCCGTTGATGACTGGTTACGCTATGGGCCTGAAGAAAGTCTAACCCTCTTCATGTTTCAAAAGCCGCGCAGTGCCAAGCGGCTTTACTTCGATGTCATCCCGAAGAACGTCGATGACTACATCGAGGGCTTGACGCGGTTTCCACGCCAGGAAATCGCCGCCCAACTCGAGAATCCCGTCTGGCACATCCATCACGGCCAGCCGCCGCGGCAGGAAAGCCGATTGAGCTACTCGATCCTCCTCAATCTCGTGACGGTCTGTCATACCGAGGATAAGGCTGTTCTGTGGCGGTATATTTCGAGCTATGACCCGGCGACGACACCCGAGACGGCGCCTCTATGGGATCGTTTGCTCGACTTTGCGCTGGCCTATTACCGCGATTTCGTCAAGCCACGCCTCAATTACCGGGTGGCGAGCGAGGCGGAGAAGGAGGCACTTGCGGACCTCGGCGCCAGTCTGCGTGCGTTGCCGGCGCCGGCAGATTCCGAGGCGATCCAGAGTGCCGTCTACGAGGTCGGCAAACGGCACTCGGTTTTTCCTGATCTGCGCGCGTGGTTTCGCAGCCTCTACCAGATCCTGTTAGGTCAGGACGACGGGCCGCGGATGGGCACCTTTATCGCCCTTTACGGACGCGACGAAGCGGTGACGCTCATTGACCGGGCGATTGCCGGCGAAGACTTGGCCGCCGGTGGCTGACGCGCGCGCCGCGGATTAGTCCGCCGGTACGCGCGCTCATGGCTGGGTTATTGGCTGGCCCAAAGGATACGCGCAACCCAATCGACCTCCTCGTCCGAAAATACGAGGTCCGGGTGCTCGGGGTTCAGCGACTTCAGCTCAAGCTTGTGCGCGGTCTGCCGTTTCAGCATTTTCGCCATCACCTCGCCGGCCTTGGTCTTGACGACGACGCGGTCGCCGCGGCGGACGTTCGCCTGCGGACAGACGATGACGATGTCACCGTCGCGGTAAACGGGCTCCATGCTGTCGCCGCTGATCTCAAGCGCATACGCGTGCGGGTCGCCGATCTCCGGGAAGTTGACATCTTCCCAGGCCCCACCGACGGGGTAGCCGGCATCATCGAAATATCCCTTAGCGCCGGCCTGCGCCATGCCGATCAGCGGAATGTTTTGCAGGCCGCCTGAGGCTTTGCCGCCGCTCGCATAGTTGGTGAACTCGCCGAGCGTCGCTCCGGTCGCTTCCAGGATCTTGGCGATGCTCTCCGTGCTCGGCCAGCGCGGCCGGCCGTCGCGCGTCATCCGTTTGCTTTTGTTGAACGTTGTCGGATCCAGGCGCGCCCGCTTGGCCAAGCCAGAGGCGGAAAGACCGCGCCGCGCGGCAAGCGTGTCGATGGCCTGCCATATGTCTGCGTGCTTCACCATGGGAACATTATCAGGCAATCGAGGGCAGAATGCATTAGGAACGAATTCAAATGTTGCTTGCAAACAGGAGTTTCCTCCTATATAGGGATTCTTAACGACGAACCATTGGAAGGACCGCGCGGGCCGTGACCGCCACACGCTTCGTGCCTCGATCGTTCTGCGGGGACTCCCCGACACAGCCCTTTGCGACTGCCGAGGAGGCATGGTTTTGGTTCGCCCGCTGCCAGATCGTTCGTCGGCAGGGCGCGCGATTCGCACCGCTTCCGGGTGCTTCGGTGCGCCCGTGCGATCCAGACGACATATATCGTGCAGCCGTCAGTTTGAAGAGGAAAGGACTTCTTGGCCGCCGTCACCTCGCGGTACTGGGACACTTCGGTGTGTCCGGGCGTCCGCCTGATCCGCGCTGTCCAGAGGAGGAAGTACCTGCCCGGCTGTGGGAGCAGGCGATCGATCGGCTGACGACTGTCCTGCAGGAGAAAGGAATAGTAGCCTGATGGCGATGCGCATCCCGCCTGCTGACGGCGCACCTGCCGACCTGACCGAGGAGGCCGCTGCCGCTCTTGTCGTTTTTGCAGGCATGACGGGTATTCGCTGGCTCAAGCTGCTGCGCGCCGGTTTCCGCCACTGCTTCGTGGTGGTGTTCCAGGGCGACACCGCCATCGTCTGTGACCCGCTATCCAACCAGATGCTCCTTTGCAGTGTTCGGCCGGCAACACCGCCCGTTGTGACCGACTGGTACCGCGAGCGCGGATTTACCGTTGTTGCGACCCAGATCTCCGAAGTGCCGCGGCGCGGGGCCCTGTTTCGGCCGTTGACCTGCGTGGAGATCGTCAAGCGCGTGCTTGGCATCAGGGCGCCGTTCGTCCTGACGCCCTGGCAACTCTACCGCCACCTCCTGGCGCTGGCGCCGCGGCCCACGCAAGAGACGCTTGACAGCACGCTCGTCTATGAATATAGTCCTAGATACGACGGGCCGAATTGTGTCCAAACGTCGTCGCTGCTACTGGCGCACGGCGATGGCCGTGATCTTTCCTAGGATGAAGCGCCTGTCGAGTGGGTATTGCGTGTGTCCCTACCGTTCGCCGTTGTTCTTAACGGCGCCGCCAATTCAACCGTGCGCGGAGTCAGCATGACGATGTCGGGTCTCAACCCTCAGGACGTAATCCGCCGCTATCAGCGTGCCCGAGAGCGGCGTTCTGGCTGGGAGAGCTTGTGGCAGGAATGCTACGATTACGCCCTGCCCAGCCGCGACACCGCGGTGCGTGCGTCGGTGCAAGGGGTTCGGCGGACGGATCGTCTGTTCGACGGCACCGCGCCCGATGCGGTGGATCAACTCGCTGCCAGCCTGATGGCGCAGTTGACGCCGCCATGGGCGCGCTGGTTCGGCTTTGCCTCCGGCCCCGACATTGAGCCTGGCGAGCGCTGGGCGGTCGGTCCGGAGCTCGAGCGGGCGACGACGATCATTCAATCGCATTTCGACCGCTCTAACTTCGCCGTCGAAATGCACCAGTGCTACCTCGATCTGGTGACGGCGGGTAGCGCATCTCTCTTGTTTGAGGAGGCGGCGCCTGGTGAAACGTCAGCGTTTCGCTTCACAGCCGTTCCTCTCTCGCAGGTGCTGCTCGAAGAGGGGCCCTCGGGGCGTCTCGACACCACGTTCCGCCGCACCGAGCTTACCGTTGCCCAGCTGTTAGCGCGCTTTCCCCAAGCGGTGTCCCATCCCGGGATCGTCACCACGATGGACAACGAGCCGGACACAAGAGTGGGCGTGATCGAAGCCGTCCTGCCGGAGGCCGGAACCTACCGGTACATGGCGATTGCCGAGCTCGATGCGCTGCGGCAGCAGGCACCGGCCGTGCTCGCAGAAGGGACCTTCGCCGCGTCGCCGTTCATCAATTTCCGCTGGCTCAAGGCACCGGGTGAGACGTACGGGCGCTCACCGGTCATGAAGGCCCTGCCGGACATCAAGACCGCCAACAAGGTTGTCGAACTCGTTCTCAAGAACGCCTCGATCGCGGTCACGGGCATATGGCAGGCGGACGATGATGGCGTCATCAACCCGGCGACGATCAAGCTGGTGCCCGGAACCATCATTCCGAAGGCGGTTGGCTCGGCCGGCCTCACACCGCTGCAGACCCCGGGCCGGTTCGATGTCTCCGAGATCGTTCTCGATCAACTGCGCTCGCGTATCCGCAAGGCCCTGTTCGTCGATTTCCTGGGCCAGGTCAACAGCCCGCGAATGACGGCAACGGAAGTTCTGGAGCGCGCCGCGGAGATGGCGCGGGTGCTGGGCGCGACCTACGGCCGGCTGCAGAGCGAGTTGTTGTCGCCGCTGATCACTCGCGCCCAGGCCATCCTCGGCCGCCGCGGCGAGATCCCCGACTTCCCGCTCGATGGTCGTACGGTTGCCCTCGAATACCGCTCGCCGCAGGCCCGCTATCAGGCGCAGCAGAACATCCAGAACACGCTTCTCTGGCTCGATGTCGTGAGCAAGCTCGGGCCGGCGGCGATCGCCTCGGTTGACCAGGTCGCCGCCGCGCGCTGGCTGGGACGTGCGCTCGGCGTCCCGGAGGAACTGAGCCATCCGCCCGCGGCCATTGACGAGGGTGTCGCCTTGCTGGCGGCCTCAGGGTTGCCGGAAGCCATCATGAAGGCGGTCCAATGAGCCCACCAAGTCAGGGATGGGACTGGTTCGACACGGACCGCTCCGGCGCCGAGGCACAGCCTAGCACCGCGGCCGGTGAGGCAGAGTTAGCAACGGTCTTCGCACGCTGCTTCCTGTCTGCCGACGGGCGCCAGGTTCTAGGCCACCTCCGCCGGCTCACCGTGGAGCGGGCGCTCGGCCCGCAGGCCTCGGAAGCGCTCATGCGCTACGTCGAAGGTCAGCGCCAGATGGTTCTTTATGTCGAGGCCCTCGTCGCCAAAGGCACGGGCGGTCCGCACAATCGCAAGAGGGAAACGTGACCGACGATCTGTCAACCAAAGAAGCCGAAACTGTCGACAGCCTTCTGAACGTTACGGCGGATGCCTCCGTTGCAGGCTCGCTCGCCAGAGACGACAGCGAAGCAGCGGCGCAGGCCGCGGGCACTGAGCGGCCCGTCGGCATTCCAGAAAAGTTCTGGGACGACGAAAAGGGCGAGCTGCGCGCCGAGGCACTCGTTAAGTCCTACGTCGAACTCGAACGCAAGCTGAGCGGCCTTTCGGCGCGAGAGCTGCCGGCGCGGCCTGAGGACTACGAGATAAAGATCCAGACCGAACTTCTGGAGAGCGATGCGGACCTTAACCGCCGCCTGCACGCAGCTGGCTTCTCGCAGGAGCAGGCGCAGCTCGTTTACGACTTGGCCTCGGAACGGCTGATGCCGATGGTGACCGAAATCGCGACCCTGTTCGAAACGGAAGGGCAAGTCACGCGTCTTGTCAAACACTTCGGCGGCGAGCAGCGGTGGCGGGAAACGGCGCGCCAGCTCGATGCGTGGGGCCGTGCGAACCTGCCGCACCGCGTGTTTGATGCCTTGTCGACGACATACGAGGGCGTGCTCGCCATGGAGCGCCTGATGAGCAACGGCGAGCCCGGACTGGTCCGCGAAGGTGAGGCCGGCGCGAGCGTAGCGACCGAGGCTGATCTGAAGACGCTGATGCGCGATCCGCGCTACTGGCGCGATCAGGATCCGGCCATCGTCAACAAGGTGCGCGAAGGGTTCCGCAAGCTTTACCAGGATTAGGCGGTTGAGTGCGAACGCTATGATGCGGTGCGCCCTCCCGCAATCGCTGAAGGCGGAATGGGCTCCAGGCGTGCGGCCCAACAAATCGTTCTCATCCCTGAGATAAGCCGACCGGACAACCCGGATCGATCCGATACCGGGCCCGGTTATGGCGCAAGCGCATGTGCCGGCGGCACCACCATAACCGGCAAGCGCTGCTTCGTTCGCAACACAGGTCAATTACGAATCAGGAGATTCTTGCATGTCGACATCTGTCGATCAGGCTTTCATCAAGAATTTCGAAGCCGAAGTGCACATCCAGTACCAGCAGATGGGCTCGAAGCTTCGCAACACCGTTCGTGTCAAGGACGCGGTCATTGGCGCGACCACAACCTTCCAGAAAGTGGGTAAGGGCGTCGCCGCGACGAAAGCGCGTCACGGCAAGGTGCCGGTCATGAACGTCGATCACCAGCCGGTCGAGTGCGTGCTGTACGACTACTACGCCGGCGACTGGGTCGATCGCCTCGACGAACTGAAGACCAACATCAACGAGCAGCAGGTCGTTGCTCGTGCCGGAGCCTATGCCCTCGGCCGGAAGACCGATGAACTCATCATCAACCAGCTGGCGACGGTGACGGCAACCGTCGGCGGCACGACCGACGGCCTGACCAAAGAGAAGATTCTGGCCGCCTTCGAGACGCTGGGCGGGGCCGATGTTCCGGACGACGGACAGCGCTTCGCGATCGTGGGTTGGAAGCAGTGGAGCGACCTCCTCAACGTCGAGGAGTTCGCAAATGCCGATTACGTCGGCGGTGACGATCTGCCGTGGAAAGGAACCCAGGCCAAGCGCTGGCTGGGCACGCTCTGGCTCCCGCACTCCGGGCTGCCGGTGAGCGGCGGCATCCGCCGGTGCTTCTGGTACCACAAGACCGCGGTCGGCCATGCCGTCGGCTCCGATGTGAAGACCGATATCACCTGGCACGGTGACCGCGCCGCCCACTTCGTCAACAACATGATGAGCCAGGGCGCGTGCCTGATCGATGGCAGCGGCGTCGTCGCCTTCTCCTGCAACGAAAACTGACGGAGCGCCCCAAAATGGCCTATGATCCCAAGCGCTTGAGCGTGCTGGCTTACGCCAACGGCTTCACGCTGTGGCACTACCTCACCAACGATACCGCGACGGCCGTTGGCACCGCCGGCTACTTCAACACCGCAACCGACATGCTGCGGAGCGGCGACATGATCCTTGCAAACGTTGACAACGCGGCGAGCAAGGGAGCCGGCGTTTTGGTCGTCAAGACCAATACCGGCAGCGTGGTCGATGTTGCCAATCTGACCGCCTTCGGGACCGTCAACGACGCATAAACGAACGACGTCGGCTCACGAGCCGGCGAGTGCGTAGCACCGGCGGCCGCTCCTCGATCGCAGCTCAGGTCGGGGAGCGGCTCCGGTGAATGCCGCCCCGCCGTTCCATCCGTTTTCCGCTGAAGGGATATCTCACCATGGGTATGACACCCCTGGATCTGTGTTCGCGGGCGCTGCTGAAGATCGGCGCCGGGACGATCACGTCTTTCGACGAGGGGACCTTGGAGGCGGAGGTCGCAGCGAACCTCTATCCGGCTGCCCGCGACGCGCTGCTCTCATCCCATCCGTGGAACTTCGCGATCGCTCAAGCCGATCTGCTGCGGCTTGTGAAGCGGCCGACGGCTGATTTCGAATACGCTTTTCAGTTGCCGCCCGATTGCCTGCGCGTGCTTTCGGCAGGCACAGGCGGCAGGGGATCCGGCTTGCGCTACCGGATCTACGCGCGCCAGGTCCACTGCGACGCCGACGAGGTGACGCTCACCTACATCTGTCGGCCGCGCGAGGACGACTTCCCGCCCTTCTTCACGATGGCGCTGCTGGCGCATCTGGCGGCGGAATTCTGCATTCCGCTCACCGACTCGACCGCACGCTGGGAAGGCATGCGCAACCTTGCCGAAGCGGAATTCCGCCGCGCCAAGCTGATCGATGCGCAGGAGGACACGGCGCCCCAGATCACCGATTTCACCCTCATCTCGGAACGCTACTGATGCCACGCCTGCGTGTGCAAAAGACGAGCTTCGCTGCGGGCGAGATTTCGCCCGCATTGCTCGGTCGGCGCGATCTTCGCGCGTACGAGAACGGCGCTTCAGCCTTGCGCAATGTATTCGTGCATCCCGCGGGCGGCGTGACCCGCAGGCCCGGTCTACGGTTCGTTGATACCGCAGCCGGTCCCGGGCGCTTGATCGCCTTCGAGTTCAATACCGAACAGACCTACCTCCTGCTGCTGACCGACCGCCTGATGCGCATCTATAGCGACGAGATCCGCATTGCCGAACTCGTCACACCTTGGACCGCGGCTCAGTTGCGGCAAATGAACTGGACGCAGAGCGCCGACACCTTGCTCATCGTGCATCCGGACGTGCCGCCGAAGCAGCTGACGCGCATCGGGGCAGCGCAGTGGGTGCTGAGCGACTGGAACTTCTTCAGCGAGAACGGGCGGACGTACGCGCCGCACTTCAAGTTCGCCGGTGACTGGGTGACCGTGCAGCCGAGTGCAACAACCGGCACGATTACTGTCACGGCCTCGGATTCGGTCTTCGCCACGCAGCATGTCGGCCTGCGCATGCGCATCGGCAACAAGGAGACCCAGATCGTCCAATTCGTCTCGCCAACCACCGTACGCGCCGACGTCAAGGAGACGCTGACGTCAACCGGGGCGACCGCAGATTGGAGTGAACAGGCCTACTCTAATCTGCGCGGCTGGCCGGTTGCGGTCTGCTTTCACCAGGATCGCCTCGTCATCGGCGGCTCTCGCGATCTGCCTAACCGGCTCTGGTTGTCGAAATCGGGCGATCTGTTCAATTTCGATCTCGGCGAGGGGCTGGACGACGAGAGCATCGAGTTTCCTTTGTTGTCGGATCAGGTCAACGCCATTCGCGCCGTGTTTTCGGGGCGCCATCTCCAGGTGTTCACCTCCGGCGCTGAGTGGATGGTGACCGGCGAACCACTGATCCCGGCCAACATCCAGCTGCGCCGGCAGACCCGCATCGGTTCGCCCGTGGATCGCACCGTGCCGCCGCGTGACGTCGACGGCGCAACGCTGTTCGTGCCCCGCAACGGACCACAGTTGCGCGAGTTCTTGTTCACTGACACAGAGCAAGCCTACCAGTCGACCGATCTCGCCCTGCTAGCGCGCCACCTCATCCGCCAGCCGGTCGACATGGATTACGACCGTGCCGAGCGGCTGCTGCATGTCGTCATGGCCGACGGCACGATGGCGACGCTCACCGTCTATCGGGAAGAAGAAGTCAGCGCCTGGAGCCAACAAGAAACCGCCGGCACGTTTCTCGCCGTCGCCACCGTGGGCGAGCGGACCTATGTGGTGGTCGAGCGGTCGGCCGGGTTTTTCGTCGAAGTGTTCGATGCCGCGGTTAACGTCGATGCCGCTCTGACCGGGACGAGCAGCCCGGCGAAGTTGACCTGGAGCGGTCTCGACCATCTTGAAGGGCTGGTTGTGAAGATCCTTGCGGATGGCGCCGTCCGGCCTGAGGCGACCGTCGCCGGCGGCAGCATCACGCTGGAAGATGAGGCCGCGAGCGTACAGGCCGGTCTCGGTTACCGGCACATCATCGAACCGTTGCCGGTCAACACTACCGCCGGTGGTCCGGGCGGCAAGGTTCGGCCCATCTCGGTAACGTTTCGCCTGCACGAGACAGCGGCTTTGCGACTGGTGACCAATCGCGGCCCGATGCTGGTTCCGTTCCGGAGGTTAGGCCAGAGCGGGCTCGACGCGCCGCCGCCCGTATTCTCCGGCGACAAGACCGTGCGCATGCTTGGCTGGATCAACGACGGCATCCAGCCGTTGTGGCGAATTGAAGACGACGCACCTCTGGCGTTCACGCTGTTGTCGGTTGCGACGGAAATCAGCGTCAATGCTTAAGCGGCGGGTCCGCCCTCGCTCTCGTGGCGGATGTCTTGGAGCGGGCTGGCAGGGGTTTCGGGATCGTCGGACCAATGCCTGTTCGGACTGGGTTCCGTGTGCCCCTGAAGAAGCTGGCCACATTCCGGGTGATTTCAAACTCTTTCAAGTCTTGCCGCGAGGAAGTGAGGGACAATGGGTCGCGACGATACCTACCCGCTCGACGAACGACGGATTCGGATTCCGTTCCGCGACATGACCACCGCGGAGGCAGAACACCAAGTTCAGGCGATCTGGCCCTACCTAGATGGAAAAGTTACCGCAATTCTTGCTGAAAAGCTCTCTCAGTTGGAGAGGCAGTATTCAAGCGATGATATTATCACCGCAATTGCCAACCTGATGGAGCTGAGTGCGGCGACGCCCGAAAACGCAAGGCAAATTCGTGCAGCGTTTCGTCTTCTGCGCCTGGCTGCAGCGACACAGACAATGTTTACACGCATCTGTTTCCGCTGCTTTCTTCCCTGGGTGGTGGCGCTGATCGCCGGCGCGACCGGTATGATCGTCAAAGAAAACTCACCCGCGCTGACGCAGTTTATCGAAAAGCTCAAACTCCTTCAGGGGCCTTGAGCAGCGCTCGGCAGGGGTTTTCGTGCGGCGGCCGGCAGCGACCGCGCCACGGCGCGCCGACGCAGAGTGAGATAGCGCTTGCCAACGGTCGTGGATGCTTCGAACGATGAAAAAGGCCTCGCCCGTCCGTCCGGAGATTGACCGCGCATCGCCGCGGGAACGAGCCATGCCCGCTGTGACCGATCTCAGACAGGATCTTCGTCACGGCTTGCCTGCCCTACTGCGTCGCGCGATCGACACCTATCGGCGGTTCAGTGCGGGCCCTGCTCCTGAGGACGCAAAGTCGTTTGTTGCCTACCAGTCCGGGTGCCGGGCCGCCATCTTGCACATCCAGCTGCTACTGAAGCTTGCCGCCTGTGCCGAAGGTGAAGGCGCTGCCATGCCGGTCGGTGCCGCGGAAGCCGATGCCGAGCTCGAAACGCTGATCGAGACGGCCAAGGCGGCGCTTGACGGGCACGACGACTGGGAGACTTAACGCGAGCGGCGTCGGCCGCACTGCGGTACCTGAACGGACCAGGGACAAGTGCCGCGATCTCTCAACCCGAACGGGAGGGTACGACCGGCGATGAATGCGGCCGCCTCACAAGATTACTTTCGGAACTGGAGGCCGGACGCGGTTTCGCCGCAACGGCGCCGATCGTCCCGGCCGCGGACGGAGCGTGGGATCAGGGGGCGCGGTCCATGAACCGGAAGCGGGAGGTCGACTTTCCGCAATTCGTCTGGATTTGGAACTGGCACCAGGGCTTCGAAACGCCGCGTTTGCATGTCGCCATGGCGCGTTGGCTGATGCAGCGCTGGCGCGACGGCGATCGGGAATTGCTGCTGCTCGCGTTTCGCAGCTCCGGCAAATCCACGCTGGTTGGGTTGTTTTGCGCGTGGCTGTTACTGCGTATGCAGGACACGCGCATCCTGGTGCTGGCCGGCGACTTTGCGCTGGCGAAGAAGATGGTCCGCAACGTCAAGCGGATCATCGAGCGTCATCCGTTGACGGCCCACTTGCGGCCACGGCGTACCGATACGTGGGCCGCAGACCAGTTCACCGTGGCCCGCAAGGCCGAGCTCCGCGACCCGTCAATGCTGGCGAAGGGCATCGCCGCGAACGTGACGGGCCTGCGGGCGGATGTCGTCATCTGCGACGATGTCGAGGTCCCGAACACTTGTGACACGGCGGCCAAGCGCGAGGACCTGCGCCAGCGCCTGCACGAGATCGACTACGTCCTGGTTCCGGGCGGCCTCAAGCTATTCGTCGGCACACCGCACACCTATTACACCATTTATGCCGACGAGGCGCGCGCGGAGGTGGCTGAGACACGTCCGTTCCTCGACGGCTTCAAGCGCTTGGAGATGGCGGTCCTCAACGGAGGGCAAAGCCGCTGGCCGGAGCGGTTTCCGCTCGAGAAGATCGAGGCGGTCAGGCAGCGGACGGGGCCGGCGAAGTTCGAGAGCCAGATGATGCTGAAACCCCGCAGCATTACCGAGAGCCGCCTCGACCCCAACCTGCTTCGCCCCTACGACGACGAACTCGTTTATGCCGAGGGCAACCGCCAGGCGCTGCTGACGCTCGCCGGCCGCAAGTTGGTGTCGGTCTCGTGCTGGTGGGATCCGGCTTACGGAGCCCCCGGCAAGGGCGATGCCAGTGTCGTGGCGGCCGTGTTCACCGACGAGGAGGGCGCGTATTGGCTTCACCGCATTCGCTATCTTGAGCACGATCCGGCGCTGCTGGGCGATGTCGATGCGGCGACCCAGCTCTGCCGGCAAGTGGCGGCGTTCCTGAAGGCACTGTTCATCCCGGCGCTTACGCTGGAGAGCAACGGTATCGGCCGGTTTCTTCCCGGGCTGCTGCGCAACGAGCTGCGCCGGGCCGGTCTCAACTGCGCTGTCATCGAGAAAAACTCAACCCGCAACAAGGACATGCGCATCCTCGATGCCTTCGATGCCGTGCTGGCTGCGAATCGCCTGCAGGTGCACCGGAGCGTCTGGCAGACGCCATTCGTTGAGGAAATGCGGGAGTGGCAGCCCGGCGGCAGAGCGGCTGATGACGGCCTCGACGCCGTTGCTGGCTGTCTCTTGAACGAGCCAGTCCGGCTGTCGCGGCATGCGCCGCCAGGACCGCCATCGGCCGGAACACTTTGGCGATCGCAGCCGGTGGCCGCGGCTGACCACGATTTTTCGATTCTTCCCTGACTCCCAACGCCCCCCAATCAACGCCGGCCCGCAGCTCGCGCGGCCGGTCCCGCCTGCGTTTCCCGCAACTCACGTTCTTCCAATAACTTGACTTGAGTAAGGTATTCAATGCTCGACGAGACTCACGCGCGGCGCCCAGACGCGGGCGGCGATGCTTCTGCCATCACGTTTGGCCGTTTGACCCGGCACCTCGCTCTCATCCTAGCCCACCAGACGCAAGATGAGCCGGTGCGGACTCTTGAAGGCATCGCCGCAGCTTTGTGCAACCGCGCCGAAGGGCGTACTTCTCCAGGCTCATCTGCGATCCCGGCTGCCAACGGCCTTGCGTTTGCGGATTGGCTCGTTGCTCTGCAGTCGGTCTTGAAAAGGGAACTACCTGAACCTCCGCTCCCAGCCGATTTTGCCGACCCGAGACTGGCGCTGTGCCTGCGCACTGCCGTGCGCGCCGTTTCGCGGGCGCTTAAGGATCCCACCGACGGTGCAACGGATTTCCACCCCAGTGGAGTGCTCCCGTCCTGGGCGTGGCCGCGCACGTCGTGCGCCTGCATCGGTAGGTTCGTCTTCTATCGACCCGGTGAGTGACCGACCTAGATTCGGCGTCCGACGCCCGATCGGAGGACTCGTTTCCCGCGAACCCGACAATCGGCATCAACATTTGCGCGAAGCCTGCGCCAGCCAGCGATAAATATTGTGGATAACGCAATATGTAGTGGACTTGCGGGAATCAACCCGCAACAATGTGGACGTTCGTGGGGCCGCGCCGCGGCCGAGTGTGGCACAGAGTGTGCCGCCAAGCGGCTTCGGCGCCGGGCTGGCTGGCTGAGGGAGCGATGTCGAACAACGACTGGACACCGGAACGAATTGCCGCCCTGATGGCGCTCTGGTCCGAGGAGTTGCCGACCAGCGAGATTGGCCGGCGGCTCGGGATCACCAAGAACGCGGTCATCGGCAAGGTTCACCGCCTTGGGCTGCCCAAACGGCGGCAGTCGCCAAAGCAAGAGCTGGAGCCGGCCGACGTGATCCGACTTGATAACCTGAGTGCCGACATGTGCAGCTGGCCGGTCGGAAATCCGTCTGATGAGGGATTTCATTTCTGCGGCGGACCAAAAGTCCTCGGCAAGCCGTATTGCGCCAAGCACTGCGCCGTGGCCTATATCAAGCCGGCCAAGGTTCGCGGCAACGGCTAAGCAGCACGAGCGGCGTACCATCGTCGTTCGCTGTCTCAGGAGTCCGCCGTTGAGCTTCCTCGATCGTGTTCGTGCGTGCGCTCGCTTCGATCCAAGCGACTACCGGCCGTTCGTTGTTGAAGGCGAGGTGGTGGGCTTCGTCGAGCCCGACTTTGGCGCCCTTCTGGCAGCGTTTCCATCCGTCTTTGAATGGACGAGCGGGCGACTGGAGCTCTCTTCCACTCTCTCGACCGCGGACCAACGGACAGTGGCCGTCGAAGCGGCCCTGCAGCAGTTGCGCACGCGCGGCCTGCTCGGCGGCTGGCGCGATGAGCCCTATCCGGTGCTTTCAAGCCGGACGGAAACAGCTCTGTTGACGGTCGAGCGAGCCGCGGTGCCCCGATTCGGCTTGGTCGCCAGCGGCGTTCACGTCAACGGTTTTGTCCGCAGTGAGCAGGGCCTCAAGATATGGGTCGGCCGCCGCAGCCTCACCAAGCCTACGGCACCCGGCAAGTTCGACCAGCTTGTCGCCGGCGGCCGCCCGGCGGGCTACACCGTGCGGGAGACGCTCATCAAGGAGGCGGCCGAGGAGGCGCGCATCTCTGACGCCTTGATTCGTTCTGCCCAAGCGGTTGGCACCATAACTTACGCCACCCGGCAGCCGGAGGGGCTGCGGCGGGATGTCCTCTATCTCTATGACCTCGAGTTGCCCGAGGATTTCGTGCCGGTCAACACCGACGACGAAATCGCAGCGTTCGAGCTGTGGCCGATCGAGCAAGTCATCGAGACCGTTCGCGATACCGACGCGTTCAAGTTCAATTGCGCCCTCGTAGTGATCGATTTCCTGATGCGGCACGGCCACCTCGATCCGGACGACGCTGACTACGTTGCGGTTGCGGATGGCCTGCGGTCGCTGCCGGTCGCCTCAGCTCGTCTCATGCATGTGCCTTAGGCTTCCTTGACCGCGCGGCGGCTACACCACGCTTCATGAATTTTTCACGCCGAGACCCTTTGGCATCCGATCGCAAAATCGAGTAGCGTACCTTGCGCTTTCTAGTGTGGCGATTGGCTCAACGGGTATGCAGAACTATCCGGCCCTTGTGCTCAATGCGGACTTTCGCCCGTTAAGCTATTTTCCGCTTTCGCTGTGGTCGTGGCAGGAAGCCGTGAAGGCGGTGTTCTTGCGTCGCGTCGTCGTCATCTCCGAGTACGAACGCTCGGTCCGCTCGCCGAGCCGGGAGATCCGACTGCCCAGCGTGATCGTGCTGAAACAGTTCGTCCCTGTCGATCGCCGGCCCGCCTTTACCCGTTTTAACGTGTTCCTGCGCGACCATTTCACCTGTCAGTACTGCGGTCACTCGTTCGTGGCCGAGGATTTGACGTTTGATCACGTGATCCCCAAGGTTCGCGGCGGCAGGACCGAGTGGAGCAACGTCGTCGCGGCCTGCGAGCCGTGCAATCTGCGCAAGGGCCACCGTCTGCCAGCCGACTGCGGCATCTTTCCGCGACGCGCGCCGATGCAGCCGACGAGTTACGAACTGCAGCAGAACGGCCGGCTGTTCCCGCCCAATTATCTGCACGAGAGCTGGCGCGACTTCCTCTACTGGGATACAGAGCTCGAGCCGTCGTGATGCGGTGAGCCCCGGCGCCGGGGGAGTTGGCGGTAACCGGAAGGGCGACGGTCAGCTTCGTACGCGCATTAGGATTGTCTCCGCGCATCCAGCGTGTTGGCCACCTTTTTCGCCGTCGCCGCGCTCGTCCCGGCTCCGCGTGAGAACGATAGCGCGCGGGCTGAACGGCGGCAGTTCGCCCGCCTCGACCAGCTCTTCGAGACGGCTCACGGTTGCCTCGCAGTCGTCGTAGCTGAGCTCCTGGGTGATTCCCGAAAGATCGTAGTTCCACCACTTCAGCCGCAGCAGCCGCTCGATCAGCGTTGCCGGGTGGCGAAAGCGGACGGGGCGGGCGGGTGTTCCGGCGACCACCGCATAGGGTTCGACCGAACGCGTGACACAGGCGTGGGCGGCGATGACGGCGCCATCGCCAATGGTGACGCCCTTTCTGATGAACGCGCCTTCGCCAATCCACACGTCGTTGCCGATGACGGTGTCGCGCTGGTTGCCGGCAAAGGTGCCCGCGCCGGCAATGCGGCGGTATTCCGGTGCCTTGCGAAACGAATCTGCACCGTCGTACTGGAATGGATGGGAGCTGAGCCAGTCAAGCGGATGCTCCGAAGGCGCGATGACGATCCTGGACGCGATCGAGCAGTAGCGCCCGATCCGCACCGAACGCACGGCGCACTGGCTACCGAAATACGTGAAGGCACCGACGGCACATTCCCCCTTCATCGCCACGCCGGCGAGACGAACCGGCAGCTCGGCTTCGAGAGTGGTAGGCAGGGCGGAAAGGGATTTCATCACCATGCCGAGCGCCGCCAGACCTTCAATGGTCGCCCGGCCGAGGGGCGCCGGGCTGCCGGCGTCCAATAACGCGGTGTCAGGCATGGGTGCTCACAACCCCATCCGCTTTGCGACTTGCTTTTCGAACAGATCGCGCGCGTGTCCGCCGCCGCCCTTACTGCCGTCCTCGTACTTCCCAGCGCAGGAGGAGGCGGCGTCTGCGTAGCGTCGAAACCAGGAACGGCGCATTTCGTCGAGAAAGACCAGAAGGTCACGATCGGCGAACGACATCAGCTCGCGGGTCCACAGTTCCTCGATCGCACCATACCCGTTCTCGGCATTGCGGACCTTAAGGTTCCAAGGCTTCTCCCCGACGTAGTGGAACATGCGGACATCGCGCGCGGTGAGGAAGGCTTCATAGGCGTCATAATCGTTGAGCGCGCCTGCTTCAATCATCAGCATCCGCTTCGTGTAATTGAAGCGGCGTGGCAGGTAGCCGATGCTGTCGTTGTCGAACAGCATGTTGATGATTGCCTGGTCCGCCTTGCCAGAGCCGGGAGCGGGGCGCTTGTCCCGCACGGACTGGATGGCAGCGCAAAGATCGAAGCCCCGCAACAATGGCTCCCCGATCACCATCAGGCCGGTGTTGACAAACGACCTGGGCTCGTTGGTGACGCCATCAGCGGCGCGCACGGCCGAGAAGGGGAAATCGGTGATGAGGAGCTCATCAAGAGAACCGCGGATCAGGATGTCGCTGTCGAGGCAGATCACCCGGCCAAATGTCTTCATCCGAAATGCTTCGAGGATAAAAAAGGCCGGCATGAGCCGCTCCGGCGTGCCAATAACGGTTCGCGCATACTCGAAAATTTCGGCGAAACCCTCCACATCGATACAGACGAAGCGCACATTGTCACAGTATTTGTCGATGAGCTGCCTCGAGCCCGCCGAAAGTGGGCAAATATTATCTTCATAGAACACGAACAGCGGAAAGTCCCAATCCGGATTCGTACGGCGCAGGCTGCGCTCCATGCAGATGAAGCCGGGAACGAACGGGTCGTTAACGACCGAACACAAGGCGACGGTATCGTTGCGCATGGCTGGCACCCTCTTAAGCAGCGATCGCATTGCGACCGACGACGGTTTCATAGCGGGCGCGGGGAAACACCTCCAGCCGGCCGCCGGCCGTGCAGTTGACGATCCGCGCGCCTGCCGCGGCGAACCGCTCGGCTACGACCTGATAGGCCTGGAAAATCGGGCCATCGTCGGCCCAGATCCGCTTCAGGCTGTCGTATTTGGTCGTACTCGTGGTGTGGCGGGAGTAATCGTAGAAGTACTTCTTAGGTGCTTCGGGGGTCGCCAGGCCGTAGTCGCAATCGCAGCCGATAAGGTAGATCTCGCGAATGCCCAAGTGCAGCGCCAGCGGCAGGCAGAAGGTGATGATGCCCGTATAGCCATCATCCATCGCCTGGCTGAGATCAAGGTTGATATCACCCCTCGCATCGACGAGCTGTTTGGGCCGATCGAACAAGAGGTAGTCGCACTCTCCGGCCGGGAAAATGCGGCTAATGTCGATGTAGTCCTTGAAGCGGAAGGAGAAAATCTTGTGCGAGCGCCCGGCCAACGCGGTCATGGCCTTGAGCCAATCCGGATTGGCGGACGGCGCAGGACTGTTCCAGCCACCGAACATCTCGTGCGACGAAACGCAGTAATAGGCGGGATTGATTTCGGTGAAGCGCGGGTGGTTGACGAACCAGTTGGTAACGAAGGTGATCTCGTTTTGGAGCAGCGTTAAGTCCTGCCCGTTGATCGAGGGGCCATTGCCGATGATGAACGCGCGCCGGCCGGCGTGCAGGCCGGCAAGGGCCGCAATCCGATCGTAGGCGCCCGATTCCAGGTAGGCCTTGCGGTTCTGCTGCCGACGCTCCTCCTCCCGCTGCGCCTTGGTCGTTGCGACGACGGCTTTGGCAGTCGCCCGAGCCTGTTTCGCGACGATTGGCTTTTCTTTCGCGGTCGCGATCGGCTCGTCCGCGGTCGCGAGGCTGACACTGCGGATCAAGAAGCCTTTTCCAGGCACGCCCGCTTTCAGGCTGGAGTTAGCATTGAACTTCGGCAAGGTAATGATCTGCAGTTCAACCGTCTCGGCCGACGGCTGCAGCGGCGCGGAAAACGCAATCTCTAACCATCGGTTGGCGAGACGGCGGACCTGAGCGTCGCCACTCGCATCGGCCCGTGTCGACGCGACGTTGCAGACGCTGCCATCGCGCAGGTCGACCGAGCAGATGGCATTGTTACTGCCGCTGCCCCTCTGCCGGACGCGAATGCGGACGTAGCGCGCTCCGTCATCCTTGAGTACAAGCGTCACCAATCGCAGGGCCAAGGCGCTGACGCTCCCGGCCGGTATGGTCACGCCGTGCAGACCCTGCCCCTTGGTGTCGCGTACGCGCAAGACTCCCGCGCCCTTTGTGTCGGCATCGACAATCTTCTCGACGGATGCCCGGCTTGCGTGAAACTGCGTCACTTCCGTGATGTCGACGTTGATCGTCCGCAGGCGCTGCTCGACCTTGCTGGGTTTGGTCTCGGCTGCCGCCGTGCCGATCGCTTTGGCTGCCTGATCCAGGCGTGCTGCCGCATGGTCAAGCGCTGCTGCCGCTTTTGCAGGCTTCGGGAGCTCCTTCGTAACGGTTATTACCTCCGGAGCGGCTTCTGGCTTTTTCTCCGCCGCTGGCGCCTTGCCAGCCTTGTCCTTTGCCGGCGTTTCGGCCTTCTCCGCGTGGGGTGAAGCCGGCTCCGACTCCTTGTTGTCGAGGAGGCGGACCAGGAGCGCGTTGACCCGATCGATCTGTCGCTGCTGCTGCTCGGCATTGCGGATAAAGAATGAAAACAAATCGCCATCGTAGAGCTTGGCGCACTTCTTCTCCAGCTCCTGAATGTGCTTGTTCTGGCCGTCTATGGTCGCACTGTAGGTGTTGATCTTGTTCAGGAGCTGCCCGATCTGCCGCTCATAGTCGACAATATCTCGCAGTGCCGACCGTACCTGTTCGTCGTCGCTCATTGAACGTTATCCTTGTCGAACGCTTCCTAGGACTGAAATGCGGATGAATACTTGTCGAGCAGGGCCAGAGATAACGTATGGCCTTTTCGCATCGAGTCGACGCGACCGATGTAGTGGCGGGCTCCTTCAGCATTGCCCGCCTCGATTTCTGCGAGTGCCGCGTCGTGGGCGAATTCGAATACGCGGGGGTTGTTGTCGGCTGCCTCGATGACGAAACGTCTGCTGAGCTCAGGTTCGATACTCGCATGGAGGCCGGCCATACCGCATAAGTGCTTTGCCGCCCACCAGTTGGGATAACGATCGATTAGCGGCTTGAGGATCGCGAATGCGGCGGAACGGTCCTTCTTGAAGTACAGCGGGACCGCCGCCTGGATGGCTTCGATCTGCGCGGGAGAGAGACCGAGCCCAACCTGGAACGGTAATCCGTGTGTCTCCGGCGTGAAGCCCGTAAAGACCTGGGAGAAGTATTGATCCAGTGGCGCGGCCTTCTGCAGCGCCTTCGGGAAAAGATGATCGTAGCCAAGGTATGAAACGACAGAGATGTGCTCGGGAAAGCGATCACCATCTTGTAACCAGCTGATGTTGTAGCTGTCGACCGGATCGAGGTCGCCGAACGCGATGAGGATCTCTGTGTCGCTCGCCTGCTTCACGATGGTGCGGATGTCGGCATAGTGGAGCCGCGTATTCCGGTGCGGTGAGCGCGGGAAGGAGGGATCGAGGACGACCTGTGGCGCCAGCGCGATGACGCGGCGAGCGCCGAGTAAACTGCCAAACAAAAGTGACGCATAGCCCCCCATAGAGGAACCGAGGCAGTAGACAGACCGGTAGGACTCGCGAATGCGTTTGAGCGATGCTGCTAATGCATCAACATTGCTGGATGGTTCAACGCCGCTCTGGTACCAGTGGTTGAGAAAAGGATCGCGCACATAAAGAACGTCGCACGGCATGGATTGTGTATTGAGATAAAATGTAAACGACTTGGAGTTTGCGCACGAGAACACGATCAACAGGCTGTCCTCGCGCGATTCATGCCCTGTGGCGCCGGCAATTCTGGTCAACAGCATCGTATCTTTGACAAGCGGGATCAGATCGCGCTCTTGTTTCGCACCGGCCGTCGCTTTCGCTGAAGGCGTTTTCGTCGCCAGTGCGCAGCTATCGCTTCCCGATCCGCTTCCGACAGCCCCTCCGTCGTGCAGCGGAGACAGGTGCGTCATGAGAACGGCTCCTTGATCCTGGCGACCCGAAAGGGGCGTGAGATCATTCACGCGCCGTGATACTTGCGCAATTTTGCTTAAAATTGTGTTAGCCCGTCTTATTCACGACGCCCCTTGTCGGGGGCTGGCGGATGTAGCGTAAGCGGTTGATGTGGCGTAGGAGTCGGTT
>UXAT02000013.1 GCA_900609035.2 Candidatus Defluviicoccus seviourii | reverse complement strand
AACCGACTCCTACGCCACATCAACCGCTTACGCTACATCCGCCAGCCCCCGACAAGGGGCGTCGTGAATAAGACGGGCTAACTCGAAGTATGGCTCTAACTTGCCGTCATGCGCGGGCGTAAGTCCCGCGCATCCACGACTTGCCTGCGGAGGCAGAATCCGTGGATGGCCGTGTCAGAGCACGGCCATGACGACAATAGGGACCCCCCCCTGCGTCTCCCCCAACCGTCATGCGCGGGCGTAAGGGGGATGTCCCGCGTATCCACGTTCGATGGAGCGTCAGACGTGGACGGCCGGCTTGCGCCGGCCATGCCGACAGTGGGGCACTCTATCCGTTATCACCCGAACATGAACCGGAGAGGGAGGTGTACGCGCGTCATCACGAGATGACGATTCGAGGCGCGGTCGCCGAGCGCACGGCCACGCTGGTGTCGATCGTCCTGATCAGCTTTTCGGCAATCGCCAGATAGGCACGGGCGTGCTCGCCCTCTGGCACCGCGGCCACGATCGGATGGCCGGCGTCGGAGGTCTCGCGGATGACGACGTCGAGCGGGATCTCGCCCAGGAAATCCATCTCCAGCCGCTCCGCCTCCCGCTGGGCGCCGCCGTGGCCAAAGATCTCCGTCCGGTGGCCGCAGTTGGGACAGCAGAAGTAGCTCATGTTCTCGATCAGCCCCAGCACCGGCACGTTGACCTTGCGGAACATGTTGAGGCCTTTGCGGGCGTCGATCAGCGCGATGTCCTGCGGCGTCGAGACGATCACCGCACCGGCGAGCGGCACCTTCTGTGCCATCGTCAGTTGCGTGTCGCCGGTGCCGGGGGGCATGTCCACCACCATGATGTCGAGCGGCCCCCAGTTGACGTCGCGCATCATCTGCTCGAGCGCCGACTGCACCATCGGCCCACGCCAGACGATCGGCGTGTCCTCATCGACCAGGAATGCCATCGACATCGCCTTGACGCCGTACTTGACCATCGGGTCAAGCTTCTGTCCGTCGGCGGACTGTGGCTGGCCCTCGACGCCCAACAGCCGGCGCATCGATGGGCCGTAGATGTCAGCGTCGAGAAGTCCGGTCCGCTGCCCGAGCCGGGCAAAGGCGAGAGCGAGGTTGACCGCCGTGGTCGACTTGCCGACCCCGCCCTTGCCGGAAGCGACGGCGATGATCGCCCGGACGTCGTTCAAGAGTTGGCCACCGGCTGGCGGCTGTGGTGCCGCATGCGGATGCGCATGGCCGTGCGCTGGCGCGGCTGCCGGCTGGCGTCGCTGCGCGGTGAGGACGACGCTCACCGTGAGCGCGCCTGGTAACGCATGCACCGTCTTCTCTGCCAGCTTGCGCAGCGGCTCGAGGCGCGGACCCCGTTCGGGGTCGACCTCCAGCGTGAATGCGACATGGCCATCCTTGATGCGCAGTCCCTGGACCATGCCGAGGCTCACGACATCCCGTTTCAAGTCCGGATCGACCACGCATCGGAGCGCATCGATCACCTGTTGCTCGCTGATAGTTGCCATCACTTTCGATCGGTTGCGCCGCTGGACGCCCCGCCTCCTTGCCTTAAGCGTGTTGGAACAAACCGGTGCTGTTATCGCGCGAGAGGCGCCGGCCTCCACAAGAAGCACTGGCCTCAATGAGGCTCTTCCTCCATATAAGTTGCGTTGCGACAGATCCCATTCGGATCTGCCGCACGTCAAGCCTTGAGCGGCGCGGCCAGCAAAGGAGTACACAGCTAGATGGCTTGGAATCCGAAGGGCGGTGGTCCCTGGGGTGGCGGCGGCGGTGGTGGCCCTTGGGGGGGCGGCCCAACTCCGACACCTCCACCCAACATTGAGGACTTGCTTCGGCGGAGCCAGGAACGGTTCCAGCGGTTCGTGCCGACCGGGATCGGCGGCGGCCGCGGGCTGCTGTTGGCGCTGGCGGCGGTCCTCGCCGTCTGGCTCGCGACCGGCTTCTACCGCGTCCAGCCAGGCGAACAGGGAGTTGAGCTGATGTTTGGCCGGTTCGTCAAGGTGACGACGCCGGGTCTGAACTACTGGTTTCCGGCTCCGATCGGCGAGGTGCTGACGCCGAACGTCGAGCAGACCAACCAGATCACGATCGGTTTCCGTGGCGGGGAAGGGGGCGGTCGCGCTGGCGCCACGCGCGATGTGCCGCAGGAAAGCCTGATGCTGACATCCGATCAGAACATCATTGATGTCGATTTCCTCGTGCAATGGCGCATCAAGAACGCGGCCGACTACCTGTTCAATCTGCGCGACCCGGAAACCACGGTCAAACTCGCAGCCGAGAGTGCCTTTCGTGAGGTCATGGGGCAGACCAGCCTGGAAGAGGCGCTGACTGTCCGCCGGCAACAGGTCGACGACCAGACCAAAGAACTGACCCAGGCGATCCTCGATGGTTACGGCGCTGGCGTCCTGCTGGTCGACGTCAAACAGTTGAAGGTGGATCCACCGGCGGAAGTGATCGATGCCTTTAACGATGTCCAGCGGGCGCGCCAGGACCAGGAGCGCTCGGTCAACGAGGCGCTCACCTACCGCAACGACATCGTGCCGCGGGCGCGCGGCGAGGCGGAACGCATCATTCAGGAATCTGCTGCCTATCGGGAAAAGGCGGTGCGCGATGCGGAAGGCGAAGCCAAGCGCTTCATCTCCGTCCATGACGCCTATCTGACCGGTCGCGATGTGACGCTGCGCAGGCTTTACCTTGAGCGGATGCAAGACGTGCTGGCGAAGTCGGAAAAGGTTGTCATTGACCCCAGCGGCGGCGGAACCGGGGTCGTGCCCTACCTGCCGTTGCCCGAGTTAGGCAAGCGCAAGGCGGAGGAGACGCGGCGATGAAGCAAGCAAGGCTCGTCGGCTTGGCCGTCGTCGCGGTGGTCGCATTCGTCCTTCTCATCAGCTCGCTGTTTACCGTGCGGCAGACCGAGCAGGCCCTGATCCTGCAGTTTGGCAATCCGGTGCGGGTCGTTCAGCAGCCGGGCTTGGGCTTCAAGCTCCCCTTCATCCAGAACGTCGAGTTCTTCGAGCGGCGCATCCTCGATCTCGATCCACCGACCCAGGAAGTGCTCCTGGTTGATCAAAAGCGAATCAATGTCGATGCGTTCGCCCGTTACCGCATCGTCGATCCGTTGCGGTTCAAGCAGCGGGCGGTGAGTGACGCCAATTTCCGGCTGATTTTCGGTGGGAGACTGAACTCGGTCGTGCGGACGGAGGTCGCGCGCAGTGGTCTTGGCGACATCCTCTCGACCGAACGCGCGCAAATCATGCTGCGTATCAAGGAAACGATGAAGGCCCAGGCGCCCGAGTTCGGTGTCGAGGTCATCGATGTGCGCATTGGCCGCACGGATCTGCCCGAGACGACCAGTCAGGCGGTGTTCAATCGCATGCGTTCCGATCGTGTCGCGCAGGCGGCGCAGCTCCGCGCCGAGGGCGAACAGCAGAAGGCGACGATCCAAGCCGAGGCTGATCGCACGCGGACAGTCATCCTGGCCGATGCCAGCCGGCAGGCACAGATCAACCGCGGCCAAGGTGACGCGGAGAAGACGAGAATTCTCAACGAGGCGTATGGCCGCGACCTATTTTTCTTCGATTTCTATCGGTCGCTCGAAGCCTATAGTGCTCTGAGCACTCCGGGTTCGACAATGGTGCTCAGCCCGACCAGCGAGTTCTTCCGTTTCTTTCTCGGTACGCAGCCAGACCAGGGCAGCGTCAAGCGCTGACCGCAGCGGGCGAGGGGCTTTTTGAGGCTTCTCGCCGGCTGGCTGCCGCGACCAGGAACGCGGCGCTAGGCGCTTCAGCCCTGTGTTCAAGCCGCCCGAAGAGGGGGGTATCGACACCTGCAGCGGCACGAAGGGGTCGACGCAATAGATATTGCCGCATGGCATGGCGATCGTGTATTCGCCACACTGGAACGCCCGCGGATGCTTCGCGGATTAGGAATGAGTCAGGATGACCCCACAGTTTGGCCATTTCAGGGCTGAATCGGGCGCTGGTCCGTTGCGCGCGCCGATGGCGCGCTGGATGATCGCGCTCGTTGTTCTGCTTTTCTTCTCTGCCCCGGCGCTGGCGCGCACCGCGCCCGACAGCTTTGCCGAACTCGCGGAGCGTTTACTGCCGTCGGTGGTCAACATCTCGACCACCCAGACGGCCGAGGGGCAATCGGGGATCGAGGTTCCGGTAGTACCGCCCGGCTCGCCGTTCGAGGACTTCTTCAAGGAGTTTTTCGAGCGCAACCAGCCGCGGCAGCGGCAGCGGCGGGCGACGTCGCTTGGTTCGGGCTTCGTCATCGATGCCCGGGGCTACGTTATCACCAACAATCACGTCATCCAGGATGCCGACGAGATCTCCGTGATCTTGCAGGATGAATCGCGGATCGAGGCCAAGGTCATCGGCCGCGATCCGAAGACCGACATCGCGGTCCTCAAGGTCGAGCCGTCCGACAAGCTGAAGCCGGTCCGCTTCGGCGATTCAGACGTCGCCCGGGTCGGCGACTGGGTGGTTGCGATTGGCAATCCGTTCGGCTTCGGCGGGTCGGTGACGGCTGGGATCATCTCGGCCCGTGGCCGTGACATCAATGCCGGGCCCTATGACGACTTCCTGCAGACGGATGCGGCCATCAATCGCGGCAATTCCGGCGGGCCGATCTTTAATCTCCAGGGCGAGGTCATCGGCATCGCCACGGCGATATTCTCGCCTTCCGGCGGCAGCATCGGCATCGGTTTTGCGATCCCTGCCAACAGTGCGCGGCCGGTCATCGAGCAGCTGATCAAGCACGGGGCGGTCCGCCGTGGTTGGCTTGGCGTGCGCATCCAGTCGGTGACGGACGAGATCGCTGACACGCTGGGCCTGAAGGGCGTGTCCGGCGCGCTGGTCGCCAGCGTCATCGACAATGGTCCGGCAAAGAAAGCCGACATCCGGGCCGGCGACGTCATCTTGGAGTTTGATGGCAAACCGATCGACCAGATGCGCAAGCTGCCCCGCATTGTTGCCGAGACGGAAGTCGGAAAGGCCGTTGACGTGAAGGTCTGGCGCGGCAACAAGCCCGTCACCGTGAAAGTGACGGTCGCGGCGCTGGAGGAAACCGAAGAGGTCGCTGCGGCGACGACGCGGGCGCCGAATGAAACGCCAAAGGCGTCGATTCCCGGTGTCGGCTTGGCGGTTGCGGCGCTCAACGACCGCTTGCGCAGCGATTATGGCCTGGACGAAGATGCGAAAGGGCTCGTCGTGACCGGCATCGACGCCGGCGGACCTGCGGCCGAGCAAGGCATCAAGCCGGGCGATCTGATCGTCGAGGTGAGTCAGGAACCGGTCACGACGCCGGACCAGATGGCAGCCAAGGTCACTGCGGCGCGCGAATCCGGAAAGAAGTCGATCCTGCTGCTGATCGAGGGCGATGCCGGCCTGCGCTTCGTCGCCCTGCGGCTGGCAGCCAACTAGGGTCGTCCGCCCGCCATGCCTCCGCTCATTCAGCCGTTTCGCGCCATCCGGCCGACCGCGCGTTCAGCGCCTGACGTTGCGGCGCGGCCCTATGATGTCGTGACTGCGGCTGAGGCGCGCGAGCAGGTCCAGGGCAAGCCCTGGAGCTTCCTCCATGTCTCCCGCGCCGAGATCGATTGCCCTCCCGGCACTGATCCTTATGACAGCGCTGTCTACGCGGCGGCGGCGCAGGCCTTCGCCCGCATGCAGGCCGAAGGCGTGCTGGTGCGCGAAGACAGCCCCGCCCTTTATGCCTACCGCATGACGGCCGGCAGCCACGTTCAGACCGGGGTTGCTGCCGCCGCTTCGATCGAGGCCTACGAGTGCAACCGCATCCGTCGGCACGAACTGACCCGGCCGGACAAGGAGCGCGACCGCACGCGGCAGATCGCAGCCGTTGGCGCACACACCGGCCCGGTACTGGTCGCGCATCCGCCGTCGGAAGCGGTCACGAACGCGCTTGCGGCCGCCACTACGACGACACCGATCGCCGACGCGACGACGGTGGACGGGACACGGCATCAGGTCTGGGCCATCACGGAAGCGGCCGCGATCGAACACCTCGTCGGCGCGTTCGAGGCGATGCCAGCGATCTACATCGCCGATGGCCATCATCGGTCGGCAGCCGCCGCCCGGCTCGTTCGGGAGGGTGGCGCGCCCGCGGTTGACGCGCGCTTCCTCATTGTCAGCTTCCCGGCCGACGAACTGCGCGTGCTCGATTACAACCGGGTCGTGCGCGACCTTGCCAGCCTCAGCGTGGACGCGTTGCTCGATCGGATCGCTGAAACCTTTGCGGTGGCGCCGGCGCCTGCCGCTTGCCGCCCGGAGAAGCGCGGGAGCTTCACGATGTTCCTCAACGGTGGTTGGTACCGCCTCGAACTGCGCCAGCCGCCTTCGCCCGATCTGCCCGCGCGCGAGCGGCTCGACGTCAGCTTGTTGTCCGAGTACTTGCTCACGCCTGTGCTGGGCATCGGCGATCCGCGTACCGATCCCCGGATCGATTTCGTCGGTGGCGGCCGTGGTCTTGTTGGGCTGGAGGAACGGGTGCGATCAGGCGACGCGGCCGTGGCATTCGCGCTATATCCGACCGCGTTTGCCGATGTGATCGCGGTTGCGGATGCCGGCGACGTGATGCCGCCGAAATCGACGTGGTTCGAGCCCAAGCTTGCCGACGGCCTTCTCTCCCTGCCGCTCGCTCCCTGACGAGAAGCTGGCTGGCGCCTGCTGCACAAGAACAGAGGTGGCACGAAGGCGGACCTTTCGGGCAGCTTGGCCCCAATCTTGCCGGTTAGCGATTCGCGCCGTCTTTGTGCATTCTCTGTTCACCCCTCAAGACGATGACCGATGATCGGCCGGTCCTGATCCTCACCGGGCCGACCGGCAGCGGCAAGTCGGCAGTGGCGCTCGCGCTCGCAACCAAGTTTGCCGGCACGATCATCAATGCCGACAGCATGCAGGTGTACGCCGAACTGCGCGTGCTGACGGCGCGGCCTAGCGCAGCGGACGAAGGGCGAGTGCCGCACCGTCTCTACGGGGTCGTTCCCGCGAGCGAACGCTGGTCCGTGGGCCGCTGGCTGGCGGCAGCGGGGAAGGAAGTCGACGCCGCCTGGCAGGCCGGCCGGCTGCCGGTCGTGACAGGTGGCACCGGCCTTTATCTCAAGACGCTGACGGAAGGCTTGAGCCCACTGCCGGCCGTGTCGGCAGAGCTTTGCCGCGATCTTGAGGCTCTCTATGAGCGGGAAGGGGGGGACAAGTTTCGGGAGCGCTTGCGGTCGCTCGATCCGCATGCGGCTGCGCGCTTGCCAGCCACCGATCGTCAGCGGCTGGTCCGGGCGATGGCGGTGGCACGCGGCACCGGTCGGGCGTTGACCGCGTGGCATGAAATCAATCCGCCGCGGCCGGCGCTTGCTGCGCGCTTTGCGACCATAATGCTGCTGCCGCCGCGCGAGGACCTCTACCGCCGGCTCGATGTCCGGTTTCTCACGATGCTGGCGAATGGCGCTTTGCCTGAGGTCCAGCGGCTGCTCGATCTCAACCTTGATGCCGGGCTGCCGGCCATGAAGGCGCTCGGCGTGGCGGAGTTGGCTCGCTTTCTCAAGGGTGAAACAACCCTGGCGGAGGCATGCGCCCAGGGCCAAGCGGCAACGCGCCGCTACGCGAAACGGCAGCTCACGTGGCTTCGGCACCAGATGACCGCCAATTTCGTGATTGAAGACGAGGCACCGGAACAGGCATGCGCCCGCGCGGAGGCTTTCATGCGCGCCTTCTTGTTGACCCCTGCTCCCTGAGCGACTAGGTTTCGGGTCCCAAGCTGTCACGCGGACCGCCGGGGGGGCGGTTTTTTGCCGGCGGTGGTTACAATCCCCATATCTGCCGCAGTTGCTTTGCTTTGCCAGGAGTTGAAGATGGCGTACGAAGAAATGACGGGAGCCAAAATTCTCGTCCAGGCGTTGATTGATCAGGGCATTACCGATGTGTTCGGGTATCCCGGTGGCGCGATCCTGCCGGTTTACGACGAGCTCTTCCAGCAGAACCAGATCCGTCACGTCCTCGTCCGCCAGGAAGGAGGAGCCGTCCATGGCGCCGAGGGCTACGCGCGCTCGACCGGCAAGGTCGGCGTCGTCATTGTTACCTCAGGCCCGGGCTCGACCAATGCGGTGACCGGTTTGGCCGATGCCCTGATGGACAGCATTCCGATCGTCTGTTTCTGCGGCCAGGTGCCAACGCACCTGATCGGCAACGACGCCTTCCAGGAGTGCGATACCACCGGCATCACGCGGCCGTGCACCAAGCACAACTATCTGGTCAAGAGCACCAAGGATCTGGCGCGGACAATCCACGAGGCCTTCTACGTCGCGCGCAGTGGCCGGCCGGGGCCCGTGCTCATCGATCTGCCGAAGGATGTCTCGCTCGGGCTTGGCCCCTACATCCCGCCGGCCGACGTCGTGCACAAGACCTACCAGCCGCGCGTCGAGGGCGATCGGGCGCTGATCGAACAGGCGGTTGCGATGATGGCCGAGGCCAAGCGGCCGATCTTCTACTGCGGCGGCGGCGTCATCAACTCCGGGCCGCGTGCTTCCGAGCTCTTGACCCAATTCGTCAACATGACCGGCTTTCCGGTTACCTTGACGCTGATGGGCCTCGGCGCGGTGCCGGCTTCGCATCCGCAGTTCCTCGGCATGCTCGGCATGCATGGAACCTACGAAGCCAACCTCGCCATGCACGGCTCCGATCTGATTATCGCCATCGGCTCGCGCTTCGACGACCGGGTGACGGGGCGGCTGAACGCGTTCGCCCCGAATGCCAAGAAGATCCACATCGATATTGATCCGTCCTCCATCAACAAGAACGTGCTGGTCGATATCGGCATCGTCGGCGACGTGACCCGCGTTCTGGAAGCGATGATCGAGGTGTGGAAGGCGCGCGGGTACAAGGCCGATGCCGCGGCGATTGCCGACTGGCGCCGCCAGATCGAGGAGTGGAAGGGGCGCAATTGCCTTGCGTATCGCCATTCCGACGAGATCATCAAGCCACAGCACGCGATCAAGCGGCTCTATGAGCTGACGAAGCACCGCGAAGACGTCTTCATCACGACCGAGGTCGGCCAGCACCAGATGTGGGCGGCCCAGTTCTACGGTTTTGAGAAGCCGAACCACTGGATGACATCGGGCGGCCTCGGGACCATGGGCTACGGCCTGCCGGCGGCGATGGGGGTGCAGCTCGCACACCCCGATGCGCTCGTGATCGACATCGCCGGCGAAGCTTCGATCATGATGAACATCCAGGAGATGTCGACCATCAATCAGTACCGGCTGCCGGTGAAGGTCTTCATCCTCAACAACGAGTACATGGGGATGGTGCGCCAGTGGCAGGAGCTGCTGCACGGTGGCCGCTACTCCCAGAGCTACATGTCGTCGCTGCCGGACTTCGTGAAGCTGGCCGACGCGTTCGGGGCCGTCGGCCTGCGCGCCGAAAAGCCGAGCGAGCTCGACGATGTGATCAAGGAGATGATCAGCATCGACCGCACGGTGATCGCCGACATCCGGGTCGACAAGGCGGAAAACTGCTTCCCGATGATCCCGTCCGGTGCTGCGCACAACGAGATGCTGCTGGGGCCGCAGGACAAGGCCGAGCAGCCGATTTCGGAAGAGGGGATGGTGCTCGTCTGAGATCGAGCGATCCAGCTTTCATCGAGCCCTGGGTCGCGGCTGCGGCCGCAGGCTCAGGGCTGATGGGGCCAAATCAGCGTCTTTTCACCTGCAACCGGCGGCCGGCCGGTGCGGGTCAGCCAGAATGCGAGGTAGACAATGTCCGCGCCCAATAACAATCAGCGGCACACGATTGCGGTGCTGGTCGACAACGAGCCAGGGGTGCTCGCCCGGGTCGTCGGCCTGTTCTCCGGCCGGGGCTACAATATCGAAAGCCTGACCGTCGCCGAAACCAAGCCGGAAGCCGGTGTCTCCCGGATCACGATCGTCACGTCCGGCACCATCCAGATCATCGAGCAGATCAAGAACCAGCTCCGGCGGCTGGTGCCCGTCCACACGGTGAGCGACCTCACCATCGAAGGCCCGCACGTCGAGCGCGAATTGGCGCTGGTGAAGGTGAGCGGCACGGCCGGCCGGGTCGAGTCGTTGCGCATTGCCGATATCTTTCGGGCGCGGGTCGTGGACTCGACCAACGAGTCGTTCGTCTTCGAGATCGTCGGCCGGCCCGATAAGCTCGAAGCCTTTATCAAGCTGATGAAGCCGCTCGGCCTCGTCGACGTGGCGCGCACGGGTGTCGTCGCGATCGCGCGCGGGCCGCAGGCACTCTGATCGCGTCTGCTGCGCGAACAGGCGTTCGGAGAAAGGGAGAAGACGATGCGGGTTTATTACGATGCCGATGCGGATCTGAACCTGATCCGAGGCAAGCGGGTGGTGGTCGTCGGCTATGGCAGCCAGGGCCATGCGCACGCACTCAATCTGCGCGACAGCGGCGTCAAGGAAGTCGCGGTCTCTCTGCGCCCCGGTTCCGCCAGCATCAAGAAGGCGGAGAATGCCGGCTTGCAGGTGATGGAGCCGTCAGCCGCAGCCGCCTGGGCCGACGTGGTCATGGTGCTGA
The DNA here is from genome assembly GCA_900609035.2 of Candidatus Defluviicoccus seviourii. Classification (GTDB taxonomy): domain Bacteria; phylum Pseudomonadota; class Alphaproteobacteria; order Rhodospirillales; family Defluviicoccaceae; genus Defluviicoccus; species Defluviicoccus seviourii. The sequence continues at coordinate 52,081 of UXAT02000013.1, read as the reverse complement.
CGCCGGACGAGCTGCAGGCCCAGCTTTACCGCGAGTGCCTGGCACCCAACCTGAAACAAGGCGCGGCGCTGGCGTTCGCGCACGGCCTCAACATCCATTTCCGGCTGATCGAGCCGCGCCCGGATCTTGACGTGTTCATGGTGGCGCCGAAAGGTCCCGGGCACACGGTGCGCTCGGAGTATCAGCGCGGCGCCGGCGTGCCGTCGTTGGTCGCAGTCGGCCAGGACGCCAGCGGAAATGCGCTCGAACTGGCGCTCTCCTACGCGGCGGCGCTGGGCGCGGGCCGCTCCGGCGTCATCGAGACCACCTTCCGTGAGGAGTGCGAGACCGATCTGTTCGGCGAGCAGACGGTGCTGTGCGGCGGCCTGACGTCCTTGATCCTGGCTGGCTTCGAGACGCTGGTTGAGGCCGGCTATGCGCCGGAGATGGCGTATTTCGAGTGCCTGCATGAGGTGAAGCTGATCGTCGATCTGATCTACGAGGGCGGCATCGCCAACATGCGCTACTCGATCTCCAATACGGCTGAGTACGGCGATTACACCCGCGGGCCACGGGTGATTGATCCGAGCGTCAAGGCGCGGATGAAGGAGATCCTGGACGACATCCAGTCCGGCCGGTTTGTGAAGGACTGGATGCTGGAAAACACCGCCGGCCAGCCGAGCTTCAAGGCGATGCGCAGGCGTTGGGCGGAGCATCCGATCGAGGATGTGGGCGAGCGCTTGCGGGCGATGATGCCGTGGATCGCCGAAAAGCGCCTGGTCGATAAGTCGAAGAACTGAAGGCACGCAGGATTTCCCGAAACACGCGTCATTGCGAGCGCGAACGAAAGCGAAGCGGGAAGCAATCCAGACCGCTTAACGTATCGAGATTGTGGATTGCTTCGTCGCTTCCGCTCCTCGCAATGACGATCTGCAACCTATTTCCAGGCATCCTGAAGCCGCGCGACGGCGTCGCCAGTTGACACGCGTTATCAGTTTGTGGTTCTAGTAGGGCGGTTGGCAACGGGCGTGTTGCCGCCGCCGGCAAATCGTATGATCGAAACGCTGGGCGTAGCGGGTAAGACAGGTAGACGGGCGAGACTGCTGGTGATCACCATGGGGCGATCAATTCATCGGTTGGCAGCCGTGCCTACGGACCGCTGCGCTGCGCGAGCGAAAAACTTCCTTCGCCTCGGGCTGCTTCGACTTAGCTGCCCCTGAGCGGGTGCGCGCGGGCCGACGTGATCGGTTGACGCGGGCTTCGTTCAGGGGAGGTGCTTGAGTTCGTTTTCTGTCCGAATATGTTCAAGGCGAGGGAGTTTTCCCATGACCAGTTCCCAAGATCCCAACCGCGTCATCATCTTTGACACGACGCTGCGTGACGGTGAGCAGTCGCCGGGCGCGTCCATGAACCTGGAAGAGAAGCTGCGCATCGCCCAGGTCCTGGAGGAAATGGGCGTTGATGTCATCGAGGCCGGCTTTCCAGCCGCCTCGCGCGGCGATTTCGAGGCCGTGCAGGCAATCGCGCGCACCATAACCAAGGCGACCGTGTGCGGTCTGGCCCGGGCGACCAAGGGCGACATCGAGCAGGTGGCTGAAGCGATCCGCCCGGCGGCGCGCGGGCGCATCCACACCTTCATTTCGACCAGCCCGCTGCACATGAAGTACAAGCTGGATATGTCGCCCGACCAGGTTTACGAGCGCGTCATCGACAGCGTGCGCATGGCGCGCCGCTTTACCGACGACGTCGAGTGGTCGTGCGAGGATGGCTCCCGCTCCGAGCACGATTTCCTGTGCCGGTGTGTCGAAGCCGCGATTGCCGCCGGCGCAACCACCATCAACGTCCCCGATACCGTCGGCTACGCCATCCCGGACGAGTTCGCCGCCATCATCACGATGCTGAAAAACCGCGTCCCCAACATCGATCAGGCGGTGATTTCCGTTCATTGCCACAATGATCTGGGGCTGGGGGTCGCCAATTCGCTGGCCGCCGTCAAGGCCGGTGCGCGGCAGATCGAGTGCACGATCAACGGCTTGGGGGAGCGGGCCGGCAACGCGGCGATGGAGGAGATCGTCATGGCGCTGAAGACACGCCACGACAATCTGCCATTCTTCACCGCGGTCACCAGCGAGCATATCATGCGCGCGTCGCGGCTGGTTTCGGCGACGACCGGCTTTGTCGTCCAGCCGAACAAGGCGATCGTCGGCGCCAACGCGTTTGCGCATGAATCCGGCATCCACCAGGACGGAATGCTGAAGCATGCCGGCACTTACGAGATCATGACGCCGGAGTCGGTCGGGCTGTCGACCTCGAAACTGGTGCTGGGCAAGCACTCCGGCCGGCACGCGTTTCGTGAGAAGCTGAAGGAGCTCAGCTTCGAACTGGGCGAGAATGCCTTCGAGGATGCCTTCGACCGCTTCAAGGCATTGGCGGACCGCAAGAAGGAAGTGTTCGACGAGGACATCGTTGCCCTTGTCGATGATCAGATCGGCCGCGCGCACGACCGCATCAAACTGGTCTCGCTGGAGATCGAGTGCGGCACCCGGGCGTCATCGGCGAAGCTGGTGCTGGACGTCGACGGCGAAGAGCGGAGTTGCGAGCAGACCGGTGATGGCCCCGTCGATTCCGCTTTCCGCTGCATCAAGAAATTGTTCGAGACAGCGGCGCGCCTGAGATTGTATCAAGTGCACGCCGTGACAGGCGGAACCGATGCGCAAGCCGAAGTAACCGTTCGTCTCGAGGAGCATGGCCGGACCGTCAACGGCCAGGGCGCTGACACCGATACCGTCGTCGCGTCCGTGAAGGCGTATCTGAACGCGCTGAACAAGCTCCTGGTCAAACGACAGAAAACGGCGCCGGCGGCACTGTCTGCCTGAGACGGTTGGGCTGGATTACGGGGTCGATCGTCTGACAGGACACCGATCAGGGCCTGACGCCACATTCCCCCGTTTGGGGTAGGAGCGGCGAACAGGCCCGTTCGGCTTGAAGGTGGGCAAGGTACGATGTTCTCGCGGCTGTTTGGTTTCCTCTCCGCTGACATGGCGATCGATCTCGGCACGGCCAACACCCTTGTCTACGTCAAAGGCAAGGGGGTGGTGCTCAATGAGCCTTCGGTGGTGGCGCTTGTTGAGCACAAGGGCCGCAAGCAGGTGCTGGCGGTCGGCGAAGAGGCCAAACAGATGCTCGGCCGGACGCCGGGCAACATCCACGCCATCCGCCCCTTGCGCGACGGCGTGATCGCCGACTTCGAAGTTGCCGAGGAGATGATCAAGTACTTCATCCGGCGGGTGCACAACCGGCGCAGTTTTGCGAGCCCGCTGGTCATTATCGCCGTCCCTTCGGGATCGACGGCGGTCGAGCGGCGCGCGATCCAGGAATCCGCCGAGAGTGCGGGTGCGCGCCGGGTGTTCCTCATCGAGGAACCGATGGCCGCGGCGATCGGCGCCGGCCTTCCGGTGACCGAGCCGACCGGCTCGATGGTGGTCGATATCGGCGGCGGGACGACCGAGGTTGCCGTTCTGTCGCTGGGTGGCATCGTCTATGCGAAGAGCGTGCGCGTCGGCGGCGACAAGATGGACGAGGCGATCGTCGCCTACATCCGCCGCAATCACAGCCTTCTGATCGGCGAAGCGAGTTCGGAGCGGATCAAGGAAGAGATCGGCTCGGCGTGTCCGCCGGAGGACGGTGACGGGCGGCTGATGGAGATCAAAGGCCGCGACCTCGTCAACGGCGTGCCGAAGGAACTGATCATCAGCGAGCGGCAGGTTTCCGAGAGTCTGGCGGAACCGGTGGCCGCCATCATCGATGCCGTCAAGGTCGCGCTTGAGCACACTGCGCCCGAACTGGCGGCGGATATCGTCGACAAGGGCATCGTCTTGACGGGTGGTGGCGCGTTGCTGGGGAACCTCGATTACGTCCTGCGCCACGCGACTGGACTCCCGGTTACGCTCGCCGACGATCCGTTGTCGTGCGTTGCGCTGGGCACCGGGCGTGTGCTCGAAGAGATGAAGAAGATGAAGAACGTCCTGTCGACGATGTACTAAAGGGCGTGTACTCTTTGTCATGTGGAGAGAGCGCGTCGGCGGGCGCGTTCGATCTGGGCGAAATAACGCGACAGGACTAGTTCCAGGCACATGTGGAATGCTTGGAAGCTCCTCGCCACGTGGTTGACCTACGGGGTGCTCGTTCTGGCTGCCGGTGCCGCGATGCTGCTGGGCAAGGCGGATGCCGTCCTCGTCGAGCGCTTGCGGGTTCAGGTCGCCGATGTGGTGGCCCCGATCCTGGAATCCGTCTCGCGGCCGGTCGACCGAGCCGCCGATGTTGTTGCAAGCTCGCGCCGCCTCGTGGATCTCGTTGAGGAGAATTCTGCGTTGCGGCAGGAGCGCGAGCACCTCCTGCAGTGGCAGGCGGTGGCGCAGCGCCTTGAAGCCGAGAACGCGCAGCTGAGAGACCTTCTCAAGCTCGTGGCGGAGCCGGAAGCCCGCTTTGTCGCCGCTCGGGTGGTCGCCGATCCCGGCGGTGCCTACGCCCACAGTCTGCTCGTCAATACTGGCCGCCGCGACGGCGTGGAGAAGGGGCAGATCGTGCTCACCGGGGAGGGGTTGGTCGGGCGCATCGCGGCATCGGCCAACCGTGTGTCACGCGTGTTGCTGATCTCCGATCTCAACAGCCGTGTGCCCGTCGCCGTCGGCGAGGGGCGGGCGCGGGCGATCCTAGCCGGCGACAATTCCGTCTATCCGCGCCTGATCCATCTCGATCCGGACGAAACGATCGCGTCCGGCGATCAGGTGGTGACATCCGGGATCACCGATGCCTTCCCGCCCGGTTTGCCGGTTGGCACCGTGGTGTCAGTCCAGCATGGCGATGTGCGGGTGGCACCATTCGTGAAGCAAAGCCGCGTGGAATTCGTCCGTGTCGTCGATCATCGCCTGCCGGCTCTAATCGACGATTTTCTCGCCGGCCGTACGGAGACGCCGATTCTGCCACCGCTGCAACTTCCGGCAGCAGCTAACGCACAACTGTCAGCCTCGGCGCCAGCCGAGGCACAGGCGGAAGGTACCGCAGCGCCGCCAACCGTGGTCCCGCTGCCGGTGCCGCGCCCAGGCGACCGCATTCGTCCATGAAGCGCTCGTTCTGGCACCGGCTTGACCTCCTTGCCCGTCACGTCGTGCCAGTCCTGCTGGCGTTTGCGCTCGTGCTGCTGAGCACCGTGCCGCTGCGGGTTCCGCTGCTCAATCTCGTGTTTCCGGCCCTGGCGCTGGTCTCCATCTACTACTGGACGCTTTACCGGCCGGATCTGATGCCACCCGCTGCGGCGTTTGCCATCGGCCTCGCCGATGATGTCCTGAGTGGCGCGCCCTTTGGCGTCAACGCGCTGGTCTTCGTGCTCATTCACGCCGCCGTGAATACCCAGCGCGGTTTCTTTCTTGGCAAGTCGTTTGCTATCGTATGGCTGGGTTTTGCACTGCTCGCAGGCGCCGCGTTCACGATCGCGTGGCTGGCTGTCAGCGCGTTCTATGGTCTGTTGGTCAACGGCACCGGCGCACTGCTGCAGGCGGGAACCACGATCGGCTGCCTGCCGCTGATCTGGCGGTTGCTGGTGCAGTGCCATCTCCGGATTGTTGGACAGGCTTGAGGGACGGATTGGATCGATGACGCGGGACTCCGAACGTCACCGCCAGTTTTCACGCCGGACGGCAGTGCTCGCGGGCGGCCAGGCGCTTCTCTTCGCGGCACTCGGCGGGCGCCTCTATTACCTGCAGTCCGTTCAGGCGGAGCGGTACGTCACGCTTGCCGAGGACAACCGGATCAATCTGCGGATGATCGCGCCGCCGCGCGGCCGCATCCTTGATCGGCGCGGTCGCTTGCTCGCGTCGAACCTGCAGGATTATCGGGTGCTGTTGGTCGCCGAGCAGACGAGCGACGTCGAACTCACGCTCGGTTCGCTGAACCAGATCGTGCCGATCAGCGAGACCGACCTGCGTCGGGTGCTCAAGGAAACGCGGCAAAAGCGCAAGTTCGTTCCTGTCACCGTTGCCGAGAACCTGAGCTGGGAGGATGTTGCTCACGTTGAGGTCAATGCCATCGATCTTCCCGGTATTTCCGTTGAGGAGGGCATGAGCCGGGAGTATCCGCAAGGAGAATCGCTGGTTCATGTCGTCGGCTACGTTGCGCCGGTGGCGGAGCGTGACGTCAAGGATGATCCGTTGCTTGACCTGCCCGGGTTTCGCATCGGCAAGGCGGGGGTCGAACGGGCGTACGACAAGGTTTTGCGTGGCACCGGCGGCCGCTCCGAGGTCGAGGTCAATGCCATCGGCCGGGTGATCCGTGAACTCGACCGAAAGGAGGGGAAGCCGGGCGCGGACCTGACGCTGGCACTCGATCTTGATCTGCAGCACTACGCCACCGAACGTCTTGGGGACCAGGTTGGCGCGGTCGTGTTGATGGATGTCGAGAGCGGCGAGATCCTGGCCCTGGTCTCCACGCCCGGCTACGACCCTGGTGCGTTCAGCCGCGGCCTCGCACCCGAGGAATGGCGGGCGCTGATCGAGAATCCGCATTCGCCGCTGACCAACAAGGCCGTATCCGGCCAGTACGCGCCGGGATCGACATTCAAGCCGGCGGTCGCCCTGGCAGCGCTCGAACGCGGCACGATCAAGCCGCGCGACGGCGTCACTTGTTATGGCCGTCTGCGGATGGGCGGCAACACCTTCCACTGCTGGCGGCGCGGCGGCCACGGCACGGTCGACCTGCGCCATGCGCTCGCGCTGTCATGCGATGTCTATTTTTACGAGATTGCGCGCCGCACCGGCATTGATCCGATCAGCGAGATGGCGAACCGGCTCGGTCTCGGCGTCCAGCTCGGGATCGACCTGCCGGCCGAGCGGCGCGGACTGATGCCAACACGAGCCTGGAAGGCGAGCGCACTCAAGAAGCCGTGGTCGAAGGGCGAGACGGTGATCTGCGGCATCGGTCAGGGTTATGTCCTGTCGACGCCGCTCCAGCTCGCCGTGATGACGGCGCGCATCGCGAATGGCGTGTGGGCGGTCGAACCGCGCTTGGCCCGCCGGCCAGCGGTGCCGCCGGGCAAGACTCCCGGTGAGCAGTTCGGCTTTCGGCCGTTGAACATCAATCCCGAACACCTGCAGGTGGTTCGCGAGGGGATGATGGCGGTCGTCAACAGCCGCATGGGGACCGCACAAGGCGCGGCAATCAAGAAGCCAGGCATGCGCATGGCGGGCAAGACCGGTACCTCGCAGGTGCGTCGGATCACGCGTGCCGAACGCTCCAAGCGCGTGAAGCGCAACGAGGAACTGCCATGGGAACTGCGCGATCATGCGCTGTTCATCGCCTACGCCCCAATCGAGGCGCCGCGGTACGCGATCGCGGTCATCGTCGAGCATGGCGGCGGCGGCTCAAAGGTCGCGGCGCCGATTGCGCGCGATATCTTGATCGCCGCTCAGGAGATCGAGCGTCGGCATGCCTCGCCGCTGGCGGCGCAACTGGAGGGGCAGGAGGACGACGAAGTGGCGCGATGGGTTGCGGGCCTGAGGAACGACGGTGCGCTTTAGCCTGCAGGCTCACGCGACGCCGACCATTTGGCACAAGATCGGCCACGTCCGTTGGTCATTGGTGGCGTTGCTGTGTCTTCTGGCGGCGATTGGCAGCGTCATGCTGTACTCGGCGGCGGACGGCGCCCTGGCGCCGTGGGCCGGCCGGCATGCCTTGCGGTTTGCCGTCGCGCTGGGGCTGATGCTGTTGGTGGCGCTGACCGACATCCGCTTTTGGTTGCGCAATGCCTATGCCCTTTACCTCGGTGTCCTCCTCCTGCTGGCTGTGGTGGAGGTATCGGGTACGATCGGGATGGGCGCTCAACGTTGGGTCGATCTCGGGGTCATCAACGTCCAGCCCTCGGAGCTGATGAAACTTGCCCTCGTCTTGGCACTTGCGCGCTACTACCACGGCCTCAATCCGGAACAGGTGCGACGACCGGTGATGGTGCTGCTGCCGCTGGTGATGGTGGGAGTGCCGACGCTCCTGATCCTCAAACAGCCGGATCTCGGAACGGCCGTGATGCTGCTTGCGGGCGGTGGCGCGGTGATCTTTGCCGCCGGTCTCAGCCTGTGGATCGTCGGTTTGGGGATGGCAGCGGTGATGGGTGCGCTGCCGGTCGCATGGCAGTTCCTGCATGACTACCAGCGGGCGCGGCTGCTCACGTTCCTTGATCCCGATCGCGACCCTTTGGGCGCCGGCTACCACATCACCCAGTCGAAGATTGCGCTCGGTTCGGGCGGTCTGTTCGGCAAGGGCTACCTGCACGGCACGCAAAGCCACCTCAATTTTTTGCCCGAGAAACATACCGACTTCATCTTCACGATGTTTGCGGAGGAGTTCGGGCTGGTCGGGACGCTGACGCTGCTGGCGGTGTTTGCGGCGGTGGTCGGCTCGTGCGTGGCGATCGCGCTCAGGGCGCGCAACCAGTTCAGCCGGCTATTGGCGATTGGCGTGACGACGACCTTCTTTCTCTACGTGTTCATCAATCTGGCGATGGTGATGGGACTGATCCCGGTGGTGGGCGTGCCGCTGCCGCTGGTCTCCTACGGCGGGACGGCCATGCTGGGCGTCATGCTCGGCTTTGGCCTCGTGCTCTCGGTGCACGTTCACCGCGACGTGCAGATCGGCCGCCATTCGTGGGGTGATTGAACGGGGGAGGTGGCTTCTGTACTTGGCATCAGCCAGGATAGAGGCCGACGCTGCTCGCGACGCTGTCAGCAATATGTTCCTTGGTAATGACACCCAGGACCTTATTCGGTTCCGACGACTGCGCACGCGGAATGACCAGCACCGTCGGGGTGTTCCTGCGGCGCATGCGCGTGATCACGTCGAAAACGGCGAGATCTTCACGGACCACGGTGAAGTCGCTGCTTGCCAGCTCGCCCAAGGTAACATCCGCGCCAGCCGCACCGACCGCCCGGCGCATGTCGGTGTTGATCCGCAAGACACCGATGATGCGAGCATCGCGCGTCACGATGACATGGCGCAGCCCCCCGGCGCTTTCAGACATCTGCAGGAAGGAAGCAAAGGTGGTCGAGGCGTCCAGTATCGCGAAGTCCTGCAGCATGATGTCGCGCGCACTGCGCACCAGGAACAGATTGGCGTGCAGCGCCCGCGGAATGGGATGGCCCCGCCGCCGCAGTTTGATGGTGTAGATGTTGGGGAGCGAGAGGATGCGGCGCACACCGAGGCTGATCGCAACCGCAATGATCATCGGCAGCACAATGTTGTAGTCACGCGTCATCTCGAAGATCATGGTGACTGCGGTCATCGCAGCCCCCGTGCCGCCGCCGACCATCGCGCCCATCCCCACCATCGCGAAGGCGGGGATGCTCAAGCCCAATCCTGGCAGCAGCGCATCGACGGCAGCGGCGAATCCTGCTCCGAGCGTGGCCCCCATGAACAGCGAAGGCGAAAAGATGCCGCCCGACGCCCCCGACCCAAGACTTACGCTCGTGGCGAGCAGTTTGCAGGCGAACAGCAGCAAAAGGAAGCCAGCCCCCGTCAAGTTGTCTGCCAAGATTGCCTGGATCGTCGCATAACCAACCCCACCGACGAAGTAGTGGCCGGCATTGATCAACAGAAGGTAAAGCAACGTTCCGACCAGGAGCATGCCAGTCGCATGGCGCAGGTAACTTCCCGGAATGTGATTGAAAAGGTCCTCGGCCCAGTGGAGGCCGCGGACAAACAGGGCGGCGGCGACGCCGGTAAGGACGCCGAGCACTGCGTACAGTAACAGCGTCAGCGCGCTGCGTGGCTCGTTGGGAAGCGAAGCCAAGTCCATCGGCACCGTGAAGGCCGGCTGGGGGCCGAAGAAGAGCTGTCCAAAGAAGGTGGCGCTGCCAGTTCCCAACGCTACGGGCAGAAACGTGTCGACGCTGACCTCCGGCAACAGCAGTTCGACTGCGAACATCACACCGCCGATCGGCGTGTTGAACGTGGCGGCGATGCCCGCGCCGGCGCCGGCTGCGACCAGCACGATGCGTTGCGCGGCGCGCATTGGTAGGAGTTGTCCAAGAGTCGAGCCCAACGCCGATCCGATCTGGATGATGGGGCCTTCGCGCCCGACGGCAGCGCCGCTCCCTATAGACAACGCCGAAGCCACCGACTTGGCCACGGCAACGACGGGACGAATTACGCCGCCCTTGTAGTAAATCGCATCCATCACCTCCGGGACGCCGTGTCCCTTCGCTTCCGGCGCGAAGGTATTGACGACAAAGGTGACAAGAACGGAACCGATCACCGGCACAGCGATGACCCAGATCCCCCAGGGCGAGGGTGGGGTGAACAAGTTGGCTTCGTAGGCGAAGGAGAACTCGCCGAGGAACAGCACATTGTGGATGAGGCCGATCAGGGCGCGAAAAAGCACGGCGCCCGCGCCGGTAACGATACCCATGGCGAGTGCTAGTCCGCACATCGTCCATAGGCCGAGCAGCGGCGGCTCCTGCTCTGCCACCGCCTTTGCGGTGCTCAACGACTCGTGTTCCGCCTCAGGGGCAGGTTCTTTGCGAGGTGGGGCCATTTCCCATCCACGATCGCCATCGGCGAGGACTTCGGCTGCCTGCCGACCGCAGTCCGGAGGCCAGTTTGCATGCAAAAACCGAGCGTCCGGTTGCCTCCGACCCTATCCGCACCGTTTTCAGCCGTGCCCGGACTTCCAAAAAACAGTTTCAGCACTATCCCCGCGTGGGCGCAAGTCCGCATTGCGCCGGCAGCAACGACCGAGGGCTTGGCGGCGTTGGCGCTTTCGGTGCCACACTCCGGTCCTGTGGCCTGTCTCCTTCGCGCGCACAGGATCGGCTGATCCGTAAGAGCTGGCGGACGAAGGTGCCGGTTGCGGCAGGCCGCGCTCGCCATGGCCGCGGACCGCAAAGCCTGCCGTGAGACACTTGGTGCTGGATCTGGCTGCTGGATCTGTGGAACATGCCCGTAACATTGCTGGGCCGGATACCGACAGATGGCTGGCAACGAGCGAGAGAGTTCACTATAAGAGCAGCGGCGCCGTCGCGTGGTGGACCGGTGCCGCCTTCCGGCCTCGTCGGTATCGGCGCGAAATCGGTGCAGAGACGGGGCTGGCGACAAGGTACTCCCTTGATCGGGCGCATAGCTCAGTTGGCAGAGCAGCTGACTCTTAATCAGCGGGTCCAAGGTTCGAGTCCTTGTGCGCCCACCACAAAATCAAGAGGTTAGCAGGAAAAAGCAAATATCGGCAGGCGCCGGGGTAACACAGGGGTAACAGATTGGCTCCCGGGGCGGCTGTCACCAGTGACAAGGCTCGCAGGCGATTAGCAACGGACGCTTCTCTCGCAAGCGCCTTCGTGCTATCCCCTCAACCATTCAGGGTGCCCGCGGCGGACGACCGCGAGAGGGGGATATGAACCAACAACGTCGCAAAGTCTGCGTCCTCGGCCTCGGCTACATCGGCCTGCCGACCGCTTCGCTCCTGGGCACCAAGGGCTATCAGGTGGTGGGGGTTGATGTCTCGGCGGACGTAGTCGAGACGATCAACAGTGGCCGCATCCATATCGTCGAGCCAGATCTCGACATCCTCGTGAAGTCCGCGGTGCAGTCGGGCAACCTGCGCGCTAGCCTCGCGCCGGACTTGAGCTACGTCGAGGCAGCGGCGCGAAGCGTCGCCACGATCCGCTCTGCGGCGTGGCCGTCACCGTAGGGATTGTGGGCGCGCGCCATTGCCGCATAGGCTTCCGCATCGTCGAGCAGCCGTTCGGCCTCGCGTACTATGAGATTCTCATCGGTGCCGACGAGGCGCACCGTGCCGGCCTCGACTGCTTCCGGCCGCTCGGTCGTCTCGCGCATCACCAGCACCGGCTTGCCGAGCGACGGCGCTTCCTCCTGGATACCACCGGAGTCGGTGATGATCACGTGTGCCCGGTCCATCAGATAGACGAAGGTGAGATAATCGACCGGATCGATCAGATGGACGCGTGGCCACTGGCCGAGAATGCGCATCACCGGCCCTTGCACGTTAGGATTGAGGTGAACGGGATAGAGGATCTCGACATCGTCGCGCTCGGCGAGCCGCGCCAGCGCCCGGCAAATGCGCTCGAAGCCGTCACCGAAATTCTCCCGCCGATGTCCGGTAACCAGGATCAGCTTTGGCTGATGTGGCTTGCAGCCCGACGCGAGGTTGTCGAACCGGCGATCGAGCCCTTGGCGCAGCGGCGCGTCATGGCGGATGCGATCGACCACGCGCAAGAGGGCGTCGATGACGGTGTTGCCGGTGACCATCACCCGGTCGGCCGCAGCCGCTTCCGCCAGAAGGTTCGCCTGCGCGCGCTCGGTCGGCGCGAAGTGCAGGTCAGCGATCGCGTCGGCAAGCCTGCGGTTCATCTCCTCCGGCCAGGGCGCATAGATGTTGCCGGTGCGTAAGCCCGCTTCGACGTGCCCCACCGGGATGCGCCGGTAAAAGGCCGCGAGCGAGGCGGCAAAGCTGGTCGTGGTATCGCCGTGGACCAGCACGCGATCGGGGCGTGAATCGGCAAGCACGGGGTCGAGGCCTTTCAGCACCGCGGTCGTGATGTCGGTCAGGCCCTGGTTCGTCTGCATCACCGCAAGATCGTAGTCGGGCACGATGGCGAACAGCGCCAGCACCTGGTCCAGCATCGCACGGTGCTGGCCGGTGACGCAGACGCGCGACTCGATGCCGGCAGCGGCTGCGAGCGCGAGGACGACCGGCGCCATCTTAATCGCTTCCGGCCTGGTTCCAAATACGCTGAGGATCCGCATTTCCCCCCTTCACGCGACGACAAGGATTACCTCGGACCAGCGCCAGCCTACGGCCGGCAATCGGTTTTGGCCAGCGCAGATGGCCAAGACCGTCGCTTTGCAACGAGGTTTTCGATCAGTTCGAAAAGGTGCGCTGTAAGCTTGCGCCCGTCTAAACGCCCCCGCATGTAGACTGGGCTCCCTGCGTTCATCCGCTGATAAAGCCCGTGGTCGTCGGCGAGCCGGCAAATTGCCGCAGCGGTGTCGTCCACTTTTTCGGGCTCGATGTCAAGACCGGCGTTGGCGGCCCCCAGGGTCATCGCATTTGGCCGATGATGGATCTTGCGAAGGCGTCGGACCATCCGGAGCGTTTGCGGCGGATGGAGATGTCAGGTCGGGCGCGTTTGAGGACGTTGAGGGCGAGTTTGCGGATGACGGCGAGGTTTTCGGCGCCGTGGTCCTTGCGGTTTCGGGCCCGGTCCTCGTCGAAGACGGTGTCGAGGCCCCAATGGCCGCCGTTCTCGATCGTCCAGTGGGCGCGGACGGTGGCGGCGAAGCGCTCGGGCGTCAGCGCCGCGGAGGAGATGGTACTGCCGGCTCGTGATGGTGCGGCCATCGCGCTCGACTTCTGCCTCGACCATGGCTATAGCGGCGAGGCTTGGCATCGCCGCCTCGTCGGCAAAGCGGCGGTCGGAGGCGAGCCAGGCGACGTCGTGGCTGACGGCGTGCTGGCGCACTTCGATGCGGCCGTGGTCGGCGTCGGTGGTCTCGCACCGGTGAACGGCGACTTCGGGATCGGCGAAGAACGTCTCCACCTCGGCCCGGATCGCTGGTCGGTTGTCCTTGAGCGCGAACAGATAATCGCCGCCGCGCGCGAAAAGCATCCACCGGCATCGCGTACCCGCGTTGCGCGCGCGAGGTGCTCCGCTGTTGCGGGGCGCCATCACCGTTCGACGTTGCGCTGCGTGCTCAGCTCTGGTTATGTGGCCGTTCGTGGATGTAAAAGTAGCCGAATGGCTGTGAAGGCCAAGCTGGTTGTGACAATATCGAAAATTGGGCTAGGTTCTTGATGTTGCCATAATGCCGATCGTCACAGCATAATCTCCAGAATCACGATTGTAATTAAGGATCGGATCGATAGACTAGCATTAACCTTTTCCACGCTTGAAACCCAGTAAGGGCGAGCGCGTCGAGGGTCAAACGCGCCGCGCGTAGCTTACAAATTTACGCGATGACCAAGAATGCCTCTCCAGTCGAGTGATCGTTTAAGTCTCGCCCCCAATCGACTGAATTAAGTTGGCCTTAAGGAAGTTGTCTGCTGCGTTGTCGGTGGAAAGTGGCGCTTGAAGCATCCCGCGCAACGGCCCCAGAGGCGAACAATCCCTGGTTGTCCCTTACTTGGGAGGGCTCGGTTCGGCTACAGTTCTACGCGAAATTCCTTACGGGGATCCGAACGCATGATGATTCTTCTCCGCCTTCATGAGTTTTTTCGTCAGCACCCGTTGACGCGGCGAGACCCAGCAGGCGCTTGGATCCGGGTCATCCTTTGGCAGCTGCGAAGCAGGCTCAGGGACGAAGTGGTGGTCGGCTGGCTCAAGGGCACGAAGTTCGCCGCGCATCGGGGCATGACAGGCTTTACGGGCAACATCTACGCAGGTTCGCACGAAGCGGTGGACATGCTGTTCGTGCTGCATTTCCTCCGCCCCGGCGACCTCTTCGGTAACGTTGGCGCGAACGTCGGAAGCTACACAGTTCTGGCCTCGGGGGTTGCAGGTGCTGAAACCGTTGCATTCGAGCCGGACCCGACGACCGTTGCGAAGCTCAAGCGAAACATTTCGTTGAACGGTTTGCAGGATAGCGTCAGAGTTATAGAGGCGGCTGCGGGCGCTGGGTCGGGGACTGTGCTCCTCACGCGCGGACGGGATACCATGAATAGGGTCGTATCGGATGCCGATTCGGACGTTCGCGAGGTGCCCGTGACAACGCTTGATCAAGCTTTCGCCGGCCATGCGCCGACGATGCTAAAGCTCGATGTCGAGGGCTTTGAGGATCAAGTTCTCGAGGGCGCAGCTGAGGTCTTGCGTCGAGACGAACTAAAGGTCGTCGCGATCGAAACGGTTACAAGCATTGCGGCGGATTTGCTGCGCGTGTATGGTTTGGTGCGGCTGCAGTATGATCCGTTTCGACGGGAGCTCGATCTCGCACGGCAGCGCGACGAGGCGTCGAACCAACTGTATGTGCGTGATGTCGAGTCAGTGATGGCTCGGCTACGGGGCGCCGCACCGGTGCATGTCCTCGGCCAGAGCATTTAGCTCCTACTTGCCGCGCGTCCCATTGCGCAGCATCCGCGGGCACACGAACGGGGGTGGCGCACCGGCGAAGCGTTGTCGTTAATGGACGCGACGACTGCGAAAGAGGGGGAAATCGTGACGACGAAGGTCGCTCTGATCACCGGCATCACCGGCCAGGACGGCGCCTTCCTTGCTGAGCTGCTGCTGAGCAAGGGCTATGTGGTGCACGGGATCAAGCGGCGCGCATCCTCGTTCAATACCGGCCGCGTCGATCATCTCTACGTCGATCCGCACGAGCCGGGCGCGCGGTTTTTCATGCACTATGGCGACCTCACCGACGCGACCAACCTGATCCGCATCGTTCAGCAGGTCCAGCCGGACGAGATCTATAATCTCGCTGCCCAGAGCCACGTGCAGGTCAGCTTCGAGACGCCGGAATATACCGCCAACGCTGACGGCATCGGCGCGCTCAGGCTCCTGGAGGCAATGCGCATCCTCAATCTCGGTGGCAAGACCCGCTTCTACCAGGCCTCAACCTCGGAGCTCTATGGCAGCTCGCCGCCGCCACAGAGCGAACGGACGCCGTTCCGGCCGCGCAGCCCTTATGCGGCCGCCAAGCTCTATGCCTACTGGATCACCGTCAACTACCGTGAGGCCTACGGCCTGCACGCATCCAATGGCATCCTTTTCAATCACGAGGGGCCGACCCGCGGCGAGACTTTCGTGACCCGCAAGATCAGCCGCGGCGTCGCGGCCATCGCGCTGGGGTTGCAGGACCGGCTCTATCTGGGCAATCTCGACGCCAAGCGGGACTGGGGGCACGCGCGCGACTACGTCGAGGGCATGTGGCGGATCCTTCAGCAGGACAAGCCCGACGATTATGTGCTGGCGACCGAACAAACTTACTCGGTGCGCGCGTTCGTGGAGCGGGCGTTCGCGGTCGTCGATCGAACCATCGCTTGGGAGGGAAGAGGCGTCGACGAGAAAGGCGTTGACGTCCGCAGCGGCCAGCTCTTGGTCGAGATCGACCCGGACTACTTCCGGCCGACCGAAGTCGATCATTTGTGTGGCGACGCGTCGAAGGCCCATCGCGTCCTCGGCTGGCACCACAAGACGACCTTCGAGGATCTGGTCCGCGAAATGGTGAAAACTGACCTGACCGCGATGCGAAGCGCCGGAAAGCACAATGACGGTTAACGCGCTGCCTTACGACCTTACCGGCAAGCGGGTGTGGGTCGCCGGTCACCGTGGCATGGTGGGCTCGGCCATCGTGCGCCGGCTGACGCGCGAGGCGTGTGAGGTGCTGACGGTCGAGCGCGCGGCGGTCGACCTGCGCCGCCAAGCAGAAACGGAAGCCTGGCTGGCAACCAACCGGCCGCAGGCGATCTTCCTCGCCGCCGCGACGGTCGGCGGCATTCTTGCGAACGACACCCGCCCGGCCGAGTTCCTGTACGACAACCTGGCGATCGAGGCGAACATCATCGAGGGTGCTTATCGCTGTGGCGTCGAGAAGCTCTTGTTCCTGGGTTCGTCCTGCATCTATCCGCGCCTGGCGCCGCAACCGATGTCGGAAGACGCGCTCCTGACCGGTCCGCTTGAGCCGACCAACCAGTGGTACGCCATCGCCAAGATCGCCGGTATCAAGCTTTGCCAGGCCTACCAACGCCAATACGGCTGCGACTTCATCTCGGTCATGCCGACCAATCTCTACGGCCCCGGTGACAACTTCGACCTCGCCTCAAGCCATGTGGTGCCGGCGCTGATCGCCAAGTTTCACCAAGCGAAGGTGACGGGCGCGTCGGAGGTTGAGATCTGGGGTACGGGGACGCCCCGGCGCGAGTTCCTCTATGTCGATGATCTTGCCGATGCCGTGGTGCATGTGATGCGAGCCTATTCCGGCGAAGACCACATCAACATCGGCACCGGCACTGACATCATTATCGCCGAGCTTGCGGAAATGGTCGCGAAGGTCGTCGGCTTCGAGGGCCGGCTCGTCTTCGATGCCAGCAAACCCGACGGCACACCGCGGAAGCTCTTGGATGTCAACCGCTTGGCGGCGCTTGGCTGGAAGGCGCGAACGACGCTGGAGGAGGGCCTGCAACTGAGCTATCGCTGGTTTTGGGAACAGGGCGAGGGCAGATGAATTTCGCCCGCAAACTGCCTCTCGCGCCGTCTGCCTCTGACGGAAATGGCCGCCGCATTTGCTTTTTCTATCATTTCTATTATCCTGATGACGTCGTCAGCGCGCGGCTATTTGGCGACCTGTGCGAGGGGTTAGCAGAGCGCGGCTGGCAGCCCGTGATTCTCACCAGCAATCGCTTGCGGAGGAATCCGGCGCAATCGCTCTCCCCCGGCAGCGAGTTCCGCAACGGTGTTGAGATCGTCCGGGTCTGGCGGCCTGGTTTTTCCCAAGGGAGTTTCGCTGGCAGGCTCGTCAATTCGCTGTGGCTGCTCGCCGCTTGGCTTGTTTCTGTTGCTCGCATGCCGCGATCGGCGGCATTTATCGTCGGCAGCGACCCGCCGCTCTCGCAATGCCTGTTCCCCTTCCTGAAACTAATCAGCCCTGCAAGCCGGGTCATCTTCTGGTGCTTCGATCTTTATCCCGATGCGCTCGCCGCCGATAAGCCCACGGGCCGCCGGGCGATACTCGCACGCGTCTGCGCGCGCGCGATACGTTTCACCTACCGTTACCTCGACGTCTGCGTCGACATTGGCCCCTGCATGCGCGAAAAGTTGGCGACCTACCGGCCCCGCGGCGAGGCGGTAACGCTGACCCCGTGGGCGCTGGTCGAGCCTGGAGGTGTTCGTGAGCCGGATCCGGTCGTCCGGAAACAGATATTTGGCGATGCGTCCCTTGCGCTTCTCTATTCCGGCAACCTCGGCCACGCGCACGATTTCGCCGATTTTCTCGCCCTGGCGCGGCTGTTAAGGGAGCGTACCCCTGGCATCGTGTTCGCCTTCGCGGTAGCTGGAATGCGCGTTCCAGAACTGAAGGCAGCACTGCGAGAGGACGACCACAACATTCGCCTTCTCCCTCTCGCACCCGAGGCAGAACTGCAGAAACACCTTGAAGCAGCCGATATCCACCTCGTCAGCCTCAGGACGGAGTGGTCGGGCATCGTCGTTCCATCCAAGTTTTTTGGTTCCCTTGCGGCTGGCCGGCCGGTATTATCTTCCGGGTCGCCCATGGGTTGCGTTGGCCGTTGGACGGCTGAACTGGGGGTGGGGTGGGTGCTGTCAGCAGATTCCTTGGACCGAATTGCGGGCGCTTTGGTAGCCTCGCTGCGCGATCGCCAGTGGCTCCGAGTTCTGGGAGACCGCGCCTTTCGCTCCTATCATTCGAATTTCTCAAGAAATCGTGTGATCGAGGAATGGCATAGCGTTTTGTTGCGAACGAGCGGATTGACTAACCAATACCGCGAACCACTGGAACCTGCAGGAGCTGTAAACCTAAATTTCTAGAGCAATAACACCACTAAGAATGGAAATGTCTTGTGCGTTGGACGTTTGTGTTCGCGCGGCTGGCCTATTAATTTATAAGCTTTACACCGTTTGCATGGGGTTGCGGTGATTGTTCTTGGATTAAATGCTTTCCACCCTGATTCCGCAGCTGCCATCGTGGTCGATGGCGAACTGAAAGCTGCGGCCGAGGAGGAGCGTTTTAGGCGTGTCAAACATTGGGCCGGTTTTCCCAGCGAGGCCGTTCGTTTTTGCTTGAGCTCAGTTGGCTGCAAACTTCGAGATATCTCTGCTATCGCGATCAACTCTGACCCAAAGGCTGCGCAATGGCAGCGCTTCTGGTTCGGTGTGCGCTCTCGTCCGTCACTTGCTTTGATTCTCGAAAAGTTGCGTACCAGAAGCAACAGGCTATCGGCAGCCACTTTTCTTGAAGAGGCATTTCCCAATGACAAGGCGCGCGTGAGAGTCCAGCCTGTCGAGCATCATTTGGCTCATCTCGCAAGCGCGTTCTACCCGTCGCCATTCGAACAGGCCATTGCTGTGTCCGTCGACGGATTCGGCGATTTTGCCAGTGCTGCGTGGGGCGTTGGCGTCAATGATCGGATCGAAATCGCGCGGCGGGTTTATTTTCCACATTCTCTGGGGATATTTTACCAGGCATTGACCCAGTACCTTGGTTTTTGGAGTTACGGCGACGAGTACAAAGTTATGGGACTCGCTCCTTACGGCGAACCAAGTTTCTTGGACCATCTGAAGCGCCTCGCATGGCACAAGCCGGAGTCCGGTTATCACCTCGGCTTGCGCTACTTCCGTCATCATCGAGAACGGGTCGCTTTCGAGTTTGATGGAGGGGTGCCGCGATTCGATAGTCTGTTTTCGGCAGAGTTGGAGCGTGAATTCGGGCCGTCTCGCAAACCCGACGCGCCCCTTGAACAGCACCACAAGGACCTCGCCCGTTCCGCGCAGGCCCTTTATGAGGAGGTGTTGTTTGCCATGTTGAGGGAGATTCATCAGCGATATCGCATCGACCAGCTTGTCATGGCGGGCGGCTGCGCGGCGAACTCCGTTGCCAACGGTAAACTCACGGGCCACACGCCATTTCGCGACGTCTACATAGCGGCTGCCTCGGGTGATGCAGGAGGTGCCGTGGGAGCCGCGCTGCTAGCAGCCCGTGCGGCTGGCGCCGAGCGTTGCCGCCCCATTACCCACGGCTTTTGGGGCACGTCATACGACAATGATGCGTGCGGGACTGTGCTTGAGGGGGAAAGGGAGACCCTTGCGGAGCAAGACTGCAAGGTGAGCCTCGTGGCCGATGAGGAGGGCCTCATTTCCAGGACCGTCGACCACCTGATTCAAGGGCACGTTGTGGGTTGGTTCCACGGCCGAATGGAATGGGGCCCCCGTGCTCTGGGCGCCCGTTCTATCCTGGCGGATCCTCGGCGAGCGGACATGAAAGATATCCTCAATCAGAAGATTAAGCGTCGGGAGTCGTTCCGGCCGTTCGCGCCCAGTGTCTTACGCGAGCACGTAAGCGCTTGGTTTGAGGTCGAGGCGGATGTGCCCTTCATGTCGCACGTTTTCCCCATACGTGAGGAAAAAAGAGCGCAGATTCCCGCTGTCACCCACGTCGACGGCAGCGGTCGGCTACAGACGGTGCGACAAGAGGAGAACCCGCGATACTATCGCCTGATTGAAGTGTTCGAGCGGAGGACTGGTGTTCCCATCCTTCTTAACACGTCCTTCAACGAGAACGAGCCTGTCGTCTGTAAGCCTGAAGAAGCTTTGAATTGTTTTCTGAGGACGAAGATGGATGTTCTGGTGCTCGAAAACTGGCTGATCGAGCGATGACGCGCGTTAACATAGGCTGCGGCCGGACACCGACACCGGGATGGCATAATTATGACAATTCGTTGAGCCTGCGGATCGCCCGATTGCCATATTTCGCCGAGAAAGCACTGTTGTCAGTGGGGCTGCTTCAACCATCGCAGGCGAGTTATATCGCGTTTTGCAGAGAGAACCAGATCAAGTTCGCTGATGCCACACGTATAATACCGGAACCTTCTGGCTCTGTTGAGGTTGTGTATTCAAGCCACATGGTCGAGCATCTTGGGCGGGAGGAGGCACAAGGCTTTTTTGTGGAGGCTCTTCGTGTCCTCAGGCCGGGGGGGGGTTATTCGCATCGCTGTTCCTGATCTGCGCATATGTGTGGAGCGCTATCTCACCGATCAGGACGGGGATAAGTTTGTTCAGAGTCTCTGTATGATGGATCGGAATCCTCAAGGGATTATTGAGCGGGTCAGAATGGCAATCTTGGGTTTCCGTGGTCACAAGTGGATCTATGACGGTCAATCTTTGGCCACAGCGCTGATGCGCGCCGGTTTTGTTGACGCCGAACTGCTCCCAGCTGGAGTTACGCGAATTGCAGACACTGGAGCACTGGACCTTTGTGAACGCGCCGAGGAGAGCGTTTATGTTGAGGCTCGAAAGCCATGATCATCAGCGATCCGAAGCACGATTCCAGAGCCTTGCCAAATATTTTGCGCTATCCGGGGCACTTTCCAACAGCCTATTGTGTCACCTTCGGCAGGCTGAGGCGGGGCACATTCACCCGCGACCAGTCGAGCCCTTCCAACAGCGCCGCCAAGGCAGCCTGATCGTGGCTGCCATCTCTTCCGTCTTCACCCTCGCCCGGGTAGCGGAAATGCTCAAAGAGGACGAGGACTTCCTCCACGAAATCGTCATCGAGATGGAGCCTGAAGACGGCGTCATCTCCGTCTACGGGGTCGGCGAAGAGTATACCCCGGCGTTCACCGACTTCGGGATCGAAAACCTCAAGGAACTGATCCCAATGTACCGCGAGCAAGCGTCGCCCACCGACACCTCGCGGTTCTGATCGGCCGATTACCTTACCGCCGTAAGCATCCGGCGAGGGCCGCCTTCCGCTTGGCATGAGGTTGTGGCTTGCCTTGGCGCCGGTGCAAGCACTGGTGTTTGCACCGGTGCAAGAGGCGGTGCTTATGGGGCAGGTTCATGTTCTGACCGGGCCGGAGCGGCGGCGGCGGTTCAGTCTTGAAGAGAAGCGGACGATCGTCGCGGCGGCGTTTGCCCGCGGCGCGGTGGTGTCGGACGTGGCGCGCCGGGCGGATGTCTGCGCGAGCCTGATTTACCGTTGGCGGCGGGAGCTGGGAGCCGCACCCAGCGGGTTTGCCGAAGTGGTCCTGGCGCCGATTGTCGCCGCGAGCGACGGTGACGGATGTGGCGACGGCCACGGCAGAGGCGATGAGTGCGGCGAGCGGGACTGTCCGCCGGCCCGTCGTCGCGTCGAGGCGTGGCGTTCTGACGCTTCCGATGCGGTCGTGCCGGCGATCGAGGTCGAGCTGGCCGGTTCGTCACGGCTGCGGATTCCCGCGTCGACGCCGCCGGAGCTGGCGGCGGCGGTGATCGCGGCGTTGCGGCGCCGATGATCTCGATTGCGAGCGGGGTGCGGGTGTGGCTGGCGGTCGGCCGGACGGACATGCGCCGTGGCATGAACGGCCTGGCGGTGCAGGTCCAGGAGGCGCTGCATCGCGATCCGCACACGGGCGATTTGTACGTTTTCAGGGGTCGTCGCGGAGAGCTACCGACATTCCGCATACGGTTTTCGATTCGCGACGGTCGCCTACCGCTGGCATCCGTTGTTCGGCCGCACACTGCAGGTCTCGCCGTTCCGGCGCGGCAGGGCGCTGACCTGCATCTACACGCAGGAACGGCCGGATCTGTGCCGCGAGCTGCCGAACTGGATGTTCGACGCGGGCTATTGCGCCGGCATGACGCTGGGTCCGCCGGAGATCAGCATCGAGGGGCTCAACGAGCTTGCCGCGGTGCTTGCAGCGCTCGGCGGGCGTCGGACGCGGGGCGCAGACTTCCGTCCTTCAACCGGGAAGGAGAGGGACGGTGCGGAGAAGTCAGGAGCGAAGTCGCGGGCAGCTTGTCCTGGCGCTGGAGCGGCTGGACGTGCCGGTGCCGGTGGAGGAGCAAAGCACGCAGGGGCTGGTGGAGGCGCTGGCCGACCTGCTGCTGGCAGCCCTGGAGAGGGAAGAAACGACGTCGACGATCAAGGGAGGCGACGGTGAGCAGCAAGATCACGGCTGATCATCTCGCCCGCACTGCCGTCGTCTACGTCCGCCAATCGACCATGGCGCAGGTCACCGGCAATCTGGAAAGCCAGCGCCGTCAGTACGACTTGGCGGAGACGGCGAGGGTCAAGGGCTTTGCCGCGGTGACGGTGATCGACGATGACCTCGGCCGCTCCGGATCGGGCCGAATGCAGCGCCCAGGGTTCGAACGGCTGGTGGCGCTGGTCTGCTCCGGCGATGTCGGCGCCGTGTACTGCATCGAGGCGTCGCGATTGGCGCGCAACGGCCGGGACTGGCATCATCTGATCGAGCTGTGTGCACTGGCCGGCAGCCTGGTCGTCGATCCGGACGGAGCCTACGATCCGCGGCTGGTCAATGATCGCCTGCTGCTCGGGCTGAAGGGGACGATGTCAGAATACGAGTTGAGCCTGATGCGGCAACGGGGACTTGTGGCGCGCGACCAGAAGGCGGGACGCGGCGAACTCCGGTTCATGCTGCCGCCCGGCTTCTGCTGGAGCGAGGCGGGAAAGATCGAGATCGATCCCGACGAGCATGTCGTCGAGACGATCCGTCTGGTCTTCGCCAAGTTCCGCGAGCTGGGCAGCGCGCGGCAGGTCTTCCTGTGGTTGCGCCAAGCCGGCCTGAAGATGCCCGTCGTCCTGCGCAACGTCGACGTCCAGAAGCTGGTCTGGAAAGCGCCCGCGTATCACAGCGTCATGCAGATCCTGCACAATCCGCTCTATGCTGGCGCCTATGCCTTCGGCCGGAAAGGCCAGCGGACGAAGATCGAGGGCGGTCGCGCCCGCAAGACCAGCGGCGTCACGAAGCCGAGAGAGGACTGGAACGTGCTGCTGCGCGACGCCCACTCTGGCTACATCAGCTGGCAGGAGTACGAGGACAATCGTAACCGGCCGGTCTGGGCCGCCTTTTGCTGCGAAGCACGCTCTGCGAAGATGCGTCGTTAAGGACGTCGTTAACGACGTCGCTTGCGGAGCATTGGGATGCGTGCAGAGGTTTTGGTTGGCGCGGAGCGGCGTCGACGGTGGTCGGTCGACGAGAAGGTTCGGATCGTGCGCGAGGCGTTTGCGCCCGAGGCGCGGGTGGCTGAAGTGGCGCGGCGGCGCGACGTGTCGCGGGCGCAGATCTATCAGTGGCGCGCGGAGCTGAGGCGAGAGCGGCTGACCGAGGCGGGCACGGGCATCATCGGCTTCGTGCCAGTGGATGTGGCCACATCGGCACTGTTGGAGCAGCCGGCACCGCCTGGCGAAGCGGCCGATTGGGTGATCGAGATCGGCGTAGCCGGTGGCCGGAGCCTGAAGGTGCTGTCGTCACTGCCAACAGTGGAACTGCGACGCCTGATCCGCGCGGTCGAGGACGCATGATCGGGCCCGGCACGGGGGTGCGGGTCTATCTCGCCTGCGGCGTGACCGACATGCGCAAGGGGATTAGCGGGCTGGCCGCGGCGGCGCAGCAGGTGCTGAAGCAGAACCCCGCCTCGGGCGCGGTGTTCGCCTTCCGCGGCCATCGAGGCGACCGAATCAAACTTCTGTTTTGGGACGGCCAGGGCTTTTGCCTCTACTACAACCACCTGGCTTCATACTGCATCTCCTGTCATTGGATGTGGGCATTTTGCTTGGCTTGTCTGGCGGATCGCTACTGCCCGATCGGTGAGCCGGTTCCATCGGCTGCTTTGTTTGAGCGGCGGGTTTGGCCCTGGCGCTTGATAGAGATACGCATGGGCGTTGTAGGCATGCCGCGCGACGAGGCCGTGCTCGACCCACCGGATCAGAGTACTTTCGCAGATTCCAAGACTCGATGCCGCCTCCTGCCGCGTCAACAAGCCTCGAGCTCGGAGCCGGTCGTAGCGGGAGCGGAGTCCGTACTCGTTGGCGAGATAGGCAACCCGTAGGGCAGTGAACCGCGCGTCGGCTTGGCCGCTGCGTGCCGAACCGCCGGGCCGGATTCCTCGGTCGTTCAGAATGTCGGCGATTTCGGGGTAGATGTGGTTGTCGAGGAGCGTGTCGACGAGTTCGACCACCTTGGGATCGGTCTTGACCTGCTGAGCCGACGATTTGGGGTTCTGCGTTGTCAGGGTCTCGGTTTTGCCGCCCTTGAAGCGGACATGGATCCGCGTCGTTCCTTCGGCCGGAAGTTTAACGAGAGTGACGTCCTCGACGATGTAGGCGAGCAGCCGCTTGCGCTCGCGGTTCGGCAGGCTCGGATCACGCCAAAGCGTCCTGAAGTCCGTCGTCATGGCGACCAGGCGTGCGCGGATTGCGTCATCGATAGCAGCGCGGTCCTTCTGCCGCTCGCGTTCTCTTTCTTCTCGCGCCTTGGCCAAGGCGTGCAGCTTGTCGTTCCATTCGCGTTCAAGGGTATCAGCGACCAAGCGGTTGTTCGGATCGACCAGCATGAAGCGCCGCTGTGCGAGATCGGCCTCGAACTGGGCGCGTTCGACGGCGCAAAGGCGGAGCCGATCGGCTTCCTCATGACGCGCTTCAATTTCTTTGCGGATCTCCAGGGCCAGTTCCACGGCCGCGGGTGTCATCTCGGTGGCGATCAGTTCGCCGATCGCGGTGTCGATGGGCTGGCCTGCGATCGATTGGCAACTCGGTTCACCACGGGAAGTGTGTGCCTGGCCGCAGACGTACCATGCCTCCAGCCTGCCGCGCCGGGCGACATAGCGAGCGCCGAGATGCCTGCCGCAGCGCTCGCACACCGCGCGCCCCTGCAGCAGCGCCGAGCCCTCCCGCGGTGGCGAGGCACGCGCGACGTCGAAGCCGCGACCATTGGCCTCGAGGATCTTGAGATTCTGCTGGAACTGCTCCCAGGTGATGTAGCCGGGATGGGCGTTGGGAATGCAGGCAAGCCAGTCACCCTGTTCGCGTTTTCGGAGCAGCTTCTTCCCATCGGCGGCGCGCCTATAATGTCGCCGACCGTAGACGTAGGCGCCCGCGTAGCGGGGATTGTTCAGTGCGCGGATCGCTGTCGATAGGGTCAGCGGTTGGAAGATTGTCGTCTTTTGATTGCGGATCCGAGAAGGAAAGCGAATCCCCTCCTTGCGGAACACTTTGACCGTCTGGCAGGCGGACCCAACCCGCGAGAATGTCTCGAAGAAGTACGCGATCGTGTCCCTGATTTGCGCATCCGGTTCGAGCACGACGTTGCCGACGTCGTCGTACGCCAGGCCGGTCGGGAGCGGACAGCGATATTCGCCGCGCCGCACCTTGTTCAGGATCCCGCCGCGCAATCGGGCCTTGAGGACATGGAGCTCGGCCTCGCTCATCGTTCCCTTGAGGCCGAGCAGGAGCCGATCGTTGAAGGTGGCCGGATCATACACGCCGTCCTCGTCGAGAATCAGCGTATCGGCGAGGGCGCAGATCTCCAACAGTCGATGCCAATCGGCGTTGTTCCTTGCCAGTCGGGACACCTCCAGCCCCATGACGATCCCGGCGCGGCCCATGCCGACATCGGTCACCAGGCGCTGGAATCCTTCGCGCCACGACGCTGACGCCCCGGATTCCCCCTGGTCGCTGTCGATGACGATGATCTGATCGTCGCGCCAGCCGAGCGCGCTCGCGCGGCCACGAAGGGCGTATTGCCGCTTGGTGCTCTCGACGTTCTCGATCACCTGGCGCATCGATGATTGCCGGACGTAGAGATAGGCGCCCCGTTCGAGATGACGAGGTTGGACCTTGAGTGAGTCGTTCATGCTGGTCTCCGGTCAGTTATCGTCATAGCCATGGCGGCGAGCAGGTGGACGACCGCGCGCCGTTCGCAGGGCCCGTCCAGCTTCGGCGGGGGGACAGTGGAGGCCGGGATCGGTCTTTGCCGGCCACGATCGAGGACGATCGTGCGAGCCCACGCCCACATGCCGCGCTGCAGAAGGACGATCAGCCCGGCGCGGGAGTCCGGGGCCAGTGCCGCGCCCAGCATCGCTTCGCGCAACAGCTCGTACTGCTCCGCCATGGTTGGCGCGTGCGCCATCGGCTTCGGGCGGGCCATGATCATCGCACTGTTTTTTTTCCACCGATCGCGCGCTCGATCGTTCTCGGATGCACCTCCAGGCCGAACTCGTTCTCGACCAGCTTTGCCAGCGCGCGCGCCCGGATCGGCTCGCCCGGGATCAGCCGCGCCTTGAGAAAGGCCAGAGCCTCGCTGTGGAGCTTGTGCGGACCGCGCGGGCCCCGCCTCTTGGGCACAAGTCCGGCGATGCCTGCCTCTTCGAAGTCCGCCTTTGCCTGGTAAAAGGTCGGGCGGGAGACTCCGTATTCGTCGGACGCGTCCGTCACCGACGCCTTCTCCACCGACACGCGCCGCAGCATCTCGTACTTCACCTGGACGACGTCGCGTGGATCGAAAAAGTCGCCCGCCTGGAACTTCGGGTCGCAGACCTTCTCGGGCGCCGGATTGAGGGTACCGTCTTCGGCCAGGGCGTCGGCCTTTGAACGCCTGCTGCTGTGGCTTCCTGGCACGCCAACCTCCCATCGTTCCACCGAACTGACTGTAAGAACAAATGCGCCGCATAATGCCGGCGTGTCAAGGCACATATGCCGGCATTATGGCAAGTATAGGGCTACTAATCCGGCGATAACCCCATCACTGGCATTACCACGGCGTAATTTTCTTTACATGAGCGGCAGAATTATCCTTACATTGTTCCCGACCTGCGCGCGGCCAGGCGCGCCACAAGGAGCGCCAGTTCCATCAGGTCCGCGACCCGGAACAGCGCGCGGCCCTGCCCCATCACAATCTCGGGAGCGGGAGCGACGACGTCGGTCCATTGCGGCGGAACCGAACAGATTGCGCCGTCGTCGAAGCGCAGCAACAGACGCCTGCCGGCCCGGTTGTATCGCTCGCCGACACAGACGGCTGGCCGGCCGCGGAACGGATGAAAGGGGTGGGTTATAAAAACATGCTGCGCGGAAGCGAGGGGAACGCCTGCAGTCTGGAGTGAGTTACAAGCGATTGGAACAGGGTCGCTTCATCTGGCCGTCTCCCGCCGACGGCATCGTCGCGATCACGCCTTCGCAGCTCGCTTATTTGCTCGACGGGATCGAGATGACGCTGCGCGTCCGCTTCGCGCAGGCGCATGCCCCAGCGCAGCTGGCGGCCGACCGCCGCCGGTTGAAGATAAGGGGTTACAAGCGGCTGCGAATCTGATTCAAGGATGGGGATGACAACCGTCCCTGAGCCGCTGCCGTCCGACCTTGCCGAAGCGCACGCGATGATCCTCGCCGAGCGCGCGGCCCGCCTCGCCGCCGAGGCCGAGGCAGCGACGGCCAAGGCGACGAAGCGTGTTCTCGATCTGGAGATCGAGCGCCTCAAACTGGAGATCGCGCGGCTCAAGCGCCATCGCTTCGGCACGTCGTCCGAGCGCAGCAGCCGGCTGGAACAGCTGGAGCTGGCGCTCTGCGAGCTCGAGGAGACGGTGGCCGCTGTAGATGCGGCGCAAGCGCTGCGGGCGGCGGAACGGCCGGAGCCAGAGCAGCCCCGCGGCACGACACCGCGCAAGCCGGCGCGGCGGCCGCTGCCGGCACACCTGCCGCGCACCCGCGTCGTCTATCCGGCGCCCACGACCTGTCCCTGTTGCGGCGGTGCCGTTCGCAAGCTGGGCGAGGAGATCACTGAGAGCCTTGAGCGGCTGCCGGCGCGCTGGTTCGTCATCCAGCATGTCCGCGAGAAGGTCTCCTGCCGCTGCTGCGAGGCAATCAACGAGGCCCCGGCGCCGTTCCACCCCATCGCCCGCGGCCGCGCCGGCCCCAATCTTCTGGCCGAGGTGATGTTCGGCAAGTACGGGCTGCACCTGCCGCTGAACCGGCAAAGCGCCTGCTTCGCCCGCGAGGGCATCGACCTCGACGTCTCGACGCTCGCCGGCTGGGTGGGCACCGTCGCCGGTTCGCTGCAGCCGCTGACCGACGCGATCGCGGCGCATGTCCGCGCCGGCCACCGGATCCACGCCGACGAAACGCCGGTGCCGGTGCTGGCGAAAGGCAAGACGCGGGAAGGCCGACTGTGGACGATCGTCCGCGACGACCGGCCGTTTGCCGGCGCTGATCCCCCCGCCGCCGCCTACTTCTACTCGCCCGATCGTCGCGGCGTGCACGCCGAGCGGTTCCTCCAAGGCTTCACCGGCATCATGCAGGCCGATGCGTTCTCCGGTTTCGGCCGCTTGTACAAACCCGGCCGCGCCTTTGGCCCGATTGTCGAGGCGGCGTGCTGGAGCCACGCGCGCCGGGGCTTCTTCGAACTCGCCGAGCTGCAAAAGGGGCCGATCGCGATCGAAGCGGTGCGGCGGATCGACGCGCTGTTCGGGATCGAACGCGAGATCAACGGCCTTTCGGCCGGGCAGCGCCTCGCCGTCCGCGCCGAGCGATCCCGGCCGCTGGTGGATGCGCTCGCGGCCTGGCTGCGCGACCAGTACGCCCGCCTCTCGGCCAAATCAGCGACGGCGAAGGCCATCGATTACATGCTGAAGCGCTGGCCTTCCTTCACTCGTTTCCTCGATGACGGAACGATCTGCCTCACCAACAACGCGGCCGAGCGCGCGCTGCGTGGCATCGCCGTCGGCAGACGCAATTGGACCTTCGCCGGCTCCGACGAGGGCGGCCGGCGGGCGGCGGCGATGTACACCCTGATCGAGACGGCAAAACTGAACGACGTCGACCCGCGCGCTTACCTCGCAGACGTCCTCAGCCGGCTGCCCGGCCACCCCGCCAGGCGCATCGACGACCTCCTGCCCTGGAACTGGCAGAAACCGCAGCCCATCAGCGCTGCCGCGTAGCCACTCAGGCAAAAGCCGCCTCGTCAACCCGCCTCACCTGCGGCCTTCGCCGGATGCTTACTTACCGCCCACTCGCAAACGTAACCTAAATGAGGAGATGGATGAGGCAAGCCGGAGCACGTGCTTTACACCTGGAATAAATCCTGGCCTATGATCAATCAGATTTGCGAGTGTGACTGCATTATTTTTTGTCCATGCCATGGTTCCCAAAACATAATCGAGCCAAACTTCTTGCACGGGAATTAAGAAGCCGATCCTAAAAAACCATACTTCCGGTAAACTTCTCCTATGAAGTTAAATGTCTGTCTGGCACATCGTTCCCAAGTAAACGTCTTACTGATGCCGTAACTCCTCTGTGCGAGTTGGGTTCTCAAATCGGGCGCGCTGATCAGCAGCTGCAGAGATCGAGCAATGTCTACGGGGTCTTCGGGGTCAAAAAAAACTCCGCTATCCCCAAGAATTTCAGGCATAGGTTCACAGTTCGAAGACGCAATCGGGAGACCAGAGGCCATCATCTCCAAAATAATATTGGGCATGTTTTCGCAGCTAGAAGCAAAAACCCCCACGTCTGCCCCCTGATAAATGTGTTTTAATTCACCGTAAGGAGCCGGGCCAAGGTAACGGGCCCAAGAGCCGTTTGGATCGACTGTCTGCAGGGTGACGTCCAGCCGGTTCTTGGCGCGGGGGTTGGCCAGCCCAACCAAATCCAGAGCCAGTGGCCAACGATTGCGCCGGTGCAAAAGTGCGACGGCTTCGACCAAGTGCCATTGGTGTTTATAGTGATCGACGGTGGAGACGTATAGGATCCGAAAGGGGGTAACGTTAGAGTAAGCCTCAATCGGCTCCTGACGTCGAGGTGTAGCGCAAAAACGTCTACTGACCCCATGGGGGATAACGGCCACTGCGCCAGAAAGGGGAGCAGTGGCGCGCAACACGACTCGCTTCGCGTACTCGGTCAGGAAGATGACACCATCGGCGCCGCGAAAGGTGCGCGACTGTGATAGCCGCAGCAAGAAAAACTTGATCGCGTGCCACGACCAGCCGTAGCGCCTCAGTTCCCGCGCTTCGAATGGCAGCATGTTCTGGCTCATGGTGACCACGGGATGAAAGTCACCGGCATAGCTTCCGCCGGGAACGAAAAGGATGTGACATCCCGCCGCTCTGGCAGCCGCCGATAATGACAACCGCTGCCAGAGGGATCGGCGGAGCAGTCCGCCATTCAACTCGGGGGGCGCAACCTGCTCGAGCCACGGTCGGTCCTTCGGTAACATCGCCAAGGTATCTGGAGCTCCCCAGACGATAATGCGATCAATGCCGTGCGTATACGGATCTAACGCTGCCAGCACCTCGCTCAGGTGGGTGCGGCTGCCGCCTGAGCCCAGGTTCGCCGCATCGATGCCGATGACGAGACCGGTTGACATTACCCTCTCCTAACAGCCCGTTGAAAAAGTGGCGATGGGGTCATGCTGGCTTGGGCGTAATGGCGAGGAGAAAGAAGCAGCAGTCTTCTTCGCCGCTGGTGGCTGCGACGGTGAGGAAGACGATCGCGAGAATGTCTTCGGCGAAAACAACAACTAAAAGGAGCAAGCCACGGGCAGTGGCTTCCCTCGGGGTGCCGGCGCCGATTATCTGACGCATCAGGAGCCCGAGGTTGTGGCCGGCGACATGGATCAGGTAGCGCTTGTGCACGTTCTCCCGCCCGTGCAACCAGGTTCGTCGCATGCCGCCGCGATCGAGTGTGTGCGGGAACGAACGCTCGGCGATTTCGCCCCTGCGCCGCATCGCCGCGTTGCCCGCCTTCGAGCGCAGCCGGCTGCGGATGGCGTAGACGGCGTCACGCGCCGCCGTGTCGCCGTGCCAGCGCGAGATCCCTTTTCGCTGCGGCTCGGCGATCCGCGTCTTCCAGACGCTGTCGTCGAGATCTTTCAGGACCACGCGGGAGTGATACCCTTTGTCGGCGATGAGTTCGGCCGGCTTCGCCGCGCTCGGCGCCATGCCGACTTTGGCGAGGTTCGCCGCCGCCGCCTCCAGCGTGCCCGGCAACGTCGTCGTATCGCCCTCGTCCGCCGGGTGGATCTCGGCGGCGACCGCGGCGCCGGTATCAAGATCGACGGCGTGCTCCGGTTTGTATGCCAGATGGGAGGTGCCATCCTTCATCTTGGCGATTTTCGCTTCCGCATCGGTCGCGCTCACCCAGTCCGCATTGGACAGCCTCTTGCCCTTGCGGGCGCGGTCCATGCAAATAAGGTCGTCTGCCGTCGGCGTCTCGATGCCGCTTTCCTTCGCCATGCACTTGAGGATCTCCCGGTAGCTCTCGCCCGTCTCCCGGCGCACGATCGTGCGCAGCGCAACGTTCGCCTCCATGGTCGAGGCGTCGACCCCGATCCGCTCGCCCTTGACCAGACCGCGCTCGGCGATCAGCTTCCGACGCCGGTCGAAGAACCGCGTCACGCTCGCCATCACCGGCTCGCCCGCCCGGCGGCTTCGCGTCTTCGACAGCCATGAATGGTCCGGCACCCGCGCGCAAGTCTCCAAACGCAAAAACTCGCGCAGCGACAGGCTACTGCTGCAGCGCCACTCGACCCCGCGCTCAGAGTCGATGTCCTCGAAATAGCCCACCAGGTGCATCCGAAAGTAGCGGCCCGGCGGGATCGAAGGTGCTCCCATCTTCGCCGCGTAAGAGGGCTTGCACGCGGTCTCGGCGAAAACGTCAAAGCCGGCCTCGATCAGCACCTTCTGCAGCCGGTCGTAGAACACATGCCCCGGGGAGCGGGGCATCTTCTCCTGCCACGTTACCGTCAGCTCCATCTGTTGATCGCCTTGCCGCCCCAGCGCCATCGTCACATCCCCGCCCCATCTCTCACGGTGCCCATGGAGTCAGAGTCGCCGGACTTCGTCAACAGGCTGCTAAACGCGACGCACGCTTCCGTCTCGTGCGCAGCGGCGTAGTAAGCTGGTAGCCACCACGCCGCCCCTCTGTGTTCGCAGCGCAAGTTTCATCTGTGGGCGACTGAAAGCAAGTTCGCCGCCGAAGTCTCCGGCGTGATCTTCCCCGCTAACTGATGCGAACGACGTCCCATTTCGAGCAGCGTCGCGTCATCGGTCTCAATAATCTTCAACATCTTTTCGGCGAGCGCATCGGCGTCTAGTGAACGAAATGTATATCCGTTCCATCCGTCGACGACGAAGGCGCTCGCTGCACCACAGACATCCGAGCAGATGATCGGCAGTCCCGCCGCCGCGAACTCATGCAGCACGACACCCCATGGCTCACTCCTGCTCGGTAGGACTAAACAACCTGCGGCAGCCACTTCGTTCGGCAGGAGGCCCGGCTGCACGAAATCCTTGCATACGATACCTTCCGATACTCCATTCAGCTTATCTCTCAGCGGCCCATTTCCGATCATGCAGACACCCCAGTCCCGACACTCATGTCGAATAGTCTTCCACGCAGAGACAAGCGACATTATCCCCTTCACTTCGTGAAGACGCCCTACAAAGAGAAACTTGTGAGGGTAACTGTTTTCCTTTTCGGCGTGGATCCGGAAATAATCCTCAGCAAACAAATTTAAATCGGCGCTGTAAAGGTCGTAAATGATCTCGCGGTGATCGAAGCCAAGCCGTCGAGCGTATGCGTACTGCGGGGCACCGGCCACCCACGCGTGGGAAAAATAGCGATGAAAGAAACGGATGCCTCCAAGCACTGCTGCTAGCTGCTGTTTGGTATCGCCGTGCCACTGGTCGTCGAACCCACAAACTACCGCAACGTTCTTGCGCCGCAGCACGCGCGCGATGGAGAGATAGTCCTTGTCCACCCACCCAGAGACGACGACCGCATTGAAGGAGATCTGCCTTACCAAGTCCTGCATGTGCTGCAACGACATCTTCGACCGCGGATAAAACGTCGCGCCCGGTATTGAACCTATCTCAAAGGGCGTCAGCTTGCGTGTGTCCCAGTGCACGACGTGCAGCTCGACGTCTTTGTCAGCCAAAGCACGCAGGGTGGCGAGCGTGTAACTCATGACTTCAGCGTACAGATACAACACCTTCAAGCTACCGCGCGATTCGTGCTTGAAAAACTCGTACATCTTTGCCAACCGAGTCACTTTTCCACAATTTAGTTAGAATCAGAATATTTTAAGTGCCCAAAAATCAAACTAACAACGGCATCACCTCTTTCTCTACTGCGATCCACGAATTACAACACCTCTCAGCGTAGTTAAGACTATCCGCCTTCTCACGAATAAAGCGCCAGAAAAAACTGGGATGTTCTCTCGCATTGCGTGCCGCCGCCACTGCCCTTGCATAAATCTTTCCTCGCGAAAATACATCCCCTCGAAGCTCTATCTTAAAGTTCGAATACCCGTCTAGATCGTACTTCACGTTCCACGCATGCACATGGTTCATGAACCGTCCCCATACCTCTTCCCTTTCACAAAAGCTCGGATCGCGCAACCCGCGGCTTCTAAGTAGATAGCACACCATCGCAGCGAGCCCAAAATCCAAGCCGATGAATCCCTCACTGCTTCTACGCTTACCAACGTTTCCTCGGTGATTCCGGTACTCAATCAAAGGCTCAGAAATACAAGAAAAATCGCCTAACTCCAACATTCGAAGCCACAAATCGAGATCTTCCGCCCATCGAAAGCGCTCCCTAAATCCACCTAAACCCATAACGGTTGATAAGCGATATAACAAACTCGAATGCGGGGGGAACCTACTTCGCCTTACTAGATCGCTTTTTAAGAAAAGAGATCGAGTCGGGTACCTATAACAATCTATTCGTTCTCCTGCTTCACTAATTTGATACATTGAGCTCCCAACCAAGACAGCTCGAGATCCTATTGTCTTAGCATTCTCCATCTGCAACGCCAGCTTAGGCGCTAGCCAAACATCGTCAGCATCTAATATCGCCAGCCATTCTCCGTGCGCGTTCTTTATAGCAAGATTTCTAGCCGAAGCGGGCCCAGAATTAATCTGCGTCCTCAATACGCGTATCCGCCCATCCAGCTCCGAAATCGATTTCGCCAACAAAAAACTTCCATCCGTCGAACAGTCATCAACAATAATAAGCTCAAAATCTTGAAATGTCTGCTGCAGCACGCTGTTAACTGCCGCTCCCAAGAAATCCCTGGAATTGTACGAGGCCACAACGACAGTTACACTTGGCATCCAAACACCTTAAACGTCTTAAAAACAGCTATGTCCCAGAGTGTTTCTTCAATACAGAGCAAAAAAAACAATATTTACTCGTTAACAGAATCTATCATTATTACGAACTTGTGTATATGTTCGAAATTACGCTCATCCATCTTTCGCGCCAACGCTCGAAGCTTAACGCATGCCTATATATTTCTCGTGCTTGCGCTCCTACGCTTATCATCACACTTCGGTTCGACAAAAGGAACGTAAGCTTCTCTACAAGAGACTCTACATCCGGATTTACGAGAAAGCCATTGTAGCCATCAATAATAATATTTGTCAGCCCCCCGACATTAGTCGCGACGACACAACATCCCATTGCCATCGCTTCAACCGCGGAAAAAGTCGTTCCTTCCGATCCCAACGACGGTATAACCACGATATCGCTCCGCGCAAGTACTGAGGGCATCTCATCGTAGCCTGCCATCAAATGCTGAACCCGAGGTTCGGAGATACATATGCGCCTGCACAACTCCATGAGTTCCTGCGAGCCAGAGCCGCACAACAGTATTCTTAAAGTAGCAAATCTCGAAAGAAGCATGCTAATAGCGCCCAAAAACAGTCTCAGTCCTCTAATTTCAACAAACCTACGCGCGAAGCACAATGTCACTATGGCATTATCACGACGGGGCCCAGTCATTTCGAAGCCGCGGCCCGCACAGTTAGGAATACAATAAAAGGTCCTAGTTCTATGTAGTGTCGTGGAGAGCGTGCGCCACCAATTAATATAATTGTAATCTACGCAGACAACGTTGCGAAAGTGCCTAAGTTTTCGGTACATGTAATATGAAAGGTATACGCGGTAAGCGCCCTCGGCGCGCAATGCGACCTGCCTAGTCGTCAATAGCGGAGTAGGGAGATCCCAAGAAACACCATGCTGAATCACAATAACGCGATTGAACGTATGCCTACATGAAAAATGTTCTGTGGAAAATAGCAGCAGGTCATCGTGGCTTAAATATCTATTTTCGATGGTCTGCACCATTGAATGGATCGACAGTTTCCCCATGCCAATCACGTTTATATTGGGGAGTGTTGTTTCGTAAGGCGCTGCCGAGGGCTGATAGACTGTCGTTGCAAACTCTCCCGAGACAGCGGTCGCAAGCAATTGGATGTACGTCTCAACACCTCCAATCTCTAGGGTTCCGGACGTGTTTAGGAAGCGAGCGGCAATAACGTGGATGCGGCGCATCTTTATTCTTCCTCAAGCGTCGCCGGAACTAAGAGCGGAAGAAAGCCGAATGCAGGATATAAGAAAAGCGGATTACCCATAATCAACAAATAAATTACATATATAAATAGTCCTGCTGAAATTGGCGCGCGGATGTCTGAGGTCCAAAATGCGAAGGATCTGCGTATTTGTAATATAAACACTCTAACCACAAAATATAACAACATAAGACCGCACGGTAATCCAAATCGTGCGATCGTGCCAGTAAGTGCGAAATGGCCATATGACGGCTCGCCGAAGAAGTTCGCGCCGGGAACGAATCTGCCCCATCCTAATAGAGGTCGCGCCAAAAATGCATGCCAGTCATTAAAAGCCTCGTCAAAGCGAGCGAAGAAAGTATCATGAGATAAGGATCTAGCTTCAATTACCTGAAGATAGTGATAGAACGAGTCAGTGTCGTTAAATAGGTAAAAAGTGGACATAACGAGAGTTAACAACAAAACGAGTATAAATATGCTCCGCATAGATAATTTAATTAGAAGAAGCGAGAAAACAATTACAAGACTGATAGCTATAGAGCCTTTCGACGCCGCAGTAAACAGTCTAATAAAAGCAAGCGCTACAGAGAAAAGTGAGAGAAATGAGAGTGACAGGCGTTTTCCAGCTATCAGAAGAGACATGGATACGATAATCGTAATTGGAGCGCCGGCAGACTCGAACGTGAACGTAAAGCGTTGTGCCTCTAGGGGTGTACCTGCTGCAAAATGAAAAGTGGAAGCGTTGATTATCGAGTAAGTAAATGACAAACATGACAAGACAAGTAGGGAACCGAGTGCGTAAGTGTAGCGGGATCGAGAAATTGAAACGTGAACGCTAAAAGCCGAGCAAATAACAAAAATGGTGATTGGAGTTAAAATTAACACTTCATTAACGGGTGAAGGCGTGAAAAACACGCGCGTATATAAAACCACAAGACAAATTAAAGCTAAAAAAAAGGGTGTGCGTGATAAGAAAAAGCGGTAATAGTAGGTGTACAAAAGAATGGAAATGGCGAGCCACGCGCGCAAAATATCGGATAAAAGAGCATTTGAAAGTGTGAAAGAGGGGTTTTCAAAACGCAGATGAGGTTCAATATAGAGTAAAACAGAGAGGGTCGCCAAGCCTACAAGGTAAGTTATCTGTAGAGCAAGGCGTTTGGATGGCAGAATCTTTGCGGGAGCTAAAATCATTCTAGGTTACTACTCACTAGGGGTGGCGTGTCGTGTAGCAATAATGTTTCTATAAAGTTGACATTAGTGTACAACGCGGTATGTGGTCAGAGTATAAGAGTATTTTAATATTGGTCAAAGAGGAGGTGGTGGAGTCCTTAGTGTTAGGTAAAAAAAGAAAAGTTATCAGTCGAAGCGAGTTGTTCCGCCGGAATGACATGAGTACGCTTTGCGTTCGTTCGTGTGCGTGGCATTCGGGTGGCGGCGCTAACTCCGCAATTTCGTGAGTGCGAAGGCCTGTACGGCAAGATAGTGCATGGGCATTGGCCTCCTGCCAAGCATCGGCTTGAGAATAAACTGCTTAACATGATACCACCACGTCCAGATTGGTCGCGCGCGATTTGAGGCGATCGACCCGTAGGGCCCGAGGATGTCTCCGCGGGATGAACGGTCCGTTTGGGATAAAGGTAGGTAAAATGTTCTCGAATGGCCGCGCACAGTCGTGCATGTCCATCGACATCAATTGCGAAGACGCCGCTCATGTCCAAGTCGATGGTCAGGATGAAGAGGCCGCCAGGCTTCAGCACACGGACGGCCTCCGCGACCACCGCCGAGGGGACGCGCACATGTTCAAAGACGGAGGTCCAGCAATTTCTGTCGAACCCGTCATCGGCGAGAATGGGTTCCATTTCTGGAACGGTCGGGGCGAATGCGTAAACACTGGGCGTCGAAAAACGGCGGTAGCCACCGCTGATCCGTAAGATGATCGGTTCCTGCGCCATATTACGCTCGGACACGGTGCTTACTCGCCTCCGGCTTGGCAAGTAAGCGAGACAGGCTGGGCACAACCGCTGCAGCGTCACGACGAATGGCGGGAACCCGCTGGCGAAGATAGTTGCGCACGTTTGGCCCTGCTTGTTGCATCGATGCGACCAGGGGCACGAGCCGCTCGGGCAGGAGCTCGCGGACAGACGCGTTCCATTCGAGATTGCCGTAAACGTAGCGACACATCCCAACTGCCTTACTGGAGTAAGAGGCAAAGATCGTTGGGACCAGGCATGAGACCGCGTTGATCGCACAATGCATGCGCGCGGCGATCACGAGGTGACATCGAGTTAGATGATGCTTCATGCCGACAAACCCCGGGTCCCCCTCGACCAGCTCCACCCGTGCCTGAAGGGAGACGGGCAGCCGCGTGCGCAACTCCTGCAAATACCGAACATCATCGTCGTCCGAAGCAAACGGCGCATAAACGTGCGGCAAAAAAAGCACGTCCGCATCGAGCTCCTCGATCAAAGCCGAAATGGCGCGGGCCTGTTGCGTCAGGGCGGTGTCGAGAGTTCGCCCGACGTGCCTGGCTGAGAGGGGGCTAAGGTTGATGCCAATGACGAGTTTTCTCGCCGTCGGCGCCGTCACCCCGTGAACGTCGGGCGCAACAACGTACGCAGGATCGGCACATGCGACCACATTATCAGACACACCCAGCCGAGCCAAGTAGCTGATGGTCTCGGGTTCCCGCGCGGTGATCAGACTGATCCGACGCAAATGCCGGCGGATCCGGTCTTCGACCGCCTCGGTCACTTCGAATGGCCCGACTGAGGCGCCAAATAAGATGTACGGTATTCCCCGAGCCAGAACGGCATCACCGAAGCGCATGGGATGGCGCGGATATTGGCCGGGCCCGGCGGTGTAGATGTCACCACCGATGCTGAGGACGGCATCCATGCCATCGGTCATCTTCATCCCCTCCATGACCGGCTCCCAGTCCATGCGAGTCTTGGTCAGGAGCTTTCTCACCACGTTCCGCGCCGAGTAGCGACCGTAAAGCCGGCGGGGAATGACGTTAACACCTGAGTCGCGCAGGCGGATGCGATCGTCGGCGATCCGGGCCGACGCGTACCATACTACGATGTCAGGATCGACTTGGCGCAGCAGCGTTGCGGTGCCACGTACAATGGCCTCACACCCGTAATTGTACGTGCCCCATATTCCGTGCAAGAGGGCGGTTTTTGACCGATTCGTCATGCTACTTTGGCACTGTCTTTAGTCTGTGAAGCAATCCCAGAGCCAATCTCTTGGCTCGCCCTAGTGCCCCGCGTATCAACGGCTGCCCTAATCGATCGTGGCGACGGGTAAGTGGTGATAAATGTCGCACAAAATAGTTATAATCCCTATTCTCAATAGCTTTCAAAAAAAGCGTGTGACTCTCCCTTCTAATCCGCTGCCGAAGGTCATAAATTGCCCGTCTCGTCTGATCTAAATGAGAATATCGTGCCTGCACACGCTTCGGCGGATGCCATATGCCCTTCTGTTCAAGTTTATAAAGTCGGTAGCTGAGCCCATCTCTCCGATGTCGAAAGTTGCCAGCCTGAGACCTCACAAGAGCGTCGTTACTAATATCGTAAAGCATCAATTCCTTTTTCCTCATTCCAATTGCAACAAGATTCTGTATTTCAATGTTTCTGGTAATGACGATACTTGTCCCTTTTGGATCGTTAACAAATTGCGGAAGCCAAGCGTCTCCGAAACTTGCATCCGAACACTCTCCAACAATATCATCACAGTAGTCGCATGCTTTGTAAGCAAAAAACATATGCCCCCAGTTCGATCCAAACATTTTCCGAGCCGGTGACACAATGCGGCGGACACCTTCCTCCGTCTCGCCAATCATCTCAACCGCGTAATCTGAAGCGAGACGATCCGGGAGCTTATGCCGAAAATCTATTTCTGAGAGCGTGCCCGGAAAAATCCCCTGTTGCCACGCAAAATTGTCTGAAAAACGTGAGCTCTTCAGATGTCCACAAAACAAAGAAAAGACATATGGAATCCTCTCCTTATATTGGCGATCTTCCTCCTGCAAAAGCCTAACTGCTTTTGAAAAGCATGGCAGCCCCACAAAGAGGTAGCGGCCAGGAACGCGTCGAACGTGATCAAGGACGACAGACATTTCAATCGGGTAGTATCTCGTCTTGCTCCTCGCAAAAATCTGTTCTTCATCGAAAGAAACACAATAAGAAAACAAATTCTTGTCGGATTCACGACGCATTCCAACATGTATGACGGCGCTTATAAAACCTTCTCTCAATAATTTCTGCGACAGCCACGTTACCATGCCGCCAGAGCTGCTATTGGAACGCAAGCCAAAGTCGTTGACGAAGCCCGCATAACAATTTTGGTAGTAACCCACATGTTCATCATAATTACACGCCGACCCATAAAGCGTAGACGCGATACGACTCTCACATTTGTCGGATTCTGAAAATGGACAGACTCGATAGGCTCCAAGCCGATTGACTTGACCATCACCAGCAACATTTTCCGCGGAGAACATACCATACTGGCTAAATGCCATCTTATAGGGAGAATGCTCGACGGCGGTACATGCCCCGCATCCGACGCAATATCCTCCACGCAACACAGTATCTTCTAGCATGTATACAGTAAGTCCTTATCTACTGCCTGCAAACAGTAAAGGCAGCTGTTCGGTAACGTATATGGGTATCGAGAAAAAACGTAATGCAACTAACGAAACCTAGTTACGTCACCGAGGTTGAGCGAAGAAGATTAAGGGCCCAGCAGCCTCCAAATAATCTCCGGTAGAGAGACGCAGGAAAAAATTCGCGAACAATATATTTCGCCGGACATTTAATTTTCTCGTAGAGAGTGTCAGTGCTGTAAGGAGAACAACTGGATTCGGGGTAAAAGCCACGATCGTCAATAGCGAAACGAGGTTTTAGAGAGATCATATAAGACGTCTCGGCAACAAAACGAAACGGACTATCAGACAGTAGTGCATGATATGACCTAATGTTGAAGAAATTTACATGCCCCTCCGGGTGCGAATCACCAAATGCGTCGCCCACTCGCCGTCCTCCACGCCAATCTCCGGTAGTTTCTAGCGGTGTCATTGTGAGGGCAAATCGGGCCTTGCTGGCAGCCGCCTCAAGAAAAGAGGCCGGATCGGAAATGTGTTCAATTACGTCAAAGCACGTCACCAGATCAAACACGCCATCATAGGTTGAGATATCCTGCGCTACATAGGTAATTTCTGGAAATAGTAAAGAACATAGGTCATAGTCATCGGTTAACTCGAATACAAAAGTTTTTGGTGCTGTGCCTTTTTGTGCGTTAGATATATGAAAGCGTAAACAATTTGCACTAAATCCAAAGGCACCTCCAATATCGGCGTATGTCTCAATAGAACCTAGGGCGTGGACTAGTTTAGCGCCAAATATATCCCACATGATTGTACTTTTATATTGTGCCCTGGCCGGATACCCTGGACGAGATAAGATTGTGCGCGAATAGTGTTGATAAAATGTTGTGGCATCAAACAACCGCGTCACTGCAATATACTCCGACATAAGTGGATCGCATTGTAGGGCGCCGCGTGTGAGCAATACTGTAAAATGAGAAAATGCATGTAGAGTAATAAATCAAAATGTGCATATATAGGCCAATCGGCCAAAATATTTGTCAACGAAATATTCTGAAGGCTAGAAAAGTGACAGCGAAGACACTAGAAGTGGCGACAAAGAGGAAGAGTCGCCACTCGAGTGTTGCACCAAAAAAGACAAGGCCGGTTAGGGCTGACAGGCTTCCCCAGATCGCTAAAGTCTTCCAAGACACGGCAGTGGCTAGCGGAAGGAGGCGACGGCTAATGTAGAAGGGGAGAACAAGAATCGTATTCCCAGCATATGCCAAGAGGTACGCTCCGGCCAAACCCACCGCTCCCCAGTGGACGAAAAACACGGCGGAACCGATGAGGATCGCCGCCCAGACGAGGTTGCTGAGGAAGCCCCACCACATTAACCCCCGGGCCATGAGGACGCGCGCCAAACCCGCTTTGAAAAGGATGACCGTAGTCACCAGCATCGAGACGACCAAGGTAGTGCGAAATGATTCGCCAGCGAAGCCAGAGCCCAAGAGCCATTCGGCGATCTCTGGAAAGCTGATGAGTACCAGGCACGGCGCAAGGCCGAGAAGCCAGGTGAGAAGGATGTTGAATTTGGCCAGAGCCGGCGTTTCCTTGCCAG
Organism: Candidatus Defluviicoccus seviourii; assembly: GCA_900609035.2. Taxonomy (GTDB): domain Bacteria; phylum Pseudomonadota; class Alphaproteobacteria; order Rhodospirillales; family Defluviicoccaceae; genus Defluviicoccus; species Defluviicoccus seviourii. Next base: position 10,056 of record UXAT02000013.1, on the reverse strand, counting down.
CGTAGGAGGCCAGCATTGGCAGCAGCGGCTGCGCCACAGTGGTGCATATCAAGACGATCGCGTTCTGGAAGGTCATGACGGCGTTGAACTCGCCCATGCTGGCGTAGCCCCCCGGCTCGTTCACCAGCATCGCCGCGCACGCCCAAGTCACCGGCGCGACCATGATGCCGGCGAGAAGAGCGGGGATGGAGAACCGCCACAGCACGCGCCCCTCCCGCCACCAACCGCTCATTCGCATCGACAAGCCGTGACGGATCACGTGGCGCCGAAGCGCGACGTGATTGAGGATGCATGTGAGCGCGGAAACCGCGATGGCGGCCCACACTGCGCCTTCGAGCCCAAACCAGAGCACGGCACCAACAGTCAGTGGCACCGTAACCAGACCTGACGACAAAGTGATCGCGGCGACGGATTGGAAGGCCTCGAGGCCTGCGAGCGCGCCACCCTGGGCTCCGCTAAGCGAACCAAAGAACAGGATGACCCCGCTGATCCGCAGAAGATCAACGAGATGGGGAGCCGCGAGGATCTCCCTCGCCAACCAGGGAGAAAGAAGATACATCGCCACGGCGCAGAGAGCTCCCGTCGCCACGGCGACAGCTTGCGACAAGACCATGATCCGACTTGCTTTTTCCGGGTTCGTGGCGCGCAGCTCAGCGACATGCTTGGTCGCGGTCAAGCCAAGCCCGAAGGCACCGAACGTCTGGAACATCAGGGCCGTGCTGAGGATGATCGCAAGCTCGCCGTAGCTCTCCTTTCCGAGCAGCCGGGCGACCAGAATCCCGGACAGGAGCGTGAAAAGGCGCCCGCCCACGGTACCAACGAGCGACCAGATGGCACCGCGAGCAAAGCGCGCGCGCAGTGATCCCTCAGGAAGCACGCGCCGAACCCAGAGCTCCGCCGTCGATCGAAGTGTTGCCGGATGAGTGCACAGAGTCATTGCACGCACGCGCCCGTGAGGCTAACTGTGCGAACCTCATACTTGGCTCGAGATGACAGCGTCTCGCTACAGTCCGCCGATGGCGTGCCGCCCTGTAATGGCTGGCAGCGGAAGCCCGCTGTGCCGCAGAGGATTAGTCTTCGCTGGATCTCCCCGTCACTCACCACGGCATACCCCCTCATTATGTTACCCGAGCGCCGACCCCTGTGGGATCCAAAACCGTCAATGTCTTCCCCCGCACTCTGCTACCCGCCGCCGTTTCCTAGCACAGCGGTCGGCGGTTCGCCAATCCCCCAAAAGAAGCCATCTTGTTCTGCGATTGGGGGCGCGGGTGCTGATAGCTCTCGACCGCGCTTCGTAACATCTTGATGCGACGTCATGGGGTGCGCAGAAATGGTATCTCACCCTTAGATTTTATATTCCGCCCCGTACGGGTCACAGTTGCTGCCCTCTCGATCGTGGCCCCTCTCGTTGCTGAAATGGGGCGCACCCAGCGATACGATCTAATGGCCGACCCGGTAGCCAATCTTCCTTGATCCTCGAAGCGCCGCAAGCAAGCGATCAATCGAGCTGATCACCGCTGTCGCTCCCATCCGCAACAACCTGCACCTTCCGAACCTCGCGCGGGCCTTCGAGCTGGAGGAGCTTGGTCTCGAGTACGCCGATCCGCTCCGAGCTGGCGACGAGCTTGTCGATGAGCGCGCTGCGTTCCCGGGCGAACGCGTCGCGGTCTTTTTGCAGTTGTTCGATGAAGTAGTCCTTGGCCCGGGTGGTGATCTGCAGGTCGCGGTTTTCCCGTTCGAGCTCTTCCCAACGGCCGCTTCCCTTCCCCGGCAGATCTTCCGCTTCGACACGCTTCGGAATGGGTTCCGCCGCGGGCGCTTGCGCTTCCGAAGGGTTCGGCAACTGGGTGCCGGCGGCGCGCGCTTTCGCCAACTCCTCCTCGACGGCGCGCTCGACGCTCTGCGGCGTGAGGTAGTACTTGCGCGCATTCTCATCGAAGAAGGCATCGAGGCGGGCGATCCCCTGCCGGTTTGGCTGGCACCAGTTGATGATGCTGCGCTCGGTGCGCGCCACGCCCGCGTCCTCGAACACCCTGGCTGCTTCGCGCACCGTCATCGTGTAGGCCTCGATGTTGTCGGGCCGGCGCGAAGCGATGGATTCAAAGGCCACGCTGCCCGTTTCCGAACGGTTCGGAACGCTGCCGAAGCTTGCGGAAGCGTTCGGCACGCTTCCGAAGTTTTCCGCATGGTTCGGAATGGTGCGGAAAGGTGCGGAACCGTTCGGCACGGTTGCGAAGACCTCGGACGGGTTCGGAACTGAGCCGGAAGACGTGGGATCCAATTGAGCATCCATACCCGTCCATTGTCGGCGAAATGAAAATAAATGCAAGGGGAGGGAGGGAAAGTTTTCCACAGGCTGGACGCCTACTTGCTGACCGCTGAGTATGATATACTGGAGGCGATGCAACGCTTCAACACCATGGCGCCGATCGGCGACCTGCTCAAAGAGAAGAATATCATTCTGAAAGGCGCCGACGTGTTGAGTGCGCGCGGCTTCACGCAAGTGCCCAACCATGTGCTCAAGTCCGATCAGCTGTCGCCGGGAGCGAAGCTCGCCTACGCCATGCTGCTCTCCTACGCCTGGCAGAACGATTATTGCTTTCCCGGCCAGGAGCGCCTCGCAAAGGACATGGGAGCGGGCCTGCGCAGCGTCGTCCGCTTCATCCACGAGCTTGAAGAAAACCACTTCGTCGTCATCAAGCGCCGCGGACAGGGCCGGCCCAATCTCTACGAGCTCAACCTCAAGGTCACGGCCAACAAGCAGCGTGGCCAATCCTGAAGTGCCAATTTGGCACTTCTAGAAGTGCCAAATTGTCCGGTCTAGAGATGCCAAAATGGCACACTAAGAATATAGAGAATAAAAATATAGAGAACAAAAATACTCAGCTTGCGGACGCTTTGATTTTGACGCGACGACAGGCCGCCTGCCGGTGGCGGCGATGCTGGATAGTGACGACTTCGAGGACTTCCTGGAGCTGTTGGACGCCTAAGGTCAATCGGACCCTCGCCGAGAGCGCTGCCGAGGACCGTGCCGGCAAGGGACAACCGCTCGCGGCCTTCATCGACGCGCTCGCCGACGAGGATACCGATCGCTAAGCGGCCAACGCCGGCGCGCGCCCGACCGCCCCGCTTAGGGGCCTCCGCGCTTGCAGCGCGGCCGTCACCCGCGCTACGCTTTTCCCCGCCTGAGGCATCGTTAACCTCGGGGCATCGCGATGCTCCCTAACAGGAGTGTCCGCGATGCGGCTCTTATCGAAGAAGCAGATCCGTGACCTGGTGCTCTACTCGCCCCAGCACATCGCCCGCCTGGAGGCACGGGGCGACTTCCCTCGCCGAGTGAAGCTCGGTCAGTGCCGGGTGGGCTGGGTTGAAGACGAGGTGATGGAGTGGCTGAAAGCACGGATCGCCAAGCGCGATAATCCCACCGACCGCTCCTGACGGAGCGCTGGCAGGGTCGAGAGGCCCTGCCTCTTTTTAGGTGGATACGGCATGTGGATGATACGTACATGCCATGTATCCACATCTTCCGCGGGCGCGTATCCGCGCAAATAGCGGAACATTGCAACACATTCCGCACACAAGTTCGTCGGGCTCCTCGCCACGACCCCATGCGCTTCCCGCTCAATCCATGAGCGCTGCCGCCACGTCGCAAACGCCGCAGCCAACGGCCTTTGCTCGGGTGAACCGCATGGGGTCGTGGCGCTCACGCACCAACGACGAACTTGGTGCGGAACCGGACCTGCTATACTGGCAGCAGAGGTTCCTTCGACGGCAGGACCCCATACGGCATCCTCCCATACGGCAAGGCGATGGGTGCGGCGATGCGGTCCTGCCTTGGGATGGAACTCGGACTCACAATATCCAACCCCTTCCTCAAACAAGAGGACGGCACACCGATCGTCAACGAGCGGCGGTTTACCCATACCCACGTCATCGGCAAGTCGGGGGTGGGGAAGAGCACCGCGCTCGAACGCTGGGCGATCGACGATATCTTGAATGGCGAGGCGATCGCCTTCTTCGATCCGCACGGCCACAGTGCGGCCGAGATCCTCAAACACGTGCCGCCGGATAGGCGGCGCGACGTCATCGTGTTCGATCCCGCCGATCGCCGGTTCCCGATCGGGTTCAACCCGCTGCACAACATTGCCCGCGAGCGCATGCCGTTCGTCGCCTCGTCGTTGGTCGACAGCTTCCGCAGCCTGTGGGCGTCGTCGTGGGGGCCGCAGCTGGAACAGTTCCTCTACAACGGCATTGCGGCGCTGTTGGAAGTGCCGGACGGCACGCTGGTGGGCTTGAAGTTCCTCCTCACCGCGCCCGCATACCGGCGCCAGGTTTTGAGCCACGTGCGCGATCCGCTGATCCGCGATTTCTGGGCCAGCGACTTCGAACGCCACATGCCCGAGCGCGAGCAGCGCGAGCGCACGCTCTCAACGCTCAACAAGATCGGCGCGCTGATCGCCGATCCCAGCCTGCGCAACATCATCGGCCAGCCGAAGTCGCGCTTGCGCATTGCCGACATCTTCGCCGGCAAGATCCTCATCGTCTCGCTGGCGCAAGGCGAGCTCGGCATCCGCAAGGCGTCGCTGATCGGCTCGCTCCTGCTGTCGCAGATTCACTTAGGTGCACTCTCGAACAGCCGCCCGTTCCACCTCTACATCGACGAGTGCCACCAGTTCGGCGCCGAGACGCTGGTCGAGATGCTGTCCGGCATCCGCAAGTTCAACGTCTCGCTCGTGCTGGCGCACCAGTACCTCGACCAGCTCAGCCCGGCGCTGCGCTCGGCGCTGTTAGGCACCGTCGGCACCACCGTCGCCTTCCGCGTCGGCACCAGCGACGCGGACGTTCTCGCCCGCGAGTTCGGGCTGAATAAGGAGCATCCGGCCTTGGAGCAGCTGGCGCCGCATACAGCGCTCAGCCGCAACGGCGGCACCCACCATCTCGTGATGCCGCAAACCGATGCGCCATCCTATCCGAAGGTGAGCGCGATCCGCGCGCATAGCCGCCACCGCTACGCCCGGCCGGCAGGCGACGTCGAGGCGCGCCTGGCCGCCTTCATGAACAGGCTTGACAGCGCCCCCAAACGGAGGCCTAATAAAAAATTATTGTGGAGATAAGGGGGGGACTGATCATGCAGCTTCATATCATCCGTTCGCAGAAGACCGCGGGTCTGATCGCCAAGTCGGTCGTTTTCTGCGTCGACGCGCGTGCCCAGTACACGGCCGAAGAGCAGGCCAAGATCATTAAGTACAATCTCGGCTACGTGCTCGTTTACGAGAGCGAGAAGCGCAAGGCGCACTTGGCTGCGGCACACGATGGCCGTGGCTTTCTCAGCAGCATGTTGCACAGCATCGCTGCCGGACTTTCGCTGAGGATCACGCTCGATTCCCTTGGGCAAGGGCATCACATCGAACTCAAGAGCCTCGACGAGTTGCTCGCCGCCGAGCAGGCGATGGACGAAGCCTGCACCCAGGCCAAGTTGTTCTTGGAGATCGCTGACGGCTTCGACGGCCGTGAAATCCTCAAGACCTACTGATGGGCGACACGTTCTACGTCTTCAAAGGAAAGAAAGACCCCGGTACCCAGGTCGTCGTCTCGATTGCGGCTGCCGCTGGGTTCGCCTTTCTTCTCTTCGTCGGCGTTCCGCTCCTCATCGTCGGCGGTGCGATCGCAGCCGGCGCGGTCTTCGTCTTCATCGCGCTCTTCCGCAACCGGGCGCCGCTCAATATCACCCAACAGGACGCCGAGGGCGACGCGCTCTATGAACGCGTCAGCCGCCGCTTCGCCGAATGGGACAGCGAAGGGCCGGGGCGCATCTTCCAGGCCGTCTCCGACCGCATCGTCATCCCCTACGATACACCGATGGCAGAGATCGTCGCGGCCCTGGTGGCCGAGGAGGACTACCTGTTCCGCCTTGAGAAGCCGGACTGGAAGGCCCTGCCGTTGGCCGATGCGGTCTACGTGCGCAACACTCTGCGCGAGCAGGAAAAATTTTTGGCCAACCACGCGCAACACGAACAGGAACTGGTCGAAGCCCTGGTGGAGCTACTGCGGCCGTGTGTCGCGCCGTGGGAGCCGACGTGGGACGACCTGTTCACCGCTCCCTATTACGCGTTGCTGCCCAATCCCCGCGCGACCCTCATCCACATCTTCGAGACCGTTGCCGAGTATGAGCGGATCGGCCTGTTCCGCACCGTCGCCGCCACGATCGCCCGCAACACCTTGGCCTTCTCGGGCATCGACCCCGACGTGGAAACCAGCCGACAGCCGATCCCGTTTGCGCGCAGCGGGCTCTCGGTGCAAGCCGGCATCGAGACCTACCTCAGGGACACGCCCTTCTACGACGCGTTGCTGAAGCCGACGACGATCGGCGTCAGCCGCGAGACCTTCTTCGGTCACATGCACGTGATCGGCGGCACCGGGGCAGGGAAGACCCAGTTCCTCTCCGCGCTCATCCTGCATCACATCCAGAGCTACCAGACCGGCGTGGTGGTGGTGGACAGCCAGGGCGATCTCATCAACAAGCTGTCCCGCCTGTCCGACGAGCCATGGCGCCGACTGCTGGTCTCCCCGCGCGAGCTGCAGGCGCTCTCGATCAACGTCTTCGACTTAAAGCGGCTGTCGTCTTACGACGAGGCCGCACGCGAGCAGGTGGTGGCGGGTGCGATCGAGACGCTTGACTACCTGTTCTCCGGCATCGTCGGCGCCGATCTCACCGCCAAGCAGAGCGTGTTCTTCCGCTTCATCTCGCGGCTGTTGATCACCCTGCCGCAGAGCATGGGCCGCAACGCGACGCTCTTGGACATGCTGGCGCTGTTGGACGACATCACTCCTTATCTCCCCGCGGTTGCCGCCCTGCCGCCGATCCAGCGGAACTTCTTCGAGCGCGACTTCCAGTCCAAGACCTTCCAGCAGACCAAGGAGCAGGTGCGCTATCGCCTCAACGCCATCTTTGAGAACCCGACCCTGCAGCGCCTGTTCACCGCCGAGCAAACCAAGCTCGACCTCTTCAGCGAACTCAATCGTGGCTCGGTGATCCTCATCGACACCGCCAAGGACTACCTCAAGGGCGCCTCGCCGCACTTCGGCCGCATCCTCATCGCCCTCGTCCTGCAAGCGGTGCTGGAGCGGGCCTCGCAGCCCGAAGACGAGCGGACACCGGCCTTTCTCGTCATCGACGAGGCGGCCGAGTACTTCGATCAGAACATCGACGACCTGTTGACCCAGGTGCGCAAGTACAAGCTCGGCTGCGTCTTCGCGCATCAGTATCTGGATCAGTGCAGCTCGGGGTTACGGGCCTCGCTGGCGGCGAACACCGCGATCAAGATGGCGTCCGGGGTGTCGATGGCGGACGCCCGTGCGCTCGCGCCCGATCTGCGCACCAGCGCCGACTTCATCCTCGCCCAGCCGAAGCTGCGCTTTGCCACCTACATCCGTGGCGTCACTTCGGAAGCCGTCTCCATCCCCGTCGATGCCGGGCGCCTGGACCGGCAGGAGATGATGAGCGAGGAGGCGTATGCGGCCTTCCTGAAAGACAACCGTGCGCGGGTGACGCATTCGCCACCGGCAGCGCTGCCGCCGCCGGCGTCGGTTCCCACCGCTGCAATCCTGCCCAGCCAAGACACGATCGACACCACACCGGCCAGAAAGTGGTGACGGTAACGAAACGTGATATGATGCCATAGGTGTTCAGCCGTTCTATTGGAACACATCGCTGAACATGGCGCACCTTTACTTCAAACCACTCCCTTCCCATGATTCCCCGCATCGTTTCATTGCAGGGAGAGTTCCGATGTCTGTTCAGCCGTGGAGCCGGGAAGGCAGCACGATCACGTCGCTCGCCAGACCGTGGACGGGAGTCGTGCACTTGGCCGACGGCTCCAAGCACCTCGTCTATTGCGACGCGGTCTGTCGCAGCGAGGCGAACCCGCTTCTCGCCATGTGCGCGGAGAAACTCGGCGGTCAGCTGGTGGTCTCGCTCGCCGGCTATCACCAGAAGGTGATCCTCCGCGTCTTCTGAGCCGCCCGCGTCCCTCTTTGCCTATGAACACCCATGATACTCTCGGCCGGCGCTCGCGCTTCCTCCGCCAACCGCTGGGGAAGCTGGTGCGGCCGACCGGGCGCGATCTCGCCTGGTTCGAAGAGCTGCACCGGCATGGGCCGCTGTCCTCGACTTACCTGCGGGCCTTCTCGCCCGGCAACGACCGCGCCGATCTCAGGCGGCTGACCGATCTCTACCACGAGGCCGACACGCCGCACGGCGGTGCCTATCTGGAGCGGCCGCCGCAACAGACCCGCACGCTTGATCCGCGCGCCAACGACCTGGTCTATGACCTCACGCCGGCTTCCGAGCAAGTCTTGAGCGAACACGGCCTGTGGAGCGAACAGGCGCCGGCGCCCAACGGCGCCTGGCTGCACCGCTACATGACCGCCAGTATCACCGCCTCGATCGCACTGGCGGCGAAGCGGGAAGGGGTTGGCTTTATCGGCCAGGCGGAGATCCTCGGCCGCGCCGGTGTCGCCAATCGCTTCGCAATCCCCGATCTGCCGGATCTCATCCCCGATGCGCTGTTCGGCCTCGACTTCGGCGGCAACTACCTGTTCTTCGCCGTCGAGGCTGACCGCGCCACCGAGCAGACCAGCGACTTGAAGGCGCACCGCAAGACCTACGAGCGCACCATCCGCCAGTACCGGGAGTTCGTCGGCAGAGGCCTCTATCGCCAGGCCTTGGGCCTCACCGCCGGCATGCTGGTGCTCAACGTCACCACCGCCCCCGGCCGGATGCGCAACCTGCTGGAGCTCACCGGCGACATCGCCGAGAAGGGCTACAACAACTTCATGCTGTTCCAGTGCCTGGGCGCGTTTGCCACCATCTTCCGGCCACCGAAGGTGCTGGATCAGCTCTACAGCGGCCCCTGGGCCAGGGCAGGGCTGGCGCCGTTTTGTATTAGCAAGATATGATATACTAGCGAGGAAGCCATCAGAGAGGAGTCCCCTCATGTTCCTTGACTTTCAGCAGATCAAACAAGAGGTCGCCATCGAGGATAGTGCCACGATGCTTGGCCTCGTCCTCAAACGTCATGGCGAGCAGTTGCGCGGCAAGTGCCCTGCTTGCGAGAGTTCCGAGCGCGCCTTGGTGATCACGCCATCGAAGGGTGCGTTCTATTGCCACGAGGCGAAGAAAGGCGGCGACCTGATCGCCCTCGTCTCCCACATCAAGAACCTCGGCATGCGCGAAGCGGCGGGCGCGATCGCCCACCACTTCAAGCTCGTTCCCGCGAGCGGCCCGGCCGCAAGCAAGGGGGGCAAGGAGAAGGAGACCCCCGCACCCTGCCAAGGGTTCCAGCCCCTCGGTTATCTCCAGCATGCGCACGAAGCCGTGCAGGCCCTGGGCCTTGCTGCCGAAGCTGCACAATCCCTCGGCATCGGCTACGCGCCCAAGGGCCTGATGCGGGGCAGGGTGGTGTTCCCGCTCTACCGCGACGGCCTGCTGGTCGGCTACGTCGGCTATGGCGATGACGGCCTCAAGCTGCCGAAGAACCTTACCGCCGATGCGGCCACGGAAACTGTTGCCGCGGACAAGCCATAGCCTCAATACACCTCGCCCGCTCTTTGCGGGCTTTTTGTTTGCGCCAAGCTACGCTCAGTATATGTAGTAGAATAACATTGAAATGGCACGATAGTTCTAGAGCGGTTTCTGAGCGGTGGGAATCGTTGGGGATTCACAAGGGGGTGCGAATCTGATTCAAGATGCTGGCTGGGCAGGGAGGCCATTATGGATGGGTCAGCCTCTTTCGATGGATCTGCGTACGCGGCTGTTGGCGGCGATTGATGCGGGGATGAGCTGCCGCGGAGCGGCGGCGCGGTTCGGGGTGGCGCCTTCGACGGCAATCAGCGGTGGTCCCGGCTTGTGAGACCACCGGATGGGGCTGCTTAGGTGGAGGCCGGCACCGTCTCCTCTTTCGATAACATAAGAATGGGGTGCTGTTGTTGGTGCGGCTGTGGGCATGTGGGCAACGCGTCAGCGTTGTCCAAGCGCGGCGGCATGTCCACAGCCGA
>UXAT02000012.1 GCA_900609035.2 Candidatus Defluviicoccus seviourii | reverse complement strand
ACACCTTCGCCTGGAGCGATTCCAAAACCGGACAGATCACGCGCTACAAACCCCGGACAGATCCCGCGCTTACTACAGCTCGAAACATGCGGGCTTGAGCGGCGCGCCGTTTGCTCGCACACTCCGCGACTGCGGCCGAACATTCGGCCGGTCTTGCCGTGGAGGGTGCTGGCCTTGTCCCGTCGATCGTTCCTGATTTTTCTGCTCGTCGCCACCCTCGCAATGAACGGCTGCACGACGAGCGTGCCGCCGCATACGGAAGCCGAGGCGATCGTCGAGCGCGCCGGCACCACCATCGACATCCTCAAGCGCCGCGAAGCTGAACCTGGACCGACCTTCCGCTCCAACCTGAGGAACGCCCGCGGGATTCTGATTTTCCCCGACGTCTTTAAGGCTGCCGTCGGCATCGGCGGCCAGGGTGGTTCGGGGATCCTGCTGGTCCGTGATTCCCGCGGCCGCTGGAGCTATCCCGCTTTCTACACCTTGGGTGGCGGCAGCGTCGGCTTCCAGCTCGGCGCGACCTCCGCCCAGCTCGTTTTCATCCTGCGCAGCGAGGGGGCCGTCCGCGCCGTCATTCGCGACCAGTTTGCATTGGGTGGCGATGTCCAGTGGACCGCGGGCAGCCTCGGCTCCGGCTACACGGCGGCGACCACGACCAGCGTCGGTGCCGACATCGTCGGCTTCGCGATCGCCGAGGGTCTGTTCGCTGGCTTTGCGCTGCAGGGCGGCTCGGTCGGTAGGCGCAACGATCTGAATACCGCCTACTACGCCCGCAAGGTGACGCCGGCCGAGATCGTGCTGGAGAACCGCGTCTTCAATCTCCACGCCGATCCGTTACGACAGGCGCTCGCCAGCGAATAGCCGGACGTCTGAGCGCCGATGGTCCCGTGCGGCGTCGTGCGTGCGCTGATGCTGCAGGGCACCGGCTCCGATGTTGGCAAGTCGCTGCTGGCGGCCGGGCTCTGTCGGGCTTGGACTCGGCAGGGTCTCAGGGTGCGGCCGTTCAAACCGCAGAACATGTCGAACAATGCTGCCGTCACTGCCGACGGCGGCGAGATCGGCCGTGCCCAGGCGCTGCAGGCGCTGGCCTGCGGTATCCCCCCCTCAAGCGACATGAACCCGGTGCTGTTGAAGCCGCAGACCGATGTCGGCGCGCAGGTGATCGTCCAGGGCCGCAGCATCGGCAACGCCCAGGCCGGGGCGTTTCAAACCCTCAAGCCTCAGCTCCTGCCGCGCGCGCTGGAGAGCTTCCGGCGCCTCGCCGCTGAGGCCGATCTGGTGGTCATCGAAGGTGCCGGCAGCGCCGCGGAGGTGAACCTGCGCGAAGGCGACATTGCCAACATGGGCTTCGCGCTCGCGGCCAGCGTCCCGGTGGTGCTTGTCGGCGATATCGATCGCGGCGGCGTGATCGCGAGCCTTATCGGCACCTGGGTGGTGTTGACGGAAGCCGAGCGGGCTCTGGTCCGCGGCACGATCATCAACAAGTTCCGCGGCGATCCGAACCTGTTCGCGGACGGGCTGCGAATCATCTCCGAGCATTTGGGCCGGCCCTCGTTTGGCGTCGTGCCGTGGTTCGAGGGTGCGGCGCGACTGCCGGCCGAAGATGCGGTCGCGCTGGAAAAGCCGCAGCCGGCGGACGATGGGGCTGGCGTGATCCGCATCGGTGTGCCGCGACTTGCACGCATCGCCAATTTCGACGACCTCGACCCGCTGATCGCCGAACCGGGGGTGAGCGTTCGGTTCATCCAGCCGGGCGAGGCGCTGCCGGGCGATCTCGACGTCGTGCTGCTGCCGGGCAGCAAGGCAACGCTCGCCGATCTCGCCTTCTTTCGGGCTCAGGGCTGGGAGATCGACCTGCAAGCGCATGTCCGCCGTGGCGGCTTCGTTGTCGGCCTCTGCGGCGGCTATCAAATGCTGGGCCGGCTGATCGCCGATCCAGGAGGCATCGAGGGACCGCCCGGCGAGGCCGCGGGCTTGAGTCTGCTCGACGTGACGACGGTGCTCGAAGGGGAGAAGGTGCTGCGGCTGGCGGAGGGTACCGCGTGCATCGGCGGCGAAGCGGTGCAGGGCTACGAGATGCACATCGGCCGGACGACGGGCGCAGGGCTCAGCCGGCCGCTGCTGCGCTTGCGCGACGGCGACGGGACGACCCAGCCCGAGGGTGCCGTTTCCACAGACGGACGGGTGATGGGCTCGTACCTGCACGGCCTGTTTCAGGCCGATGTCTTCCGGCACGGCTTTCTCGACCGCATCCGCCGCCGGCCTGAAAACGGCATCGCGTTCGGGGCTTCGGTCGAGGCGACGCTGGACGCGCTCGCCGACCACCTCGAAGTGCACCTTGAGCTGAACGCCCTCCTCGCCGCGGCAGCGCCGGTGCGCGCATAAGGGGTCGTGTCGATGAGCGGTAGGGCCAAAACGCGCGCAGCGATGGCGGAATAGGATGGTTTGTGTCAAACTGTTCGAGACGGTGAGATTGTCTGGAATGAACAGCCCGTGACGAACATCGACACAGTCGAGCGACTGGTGAGTGAAATGACGCCGGCCGAGCTTGTCGAGTTCCGCCGCTGGTTTGCTCAGTTTGATGCATCTGCGTGGGATCGAGAGATCGAGGCGGATGCGGCTGCCGGCCGGCTGGATGAACTCGCTGAGCGCGCGCTAGCCGCCCACTCTGTCGGTCACACCACCAAACTGTGAACCACTACGCCGATCCCGGCTTCTGGCGCTGTTACGCCAGCCTGCCCGGGGATGTGCGTCAGGCTGCTGACCGGGCGTTCGAGCGCTTGAGGTCCGATCCCCGCCACCCGTCGCTGCACCTGAAGAAGGTCGGACGCTACTGGTCAGCGCGCGTCGGCCGCTATCATCGCGCTCTCGCCGTGGAATCCGAGGACAGCCTCATTTGGTTCTGGATCGGCAGCCATGCTGAATACGATCAACGCCTCCGTTGACCTCCTCGCCGCCGCGGCGCCGGTGCGTGGCTAATCCAGTTCGTATTTCGCGATCCGCCAGGGTTCGGCCGCGGCGCCTGCACACCATTCGATCAATGCCGGCCAAGCGCGCACGGCTGCGGCGTAAGCCTCGCACACGGGATCCAGCGCCACGCCGTAAGTGGTGAAGCGCGTCACCACCGGTGCGAAGAAGCAGTCGGCAGCGCTGAATGGGCCGAACAGGAACGGCCCGGCAGCGCCGTAGCGGGCACGGCAGTCCTGCCACAGTGCGGCGATGCGGGTGATATCAGCCATGACCTCCGGCGTGCGGCCGCGGCCCGGCTTTGCGGCGCGCACGCTCATCGGCATGTTCTGGCGCAGCGCTTGGAAGCTCGAGTGCATCTCCGCCGCCACCGCGCGCGTGTGGGCCCGCGCATCCGCCGCGACGGGCCACAGGCCGGCGGCGGGGAACCGCTCCGCCAGATACTCGGTGATCGCGAGCGAATCCCAGACCGTGAGTGCGCCATCTTTGAGCACCGGCACCCTTCCGGTCGGTGAATGACGCGCTATGTCGGAAGCCGTGGTCGGCTGGTCGAGCGGGACGACGATCTCCTCGAACGCCGCTCCGGTCATCTTGAGTGCGAGCCAAGCCCGCAGCGACCATGACGAGTAGGTCTTGTTGGCGATGACGAGAGTGAGCGGGGGCATCGGCGGCGATCCCGGTTCCTGTTTTACATAGCGGAACCAACCACGCTCACGGTCAGGACCGCAAGCGCGTTGATCAGGCAGGCCATTACGAACACCGCGAGCGCGCGGCGGATGTCCTTGGGCGTCGCCTGGGCGGTGCCGGCACCAAGCCAGGGATCATCGACGACCTCTGTGCCGTAGCGGCGCGGGCCAGCGAGCGCCAAGTCGAGCGCACCCGCCATCGCTGCCTCCGGCCAGCCGGCATTGGGCGAGCGGTGCTTGCCGGCATCCCGCCAGGCGATTGTGAGAGCGGCTCCAGGACGGGTCCGCGGCACGGCAAGCGCGGCGAGCCCGATCATCAGCGCTGCCGCCCGTGCCGGCACCAGGTTAAGGAGATCGTCAAGCCGCGCCGCAGCGGCGCCGAACGCCTGGTGCCTGGGCGTTCGGTGGCCGATCATGCTGTCCATGGTGTTGACGGCCTTATAGGCCAGCATGCCCGGCAAGCCGAGGATCAGGTACCAGAAGGCCGGCGCGATCACGCCGTCGGAAAAGTTCTCGGCACACGATTCGATCGCCGCGCGCGCGACGCCGGCGTCATCGAGGCGCGTGACGTCACGGCCGACGATGTGCCCGACCGCTTCCCGCCCGGCATCGAGGCCGCCACGCTCAAGCGCATCGGCAACCGCGAACACGTGGCGATAGAGGCTGCGCTGGGCCAGGAGCGCGATGACGAGCGCGAGCTCGATCAGCCAGCCGAACGGCAGCGCCGCTGCAAGCACTGTGATCGCCCAGCCGACCCCGGCCGCGAGCACGCTCACGAACAGAGCGACCAGCACGCCGCGGGCGAAGCGATCGCCGGGGCTGCGCTCGTCCCGGTTCAGGCGGCGATCGAGGTCGGCGATCAGCCAGCCCAAGGGGCGCACCGGGTGCGGCAACCGCTTGAACGGTCCCCACGCCTCGCCGGCAGCGGCATCAAGCGCGAGTGCGATCAGGAGGATGAACCCGGCTGCCGGCTTCGCGCCGACTTCGAGCAGGAGTGACAGAGACATGGCGCCGATTGTGCGGCTGCCTGCTCTCGCGTCAACCGCCGTTTCGGCTCATCGCACTCGGGCGCCCGCGCCTCCGGCCGCCTGTAGCGGTCGAGGATATCGCCGCCCTGGTGCAATCGTTGAGCAGGGACTGGACCGCGCAGCAGTCAAGCCCCGATCGTGAATTGCCGGCGGGAAATTGCTCTGCGCCAAAAAAAATGGCCCGCGACAGTGCGCGGGCCAAGGTTTCCGGGTCTCTGAGGGGAGGGGCGGGCAAAAAGCCCGTCGCCAATCCGGCAACACGGCGGAGGGTCAGGGATACGCCCGAGTTGCCGCAGTATGAGAAGCAAGCGGTGTGCCAAGGGCTGGCGGGTGCGCTAAGAAAGGGGCCGGCCGCCCGGCGGTCTCGGAACGAAAGGCTCTGGCAGCCGCATCCTTGCGGTCAGGCCGCGGCGGCGGTGCGGAAGCTTCTGCACAATTGCGGCTCAGGCAACAAGCAAGTGCCCGCGCGATGGGCAGCAGCCGGCTGGGTCCGGCTACAAGTGGATCAGGATTTGGTCCGCTTGAGCGACGCGGTGACCGTGCGCAGTGCATCGCCTTCACGAAAGCGGAAGAACCTGAGCGTGAGGCCGTCTTCGGCAAGCGTCCGGTGGTAGACCTGCATCTCGTAGCCGCCGTCATCGGTGATCAGGAGCGCGTAGACGGTGAGCGTCGCGTCGATCTGGCGCGCCCAAACGAACGGATCGCCGCGCAAGGGATCGAGCGGCACGCGGTTGCCGAACATGTCGCTGCGCATCTGCGAAGCGAAGATGCCGGCGCGCCGGGTCGGCTCGAAATCGATCGACGAGCTCTCGCGCTTGAGCGCGCCGTCGCGGCCGAGTGTCGTTGTCGTCCAGCGGATGTTGAAGCCGGTTCGGGTCGGCGCGATCGCGACATCGAGATCGCGCGTCGTCATCGCCCCGTCGCTCTCAAGGATGGTCTGACCTTTGAAGGTTCCGAAGAATGCCTCAAGAGTGGGCGTTGCGCTCTCTGCGAACGCCGCCGTCACCAGGCCAATCAACAGCCACACAGCGAGAACGGCCGCCGGCAACTGCCAAGGCCGCGCTGAACCGTTGGCCAGAAAGCGCATCAATGCCTCGGCGAGCAAATGGTCGGAGCGGCCGGACTTGAACCGGCGACCTCTTGACCCCCAGTCAAGTGCGCTACCAGGCTGCGCTACGCTCCGTACGGGATCGACTATATCGCCTTGCACCGGCGGCCGGCAACAGCCGCACCGCTTAAGGAGAGGCTCCGAAACGCCGTCAACGGTGGACGATGGCCTGCAAGGCCGCGCTTACGGCCTCGAGCTCGGCCAGGATCGAGCGCAGGGCGGCCCGGTTCTCCGGCGATACCCCCGGCGCCTGCGCCGGTGGCTCAGGTGCGAGGTCGGTGTCCTCCAATGCCTCGGTGGCCGACGTTGCAGGCTGTTCGGCCGCTGCCGCACGGGTGCTCTTCTCGCGCAAGAGCTTCTGCGCCCCGCGGATCGTGTAGCCTTCGCCGTACAAGAGCCCCTGGATCCGGCGCAACAGGAGGACATCCTCCGGCCGGTAATAGCGGCGGCCGCCGCGCCGCTTGAGCGGCCGCACTTGCGGGAACTTGCTTTCCCAGAAGCGCAGCACGTGCTGCGGCACAGCCAACTCCTCCGCGACTTCGGCAATCGTGCGAAATGCGCGCGGCGATTTGGTGCCGAAGCGGAGAGACAGCTGCGCGTCTTCGCCTGCGACCATGGCTACCGGCCGGCGGTGGCGCGCATGCTCTCGTTGATACGGTTCTTCAACACCTGCGACGGTCGGAAGACCAGCACCCTGCGCGGCAGGATCGGCACTTCCTCCCCGGTCTTGGGATTGCGGCCAATGCGCTGGCCCTTCTGCCGAATCGAGAAGCTGCCGAACGACGACAGCTTGACGGTCTCGCCACGCGCCAACGCGTCACCGATCTCGCCGAGCACGGATTCCAGGAGTTCCGCCGACTCGTTACGGGAAAGGCCGACCTCTTGATAAACGATCTCACTCAGGTAGGCGCGGGTAATCGTTCGCCCTGACATCGCCGTTGCCCTCTCTGCTCGCCCTTGAGTACCCTACTGCTCTGGTAGAAATCCGTCAATATCAAGGGGATGGAGAAGCGTCTGCGGGTGGCGGCCGGCGCCGACCGGGGACCCTTGAGGCTTACCAGCGCACCAGCGCAGCACCCCACGTGAGGCCGCCGCCAATCGCTTCCAACAGAACCAGGTGGCCGCGCTGGATCCGGCCGTCCGTGAGCGCGACGTCGAGCGCGAGCGGGATCGAGGCGGCAGACGTATTCGCGTGCTGCTGCACCGTCATGATCATCCGATCCGGCCCCACCGCGAGCTTGCGTGCCACACCCTCAAGGATGCGGACGTTCGCCTGATGCGGAACGAACCAGCGGACGTCGGCCAAGCTAAGGCCGTTCGCCCGCACGGCCTCTTCGGCAACGGCAGCGAGGCACGTGACGGCATGGCGAAAGACTTCCTTGCCCGTCATGCGCAGGTGGCCCACCGTTTGCGTCGATGACGGGCCACCGTCGACATAAAGAATATCGCGATGGCGGCCGTCAGCGTGCAGGTGCGTCGAAAGAATGCCGGCCGAGTCCGGATCGGAGGCAGTCGCAGCCCCGGCTGTGGCGCGCACGATGACCGCCCCGGCACCATCCCCGAAAAGGACGCAGGTGCCGCGATCGGTCCAGTCGAGGATGCGGGAATAGGTCTCGGCGCCGATCACGATCGCGGTCCGGATCTGGCCGGACTTGATGAAGTTGTCGGCAACGGCAAGCGCGTAGACAAAGCCCGAGCAAACCGCCTGGACGTCGAACGCGAACCCACGGGTGATGCCGAGTTTGGCCTGCACTGCCGTTGCGGTGGCAGGGAACGTGTCATCGGGCGTCGAGGTCGCAACCAGGATCAGATCGACTTCGTCTGCTGTGATGCCAGCACGACCGAGCGCGTGCCGCGCGGCAGCGGCCGCAAGGTCGGAAGTCAACTCGCCATCGGCGGCGATGTAACGCTGGCGGATGCCGGTGCGCGACAGGATCCACTCGTCGGTGGTGTCGATTTTGATCGCGAGATCGGCGTTGCTCACGCACTGAGCCGGCAGATAGCTGCCGCAGCCAACGATCTGGGAGCGCATGACAGGCATCAGCCGGTGGCCCGTTCCGGCGGGTGGCCGGTGCCGCCGCGCAGGTACGCGAAGTCGCGCTTGATCTCCTCGTTCACGCCGTCCGCGATCAGCTCGATCGCGACGCCGCAGGCGCTCGCAAAACCGACTGCATCGGTGCCGCCGTGGCTCTTGACGCACACGCCGTTGAGGCCAAGGAACATCGCGCCGTCGTGCTGGCGCGGGTCGGTCCGGTTGGCCATGCGCCGGAGCGCCGGCGCCGCGAGCCAGCCGGCAATCCGCGCGCGCGGCGAACTCAAGAGCGCTTGCTTGAGGAAATGCGTCAACAGTCTGGCCGTTCCTTCCGCCGTTTTCAGCGCGACGTTGCCGGTGAAACCGTCGGTGACAACGACATCGACGGTGCCGGCGGCGATATCGTCACCTTCGACAAAGCCGTGAAAGCGGATCGAGAGCGCGCTGCCTTGCAGGATGGCGGCCGCTTTCTTGACCGCGTCGTTGCCCTTGAGCTCCTCCTGGCCGACGTTGAGGAGGCCCACCGAAGGCTTCTCGATGCCCAGGACCTTGCGCGCGAACACCTCGCCCATGACCGCGAACTGGACGAGGTTGTCGGCGCCGCAATCGACGTTGGCACCTAAGTCGAGGATCACCGATTGTCCGCGCAGGGTCGGGAACGCGCTTGCGATCGCCGGCCGGCCGACGCCCGGCAGCGTGCGCAGGACGAACTTGGCCATCGCCATCAGCGCACCGGTGTTGCCGGCGGAAACGACCCCGTCGGCCTCGCCGGCTGCGACCGAATCGATCGCCCGGCGCATGCTCGAATTCTGACCCGAGCGCAACGCGCTGGACGGCCGCTCGCCGCCGCCGATGACATCTTGGGTGTCGCGGACTTCGGCTACAGCGCTTACCCGCCGATACCGTTTCAAGAGGCCGGCGAGCTCGACCGCACGCCCGAACAGCAACAGCCGCACGTTGGGCCGGTGCGCGAGCGCCAAGTCCAGTCCTTCAATGACCATGGCCGGGGCACGATCGCCACCCATGGCATCGACTGCGAGCATTACGGGATTTGCCACGTAAGTCCCTGTGTTGAAGACCGCTTGAAACGGGAAGGCTTGTGACACGGTATCACCGGAAGGTGCCTGCGCTGTCCATCAACCTTGCGGATGTTCCCTCAAGATGGGCCCGTCGACCCGGTGCCGATCGCACTTCCGCCGAACAGGCACATGGCCGTTCGCGCCGACAACCGTCCATACAGCCGCGACCGGCCCTTCTTCGGTTCATGGCGACGACGGGCCGGCTGTTGCCGCTCACACCCGTCGCGCCGATCCTTAGCCAAAAAGCCCTGTCTCGGCAAGATCAATGCGGGCCGCCGGGTTGTCGGCGCCGAAGGCCTGCAAGTTTCGCGAACGGTGAGGACGTCGGCTGCGCATCAGCGACTCCGCCGTCGATCGGGACGGCAAAGGTCGCACCGGGCTTGCGCGGGTGCGGATCGAGCTCAAGGGCCAGTTGTTCGACCGCTGCTTCGCCCACATCGATCCGTGCGTCGGCCAGGGGTTCGCTGAAGGCATCCGGGCCGACGTGGACAACGAGTTGTCCCTGATCGTCCTCGGCATCGGCCCACTCATCGCCGATGGACGCATCGTAGAGCCGTTCCAGGACGGCGGTGATGGTGACGTCGAACGACTCCAGCGTCACGACGCAGATCTGCCGCAACCGTGCCGTAAGTGTTCCCGCGAGCCGGACGACGTCGACCCGGCCCTGCGGCTGCACTGTGCCCTCCGCGTGCAGGCTCTCCACCGCCTGCACGCCCAGGCGCGCAGCAACGTGGGTGCATTCGGAGGCGCTCGCTTCGATGGCAAAGGCGCGCCCGTCGGCTGGCAGGTCGGCAACGTCGATCGGGCGCGAAAACTCAAGCGCGCTGGCGCTCATGTGCGGCTCATCCGGTACCGGGCTGCGGCGGCGGCCCGAACGCGACGGTCCCGACGCGCATGCGGTCGAATGCGAGCGTGTCCAGCCGCGCCGCCTCGGCGAACAGATAGTCGGCCATCGCCTCCACCTGGTCGGGTGAAGGCGTGTTCTTGCGGTAAAGGTTGCGGCGGAGCGCTTCCGCCGCGCGCGTCCGGTCGCTGGCCGTAATCGCCGCATCGTAGGCGGCAAGGCGGCCGTAGAACGCGCGCGCCATCGCCTTGACCCGTTTGCCGACGCCTAAGTCGCCCACGCCCATCTCACGCAAGTTCTCATCCATGTCGGCAAACATATGGTCGAACAGTGCCTGTGCAAGCGAACGTGCCGCCTCGCCCTCCATCCGCAAGCGGCGCAGGACCAGGGCTGCGTGCAGAGCGATCAGGTCAAATCGCCCATCGGGGGTATCGGCAACGCCGCAAACGCGGTAGAATGCCGGTTGCCGCGCTTGGCAGACGATGGCGCTGTAAAGGGTTTGCACCGGATCATCGGCGATGCGCTTTGAGAATATCCGCGGAACCCTCATCGCAAACGCCTTGACCGTGGCATAACTGTCTTCCCGGCTCGATTGACAGGACGAACGAACACCATGCTATCAGAACGTCGGTTCACGGTCGCATCCAAGGCGCTGGGCGGCAAGGCTCGCCGGGGGCAAGCGGAGCCCCATCACTGGCGCATCTCTGGTTTGCCCGCTGTACCTGCCTTCCTTGTCCTTGCGACGCTCCTGTTCGGCATCGGCGTCAGTGCCTGCACGCCACGCGCTGGGACTCACGGCGATCCGCTGGTGCGCGACCGCGTCAATAGCATCGTCCCCGGCGTCCACACCCGCGACGACGTTGCAGCCATCCTCGGCTCGCCGTCTACCAACTCCCCGTTCGACGGCGAGAAGTGGTACTACATCTCCAGCCGCACCGAAACCTTCGCTTTTCTGCCGCGCGAGGAGTTTGACCGGCAGGTGGTGGTGATCGCGTTTGACGAGAGTGGCCGCGTGCGCTCGGTCGAGAAGTTCGGCCAGGAACGCGGCCAGGATGTCGCCATCGTCCGCCGTGAGACGCCGACAGCCGGCAACGATCTCAATCTCGTGCAGGAGTTCCTCGGCAACATCGGCCGCTTCAACAAGAACGAGGCCGAGGCGGGCAGCCGGTAAGAAGCTGGCAGCCGGTAATCAGCGCGCGCGGCTGGCGGCGGGCTGGTTTGCCTGAGCCGCGCCGATGCTCACATGACGGTGCGGAAGACCTGAAAGGCTTCGGCGTAGTCGCAGCCGATCTCGCTGCCGCGGATACGGGCCAGCGCGCGCACGCCTTCGAGGCTGCGCACATGCGGCGGCGGCCTGAGCTGGGAGGCATAGAGCACGATCGCTTCCAGCTTGGTCTCGATCACGGCCGTGATGTCGCAGAACATTGCGGGCCGCGGCAGGTCCTCCCAGGCAAACGCCTGCTTCACCTGCTCGCACGCAACCACGTGCGGGATCAGCCACTTGCCGAACTGGGGTGCAATCGGCCGGGCGGCGGCAAAGGCGGTCTCGAAGGTGCGGCGGTGGTCCTGGTCGTAGTCGATTCGGCCGGGCAGGACCAGCAGATCCGGCTTGCGTTCATTGAACACCCGCTCGAAGTGCTCGACCAGGTCGCGCTTGGGCAAGGTGTCGAGCTTTTCGATCAGGTCCTGGTCGCGGTAGAGGATTTCCCAGCTGAAGCCCAGCAGAGCGGCAACAGCCTCGATCTCCTGGACCCGCTGGGCACACCCGGTGCGGCCCTCGTAGCCGAAGTGATGGAAGCCGTCGACTGCCATGAAGACGACGTGGACGGCGGCGCCGCTGCCCTTCAGCCGTGCCATGAGGCCGCCGCAGCCGAGGACATCGTCATCGGCGTGCGGCGCGATGATAACGACGCTACGCAGCTGAGCGAGCAAGCTCACGGGCGCGCATGTCCTCATGCTGGCGGTAGAAGTCGATCGTCTCGTCGACGAGCGCGTCAAGGTCGACCCGCGGCTCCCAGCCCAGCGCGCGGGCACGGTCGATCACCGGCGTTTTGTGGATCGAGACCGCCTCCTCGTAAAGCGCGCCGTGGATCTTCTTGGCATCGGCATAGACGACCGTGGATGGATTGCCGAGCCGGGCGTTGATATGATCGGCGAGAGCACGGACGGTGATCCGGTTCGCAGGGTTGCCGACATTGAACACCTGCTGGCCGCTGGCAAGCGCCTTGTCCATGAATTCGACCAGAAAGCGGGTGAGATCGACGGCGGAGAGAAAGGCGCGCGTCTGCTCGCCGGTGTGGAAGACGGTCATCGGCTGGCCCATGAGGCCTTGTTGGACGAACGTCGGCATGACAAACCCGCCCGCCTTCGACTGCCGCGGGCCGGTGACATTGAACGGCCGAATGGCGATCGCGCGCAAGCCGCGCTGGATGCTGTTCGCCAACATGCATTCGGTCAGCGTCTTGGCGATCGCGTACTCGATGCGGGCACTATACGGCATCGGCACTTCGATGGTGTCGCCTTCGGCGAGATCACCGCTGCGGCCGTAGGTTTCGGCCGAGCTGAAGGTGCACAAGGGCTTGTCTTCCTTGAGGCACGCCTCGATCATTTGATGGGTGGCATCGACGATCGCGAAGCCGAGCCGGCCGGCGTACTTGAGGATGCCCGCCGGGCCGACATGCGAGGCCGCATGGATCACGCGATCGTAGGGGGCAAGCGTGCCACCGGCGGCAAAATAGGCCTCGACGCTCTCGCGGATGATGGTGACGTTCGGGTTGCCGCGGTACCAGGCGCCGTCCGTTACCGCCGCAACCATCGAGTCGAGCAGGCTCACCCGGTGCCCTGCCGCCAGATAGCCGTCGGCGACATGGGTGCCGATAAAGCCGAGGCCACCCGTGATCAGGACATGTTCCTTCTCTGCCGCCGCTGTCGTGGATGCATGACGCGCTTTTTGTTGCCCCAGGGTCATCGCCGCTCCTCGTCTGTCTTCATTGCCCGGCATGTTTGGCTCGCGCAGCCGATCGCCCGCTCCGTCCGCTCGTGTCAGCGGGTTGAGGCGGCCCATCGAATGCACGCGTTTATAGGTCCGGCTTTGGTATCAATCAGACGGGCCGAATGCAGCCCCCGTTAGGGTACTTCAATTGGCTGCGGACGGCACGCGGCGAGACCAGCGGCGCGGCGAGACCAGCGGCGCGGCACGCGTGCTCGCGAGTCTCTGCTCAGACCGGTTCGATATCGAGGCCGATGTCGAGGATCGGCGCCGAGTGGGTCAGCCAGCCGATGGAGACGATATCGACGCCGGTGGCCGCGACTGCGGGCAGCACGTCGATGCTCATGCCGCCTGAGGCCTCGGTGATCATCCGGCCGTCAACCAGACCTACGGCTTCGCGGAGTGTTGGCGGTGCCATGTTGTCGAGCAGCACCGCGTCGGCGCCGACGGAAATCAGCTCGCGTAATTGGTCGAGGGTGTCGACCTCGACCTCGATTTTCACCATGTGGCCCAGGCGCTGCCGCGCGCGGGTGACGGCGTTGCGGATGCCGCCGACGGCGGCGATGTGATTGTCCTTGATCAGGACGCCGTCATCGAGGCCGAAGCGGTGGTTGATGCCGCCGCCGACGCGGACGGCATACTTCTCCAGCGCGCGCAGGCCCGGCGTCGTCTTGCGGGTGCATGAGATGCGCGTCGTCGTGCCTTCGACCGCCTTGGCGGCGGCGCGCGTTGCCGTGGCGATGCCCGACATCAGTGAGACGAGGTTGAGCGCCGTCCGCTCCGCCGTCAGGATTGCCCGTGCCGGGCCTTCGACGCGAGCGAGCGTGCTGCCGGCGGTGACGTCGTCGCCGTCCTCGTGCTGGGAGTGGGTCGTGATTTCTGGCGACAGGATCGCGAACGTCGCCAGCGCGACTTGCAGGCCGGCGATGCGGCCGGGCTTGCGGCTGACCAGGCTCGCGTGCGCACGGGCGTGTTCCGGCACCACGACGTCGGAGGTCATGTCGCCGGCGAGGCCGAGATCCTCCTCCAGCGCGCGGCGGAGGATCGGCTGGAAGATCAGGGGATGAAGGGTCGCGATTTCGGCCATCGGGATGTGCCTTGCAGGAATTGAAGGAGAGGAGGCCAGTATTCAGCCGGCGTTTGTGGCGCGCAAAGGGGGAATGGACGCAGGCAGGCGATGGTCGAGCTCAGTCGTGCTGATCACCTGCCGGTGCTGCCAGCCGGCATCGGTCTGCGGATAATCGCTGCGGAAATGAGCGCCGCGGCTTTCCGTCCGCCGATCGGCCGCGTGAACGACCAGCCGCGCCGAAAGCAGCATGTTGCGCAGCTCGCCCCAGGCGACGATGGCGGGATAATCATTGGCGGGCCCGGCGGTGCCGATGGTTCCGGCGCTGTCGGCCGTGCCAGCGCTGGCCAACCGCTGCAATTCCGCTTCGAGCGCGGCGAGCTCGGCCGCTGCCCGCGCGAGACCCTTGCCGTTACGGAGGAGGCCGGCATAGAGCGTCATGATGTCGCGCAGGCGGCGGCGCATTCGATCGAGCGCCTCCAGCGGCAAAGGGGCGGTGGGAAGGAGCGCGCGCGGATTCTCGACCGCCGAGGCGAACGAACCTTCCCCGCTGCGGATGCTGGCGGCGACACGCGCCCCGAATACGAGCCCCTCCAGCAACGAGTTGCTGGCCAGCCGGTTGGCACCGTGGACGCCGGTGCAAGCGACCTCACCGCACGCCCACAGGCCCTCGAGCGTGGTGTGGCCGTCGCCATCGGTCGCGACTCCGCCCATATGGTAATGCGTTGCCGGCGTAATCGGCACCGGCTCCCGGGTCGGCTCGTAGCCGGCCTGCCGGCACAGCCGCAGGGCCTGCGGAAAGGCCGCCGCGCCGCGGCTGGCGAGCGCCGGTCGCAGATCGAGGAACACCGGTTCGCCGGTTGCGCGCCGTTTGGCGATCGCGCGCGCCACCACGTCACGCGGCGCCAGCTCCGCCAACGGGTGCTCTGACGGCATGAACCGCCGGCCGGCCGCATCGAGCAGCACGGCGCCAGCACCGCGCAGTGCTTCCGTCAGCAGCGCGAGGCGGTCGCCGCGCTGCGCCTGGCGCGGCACCAGCGCGGTCGGATGAAACTGCATGAACTCGAGATCGGCCATGCGGGCGCCGGCACGCGCCGCCAACGCGAGGCCGTCGCCGGTCGCCTCTAACGGCGTCGTCGATTCCAACCACAGCCCGCCGACACCGCCTGAGGCGAGCACAACCGCGTTGGCGTGGACCTGGATCCGCCCGAAGCTCTTGTGGACCGCAACGACGCCGCCGATGCGGCCGCGCTGGGCGATGAGGTCGAGCACGAAGGCGTCGCTGACGAGGCGGATCGAGGGCGTCGCCCGCGCCATTTCGACCAGCGTTTCGCTCAGGTTGCGGCCGGTCGTATCACCGCCGGCATGGACGATGCGGGCTTTGCCGTGCGCAGCTTCGCGCCCGAGAGAGAGCATGCCGTCGGGTTTGCGATCGAAACGCATGCCGGCCGCAATCAGGCGCCGCACTGCCTCTGTGCCTTCGCGCGCCAGCACCAATGCGCGCTCCTCGTCAACAAGGCCCGCGCCGGCGTCGACGGTATCCCGCGCATGCTGTTCGGGCGTATCGTCACGCCCCATCGCGGCGGCGATTCCGCCCTGGGCGAGCGCCGTCGAGCCGCTGACGGGGGAGGCCGTCTTGGTCATGACGATCACCGGCGTTGGCGCCAGCGCCAAGGCGCAGGCCAGCCCGGCGACGCCCGAGCCGATGATCACAACGTTGGTACGCCAATGCTCGCAGGCGGTTTCCTCGGTTGCCATGCGGGATCCTCCGTTTACCGGCCGACGGCAAGCATGCGTTCGACGGACCGGCGCGCCCGCTCCGCGACGCCAGGATCGACCTCGACCCGCGGCTCCAGGGTTTCGAGCGAGCGGTGAATCTTGTCGAGCGTGATCCGCTTCATGTGCGGGCAAAGGTTGCACGGGCGGACGAACTCGACGTCATCGATCTCGGCCGCGACGTTGTCGCTCATTGAGCACTCGGTGACCATCAGCACGCGGCGCGGCCGCTTCGAGCGCACGTAATCGATCATCTGCGCGGTCGAGCCGGCAAAATCGGCAGCCGCGATCACCTCCGGCGGACACTCCGGATGGGCGATCACGACAAGGTTGTCAAAGCCCTCGCGGTAGTGCTGGATCTCGGCGGCGCTGAATCGCTCGTGCACTTCGCAGTGTCCATGCCAGCTGATGATCTTGACCTTGGTTTGGGTCGCAACGTACTTCGCAAGATACTCATCGGGAAGAAACAGGACGCGATCAACGCCCAGCGACTCGACCACCTTGACCGCGTTTCCGGACGTGCAGCAGATATCGGTTTCCGCCTTCACTGCCGCCGACGTGTTGACGTAGGTGACGACCGGCACGCCCGGGTAGCTGGCGCGCAGCGCGCGGACATCTTCCGGCGTGATCGAGTCGGCGAGCGAGCAACCGGCATCCTGATCGGGGATCAGCACCGTCTTGTCCGGATTGAGGAGCTTTGCCGTCTCCGCCATGAAGTGCACGCCGGCGAGCACGATCACGTCCGCATCGGTGTCGACTGCGCGCTGGGCGAGCGCGAGCGAGTCGCCGACGATATCGGCAACGCAGTGATAGATCTCCGGTGTCTGGTAGTTGTGGGCCAGGATGATGGCGTTGCGCTCGCGCTTCAGGCGCTGGATGTCGGCAACCAGCGGTGCGTGTATCGGCCACTCGATAGAAGGAATAACGCGCGCCACACGCTCAAAAATCGGTGCCGTCGCCTCAGCGACCTCAGGTGTATAGGCAAGCGCAGCAGCAGAACCTGAATACATCATAAACCCCGCGCAGACTCTCATTCGTGTTATTGCGGCTCTAGTTGAGCATGAGTTGCAATATCTGTGCGGGTTCGCCATGTCAACACCGCCGGCCGGCGCTGCAACTCACTGTAACATGATTTGACACCCGCGCTTGGGCTCGGTAACGAGCCCGCCGCCCCCTGACTGGGCTTAACCGGGGGCACGGGTTGGGGATTGACACCTGGGCCGCGAATCCCCGAAACCCCTTCGGGCGGAAGGGAATGCGGCAGCAAGGCGCGGGAAACGGAACCCTAGGATTATGAGACGCATTGGCTTGCTCGGCGGTTCCTTCAACCCCGCCCACGATGGCCACCGCTACATCTCCCTGGAGGCGCTCAAGCGCTTAGGCCTAGACCAGGTGTGGTGGCTGGTATCACCGCAGAATCCGCTCAAGGGAACCGCCGATATGGCGCCGTTTCGGCAGCGCCTGCGGTTTGCGCGCACGGCCGCTCAGCACCCGCGGATCATCGTGACCGACGTCGAGCAGCGGCTTGGCACCGTTTACACAGTCGATACTTTGCGCAGGCTGTTGCCCAGGTTTCCGGAGTGTCGGTTTGTCTGGCTGATGGGGGCGGATAATCTGATCCAGATCGGGTCCTGGAAAGGCTGGCGGGAGATCTTTGTCTCCGTGCCCATTGCAGTTTTCGCGCGACCGCCGTATTCTTCGCTCGCACTGGTTGGAAAGGCGGCGCGCGTTTTTGCGTCGGCGCGGCTGCCGGAGGCGCGGGCAACACAGGTCGCAACAATGCGACCGCCGGCATGGGTCTACCTGCACATGCGACCCCACCCGGGCTCGGCGACTCGTATCCGGCAGCACGGTCGTGTCGACGCAGCGCAGGGTGCCGTCAGTCGGCGGTAGAAGCGGAGCGTGAGGAGACGCAAGCAATAGCGGAACACGCGGAGACGATGGCGTTGGCGACCGCCCCTGCGGTGGCTAACGCACCTTCGGCCGGACTATCCTCGCCCGGGCTATCCTCGACCGCCATGGTCGGGCTGATCCTGTCCTCGCTTGACAGCGACAAAGCCGAAGAGGTCGTTGTTATCGACTTGGCGGGCAAGTCCAGCATGGCAGATGCCCTGATTATCGCCAGCGGGACGTCGAGCCGCCATGTCGGCTCGATGGCTGATCACATCCTGCGCCGACTGAAGGGTGCGGGCGCGCCTTCCGTCGTCGTCGAGGGCCGCGCCGCCGGCGATTGGGTCTTGATCGACGCGAAGGATGTCGTCGTCCACCTGTTCCGGCCGGAAGTGCGCCGGTTCTACTCGCTCGAACGGTTGTGGGAAACGCCGGCCTCGCTCTTGGGCACGCCTGCTGGTCAGTCGGCACAGGCCGGGCCGTAGGCGGCAGAAGGCTGCGGGCCAGGCGTGACGAAGAGCTCAACCGCGGCTTCACGTCCGCCCTTGATCGGCGAACATAGCGGTGAATATCTTAGGCGTGGCGAGACACCGGATCTGTTGCCGGCCTTCGTGTGGCACGCGGCGTTGTTTGCGCCACAACCGCGATGCGGCATCAGGCGTCGCATACTGTGCCCGCCGCTAGGGCAATGCGAACTGCCCATGCCGATGATCTATGGAAGCAAAGGACTACGGATGACGAGCCGCTGGTTTGCCGCAATGGCAGTGGTCATGCCGTTCTGCGTGTCGCTTGCCTTCGCTGCCGAGTCGAAGCAGGCCGAACCGACGCAGGATCGTGCCAGCACTTACGAGCTCCTCAACCTGTTCGGCGATGTTTTTGAGCGGGTGCGCAGCGACTTTGTCGACGAGACATCGGACGAGCAGCTCATCGAGGCCGCCATCAACGGCATGCTGACCTCGCTCGATCCGCACTCCGGCTATCTGAATGCGGAGAAGTTTGGTGACATGAAGGTGCAGACGCAAGGAGCCTTCGGTGGCCTCGGCATCGAGGTGACAATGGAGGGTGGCCTCGTCAAGGTCGTCTCGCCGATCGACGACACGCCGGCGTACCGCGCCGGGATCGAGCCGGGTGACCTGATCACGCACCTCGATGGCGAGCAGGTGCTGGGCATGACGCTGTCCGAGGCCGTCGACAAGATGCGCGGCGCGGTCGGCAGCCAGATCCGGCTGACGATTCGGCGGAACACCGCCCAGCCGTTCGACGTGACGCTGTCGCGCGCCATCATCAAGATCCGGTCGGTGCGCTCGCGCCTCGAAGGTCAGGTCGGCTATCTGCGGATCAGCTCGTTCAACGAGCAGACTGACACCGGCGTCAACGAGGAAATGGCAAAGCTCAAGCAGGCCGCGAACGGCAAGCTGCAGGGCGTCATTCTCGACCTCCGCAACAATCCGGGCGGTTTGCTGTCGCAAGCGGTCGCAGTGGCCGACGCCTTCCTCGAGCAAGGCGAAGTCGTCTCGACCCGGGCACGCAAGACGGACGATGCGCAGCGCTTTAACGCCCGGCCGGGCGACCTCGCCGACGGGCTACCGATGGTGGTCCTCGTCAATGCCGGATCGGCTTCCGCTTCCGAGATTGTCGCCGGCGCGCTGCAGGATCACGGCCGGGCGATTCTGCTCGGGACCAAGTCGTTCGGAAAAGGTTCCGTGCAGACGATCATGCCCTTGAGCGGCCACGGCGCGATGCGGCTCACAACGGCGCGCTATTACACGCCTTCCGGTCGCTCGATCCAGGCCGTCGGCATTGAGCCCGATATCGTCGTCGAGCAGGCGCGCATCGAAACAGTGGCGCAAGCGCGCGAACGGCGGGAGGCGGATCTGCGGGGTGCGCTCGACCGGCAGCCGGCGGCGGAGGGGGAGCCGAAGGCGGGTAGCCCCTCTGAACCGGCGGCGCCAGACGAAGCCGCGGGCCAACCGGCTCCCGGCCCCGATTATCAGCTCATTCGGGCCATCGATCTCGTTCGCGGCTTGTCCCTGTTCGCCAATCGGTCTGGATCGCCCTCCCGTTAGGACGTTGCTGTCGAGGCAGAGGCGTCCTATGGTTGCAGTTGAGGCCCTCTCCAGCGGTTTACGCGCGGGCCTCGCCGGGCGGCGGTGAGAGAAGGGCGATGGGTGGGTTGCGGGCGCTGCGCTGGGATCCAGGTGTTCGCGGGCTCCGCGCGCTTGGCGCCCGGCTCAAGGCTCCGGTAAGTGCGCGCCTGATGGGCGGCGGGCTTGCCCGCCGGGCCATTCTCGCGGCGGGCCTGAGCGGTGCCGGGGCGCTGCTGCTGTTCGGATTGTTAGCCGTGTTTCTTGGCGCTGCCGATGTCGCCTCTGGTCCTGCCATTGAAATGGCGGTACCGGCGGCCGGGCTCGCTGATCGCGCGGCGGTGCCGGAGCCGAAGGCGGAGGAACCGGCGGCGGAAGGCTTTCACGTCGCTGCGGTGGTTGCCGAGGCCTACCGCGGTATTGCCCGTGCGCCGGCCGCCGAGCCGCTTCCCGCGGCCCCGGTTCCCGATCTGATCGAAAGTCGGGGAGCCCTCCGCCTGCCGCGCGTGGGCGTCGATGGCCGCCTTCCCTACGAAGCATATGCGAGGCCCTTTGACCGTCGTGACGACCGGCCGCGGCTGTCAATCGTCATCTTTGGCTTCGGCCTCAGCGCGACCGCAAGCCAGGCGGTGCTCGACCATTTGCCTGCCGCGGTGACTCTGGCCCTTGATGCGTACGCGGCGGACCCCGGCCGATGGCTTGTCGCGGCACGGGCGGCAGGCCACGAGGTTTTTGCGGCCCTGCCGATCCAGGCGGCCGATGGCGAGCGCATTGACGCCGGGCCGCGGGCGCTGGTTCCGGGCGCTGCGGTAGCCGGCAATCTCGCCCGCTTGGATCAGATCCTGGCGCACTGCACCGGCTGTGTCGGCGTGATCGCGCTGGGCGGCGAGGGGGTGGCCGACTTCGAGCCGCTGCTGCCGACGTTGCGGGTGGTGCAGCAGCGGGGCCTGATGTTCATTGATGCGGCGCGTGCCGGGCAGCGGCCGCTGGTCCCGATCGCCGATCGCATCGGTCTTCCACACGCGTGGCTGGACACGACGATCGATGCCGAACCGAGCGCGGCAGCGATCGATGCGAGGCTGCGGCGGCTGGAAGAGGCTGCGCTCAAGACCGGAGTTGCGGTTGCCGCCGCCGGAGCCTCGCCGCTCGCCGTGCGCAGGCTGGTGCTGTGGTCGGAAACTCTGGCGGCGCGCAACCTGGTGCTGGCGCCACTGTCGGCGGCGGTCGCACCACAAGTGGTGGCGGACGCGCCGCAATGACGGCACCGCTTGCCTATCGGCGGGGTGTCGGCGCCGTCTTGCTGAACGACGAAGGCCTCGTCTGGGTCGGCCGGCGGACGGACGTGCCAGGCGGCGCCTGGCAACCGCCCCAGGGTGGCATCAAGACCAAGGAGGAGCCGGAAGCGGCGGTCCTGCGCGAACTGAAGGAGGAGATCGGCACCGACCGCGCCGTCGTCATCGCGCGGGCGTCGGCCTGGCTCAGCTACGACCTTCCTCCGCACGTCGCTGCCAAGCGATGGAAGGGGAGGTATCGCGGCCAGACGCAATGCTGGTTCGCGCTGCGCTTCACGGGGCGCGAAAGCGACATCGACGTGGCATCGGCCAAGCATGCAGAGTTCAATGCCTGGCGCTGGGTCACGATCGAGGAACTGCCCGGCCTTGCCGTCGCCTTCAAGCGTCCCGTCTACGAGCGTGTGGTGGCAGAGTTCCGCCCGCTCGCGGTCCCGTCACCTCCCGAACCAAGCGCGCCTTGAGCCCGAGCGGTCCTTGCTGCGGGTGCGATATCCCTTCATTGTGCAGCCATGAACACCCTGCCCGTTAGAGGCGCGCTCATCACCGGAGCCGGGCGCCGGATCGGCCGCGCGATCGCGCTCGACCTGGCGCGGGCCGGCTGGGCGGTGGCTGTCCATTACCATACCTCGGCCGCGGCTGCCAAAGCGGTCGTGGCCGAGATTACCGAAGCTGGCGGTCGCGCCTGCGCCCTCGCCTGCGACCTGATGCGCGAGGCTGATACCGAAACATTGATGGGCCGCGCCGGCGATGCGCTTGGGCCGATCACCTGTCTCGTCAATAACGCCTCGGTGTTCGAAAGCGACCGGCCGGAGACGGCGAGCCGAGCCTCCTGGGACCGGGCGATGGAGGTCAATCTGCGGGCGCCGTTCGTGCTGATCCAGGCACTCGCAGCGGCGCTGCCCGCGGGCGTGCAGGGCAATGTCGTCAACATCCTTGACCAGCGCGTCTGGCGCTTGACGCCGCTGTTCACCTCCTACACCGTGAGCAAGGTCGGCTTGTGGACGCTGACACAAACGTTGGCAATGGCGCTGGCGCCGCGGCTCAGGATCAACGCGGTTGGCCCGGGCCCGACGCTGCCGAGCGCGCGGCAGACGGATGCGCAGTTTTGCCGGCAATGGTCAAAGATGCCGCTCAAGCGGGCGGTGGCACCTGAAGAAATCGCCGGCGCGGTCCGCTTCCTCCTTGACGCTCCTTCCATCACCGGCCAGATGATCGCCGTCGATGCCGGCCAGCACTTGGGCTGGACCGCGGATGCGACGCTTCTCGCTGACGACGAGTAACAAGATGCAGCACCGTCCTAAGGACACCGTTCCCCCAGCCGCGGCGACGCCGCCGGGTGCCTCGTTCAGCCAGCCGCTGCGCGTTGCCGATGCGCGCAACGCGATCCGCCACGTGTTCATTCGCGATCTCGTGCTGCCGTGCCGGATCGGCGTCCATCGGCACGAGCACGGCGCCCCGCAACGGGTGCGCATCAACCTCGATCTTGCCGTGCGCGACGACCGGCAGCTCGGCGATGAGCTCGCGAATGTCGTCTGTTACGAGGAAATCAGCACCGCCGTGCGTGCCATCGTTGGCCGCCGCCACATCAATCTCGTCGAGACGCTCGCCGAGGAGATCGCAAGCATGTGCCTGGAGGACGGCCGTGTCCGCTCGGCACGGGTCCGGATCGAGAAGCTCGATGTCCTGCAGGATGCGGTCAGCGTCGGCGTCGAAATTGAGCGCTTCGCCAACCTCTAGTGCACTGGCACAAACCGAGCGCATTCTGTTTGTGCCGAAAGTGCACGCACCTCAATATGTTGTGCAGCGACAACCTTGCTCGGGCGTGAATCGCCCGATTGGGTCGCTGCACTAGCGCCTGTGGCCGGGGGTGCGAACGGCCGGCGGCGGTTGTCGGCAGACGGGAGTCGGCCTAGGTCGCGAATTGTTGCAGTTGTATTTCATGACTTGTGCACAGGTGGGCTAGGGCGCCTGATTGGCATCGCCATCGGCGGGAAACCGTACGGCGAAACCGCAGCTTACCGAGCCAGGGTGAATATATCGTTTTTATTCAAGCAACTAGCGTTGCGGCTGCTTGTTGTGCAGGTTTGCCAAGCGATTGACGCACGCGTCGGGACCGGCGCAAACGCGGGTTTTTCAACAAAGTTTTCCACAATCGCGGTAGCGTACAGACCTTGTCCGAGGGGCCGATGCCCGTTGGCGAGAGCGCAGCCGTCACGTGCGTAGCGAGCGCACCAAGTCCAGGTTGTCGTTGATCCAGGCGCCAAGCCGGCGGATGCCATCCGCGATCGGGGTCGCCGGGCTGAAGCCGACCGCGGCGGCCAGGTCGCTGACGTCGGCATAGGTCTCGATCACGTCGCCCGGCTGCATCGGCAGCATCACCTTCTCCGCCGTCCGGCCGAGTTCCCGTTCCAGAAGCTGGATGAAGTCCAGGAGTGCGACTGGGCTGTGGTTGCCGATGTTGTATACGCGGTAGGGCGCGCTGGCGCTGCGGGTCGGGTCGGCCTGCGCGCCGGTGGCCGCCGGATCGGGCGCCGGAACCGCGTCCATCACCCGGCGCACGCCCTCGATGATATCGTCGATGTAGGTGAAGTCGCGGCGCATCTGGCCGTGGTTGAAGACCTGGATCGGCCGCCCCTCAAGGATCGCCTTGGCGAACAGGATCGGCGCCATGTCCGGCCGCCCCCACGGCCCGTAAACGGTGAAGAAGCGCAAGCCCGTCGTCGGCACGGCGAACAGGTGGCTGTAAGTGTGCGCCATCAGCTCGTTCGCCTTCTTGGTCGCGGCGTAGAGGCTCACCGGATGGTCGACGCCGTGGTGCTCTGAGAACGGCACGGTTGCGTTGAGGCCGTAAACCGAGCTCGATGAGGCGTAGACCAGATGCTTGACGGGCGTGTGGCGGCAGCCCTCGAGGATCGAGAGGAAGCCGACCAAGTTGCAGTCGACGTAGGCGCCGGGATTGATGAGTCCGTAGCGGACGCCGGGCTGGGCGGCGAGATGAACCACCACCGCTGGCCGCACTTCGGCAAACAGCTGGCGGATCGCATTGGCGTCGACCAGATCCCCCTTGACGAAGCGGAAGCCGGGCCGGCCGGTCAGCTGGGCGAGGCGCGCCTCCTTCAGCCGCACGTCGTAGTAGGCGTTGAGGCTGTCGAAGCCGATAACGGCGAAGCCCTCGGCCAGCAGGCGATCGCTGAGGTGAAAGCCGATGAAGCCGGCAGCCCCGGTCACCAGCACGGTGTCGCCGCGTTCGAGGATCATGCTCCGTCCGACCCCGGCCGGCGTTGCGCGCGCGGATGCGCGGCACGGTGGACCTCGGCCAGCCGTGAGAGATCGACCGCCGTGTAGCGCTGCGTCGTTGACAGCGAAGCGTGGCCAAGCAGTTCCTGGATGCTGCGCAGATCGCCGCCGCCGGCGAGCAGATGGGTTGCGTAGCTGTGGCGGAAGGCGTGCGGCGTTACGGATTCAGCGAGGCCGAGGAGCGCGCGCAGGCGGCGGATTTGCCGTTGCGCCACGCCCGCCGCGAGCGGCCCGCCGCGGATGCCAAGGAACAGCGGCCCGCCGGGACCGGGATCGTACGGGCAGGCGCCGACGTAGGCTGCAACCGCGCTTGCAACGACATCCAGCACCGGTACGATCCGCTGCTTGCCGCCCTTGCCGGAAATGACGAGCGCCTCAGCCAGGGGTACGGCGCTGCGCTTCAATGCCAGCGCTTCGCCGATGCGCAGGCCGCAGCCGTACAGCACTGCCACCAGCGCGCGGTCGCGCAGCGCAATCCAGGGCGTGTCGCTCAACCGCTGTATGGCGCCGAGCGCGGCCGCTGCCTCGATTTCTGAGAGCGGCCGCGGCAGTGTCCGCGGCAGCTTTGGTGTCCGTACACTCGCGGCCGCCGGGACATGGGCGAGACCGCGGCGGTCGAGAAAACGAAGAAAGCCTCGCACGGCGGCCATGGTCCGTGCCGTCGATCGTTTGGCGAGGCCACGCGTCCGGCAGTGGGCGAGGAAGGCACGGAGATCGGCAGCAGCCAGCGCGTTCATCGCCGCCAGATCGGGCGGGCCGCCGAGATGGCGGGCGAGGAAGGCGAGAAAGCCGTCGAGGTCACTTGCGTACGCCTTGACCGTATGCGGCGAACAACGCCGCTCCGCCGCGAGCCACTGCCGCCAGGCATGCACGGCCGCATCGACGTCGGCGGCGGCGTACGGGTTCAACGGTCGGTCGGCAGCATGCGCTTGAGGCACAGTTCGGTCACTCGGGCAACGAACTCCAGCAGCTCCGTTCCTTGGCGCGGGTGGAAGGTGTCCTCCCGATGCGCGCCTAACGCCAGGACACCGCTGACCCCCGGCGCTCCCGGCTCAAGGCGCGCCAGCGCCGCCGAGCGCACGGGCTTGCCGGCGGGATCGAACAGCGGGCAATCATCCTCGAACTGCCGGTACAACAGCACCTCGTTGCCTTCTCCAATAAGACGGTCGACGTCGCCGGGTGCCAGGCGCGCCAACGCGGTGCAGTCCTGCGGCAGTGCATCGCCCGCCTCCAGGCCCAGCGCCGCCGCATCGACATCGAGAAAGATCGGCAGATCGCCGGTCACCACCCGCACCAGATGGTCAATATCCTCGGCGGCGATCAGCGCCAGCACGGCCGCGTGCGTGCGCAGTTGCGTCGCCATGTTGACACGGCTGGTCTCGATGACTGATTGCGCGCAGTCGCGCAACCCCGCCAACTCGCCGCGCAGAGTCTCCACCATGTAGCGCTGCAGGTCGACGACGCTTTCGCCACTCCAGCGCACCGGCGGACTGATCTCCTCGACAAGATCGGGGCAGAGTGAAAAGAAATCGGGGTGATCCCGGAGAAATCCGGCCACTTGCTCGTGTGTCAGCGTCCTGCTGCAGGAAACCAGATCTGGATCGATCTCGCTCATGCGAATATGTTCCTTTCCGAGCCACTTCTGGCGCCTATAGCAGATTCGTTTTCGCCTCGCTAATCGCGGCTGGGGACACTGTTGAAGAACCACACGTTTGTTGCAGAACCGCAACTATCGTACCGCAGCGGTGACCGTGTGGCCGTGCTGCTGCCGTTGCCGCTCGCAGGCGCCTACGATTATCGCGTTGCAGACGGCATGGAACTCGCGGCCGGCGATTTCGTCGAGGTCCCGCTCGCCGCGCGGACGCTGACTGGTGTCGTTTGGGGGCCCGGCAGCGGTGCCATCGCAGAGGCGAAGCTGAGGCCGGTCCGCACGCGGCTCGCCGCGCCGCCCCTGCCGGAGGTCTCCCGCCGCTTCGTCGATTGGGTTGCTGCCTACACGGTGAGCGCGCCGGGCGCGGTGCTGCGCATGACCATGCCGGTGCCAGACGCATTGCGGCCGTCGGCGCCGGTCGTGGGCTATGTTCTGGGCCATGTCCGGGGCGAGTCTCCTTCGGTTCCGGCGCTGAAGGTGACGCCGGCACGCGCACGCGTTCTGGCACTGCTCGAAGATGGGGTGCCGCGGCCGGTGGCGGAGATCGCACGCGCCGCGGCAGTCAGTGCGGCCGTCGTTCGCGGCCTGATCGTGGCGGGTTCCCTGGTCAAGTGTGCGTTGCCGGCGCCGGAGCCGCCGCCGGCACCTGATTGGCGGCGCCCCGGCCTCGCGCTTTCCGCCGGGCAGCGGGCGGCGGCGGCACGGTTGCAGAGCGCGGTCGGCGCCGGCTTCTCGGTCACGCTCCTGGATGGTGCGCCCGGCTCTGGCAAGACGGAAGTGTATTTCGAGGCGATCGCGCGTGCGCTCGCCCAACCGGCTTCAGACTCCGTGACCGACGCCCAGGTGCTCGTGCTGTTGCCGGAAATCGCGCTGGGTGCGCAGTGGCTGATGCGCTTTGCCGCCCGCTTCGGCGCCATGCCGCTTGTCTGGCACTCGGAGATCGGTGCCGCCGAACGCAAGCGCACCTACCGCGCCGTGTCCGAAGGGCGGGCACGCGTCGTCGTCGGTGCCCGCTCCGCCCTGTTCCTGCCGTTTTCGAATCTGGCGCTGATTGTCGTCGACGAGGAGCACGAGGCGTCGTTTAAGCAAGAAGACGGGGTCACCTATCATGGCCGCGACATGGCGGTCGTGCGCGCCCGGCTGGGCGAGATCCCGGTGGTCCTGGTGTCGGCCACGCCGTCCCTGGAGACGGTGGAAAACGTTCGCTCGGGCCGCTATGGGGCCGTCGCGCTGCCGTCCCGCCACGCCATTGCCCCGCCCGCGATCGAACTCATCGATCTGCGCCGCGATCCACCGCCCAAGGACGGCTTTCTCGCCCCAACAGTGCGCCACCGCATCGCCACGACGCTGCAGGCGGGAAGCCAAGCGTTGTTATTCCTCAACCGGCGCGGCTATGCCCCGCTCACGCTGTGCTCGGCCTGTGGCCACCGCTTGTGCTGTCCCCACTGCACGGCATGGCTGGTCCAGCACCGCTTGAGCGGCCGTCTGCAGTGCCACCACTGCGGCTACGCCCAGGCGATCCCGCCGGCCTGTCCCGCCTGTGGCCGTGCCGGCAGCCTGGTCGCCTGCGGACCCGGTGTCGAGCGGTTGGCGGATGAGGTCGCGGCCCTGTTCCCGGCCGCGCGTACGGTGCTCGCGACCAGCGATACGCTGACCGGACCAGGTGCCGCGGCGGCGCTTGTCACCGCGATCGAGGCGCACGCGGTCGATATCATTATCGGTACCCAGATCATCGCCAAGGGCTATCACTTTCCCTTGCTGACCTTGGTCGGCGTGGTCGATGGCGACCTCGGGCTCGCCGGCGGCGATTTGCGGGCGGCGGAGCGCACCTTTCAGCTGTTGAGCCAAGTCGCGGGCCGGGCGGGCCGGGCGGAACGGTCGGGCCAGGTGCTCTTGCAGACGCACATGCCGGAGCATCCGGTGATGCGTGCCCTTCAGGCTTCCGACCGCGAGCGCTTCCTTGCTGCGGAAGCGACCGCGCGGCGGGAGACGGGGATGCCGCCCTTTGGCCGGCTGGCGGCGGTCATCGTTTCGGGCGCAGACGAGGCAGCAGTCGAGGCGGCCTGCCGCTGCCTGGCCCAATCCGCACCGAGCGCGGCCGATGTTCGCGTGCTGGGACCGGCACCGGCACCGCTGGCGCTGCTGCGTGGCCGGCACCGGCGCCGCTTTCTCGTACACGCCGGCGTCAAGGTGTCGGTCTCGCGCCTGGTGCGGGAATGGCTCGCCGCGATCCCAATACCAGCGAGCGTGCGCGTCCAGGTCGACATCGATCCGATAAGTTTCCTTTAGCGATGGTGGTGCCACCACTCGCGAAATGACGACCGCCCGGCGGACGATGGAACCGTCTCAATTGTCGGTTTATCCCGCTGCCGGCCACGGTCCAGCCAAAGCGGGCCGTCGAGACGGGCGCCCACCGCCGCAGCGCGTCTGCGAAGCCCAGGAAGGCCGGGGGTGCTGCTTGGCCGGTTGCCCCCGGATGCCATGTTGCAAGAGCGAATTGGGTATGTTAGAGAGCAATGATCCGCAGGCGAGAACGCTCGTTTGTAGGACCGGCAGGCCTCCCCGCGAGCGGCAGACCTGAAGCCAAGAACAAGAGGACGTTCCCGGGTGACATCCGCAACCACAGGTTTAGGGGGGCTAACGGGCCGATACGCCCAAGCCCTCTTCGAGCTGGCGGAGCAGGAGAAATCCCTCGACCGGATCGCTGATGAGCTGTCGCAGCTGGCGGCCATGATCCGTTCCAGCGACGATCTCCTGCGCCTCATTCGCTCGCCCATCATCGCGCGTGACGATCAGCGCCGTGCGATGGAGGCGATCATCGAGGCAATGGAGGGGAGCGCGTTGACGCGGCGCTTCGTGAGCCTGGTGGTGAGCAAGCGGCGGTTGTACGCACTGCCCGATATGATCGATGCCTATCTGGGCCTGATTGCGGCCCGCCGCGGCCAAGCTACGGCCGAGGTGGTCTCGGCCAAGCCTTTGACCAAGGCGCAGGCGGCCGCAGTTGCCGCTGCGCTCAAGTCTGCCGCCGGGATGGAGGTCGCGCTTGCAACCCGTGTCGATCCCGCGATCCTGGGTGGACTTGTGGTCAAGCTCGGCTCGCGCATGGTCGACAGCTCGTTAAGCGCAAAATTGAACCGTTTAAGCCTCGCGATAAAAGGGATGGGGTGATGGAAATTCGCGCCGCAGAGATCTCCGCCATCATCAAGCAGCAGATTGCCTCCTTCGGCACGGAGGCAGAAGTCGCTGAAGTCGGCACCGTACTTTCCGTCGGCGACGGGATCGCCCGGGTCTATGGCCTCGATCAGGTCATGGCCGGCGAGATGGTCGCGTTTCCTGACGGCACCAAAGGCATGGCGCTCAACCTCGAGGAGGATAACGTCGGCGTCGTGTTGTTTGGTGATGACCGCGCCATCCGCGAGGGCGATGTGGTCAAGCGCACCGGCGCCATCGTCGACGTTCCGGTTGGCAAGGGCGTACTCGGGCGCGTGCTCGACGGTGTCGGTGAGCCGATCGACGGCAAGGGACCGGTCGACGCAGCCGAGCGTCGCGT
Source organism: Candidatus Defluviicoccus seviourii (assembly GCA_900609035.2). Lineage (GTDB taxonomy): Bacteria > Pseudomonadota > Alphaproteobacteria > Rhodospirillales > Defluviicoccaceae > Defluviicoccus > Defluviicoccus seviourii. The sequence goes on along the minus strand of UXAT02000012.1, from coordinate 187,164 downwards.
CGCCGACGTCAAGGCGCCCGGCATCATTCCGCGCCGTTCGGTGCACGAACCGATGCAGACCGGCGTCAAGGCGATCGACACCTTGATCCCGATCGGCCGCGGTCAGCGCGAGCTTGTCATCGGCGACCGTCAGACCGGCAAGACGGCGATCATCCTCGATACCATCATCAACCAGAAGCGCATCAACGATCTTGCCACGGACGATTCAGGAAAACTGTTCTGCATCTACGTCGCGATCGGCCAGAAGCGCTCCTCGGTGGCGCAATTCGTCAAGACGCTCAGGGACTATGACGCGCTGAGCTACACTGTCGTCGTCGCGGCGACGGCATCGGAGGCAGCGCCGCTGCAGTATCTGGCGCCGTACACCGGCTGCACGATCGGCGAATACTTCCGCGACAACGGCATGCATGCGGTCGTGTTCTACGACGACCTGTCCAAGCAGGCGGTCGCCTACCGTCAGATGTCCTTGCTACTGCGCCGGCCGCCGGGGCGCGAGGCCTACCCTGGCGACGTGTTCTATTTGCATTCACGGCTTCTGGAGCGGGCGGCCAAGCTCAACCAGGACAATGGCAACGGGTCGCTGACCGCGCTGCCCGTCATCGAGACCCAGGCGGGCGACGTTTCGGCGTACATCCCGACGAACGTCATCTCGATCACGGATGGTCAGATCTTCCTCGAGACCGAGCTGTTCTACAAAGGCATCCGGCCCGCGGTGAACGTCGGCATCTCGGTGAGCCGGGTCGGTTCGGCAGCACAGATCAAGGCGATGAAGAAGGTCGCCGGTTCCATCAAGCTGGAGCTGGCGCAGTACCGCGAGATGGCGGCGTTTGCTCAGTTCGCCTCCGACCTCGACGCCTCGACGCAGAAGCTGCTGGCCCGCGGTGCGCGTCTGACGCAGCTCCTGAAGCAACCGCAATTCAGCCCTTATCCGGTCGAAGAGCAGGTTGTATCGATCTACGCCGGGACGCGCGGCTACCTCGACGGGATCGCGGCCGACGACGTCAACCGCTTCGAGGCGGCACTCCTGGAGAGCATGCGCGCCAACGCGGCCGATGTGCTGGATGCGATCCGCGCCGCCAAGGACTTGACGCCTGAGATCGAGGAGAAGCTCAAGGCCTTCCTCGACCGGTTTGCCAAATCCTTCTCGTAGCCGGTACGCCGGCCTGTAGGGCGAGGATAGGGGCAGGGATCGATGGCGAGCCTCAAGGACCTTCGAGTTCGCATCAACAGCGTCAAGTCGACGCAAAAGATCACTTCAGCGATGAAGATGATCGCGGCGACCAAGTTGCGCCGGGCGCAGTCGGCGGCCGAGGAGGGGCGGCCGTACGCGCGAAAGATGGAAGCAATGCTGGCGGGCATGGTCGGCACGCTGGCAAGTCGCGAAACGGCGCCGAAGCTGATTTCCGGTTCCGGCGAGGACCGGTCTCATCTTTTGATCATCATCACCGCCGACCGTGGCCTGTGCGGCGGCTTCAACGGCAACGTCGTTCGCGAGGTGAAGAAGCGCATCTCGGTCCTGCGGCAGGAGGGCAAGGCCGTCAAGGTCATCTGCGTCGGCCGCAAGGGGCGCGATGGCTTGCGGCGCGAATACGGCGGGTTGGTCAGCGAGACGCTTGAGAACGTAACACGCGCCGGTGCACAGTTCGGCCCGGCCCGCGATCTTTCCCGGCGGCTGTTGACGATGTTCGAAGCGCGCGAGTTCGACGTCTGTACGGTCTTTTACAACACGTTCAAGTCGGCGATGTCGCAGGTGGTGACGGCAAAGCAGATCATTCCCTTTGAGCTGCCGGCGGCCGAGGCAAGTGCGGCGGCGGAAGGGGCGCTTGCGGTTGGGTCGTACGAACTCGAACCGGGTGAGGGGCCGCTCCTGGACGCGCTGCTGCCGGCCAATCTGGCAATGCAGATTTTCGGCGCCTTGTTGGAGAGCTTCGCCTCCGAGCAGGGGGCGCGCATGACGGCCATGGACAACGCCACACGCAACGCCTCGGACATGATCGGACGCTTGACGCTGACCTACAACCGGACGCGCCAAGCGATTATCACCAAGGAACTGATCGAGATCATATCTGGCGCCGAAGCGGTTTAACAACGCCGCCGTATTGACAAGGCGGCGCGGCAAGGAATTGACGAAGGAGCGAGCGCAATGGGCAATAACGCGATGGGGACCGTCACCCAGGTCATGGGCGCTGTCGTCGACGTCCGGTTTGAGGGCGAACTGCCGAACATCCTGAACGCGCTGCATGTCGACATCGGCGGCCGCCGGCTGGTCCTCGAGGTGGCGCAGGAGCTCGGCGAGGCGACCGTGCGCACCGTTGCCATGGACACCACCGACGGACTCGTGCGCGGGCAGCGGGTCACCGACACCGGTCAGCCGATCAGCATTCCGGTCGGGCCGGAAACCCTGGGCCGCATCATCAACGTCATCGGCGAGCCCGTTGACGAGCGTGGGCCGCTTGAGGCGAAGAAGTATTACCCGATCCACCGGTCAGCGCCCTCCTTCATGGACCAGTCGACCGAAGCCGAGATCCTCGTGACCGGCATCAAGGTTGTCGATCTGATCGAGCCTTACGTGAAGGGCGGCAAGGTCGGCCTGTTCGGCGGCGCCGGCGTCGGCAAGACCGTCATCATCATGGAACTGATCAACAACATCGCCAAGGCGCACGGCGGCTACTCGGTTTTTGCCGGCGTCGGCGAGCGTACCCGCGAGGGCAACGACCTCTACCACGAGATGATCGAGTCGGGCGTCATCCAGCTGGGCGCATCGGGATCGAAAGCGGCACTTGTCTATGGCCAGATGAACGAGCCGCCGGGCGCGCGCGCGCGCGTCGGCCTGACGGGGCTCACCGTGGCGGAGTACTTCCGCGACGAGGAAGGCCAGGACGTGTTGTTCTTCGTCGACAACATTTTCCGTTTCACCCAGGCTGGCTCGGAAGTCTCGGCGCTGTTGGGCCGCATCCCTTCGGCGGTGGGCTATCAGCCGACGCTGGCCACCGACATGGGGACCCTGCAGGAGCGGATCACCTCGACCAAGAAGGGCTCGATCACCTCGGTGCAGGCGATTTACGTGCCGGCAGACGACCTCACCGACCCGGCGCCGGCGACCTCGTTCGCCCACCTCGATGCGACGACCGTGCTCAGCCGGTCGATTGCCGAGCTCGGCATTTATCCGGCTGTCGACCCGCTCGATTCGACGTCACGGGCACTCGACCCGCGCATCGTCGGCGAGGAGCATTACAAGACCGCGCGCGAGGTGCAGCGCATCCTGCAAACCTACAAGTCGTTGCAGGATATCATCGCCATTCTCGGCATGGATGAGCTGTCGGAAGAGGACAAGCTCACCGTCGCCCGCGCGCGTAAGATCCAGCGCTTCCTCTCGCAACCGTTCCACGTCGCCGAAGTGTTTACCGGTTCGCCCGGCGTGTTCGTCAACCTCGACGACACGATCAAGGGCTTCAAGGCGATCTGCGCCGGCGCCTACGATCATCTGCCGGAGGCCGCCTTCTACATGGTCGGCACGATCGAGCAAGCGGTCGAGAAGGCGAAGAAGCTGGCCGCAGAAGCAGCCTGATCCAGGCGGGAGGAGGGACGGCACGATGGCCGAGACCTTTCTGTTCGAAATTGTGACGCCGGCCAGGCTCGCCCTGTCGTGTGAGGCCGCGTGCGTCATCATCCCCGGTGGGGCCGGCCATTTCGGCGTCCTCCCCGGTCATGCCGCGATGCTCTCGACGATCGTGCCGGGCACCATTGAGCTGCGTGACAAGAGCCTCAAGATCCTCGATCGATACTTCGTCGAGGGCGGATTCGCCGAGATTACGCCGGAGCGGTGCACGGTGTTGGCGGAGGTGGCAACACCACTGCAGGAGATCACGCGCGACGACGCCGAGGACCGGGTGAAGCGGGCTCATGACGCGCTGATGGTCTCCGAAGCGCTGAATGTCCGCGTGACGGCGGAGCGCGATCTGCGCACGGCCGAGGCGATGCTGGCCGCCGTCAATGAGTACGAAAAACAGGGCGCGCATTAAGCGCTTTGTTGTCCTGCTTGCTCCGTCTTGACCAGACGGCGGATTCCCGCTTCAAGACCCTTGCGCCGGCGATAGCAACCCCGGAACCGGCGGGGAGAACCGTTGATGCATCTTTATCTCGTTCAACACGGCGAGGCCGTCCCCGAGGACATTGACGTCAACCGGCCGCTTACTGCGACGGGACGCGGCGATGTGGAGCGCCTCGCTCAGTTCATGCAGGAGTCGGGTGTCCGGGTTGACCGCGTCGTCTGCAGCGACAAGCTGCGGGCCAGGACTTCGGCGGACATCCTCGCTGCCGCCGTCGCTGATGCCGCCGCTATCCAAGTGATGGAGAAGGGGCTGCTGCCGAAGGACTCGACCGAGGGCCTGGTGGATAAGGCGGCGGAGTGGAAGGACCATACCCTGGTGGTCGGCCATCAGCCGTTCATGAGCCGGTTCGTCTCGCGTCTCGTGCTTGGCAATGAGCATCCGCTGGTGGTTGATTTCGTGCCCGGGACCGCCGTTTGCCTCGTTCGCCGCACCGTGACGGGGGCTTGGTTCATCAACTGGATGGTGCCGCCGGAGCTGTTGCGGCGCGACCAGCCCTGAGCGACGAGAGCACTCTCGCCGGCGCAGCGCCTTGGCCGGGGACGGTTGCAGACGCGATTGCGCTGCAATCCCGGCTTCGGAGCCAGATCGAGCGCGTTGACCGCTTCGTACCACCCGTGACGGTTGCCGGCATTGATGTCGCCTATGGCCGCCGCGGTGGTCCGGCCCATGCCGCGGCCGTGTTGTTCGATCTCGCGACGCTGACGCCACTGGAGCAAGCTGAGGCTACGGTTGCGACGGCGTTTCCGTACGTGCCCGGCCTGCTCAGCTTTCGCGAAGGGCCGGCAGCGGTGGCCGCCATCGGGTCTTTGCGCCGCAAGCCGGATGTCTTGATGTGCGACGGGCAGGGGATCGCGCACCCGCGGCGGATCGGCATCGCGAGCCATTTGGGCCTTGTCCTTGACCTGCCCGCAATCGGCGTCGCCAAGTCGCGGTTGATCGGCACGCACGGAGAGCCGGGACCCAACCGAGGCGACTGGACGCCGCTCCTTGACGGCGGCGATCTCATCGGCGCCGTCGTCCGCACGCGCGCAAACGTGCGGCCGGTGTTCGTCTCGATTGGCCATCGCGTGAGCCTTGAGACGGCGATCGCGCTTGTCCTCGCCTGCACACGGCGGTTCCGCCTGCCGGAGCCGATCCGCGCCGCTGACCGCCTGTCGCGCTGCTTCGGGGCGTAACCGGCAGGAAGGCGGCATGCCCGTCACGCCAGAGTGGCCGTCGTGCAACAGGTTTTCGCGTCGATAACTGATTCTCAATCCTCGTGGTGGCAGGATGCTGCATCGCACCATACTTACTTTGCATGCGTCCAATTCGCACTCTCTTCGCGCACGAGCGCTCTCGATACGCCCAGCATCTCTGCGGCCTCGATCCCGAGGCGCGCAGGCTGCGCTTTGGCCGCGTGATCAGCGATCAGGGCATCCACGACTCCGTTGCCAGCCTCGCGCGGATTCCGCACGCCATTCTCGTCCACGAGGATGACGCGCTCGCAATCGCAGGCGCAGTGCTGGTGACGTCCAGCGATCGCTCGCTGGCCGAACTGGCCTTCAGCGTCGACGGCGCTTGGCGCCGCCAGGGGCTCGCCACCAATCTTGCCCGCCGGGCGTTGTTGTGGGCGCGCAATCGCGATATCGCGCAGATCGGCATCTACTGCCTGGCCGAGAATGTGTCGATGCGGCGGTTGGCGCAGCGCATCGGGGTGCAGCTCCAGATCGAGGGGCCCGACTGCGAAGGCACCATCGTGCTGCCGCGGCGGACACCCTTCTCGCTGATGGAGGAAATGCTCGGCGAACGGACGGGGCTCGTCGACCATTTTGGCAAGCGCAACCGCCTGTATCTTCGGTTGCCGCCCCACCGGCGACGGGCGGCCTGACGCTCCCTCGTCAAGCACCCGTGCCGGTTCGGGCCAACGGCGGCTCTGCTTAAGCCGCGCGTACCGACTGAAGGAAGGTGTCGACGGAGCGGCGGATGCCTTCGGCTTGGCGAGAGAGCTGTCCGGCCGATTGCAGCACCTCGCCCGAGGCGGCGCCGGTGTCATGAGCAGCCCGGGTTACGCCGGCAATTGTGCTGCTCACCTCTTGCGTTCCGACCGACGCCTGATCGACGTTGCGGGCGATTTCTCGTGTCGCCGCGTCCTGCTGCTCGATGGCGGCGGCGACCGAGGCTGCGATGGCGTTGATCCTGCCGATCGTCGCGACGATCCCCTCCATCGCCTGCACGGTACCGCGGATCTCGGTGCGAACGGTGTTGATCTGGCTTGAGATCTCATCCGTTGCGCGCGCGGTCTGGCCGGCCAGAGCCTTGACCTCGCCCGCCACCACAGCGAACCCCTTGCCGGCATCGCCGGCGCGGGCAGCCTCAATGGTTGCATTGAGGGCGAGTAGATTGGTCTGGGCCGCGATCGAGTTGATCAGATCGACCACGTCGCCGATCCGCTGCGCCGCCTCGGCAAGGCCGCGCACGCTTGCCCGCGTGCCCTCTGCCTGACCGGTGGCATCCGTGGTGACCGTGTGCGCCTCGCTCATCTGGCGGCTGATTTCGCGGATCGAGGCGGCCAACTCTTCCGCGGCCGCAGCCACGGTCTGCACGTTAGCCGATGCCTGTTCCGAAGCAGCGGCAACTGCTGTCGCCTGACGACTGGTCTCTTCGGCCGTCGCCGACATCGCTTGCGATGTCGCCTGCATGGTACCGGCCGCGCCGCCTACCGCCTCCAGGGCCGTTGCAACCTCACGATCGAAGCTGCCGATCATCGCTTCCACCCGTCGCGCCCGCTCCTCGCGCGCGTTCCGTTCCTGCGCCTGCTCGGCCTCCAGCCGCTCGCGGGCGACGGCATTGTCCTTGAAGACGCCTACCGCCTTTGCCATCGTGCCGATCTCGTCCCGGTTGTCCTGCGCGGGGATGCTCACACTGGTATCGCCGGCGGCAAGGCGCGTCATCGTTTCGGTCATGCCGATCACGGGCCGGGTAATGCCGGTCTTGATCAGCCAGGCGAAGATCACGCCGAGCGCCGCCGCGACCACGGCGATGCCAAGGTTCATCATCATCGCGCTCGCATTCGCCTCAAGGGTGTCGCGCTCAATCTTCTCACGCTCTGACGTCATTTCCTGCGAAAGAGCCTGCGCCAGTTGCGCCGCTTCGCTCTCGGCCTGAAACATGGCGCCGTTGACAAGTACGGAGTAGGTGGAACTCGCCTCGACGACGTTCCTGAACGCTTCGGCATACTCGACCGCAAGGCTCGCCGCTTCTTCCATCAGCACCACACGCGCAGGGTCCTGCAACGCGTAGATTCCCTCCTCGGCGGCTTGCGCGAACGCGTTCAGTTTGCTTCTGGCGGACTCGGCCGTCTTCGGGTTCTGATCGTGCAAGTATCGATGGGCGCTTAACCGGGCCTGCATCAGCTTGTCCAGGACAAAGTATGCGTGTGCAGCCGGCTCGAAGTCGGCTTCCCCCATTGCCGAATCGATGATCCGGTTCAAGTTGTCGGCAGCGGTCTTGTCGACGACGTTCAAACGCTTTTCGATCTGCTCATCACGGCGAGCCCGTGCGGTACCGACGCGTTCGATATTCGCAACGTAGTCGCTGATGTGCTTCGAGATTTCCGCCGAACGTTCTTTGCGGGCCGGGTCGAGCATGCTCGCGGTCAGCGCTTGCGCTTGCTCGGTCAGGTCGGCGCCAATCTTCCGTGCCTGGCTGAGATCGTCGGTGTCGCCGTCGAGCACGAAGCGCAGCACAGCCTGCTGCATGTCGCTCAGTCTCGCAGCCACGCTCAGCACTTCCGCAGTCTGGTCGGTGATGCGCGCGTAGGCGTGGCTGCGCTCGCTCGCTCCCTGCAGGCTCGAATAGCCCGTGTAGGCGAGAACCGCCATCAGGCCGAGAACAATCACAAAGCCCGCATAAATGCGCGTGCCAATTCTGAACCGCCCCATCAGAGCGAGAATGCGCATGACGTTAATCCTTCGTTCAAACGGGGGCGTGAACACCGCACAGATGCAGGCACCCAAGGCCGCGATCGGGGCGCAGACTCCCCTGTCTTTGCGAAGGATGATTTAGGCCGCGCTGCCTTAAACCGCGGTTAACGGAAGCCCGTGGCTACGGCTCGGCGAAGGGAGCTTCTCACGCAGGTGCGAGACCAAGGCGGCGATCACGCTCGCGCAGCCACCACGCCACCGGCAGCACGAGGACGACCATCCACGCCTTGCCGACGATCTGCCCCGGCAGGTAGGTGAGGCTGCCGAAGGCGAGCAGCAGGAACAGGGCGGAATCGACGACCAGTCCGGCGATGCTGCTCAAAAAAACCGCGAGCACAAGGCCGCGGCGCTGCAGCGGCGTAAACACGGCGCAGTCGGCGAGCTCAGAGACGAGGAACGCGACCGCCGAGGCGACCACCAGGGAGGGCGGGGCAAGCGCGGCCGAGAGCAGCGCACCGGCAAGAATTGCGCCCAGCACCGAGACGAGGCCGAGCCGGCGCTGGACAAGGTCGCGCAAGACAAGGGCAAGGCCGATCATCAACACGCCGCTGGGTGCGCTCAAGCCGGGTGCGACCGGGATCAGGCACGGCCCGTGCGGAACGCAGACGGTCCCGACATGGCCGATCAGCCAGTTGGCTGCCGGGATGCAGGCCGCAAACGCGGCAAGGAAGGCCAGACCTTCCGCCCGGCGGCGATCGATTGGCATGCGTTGTTGACCCGCTGATGGTGCCAAAGCCGCTCTACTTAACCGGCCTCTCCTGCTCCCGGCAAGCTTGGTAGCGCCGGTAGCCCGTGGCGCGCAGCGTGCACGCGGGGCAGTTCCCGCAGCCGTACCCCCAGGCGTGCCGCACCGAGCGATCGCCGCGATAACAGGTGTGCGTCTCCTCGATGATCAGATCGACAAGCGCCTGACCGCCGAGACTCTCCGCGAGCGCCCAGGTCGCCGCCTTGTCGAGCCACATCAGCGGCGTGTGGATGACCGCGCGCGTGCCGAGGCCTAGATTGAGCGCCACTTGCAACGCCTTGATGCTATCGTCGCGGCAGTCGGGGTAGCCGGAGAAATCCGTCTCGCACATGCCGCCGACCAGCGCCCCGATGCCGCGGCCGTGGGCGATGACCGCCGCCAACGTCAGGAATACGATGTTGCGCCCGGGCACGAAGGTCGAGGGCAGGCCGTTCGCGGGGATGGTGATTGGCTGGTCGTGGGTGAGCGCGGAGGCGGTGATGCTGGCGATCACGCCCAGATCGATCGCGTGATGGCGCCCGAGCCGGCCGGCCCAATCGGGAAAGCGCACTGCGAGGCCGTCGCGCACGCGCGCCTGGCAGTCGAGTTCGACCCGGTGCCGCTGGCCGTAATCGAACGAAACCGTGTCGACGGTGGAAAATCGCTCAAGCGCCCAGGCGAGGCAGGTCGTCGAGTCCTGCCCGCCCGAGAACAGCACGATGGCGCCGTCGGAAGATGGGGCAGCGGGATTGGCCGGATCGGCGGTCATCGGTGTCGGTCTGGTCCCTGCATCGGCGTTGTTCTATAAGTCCTTGCGACAGGCCGATCGAGGAGCATCGTTGCGCATGCGTGTGTTGTTCGTCCACCAGAACTTCCCCGGCCAGTACAAGCATCTGGCGCCGGCGCTGGCCGCACGCCGCGATTGCGAAGTGGTGGCGCTCTCTATCAATCGGCAGCCGACGCCCGACAACATCAAGCTCATCTGCTACGAACCGAAGCGGGGCAGCTCGCAGAGCCTGCATCCATGGGTTTCCGACCTCGAAACCAAAGTCATCCGAGGCGAGGCGGCGGCGCTGGCGGCGGCACAACTGAATCGGGAAGGTTTTCGTCCGGACGTGATTTGCGCCCATCCAGGCTGGGGCGAGGCGCTGTTTCTCAAGGACGTCTGGCCGGACGCAAGAATGTTGTCGTTCATCGAATTTTATTACGAGTCGCAAGGGAGTGACTTCGCATTTGATCCGGAGTACGCGGACACCAGCCTCGCCAGCCTTTGCCGCCTGCGGATGAAGAATGCCAACCACCTCCTGACGCTGATCGCGAGCGACTGGGCGATCAGTCCGACGCAGTTCCAGCGCGACCAGGTGCCGGCCCTGTTTCACGATAGGATGAGTGTCATCCATGACGGCATCGACACCGCTCTGGTTCGGCCGAATCCAGCCGCAAGATTGACCCTGGAGAAAGCAGGCGTGACACTCTCGCGCGCGGATGAGGTCATCACCTTCGTCAACCGCAACCTGGAGCCCTACCGCGGCTTCCACGTTTTCATGCGGGCGCTGCCAGAGATCCAGAAGCGTCGGCCGAACGCGTGGGTACTCATCCTCGGCGGTGATGAGGTCAGCTACGGCGCGTCGCCGCCGAAGGGGCAGACGTATCGGCAGATTCTCATGGCCGAGGTCGGCGCCAAGCTTGACATGAACCGGATCCGCTTCCTCGGCCGCGTGCCATACGGCAACTTCCTGAAGCTCCTGCATGTGTCATCGGCGCACGTTTACCTGACTTACCCATTCGTGCTTTCGTGGTCGATGCTGGAGGCGATGGCGGCCGAGTGCCTCGTCATCGGCTCCGCCACGGCACCGGTGGAGGAGGTAATCGTCGACGGCGAGAACGGCCTTCTGGTCGATTTCTTCTCGCCCGAGGCCATTGCGGATGCGATCGACCGCGTTCTCGACGATCCCGACCGCCTACAGCCGCTGCGGGCGCGGGCGCGACAGACGGTGATCGAGCGCTACGATCTGAACACGGTCTGCCTGCCCCGGCATCTCGCCCTTGTCGATGCGGTCGCCGAAGGCCGGCTGCCGCCGCAAGGACAAGACGCCCCGCCCTCACCGACCGCGGCCGCCATGCGCCGGGCCCTGCAGGCCAAGCGCGAGCCAGAGTACCGCCGGCACGTGAGCCGACGGCGCCGCTAGTGCACTGGCACAAACAGAGTGTACATCCTGTTTGTGCCGAAAGTGCACGCGATTCACTATGTTGTGCAGCGACAACCTTGCTCGGGCGTGAATCGCCCGATTGGGTCGCTGCACTAGCAGGCTGCGGAATCCCTCGCAACGCCGCGCAGAAATTGCCATAGTGAAGGGGAGTGCTTGCGTTGCTGAGGCCTTCAATGCGCCGTCTGATGCTCTTGATGCTGATCATCGCCGTCGTCCTGCCTGCGTCCGGCTGCGGCCGTAAGGATCAGCCGGAACCGCCACCGGGCTCTGAGCCGCGGCGCAGCTATCCTGCGTCTTAAGCGCTACGGAGCTGCCATGGATCACTTCCAGTACCACGGTCGCGTCCTGCATGCGGAGGCGGTCCCGCTACCAGACCTCGCCGAGGCCGTTGGTACGCCCTTCTACGTCTATTCCTCGGCGACGCTGAGGCGGCACTATCAGGTGTTCACGGCGGCGCTCGCCGGCCTCGATGCGCTCACCTGCTTTGCGGTCAAGGCGAACGGCAGTCTGGCTGTCATCGCCACTCTGGCACGCCTGGGAGCCGGCGCCGACGTCGTCTCCGGCGGTGAACTGGAGAGCGCGCTTGCGGCGGGCGTACCGGCTGAGCGGATCGTCTTTTCCGGCGTTGGCAAGAGCGCGCGTGAGCTCAAGGCCGCGCTCACCGCGGATATCCTGCAGATCAATGTCGAATCGGTGCCGGAGATGGAGGCCTTGAGCCGCATCGCCTGCAGCGTCGGGACGACCGCTCGCGTCGCCTTGCGCATCAATCCCGATATCGACGCGCACACGCACGCCAAGATCACCACCGGCGTGCGCGAAGCCAAGTTCGGCATCGAGTGGACGGCCGCGCATCAGGTTTACGCCCGTGCTGCGGCGCTGCCGGGGTTGCAGCCAGTCGGCATCGCTGTGCACATCGGCTCCCAGCTTACGGAAATCGAACCATTTGCCGCCGCGTTTCAGCGGCTGCGCGATCTCATCGTCATGCTGCGCCGGGACGGCCACACGATAACCACGCTCGATCTCGGCGGCGGCTTAGGTGTGCCCTACGGCGACGAGGAGGGACCAATTCCCGGCCCGGACGCCTACGCCGCCGTCGTCCGTCGCGCGGTCGGCGATCTTGGCTGCCGCTTGATCCTGGAACCGGGCCGGCTGCTGGTCGCCAACGCCGGTCTCCTCGTCACACGCGTGCTCTACATCAAGGAAGGGGCGACGCGCACTTTCGTTATCGTCGATGCCGGCATGAACGATCTCATGCGGCCGGCCATGTACGGTGCCCATCACGCGGTCGTGCCGGTGGTGAACCCGGAAGTGAACGACAAGCCGATGGTGGCCGATGTCGTCGGTCCGATCTGCGAGACAAGCGACACGTTTGCCAGCGGCTGCACGCTGCCCCCGCTGCGCGCGGGCGATCTGCTGGCCATCCGCACGGCCGGCGCCTATGGCTCCAGCATGGCGTCGTTCTACAACGCGCGGCCGTTGTGTCCGGAGGTGCTCGTGGCTGATTCTACTCACGCCGTGGTGCGCGAGCGGATCCCCTGGCAGGCACTGTTGTCCTGGCAGCGGCTGCCCGCTTGGCTCGCGCCGCCTGCAGACGAAAGCCAAGGCCAGGCAGACGGGCGATGAGCCGCGCGCGCGGCCTCGGCTATCGCCTCCTCGTTCATCTTGCGGCTGCCAGCCTCGCGTGGGAGGCGCTGTGGCCCCGGCTCTGGCCGGCGGTCACGCTCATTGGCGCCGGCTTCGCGCTGGCCTTGCTCGACGTTCTGCCGTTGCTGCCCGCCTGGCTGCACGCTGGTGTATTGATTGTTTTCGCTGTAGCACTTCTGGCTGCCCTGGCGTGGGCCGGTACCGGCCTGCGCCGGATCGACCGGCACCAGGCCCTGCGTCGGATCGAGCAGGATTCAGCGCTCAGCCACCGGCCGCTCTCGGCGCTTGAGGATCGGCAGGGCGCCGGAGCTGACGATCCGCTGGCGCGGCTGTTGTGGCAGCGTCATCAGGCGGATCTTCACGCCGCCCGTCCCCAGCTACGGCTCAAGCTGCCAGCGCCTGGTGTCGCACGTCTCGAACCCTGGGGCCTGCGGGCGGCGGTGCTGCTGCTGCTCGTGATCGCCGTCGCTGCCGGCGGCCGGCAGGCCCCGGAGCGGCTGGCGCGCGCTGTTCAGCCCGCTCTCGGTAGCGGCGCTGTCCTGCCACTGGTCGAACTGTGGATCACGCCGCCGGCCTACACCGGCCATGCGCCGTTGTTTCTGAAGGCCGGCGCAACGGCTGAGGGACACGGCAGCGCCGGCTATGCTGCTTCAGCACCGGCGAGCATTCCCGTGCCGGATGGCAGCGTGGCGGTCGTGCGGGCCACCGGGATTAGTTCGGCACCGACACTCATGCTTGCTGACCAGCGCACGCCGATGACAGCGATCGGCGCAGAGCAGGGCGGCAGCGACGGCGCGTTCACCGCTTCGGTCGTGATTCGGGACGGCCGGTCACTGAGCGTCGACGCCGACGGCCGTATCATCGCCCACTGGCCGTTAACGCCGATCGCCGATCAGCCTCCAGCGATCAGCCTATCCCGGCCGCCCGAATCGACACCAGGCGGCTCACTCGACCTGGCCTACACCGCGCACGACGATTACCCGTTGCGTGCGATCACGGCGATCATCACTCCGGGCAGCGAGCCTGGCGCTGAGTTGGCGGCCAAGTCCGATACCACCCCGGCAGCCGAATCCAGTCTGCGCGTGCCGCTGCCGCTCGGAGCCGGAAGCGCTGGCGCCATCACCGGTCGTAAGCAGATCGACCTTGCGGATCATCCGCGAGCCGGGCAGCCGGGGTCGATCGTCCTCGAGGCTGAGGATGCCGCGGGCCAGACGACGCGGAGCGAGACGGTCACGCTGACGCTGCCGGAGCGCACGTTTACGCACCCGGTCGCGCAGGCGTTGATTGCACTTCGCAAACGGCTGATCACGGCCGGGGAGGCGGCACGCGGCGATGTGGCGGAGGGGATCGCCGAAATCGCCGGCCGGCCCGATGATTTCGCGGGTGATGTCGTGGTTGCGCTTGCATTGGCTGTCGGGCACGGGCGGCTGGTGCACGACCGTGCATCGGCGGCGATCGCCACGGTTGCCGATTTGCTCTGGCAAGCGGCCGTCCGCCTCGATGAGGGCGAGGTGCCGCTGGCGCTGCGTGCCTTCGAGGATGCGCGCGAGCGGCTTGAGGCCGCCTTACGCGATCAGGCGCCGCTCGATGAGATCGAGCGTCTGATCGATGCGCTGCAAGAGGCGCTCGATGCCTATCTTGCCGCGGTCGTCAACGAGCTTGTGCGCCAGGGCGACGGTGGCTTGTTGACGGCGGAAGGAAGCACGATGGTTCCCACCGCCGATCTGTTCGATCTTCTCGACTTGGCGCGTCGCTTGGCCAGAGCTGGTGCCCGCGAAGGTGCGCAGCAATTGTTGGCCGAATTGCAGGAGCTTCTCGCCGATATCCGCGCCGGGATGCAGATGAGTGAGCAGCGCAAGCGGGCCCGTGAAGTGCAGGCACTTCTGGAGGAGGTGCGCGGGGTGACGGTGCACCAGCAGGAGCTTCTTCAGGAGACATTTGGTCGTGAGCTCAGGGAGCGCTCACGCCACGGTAGCGGTCGCGGCGCCACGTCGGCAGAAGTGGCTGCCGTCGATCGACAGAATGCCTTGCGACAGGAACTGGGTGCGCTGATCGGGCGCGCGGCGGGGCTTTTGGAGCGCGTCCCGCCGCCGCTTCCAGAAGCCGATCTGTCGATGGGCAATGCAGCCGGCGCGCTCCGCTCGAGCCGTTTCGGCGACGCCGTGAACGAGCAGACTCACGCCGTCGATGCCTTGAAGCGGGCGACCGACTCCGTTGCCAACGCGCTTAGCGAGCGCTTGTCGGGGATCCCCGGTCTGCTTGGCGCTGACGGCAGCGGATCGGGCCGTGGCCAAGGTGACCTGTTTGGTCGCGGGCCCGCCGGTGGCCGGCGCGGCTTTGCCCGCGGGCATGTGCAGATCCCGGAAGAAGCAGGCCTGCACCGCGCCCAGGAACTCCTGGATGAGTTGCGCCGCCGCGCGTCCGACCAGCGCCGCGGGCCGCAGGAACTCGACTATATCGAACGGCTGTTGCGGCAGTTCTGACCGCTTGCGCCACGACAGCTGCTTCGCCAAGCAGCCATTTTGGGCGTTTACGAAGCCTTTTCCGCCCCCGGCGTGGCGAAACTCACGCGGATGCGCTGGGCACTCAAGGAAGGATTGGCGATCCGTGCTTCGAAGCGGACCGATTCACCCGGCTTGATCCGGTTCTGATCGTTCGGCACCGTCACCGCCTGCACCTCCTGATCGTCGCTGTCATAGAGCGCGACGCGGACCGGCAGCAGCGTCGCCGGGTCCTTGAGGACGTTGGCGACAACGCCTTGAATGACCAAGACTTCCTCGGCGCCTGACCACTCCCGACTGGACGAGACGTCGCGGAACTCAAGCCCGGCGCCAAGGGTCTGCTGGCCGCCCATGCCGAGTGCGCTGTAAGCGCCGGCGGTGGCCGGAAAGCGGCGGACGATGCCATCGCGCGTAACGATCAGCCCGCCCACGACGACGACAAGGGCAGCGACAGCCGCGGCCGGAACGATCCACGCCCGGCGCTGGGGTGATCCATTCCTTTTCTGAGCAGCAAGCAGCTGTTCGCGGGCATCGGCGCGTGCCGCGGCCGAGAGCGTCGGTTCTGCGTCCGCGGACGGCGGCTCGCCGGCCGCCGTCGCCGGCTCGGTGGCGGCCGGTTCGGTCTCGGTGGCGAAATCCAGATCGCCTTCGGCGCTTTCCTTCTCCTCGGAAGAGCTGATCCAGCCCCGTGCCGGCGCTTGATGCTCGGCCACAGTGGGCGGCGGCGGGGCCACGACCTCTGGTGACGAAGCGGGTGCGGCCGCGGCGATTGGCAAGGAGGTGTCCATTGCCGGCGCGGCTTCAACAGCGGGTGCGGGCTCTGGTGTTCGTTTCGGTTTCGCCGGCGCTACGCTCGGCTGTGGCACCGGTGCCGGCTTGTCTTGTGGCGCAACGATCGATGCCGCCGCACTGGGCTTGGCCTCCGCGCGGCGCGCAGCCTTGGCGCGGCCGGTCGTGGGAGGTCCTTCCAGCGCCTGCGCCGGTTGGCGTTGCGGTCGTGGCGCCTTCTTGCGCGGTGTCCGCTGCTCGTCAACGCGCGCGCGTGGCGTGTCCGGGGCTTCCGTCTCACCACCTTGACGCCAGGCATGGCCACACGCGGAGCAGCGAACCGTTCGCAACTGGTTGCCGAATGCGGTGCTGTCAACCGTGTATGACGTTGCGCATTTCGGGCAGGCTATGATCATCGTGGTTTGCAGGCCCCTGGAAAATCCACAACCTTTTATAGGCGCGGCTCTACCGCAACGCAAGCAACCACCGGTCAGACGGAAGGTGACCGCGCCTAATCGCTGTACGATCTCGCAAGAAGATGAAGTTTCCGTGTAGAACGGCCAGGACGTCGATACCGCGCCGACCGTGTCCGTCCCGTTGCCTTGGTGTGTACACCCGTTGCTGCCGACTCGAAGGCTGCGTCCACGCCACGGACGGGTTTGGACATCGCTCACGGTCGCGTTATGCTTCGCCGGTCGCCCCCGCATGAGGCTGTTTTGCGCGGTACGGCGTGGCTGCAGCCGGGGGAAGGAATGGTGCCGAGTGAGCAAAGTTGCCCCCCGATTCCGGCCATGGACGTGTTGCATCCTTGAGCGAGGGGTGCGCGGGCGCGGTCGTGGCGATGCGGGTGTGACTGCGAACGCTGGCGCGCTCCCACCCTCCCGATTGCCGTAGCGGCGTGAGCACAAGGAGCCGGCATGCTCGCTGCCCGCCGGATCGGACGTCTCGCCTCGCTCTCGGTGCTTGCTGCCGTCCTTGTGGCCTGGGGCGTCGGCCTCGTTCGCTTTGCCGCAACCATTCCGGCGATGGTTGAGGACGCGGAGACGCCGACCGAAGCGATCGTCGTTCTCACCGGCGGAAGCGAGCGGTTCACGACCGGCTTGCGGCTGCTGGCGCAACACAAGGCGGAACGGATGTTCGTCTCCGGCGTCCATCCGGATGTCGACGTTGGCCGGCTTCTGGTGGTCGCCGGGCAGCCATCGGCGGATCTTGCGGACCGCATCGAGACCGGCCACGCTGCCCTCGACACCGCCGGCAATGCCGCCGAAACCGCCGCCTGGATGCAGCGCCGGGGCTACCGTTCGCTCCGTCTCGTCACCTCCCACTATCACATGCCGCGCAGCTTGGCCGAGTTCCGCCGCGCCTTGCCGGACGTCAAGGTCATACCGCATCCGGTCTTTTCCGCAGGCATTGCCAAGACAGCCTGGTGGCAGCGCCCGGGGACGATCGCGCTGGTCGTCAGCGAGTACAACAAGTACCTCCTGTCTTCGCTCGCCGCTCGCGCCGAGATACCGGCGTTGGCGGTTGCCGAGGGTGGCACATGACAGGCGTGCGTTCGGGCATCTTTGCCGTCGTGGCATGTCTGTGGACGGGGCTCCTGTTCATTGTCGGGCTGCCGATTCTGCTGTTACCGCGGCGGTTCGTGCAGGGGCTGGCGCGGCTCTGGACCCGCGGCCTGCTGGTTCTTCTCGCCTGCATCTGCGGGCTCAACTACCGCATCATCGGCGGGGAACATTTGCCGGCGGGGCCGGTGATCATTGCCGCCAACCACCAGTCGGCGTGGGACACGCTGGTGTTTCATGCCCTCCTTCCCGATCCGGTGTTCGTGCTCAAGCGCGAGCTGCTGCGGGTTCCGTTCCTGGGATGGTATCTGTCCCGCGCCGGCAACATCGCCATCGATCGCCGGGCCGGCTTTCGTGCGCTTAAGCTGATGGTGCCGCATGCGCGGCGGCGGCTCGGCGAAGGGGCGCAAGTCATCGTCTTTCCGGAAGGGGTGCGTGCTGCGCCCGGCGAATTGCAACCTTTCCAGCCCGGGATCGCGGCACTCTACCGTGCCGCTGCGGTGCCGCTGGTGCCAGTGGCGCTCAACTCTGGCTTATTCTGGCGCCGCCGCAGCTTCACCAAACATGCTGGCCAGATCACGCTTGAGTTCCTGCCGCCGCTGCCGGGTGGCCTCGACCGCGAGGCCTTCATGACCGAACTCGCTGGGCGTATCGGCGCTGCCGCATCCCGCCTTGCTGCCGCGGCGACAATAGAGCCGGCAGAAAAGGGCGACTTGAAAGCCAGTGGCCGCCTCTAAGCCGGACGTGAAGGAAAACGATCGGTCTGTGACCCCGGCAGGAGCCTCGGCAGGTGGCGTTCGCGAGGAAGCAGCCCCTGCTCGAGGCGATGCATAGCGAGGCGTGCGATCAGTCGGGACCGTTGCGGCTGATCACTCCTCCAACACGAGCGTCCAGGTGCGCTTAAGCGGGAGGTCGTTGCGGATTTCCTCGGAGAGGCGCTCGTAGTTGCGGAGCGCGGCTTCGATGAGGTTGCTGGACCGCCAGATGCGAACGGTGAAATAGCTCTGCCGGGCTTCGCGTTCGACGTCCTGCGTCACCCCGCTCCAACTGACGAGCAAGCCGTGATCGGCTTTGACGTTCTGCATCGTGCCTTGGAGAGCACGGAGCACGGTGACGTCGCTGGTCTCCGAGCCCGATTTGACCTGAACGCACAGGCGCGGCGGATCAAGCCCGAGCGAGCCACGCCCAGCGAGGATATCGACACCGCCATCCTTTCCCGGCGACGATACGCTGGTGACGTAGCCTTCGGCTTCGAGAACGGCGGCGACAAGACGGGCGAGCGCGTGCCCCTTGAACTTTGCACCGATGTGCTTGCGGATCTGGTCTCGCGCCAACTCGTCGATATCCTGAATAGCGCTCTCGCCCGCCTCGATATCGGCTGCCGTCCTGCCGGGAGCCGCAGCCCTGACCGGGCCGGGATCGGTGCCGGTGCGCACGACGGCTTTGACCCTCTCGACAGCGTTGTTGCGCGAAATTTCGCAGATCGTCATGAACGCGCCCAGAGAGTAGGTGAGGTCCTGCTCGAACACGTCGCGGGAAACATCCGGGCGCAGCCACTTGACGGGGCGCACGTGGACGAGGTTCGGCAGATCGGGACGAAAGGCGTAGTCACCCCTCACCTCAGCGATGGCGACCATACCGGTATTCTTGCGCGGCATGATGGCAAGATCGCCGACCGACATCGTGCGCACGAACTGATAGAGTTGGTTGGTGAAATGCTTGATCCGCCCATCGCCCGCATCGGGCAGTGCGCCTCGCAACACCTCACGAACGTCGTCCTTTGATGCCGCTTTGGACAGATCGCCGATATCAACAAAACCGGGCGCAAGCACGTTCGACGCGAGCGCTTCCTGCTCCCGCTCGCCATACCGCCCGCTTCTGACCAGCCATAGCCTCATGCCGTTCACTTCTCACCCGTCTTCGCAAGGAAACGCATGAGCAGAGGCTCAAGCGGTCTTGCGCCATCTTTGACCAGAAATCTTAGAAATATGATACGCAACCCACATTGCTTGTCTTTTTCTTGATCTGTGAGCAACGCAAAGCGTGATTCTGCAGCCAATTCTTCAGATCGCACCTGTGCTACCCTAACAGATGTGGAAAGATTTCTTATTCTATATCTTTCCCAGTTTTTCCTCGTGCTTATCCCTACGGACCCGGTTGTCGGGAATGTTCGGGACGGATCCGCTTGGCCGCGATCAAGGACTTCTCGGCCGCTCGCCTGCACTCATTCATCAGCGCCAACGTCGTCCCAGAGTTAACCGCCAAGATCGACGGCTGGCCGACCTACGAAGACGTGTCCGCCATCGCCCACGATCCGCAAATCATTGGTTCGATAGCCGCTCACATCGCCGTGCCTCAGACTCAATGCGTCCTTGCGAAAACTGAAATCAGCAGGATGCGCCTTAACCCTCAATTGGGTCAATGACACGCTTCTTTACATATAGACAAAACACAGATTTCCGCAGCCGTCGGCAAGATCTGCCACCGTACGGGGTCTGCAGTGCATATCAACGGAGAAGCCCCTTGCGTTGACGCCACCTCTTCGGCACCCTTGTGTTCAGAGCCCAAGAGCCAGTACGGGATCGGGTGCTGAAATGCAGGAACAGGCGAAAACGCTCGTTGTCGCCATCGATCTGTCACCGGCCGCCGGTCCGGTGATCGAGGCGGCGGCGTGGATAGCGGGCGCCAGCGCCGGCCGGCTGTGGCTCATCCACGTTGCCGAGCCGGATCCCGCGTTTGTCGGCTGGAAGGCCGGACCGGACAGCGTCCGCGAGCACGTGAGCGAGCGCTTCCACGCCGAGCATCAGTTGCTGCAAAGCCACGCCGAAGTCCTGCGCCGGCGCGGACAGGTCGCAACGGCGCTGCTTGTCCAGGGCGATCCCGCCGAGCGGATCGTTGCCGAGAGCGAGAAGCTTGGTGCCGACATCATCGTGCTGGGCTCGCGTGGCCACGGCCCGACCTATGAGTTCCTGGTCGGCAGCGTTGCCCATGACGTTCTCCGCCATGCGCCGTGCCCGGTTCTTATGGTGCCGGTTCCAGCCAACCTGTAAGACCGGCGCCGCCAACGGCGTCTCCGCAACCGGTTCTATCCGCTTCGTGCCCCTTCCGGCCCACGCCAGCAGCGTGTCGGCAGCGCCGTCCATGGACGGATCCGCGTAGAACCCTAGCGGCCGTTTTATCCTGGTTGCGCTAAAGCGAAGTCTTGCCCGCAACAACCACTCACGTTAAGAGTGTTCTACCAATTGTAGTAAATAAAAAAATAGTTGTCGGCAAAAATCGCGCCGCCGGACCCCGATTGGGTGGCGATCTTTGTCATCCTCTTTGGTATTACAAAGACGACTCGCGCGGCAGAAGAATTAATCCTCGTTACAGCGTTGGGTTGTCTTGTTTTGGCCCGTTCAGACGAGGGTCTGCAATGCTTGCGCGACAATAGAAAAGCAGTGCGCTGTAAGCGCGGTTCGGTGTGTGCCCGGTGCGAGTCATCTCGTCCGCGGACCACCGGGGTGCCGAGGGATGATTAGGAATGTGGCAGGATGTTGTCTCTGACCTGGAAGAAAAATGGAAAGCTGAGGGAGAAAATAGGCCGATCTTGGGCAGGTTGATTGCCAGGCTTTTTCTTGACATGGCTGCGTGTACAAGCCGCTACAAGGCGCTCAAGGCCGCTCCGAGTAACGTCAATTATCTCAGCTTCTCCCGTTCGTTGCAGGCTCTGGTCGGTTCCATCGGGGAACTCGATGAGACTGCGCGGCTGGTAAGCGATCGCAGTCGGGATGCCGTGCAGGAGATCCCGATCAACGGCGAAGTCGCCATGCGCCGGTCGTGGCAGAGCTTTCTAGCACTGGCCTTCCAGCTTGCTAGCGCGCACACGCTGGAAAGCATCACCGAGCTGTCGCGGAAGTACAATCTTCCGCGCGAGGCGGCGGTCATACCGCTACTGGTTGACGAGGAGTTCGGCGACGGTATGGAGGCTTTGCGATCCTTCATAACGGCCAACCTCAAGATGGATGAGCTGTTCCGCAAGGAGGCGAAGGGGCTCAACTGAGGACGTGGGGAGCAGGGGGGACGGCGCCGGCGGCCGGGGGGGGGCAGGCTGCCGGCGGCCTTCGGCCGTTGCCCGGTCGCGAACGGCATACTTGGCCAGTCTGGTAGGTGCCGCAGCCGTTGTCAGGCGCGGGCGTGCGCGGCCTCGGCTGCAGGCGTCGGCTGGACCAGGCGCCAGCCGGCATCGAACGCCTCGCTGTTGAGGTCGAGAAACTTGGGCGGTGTCTCCGCCGCCAGCGCTGCTGCCACCGACGCGGACGAGCACAACGACGACAGCGCCAGGAGTGTTCCCAGCGCAACGATGTTGCCGGCTCTCTCGTTGCCGAGCGCGCGCGCAATCTCGGCGAAGGGGGAGCTCCTGATCGTCCACGGACCCGCAACCCTTGTCTGCACGCGGCTCTCATCGACGAGGAGTGTCGCCGTCGGCTTTAGGAGCGTCGGCGGGAACTCGGCCGCGACCTCGTCCAGGATCACGAGGTAATCGAGACCAGTGACAAGCGGATAATCGATGTCGCCGTCGCTCACCACCAGATCCGAGCGGCTGACGCCGCCGCGCGAGGTCGGCTCGTAGCTTTGCGACTGCGCCACCGTGCGGCCGTCCCGCAGCAGCGCCTCGGCCAACACACGGGCCGAGAACTGAAGGCCCTGGCCGCCGGATCCGCTCAAGCGCAGCTCGACTGGGTGGCTCATCGCTCTTCGCTCACTCCACCGGTGCGCTAACACCGGCCGCAGCACCGCCGTGCCCGTGCGGCGCCAGTACTTCGCTGCGATAGGTGTCGCCGTACTCCGGGCGCTCGTTGCGGGCGATAATGCCGGTCGTAAGGTTGTTGGGCCGGAACGGGTGCTCGACGGTGTTGCCGTAGAAGTCCGGCCGCATGCTGCCCTTCTGGCGGAGAATCATCTC
Source organism: Candidatus Defluviicoccus seviourii (assembly GCA_900609035.2). Taxonomy (GTDB): domain Bacteria; phylum Pseudomonadota; class Alphaproteobacteria; order Rhodospirillales; family Defluviicoccaceae; genus Defluviicoccus; species Defluviicoccus seviourii. The sequence continues at coordinate 164,736 of UXAT02000012.1, read as the reverse complement.
CGGCGAGGAGCCAAGATCGTTCTTGCGGCCGAAGATCTCCGTGCAGTCGGACAGGATCTCGACAAAGGAGAAGCCGCGGTAGGCAAGTGCCTCGCGGATCAGGTTCTTGAGCGCTACCGTCTGCAATGTCATGCCTCGGCCGACCAATCCGGCGCCGGCTGCTGTCGCCAGCCCGCAGGCATCGAAGGTCGGCTCGGCGTTGCCATAGGGCGTCGTCGTGGTCAGCCGCGCCTCGGAAGTGGTGGGAGAGACCTGGCCACCGGTCATGCCGTAGATCTCGTTGTTCAGCATCAGGCATGTCATGCGGAGGTTGCGCCGGCAGGCGTGGATCAGGTGATTGCCACCGATCGCGAGGCAGTCGCCATCGCCGGTAATGACGACGACTTCGAGGTCGGGTCGGGCCAGCGCCAGGCCGGTCGCAAAGGTCAGCGGCCGGCCGTGCGTGACGTGAAAGGTGTTGGCGTCGATATAGCCGCCGACCCTGCCCGAACAGCCGATGCCGGTGACGATCGCGAGCCGGTCCTTCGCAATTCTCTCCTCGTGCACCGCCCACAAGAGCGCTCTGAGCGCGATTCCGTGGCCGCAACCAGGGCACATGAAATGCGGCATCAGCTCCGTCCGCAGGTAGTCGCGGATGTCGAATTCGTCGATGCCCTCAGCGGCCATGGCGGGCCAGCTCCTCGATAATCTTGAGTATCTCCGCGGGCTCGATCGGCTCGCCGCTCAAGCGGTTGATGCGCGCGACCTTGGCTGGCCGGCCGCTTAAGCGCTCGATTTCGAGACTGAGCTGGCCCGCGTTCATTTCCGGCACCAAGATGGCCTTGGCCTGCTCCGCCAGCGCGTGGAAAGGCTGCTCCGGGAATGGCCACAAAGTGACCGGACGGAACAGTCCGGCAGCAATGCCTTGGCGTCGGGCTTCTGCAACGGCTCGCTTGGCGGCGCGGGCGGTGATGCCGATCGCGACCACCAGGATTTCGGCATCCTCGGCGGCGAAGGTCTCGAAGCGGTCAATCACGTCGCGGTGGCGCTCAAGCTTGCCTAAGAGCCGCTGCATTGCCCGCTCGACCTCGGCCGGATTCTGCGTCGGCAGACCGCGCTCGCCATGCGTGAGGCCGGTCGCGTGGCAGCGATAACCGTCGCCCGGCCGCGCCATCGCCGGGATATCGTCGTCGGTTGCGGCGTAGGGCTGGAACGCTTCGCGCGGGCCGGTCGCCCACTTGCGCTCGGCGCGGGCAATGCTGCCGGGGTCGGGCACCTGCACGGTTTCCACCAGGTGCCCCACCACCTCGTCGTACAACAGCACGACCGGGGTGCGCAGGGTCTCGGCGATGTTGAAGGCGCGGATCGTTTCGGAGAACGCCTCGCTTACCGAGGACGGTGCCAGGACGACGATTGGATGGTCGCCGTGCGTACCCCAGCGCGCCTGCATGATGTCGCCCTGGGCCGGCCGGGTCGGCATGCCGGTCGAGGGGCCGCCGCGCATGACGTCAACAATCACGCACGGCACCTCGACCATGCAGGCATAGCCGAGGTTCTCCTGCTTCAGCGAAAAGCCGGGGCCGCTGGTCGCCGTCATCACCTTGGCGCCGCCCATCGAGGCCCCGATGATCGCCCCCATCGAAGCGATCTCGTCTTCCATCTGGATGAATACACCGCCGACCTTGGGCAGCTCGAGCGCCATCCGTTCGGCGACATCCGAAGATGGCGTGATCGGATAGCCGGCATAGAAGCGGCAGCCGGCAGCGATCGCGCCCAGCGCGCACGCATGGTTACCCTGGAGGTTGATCCGTTGGCCCTCGCCCATCAGCTTACGAGGCCCCTTTCACGGCCGGTGTGCTCTCGATCCGGATCGCGTAGTCCGGGCACAGCCATTCGCACAAGTGGCAGGCGGTGCAGGCATCAGGCCGCGCGAGCTCGGCGACCATCCGCGCGTTCAAGCTGAGGCAGCGCTCGGGGCACATCTTGACGCAGATATCGCAGCCCTTGCACCAAGCCTCGTTGATGGTGAGCAAGTGCGCCGGCGCGGTTTCGATGGCGCGGGCCGTCACCTTTTGCGCAACAGCGTCGGTGGCGACTGCAGCGGGAACACGCTCAGCGCTCACTGCCCAGTCGCGCCCAGCGAGGAAGGCGCGGCGGTTGAGATCTTTGGTCTTGGCTGGCACGAACTGCTCGATCACCGCAAGCCAGTGCTCGGCAGCGAACGGCAGCACGGTCGACAGCGCGCCCAGAAGGACGGTGTTAGCGACCCGGCGGTCGCCCAAGCCGGTGGCCATGCTTGTCGCATCAAGCGCAAAGCCGTTGCCGACCAGCGCCACCACCTCGGCCGGCGTCTCCGGTGCATAGGCCGAAGCGGCATTGCGGGTGCGGTTACGGAACGAGATCGGCGGCACGATCCGCTGCGTGTCGGCGATGAAGGTGCCGCCATCGCGCCTCAGGTGATCGAGCCAGCGCACGCCCTCTGCCCACTCAAGCGCGACAACGATATCAGCCTCGCCGCGCGGGATCGTCGGCGACCAAACCTGCTCGCCGAAGCGGACGTGACTGAACACGCTCCCGCCGCGCTTCGCCATGCCGTGCACTTCGCTCTGCTTGACCTCGAAGCCCTCGCTCTGGCAGAGCGCTGCCAACACCTTCGAGACCATCAGCACGCCCTGGCCGCCGACACCGACGATCAGCACATTCGTCGGTCGGGCGGCATCGCGGTTGCCATGCGGGGAAGCGGATTCTTTGTCGAGCGCGTTCACTGGACGCTCGGATGAATGCAGTCCGACGGGCAGATTTGGGCGCAGAGCGTGCAGCCGATGCACAGCGCGGCGTTGATGCGTACCTTGTGGTGCCCCTCAAACATGTCCTCGCTCCAGCCCAGCGCCGGGCAACCGAGGTTCATGCACGATTGGCACGCGATGCAGTTCTTCGCTTGCACTTCCAGCGGCGGCCCCTTGATCTTGACCGGGTCGAGAACGCACGGCCGATCCGAGATCACAACCGCCACGCCCTTGAATGCCGCCGCCTCCCGGCAGGCCTGGTACATCTCGGCGACGTTGTACGAATCGACCTTTCGCACCCACTTCACGCCGCACGCGCGCACCATCTGCTCGAAATCGACGCGCGCGGTTTCGCTGCCGCGCAAGTTGCGCCCAGTGCCCGGATGGTCCTGGCCACCGGTCATCGCCGTGATGTGATTGTCGAGGATGATCACCGTGATGTTGGCGTCATTGTAGACGGCATCAATCAGCGGCGGGATGCCGGCGTGCAGGAACGTCGAGTCGCCGATGGTGGCGATGATCGGCTTCGCTTCCGTGCCGGCCTTGGCGATGCCGACGGCATTCGCGATGCTGGAGCCCATCGAAACGCAGGTGTCGATCGAGCGCAAGGGTTCGAGCGCCGCCAGCGTGTAGCAGCCGATATCGCCGGCGACCCGCGCGTCGAGCGCGCGCAAGGCCATGTAGCTCATTGTATGCGGGCAGCCCGAGCACAGCACCGGCGGCCGTGCCGGCGGCGTCAGCTGCCACGGTTCGACTTTCGGCTGTGGCTCAAGGATGCCGGCGCTTTCCAATCCGGCGCGCACGACTTCCGGTGCCAGCTCGCCCACCCGCGGGAAAAACGCCTTGCCTTCGACCTTGAGGCCGGCGGCGCGGATCTCGGTCTCCATGGCCGGCTCAAGCTCCTCGACCACCAAGACGCGCTCGACGCTCGCACAGAAGCGGCCGATGAGATCGAGCGGCAGCGGGTAGGCGGCTGGCAGTTTGAGAATGCTCGCGTCGGGCAGCACCTCTTTGACGTACGCGTAAGGTGTGCCGGCGGTAATGATGCCGATATCGCGGCGGCCGGCTTCCCAGCGGACATGCCCGCTGGTGGCGAAGTGCGCGCGTAAGGCCGCCTCGCGCTCGATCAGCTTCGGATGCCGATTGCGCGCGTGCGCCGGCACCATCACGTTCTTTCTCGGGTCCTCGCGGAAATGCCCGCTTGGCGGTACCGTGCGCTCGCCCAGTGTCACCAGGCTGCGCGTGTGCGAGAGCCGGGTGGTCGAGCGAATGATGACCGGCGTGTCGAAGCGCTCGCTCAAGTCGAAGGCTTCGCGGGTCATGACCAGCGCTTCCTGCGCATCCGCCGGCTCCAGGCACGGCACCATGGCAAAGCGGCTGAACAGCCGGGTGTCCTGCTCGTTCTGCGAGCTGTGAATGCCCGGATCGTCGCAGACGACGATCACCAGGCCGCCATTGACGCCGATGTAGGTGAGCGACATCAGGGCATCGGCAGCGACGTTGAGGCCGACATGCTTCATCGAGGCGAGCGCGCGCACGCCGGCAAACGAGGCGCCGATGGCGACGTCGAGCGCGACCTTCTCGTTGGTCGACCACTGGGCGTGCAGATCCTCTGCCGGGTAATCGGCGAGACTCTCCATGATCTCGGTCGATGGTGTCCCCGGGTAGGCGGCGGCAACGCGGATGCCGGCTTCCCAGGCGCCGCGGGCGATCGCTTCGTTGCCGGTAAGCGGGCGGCTCGCGCGTTGGGCGGTCGGCGCGCTACTGCTCTCAGCGATGGGGGTCCGCGCAGACGCGCGTGTTTCGAGAACGTGATCCAAGGCGTTTTTCCGATCCCAGGGTGCCGGTGCGGGTGCAGCCTCTTGTTTGGACGCGCTTCCGGCTCGGCCTGTCTCCAGTGACTTACCTATCATTCCGAAGACATTTTGCCATGCAAAAATGCGCCTGCCCGATGGCGCCTTCAAGGGTGGCACTGGGCTTGCGCCATTGTTGTGGCCAAGCGCAGCGGGGCCCGCTAAAAGCCTTCCCTATAGAAAAAAACGCCCGATGGGGGAGGATGTCCAATGCACGCACGCCTTTCTTTTCGGTGGCTGATCGCGGCTTTTGCGATCGTTGCGCTGGCTGCGAGTGCCGTCACCGCTTCGGCGGCCGAGCCGATCCGGCTGGGCGCGTTCCTCGCCGTGACCGGCAAGGGCGCCTTTCTCGGTGATCCCGAAAAGAAGACGCTCGAGACGTACGTGGAGAAAATTAGCGGCGAAGGCGGCGTCCTCGGCCGTAAGGTCGAGCTCATTGTCTATGACACCGGCTCGGAAGCAAAGGAGGCGCTCACCTTCGTCAAGCGGCTGATCGAGCAGGACAAGGTCGACGCCATCATCGGCGGCACCTCGACCGGCGAAACCATGGCGGTCATCCGCGAGGTCGAGGCAGCGGCCGTGCCCTTCATCTCGCTTGCGGGTGCGGCGGAGATCGTCGAGCCGGTCAAGAAATGGGTCTTCAAGACGCCGCATACTGACCGGCTCGCCGTCGAGAAGCTGTTTACCGACATGAAGGCGCGCGGTCTGACCAAGATCGGCATTCTTTCCGGGCCGGGCGGCTTCGATAAGTCCTGCCGAACCAACGCGATGGCGCTGGCACCGGCAAAGGGTCTCACAATCGTTGCCGACGAGACGCACGGCGCCGGCGATACCGACATGACGCCGCAGCTCACCCGCATCAAGGGCGCTCCCGGCTTGCAAGCCTTCCTCTATTGCGGCTTCGGCGCGCCGACCAGCATCGTCGCCAAGAACGTCCGCCAGATCGGCCTCGGCGTGCCGCATTACCAGACGCACGGCTCCGCCTCGATGAGCTTCATCCAAGGCGCCGAGGGGGCGGCCGAAGGCGTGCGTCTGCCAGCCGCAGCGCTCCTGGTCGTCGATCAGCTGCCAGCCGATCATCCGCAGAAGGCGGTTGCGACCGCTTACCGCGATGCCTACACGGAGCGCTACAAGGAGCCGATCTCAACCTTCGGCGGCCACGCCTACGACGGCTTGTTCATCGTTCTCGAAGCGATCAAGCGCGCTGGCGGAACCGACAAGGCGAAGGTGCGCGACGAGATCGAGAAGACCAACCGCTTCATCGGCGCCGACGGCATCTTCACGATGTCGCCCACCGACCACTTAGGTCTCGATACGGCGTCCTTCGTCATGGTGGAGGTGAAAGACGGGACGTGGCTTCTGCTCAACTAGTGCAGCGACCCAATCGGGCGATTCTCGCCCGAGCAAGGTTGTCGCTGCACAACATATTGAATCGCGTGCACTTTCGGCACAAACAGGATGTACGCTCTGTTTGTGCCAGTGCACTCGCCGCTCCGCCCGCTGCCGTTCGCGGTCGCCGCAGGAGCCGATGAGATGTCGGCCGATTTCCTGCAGTTCCTGTTCTCCGGCATCACCCAAGGCGCGTGCTACGCGCTGGTCGGGCTTGGCTTCTCGATCATCTACAACGCAAGCCAGGTGATCAACTTCGCGCAAGGGGAGTTCGTGATGATCGCCGGCATGGCGGCGGTCGGCCTCATCGATGCCGGCGCGCCGTTTGTGCTCGCGCTCGCTGCCGGTGTGGCGCTTACCGTCGTTGTCGGTGTCGCGCTGGAGAAGTTCGCGATCGAGCCGGCGCGCAACGCTTCGGTCGTCACCCTGATCATCATCACGATCGGCGCTTCGATCTTCCTGCGTGGCGCCGCCGAGCTGTTGGGCGGGCGCGGCTTCCGCAGCATGCCGGCGTTCAGCGGCAACGAACCGATCGTCATCGGCGGTGCTGCGCTGTTGCCGCAGAGCCTGTGGGTGCTGGGCGTAACAGTGGTGATCATCTTCGCGCTGGGGCGTTTCTTCAATGCCACCATGCACGGCAAAGCGATGCTCGCAACCGCGTACAACCCCGTCATGGCGCAGCTGATGGGTATCAACACCCGCCTGGTCTTGAGCCTCAGTTTCGCCCTGGCGGCGCTCCTGGGCGGTATCGCCGGCGTGTTGATCGCGCCGCTTTCGCTCACGTATTCGACCGTGGGCGTCATGCTGGGCCTCAAGGGCTTCTGTGCCGCGATCCTGGGCGGGCTCGGCAAGCCGATGGGGGCGATCGCCGGCGGTCTCCTCGTAGGCGTCTCGGAGGCGATGACGGCCGGCTACCTGTCGTCCGCCTACAAGGATGCGGTCGCATTCGTCATCATCCTGGTGGTGCTGGTCGTGTTGCCGGGCGGCCTGTTCGGCGGTCGGTCGGTCGAGCGCGTTTGATGGCGTCGTTGTGGCAGCCGCGCACCGGCGGGCTCCTGGCGCTGGCTGGGGTGGTGGCCGGCCTGCCGCTCATCCTGCCGAACGCCTTCTATTACGACGTCGCCATTCTGGTCGGCATCAACGCCACCGTGTGCGTCGGTCTCAACCTCCTGATTGGCTATGCCGGCCAGATCAGCCTCGGACATGCCGGCTTCTTCGCACTCGGCGCATACGCGTCGGCAGTCCTTACCGGCGATCACGGCTGGCCGCCGCTGGCTGCGCTCGCCGCCGGTGCCGCCGGTGTTGGCATGCTATCGTTCGTCCTCGCCCAGCCGATCCTCAAGCTCAAGGGTCACTACCTCGCCATGGGCACGCTCGGGCTCGGCATCATCATCTCGATCGTGCTCAATCAGGAAGCGGGCCTGACCGGCGGGCCGGACGGGATGCCGGTTCCATCCTTGCGCGCGCTTGGCCACACGGTTGCGGGCGAACATGCTTGGTATGCGCTCGTCGGCCTCGTTCTGATCGTGAGCGTCTGGCTGACGTTGAACCTCATCGACTCACCCGTCGGCCGGGCGCTGCAGGCGGTGCACGGCTCGGAGAGCGCCGCGGCGCTTACGGGCGTCGACGTCATCCGTTACAAAGTGCTGGTATTCGTCGTCTCCGCCGTTCTGGCGAGCCTCGCCGGCAGCCTGTTCGCCCACTACGCCGGGTTTATCACACCGGCGGAGGCCAGCTTCGCCCGCTCGATCGAGCTCGTCACCATGGTGGTGCTGGGCGGCATGGCCTCGACGTTCGGCGCCGTTGTTGGGGCCGCCGTGCTCACAATCCTGCCGCAAGCGCTGACCGCCTTTCAGGACTTCAAGATGCTCGTGTTCGGGGCGGTCCTGATGGGCACGATGATCTTCCTGCGCAAGGGCCTCGTGCCGACGCTCGCAGGCCTGATCCGCAACCGGATGCGGAGCGGGCGCGCGTGACGCTCCTGCGCGTCGAAAATCTCTCGAAGTCGTTCGGGCCGACGCCTGCGATCGAGGATTTGAGTTTCGCCATCAGCCTCGGGACGATCCACTCCATCATCGGCCCCAACGGCGCCGGCAAGACGACGCTGTTCAATCTGATCAGTGGTCTCTATCGGCCCACCAGCGGCACGATCTGGTTCGACGATGCCGACATCACGGCGCTGCCGCCACACCGCCGTGCCCGCTGCGGCCTGTCCCGCACCTTTCAGAACCTGCAGATCTTCCTCAACCTGTCGGCGCTCGACAATGTCATGGTCGGCTATCACCTGGCCTGCGACGGCCGCTTCCTGCCGTCGCTGCTGCGGCTGCCTTCGGTAGTTCGCCGCGACCGTGACTATCGCGAGCGGGCGGTGGCGCTGATGCGGTTCGTGGGCCTCGAAGCCTTCGTCGACGCCGCTGCCGACGCGATGCCCTACGGCGCGCTGAAGCGCCTTGAACTTGCGCGCGCGCTCGCCGTGCAGCCGAAGATGCTGCTCCTCGATGAACCGGCGGCCGGCCTCAATCCGAAGGAAACGGCCGAGCTCGATTTCCTCATCCAGCAGATCGCGGCGCAAGGCATCACCGTCGTGCTGGTCGAGCACGACATGCGACTGGTCTGGTCAGTGTCCAACCACATCCTGGTGCTCGATCACGGCCGCAAGCTCACGGAAGGAACAGGCTGGGAGATCCGCCACAACGAAGATGTCGTCGCCGCCTATCTCGGCGAGGGAGGCCGCCATCGCTGAGCCTTTGCTCGAAGTCCAAGGACTTGAGGCACGCTACGGGCCGATCCGGGCGCTCGCAGACGTCAGCCTCGCGATCGCCGACGGCGGCCTGGTCACGCTCATCGGCGGCAACGGCGCCGGCAAGACGACGCTCTTGCGCGTGCTGTCGGGTCTTCTGCCGGCGGCTGCGGGGACCATCCGCCTGGCTGGCCAGGACATCACCGCGTTGGCAGCGTCCGCGCGGGTGCGGCTCGGCTTGATCCAGGTGCCGGAAGGCCGCCAGGTGCTGGCGCCGCTCAGCATCGAGGACAACCTCTTGCTCGGCGGTTACACGCGCACCCGGCGCGAGCAGGCGGAGGGATTGGAGCAAGCCTACGCCATGTTCCCCGCGCTGGAGCAACGCCGCCGCACCGCCGCCGGCTTGCTCTCGGGTGGCCAGCAGCAGATGCTGGCGATTGCCCGCGCGCTCATGGCGAAGCCGCGCTTGCTGTTGCTGGACGAGCCGAGCATGGGCCTGTCGCCGATCCTGGTCGATGAGGTGTTCGAGACGATCGTGCGCCTGGCCGCCGCCGGCACCACCGTCTTTGTCGTTGAACAGAATGCCTTTCGTGCGCTTTCGATTGCCGAGCACGCCTACGTGCTTGAGGCCGGCCGCATCATCCTCGAAGGTGCGGCCGGGGCCCTGAAATCCGACCATCGCGTCCGCGAAGCCTACCTCGGCCTGTAGGCCGAGTGCGGTGGCGCCGCCGCTCCTCTTAAGCCGTCAGGCGCCGCCGAGATCGTTGTTGAAAAGGACGACGATCTCCTCATCTCCAAGCGCGTATTGGCAGGCCAGGCGAACATCGGCTGAGATCCCCTGTCGTTCGGCCGCCTGGATTTCGGGCTCGGTCAACAGGCCGATGGCAGTCAACAAGAACCGCTCTTTCTCGGTTAACGGCGCGATTGGCAGGGTGCCGGGAGCGCGGGTCTCGACGTGCACGACGCAGGCGCTGCAGTCGCCGCTTTCGCAGTTGAACAAGATCGGCACGCCACTGTCCTTGGCGACTGCGAGCAGCGTCCGTCGCTCGCCGGCCGCAACGTCAAAACGAATGGTCTTGTCGAACCCTGGCGCCACGAAGCGGATGATCGCCACGCCGTCCCTCCTTCGTGCCGGCCGCCGGCGAGATCTCCAGCGGTGGAGGGAGGATCGGCGCTTTGCAGCCAATCTGCAAGCGCCGTCCATGCCATGCGCCCATGCACCGATGGGAAGTGCCACGCTGATGCGCGGCCGGACCATCCCCCCTTGCGGGCGATGGTCCGGTGCGGCTGCCCGTGCCTCAGGCTCCGAGTTCGGCTGGCGCGGCCTGGCTCAGCGGCTGCGGCGGGACGAAGGCTTTGACCTCGTCTTCCGAGAGCGGCCACGTCTGCCGGTCGGACTGGAGATAAGCACCGATCGCGCGTGCCGCCCGCCGGCCCGCCCCCATCGCCAGGATCACGGTCGCACCGCCGGTAACGATGTCACCGCCGGCGAAGACGCCCTTCAGGTTGGTGGCCTGTGTCGCCTCATCGGCGATGATGTAGCCCCACTTGTTGAGGCCCAGGCCCGGCGTCGCCTGCGGAACGATCGGATTGGCGTTGGTGCCAAGCGCATAGATCACGGTATCGCAGTCGAGTTCGACGAATTCGTCGAGTGGCACCGGCTTGCGCCGGCCGCGCTCGTCGGGCTCGCCCAGCGTCATCTTCTGCACCTTCATGCCGGCAACGTTGCCCTCGGCGTCGGTGTAGATCTCGACCGGCGAATGGAGGAACAGGAACTCGATGCCCTCCTCCTTGGCGTGGCGCAACTCCTCGATCCGCGCCGGCGCTTCCGCCTCCGTGCGCCGATAGACGCAACGGACGTTGGGGGCCCCTAAGCGCTTGGCGACGCGCAGGCAGTCCATGGCGGTGTTGCCGGCGCCGATGACGACGACGCTCTTCCCGAAGCCGACCGGCGTATCGAGGTAGGGGAACTGATCGCCGCCCATCAGGTTGACGCGGGTCAGGAACTCGTTCGCCGAATAGACCTGGCCGGCGAACTCGCCCGGAATACCGAGGAACGACGGCGCGCCAGCGCCGGCGCCGACAAAGACGGCATCGAAGCCCATGCCGTTCATCAGCTGCGCGATGGTGAAGGTCTTTCCGATCACCTTGTTCAGCTCGAACTTGACGCCCATGTCGCGCAAGCCCTGCACTTCGCGGTCGATGATGTCGCGCGGCAGGCGGAACGCCGGGATGCCGTAGCGCAGCACGCCGCCGATGACGTGCAGGGCCTCATACACGGTCACGTCGGCGCCAAAGCGGACCAGGTCGGCCGCCGCCGCGAGGCCGGCCGGACCGGACCCGACGATCGCCACCCGGCCCAGCGTTTCAGCGAACTGCGGCGGCGCGATCTTGAGACGCGGGGCGTTATCGCCGATGAAGCGCTCAAGCCGGCCGATCGCGACCGCGTCGATCTTCTTGGTCAGGATGCAGTGGGCCTCGCACTGGCTCTCCTGCGGGCAGACACGGCCGCAGATCGACGGGAACAGGCTCGATTCCGAGATGACGTTGATCGCGCCCTCAAGGTCATGCACCAGCAGGTGGCGGACGAAGCGGGGGATATCGACGCCGACCGGGCAGCCGGTAATGCAGGGCGGGTTCTTGCACTGGATGCAGCGCTCGACCTCCTGAAACGCCTCCGCCGCTGTATAGCCGAGATTGACTTCCTTGAAGTTGCATGCGCGCTCGTGCGCGTCCCGCTCCGGCATCTTCGTCTGATGCGGCACCAGCTGGGCCAGCTTCTTGTAGCCGCGCTTTTCGTCCTCGAAGAGCTGCTTCTCGAGGTTACAGACGTGTGCGTAGCTCTCGTTGGCCCGCGCTTCCTGGCTCTTGAAGCGTTTCTGGCGCGCGATCAGCTCGGGGAAGTCGACCTCGTGGCCGTCGAAATCGGGGCCCTCGACGCAGGCGAACTTGACCTTGCCGGCGACGGTCACGCGGCATGACCCGCACATGCCGGTGCCGTCGACCATGATGGCGTTGAGCGAGACCATGGTCTTGACACTGTGCGGGCGCGTTGTCTCGACACAGGCCGCCATCATCGGCAGCGGGCCGATGGCGACCACGCGGTCGGGTCGATCGCGCCCGATCAGATCATCGAGCGCCTGCGAGACAAAGCCGGGCCGGCCGTAACTGCCGTCATCGGTGCAGACGATGAGGTCGTCGCACAGCGCTGCGAACCGGTCCTCCCAGAAGATCAGGTCGCGGTTGCGGAAACCAATAATGCCCGTGATCCGGTTGCCGGCTTCCTTGAACGCGCGAAGCTGCGGGTAGACTGGGGCAACGCCGAGCCCGCCGCCGACCAGGGCCACGTGGCCGACCTGCTCGATGTGCTGCGGCAGGCCGAGCGGGCCTACGAAATCGGCGAAGCTGTCACCTTCGCGGTAGTGGTCGCGCATCTCCCGGGTGGTCTTGCCGAGTGCCTGGACGACGATTGTGACGGTGCCGCGTTCGCGGTCGAAATCCGCGACGGTCAGCGGGATGCGCTCCGAGCCCTCATGCAAGCGCAGCATGACGAAGTGCCCCGCCTGCGCAGCGTGGGCGACATCGGGGGCGAGCACGTCCCACAAGAAGGTCACATCGGAAAAAACCTCGTGGCGGACGATCTGATACATGCTCTTCAAGTCCTTCGCTTATTCACAGGGGCGGGCTACGCCGGCCGCGGACAACGCATCAATCCGCGGCGACACAACGGCCGGCGACCGTACCCATACCCATGCCCATGCCCGGGCAGGCCCGGTCTTACTCCTGCCGCGGTCGGCGCAGGCCCATCACCGCCTCAAGCGGGATGAAGATGGTTCCGGCGTCGTCGGCATCGGTCTCGCAAGGAGTGACCGCCGGCGGGGGCGCCTTGGCACGTTTGCCGGCCGTACCGTCGCGGCAATCGGAGTAGGCGTCCTGCAGGCGGCGGCGAAAGCGCTCGAACAGCGCCTGGTCACTGCGCTCGCTAGTTGTCGCCTCGCCGATGAGGCCGCTCGCCCCTTGCAGGATGATCAGGCGGTAAACATCGACCACCCGCTGTTCGTAGACGATATTGAAGTAGTTGAGGAATTCTTCCGCCGTTTCCAGCTGTTTCAGGTCCTCGATCAAGTTTGTCATGCGCGCCTCCGCGTCTGGTCTTGTGCGTCCAACCGCTCTGGCGGCGGCAATGCGCAGCCTTTCGCAGCAATCTGAACTGTCGCACCCTGGCGCAAGCGGTCCAGCAGCGCGCGTTCTTCCCCTTCGCTCAACGACCGGCCCAGGCTTGCGCAAACATGGCGCACCGCCGCCTTGCCGGAATGCTTGCCGAGAACGATGCGGTGGTCGCGGCCCAACAGGGCTGGATCGAGGCCCTGGTAGTTACGCCGATCCTTGAGCAAGCCATCGACGTGAATGCCGGATTCATGAGTGAAAACGGCCTCGCCGACGATGCTCTTGCCGGCCGGCACCGGCCGGCCCGACGCGCGCGCCACCAGTGCCGAGACCGCCGGCAGCGCCGCCGGTGTCACGCCCGTTTCCCGCCCGTACAGCTGCGGCAGGGCAACGACGATCTCTTCGAGCGCAGCGTTGCCGGCCCGCTCGCCCAAGCCGTTAACGGTGGTGCTGACGTGCGTCGCCCCGCCGCGTACCGCCGCCAGCGAATTGGCTGTGGCGAGGCCGAGATCGTCGTGCGCATGGATCTCGAGATCAAGCGCGCCCCCAGCGCGCAAGCCCCTGAAGATGTCGTAGGTGGCAAACGGCTCCATGATGCCGAGGGTATCGGCAAAACGAAACCGGCGCGCTCCGGCCGCCCCCGCGACCGCGATTACGCTGGCGAGAAACGCGGGCTCGGCGCGCGAGGCATCCTCGCCGCCGAGCGAGCACAAGAGCCCCTGCTGACAGGCATAGCCGACGACATCGGCGATCTCCGCCAGTACCCGCGCCGGCTCCCAGCCCAGCTTGAAGGCCATCTGCTGGCGCGAAACTGGCACCGCCAGATGCACGGCACCAAGGCCGGCGGCCATCGCCCAATCGACGTCCGATCGCCGCAGCCGGCACCAGCCGACGGCAAGCGAATGGTGCAGCCGGTTGACGATGCAGCGGATGTCGCCCCGCTCGGCCTGTCCCATCGCCGGAATGCCGACCTCCAGCTCCGGAACCCCGGCCGCCTCAAGTGCCTCCGCGATGGCGAGTTTCTCCGCCAGCGAGAAGGCGACGCCCGCCGTCTGTTCCCCGTCACGAAGGGTCGAGTCGGTTATGATGACGGGCGGTGTTGGCATGGCTTCCTCCGGCCGCATCCGCTCAGGCGCCGAACGACTTGCCGCACGAGCACACGTCGCGAACGTTCGGATTGTCGAAGACGAAACCCGCGCGACCGACGGAATCGACGAAATCGATCCTGATGCCGTCGATGATGGGTAGGCTCTGCGGATCGACATACAGTTTGACGCCCTCGCAGTCGTAGATCTCGTCGCCGGCCGCTGGCTCGGTCTCGAGACCCAAGAGGTAACGCATCCCAGAACAACCGCCCTGATCGACCATGATCCTCAAGCCGGCGGTCGGGTTGCCAGAGTCTGCGATCAGGCGACGAATGGCTCCGCTGGCACGTTCGCTGAGCTCTACCATTTGGATATCCTCCTAAGCATCCGGCCGAAGCCGTTGCAAGCCGGCGGAGCAATCCCCGTGCCAAAGTCTAACGTCCTGATTCTAGGGGATGCGCAGTACTGCGGGTGGGGACGGGCGTCGCCTACGACGTTACTTTTGTCGGCTTTGCAACAACGGGGACTGGAACAGCGCCAACGGCTCTCCCGGTTCGCCGCCGAAGCAGGCGTGTACATCGCTGCAGGTTTCGCAGTTGGGCGCCTTGCAGACGACGATCCCATCTTCGGCACAGAGCGTGCGGTAGAAGAACTTCTTCCACTTCATGTCGCCGCGATTGCGTGCGGCGAGCGGCTGGAAATGCCGCAGCATCAGGCGGCTCAACTCGCCTCGATTGAACAGGCCGAGATCCTGCCACAGGTGATTGGGACGGCACGAGCGACGGGCGATGATCGCGGCCAGCCAGCGGCCGGCCGGATCATCCGCATCCGATCGATGGTCGAGCAACAGACGGCGCAGGTCCGGCTCTTCGATCGCGTCGTCGCCGGCGCCGGCGTCTGCGGGTACTGCCACCGGCAAGACCGCATGGGGAAGGTAGTGCGCCATGAGCGCACGTAAATCCGGCGCCGCCAATCCCAGTGCTTCCGGCAGCGGTCGCCACCCCTCAGTCATCGCGATGACGAGGGCGCATACAAACACGTGGCGGTCGAAAAGATCGCCGGACCCGCCTTCCAGCAGGCGATCGTAGAGATTACCCGCAGGTGCGGGTTCGGCCCTCGAAGCGGGGCAGAAACCATCCGCCCCGGAGTCAGCCATCGCGCCTCGTCATGCTTCCACCAGCACCTGGGCGCCCTTGCTGCACACCCGCACGCAAGCGCCACAGCCGATGCACTGACCTTTTTCTGCCACTGTCATCACCATGCGCTCGGCATCACCGTCGTCCTCTTCGACGAAGGTACCCTCTTCGTCAATCCATTTCATTTCAAGGACGCCCTGGCCGCAGACTTTGAAGCACCGGCCGCAGCCGAGGCAGCGCTTGCCATCGATCCTGTCGACGTACCGAGGTGACCACGGGGTCCCGTCGCGGGTTAATGTCGGTACAGACATTGGATTTGATACTCCTTTGTTGGTGAGGCTCTGCCTTGTCCTCTACGCGTCTTCGAAATCGGGGTTGAAGGCCGGCCGGTCGCCGCCATGCTGACCGATCGCCTTGCGCAGCCACGGCGGTGGCGAGCCTTTCAGCATTGTCTGGACGCGGTCCAGTACGTCGGGAATTGACTCCGGGTGCGGCAGCTTGACCGGATGGATCTTGTGCGCGACGACGCGCGCTGCGGCAGGCCCGCCGATCGCGAGCACGAACAGGAGCGCACAGCCGTCGAGCGCATCCACCCGCGGGGTGATCCGATCATCGTTGGCATCGGCGTGGACGCCGTCCTCGCCGCTGGTGGCATCGAAGCCGATTGCCTCGACCAGCCGGTGGCCGTCGGGGGTGACGTCATAAACGGCGAAATGCCGCGCGCCCGCGAAGTGCGCGTCGACGGTTTTGAGATCCTGGGTCGCAAAGGCTACTTTCATCGTCGTTCCAGTCCCAATCACCGCCGGGACCTGTCCCGGCGGCTGCGTGTCAACAAGACGAAGCCGGCGCATGGTCGGTCTCACCCATAAACGGCGGCAGCGTCGCTCCGGACGCGGCGGTTGCGGCAGGCGCATGGCCGCGCGCGATGAAGGTGTTGGCGAGCGCGAACAGCAGCGTCCGGCTGCCCTCGTAGCCAACGGTTACCTGATGTCCGGCACCGAGCCGATCAAAGATCGGAAAGCCGGCCCGCATCAGCGGAATGTCGAAAAAGTGGGCGATCTCGGCGGCGTGCGAGTTGGCGACGATGAGTTCGATGCTGTCGGTGCCGGCCGCTGCGATCGCCTGTTCGAGGTCGTCAAGATCGCCGACGATGATCCTCTCGGCGGGGACGTGCGCGAGCGCCGGCGTTGCGCACGGCGCGACGGCGACGGCAACGCGTGCGCCCAGTTCGGTAACAAAGCGGCCCATTGCGACCAGCATGTCGCCTTCCCCGGCGAGCGCGAGCGTACGGTTGCCGAGAGTACCGTGGCTATCCAGCATCGCATCAACAAGCCGGCTGCGCTGCCGCTGCAGGTGCTCAGGCGCCTTGGCACCGCTGACGGCGATCAGTTCGGCTACGAACCCATCAAACGCGGCCAATCCGGTCAGCCGGTCAAACACCCGGAACGGCACGCCGCAGCGATCCTCCAAGAGCGCCGCAGCGCCGCGCATATGATCGCCGACAGCAAGCGTCAGCACCGAATGGCCCATGCGGCGGATAGCGTCGATGGTCGTACCGCCCAAGGTCGTCGGCACATGGGCGTCCGCGACATGGCCGTCGAGCGAGCCGGAAATGTCCGGCAGGATGATCGGCGTCAAACCGAACGCAGTGATCGTCTCTGCGATCGCCTCGACATCGCCGGGCGTCAGGTGACTGCCGGTGAGCAGGTTGACCTGGCGCAGCCGCTTGCGCCCGCTTCCCGGTGGTACCAGCGCCCTGATGGTCGCCTCCACCGCCGCCCCCCAGCCCTGTTCGAGGCTGCCGAGAAAATCCGGGGTGCGCGCATAGACGACGGCAAGATCGTCCCAGTCCGGGTGGCGTTCACGCATCAGTTTGAGATCGCCCACGATGTCGTCGTCGCGCGTTTCAGTGAGCGCGGTCGAGCAGATGCCGATCACGGCCGGGGCGGCACGCTTGAAGATGTTCTCGATCGCCTGTTCGAGGTTGTCGGCGCCGCCCAAGATCGTATTGATCTCGCTCATGGCGGTCGTCTGCAGCGGGATCGCCTCACGGAAATGGCGGACGGCAAGCACCACCGCAAACGCCGTGCAGCCTTGCGAGCCGTGCAACAGCGGCAGCGCCCGATCGAGACCCAAGAAGGCGAGCGCGCCGCCCAGCGCCGGGCTCACCTTCAGCGGCTTGACCGCGCATGCCTTGGTTGCGAGTAGCGCCCCGTTCATGGTGCGGCCTCTAGTGGCGCTTCCGTAGCGGCCCAAGGAGCCGGGCGGCGCACCTCTGCCCAGACCGGGTTGGTCAAGGCGCCGTGCAGTCGGCGCGCCAGGTTGACGATGCCGCCGTAGCCGGCGTAGGCATCCTCGCGCTCCTGGTTAATGTCGAGCCAGGGAACCCGGGCCTTGAGCGCGACAAACTGGGTGCGACCGCCCGACATAAGAATATCGGCCTCGCCGGCGCGCAGGCGGCGGTCCATTTCCTTCGCCGGCACCTGGCCGAACAGCATCGCCTCCTCGCCGATCAGCTCGCGGATCCGCGCCTGATCGTCGTCGGTCGACTTGCGCACGGAGGTCCCGACGACGGTCATGCCCAGTTCGTGCAGCGCCGAGATGACCGACCACGACTTGACGCCGCCGGTGTAGAGCAGCACGCGCTTGTCCTTGAGCGCTCGCTGGTAGGGTGCCAGCGCCCGGGTGGCGCGCGCTTCCTCGGCCTTGATCAGCGCTTCTGTGCGCGCTTCGAGATCGGCCGGCGCGCCCGCGGCCGTCAGGAATCGAGCGAGCTGACGCAGCGCGGCACCGGTGTTGCCGATGCCGTAGAACGATCCCTCGAAGAAGGGAATATCGTAGCGTTCCTGGAGGCCGCGGGCGAGCGCGACCATCGCCTGGCTGCACACCACCATGCTGACGCGTGCCCGATGGGCGCAAGCGACATCGTGGTAGCGGCCGTCGCCGGTGATCGAGGCGAGGATGCGGATGCCGAGCCGGTCGAGCAGCGGCTTCACCTGCCACAGTTCGCCAGCGACGTTGTACTCGCCGATCAGATTGATGTCGCAGGGCGTAGGCACATCGGGCTCGCGGGTGCCAATCACACGCTCCAGCAAGACCCTGCCTGCGAGCTTGTTGCCGAGGCTCTTGGAGCCGACAAAGCCCGGCGCCACGACCGGGATCACCGGGGTGGCGAAGCGCTCTGCTGCGGCTGTGCAGACCGCCTCGACATCGTCGCCGATCAGAGCCGGTACGCAGGTGACGTAGACGAAAACCGCCGGCGGCCGGAAGCGCTCGACGATCTGTTTGATCGCGCGGTAGAGCTTTTTCTCGCCGCCATGAATGATATCAAGCTCGGAAAGATCAGTGGTGAGGCCGGTGCGGAACAGCTGCGGGCCGGAGGACAGCGCATGGCGGCTGTCCCAGCTGTTGCCCTCGCACGCAATAGGGCCGTGGACGAGATGGGCGGCGTCGGCGATCGGCTGCAGGGCGATCTTTGCCCCGTCGAAGGCACAACCGCCGGCCGCCGCCCCGGGCGTAAGCGTGCGGGCGCCGCATCCCACCTTGCGCTGCTTGTCCCCTTTCGCCTGGTTGACTGCGCATCCGGGCTCGTTGAACAAGTTGGCCGCCGAAGGTGTTGGCATGCGCCTGCACTCCTCACTCTAACGCCCGGGGCGCCGGCCGACGCCGCCTCCCAGGCAGCTCCTTATCGTGTCAGATCGAAGCTCATGTCGTTCTCGCCAGCGATGTTCGTCTGCGCGTCCAAGCCGTCGAACACCTTGTCGAGGATCCGTACCAGCATCTGCAGGCCACCCTGGTAGCCGAAGATCGGGAACCGATGGTGGTGGTGGCGATCGAAGATCGGGAACGAGAGCCGAATGAGTGGCACGCCGCAGTCGCGTTCGAGATACTTTCCGTACGAACTGCCGATCATCAGATCCGTGGGCTCCGTGTGCAGGAACGACCGCAGGTGCCAGAGGTCGTTGCCGGGCCAAACCTGGGCGCGCTTGCCGTAAGGAGAGGCGGTAACGATCGCCTTCATCTTCTTCGCCCATGCCTTCGAGCCGTTGCTCGACAAGATGTGCACGGGCTCGGCGCCGAGTTCCAACAAGAAGCGGGTGACGCCGATGCAGAAGTCCGGATCGCCGAAGACGGTGAAGGTCTTGCCGTGGACGTAAGCCATCGAGTCGGTCATGGCGTCGATCAGGCGGCCGCGTTCGAGTTCGAGCTGGGCCGGGATCGGCTTGCCGGTGAAGGCCGAGACCTTCATCAGAAATTCGTCGGTTGCGGCAACGCCGAGCGGGTAATTGAAGGCGGCCACCTCCTGCCCGGAACTTTCCGCCAGCGTCAGGCTCTTCTTCGAGCAGTACTCCTGCAGCGAGATCGTCGCCTTGGCGTTGACGCCGCCTTTGACGGCCTCAATCGGCGTGCCGCCGGAGTACATCGTGAAGGTGCCGTCGGACGGCATGTCGTAGACGTCGGACGGATCGCACATGATCGTCGCCTCGACGCCCATCAGCCCCATCATCCGCTTCAGTTCGCGGATGTTGCCGACGCAAAAACCGTCAAAGCCGGGAATGATGTTGAGCGTTTCGCCCGGCTCGCGTGTCGCACCTTCCCAGTAGTGCTTGAGGATACCTTCAAGCATGTTGTCGTAGCCGGTTACATGGCTGCCGATGAACGACGGCGTATGCGCATACGGCACGTCAAAGTCTTCCGGGACGCTGCCCTGCTGCTTGGCCTTGGCGATGAAGGCCTGCAGGTCGTCGCCAATGACCTCAGCCATGCACGTCGTGCCGACGGCGATCGCCTTCGGCTTGTACAGTTGGTGCGCGTTCTGCAGGCCATCGAGCATATTGTTGAGGCCGCCGAACACGGCTGCGTCCTCGGTCATGTTGGAGGAGACGGCCGACGACGGCTCTTTGAAGTGCCGTGAAAGGTGCGAGCGAAAGTAAGCGGTGCAACCCTGCGAGCCGTGAATGAACGACAGCATGCCTTCGAAGCCGGCGGCGCAGAACACGGCGCCCAAGGGCTGGCACGCCTTCGCCGGATTGACGGTCAGCGCTTCGCGGGAGAGGTTCTTTTCGCGGTAGTCCCAGCTCTTCATCCACTGTTCCACCTCGGCAACGCGCTCGGGTGGATGCGGGCATTCGAACTGTTCCCGCTTGCGCGCGAACATCTCCTGGTATTCGGGTTCCTTGAATAGGGATACGTGGTCTTTGATCTGATCAGCAGACTGGGGCATCAGTTCTGTCTCCGTGCGGCCTCCTCCCGCTTCCCGCCTACCGCTCCCCGCTGCCGCTCCCCCTTAGGCAGAGGGAGCGAGGCTTGCGGGCGAACGGCAAAGCCAAGCGCCAAAGAGAGCCCGTTTTGTCGTTACGCGCTCGCCGGGGCGGGCTCGGCGGCCTTCCACGGTGCCTTGAACAGGTTCCAGGCGGGATTGTTGATCGCCATGTCCATGTCGCGGGCGAAAACGGCAAAGCCGTCGTAACCATGGTAGGGACCCGAGTAGTCCCAGGAATGGAGCTGCCGGAACGGCACCCCCATCTTTTGCGTCGAGTACTTCTCCTTGATGCCGGAGCCGACGAGGTCCGGGCGGATGCGCTGGATGAAGTGCTCCATCTCATAGGCGGTGATGTCGTCGTAGATGAGCGTGCCGTCTTTCACGTAATCCATCGTCCGCTGATAGTCGTCGCGGTGAGCGAATTCGTAACCCGCCCCGACGATTTCCATGCCCAAGTCTTCGTAGGCATTGATCATGTGGCGCGGGCGCAGGCCGCCGACGTAAAGCATGACCTTCTTACCGGCGAGGCGCGGCCGGAAGGTCTCAATGACCTGATCGCTCATCGCCTTGTACTTCTCGATGACGCGCTCCGCGCCTTCCTTGATCTTGTCGTCGAAGTGCTCGGCAATCATTCTGAGCGACATCGCGATCCGCGATGGCCCGAAGAAGTTGAATTCGAGCCAAGGAACCCCGTACTTCTCTTCCATGTGGCGGGAGATGTAGTTCATCGAGCGGTAGCAGTGGATCAGGTTGAGCTTGGCCTTGGGCGCCCGCTCCAGCTCGCTCAAGGTCGAGTCGCCGGTCCACTGGGCGATGACGCGCAAGCCCATTTCCTCCAGGAGCCGGCGCGAAGACCAGCCGTCGCCGCCGATGTTGTAGTCACCGATGATGACGACATCGTAGGGCGTGCTCTCGAAGGCCTCGGGCTCGCGCTTATCAAAGATGAAGTCGCGAACGGCGTCGTTGGCGATGTGATGGCCAAGCGACTGGGAGACGCCGCGGAAACCCTCGCAGCGGACCGGCACCACCGGCTTGCCAATCGCGGTGCCCCGTTCCTTCGCCACCGCTTCGATATCGTCACCGATGAGACCGACCGGGCACTCGGACATGACCGAAATGCCCTTGTTGAGCGGGAACAGCTCCTCGATCTCGTCAATCATCTTCTTCAGCTTCTTGTCGCCGCCGAAGACGATGTCACGCTCCTGGAAGTCGGACGTGAACTGCATGGTCCCGAAGCTGTCGACGCCCGTCGTGCCAACGTAGTAGTTGCGCCGCTGCGACCAGGAGTACTGACCACAACCGACCGGACCATGGGAGATGTGAACCATGTCCTTGACCGGCCCCCACACCACGCCCTTTGAGCCGGCATAGGCACAGCCGCGGATCGACATGACGCCGGGGATCGACTTGATGTTCGACTTGACGCCGCAGTCGGAAGCACCGTCTTGCGTGACCGACAAGTGCTTGGCGCGCTTCTTCGCCGTCTTTTCCGGGTAGCTCTCCAGGACTTCCTCGATGAGCTTCTCGTGGAACTCCCGATCGTTGCGGTAGTCGATCGTCTTGATCGCAGTCATCAGTCTCTCCTTTGCTGCACGGCGAAATTGTTAAACGTTACGCGTGTACCG
This sequence comes from Candidatus Defluviicoccus seviourii, assembly GCA_900609035.2. GTDB lineage: Bacteria > Pseudomonadota > Alphaproteobacteria > Rhodospirillales > Defluviicoccaceae > Defluviicoccus > Defluviicoccus seviourii. The sequence continues at coordinate 142,713 of UXAT02000012.1, read as the reverse complement.
CAACGCGCTTCGCCGCCGCTTCTTTTGCTTCCAACTCGGCAATCATCTGCTCGTCGGACTTGATGATGCCGAAATCCATCAGCATTTCTTCAAGCTCATCCATGCCGACCGGTGTCGGGATGACGCCCTGGCCCGAATTCTCATGGATTTTCTTCGCGAGGGCGCGGTACTCATCGGCCTGCGGGTGGTCGGGCTGGTACTGGATGACCGTCATCCGCCGCAGTTCCGCATGCTGCACCACGTTGTCGCGCGGCACGAAGTGGATCAGCTTGGTGCCGAGCTTCTTTGCCATCGCTTCGGAGAGGTCGATCTCGCGGTCGGTCATCCGTGAGTTGCAGATGAGCCCGCCGAGGCGCACGCTTCCGGTAGTGGCGTACTTCAAAATGCCGCGGGAGATGTTGTTGCAGGCGTAAAGCGCCATCATCTCGCCGGACATGACGATGTAGATTTCCTGTGCCTTGTTCTCGCGGATCGGCATCGCGAAGCCGCCGCAGACGACGTCGCCCAACACGTCATAGGCGATGTACTCCATGTCGTCGTAGGCGCCGTTTTCCTCGAGAAAGTTGATGGCGGTGATGACGCCGCGGCCGGCGCAGCCGACGCCCGGCTCCGGTCCGCCGGACTCGACGCAGCGAATCCCTTTGAAGCCGACGCGGATGATTTCTTCCGGTTCAAGATCCTCGACGGACCCCTTCTCCGCTGCCATTTGCAGCACGGAAAGCTGTGCCTTCGAATTCAGAATGAGGCGCGTTGAGTCAGCCTTGGGGTCGCAGCCGACAATCAGGATTTTCTGACCGAGTTCGGCCAGCGCTGCGAGGGTATTCTGGCAGGTGGTGGATTTTCCGATCCCCCCCTTTCCGTAGAAAGCGATCTGGCGCAGTGCAGTCATCCTGAAACTCCTGTTTCCTTACGAGAGTGAGTAGCACCCCCCTGGTTGCAACGGCCGTGCCAAAACCTTGCGAGGCCCCGCGAGGTGATTTTTGTCCCGTGATCACAATTGATTAATATCCGTGTGCGGGCTCGCTCGGCCGTCTGTGAGCGCTGTCACAAACCCGACAATCCGCCGACAAATGTCCGAAGCCTCACCGGCTGCCGGCGGCCGGCCTCGCGCAGGACGCTTTTGTGCGATTGCGGTCAACGAGTGGAACGTGAATTGCAAAGCGAACGCGGTGACGGTTGGGAGACAGTGCTTGGGGACGAAGGACGGCGCATGGCGGCGCGGCCACTCCACCAATCTCGTGGGGGTGCCGACCGATCTCCTGGCGAGCGCCGCCTTCAACGATGCGGCGTTGCCGCTGCACATCGCGGGCGCGCGCGAAACAAATCCGCATCTCTTTCAGCTGCTCGAACAGGCGGCCGATCGTGCCGCCGCAGCCGCCATCTTCGAGCACTACATGCAGATCATGTTCGGCCTGGATCCGCCGCGCCAAGCGGAGCCGGACAGCGTCCATCGGCGCCGCTACCGATCCAGCTACAGCCGGCTCCTGCGTGGTTGGGCCTATGACAGCAACTCTCCCGAAGGCGCGGTCCTGAAGGGCTGGGTCGAGAGCCGGTTCGGCCTGTTTCCGACGTTCCACAAGGGGAGGATCGACACCTTCGGCGATGCGGCCTGGGTTGGTTACGTCGAGGCGAAAATGGGCAGCCGCTTTCACAACAACGCGATCTACAGTCAAATCGACCTGCTTTATGAGTTTTGCCAGTGGACGCTTGGCCGCATTTCGCCGGACTGCCGGCACTGGCTTTTGTTTCGCGGCGTGGTGGATTTCTCAGAGCATCAGGTTGTCGAACGCCTGGACCGGCGGCGGATGGTGGTGCGGCTCAACAACCTCATTTCCTTTACCGCCCATCGCGACATGGCGACCTGGTTCGGCGATACGATCCTGGAAGCCGCCGTGCCGCTCTCGAAAGTGCTCTTTTTCAATGAACTGCTGCCGCGCCATGCGCTGAAGGGCGAGGGTGAGGTGTTGGCCATCGGCGGCGACTACCGGGTCCGTGCCCGTTACGACTGAAGCCGGCGACGGGCGCCATCGCGCGCGGGAAGAAGGAGAATAAGAGTTTCGATGTCTGATGCCATGCTGATGGACCGCGCGCTTGGCGCCTACCTTGGCTTCGCCGTCGGCGACGCGCTTGGCGCCACGGTCGAATTCATGACCAAGGGCGAAATCGCCGTCCAATACGGCGTGCACGTCCGCATGATCGGCGGCGGCTGGCTCAATTTGAAGCCGGGACAGATTACCGATGATACGGAAATGACGCTCGCCGTCGGTCGGGCGATGATCGCTGCAGACGGCTGGGATGTGCGGGCTGTGTGCGACGAATTCGTCGCCTGGATGCGCAAGGTGCCGATCGACGTTGGCAACACCTGTCGGCGTGGGATCCGCCGCTATATGGCGGATGGATCCGTCACCGGTCCACTGAACGAGGGCGATGCCGGCAACGGTGCATGCATGCGTAATTTGCCCGTGGCGCTCGCGACCATCCATGCGCCGGCTCTGTTCGAACGGTGGACACGCGAGCAGTGCCATGTCACCCACAATCACCCATTGTCGGATGCGGCAACGCTGGCACTGGGCCGGATGGTGCGGCGGCTACTGATGGGAGGCGGCATCCCGGAGTGTCGCGCCGAAGCGAAGGCGCTTATCGCCCAGCATCCCCAGTTCCGCTTCGATCGCTACAACGGCGTCTGCTCAGCATTCATTGTCGACACATTGCAGACTGTGCTGCACTTCTACTTCCGCAGCGACAGCATTCGCAGTTGCATCATTACGACGGTCAACAACGGCGGCGATGCAGACACTGCCGGCGCACTTGCTGGGATGCTAGCCGGCGCCACCTATGGCGCTGCAGAAATCCCGAAGGCCTGGCTGGACCGGCTGGACAAGGGGGTGGTCAAAGAGATTCACGGCCAGGTCGCAAGCCTATTGCGCTTGGCGGAGCGCCTACGCGCTGGGACCGCGCCCTAATCCGCGTCGGGGTGTTTGCGTGCCTCGATGGTAATCGGCAGCCGAACGGCAGCAGCCATCGGCGGCAGATCGAGGCGCCAGCCATTGGCGAGATCGATCCAACCGCCCCACAGTTCAGCATGTTCGGTGCCGGTAACGCGCTCTTCGAGATCCTTCTTCGGAACGTAGACGCGGAAACCCGCGCCGTCTTTGCTGATCGTAACCTTCATTCGCCGCTCCGGGTGGCCGGCGTCCGCAGACGGGCGCGGACGCCGGTGCTCTTGAGTGTCAGGCGAGACTGATGGCGTCCGAAATGCAGGCCTGGACGCACTGCGGAGTTTTGAAGAAGCCCTTGCATTCCGTGCACTTGGCGGGATCGATGGCGTAAACATCGCCCTTCATGCGGATCGCCTTGTTGGGGCACTCACTCTCACAGGCGCCGCAACCGGCGCATTCCTCGGCATTGATTTGGTAGGCCATTGCTCTGTGTCCTCCTTGCAGTGTGGTGTCATGGGTCGGGCGTAGCGCGACCGCTGCTGGCATCCGCCGTCACGCCGTCCGGGCCGGCGCGACATCTCGCGCCGCCTCTTCCCGGAACAATGCCGCGACGGCGGTTTCGATGTATTCGAACGCATAGTCATCGACGGCACGAATGCCGGCGGCGGTCAGCTGGTCCTTTGGGCAGGACCCGATTCTGGCACACAGCACGGCCGAAACGCCGTCGAGCGCCTCGATGGTTCGATCCAGGACGTCGTCATTGCCGTCACCGCCCTGGCAGTAGTGCTGCGTGCGCCGATGTCCGACCAGCCGCACGCCATCCCGGTCAGCCTCGAAAATCTGGAATTCGCGCGCGTGGCCGAAGTGCTGGTTGATGCGACCGCCGCCCTTTGTGCAGACGGCAACCAACATCGGTGCAGCGCCGGTCGCGGTGCGAAGCGTGCGCGCGGCCCGCGCCGATGCTTCGTTTCGCTGTACCTGTTCCTCGTCGACGAAGGCGCGATAGGCCTGCCGCGTGCCTGGATCGTCGGCGACGGCTGCCGGTTCGATCTTGGCCATGTTGAATTCCTGGCCGCAGTCGTTGCCAAGCAAGCCGATGGCATCAGCACGGCACTGCCGGCAGTGCTTCATCAGCTTGGCACCGCCGGACAACGAGTCCTGCAACGTCTTCAGTTCGGCCGCATTCGGGCCGCGCTGGCCGTCGAGGCCGAAGCGCGTGCCGTGCGCGGGATCGGAGATGAGCGGCATGATGTTGTGCAGGAACGCGCCGTGACGCCGCACCTCGGCGTTGACCTCACGCAGGTGCTGGTCGTTGATGCCGGGGATCATTACCGAATTGACTTTGACCAGCAGGCCGGCCGCGACCGCTCGCTTGAGCCCATCAAGCTGGCGTTCGATCAGGAGCCGCGCGGCGTCAACACCGTCGTAGCGTTTGCGATCGATCACGACCCAAGCGTAGATTTTGGCCGCAATCTCCGGATCGATTGCGTTCATCGTGATCGTGACGTGGCTAATGTTGCGCGCCTTGATCGCGTCGACATGCTCACTCAAGGCGAGGCCGTTGGTCGAGAGGCATAAGGCTACGTCCGGCAGCTGCTGGGCGATGCGGTCGCACGTTTCGAAGGTTGCGGCCGCGTTTGCCAGCGCATCGCCCGGTCCGGCGATGCCGACGACGGAGAGCTGCGGCATCCGGGCCGCGACAGCCAGAACCTTGCGCTCGGCCTGTTCAGGCGTCATCCGCTCGCTGACGACACCGGGGCGGCTTTCGTTCGCGCAGTCGTACTTGCGATTGCAGTAGTTGCACTGGATGTTGCAGCGCGGCGCGACGGCTACATGCATGCGGGCGAAGAAATGGTGCGCCTCGACGCTGTAGCAGGGGTGGCGCTTTACCTTCTCCCACACCGCCGGAGGCATATCGGCCGGCGCTGCCGTCGAGCCGCAGCCGCCGGCACGACCACCAGCGGGAGCCCGGCATCCGCCTGCCGCGGGAGCCTCGCCAAGCGACCGGCGCCTTGCCAACTCTGCGAGTGGAACGATCGTGTCTGCCACCGCTTTGGCCCTTCCCTGTCTCGGCTGATCCTTACCGGAGACAGGGAATGCAAGGCTGGGGCCATCTCTCTACTTCGTTGTTTTTATTGTTTTTATTGCTTTGGCGAGGTGTTTGTCGCGTGTTGTGGACGCGACATCGGTGTCGGAGATGCGACAGCCGCAGCGACCGTGAGGCCCGTCAGACCCGCTTCAGAAACGCTTCACCGTGATGTTGTGCTTGCGCAACGCATAGCCCATCTGGCGCGGGCTGATCCCAAGCATTCGCGCTGCCTTCGCCTGCACCCAGCCCGCCCGTTCCATCACCCGGACCAGCCGCTCGCGCTGCGGCAGGGCATCGAGATTGCTCAAATCGTCCACTTCCTGCCAGTCTGCGGCCAGCGATTCATCCTCTGGCGATGTGGCTGGCTCGCGTGCCTGCGTGTACGCCGGCTGCGGCAGAAGCGTGGCGCACTGGCACAGCGCCTGCTGACACGGCAGATCGATTTCATCAATGATGTCGCCACGTGTGAGCGTCGCCAGACGCTGGATGCAGTTTTCCAACTCGCGGACATTGCCGGGAAACGAGCAGGTTTGCAGGGCGGCAACCGCACGGTCGGTGAAGCGAAGCTGGCGCTCATTGTCGCGGTTGAACGCGGCGAGGAAATGATCGGCCAGGAGCGGAACGTCCTCCGTCCGCTCGCGCAGGCTCGGGATGAAGATCGGCACCACGTTGATCCGATAGTAGAGATCGGCGCGGAACTCGCCCTTTGCGACCGCCTCCTCGAGATTCCGATTGGTGGCACAGACGAGGCGCACGTCGACCTTGATCGTACGCGTGCCGCCGACCCGCTCGAACTCGCGTTCCTGCAGCACGCGCAACAGTTTTGCCTGGAATGACGGCGAGATGTCGCCGATCTCGTCGAGGAACAGCGTGCCCTCGTTAGCAAGCTCAAAGCGGCCCTTGCGTTCATTTGTCGCGCCGGTGAAGGCGCCCTTTTCGTGGCCGAACAGCTCGGATTCCAGCAACGTGTCCGGCAGCGCGGCACAGTTGACCTTGATGAACGGCCCGGCGGTCCGCGGGCTCAGCACGTGCACGGCCTTGGCGATCAGCTCCTTGCCGGTGCCGCTTTCACCGCGCAGGACGACCGTGGAGCGGGTGGGAGCGACGAGGTGCACTTGCGCGAACACCTGCTGCATGGCGCGGCTGACACCGATGACGTCTGCCAAATGGTGTGCCGTAGCATCCGGCCGCGGTGCGGGCCGGACTGAGGCCAAACGGGCCGAGTGGTGGGCTGCACTGCATTCGGCCGGAATGCGCTCGTGCAGCTTCACGGTCTGCGCCACCAAGTTGGCGACCATGGTCAGGAACCGCACATCCTCGCCGAAATCAATGGCGCCATGGCGGTTCCATACCCGCGCGATGGCGAGCACGCCGAACGGCTTGCCGGAGGTGCGGATCGGCACCGCCAGGAATGAAACCGTCTCGTCTTCGAGTGCGTCCGGAACGCGCACATAGTCGGCGAGCAGAACGTCATCGGCCACGTTCTCGGTCACGAACGGCATTTCGCCCGAAAGGATCCGTGCCGCTACCTCTGCCGGCAGATCGGCCGCCCCTTCGCTCACATCGCGCGGCGAGATGCCTGAGGCGGCGACGACGGTCAGGTTGCCGGCCGCGTCGTTGATGGCGACCACGCCCCGGCGCATGTCCATGTAGCACGAAAGAAGGTTGAGAACGGCACGCAGGGTCGCCTCTAGGTTGAGAGACGCACTGAGAATCTTGGAGATCTCGTAGATGCTGACCAGCGAGAGTGCCGTCTGCTTGCGCTGGAGAACGCTCATCGGAGGGGTTCCTGCTTCCCGGTTCGCGGTCTTCGGGTGGCGGTCACAACTGCCATCGCCGCCACAAGGGCGGCCGGTCGCATTCATTACGGTGCACTCGTTGTTCGCACGACACCAAGCAAAGTTGGGACCATGGCTCCATGCTCGCGAGTGGAAGCAGCTTTGCTCTCTTCTGCAGCCGAGAATGGCAACCGACCATCGCGTCCGACGGCCGTTTCGTGCCCAAACGCCCCGTATCCGCGTCTGCCGCATGTGCCCGCGGGGCTGGCGCGGATCTTGCGTGCTATTGCGTGTCGCGACATGAGCGGGCGGCGGACGCGAGCGGAGGGCCGGCTCGCGCGGGTGGTTGCGTTCGCTTGATGCAAATGCGGGCAGCGCGCGCTCGTTTCGACAGCAGTCAGCGAGCGGTGGTTCATCAGTGGTGAACAGAGAGGTCGGAAATGAGAACAAGCGCACGGAATGCCTTGCCCGGCATCGTCAAGGCGATCAATCAGGGGCCGATTTCCGCCGAGGTGGACCTGGAGATCGCACCAGGGATGACGATTTGCGCCATCGTCACCAAGCGGAGCGTTGCCGCGCTTGATCTGAAGCCAGGTCGCAAGGCAACCGCCCTGATCAAATCGAACTTCGTCCTGCTTGCCCGCGACGTCGATGCGGGCAAGGTATCGGCGCGCAACTGTCTCGCCGGCGTGGTCACCAACGTCATGGATGGGCCTATCAACAGCGAGTTGACGCTCGATCTGGGTGGCGGGCTGGAACTGACGGCGGTCATCACTGGTGGTAGCGTCCAAGCCCTCGGTCTCAAGCCAGGCGAACGGGCCTCCGCGCTGATCAAGGCTTCGCACATCATCCTCGCCGTCGACTAGGAAACTCGCACGAGGCGCAGCACCGCCACCGTGCAGCGCTACTTGCCCGCATTATAGTCGTGCACCGGCCCGCGCGCTGAGCGGCGGCCGCGGAGCGCTGTTGTTCGCCGGTCGGCATGCCGACCGGCGCGTGGCTTTGATTGCCACCACGGGGGCTGGCCCTCCTTCCTCCAACCGATCCCAAAAAAGGCGGACGACCCGACAACGGTCGTTGGCCATAAAAAGACCCAAATGCGGGTTTTTACACCCTTTAAGCGTCAACTCACCCAATTGGGCGGGTGTCAAGTACATGCCAAAAAAGGGATCTTCGGCGCGGCTTTCGCTCCGGCAGCCGCATCAACCTCCGGGAAAGCCCAGCATCGCGTGCGATGCAAGCGAATGATCGGCGGTCGTCATGCGCGAGCGGCTGGCGCCTCCAGTTCTTCGACCTCGTGCGGCGTGCTCGGAGCTTCAGCCAGCGTCGTGACGATTGGTCATATCGACCGCCTCCACCCGACAGGAGGGAGCCAGCACGATGGATCTGAGCCAGTACAAGCTGATTTGGTCCGACGAGTTCAATTACTTCGACTCCAGCAAATGGATTAAGGGCAGTTCCCAAACTTGGCCGGACCGGTACGGAACCATCAAGGCATGGGATCCGAGTCTTGTTAGCGTTGGGAATGGATATCTGCACTTAGCGGTCGATCAGCGCTCTGACGGCTGGTATGGCGGCCTGGTCCATGGCCGCAATCTGGAAGCTTGGAAGTACGGCTACATTGAAGTCCGCGCTGAACTACCCGCCGGCCAGGGACTGTGGTCCGCACTCTGGATGATGCCGCGCGACAATGTCTATGGGTATTGGCCGAAGTCGGGTGAGATCGATATCCTGGAGTATCTCGGCACCTCCAGAGAGCTGACGCACGGTTATTCAACCGTGCACTACGCAGCCAACGGCAATCACGCCCAGAAGTACGTTGCTGCCAATGGCACCGACTGGTCGCAGGGTTGGCACACTTGGGGTATGGAGTGGGACCAGGGCAGCGACGGGCATGTTGAGCTGACGTTCTATGTCGACGGTAAAGCGTTCGGGACGATCACCGACACCGAGTACGCTCGTGCCGTCGGTGGTGGGCAGGGGAGTCCCTTTGATCAGTTCTTCTACCCGATCCTCAACCTGACCGTGGGTGGCGCCTGGGCGGGGGAGCCGACATCCGCAGTCGATGGTGCGGAGCTGTTGGTCGATTGGGTGCGTGTCTACCAGGAAAATCAGGGTAGCACCGGCAGCACCGGCAGCACCGGCAGCAGTGGCACCAGTAGCATCGTCGGCACCGCCGGCCGCGATGCGGTCAAGGGCACCGCCGTATCCGAGCAGATCTCGGGCCTCGGTGGCGACGATACGATCGAAGCCGGCGGCGGCAACGACACGATCTTTGCAGGTCCGGGCAACGACTTCATATTCGGTGGCGCCGGTGCCGACCTCTTCATGATCGAGCCCGGCCAGGGACCGGACAAGGTGCTCGATTACATTGACGGCACCGACAAGATTGGCCTCAGTGCAGGATTGCGCTTCGAGGACTTGCGCTTCCGCTACGACTCGACTTGGCAATATACTTGGGTGACGGACAAGGCCGGCAACGCCCTTATGGGCCTCAAGTACATCCTGCCGACGAAGCTGGATGCGAGCGACTTCGTTACAGCCGGTAGCAGCAGCGGCAGCGCGACCACCAGCACCACCAGCACGGCTGCCGGCAGTAGCAGTGGCGGGACGACATCGGCCTCCACGAGTTTTGTCCGCGTCGATGGCACCGGCACGGCCGAGGTCCTGAAGGGTACCGGCGGAAACGACCTGCTCCAAGGCCTGGGCGGCAACGATACCATCTACGGCAGCAGCGGTAATGACACGGTCTCCGGTGGTTCCGGCGATGACTTCTTTTTCGGCCAAGCGGGTGCCGACGTTTTCGTGATCGAACGTGGTCAGGGGACGGACAAGTTCTACGATTTCCAGGATGGCATCGACAAGGTCGGCTTGACCGGTGGCTTGCGCTTTGCGGACCTTCGCTTAAGCCACGATCCCACGTGGAACTACACGTGGCTTCACGATCCTCTCGGCACCAAGCTGTTGGGCCTCAAAGGCGTCGTGCCGGCGCAAGTGACGGCGCTCGACTTCACCACGATCGACGACGGTCTGTTCTGATCCGCTGGTTATGCGCCTCGCCGCTGCTCCTCAGTTCTGCTTGCGTTCGAGCAGCGGCAGGCGGCGAACGGGCTGCGGCCGGCCCCGCCAGCGCACGACCAGATCGCGCGCCATTCGGAACAGGCGCGGACAGAACACCTGCGCCGTGTAGTACAGCGACTTGGCTAGACCGAATACGCCGCCACGGTGGGCCCGCCACAGGTGCGCACAGGCCTCGGCTGGGCGGCTGCGCGCGATCATGCGGGCGCGAACGCGCACGTTGAACGCCAGGTAGGCGCGCTCCGGGATCAGCGGCCGCTTGCCTTCCATCCAGCCCACGAACGCCTTGTTGTTCGAGGACTCAAAGTCTTCATAATAGAGCGAAAGCGACAAATGGTCGGCGCCGCCGGTATCATGGTAGATCGCCAGCGGCTCCTCGATCATCTTGAGCCGGGCGCCGGCGTGCACCAGATCGATCGCGAACTGGGCATCGTCGCCGTAGCCCAAGCCCTCGGCGAAGGGCGACTTGAGCGCCCATGTCCGCGGCAGCACCAGGGTGCTGGGATGTACCCAGCCCTGGTCGACAAACAGATATTCGGAGATGTCCTCGCTGGCGGCGATGCCGCGCGGCGGCTTCACCCACAGCCGGTCGACGCCGCACTCGACATACGTCTGGCTGTAGACCGCGTCCGCCTCGCCTCGTTCGAGCACGGCCACGCATGCTTCCAACTTGGGCGGCAGGAATTCGTCGTCGGAATCGAGGAAGGCGACGTAGGTACCGGAAGCGGCGCGCACGCCCGCATTGCGCGCAGCGGCCGCCTTGCCACGCACACCGGACAACAGCCGGATCGAAAGCTCAGGGAAAGCCGCAATCGCTTCGGCGATGTTATCGGTCGACTTCTCGTCATCGGCGATGACAACCTCGAAGTCGCGCAGGCTCTGTTCGCAGCAGGAGCGCAGCGCCCGGCCGATCACGTGGGCGCGGTTGTAGGTCGGGATGACGACGGAAACGAGGACGGACATGCGTTCAACTTTCCGGTTCGAGGCGGACGGCTTGGGAAGCCGTACCGCCGCTGCCTATTTTTTCACGGTGTCGAGCTTGCGCGCGACAAGAACCATCAGAGCGACGAGGAAGCTCAATTCGCCGAGAAGAACGCCTGCTGCGGTCCAATAGAAGGGCGCCACCTGCAAGATCACTCCCACGCAGAGAAGGCTGACGCCGCCGCCGAAAAGGCTCGCCAAGGCCAGACTTCTGAACTCGCGCAGCGCAACGAGAAGGCAGCTTGGTGCCGTGTAGAGTGCACGTACAAGGCCGACGCACCAGAAGCCGAAGACCAGCCAACCCATCGGGTAGGTGCTGTACTTGGCCTGGAAAAGTGCATCCCAAATGAAATCCCAAAGTGCGAAGGTGAGCACGCCGATGCCTGCTACCATCGCCAGCAGCGTCAGCGTCATGAAGACAACGATCAGCCGGATGGCGGCCCGGTCGGAGCGGCTGACCGCGATCGACAACCGCGAGACCATTGCGTTCTGGAGCGCAAACATCGCGATCCCGACTGGAGCGATGACGACCTGACCGGCCGCGAGCGGTGCAAACGCGGTCGGTCCGGCGGCGGTCGAGACGATGACGCTGTGCGCCTGCGACTGCGCGAACGTCGTCGTTGAGCCCAGGAGTGCCCATCGCGTCTCCAGCCACAGGTGGCCGTATCCGCGGATGCGCGCACGAGAGGGTGCCATCGGCCGCACTCCGAGGCGGTGCATTTCCACGGCCGACATGCACGCGTTGGCGGCCGCGAGCACCGCGAGCACGAAGGCGACGCCGAAGCCACCGGTTACCGCCCAGCCGGCGAGCAGGACGAGACAGGCAAGTGCGACGACGCCAAGATCGCCTGCGCAGGCAATTCCGGGCAGCTGGCGCGCGTAGGCGGCGCAGCGGGTCAAGTGCCGTTGCATGAAGGTGAGTACATAGAGAGCGAAAGCAATAACGACCCAGCCGCCGCCGGCTTCCCTTTCACCGTACTGGGCGATTGCATAGGCGAACGCGAACCCGAACATTGCAACTGCAATCAACGTATTCAGCGCATAGAGGCGCGCCTCAAGCTCACGGCGTGCTGCCGGCGGCTCGCATGCCGGCGCGTGCACCATCAATGGCGCTGCAACCAGGGCGCCGTTGACGTACATCGCCACTTGGCCGGCGACGAGCGCAAACGCGAAGATGCCGTACTCCTGGGGCGGCAGCGTCCGAACCAGGAAGATGTTGAGGCAGAAGTTGAACAGGCTGAGGCCGAGCTGGCCGGAGAACGCCTGCAGGTAGGAGACGATCAGCGCACGGTGGCGGGCGAGACGCGCCCAGACGCGCTGCTGACTGGCTGGCTGTTCGCCGCCGGCGTTGTTCGGCACCCGCCGTCTCCCTGCGGTTGTCGGAAATTCGCCCCTGGAGGGACCGGATCGCCCGTTGCCGCGAGCTGGCGCTAGCGTCCCCGTTCGGCCTCGGTCGCCTGAATCAGCCGGACGATGGCGTCGACGTCAACCAGGCAATCGTTGTCGACCCATCGGCCGTGTGCTTTGGCCGGTACCGGCTGGCCGCGCACGCATGCGTAGCGGGCGCCGATCGCGGCTGCCAACTTGATGAAATCGGCGCTCCAGAAGCCATCGAAGAGGTCGATCACCAGCGGCCGGTTCGGTGACATGACCGCGTTCATCAGGCCAGAGCCATGCAGCGCAATGATGATCTCGGCGCCGGAAAATAAGCGCACCTCTTCAGCAAAATGCATGGAATCGGTCTGATAGCGAGCGAAACCGAGTGGTGCCAACGCCTCCAGCAACGCATCCTCGTTGAGGATACGGCGACCGGGTGCACTCCCGCGTGAAACGAGAACACGCGACGCATAACGCGGCGATGACGGCGCCGGCGGCGGCAGACCACCGATCAGCCGCTCGCGCAGCCAGGCGCAGGCGCGGGGCTCGGGCCAGCCGGACTGGCGACGGATCGAGGGCAGGACCAGGGTCTTGACGCGTGCGGCCGGATGCGACCACAGCATGACGTCGGCCGGGCCATAGCCCATCAATTCCAGCGATTGCATCTTCCAGGACTGCGGATGCTCGTTGATCAGCAGGAGCGGCTTATCCGCGCTGTGCTGCCGGTAAAGCTCATAGCCCTCGAGCCGTGGCAGACCCTCGATCAACCAATGGCCGTAGATCCAACTGAACGTTGTTACCAGAGAACAGACGGGCTCCTCGATGACGATCTGGGGACGCGCCGTCAGGCGCTTGACAAGAACGTCCATCGGCAGGGCAAAGAACCCGGGCGTCCCGTCATCAAAATCGGGACCGACCGAGTCCATCAGGACTCTTCCTTGCGAGTCGAGGGCGAAGGCGCTCGGGCCGATCAGTGTCGCATCGGGAATGACGCTGACGAATGGCTTGCGCAAGCTGAACTTGCGCGGAACCCGCACCAGCTCCGCAGGTTCTGCGCCGACAACGCTTAAGGTTGGCTGCGCGATCGCGTCCTCGGCGCCGAAGGGCTCGGTTCGCCAGGGCCCGCGGCCGTCGCGCAGGCGCTCGCGTGTCACGATTGGCAGGTACACTTGCGCGAGCGCGGTGAGGATGCGGCGGCGCGCTTTGAGCAGGCATTCGACAATAACGCGTGGCGGAACCAACCGCGTCAAAAAGTCGAAGCACAGACTTGAGAACTTTGGCGGGCCGATTTTTCTTGTGCGAAATAGATAGTTGCTCATTTTTTCAGGTTTCCGCCACGATTACGGGTCGCAGCGGCTTTTTTATGTCTGCACTACCCCTGCATCATCGCTGCCAAGCGGCTTGGTGTGATGCCAGCGGGGACCAGCAGGGTCCGGACTTCCGGAAGCGACAGGCGAAGACTTGAGAAGCGCGATCGGCAAGGCGATGAACAGCAGCCACGCCGGGCTCCGGTCGGAGAACAAGAGCGCCTCAAACACATTGACGACGATGAAAGCAGCGTTGAATGCAATCAGGAACAGCGCAAACGGTTGATGTGTGCGCAAGAACATCCGAATTGCCTCGTAAAACGTTTGCGCCAGCAAGACGACCGCGGCGATGGCGGCGATGAGCCCGAGTTCGGAGGCGACCTGCAACAGCGCGTTGTGGGCGTGAAAGGCGACCCAATGGGTGCCCAGGAGGCTCATCTGCAGCCAGCCTTCCTGTGGTCGGGGGAACCAAATGCTGCCATAGCCCAGGCCGAACAGGACGTGCTTGTCGATCAGGTTCAAGACGCCGTTCCAGATCACCGTGCGCCCGGTGATATCGGACGAGCGGCCGAACAGTTCGAAGAGTTCGCCAGTGCCGGTGGTAAGGAGGAGCACCAGCAACGCGACACACAGGCCGCCGCCGACGCTCAACAACGGCACCAAAGTCGTTATCCGCCCGCCGGCAGCGATTAGGAAGCACAGCGCAATCGTAAGCCCGGCCAGAAGCGCTCCCATCGAGGTCGCACTGTCGCTCATGATGAGAGTCACGAGGGAAACCGCGCAGAGCGCCCAATCAAGCCAGGGACGCGCGCGGTTGACGGAAACGGAGCGAACAAAAAAGAAAAGAAACGCCGTCGTCGATGTCAGTCCAAACGTATTCTTTTCCTGCTGCAGGCCGCGCCAGACAAGCTTTCCTTCGTAGTCGTGCAGTCCAACCTCGGGAAACACAAGCGCGACAACAACGCCGCCGACAACAAGACCGGCCAGCACGATGCCTAAGACATCGATGACCGCCTTTGTTGGCAGATGATAGCCGATGTAGACGGCCAACAGCGTCGTGCCGACAAGATGGATCGATCGCTGGGCCGTCAGCACAGGCTGTACCGACCACAGGACCGAACATGCGGCGATGACGAGCACCACCAACAGCGCCAGCCGCTGGGCGACCAGCCACCGCATCCAGTCCAAGCCATGCCCCAGCATGAGCTTGCCGCCCGCCCAGATGTAGAGCGCCACCCACAGAGCGGTAAACGCCGTTTGCAACGATTCTACCGCCGCTTCGGAGAGGGCAATCGCGCCGAGTGCGTGCAGCACGCCCGATCCCAGCGCCAGTGCCAGCGCCATCGCGATCTGATCCAAGAATGCCATCGTCGGGGCAATTCCACTTCTTGCGAGTGCGCCGGCATGGGCGAATGCAGGCCTTCTACGGCTGCATACACCCTCATGTTGAACTATAGCTTGCACTGTCGCCAACCACTAATCGTTTCTCCGTCCGCAATCGTAACACTATGAAAACAAAGTGAGTTTCGGCCGGAACAGGGTCAAGTGGAGTGCGCTTGCACCGCACCGGATCGGGCCGGCAGGGCCACCGGATTCTTGTTTGCCGCCACCGGTCGTGCACGCCACGACACGCAAAGGACCCTTGACGACCGGCAGACCTGCCCCGATTCTGCCCTCGCACGACGGCACGCCCGTTGGCGGACGACCCGTGGGACCAAGAGATCAAAAGAACATGAGAGCATTGTTGATCGTTCTGGCGCTAGCCTTGCTTGCCTTGGTCGGCCTGACGCTTGTGCCGGAGGCTGCGCCGCATCAGTTCTATCTGACGATCGGCGCGCTGGCGATTGGCGGCATCATCTTGCTTACCGCCCTCTTTGCGCCAAGCGGTGCAGGCAAACCTGTGGTCGCCTCGGCCCCGGTCGCTGCCGCCGCGCCTCCGCCTCCCGAACCGGCGCTGCAGGCCGAGGCTGAGATCGTGAGTTTTCTGGCCCTCCTGCAGGAAAAAGGCCGGCTCGTCGATTTCGTGATGGATGACATCACCGCCTATCCGGATGCCCAGGTCGGCGCGGCTGCGCGGGTCGTGCAAGCCGGCTGCAAGGCGGTCCTCGCCGAGCACTTCCGCATCACACCCGTACGCACTGAGAACGAAGGGGCGAAGATCAGCGTACCGACGGGCTACCCGGCCGATGCCTACCGTCTGGTCGGCAGGATCAGCGGTGAGCCGCCGTTTTCTGGCACCCTCGTCCACCGTGGCTGGCAGACCGACAAGGTCAAACTGCCGCGCGTGGTTGCGGTTTCCGGCGACCGTCTGCCCGCCATCGCGCCGGCCGAGGTCGAGCTGAAATAGGACCTTCTGACGGCCGTGCGAGCCCAAGCGTGCGGCGTGTGTGCGCGAGGCGCCCAAGCCCGCTTCTACGACAACGGAATACAGCGAAACCATGACCGCACGCTTCAGCCTCGGGATCGATCTCGGAACCAGCAACAGCGCGATCGCTGTCACCGATTTCGCGACTGACCAGACCGAGATCGTCGACATCAGCCAGGTGCTGGGTCCGAACACGGTGGGCGAAAAGCCGACCCTGCCGTCGGCGCTCTACATTCCACACGCGGAGGAGTTTACGGCGGAAGCTTTTCCGCTGCCGTGGCCGCAAGGGGCGGGCGAGCGCACCATCATCGGCCATTTCGCCCGCGACCACGGCGCGCTGGTCCCTGATCGGCTGGTCACCTCGGCGAAGTCGTGGCTCTCCAATCCGCACATCGATCCCCGTGTCGCGGCGCTGCCGTGGAAGTCGGAAATCGAGGAGCAGAAGCTCTCCGCGTTTGAGTGTTCGCGCCGCTACCTTGAGCACCTGTGCCAAGGCTTCCTCCATGCAGAGCGCCGGCAGGGCCGCGACTGGGACTTGAGCGAAGGCCAGATCGTGCTGACCGTGCCGGCGTCGTTTGATGACGTGGCCCGCAACCTGACCGCGGAGGCCGCCGAGGCAGCAGGCCTCGGCAAGGTCACGCTGCTCGAGGAGCCGCAGGCGGCGTTCTATGCCTGGACGGCGCAGGCCGGCAAGGAATGGCGCTCCCAGGTCGGCCCCGGCGACATCGTGCTGGTCTGCGATGTCGGCGGCGGCACGGCGGATTTCAGCCTGATCGCCGTAACCGAGCAGGGCGGCGAGCTGGCGCTGGAGCGCATCAGTGTCGGCGAGCACATCCTTTTGG
This sequence comes from Candidatus Defluviicoccus seviourii, assembly GCA_900609035.2. Classification (GTDB taxonomy): domain Bacteria; phylum Pseudomonadota; class Alphaproteobacteria; order Rhodospirillales; family Defluviicoccaceae; genus Defluviicoccus; species Defluviicoccus seviourii. Next base: position 125,957 of record UXAT02000012.1, on the reverse strand, counting down.
GCGGCGACAACATGGACTTGGCGCTCGCCTACACGCTTCAGGCGAAGCTGGCGGCAGACGGCAAGACGATCGACGCTTGGCAGTTCCTGGCGCTGATCCACGCCGCCGCCAAGGCCAAGGTAGCGCTGTTTGAGGACGAGAGCCTCGTAGAAGCGCCGATCGCGGTTCCTTCGCGCGGTTCCAGCCTGTTCGCCGGAACGCTCTCGACCCGGCTTGACCGGGCAACGCTGGACCAAGTCGTGCTCGACGGCTTCTTCGCCATGACCGCGATCTCGGATCTGCCGCAGGAAGGTCGGCGCACCGGTCTGCAGGAGTTCGGCCTGCCCTACGCCGCCGATCCTGTGGTCAGCAAGCATTTGGCTCGCTTTCTCACCCGCAGCCTTGCCAACGTGAAGGCGAGCACGACGTTGAGCGCGCTCGTCGGCGAGAAGGCGCTGCAGAAGGATTTTCTCGCGCCGACGGCGGTGCTCTTCAACGGCGGCGTGTTCAAGGCACAAGCGATCCGCAGCCGCGTTCTGGAACTGCTCACCGGCTGGAACGATGCCCAGCCGCTCAAGGAGCTGGAGGGCTTCCAGCCGGATCTGGCGGTTGCCAAGGGGGCTGCCATCTACGGTCGCACGCGCGCGACCGGCAAGGGCATCCGCATCAAGGCCGGCGCCGCGCGCTCCTATTACATTGGTCTTGAAACCTCGATGCCCGCCATTCCCGGCTTCAAGCCGCCGATCAAGGCGCTGTGTGTCGTCCCGCAAGGGTTGGAGGAGGGTTCCGAACTGCTGATCGAAGGGCAGAAGTTCGGCCTCGTCACCGGCCAGCCGGCGGAGTTCCGCTTCTTCTCCTCCGAGGTGCGCAGCGGCGACAAGCCGGGCGAGATCCTGGCTGATGCCGAGCACGAGCTGGAGGAGACCAGTCTGATTGAGGTCAACCTCCCCGCTGCGGCCGAGTTCCCGGCCGGCCAGCCGGTGCCGGTGCAGATCAACGCCGTGATGACGGAGCTCGGTACGCTCGAGTTATGGATGAAGCACACCAATTCCGAGAAGCGCTGGAAGGTGGAATTCACTGTGCGAACGGAATAACCGGCTGGACCTGGACGCGCGAATGACCGGAGCCCCGAACACATCAGCCCTAGCCCAGCCGTCTGGGGCCCTCGTCAAGGTCGTTCCGGCAGTCTTTGTGCTGTTGTGGAGCACCGGCTTCATCGGTGCCAAGTTCGGCTTGCCGCACTCTGGCCCCCTGACGTTTCTGCTGCTGCGCTTCATCTGTACAACCTCGATACTCACTGCCGCTGCACTCCTGCTGCGCTCGCCGTGGCCGAACTCCTGGTCGGTCGTCGGCCGTCTCGCCGTCGCCGGCACATTGATCCAGGGGTGCTATCTCGGTGGTATCTTCGTTGCGATTTCACTGGGGGTTCCGGCCGGCGTCGCCGCGCTGATCGGCAGCCTGCAGCCGCTCCTGACTGCTGCCGTGTCCGGCTGGTATCTGGGCGAAAGCGTCAAGCCCAAGCAGTGGTTCGGAATTGTCTGCGGTCTTATCGGCGTGGTGCTGGTCGTGAGCGACAAGCTGCATTTTCGCGGCGCCGATGCCTGGGGCGTGTTCTCGGCGTTGATCGCGGTGGCAGGGATCACCGCAGGTACGCTCTATCAGAAGCGCCACCTCGGTGGGACCAGCCTCGTCACCGGTTCGGCCATCCAGTTCGGCACCGTCCTGCTGATTTTTCTCGTCCTTGCCCCGCTATTCGAAACCATGCAGGTCGACTGGGTGCCGGAGTTCACCTTCGCGCTCGCCTGGTTGACGCTCGTTTTGTCGATCGGTGCCGTCACGCTCTTCTATTGGATGATACGCCATGGGGCTGCAGCCAATGTCGCAAGCCTGTTCTACCTGGTACCGGCTTCGACCGCGCTGATTGCCTACATCGTGTTTGACGAGACGCTAGGCCTGTTGGCAATCGTGGGCATGATCGCTGCTGCCGTCGGCGTGTTTCTCGTCACCCACCGCTAAGCAGCACTCAACATCCCGCTGCAGGTCCGGCGATCATTTCCCCGCAGCAGTCGCATCAGAACAAGACGCCGTGCGCCCCCAGGACGGCGGCGCCAATGGTCACGGTGCTCAGCGTCAACAAGATCCAGTGGCCGCGTCGCACGATCGTGAACGTGCCTTCCGGATCGCGGGTGGCTTGGCGATGGAACCAGGCGTCGAGAAAGAGCGGCTCGGCCACGAACAACACAACCGTGAACACCGCCCATACCAGCACCATCGCATGCATCCACCAGAAACCCGGATCGAGGAAGCGATCCCAGGCGGCCAAGCGGTGCGTCATATAGAAGCCGCTCAAGCCGGCGAGCGTCACCGACACCTTGGCTTGCGCCGAGAAGCGCCCCTCGATCGCCTCGAACAGCGCCAGCCGACGCGCTGGCTGCTCGTTGCGGGCGATTGCCGGCAGGATGACGGCGGTGACCATGGCAACGCCGCCGATCCAGTGGACGACGGCGATGACATGCAAGGCGCGCGCGATTGTGAGGTCATCCATGGCGAAGGGGTCCTGCTCTCCTGGTTTGCGTGGCCGCCATTGTCTGCGCCAGACCGTCCGCCAATGATGTGCTCGCCGCGTGGCCCAACAGCCGCAGTGCTTGCGCCGGATCGCCCAGCGAGGCGCGGATGTCGCCCGTGCGGGCGGGACGATGGATGATCTCCGGTTCGCTGCCGAGCACGCGCGCGATCGTTCGCGCGAGTTCGTTGATGCTGGTGGCGCGCCCCGTGCAGACATTTACGACTGCGCCGGCCGCGCTCTCCTGCATCATCGCCCGCAGCAGAAAGGCGACGACATCGCCGACATAGACGAAATCGCGCGTCTGTGCGCCATCGCCGAAAACTTCGATCGGCAGCCGTTGGCCGAGGCGATCGGCGAAGATGGAGATGACGCCGGAATAGGGCGAGGACGGATCCTGGCGCGGCCCATAGACGTTGAAAAAGCGCAAGCCGACGGTGGGGATGCCATGCACGTGCAGTGCGACCCGCGCATGCTGTTCGCACCCCAGTTTGTCGGCGCCATACGCGGTGAGCGGCCGGGTCGCGGCCTGTTCGCTGAGCGGCAGGGCCGGGTTGTCGCCATAGACCGCGGCCGAGGAGGCATAGACGACCGGGATCGGCCGTCCGACCGCGCGCACGCGCCTGGCGGCATCAAAGACCGTGATCGTGCCGGTCAGGTTGGTGCGATGCGTGCCGACCCAGTCCTCAATTGAGGCGGCGACGGAAGCGACGGCAGCCAAGTGGAAACAGCCGTCCATGCCGGCCATCGCCGCTGCCACGGCTGCGCCATCGGCGACATCGCCTTTGATGATTTCGGTCGAGGGCGCGACGTTCTCCTCCTTGCCGGTGGAGAGATTGTCGAGCACCCGCACGCCGTGGCCCTCGGCCTGCAGGGCGTCGACGAGATGCGAGCCGATGAAACCCAAGCCGCCGGTCACGAGATAGTGCGCCAATCGAACGGCCCCCTCACGCGTGCGGACGGCTCAAGCTCATGCACCGCCCAGCAGGCGGGCGTGATGCCGGAGATGATCTTCGATAAAGGTAGCGATGAAATAGTAGCTGTGATCGTAGCCGTTCTGCCGGCGCAGCGTCAGCGGCACTTCGGCTCGCGTGCAGGCGGCCTCGAACAGTTCCGGCCTTAGCTGCGTGGTCAGGAACTCGTCATCCAGCCCCTGATCGATGAGGATTTCGCTCCGCCAGTGCGACTTCGCCACCAGGCGGCAGGCATCGTGCGCCCGCCAATCCGCCCGATCCGTGCCGAGATAGCCCTTGAACGCCTTCTGCCCCCACGGCACTTCCGAGGGTGCCACGATCGGCGCCAGCGCCGAAAGCGAGTGGAAGCGGCCCGGATGGCGGAATGCCAGCGTCAGCGCGCCGTGGCCGCCCATCGAGTGGCCGCAGATACCCTGCCGCTTGGGATCGGCCGGGAAATGGGCGAACACCAATTCCGACAGCTCTTCGATCAGATAGGTCTCCATCCGGTAGTGCCGCTTCCACGGTGCTACGGTGGCATCGAGGTAGAACCCGGCGCCTGAGCCGAAGTCGTAGCTCGCATGCTCGCCCGGCAGATCGAGCCCGCGCGGGCTGGTATCGGGACAGACGAGGATCAGCCCCAGCTCCGCCGCTGCCCGCTGCGCGCCCGCCTTCTCGGTGAAGTTGGCCCAGGTGCAGGTGAGGCCTGAGAGCCAGAACACGACCGGGCACGGCCGCGGGCGAGTTTCCGGCGGCAGGAACAGTGCAAACTCCATGTCCGTGCCGGTAATGCGCGAGGCGTGCCGGTAGACGGCCTGAATGCCGCCGAACGAGCGATATTGGCGCACGAGTTCGGGTGCTTTGGGCTTCGGCGGCGGTGTGGGGAAGAAGGCGCGCAGCACGTCCGGCCTCAGTACGTCACGACGGTGCGGATCGACTGGCCGGCATGCATCAGATCGAACGCCTCGTTGATGCGGTTGAGCGGCACCACGTGGGTGATCAGATCATCGATGTTGATCTTGCCCTCCATGTACCAGTCGACGATCTTCGGCACGTCGCGCCGGCCGCGGGCGCCGCCGAACGCGGTGCCGCGCCAGACCCGGCCCGTCACCAGCTGGAACGGCCGCGTGCTGATCTCCTCGCCGGCACCGGCGACGCCGATGATGATGCACTCGCCCCAGCCCTTGTGGCAGCATTCGAGCGCCTGGCGCATCAGCTTGACGTTGCCGACGCACTCGAACGCGTAATCGGCGCCGCCGCCGGTGAGATCGACGAGTGCTCCGACGAGATCGCCCGCAACGTCCTTCGGGTTGACGAAATGCGTCATGCCGAACTTCTCGGCGATCGCCCGCTTGGCCGGATTGGTGTCGACGCCCACGATCATGTCGGCGCCGACCAAGCGCGCGCCCTGGATGACGTTAAGCCCGATGCCGCCCAGCCCAAACACGACGACCTTCGCGCCCGGCTCGACCTTGGCGGTGAAGATGACGGCGCCCAAGCCGGTGGTGACGCCGCAGCCGATGTAGCAGATCTTCTCGAACGGCGCGTCCTTGCGCACCTTGGCGAGCGCGATCTCCGGCACGACCGTGTAGTTGGCGAAGGTCGAGGTGCCCATGTAGTGGAACAGCGGTTTGCCGCCGATTGAAAAGCGCGAGGATCCGTCCGGCATCAGGCCTTTGCCTTGGGTGACGCGGATCGACTGGCACAGGTTGGTCTTCGGGTTGAGGCAGTATTCGCACTGCCGGCATTCGGGGACATAGAGCGGGATGACGTGATCGCCCGGCTGCAAGGAGGTCACGCCGGGGCCGACCTCGACCACCACACCCGCCCCCTCGTGGCCTAAGATGGCGGGGAACAGACCTTCCGGATCGGCGCCGGAGAGCGTGTATTCGTCGGTGTGGCAGACGCCGGTGGCCTTGATCTCGACCAGCACCTCACCGGCCTTGGGCCCTTCGAGCTGCACGGTTTCCAGCGTCAAAGGCTTGCCGGCCTCATAAGCGACCGCAGCGCGCACATCCATGGTTTGCCTGTCCTCCCTGCTTCTTGCGCCGAGCGGGCGGCACACTAGCATCGTTGCGAGTGAAACGTAAGCGCGGTCGGGAGGCAGCGCAGGCGCCGCCTGATGCCGCGTGACGTTCACCGTTCCTTTCCATAAGGTAAGGAAAGGCGACCAGAGAAAGGTGGCAGCGATGGCAACGGCGACGATCACCGCGAAAGGGCAGACGACGATCCCCAAGAGCGTTCGCGAACGGCTGCGCCTCGGCCCTGGTGACCGGGTCGAGTTCATCCTTCAGGACGATGGCACGGCGCTGATGGTTCCGGCGACGCTGTCGCTGGCCGAACTCAAGGCGTCCATCCCGGCACCACCACGGGCACTCACCCTTGATGAGATGGATGCAGTCGTCCAGCAACACGCGCCAGCCTCGCCATGTTGACCCTGTAAAGGCGGCCATCGATCTGGAAACTACGTATCATGTCCCCTGAATTCCCAGGGTGTTCACCGCCGGCGCCCGATTCAAGACCAGCCCGAGTAGTAATCCGACGGATGATTTTGGGCGCGGGGTTCGCCCGCCTTCAAATCTTTCACGCCATCTACACCAACCCGCGTGGGTCAGATGAGCGTAGCGTAATCCGACGAATGATTTTGGCGAGTAGCCCGTCATGGAGCGTAGCGGAATGCGGGGAATCCGCCCGCGGCACGCCATCCCGAATTGCGCAAGAGCTCCATCCTTGTACTGCGCAATCGCCAACCTTCCCGCATTCCGCTTACGCTGCATGCAGGCTACACTTGCTAGGCGGGCTCGAAACGGCGCTGCAGCTCGCGGCCGAGAAGCTGGAATTCCTCGGCGCGGGCGGTGCCTTTGCGCCAGACGAGCCCGATCTCGCGCTGTGCGGCCTCGCCCATTACGGGCCGTGCCACCAGCCGGGTGCCGTTGAGGATGCCGGCGTCGAGCGCCAGCTGCGGCACCAGCGTCAGCCCTAAGCCATTATCGACCATCTGCACCAGCGTGGGCAGGGAGGTGGCGGCAAAGACCTCGCCGGCGCGGGCAGCCGCCAGATCGCAAGCGGCGAGCGCGTGCTGACGCAGGCAGTGGCCGTCGGTCAGCAGCAGCAGCGGTTCGGAGCGGATGCTTTCCGTCGGCACGCTTGGCAGCCGGGCCAGCGCATGATCCGCGGGCATGACCAGGCGGAACGGATCAAGGCCGATGGGAAACACATCGCCAGAACCGTAATCATAGGGCAGCGCAAGAATGACGACATCGAGCGTGCCGGCGTGCAGCCGTTCCACCAACCGGTCCGTCAGGTCCTCGACCAGGTAAAGCTTGAGGTTCGGGTAGGCCTGGCGCAGGCCCGGCAGGACGCGCGGCAGCAGGAACGGGCTCACGGTCGGGATCGCGCCGAGATAGAGGGGACCAGTGAGCGGTTCGGCTGCGGCATTGGCAAGCCGAACCAGTTCCTCCGCACCCTGCAGCAGTGCCTGCGCCCGGTGGACGACCTCGTTGCCGAGCGGGGTCACCACGACCCGCCGCTGGGTGCGGTCGACCAGTGCTGCGCCGAGCGTCTCCTCCAGCTCGCGCAGGCTGGCGGACAAGGTCGACTGCGTCACGTGGACGGCGGCAGCGGCACGGCCGAAATGGCAATGTTCGGCGAGGGCGACAAGGTGGCGCAGCTGGCGCAAGGTTGGGAGGCGCATGATCATCTTCTTCGATCAGTTTTTTCAATTCTATTCATTGGATCGAACGTCCGCAAGGGCCTACCTCGGGTTTAACGCAATTCCCGATGACCCGAGGAGGTCCGATGCTGACGATTGGCGACAAGTTCCCGAGCTTTAACCTGAAGGCTGTCGTTTCGAGCGATCCGAAGACCGCATTCGCGGACGTGAGCGATGCGAGCGAGCCCGGCAAATGGAAGGTGGTGTTCTTCTGGCCGAAGGACTTCACCTTCGTCTGCCCGACCGAGATCGCCGCCTTCGGTGCCCTCAACGGCGCCTTTGCCGACCGCGATGCGGTGGTCTACGGCGTTTCGACCGACTCCGAGTTCGTGCATCTGGCCTGGCGGCAGAACCACGCCGACCTCAAGGAGCTGCCGTTTGCGATGCTGGCCGATATCAAGCGCGAGCTGAGCCAGGCTCTCGGCGTCCTCGACAAGAGCGAAGGCGTGGCGCTGCGGGCGACCTTCATCGTCGATCCCGAGGGCGTGATCCGCTTCGTCTCGGTCAACGACTTGAGCGTCGGCCGCAATCCGAACGAAGTCTTGCGCGTGCTCGATGCCCTGCAGACCGACGAGCTGTGCCCGTGCAATTGGCAGAAGGGCGAGGCAGTCCTCAAGGTGGCCTGACGCAGGCGATATGGCAGACGCCCCGTCCCGTGCGGGGCGCGCCCCCTTTAACGACAAGGAGATCGACGACCGATGACCCTCGAAACCTTGAAAGCGGCGGTGCCGGATTACGCCCGCGACCTGCGGCTCAATCTCGACACGCTCGCAACCGAGCCGGCGCTTACCGAGCGCCAGCGGGCCGGCACCTTCATTGCGTCGGCCTGCGCAACCCGGCAGCCACGCTTGCGTGAACTGGTCATGGCCATCTTTGGCCCGGCGCTGAGCGAGGCTGAACTCACCGCCGCCAAGACGGCCGCCGCGCTGATGGGGATGAACAACATCTACTATCGCTTCACCCACCTCGTGTCGGCGAAGGATTACCAAAGCATGCCGGCGCGGCTGCGCATGAACGCGATTGCCAAGCCGGGCGCGGAGAAAGCCGATTTCGAGCTGTGGTCAACGGCGGTCTCGGCGATCAACGGCTGCGGTATGTGCATGGACTCCCACGAGCGGACCTTGCGCGGCCACGGCATCGGCGCCGAGGCGGTGCAGGCGGCGGTGCGCATCGCAGCGGTGGTCAACGCGCTCGCGGTCGTGCTCGATATGGAAAAGGGCACGCACGCGGCGGCGGCCGCGTGAGGGTTCAGACGCCGAGAAAGCGTTCCTGCATCGCCTGGTCGGCCAGCAGCGCGGCTGAGTTCCCCGACCAGACGATGCGGCCTTTCTCCATCACGTAGTGACGATCCGCGATCCGGGCCATTGCCTCAGGGTGCTTGTCGATGACCAGGATCGCCTGTCCGGCCTCGCGCAGGTTCGTCTCCAGAACCGTCCAGATCTCTTCCCGGATGAGCGGCGCCAAGCCCTCGGTGGCCTCGTCGAAGATCATGAAAACGGGATTGGTCATCAGCGCGCGACCGATTGCCAGCATCTGCTGCTCGCCGCCGGAGAGCGTGCGTGCAAATTGCTGGTGGCGCTCGGCCAAGCGCGGAAACAAACTCATGACGCGCTCGACGGTCCATGGCTCAAGGGTGCCGGCGTGGTTGGCGGCAGTCGCGAGCAGGTTCTCGCGCACCGTGAGGTTGGCGAACACGTGCCGGCCTTCCGGCACGTAGCCGATGCCAAGCCGCGCGATGCGGTGGCTTGGCCAGCCGGTGACGTCCCGATCGCGGAAACGCACGGTGCCGTGGCGCGGCGGCTGCAGGCCCATGATGGTGCGCAGGGTCGTCGTCTTGCCCATGCCGTTGCGGCCCATCAGCGTGACCACCTCGCCGCCTTCGATCGTGAGCTCGACGCCGAACAGCGCCTGGCTCAAGCCGTAAAAGGTCTCGACCTGGTGCAGCTCCAGCATCGCCATCAGTAGTTCCCGAGGTAGGCGCGGCGGACGTCCTCGTTGGCGCGGACCTCGGCCGGCGGGCCGGTGACAATCGCCTTGCCCTTGACCAGGACGGTTATGGCATCGGCGAGCGCGAAGACGACGTCCATGTCGTGCTCGACCAGCAGAATGGTCACCTTGCCCTTGAGTGGCCGCAAGATGCCCATCATGCGCCGGCTCTCGGTCCGGCTCATGCCGGCGGTCGGTTCATCGAGCAGCAGCATCGTCGGCCGGGTCGCTAGCACCATGGCAAGCTCGAGCTGGCGCTGTTCGCCGTGCCCGAGCCGGCTCGCCGGCTCATCCGCCTTGGCGGCCAGGCCTAAGCGGCCGAGAACCGCGAGCGCCGGCTCTCTCAGCGAGGGGGTCCGGCGCGCCGGTGCGAGGAAGCGAAAGGAATGGCCTTGGCGCGCCTGGACGGCGAGCGCCACGTTCTCAGCGGCGGTAAAATCCGGGAACAGGCTGGTGATCTGGTAGGAGCGCTGCAGACCTGCATGTGCGCGGCGATGCACAGGCCAAGCCGTGATGTCCGCGCCGGCAAAGCGGATGCGGCCGGCGTCGGGCCGCAATTCGCCCGAAAGCTGAGCGATCGTCGTTGACTTGCCGGCGCCGTTGGGACCGATCAGGCCATGAATGCTGCCGCGTTCGACCGCAAACGTGAGCGCATCGCTGGCGGCAACCGCGCCGAAAAACTTGGTCAGCCCGCTGACTTCGAGGATCGGCTCAGTCATCGCCGGACTCAGGCCCGACCAGCCAGCCGTAGATGCCCCGGCGCGCGAACAGAACGACGAACACGAGGATCGGACCGAGGAAAAGCATCCAGTGCTCGGTAAGGCTGGTCAGGATCTCTTCGAGGGCGAGGAAGGTGGCCGCGCCGGCGACGGCACCGTAAAGCGTGCCGATGCCGCCCAGGATGAGCATGACCAGGATCTCACCTGAGCGGCTCCAGTGCATCAGGCTGGGGCCGACGAACTCGGTCTGGTTGGCGGTCAGCGCCCCCGCGAGCCCGGCGATCGCGCCGGCCAGTGTGTAGGCTGCGAGCTTGTAGCGTCCGGTGGCGATGCCGAGTGCCGCGAGGCGCGCCTCGTTCTGCTTGCACCCTTGCAGGACCATGCCAAAGCGGCTGTTGACGATGCGGCTCAAAACGGCGAGCACGGCCAGCAGAATGAACAGGCACACGTAGTAGAAGATCCAGTCATCGCTCAGATCCGCGCCCGGAACCGCGCTGCGTTGCCACAGGTTGATGCCGTCGTGGCCGCCATAGGCCGGCAGCGAGACGAAGAAGTGATAGAGCATCTGGGCGAACGCCAGCGTCACCATGATGAAGTAGACACCGGAGGTGCGCAGGCACAAGGCACCCGTGACAAGCGCGAACAGCGCCGAAGCGAGCACCGCCAGCGGCCATTGCACCAGCGCTGCCGTCGTGCCGTGCCAGGTGCCGGGCAGGAAGGGGATGAGGGTGTTCTCGATGTCGTGGTGCGCCAGGATCCCGACCACGTAGGCGCCGATGCCGAGGAAGGCGGCGTGGCCGAAGCTGACCATGCCGCCGTAGCCGAGGATGAGATCGAGGCTGAGCGCGGCAAGCGCGGCGATGACGATCCGTGTCGCGACGCCGATCAGGAACGGCTCGCCCACCGCGAGCGCCACGGCCGGCAACGCGAGCAACACCAGGAGGCCGGTGATGTTGACGACCTGCTTGCGGCGAGGGGGCGCGCTCATCCGCCGTAGGCCTGGAACAAGCCGCGCGGCCGCCAGATCAGGACCGCAGCCATGAGAACGTAGATGGCGATGCTGGACAGCGAGCCGCCGATGCCATCGGCGGCCGTCGGCGACAGGACACCCCGCAGCACGACCGGCAGGAAGGCGCGGCCGTAGGTATCGACCAGGCCTACGAGCAGCGCACCCACCAGCGCGCCGCGCACGGAGCCGATACCGCCGATGATGACGACGACGAAGGTAAGGATCAGGATATGCTCGCCCATCCCGACCTCGATCGCGAGCAAGGGGCCGGCCATGGCGCCGGCGAGGCCGGCGAGCATCGCACCGATGGCAAACACGCGGGTGAACAGCCGATTGACCGCCACGCCCAAGGCGCCAACCATCTCCCGGTCGGTCGCCCCGGCCCGGATCAGCATCCCGGTCCGGGTGCTGGTGATGAGCTGGCGCACGGCGAGAGCGACCGCGAGGCCGACGGCGATGATCAACAGCCGATAGGCGGGGTAGGGAACCCCGGGGATGACCTCAACCGTTCCCGACAGGATCGCGGGCGGCGACAGAAACAATGCCTGCGGTCCCCACAGGATCTTGACCAGCTCGTTGAAAAACAAGATGACGCCGAAGGTCGCCAGCACCTGATCGAGATGGCCGCGATCGTACAGCCGGCGCAGCGCGATGACTTCGATCGCGGTCCCGGTGAGGCCAGCGGCGGCGACGGCGGCCAGTACGCCCCACAGGAAGTTGCCGGAGACTTGCGTTACCGTCGCGGCGACGTACGCGCCGACCATGTAGAGCGTGCCATGCGCAAGGTTGATCAGGTGCATAACGCCGAATACGAGCGTCAGGCCGGCAGCCAGCAGAAACAGCGTCACGCCCTGCTGCAGGCCGTTCAGCGTTTGCTCCAGGAAAAGCTGTGCGGTCATTGGCCTGATCTGGTCCCGGCGCGCCGTGGGAACCGGCTGCGGGCTGGCGTTACATCGCGCACTGGGCGGCGTAGGCGTCCTGGTGGTCGGTGAAAACGGTGCCGATCAAGCGGTTGGTCACCACATCGCCGATCTTGACGACCTCGCGGGCGTAGATGTTCTGAATAGGAAAGTGGTTGTGGTTGAAGCGGAAGGCGCCGCGAACCGACTGGAAGTCGGCCCGCTCGAGCGCGGCACGGAAGGCATCGCTGTTGGAGAGATCACCCTTGACGGCGGTGATCGCGCTGTCCAGCAGCAGCGCCGCCTCGTAGCCTTGGCTCACGTAGAGTGACGGTGTGCGGCCGTGTGCCTTGCGGTACGCCTCGACGAACGCCTTGTTGGCGGGATTATCCAAGTCCCACGCCCATTGACCGGTGTTGACGACACCGAGTGCGGCCTCGCCCACGGCGCGCAGGATGTCCTCGTCGAAGGAAAAGGCGGTGCCGAACAGCGGGATCTCCTGCATCAGGCCGGCCTGCGCGTACTGTTTGACGAAGTTCACGCCCATGCCGCCAGGGAGGAAAAAATACGCGGCATCCGGCTTCGCGGCGCGCAGGTTGGCGATCTCGGCGGCGTAGTCGACCTGACCCAAGGTCGTGTAGACCTCGCCTATAATCTCACCCTTGTAGAACCGCTTGAAGCCGGTGAGCGCATCCTTCCCGCCTGGATAGTTGGGCGCCAGGATGTAGAGCTTCTTGAAGCCCTTGTCTGTGACGTACTGCCCCATCCCTTCGTGCAGATTGTCGTTCTGCCACGCGACATTGAAGAAATTCGGCTGGCAGTTCTTGCCGGCGAGCGCCGACGGGCCGGCATTCGGGCTGATGTAGAACTTGCCGGCGCGGGTGACGGTGGGGACGACGGCAAGCACGAGGTTTGACCAGATAATGCCGGTCACGATGTCAACCTCGTCTCTTTTCAGCATCCGGTTGGCAATTTCCTTTGCGTTCTCGACGTCCTGGCTGTCGTCGACGACGATCAGCTCGACTGGAACGCCGCCGAGATTGCCGCCGCGCTGGTCGATCGCGAGCTTGAAGCCGTCACGGATGTCGACGCCCATGCCGGCGCCAGCGCCAGAGAGCGTCGTGATCATGCCGATCTTGATCGATGCGGCAGCGAGGGGGGTGGTGGCAACCGCGAGGCCGTACAGGGCTGCAATGGCCAATAGGGTCCGCATCGGGATCATGGTCTCGGTGGTCTCCCCTGCCTTTCTGGGCATCTCCAGGCATTCGCGCGCATCGCTGCGATCGCCCGTTGACGCGATCGCTCGGCAGCCAAGACTACGGCATGACCCCCTAGACCGGCAACGCCGCCTGCGGTCGTATCAATCGCGGTCCGGCTCTGGGTCCGGCGTTTCCTCAGGGGATGCACTGTCCGTTGGAGGCGTGCGCTTAGGGCTTGCGGGCGGTGACCAGTCCTCCTCGACGAAACTGAAGTCCAGCGGCGTACCGGTGGCATGCGCGTAGAGGACAAGATCGTTCAGGAATTCACTCTCGCGATCGGCGCGCTGCTTGCTGCGGCGGATGGCGACCAGGCGCAGCATGGCGGCGACGTTGAACCCATCGTCGCGGGCCTGCGCCTTCATGTCCTTCAGGTCGTCCTTGAGCCCGTCAATCTCGTCGAGCAGCTTCTCCATGCGGTCAAGATAAGCGATGAGCTTGTCGGCCCCCGTCGTGCTCTGAACGTTCGACACGTCGCGATCTCCTCCTGCGCCTCACTGCGGCGGGCAACAGCTACCCTCAAACCGGCGCGCCCGTCGAGTCAAGAAACCGCGTCGGTATAGGAAAAAGGGTTGACGACGTGAATATAGTCCTATATAGCCCCGCTTACGAACGCCCTTCGTGTGTTCGCCATTTCCTCCCCGACCCCTTAACGCGGGAAGGCTCATTCCCCTCCGTTCCGAGCTTTCCCGCAGGCGGCACGACACCAGGCACCGCGTGCCAACGTTCGATCAGAGGAACAGCAGCGAGCGGTCGCTGCCGGCTTCGGCGAGGAGCGTCACCACGCCCGCGCACTCGGGCGCAAGGTCAGTCCTGAGGTCAGCCGTCGTCAGTTCGGCAGCGCGCAACCCCATCTCGCAGACAAGAAAGCGCACACCGATCTGGCCGCACGCGGTGAGCAGGTCCTGTAAGGTAGCGACGCCGAGAGACGCATTACGGGCGTCAAGGGCGGCTGCCGATTGCTCGCCACTGCCGGCGAGCGCATGCCAGCCGGGTGCGCCGGTTGCTGCGGTCGGTCGCAAGGCGTTAAGCGCCTCGCCGGTGAAGAACAAAGTTACCGGCCGATCGATTGCGGCTGCCGCCGCCGCCAGCACGAGGGCGTAGTGAACCCGCTCATACTGACCCGAGAAGACGATGAGCGACAGCCCCGGCAGGCTGGCGTCACCCATGGCAGATCGCGGCATCCGCCGCCGCCGCGCCCGCTTCGGCCTCAAGCCCGCGAATCGTTGGCGCCTCGCCGCACAGGGGGCAGCCCGGATCGGCTTTCACCCGCACTTTTCGGAACCGGCTGCCGAGGGCATCAAGGATGACGAGCCAGCCGGCGAGACTGTCGCCGATGCCCAGCAGTTCCTTGATCACCTCCGTTGCCTGGAGCGAGCCGACGACGCCGCAGAATGAGCCCAGAACGCCCGCCTCGGCACACGACGGCACTTCTCCGGCCGGTGGCGGTTCGCCGTAAAGGCAGCGGTAGCACGGCAGATGGCCACCATCCGGGTCGCCGGCATAGGGCTTGAACGTGGCCACTTGGCCGTCGAAACGCAGAATGGCGCCGGAGACGAGGGGCTTGCGGCCGAAAAAGCAGGCATCGTTGACGAGGAAGCGGGTCGGGAAGTTATCCGAACCGTCGGCAACAATGTCGTAGTCGGCGATCATGCTGCCGGCATTGGTGGCATCAAGCCGGAGGGCGTGCTCGATGATGTGGATCTCTGGATTGATGGCGGCGAGGGTGGCGTGCGCGCTTGCGACCTTGGCTTGGCCGATGCGCGCCGTCGGATGGACGATCTGCCGCTGCAGGTTGCTCAAGTCGACTTGGTCGCTATCGACGATGCCGATCGTGCCGACGCCGGCGGCAGCAAGATACATCAGCAACGGTGAGCCCAGGCCGCCGGCACCGACGACCAGGACCCGCGATGCGAGCAAGCGGGCCTGGCCGTGGCCGCCGATTTCATCCAGGAGGATGTGCCGGGCGTAGCGTTGGATCTGCGCTTCGGTCAAGCCCATCAGCGGCCCGGTCTCCGCCCCGATCGGCCGGTGCCGCTACTCGACGCTGATGCCATCAAACAGGGCCGTCGAGAGATAGCGCTCCGCGCACGATGCCAGGAGGACGACGATCAATTTGCCCGCCATCTCCGGCCGGCGGCCGACCTCGATCGCGGCTGCGAGCGCAGCGCCAGACGAGATCCCGACCGGCAGCCCTTCGAGCTTCGCCACCCGGCGCGCCATCGCGAAAGCGGTCTCGTTGCCGACCTTGATGATTTCGTCGATCAGCGACGTGTTGAGAATGGCAGGAATGAAACCGGCGCCGATGCCTTGGATCTTGTGTGGACCCGGTACACCGCCCGAAAGCACGGGGCTGTCTTCGGGTTCCACCGCCACCATGCGGAATCCGGGCCGCCGCGCCTTGATCACCTCGGCGCACCCCGTAAGCGTGCCGCCGGTGCCGACGCCGGAAATCATGACGTCGACTTGGCCGGCGGTATCGCGCCAGATTTCCTCCGCCGTGGTGAGGCGATGGATCTCCGGATTGGCCGGGTTGGCGAACTGCTGCGGCATCATGGCGCCTGGCGTAGACTTGACGATCTCCTCGGCACGGGCGATGGCACCGGACATGCCCTTGGCGGCCGGCGTCAGGACGATCTCGGCGCCCAGGAGCGCCAGCATCTTGCGCCGCTCGATCGACATGCTTTCCGGCATCGTGAGGATCAGCCGGTAGCCGCGCGCCGCACAGACGAAAGCAAGCGCGATGCCAGTGTTGCCCGAAGTCGGTTCAACCAGGACGGTGCCGGGCTTGATCCGACCGGCTGCCTCGGCATCGCGGATCATCGACAAGCCGATGCGGTCCTTGACCGAACTCAGGGGATTGAAGAATTCGCACTTGGCCGTGAGCTGCGCCACGCAGCCGGCATCGGCGGCGAGCTTTTTCAGCCGCACCAGCGGCGTGTTGCCGATCGTGTCGAGAATGCTGTCGAAAATCCGGCCGCGGCCGATGGTATCGGCTGCCGGCGCCTGCTGCGCTGTCTCGTCCATGTCGCAACGCTCCCTTTCCACTTCCGTTGTCCGCTGCCCCCAGTGACGGTGCTGCCTGGGGGCATCCGCCGTGCCTCGTTGACCACGCTCTGCAGCTAGATGACGAAGTCGATCGCCTGTCTGCCTTCGCTGACGATCCCGGCCGCGTTGGCCCGCCCGCACAAGTCGTCAAGCGTGATCCGGTTCAGTTGCAGCATCACCTCGCCCTGCAGATCGAGCCACAACGGTCGCACCACCTGGCAGCCAAGTGGTGACGTCGGGCCGTCCTGCAGCGGATCATCCTCGTTCTCGGCCGGGCGCACGACGCGCACGATCTCGCCCACGGTGATGCGCCGGCGCTCGCGCGCGAGCCGGTAGCCGCCGCGCGGTCCGCGCACGCCGACTAAGATGCCGTCGCGCACCAGACTCTGCAGGGCCTGTTCCAAGTAGCGCCGGGGAATGCCCTGCCGGCGGGTGATCTCGCGGCTCTGCACCGGCTCCGAGCCGGCATGGTAGGCGATATCGAGCACTGCCTCGATCGCAAACAGGACCTTGCGTGACATCCCAAGCATGGTGCTACGCCGGTTCGCCGGCATTGGTGACATCGCTCCCGGTCGAGCCGAAGCCGCCCTCGCCACGGCTGCTGCCGGGCAACTCGGCAACGGCATAGAGCCGGGCCATTGTCACCGGTGCGATCACCAGCTGGGCGATCCGCATTCCGCGCTCCACGCGGAAGGGAGCCTGGCCGAGGTTGATCAGGATGACCGCCACCTCGCCGCGATAATCGCTGTCGATGGTGCCGGGGCTGTTGAGAACGGTTAAGCCGTGCCGCGCGGCAAGCCCGGATCGCGGCCGCACCTGGCCCTCGTAGCCCGGCGGCAGGGCGATCGCGATGCCGGTTGGCACCAGCGCACGGCTCCCCGGAGCGAGCTCGATCGGCGCCTCGACGGCGGCAGCCAAGTCAAGGCCGGCGCTGCCCGCCGTCGCGTACGAGGGCAGCGGCAGCCCGGCTCCGTGTGGCAGCTGGCGGACGAGGACAGCCGCGGGACCGAGCAGTGGTCTCATGGGTGAGCCTCCAGGGCTTCGGCGATCGCGAACGCGAGACGCTCGGCGACCGCTTCCTTGCTCATGCGGGGCCAGAGCTCGGTCCCGTCGGCGCTGATCAGGTGAACCTCGTTGGTCTCGCCGCCGAAGGTGCCGGTCGCGGCGGATACGTCGTTGGCGAGGATCCAGTCGCAGCCTTTGCGCCGGCGCTTTTCAACAGCGTTGTCGAGAAGGCGGCTGGTTTCCGCGGCAAAGCCGATGACAAGCGTCGGCCGGCGGGTTGCGGCGCGGCTCAAGGTGGCGAGGATGTCCGGGTTTTCGACCAGCCGGAGCGGCTCCGGTGCGGCGCCCGCTTCCTTCTTGATCTTATCCGGCTGCGGTTCGGCCGCCCGCCAGTCGCTCACGGCCGCCGCGCAGACGGCGATATCGACGGGGAGCGCTTGTTCGCACGCCGCCAGCATCTGCTGGGCCGTTTCCACGTGGACAACCTGGACGGCCGGCGGATCGGGCAGTGCTGTCGGGCCGGAGACCAGCTGTGTCCGAGCCCCGAAGCGGGCGAGCGCCGCGGCGATGGCATGACCCTGCCGCCCGGACGAGCGATTGCTCAAGAAGCGGACGGGATCGAGCGGTTCGCGCGTCGGCCCGCTGGTGACCAGGGCCCTTCGGTTGGCAAGGCGCTGGCCGCAGGCGAAATGCTGGGCGATCGCGGCAAGGATCTCGTCTGGCTCCGCCATCCGGCCCGGCCCGTATTCGCCGCAGGCCATATCGCCCACGTCCGGCCCGACGAAGCGGACGCCGCGGCCGGCCAGCGTCACGACGTTGGCCTGCGTTGCCGCATGTTCCCACATGCGCACGTTCATGGCCGGCGCGCACAAGATCGGCTTGTCGGTAGCAAGGAGAGCGGTGAGTGCGAGATCGTTGGCCATGCCGGCCGCCATACGAGCCAGCAGGTCCGCGGTCGCCGGCGCAACGACCACGAGATCCGCCTCGCGCGACAGCCGGATGTGGCCCATCTCGCTCTCGTCAGTCAACGAAAACAGATCGCTGAACACCTTGTCTTCGGTAATTGCGGCAACAGAGAGCGGGGTGACGAACTGAGTTGCCGCCGGCGTCAGCACGGCCCGCACGGAGGCGCCGGCCGCACGCAGGGACCGGATTAGCTCGAGGCACTTGTAGGCGGCAATCCCACCGGAAATGACCAGCAGAATTCTTTTTCCCACGAGCGGCGACATACGCAGCCAGTTTTCACTTTTTTCCTGTGTTGTTGATTGTAGAGCGATCCCGCCCAGAGGCAAGAACAGACCGGAGGCGCGAACCGAAAAGCACATATCGGCATGGCGGCACACGGGTACCGCTGCGGGCGGTGGCCCGGTCCCTTTAGCGGAACAACAGCGCGAGGACAGCCACCGTGAGAAGCGCCCAGGCGAGCCACGCCGGCGGCTGCCAGCGTGGGCTGCCGCCAAGCCGGGCCAGGGAATCCGGATGCAGTCGCAGCGTCCCCTCGGCAAGGGCGCTCAACCCGCGCTCTGCCTGTCGGACCGCCTCCGGCAGGCGTGCCATGCCGGCGCGGACGTCATCAACCGCTTGGCGGAGCTGCTGCTCCGGCCCGAAGCTCGCTGCCACCCAGTCCTGGATCAAGGGCCGCGCCAGGTACCACATGTTCGCTTCCGGGCACAGCTTGCGCCCGGTTCCTTCCGCCAGCAGCATCGTCTTCTGCAGCAGCAGGAGTTCCGGCTGCGTGGTCATGGCGAACTGCTCAGTGACCTGAAACAGATGGCCCAGCAGCCGCGCCATCGAGATCTCATTCTGCGGCTTGTCCATGATCGGCTCGGCGATCGAGCGGCAAGCCTGGGCAAAGGTGGCAACCGAGAGATCCTGCGGGATCCAGCCGGCCTCGAAGTGGACCTCGGCCGCGCGCTGATAATTGCGGGTGAGGAAGGCCAGCAGGAGCTCGCCCAGGTGCCGGCGCGCCTTGCGGTCGAGCCTGCCCATGATGCCGAAGTCGACGGCTGCGATCGAACCATCGGGGCGGACGAACAGGTTGCCGGGATGCAGGTCGGCATGAAAGAAGCCATCGCGGAAGACTTGGAGAAAGAACATCGTCGCCGCGCGCGTCAGCAATGCTTCCGGATCGTGCCCGGCGGCGATCAAGGCGTCGCGCTCGTCAATCGGGATGCCGGCGATCCGCTCGCTCGTCAGCACGCGGCGGGCGGTGCGGCGCCAATCGATGGCCGGCACCTTGAAGCTCGTGTTGCCGGCAAAGTTCTCCGCCAGTTCGCAGGCGGCCGCCGCTTCGAACCGTAGGTCCATCTCCATCTCGACCGTGGCGGCGAAGGTAGCGATGGACTCGCGTGGTCGCAGGCGACGCCACGCCGGCACGGCGGCTTCGATCAGGCCGGCGACCCAGTAGAACAAGTCGAGGTCGCGCTTGAGGGCCTGCTCGATCCCCGGCCGCAAGACCTTTACCGCAACCTCTCGGCCGTCGCTGTCGACGGCGAAGTGGACCTGCGCGATCGATGCGGCGGCGATGGGGGTATCGTCGAAGGAGCGGAACAGGCTTTCCACAGGCTGGCCCAGCTCGGTCTCGATGGTCTGCCGCGCAACGCTGCCCGGAAAGGGCGGCAGGCGGTCCTGCAGTTCGGAGAGGTCGGCCGCCAGCGCCTCGCCCAGCAGGTCGGCGCGGGTCGACAGGGCTTGGCCGAGCTTGATGAACGATGGCCCGGCCTCGTTGAGCGCCCGCGCCAGGCGCTGCCCAGGCCGGCCCGGTGCGCGGCTCCAGAACACGAGCCGCGCCGCGGCAGCGAGCGGCTGCGCAAATCCCAAGCCCTCGAACACGAACAGGGCATCGTGCCGCGCGAGCGTGCGCGCCAGCACGACCAGCCGTACCATGTTGCGCAGCGGATGGATCATGGCAGCGGCGCCGGTGCGGCGATCACGTCCGCCATGCGGAATGCATGGCGACGATGCCACCCGAAAGGTTGCGGTACTTGACCAGATCGAGGCCGGCGTCCGAGATCATGCCGGTGAACCGCTCCTGCGACGGGAACCGGCGAATGCTCTCCGCCAAGTAGCGATAGGCCTCGGCGTTGCCGGCAACAAAGCGGCCCAAGAGCGGCAGGACGTTGAAGGAGTAGGCGTCATAGAGGCGGTCGAGTACCGGCATGGCGACGCGGCTGAACTCGAGGCAGAGGAACCGCCCGCCCGGTTTCAGCACGCGGTGCGCCTCTCGAAGCGCCCGATCGACGTGCGTGACATTGCGCAGGCAGAAGGCGGTCGCATAGGCGTCGACGGCACCGTCGGCGATCGGCAGCCGTTCGGCATCGCCGCAGACCCAGGCAATTTCGCGCACGAAGCCGCGGTCGATGGCACGGTCGCGGCCCTGGGCCAGCATCGGCGCATTGACATCGCACACGATGACCGGGCCGCCGCCGCGTTCGCGGAAGCGGAAGGCGATGTCGCCGGTGCCGCCGCCGACGTCCAGGAGCGTCATGCCGGGACGTGGGTTGAGCCAGTCGATCATCGCCGCCTTCCAGAAGCGGTGAATGCCGCCGCTCATCAGGTCGTTCATGAGATCGTAGCGGGTGGCGACGCTATCAAAGACATCGCGCACGAGCGACGGCTTTTCGGTCACGCCGACGGTACGAAACCCAAAATGCGTGGTTTCCTCCGCGGGCGTAGCCGTTGGCTGCGGGGTGTTAGGATTGTCGGTGCGGGACATGGCAGCGGACCATAGCGGAAGGCGCGCGGCGGCGCTACCTTGCGCCGATGCCGGAACTGCCCGAAGTCGAGACCGTCCGCCGCGGTTTGATGCCTGCCCTCCTTGGCCGGTCGCTGAGCCGCGTCGTCGTCCGCCGGGCAGACCTGCGGTTTCCGCTGCCACGCGATTTCGGCCGCCGGATCGAGGGGCAGCGCGTTCTCGACATCGACCGGCGCGGCAAGTACCTGCTCATCAACTTGACGGGCGACTGGGTGTGGCTGGTCCATCTCGGCATGTCGGGCAGCTTTCGCTTCGGGGCGGACGCCGGCCGCCTGACCCATGACCATCTCGTCATCGGCACCGATGCCGGAATGGAGATCGCGTTTCACGATCCGCGCCGGTTCGGCTTCATGGACCTCGCAGCGGCAGACGCGATCGATCGGCATCCGCGCCTGGTCGGTCTTGGGGTCGATCCGTTGAGCGCGGGTTTCACCGCAGCCTACCTGCGGTCCCGCCTTGCCGGCCGGCGTTCGGCCCTCAAGATGGCGCTGATGGATCAGGCGGTGGTCGCTGGCATGGGCAACATCTATGCGTCGGAGAGCCTGTTCCGAGCCGGGCTGTCGCCGGCGCGGGAGGCGGGCAGCGTGCCGGCGCGTGGGCTGGCGCGGCTGACTGCTGCCATCGGTGCCGTGTTTGCTGAGGCGATTGCGGCCGGTGGCTCCTCGCTCAAGGATCATGTTCAGCCGTCGGGCGAGTTGGGCTGCTTCCAGCACAGCTTCGCCGTTTATGACCGGGCCGGCCGGCCGTGTCCTGGTTGCTCCTGCGATGCGGATGCAGCCGGCGGTATACAGCGCATCGTGCAGGGTGGCCGGGCAACTTACTATTGCCCGCGTCGGCAGCTTTAGAGAGACGCAAGTTTACGCTGCGCTGCGGCACCGCGCCGCTGTACGCGGGCGCGGCCCCTTGCCATAATTGCCGCCTACAAGCGCGGCGCCGATCGGCCCGCCATCGCAAGACATCGGCAAAGAGGGACCGGAGGGAAGTATGACGTACGAATGCATCACCGTTTCGACCAGCGGTACGGCCGGGCTGATCACGCTCAATCGACCCAAGGCACTGAACGCGCTGAATCAACAATTGATGAAGGAGCTGGGCGAAGCGCTCGATGCGTTCGACGGCGACGATGCCATCGGTGCCATCGTCATCACCGGGAGCGAACGCGCCTTCGCCGCTGGTGCCGATATCAAGGAGATGAAGGACAAGTCCTTCATGGATTGCTACCTGGAGGACTTCCTCACCGTGAAGTGGGAAAAGGCCTCGCTGTGCCGCAAGCCGGTGATTGCGGCCGTGTCCGGTCTGGCGCTTGGCGGCGGCTGCGAGCTCGCGATGATGTGCGACATGATCATCGCCTCTGATACAGCCGAATTCGGCCAGCCCGAGATCATGATCGCGGCCATTCCCGGCCTCGGCGGCACGCAGCGCCTCACCCGCGCAGTCGGCAAAGCGAAGGCGATGGATTTGTGCCTGACCGGCCGGCGGATGAAGGCTGACGAGGCGGAGCGCGCCGGGCTTGTCTGCCGCGTTGTGCCAGCGGCTGAACTCGTGCAGCAGGCCATCGCGATGGCGGAGACGATCGGCAAAATGTCGCGGCCGATGGTGCTGATGATCAAGGAGTCCGTAAACCGGTCGTTCGAACTGCCACTCTCCGAGGGAATGCGCTTCGAACGGCGGCTGTTCCATTCGATCTTCGCCACCGCCGACCAGAAGGAAGGCATGAATGCGTTCGCCGAAAAGCGCAAGCCGGCCTTCCAGAACCGCTAAGGCAGTCGCTGCGGTCACGCGCCCGGTTGACGGCCCGCGTCACCGCAGGTAAGGAAGGCGCCGGCTTTTGCCCCCAAAGCCTTGGAAATCACGGAGCGTTTGAGCGATGGCCCATCACCCTTCTGCCAAAAAGCGCATCAGGCAGACGAAAAAGCGGACGCGCATTAACCGGACGCGCACGTCGCGTATCCGGACTTCGCTGAAGAAGGTCGAAACGGCAATCGCCGGCGGCAACAAGGCGGAGGCGACGGACGCTTTTCGTTCCCTGCAGCCGGAACTCATGCGCGGAGCGGCCAGGGGATTCGTCCACCGGAATACGGTTGCACGCCGGCTCTCGCGTCTGTCTGCGCGCATAAAGAGTATGTCGGCTTGACCAGACCGTTTGATACGCAAGAATAAGCAATAAAGCCGAGCTCTATTCTGGCGTCTACACGTGAGAGTGGTCGCTTGACAGGTGTCACAATTAGCCTGTCAAGCGATTTTTTTTTGTCGTTCGCCATTCGGCCTCATTGCGTGGCGGCGGCCTGATCCGTATCCTTCCGTTCTAAACGCTCGCTGGGAAAATAATGATTGAGTGTGAGGGGGCAGTTCTGCGCTACGCGGAAGTTTTGACTGCCTCCTATGTCAATAAAATAAAATGCACTCTCTTGTGGGGGAGAAAATATAAGAATGGGCGGGGCTTCCCGCCGGACTGTAAGGCGTGTTATCGGGATGTTCTTGGATTTTGAGTGCCTTGCGAACCCATTGGTCTGCTGATCGGGCCATCTTTGCGTGACTGTTTTTGCGCTGTTGTGAGGCACTTAAGGAACAGGGAGCGAGGCGAGGGGACTGTCCGAATGGTGGCGACTTAACAGCACCTTCGGATCTTGCGGCTGGGGTCATCGACATTACCGGTAGCCACGATCGCAAGCTTTTGCGGCCGACCCTTTCTCTTTGCAAGAGACAAGACATCCCCGTTGCACTGAACCGTATTTTGTCGACGAGGCGACGGAAATATGACTCATAGTGAAACAGTTCATTCGAGTGATAACAACACGTGGTCTTCGGATCTTGAGACGCAGTGGGCGAAAGTTAGCAAGCTGCTGCGGTCCGAGATCGGCGAGGCCGCCTATCGTAGCTGGCTGAAGCCGATGGCTGTCCGCGAGACTGACGACGGGACGGTCATGATCGCCGTGCCGACACGGTTCATGCGTGACTGGGTGATTGCCCACTACGCCGACCGCTTGCGCAGCCTGTGGTTGGACCAGAATCCGGCCGTCAAGAGTATCGAGTTCGTCGTACAGCCGTCGCGGGTGTGTGGGCAGCCGACCACTCCGGCACCGGGCAGGTGCAGGGTGGACGAGCGCGGGCAGGGCGCGGCCGAAGCCGCGATCGCCAAGTCCGTGCGGTCAAGCGCCCAGCCTGTGCGCGCAGAGAATGCTCAGGACCGCGCCAACGGCGGGCGCGAGACGGGCGTCATCGATATCGCCGCGCCGCTCGATCCCCGCTGCACATTCGATCGCTTCGTCGTCGGCAAACCGAACGAGTTCGCCTATGCCGCCGCGCGCCGGGTGGCAGAGGCGACGAATGTTCCCTTCAACCCGCTGTTCCTCTATGGCGGCGTTGGCCTCGGCAAGACGCATCTTATGCACGCGGTCGCCTGGCACATCCATACCCGTCAACCGGGGCGCTCGGTGATCTACCTGTCGGCGGAAAAGTTCATGTATCGCTTTATCCGTGCCTTGCGTGAGCAGAGCACGGTGGATTTCAAGGAACAGTTCCGTTCGGTCGACGTGTTGATGATCGATGACGTCCAGTTCATCGCCGGCAAGGATTCGACGCAAGAGGAATTCTTCCATACCTTCAACACTTTGGTCGATCAGGGCCGGCAGATCGTGCTCTCTGCCGACAAGTCGCCGAGCGATCTGGAGGGTATGCAGGAGCGCCTCAAGTCGCGGCTGAGCTGTGGGCTGGTCGCCGATATTCACGCCACGACGTACGAGCTGCGCCTGGGCATTCTTGAATCCAAGGCGGAGCAGTTCGGCGTCGTCGTTCCGCGCAAGGTCAAGGAGTTCCTCGCACACCGGATCACGTCCAACGTCCGCGAGCTCGAAGGGGCGCTCAACCGTGTCGTTGCGCATTCGCAACTGATGGGTCGCGACGTCACCATCGAGACGACCCAGGAGGTCCTCCACGACCTGCTGCGGGCCAACGACCGCCGCGTCACGATCGACGAGATCCAAAAGCAGGTGGCCTCGCACTATAACGTCCGCATTGCCGACATGCACTCCGCGCGTCGGGCGCGCTCGGTGGCGCGGCCGCGCCAAGTCGCCATGTACCTCGCCAAGCAGCTCACGTCGCGTTCGCTGCCTGAAATCGGTCGCAAGTTCGGTGGTCGCGACCACACAACGGTCATGCATGCCGTGCGCAAGGTGGAGGAGATCAAGACCCAGGACGCTGCCTTCGCCGAGGACCTGGAACTCCTGCGCCGGATCCTGCAAGGGTAGCGTTCGGCGGCGCAATTGCTTCGATCCGCGCACGAACACGCTGCAGGTGCGCGCGCGCTCTGCTATAGTGCATGGATAATGAGAAGACTTGATATCCGTCATCGCGGCGGCACGGGATCTCGATTGCCACAAGACGGCCCGCCTGAGGGCATCTCGTTGGCCGCCGCGGGATGGGATTGCCTCGGAATTCCAAGACGATGAAACTTACCATCGACCGCTCCGCACTGTTGAAAGCCCTTGGTCACGTGCAGAGCGTGGTCGAGCGTCGAACGACGATTCCGATCCTCTCGAATGTCAAGCTCGAGGCCGATTCCGGCGAATTGCGCCTAAAGGCCACCGACATGGACCTGGAGGTGATGGACGGGGTCGCTGCCGAGGTGCAGGGCGATGGCGCCGTGACCGCGCCCGCCCACACCCTGCACGACATCGTTCGCAGGCTCCCCGACGGGGCGTCCGTCGATCTGGAGAGCGTTGACGGCGGCGAGCGGCTGGCGCTCCGCTGTGATCGCTCGCGGTTCACACTGGCCTGCCTGCCGGTCGAGGATTTTCCGCTGATGTCGGGCGGCGAACTGCCCTATCGTTTCCGCCTCCAAGCCGATGCGCTGCGCGGTCTGATCGATCGGACCCGGTTCGCCATTTCGACCGAGGAAACGCGCTATTACCTGAACGGCATCTATTTGCACACGTGCACGCGCGATGGTGTCGACGTCTTGCGCGCGGTTGCCACCGACGGCCACCGGCTCGCCAGCGTCGATGTTCCACAGCCGACCGGTGCCGCCGGCATGCCGGGCATCATCGTGCCGCGCAAGACGGTGGCGGAGGTGCGGGCGATTTTGGAGGATGCCGACGCCGAGGTCGAAATCGCGCTCTCCGACTCGAAGGTGCGGTTTGCCGCCGGCCGGGCGGTGCTGACCTCGAAGCTGATCGACGGCACCTTCCCCGACTACGGGCGGGTGATCCCCCTGCACAACGACAAGCAGCTGGATGTCGAATGCAAGCCGTTTGCGGCCGCAGTAGATCGCGTGTCAGCCATCTCCAGCGACCGAACCCGTGCGGTGAAGCTGAAGGTGGCGGACGGTGTCCTCGTCCTCACGGCGACCAGCCAGGATCACGGCAGCGCGACTGAGGAGATCGAGGTCCAATACGCCGGCGAGGGGATGGAGATCGGCTTCAATTCACGCTATCTCCTCGATATCGCGCAGCAGGTCCGCGGCGAGAGTGTGCGTCTCCTGATGGCCGATTCCGGTGCGCCGACGATCATTCAGGAACTCGGCGATGCCAGTGCGCTGTACGTCCTGATGCCGATGCGCGTCTGATCGATGGACAAGGGTGCCCTTGCACGACATCGCAGGGTTGTGTGATCGCGCGGCCGAGGGTGGCGATCGTGGGGCGGCTGCCGGCGTGCCATCGGTGGCGCGCCTCAGCCTCAGCACGTTTCGCTGCCATCACGGCCTGCGGCTCGTGACGGAGCCGGCGCCGGTCGTGCTGACCGGGCGCAACGGCGCCGGCAAGACGAGCATCCTTGAGGCACTGTCGCTGCTCTCGCCTGGCCGCGGCCTGCGCCGCGCACGGATTGAGGAGTTGGCGTGGCGGCCGGCCGATGGTGAGGCGGCGGCGGCGTGGGCGGTGGCAGCCAGACTGTGCACGGCGGACGGGCCGATCGATGTCGGAACCGGCTGCGCGGAAGGCGGCGCGGGTCACGAGCGCCGTGAAGTACGGATCAACGGCGAGCGGGCACGCAGTCAGGCAGCACTGTCGGCAGTGGCGAGCGTCTTGTGGCTGACACCCGACATGGACCGGTTGTTCATGGATGGCGCCGGGGCGCGACGGCGCTTTCTTGACCGCTTGGTGTTCGGCTCCGACCCGGCTCACGCCGGCCGCCTGAACGCGTACGAGCGGGCGATGCAGGAACGATCCCGGCTCTTGCGTGCGGGCACGCGGGAGGCATCCTGGCTTGCCGCACTGGAGAAGACGATGGCGGGCCATGGCGTCGCGATCGCGGCTGCCCGCCGGGAGACGGCGGAACGGCTGACCAGTGCCGGCGCCGAAGCCCGGCCGTTTCCGGCCGCTTCTGTTGCCGTTGCGGGAGCGGTTGAGGGTTGGCTCGACGAGCAGCCGGCGCTCGCCGTCGAGGATCGGCTGCGCGCGGCGTTGGCTGCTTCGCGCCGCAGCGATGCCGAGACCGGCGGCGCCGAGGTTGGGCCGCACCGCGCCGAGGTCGCCGTCGCCCATGCCGCATCCGGCCGGCCGGCGCGGACGTGCTCGACGGGAGAGCAGAAGGCGCTTCTGATTGCGCTGGTTCTCGCGAGCGCCCGGCTGCAGCGCCGCGAACGGTCGGCGGCGCCATTGTTGCTGCTCGACGAGGTGGCGGCGCACCTCGACCCCTGGCACCGCCAGGCGCTGTTCGAGTGCGTCGAGGCCGTCGGCGGTCAGGCGTGGTACGCCGGCACCGATGCCGGCGTGTTTGCGCCGCTCAACGGCCGGGCGCAGTTCTTTACCGTCGGTGCTGCTGCGCCGGCACGCGCGGCCGCAGCGGCAGCGGCGGTTTGAAGGGAGTAGTGCGAACCTCATGAGCGAAACGACCGCGCCTGCAGGGGATGTTTACGACGCCACCTCGATCAAGGTGCTGCGTGGCCTCGAAGCCGTGCGCAAGCGGCCTGGGATGTACATCGGCGACACCGATGACGGCTCCGGTCTGCACCACATGGTCTACGAGGCGGTCGACAACGCGATCGACGAAGCGCTTGCCGGCTACTGCACGGAGATCGTCGTCCAGCTTAACGCCGATGGCTCGGTGACCGTGACCGATAACGGCCGCGGCATTCCGGTCGATCTGCACGAGGAGGAAGGGGTTTCGGCGGCAGAAGTGATCATGACCCGGCTGCATGCCGGCGGCAAGTTCGACAGTAATTCGTACAAGGTCTCGGGCGGTCTGCACGGCGTCGGAATCTCGGTCGTCAACGCGCTCTCGGAATGGCTGGAGCTGCGCATCCGGCGGGATGGGCACGAATACTGTATGCGCTTCCGTGACGGTGATGCGGAGGCGCCGCTGGCCGTCGTCGGCGACACCGCCCCCACGGCCCAGGGAACGCCGCAGACGGGAACGCAGCTGACGTTCCTTCCGTCTGCGCACGTTTTTACGATGACCGAGTTCGATTACGCCACCATCGAACACCGCCTGCGCGAGCTCGCCTTTCTCAATTCGGGCGTGCGGATGAGGCTGATCGATACCCGCGCCGTCGAGCCGCGCCAGCTTGATCTGCATTATGAAGGCGGGCTCAAGGCCTTCGTCGCCTATCTCGACCGCTCGAAAGCGCCGATCATCGCGGCGCCGATCATGGTCCGCGGCGAGAAGGACGGTCTGGTGGTCGAGGCGGCGCTGCAGTGGAACGACAGCTTCCACGAAACGATGCTGTGCTTCACCAACAACATCCCGCAGCGGGACGGCGGTACGCATTTAGCCGGCTTCCGCGGCGCGCTGACGCGCACGGTCCAGGCCTACTCGGCCGTGTGGGCGAAGAAGGACAAGATCGCGATCACCGGCGACGACGCCCGCGAAGGACTGACCTGCGTGCTTTCGGTCAAGGTTCCGGACCCGAAGTTCTCCTCCCAGACCAAGGAGAAGCTGGTGTCCTCGGAGGTGCGCCCGGTCGTTGAGTCGATCGTCGGCGAGCAGCTCGACCGCTGGTTCGAGGAGAACCCGACCGAAGCCAAAAAAGTGCTCGGCAAGATCGTCGAGGCGGCGGCAGCGCGTGAGGCGGCTCGAAAGGCGCGCGAGCTGACCAGGCGCAAAGGCGCGCTCGACATCACCTCGCTGCCGGGCAAGCTCGCCGATTGCCAGGAGCGCGACCCGGCCCGCAGCGAACTGTTCATCGTCGAGGGCGACTCGGCCGGCGGCACGGCGAAGCAGGCGCGCAACCGTGCCAACCAGGCGATCCTGCCGCTCCGAGGCAAGATCCTCAACGTCGAGCGGGCGCGCTTCGACAAGATCCTGGGCTCGGCCGAGATCGGTACGCTGATTGCAGCGCTCGGCACCAGCATCGGCCGGGAAGACTTCGACATCGGTAAGTGCCGCTATCACAAGATCATCCTGATGACCGATGCCGATGTCGACGGCAGCCACATCCGCACCCTTCTGCTGACATTCTTCTTCCGGCAGATGCCAGACATCATCGATCGCGGCTACCTCTACATTGCCCAGCCGCCGCTCTACCGTGCCAAGCGCGGCTCGTCGGAGGTCTACCTCAAGGACGATGGTGCGCTCGAAGATCACCTGATGACGGCAGCGATCCAGGAGGGCGCGGTTTTCACCATCCACAGCGGCGAGCAGATGGCGGGCGCCGATCTGCGCCGCCTCGTCGACGAGGCGCGCACCGTCACCGGCCGGCTGCGCCGGTTGGCGCAGCATCTGCCGCTCCACCTGTTGGAGCAGGCGGCAATCGCAGGCGCTTTGGATCCGCGGACGCTGACCGAGCCCGAGCGGGCGGCCGCGGCGGCGGCGGCGGTGGCGGCCCAGCTCGATGCCCTGGAAAAGCCCGGCGAGCGCGGATGGCGCGGCGCCGTAACGGAGGGCGCGCTTGCCTTCAGTCGCACCGTGCGCGGCGTCGCGGAGCGCCATGTCATCGATTCCAAGCTGATCGAGACCGGCGAGGCGCGCAAGATCAGCGCCAAGATCGACATGCTGCAGGAGATCTATCGCCAGCCGGGCCTGCTCCTCGTCAAGGACAAGGAGCACCCGATCACCGGCCCGCTGGGGCTCGTCGAAGCGGTGATGGAGATCGGCCGCCGCGGCGTGGCGATCCAGCGCTACAAGGGCTTGGGCGAGATGAACGCCGATCAGCTGTGGCACACAACGCTGGATCCGAACGCGCGCTCGCTGTTTCAGGTCCGCATCAGCCACGCCGATGACGCCGAGGAGGTCTTCTCGACGCTCATGGGTGATACCGTCGAAACGAGGCGCGAATTCATCGAGGACAACGCGCTCAACGTCGCCAACCTCGACGTCTGAGCCGATGGCGGCCGGACCCGCCGCCCGGCGGATTCCGGTGACCGCTACCGCACCAGCAGCGCAGCTCAGGCGGCGCGTTCGAGAGCGCACATGATGGCGGGGAGGGAGACGCCCACCCACCCCTCTTCATCGTTATGGCCGGCGGCGGCCGGCCATTCATGGATCGGGACAGCCCTGTCAGTGTTGATGCGCAGAACGCGCCTGCGCTGGTGCTGGTTTGTCAAGGCTGGCCGGGCTGGTGTATCGTCGGCCGCAGGTCAGGGAATTAATCTTCGCAAGGGGCGGCCATGCACATCGGGATGCTTTTGCCAAGGCACGCGCGCTTTCGCGGCGACCACTTGGCGTTTCTCTGCGGCGACCAACGCTTCACCTACCGGGCGTTCAACGCTTACGTGAACAAGCTCGCCAACGCGATTCGGGCAGCAGGTTTGAAGAAGGGCGATAAGGTGGCAACCGTGCTGCCGAACTGCACCCAGCTGATGGCCGCCTACTGGGCCGCTGCCAAGAGCGGCACCGTTATCGTGCCGATGAGCCCGTTGTTGCAGGACGCAGGCCTGATATCGCTGCTGGCCGACTCCGATACCGTCCTCGTCCTCGGCCATGTCAGCTTTACCGAGACGTTCCAGCGCATCCGCCCGCAACTGCCGGCGATCGCGGCCGATCGCTGGATCCTCGTCGGCGATGGCGCGCCGCCTCAAGGCTTCCGCTCCTACGAGACCTTCGTTGCCGATGCGAGCGAGGACAATCCACCGGAGACTGGCCTGACCGAGCATGACGTTTTCAACATCATGTACTCGAGCGGCACCACCGGGCTGCCGAAGGGCATTGTCCACACCCACTATGTGCGGGCGATGTACTGCATGATCTTCGCCATGAGCTTCCGCATCATCCCCGAAAGCGTCGTCCTGCATGCCGGTTCGATCGTCTTCAACGGCGCGATGGTCGATCTGATGCCGTGGATGTTTGCCGGTGCGAGCTACATCCTGCACGAAACCTTCAATGCCGAGGCGGTCATCGAGACGATAGCGGCCGAGAAAGTGACCCACATCGTCATGGTGCCGGCGCAGATCATCCAGGTCCTGGACAGCAAGGCGTTCACGCCGGAAAAGCTTTCGTCGCTTGAGATGCTGCACAACATCGGTGCGCCGCTGCTGATCGAGCACAAGAAGCGGATCAACGAGCTGCTGCCGGGCCGCTTCTACGAGCTTTACGGCCTGACCGAGGGTCTGATGACGGTGCTGGATAAGCACGATTCGATCCGCAAGGAGGGCTCGGTCGGCTGCCCGCCGCCGTTCATGGAGATCAAGATCGTGCGCGAGGACGGCACCGACGCCGCACCGGGCGAGGTGGGCGAAATCGTCGGCCGCAGCCCGTGCCTGATGCCGGGCTACTACAAGCGGCCGGACCTGACGGCGAAGGCTATCCGCGACGGCTGGCTCCACTCCGGGGATGCCGGCTACTGCGATGACGAGGGCTATCTCTATCTCGTCGACCGGATCAAGGACATGATCCTGTCGGGCGGCGTCAACGTCTACCCGCGCGACATCGAGGAGGTGATTGGCCAGCATCCGGATGTGCGCGAAGTCGCGGTGTTTGGCGCCCCGGACGCCAAGTGGGGCGAGGTTCCGGTCGCAGCCGTCGTGCTGCGCAGCGGCGCTGCGGTGACGGCGGACGAATTGCACACCTGGACCAACACGCGGGTCGGTGCCAAGTTTCAGCGCATCACCGATGTCGTCTTCTACGACGAGTTTCCGCGCAACGTCGCCGGCAAGACGTTGAAACGCGAAATGCGCGATCGGTATGCGCCCGGGTGATGGGGCGGCGGGGCTGAGGTTTCGCCCGGCGGCGGTGGTTGACAAGCGTGCGCGAGCCCGTATAGTCCCGCGCTCATGGCCGCGCCTCGCGATAAGGCGCGGACGGGTAAATTTGTTTTCGTGGTCACGGGCATGTACGCAATCATACGCACCGGCGGCAAGCAGCATCGCGTTGCCGAGAACGACCGCATCGTCATCGAGCGGCTGGCCGGTGCGCCCGGCGATGTCGTTGCTTTCGACGATGTCCTTATGCTTGCCGGAGCGGCCGTGCCGCCCCTGATCGGCGCCCAAGTGCCCGACGAGGCGCGCGTGTTCGGAGAAGTGCTGGCACAGCAGCGCGGCGCCAAGATTCTGGTGTTCAAGAAGAAGCGCCGGCAGAACTACCGCCGGCTGCGCGGTCACCGCCAGGAACAGACGGTCGTGCGCATCACCGCGATCAGCGCCGACGGCACCGCACCCGAGCCGCGCGCGCAAGCACCGGCGGCAGTGGAAAGCGAAGCCCCGGCCGCTGCGGCGACAGCCGACGAAGTCTGAGGAGAACGAAGCGATGGCGCACAAGAAAGCAGGCGGTAGCTCGCGCAACGGGCGCGACAGCGCCGGCCGCCGTCTCGGCGTGAAGAAGTTCGGCGGCCAGAAGGTCATTCCGGGCAACATCATCATCCGCCAGCGCGGGACCAAGTTTCACCCCGGTGCTGGTGTTGGCATCGGCAAGGACCACACGCTGTTCGCCCTCGTCGAGGGCCGCGTCGTGTTTCATCGCAAAGCCCTGCAGCGGACTTACGTCGCGATCGAACCGCTGGCGTAAGCTCAGGCGCGGGCGCCTGCAGCCGGCGGCCAAGGCGTGCGCGAATGACGCGCCGGCATAGCGTTTCAGGATCGTTCGCGCGTGCAGTTCATCGACCAGGCCAGGGTCATGGTGTGGAGCGGCAGCGGCGGCAACGGCTGCCTGTCGTTCCGGCGCGAGCGGTGTATTCCCTTCGGCGGACCCGATGGCGGTAACGGCGGCGACGGCGGCGATGTCGTTGCGGAGGCCGTGCCCGCGCTCAACACGCTGATCGACTATCGTTTCCGCCAGCACTTCAAGGCCGGCCGTGGCGGTCACGGTGCCGGCCGCAACCGCACCGGCGCCCGCGGTGCCGATGTCGTGCTCAAGGTGCCGGTCGGCACGGAGATCCTCACCGAGGACGGCGAGGGCCTGCTCGCTGATCTGGTCGCGCCCGGGCAGCGCGCCGTCATCGCCCGCGGCGGCCGCGGCGGTCTTGGCAACGCGCACTTCAAATCCTCGACCAATCGGGCGCCACGCCGGGCCGACCCGGGCCAGCCGGCTGAAGACTTCACCATCATCCTGCGCCTGAAGCTGTTGGCCGATGCCGGCCTGGTCGGTCTGCCGAACGCCGGCAAATCGACGCTCCTGGCCGCCGTCTCGCGCGCGCGGCCGAAGGTCGCGGCCTATCCGTTCACGACGCTGCACCCTTACCTCGGCCTTGTCGAGGCGGTGCCGGCGCCGTTCGTGCTGGCCGACATCCCTGGCCTGATTGCGGGCGCGCATGAAGGCGCCGGGCTGGGCGATCGCTTTCTCGCCCACATCGAGCGCTGCCGCGTCGTTGTCCACCTGGTCGACGGTAGCGCGGCGGATGTTGCCTCCGCCTACCGCACCATCCGGCACGAACTTGAGGCCTATGGCGCCGGGTTGGCCGAGAAGCCGGAGCTGATCGTCCTCAACAAGATCGATGCGATCGATCCGGCTGAGCTCGCGGAGCGCCGCCAAGCCTTGGCGGCAGCCGCCGGTGGGGCGACCGTGCTGGCTGCCTCCGGGGCGACTGGGGCCGGCATCGATGCCGTCACCGCCGCGATCGCGCGGCTTGTGCACGTCGAATGCGCCGACACGACCGCTGACGAGCGAACGCCGGAGCCAGTGCCATGACCCTTGTTCGCGAGAGCCGGGCGCTCGCCGATGGGCATCGGCTGGTGGTCAAGATCGGCTCGACGCTCCTGGTTGACGAGACCACGGGCGAGCTGCGCCGCGCCTGGCTGGACGCGCTCGTCGACGACATCGCGCGCTGCCGCGCCCGTGGCCAGGAGGTGCTGATCGTCTCCTCGGGCGCGATCGCGCTGGGGCGCCGCCACCTGCGCTTTGCCACCGGGGTGTTGCGCTTGCAGGAAAAGCAGGCGGCGGCTGCGACCGGCATGATCCGCCTCGCGCATGCCTACCAGGAGCTGCTTGGCCGCCATGACATTACGGTCGCCCTGGTTCTGTTGACGCTCGCCGACAGCGAGGACCGCAGGCGCTACATCAACGCGCGCAACACGCTGACGACACTCCTGGAACTGGGTGCGGTGCCGCTCATCAACGAGAACGATACGGTTGCGACCGACGAGATCCGCTTCGGCGACAACGATCGCTTGAGCGCGCGTGTCGCCGACATGGTGAGCGCCGATACGCTCGTCCTGTTGTCCGATGTCGACGGCCTCTACACCGCCGATCCGCACAAGACCCCGGGCGCCGAGCCGATTGCGGAAGTGCATGAGATCACGCCGCAGCTGGAAGCGATGGCCGGCGAGACAGCCAACGGCTTCGGCAGCGGCGGTATGATCACCAAGATCGCCGCCGGCCGTATTGCGGTGAACGCCGGCTGCCGCATGGTGATTGCCGATGGCCATGCGCTCTCGCCGCTCAAGCGGATCGAGGACGGCGCGAGGTGCACCTGGTTTCTGCCGCAGGCGACGCCACAGGCCGCACGCAAGCGCTGGATCGCTGGCACCTTGAAGCCACAAGGCGCGATCGTCGTCGATGCCGGCGCAGTGCGTGCACTCGGCAACGGCAAGAGCCTGTTGCCGGCCGGCGTCGTCGGCGTCGTCGGTGAGTTCAGCCGCGGTGCCGCAGTCGAGGTGCGCACCGCCGAAGGCAGGCTCCTGGGCAAGGGCTTGAGCGCGCACGCGGCCGCCGACGTGCGCCGCATCATGGGCCGCAAGAGCAGCGAGATCGAGGCCTGTCTCGGTTACCGCGGCCGCAACGCGATTATCCACCGGGACGACCTCACCCTGGAGCGGGAGGATATGGCATGAGCGGACAGGCTGCGCTGGCACCAGCGCCGACGGCTGGGCAGCCGGAGGCTGATATCGCCGCCATGATGGAAAGCCTCGGCCGCAAGGCGCGTGCCGCCGCGAGCGTGCTGGCGACGGCAACGACGGCAGCCAAGAACGAGGCGCTGAACGCGTCCGCGCGCTCGATCCGCACGCACGCGCCAGCCATCCTTGCCGCAAATGCGCGCGATGTTGAGGCTGCACGGGCGCGCGGTTTGAACGCGGCGCTGATCGAGCGGCTGGTGCTGAACGAGGCGCGCATCGAG
This sequence comes from Candidatus Defluviicoccus seviourii, assembly GCA_900609035.2. Classification (GTDB taxonomy): domain Bacteria; phylum Pseudomonadota; class Alphaproteobacteria; order Rhodospirillales; family Defluviicoccaceae; genus Defluviicoccus; species Defluviicoccus seviourii. Next base: position 90,655 of record UXAT02000012.1, on the reverse strand, counting down.
GCGATGGCCAAGGGCCTGGAGGAGATCGCGCTGTTGCCGGACCCGGTCGGCCAGGTAATCGCCGCCTGGGAGCGGCCGAACGGCCTTGCGATTGAGCGCGTGCGCACGCCCTTGGGCGTCATCGGCGTCATCTATGAATCGCGCCCCAACGTCACCGCGGACGCGGGCGCGCTCTGCCTCAAGGCCGGCAATGCGGCGATCCTGCGCTGCGGCTCCGAAAGCCTGCAGTCATCGCTCGCGATCATGGCGTGCTTGAGCGAAGGCTTGGCCACGGCGGGCTTGCCGGAAGCCGCAATCCAACTGGTGCCGACCGCCGATCGCGCTGCCGTCGGCGCCATGCTGCGGATGACCGAATGGATCGATGTCATCGTCCCGCGCGGCGGCAAGTCCTTGATCGAGCGGGTGACGGCGGAGAGCCGGGTGCCCTTGTTCAAGCACTTGGAAGGCATCTGCCATACCTACATTCACGCCAAGGCCGATGCCGAGATGGCACGGCGCGTCACCTTTAACGCCAAGATGCGCCGGCCCGGCATCTGCGGGGCGACCGAAACGCTTCTCATCGACCGCGCCGTTGCCGCGCGGATGCTGCCGCCGATCCTGGACGATCTGATCAATGCCGGCTGCGAGATCCGCGGCGATGCGGCAACCCAAGCCCTCGACGCCCGCGTGCTTCCCGTAAGCGAGGCCGACTGGGACACGGAGTATCTCGACGCCATCCTTTCGGTGCGCATCGTCGACGGCCTGGAGGAAGCGATCGCCCACATTCAGCGCCATTCCTCACAGCACACCGAAGCGATCATCACCGAGGATGCAGCCGCGGCGGAAGCGTTCGTCAACCGGATCGACAGCGCCATCCTGCTCGTCAACGCCTCGACCCAGTTTGCCGACGGCGGCGAGTTCGGCATGGGGGCGGAAATCGGCATTGCGACTGGCAAGCTGCACGCGCGCGGCCCCGTCGGCGTCGAGCAGCTCACCAGCTTCAAGTACATCGTCCGCGGCCACGGCCAATGCCGTCCGTGAGCGGCCGGCGCTCACGTCTGACCAGGACACTGCGTCTGTTTGCGCGGCAACACTTTACCCGGCTTGATTTTCTTGTTATGTTCCGTAAACGTTCGCGGAGGGAGGAATGGGTGACCGCACCGCCATAGAGTGGACGGACGCGACTTGGAACCCCGTTACGGGGTGCACGAAGGTCAGCCTGGGCTGCGACAACTGCTACGCTGAGCGGTTTGCCGAGCGGTTCAGGGGCGTCGCTGGACATCCATTCGAAACTGGATTCGACCTGTCGTTGCGACCGGCGCGGCTTGAGCAGCCGAAAAAGTGGCGTCAGCCGCGAATGATCTTCGTCAATTCAATGAGTGATCTGTTCCACAAGAAGATTCCGTGTTCGTATGTGGACCTGGTTTTCGACACGATGGAGCAAGCGGCCTGGCACACATACCAGGTGCTCACCAAGCGCAGCTCGCGCATGCGAAGGTATGTGAACCTTCGGTACGCCGGCGGGGCGGCGCCGGCGCACATCTGGCTGGGCGTGTCGGTCGAAAATGGCCGATTTCTGTCCCGTGTTGCCCACCTGCAGGGGACCCCGGCGGCCATCCGCTTCCTGTCGCTAGAACCGCTCATTGGCCCCGTCGGACGGTTGGATTTGGGCGGGATCCACTGGGTCATTGTTGGCGGCGAGAGCGGGCCGCGCGCACGGCCGATGAACATCGAATGGGTCCGCGCCATCCGCGATCAATGTCGTTCGGAAGGAGTGCCCTTCTTCTTCAAGCAGTGGGGAGGGCTCACGCCAAAGGCGGGCGGCAGAACGCTTGATTCGCGGGAGTGGAATCAAGTCCCGTATGCTGCAAGCAGAAGTTCAGCATTACGGCAAATGTCCGGTCTCGCCGCTGAATAGAAGGCGGTCGTCATACTGCCACGCAGACGAGGATTGGTCAATCATGCTTGATCCATCGTGGTACCAAGGGCGGGAACAGACGTTCGTCAAGCACTTCTTTCTTGAGCGCTACCTTGAGCGGGTTGCCTACGTCACGCTGGCCGGTGGCGCTTGGTCGGAGTTTGCGTACGTCGATGCTTTCTCAGGCCCATGGCGCTCGGGCGACGAGAACTTCCGGGACACCTCTGTCTTCATTGCATTGACGAAGCTGGAGGCAGTCCGGCAGGGCCTTCAGAAGGCCGGACGTGACGTAACTTTTCGCGCCCTATTCGTCGAGCGGGATCAATCCGCCTTTCAGTACCTTCGGCGTCTCGTTGCCCGGTTTCCGAACTCCGGAGCGATAACGATTTGCGGCGAGTTTCAGGATCATATCAAGGAGGCGCGCCGGTTCATCAACAATGCATTCTCGCTGATCTTTGTCGATCCAACCGGCTGGAGCGTAGACCTTAACGCTCTGCAGCCGCTGCTGCGGTTGCGGGGCGAGGTCATCATCAACTTCATGTACAACGACATCAATCGCCATTTGTTGGAGAACCCACAGGCGAGTGTCCGGGCTTCCTTCGATCCGATCTTTGGCGGTTTGTCCTGGCGCAGCGAAATCGAGCAACGGATCGCGGGTGGCGAGGACCGGGAGGCCGCGATCCTTGGTGTTTTCTGCAATCGCCTTCGAGCGGCGGGCAGCTTCGAGTATGTCACGTCAACGAGGGTCATGCAGCCGCTGGTGGAAAGGACCTATTTCTACCTCGTGTACGCAACGCGGCATTGGAAGGGTGTCGAGGAATTTCGATCCGTCGAGGAAAAGGCCGTGGAGGCGCAAGAGAGCGTCCGCGTCGACGCGAAGCTCGACGCCCGAGAAGAACGTTCGCGGATGCGCGATCTATTCCCCGACGAGACGCCGCCAGGGTGGACACCGGACTTACATGACCGCCGCAAGCGAAGCCTCGATGCGGCCCGCAAGCGGCTGCGGGAGCTGTCGGCGAAGAAGAAGGAATTCGGAGCGTTCGAAGCGTTCGGATGCATGCTTGAGCAACCCCTCGTATTCCCTGCCGACGCAAGGACACTGCTCCTTGAGGCGCGCGAAGCCAAATGGGTGACGTTCGATCTCACACCGCGCCAAAAGAAGCCGGCGCCCAATACAGTCGTAACGTCGCTGATCAGCGATGGAAGCAGATGAAGGAAAGAACCTTTGAAGGAAGCGACTGCCTGATCTCCCGTTTATGACCAATACCTTCAGCTTACTATTCAACAAGATGCAGCGCTGGACCGATGGCGCGGCCCTGTCGGCGTCGAGCAGCTCACCAGCTTCAAGTACATCGTCCGCGGCCACGGCCAATGCCGTCCGTGAGCGGCCGGCACTCCCATCTGAGCTGACGGCGCGAGTGCCAGGGGAGGGTCTTGCGTGTTCATGATTGTCGGCAAGGCCCTCTGGCTGATCGCCCGGCCTGGCAATCTCCTCGTGCTACTGCTCGCGATCGCGCTCCTCGCCTTGGCCCTGGGCCGCCGCCGCTTCGGTGGCCGGCTGCTGGTGGGAACCACGGCCGTACTGGTGAGCGCCGGCATTCTTCCGCTCGGCACCTGGCTGATGCAACCGCTCGAAGAGCGCTTCCCGGCCGTCCTGCCGGCGCGGGTCGACGGCATCGTCGTCCTCGGCGGCAGCATCGATGCCACCATCACCGAGGCGCGCGGCCAAGTCACGCTGAACGACTCCGCCGAAAGGCTGACGACAATGGTGGCGCTCGCGCAGCGTTATCCGGATGCGCGGGTTATTTTCAGCGGCGGCGCTGCTGCCGTGGATCTGCCGCCGGTGCGCGAGGCCGATCGGGTCAGCGCCTGGCTCGAAGGCCTCGGCCTTGCTGCCGACCGGTTCCTGTTCGAGCGCGACTCGGCAACCACTTACGAGAATGCACTGTTCAGCGCCCGCCTCGCGCAGCCGAAAGCGGGCGAAACGTGGCTGCTGGTGACCTCGGCCTTTCACATGCCGCGGGCAATCGGTGTCTTCCGTGCCCTCGATTGGGAGGTGGCGCCCTACCCGGTCGATTTCCGCACACCGCTGGATTTTTATAGCGTGTTCGTAAACCTCACCCTCGTCGACTTGGCGGTGAAGGAGTATGTTGGCCTCATTGCCTACCGCGTGTCCGGCCGGTCAGCGGAATGGTTTCCGGGGCCGGCGCAGCCTTCAGCACACCGCAAAGGGGATGGCGGCGGGCTTCAAACAAGCCCATCTCGGTGACGGAACCACTGGCTGACGGAAACCACGGGCCTGCCAGGCCCAGCCGCGCGGCACGACGCTTCCCTTCTTCCATGGCTCGAACAGGATCATGACCGCAGCGATCAGCGCTCTCCGCAACATCGCCATCATCGCCCACGTCGATCACGGCAAGACGACGCTCGTCGACCAGCTGTTGAAGCAGTCGGGCACGCTCTCGGCCCGCGCCGCCGAGCCGGACCGGGTGATGGACTCGAACGACCTCGAACGCGAGCGTGGCATCACCATCCTCTCGAAGAACACGGCCGTCACCTGGCAGGGCTTTCGCATCAATATCGTCGATACGCCGGGCCACGCCGATTTCGGCGGCGAGGTCGAGCGCGCGCTCTCCATGGTCGACTCCGTGCTGCTGCTGGTCGATGCGGTCGACGGACCGATGCCGCAGACGACCTTCGTCACCCGCAAGGCCTTGGCTCGCAACCTCAAGCCTATTGTCGTCGTCAACAAGGTCGACCGGCCGAGCGCGCGCGCCGACTGGGTGGTCGAGCAGACCTTCGAGCTGTTTGACCGCTTGGGCGCCAGCGACGAACAGCTCGATTTTCCGGTCATCTACGCCTCTGCGCTGGAGGGCTGGGCGAGTCTGCGCCCGAGCGAGCGCGGCACCGACATGACGCCTCTGTTCCAGATCATCGTCGAGAAGGTGCCGCCGCCGCCTGTGGACGCGGCAGGACCGCTGCAGTTGCAGGTAAGCGCGCTCGACTATTCGAGTTACGTCGGCGTCATCGGCATCGGCCGCATCCGTCGCGGCCGCGTGCGCCGCAACTCCGCCGTCGTGGTGTCGGGTGCAGAAGGCCCGCGCCGGGCCCGGCTGCTGCAGGTCCTGGGTTTCCATGGCCTGGAGCGGGTTGAGCTGGCAGAGGCTGCGGCCGGCGATATCATTGCCTTCACCGGTATCGAGGGCTTGAAGATCTCCGAGACCGTCTGTGATCCGGACGCGGTTGATCAGCTGCCGCCGCTTACCATCGATGAGCCGACGCTCAGCATGACGTTTCAGGTCAACGACTCGCCCTTCTCTGGCCGCGAAGGCAAGTACGTCACCAGCCGGACGTTGCGCGAGCGGCTGGACGAGGAGCTGCTGCACAACGTCGCACTCCGCGTCGAGCAGACCGAGAGTGCGGATAAGTTCAAGGTCTCTGGCCGCGGCGAGTTGCACCTTGCCATTCTCATCGAAACGATGCGGCGCGAGGGCTATGAGCTCGCCATCTCGCGCCCCGAAGTCATCCTCAAGACCATCGACGGCGTGACGAGCGAGCCGTGGGAAACGCTCACCGTCGACGTCGAGGAGGCGCATCAGGGGGCGGTGATGCAGGCGCTGGGCGAACGGCGCGCGGAGCTCAAGGACATGGTGCCTGACGGCAAGGGCCGCGTCCGCCTCGACTACCTGATCCCGACGCGCGGCCTGATCGGCTTCCGCTCCGACTTTCTCACGCTGACGTCGGGCACCGGCGTCATGGATCATGCGTTCGAGAGCTATGGTCCGCAGGTCGCGGGCGAGCTCGGCAAGCGGACCAACGGGGCGCTCGTCTCGATGGCGACCGGCAAGGCGCTCGCCTACGCGCTGTTCAACCTGCAGGAGCGCGGCCGGCTGTTCATCGGCCATGGCGCCGAGGTTTATGAGGGGATGCTGGTCGGCATCCACACCCGCGGCAACGACCTCTGCGTCAATCCGTTGAAGGCGAAGCAGCTCACCAACATTCGCGCCGCCGGCAGCGACGAGAACATCATCTTAGTGCCGAAAATCGAAACCACGCTCGAGTTCGCGCTTGAGTTCATCAACGCCGACGAACTCGTCGAGGTGACGCCGAAGTCGGTCCGCATCCGCAAGAAGTTCCTCAAAGAGCTCGAACGCAAGCGCGCTACACGAGCAGCCTGAGTGCGGGGTGGATCTCAGATGGCGGGTGCGGGCGGATCCTTCACGTCGCTCGTGCGGGAGGCCTTGCGCTCCGGTGGCGGTGGATCGAGCCGGGCCGGCTTCGGCGGCTTCGGTCGATCGTAGCTACGCGGCGTCGGGCCGTAGTGGTTGATCAGCCGGCGATCGTCACGAAAATAAGGCCGCCGGTAGCAGTCGGCATCGCCAAGCGAGGCATAGCAGTAAACCGGCTCGTAGTCGGCAACCCCACGTTCGTACGCCGTCTCGTCGTTGGCGCACGCGCTGAGGGCCAAGACCAACGCCGTCAGGAGGGCGCCTTTGCAGAGCCGCGGCGCCCGTCCTCTCTGGCGACGCAACAATGTGGTTGCGTTCACTGGCTGACGTCGACGACGACGCGGCCGCGCACCTGGCCTTTGAGGATCTGGTCCGCCATTGCCGGCACCTCGCCCAAACCCACGACCTTGACCATCGTTTCGAGCTTGTCGAGCGGCAGGTCGGTCGCAAGCCGGGACCACGCGGTCAGGCGCCGCTCCAACGGGCAGGTGGCAGAGTCGATGCCCAAGAGGTTGATGCCGCGCAGGAGGAACGGGATGACGGTGCTGCTGAACGTGATGCCGCCGGCATTGCCGACCGAAGCGCAGCTTCCCCAGTAGGCAAGGCTCGCAAGCAGGCTGCCCAGCGTCTGGCCGCCGACGTTGTCGATCGCACCGGACCAGCGCTCGGGCCCCAGCGGCCCCTTGGGCGGAGCTTCGACTTCCGCGCGGTCGACGATCGTGGTAGCGCCGAGATCGCGCAAATACCCATGCGTCTCGGCGCGCCCGGTCGCGGCGGCAACGCGGTAACCGAGCTGGGCAAGGATCGCGGTCGCGATGCTGCCGACGCCGCCAGCGGCACCGGTGATCAGCACTTCGCCCTTGTTCTCAGGCTTGAGACCGTGTTCTTCGAGCGCCATGACCGCCAGCATGGCGGTGAAACCCGCGGTGCCGATTGCCATCGCCTGGCGTGGCGAAAGGCCCTGCGGCAGGGGCACCAGCCAATCGGCCTTGACTCGCGCCAGCGTCGCATAGCCGCCCCAGTGGATCTCGCCGACGCGCCAGCCGGTCAGGATCACCGCATCGCCTGGCTTGAAGCGTTCCGATTGGGACGCCCGCACGGTGCCGACGAAATCAATGCCTGGCACGTGCGGATAGCTGCGCACGAGTTTGCCGAGGCCTTTCAGCACCAAGCCGTCCTTGTAATTAAGGTCAGAGAACTGCACCTGCACCAGCACATCGCCTGCCGGCAGCGCATCGGCGCGCAAGGTCTCGACGTTGGCGACGACTTTCCCTTCCTGTTGCGCGATGACGAGCGCGCGGAAACTTTCTTGTTCGGCCATGCCACTCCACCCGATGCCGCAATGCGCCGGCTCGCCCCCGAAACCGCGCCTGCGTGTTGTTGTTGTGGCCTGCATTCTCGCGCATAGCCGCTACGCGCGTCAATTGCATTGATCACACATTGAATGCAAATTGCGAGAAAGTGATGGCGGATAGAAGGGGTGGCGTGCGCCGGCGTCGCCCATGGCGTTTGCTGATCGGATGCCTTTTTTGCGGGCCGGACCTAGGCCGAGCGAACGCGAATTCTAACCTGCCTGCGAACTGATCTCCGCGTCCAACGCAAATACGTTCACCGGTGTCTGCCGGCCGCGCACCGTCACTTCGCCGATCGGCCGGCCGCGCACCTCCATGCCGGCGGCGGCGAGCGTCTGCTCGGTCGCCAGCACGTAGGTGCCGTAGGTCTTGTTCAACTGTTCTAGCCTGGCGGCGATATTCACCTCGTCACCGTAGACCGTGAAGATCAGCCGCACATCGGTGCCGACGGCGCCGGAGACGAGCTTGCCGGTGTTGATTCCGCAGCGGGTTTTGAGCTGCAGGTCGGGGCCGAACCGCTCGGCAGCGACCAGATCCTGGATTGCGAGCGCGGTCTTCACCGCCGCCGCCGCATGACCGGCCAAGGGCCTGGCGGTGTTGAAGGTGATCATCATCGCATCGCCCAGGAACTGATTGATGACGCCGCCGTTTTGCTCAATCACTTCTGCCACCTTGGCGAAATAGGCGTTCAGCGTCGCCATCAGAACATCGGGCGCGAGTCGCTCGGAGATCGTGGAGAAGCCCTCAATGTCGCAGAACAGCACGCTCGCCGTCTTTACCTCGCCGTCGCCCGGGCGGATGGCGGCATCGGATGTGGCGACGCGGTCTGCCACCTCCGGGGCGACGAAGCGCGTTAAGTCACGCGCCACCGTCGCATCGGCAACCGCCTGGCGCAGCATGCGGCGCGCCCGCACCAGCGCCACCGCAAGCACGCAGGTCACCAGCAGAATGACGATGATCTTGTCGACCTCGGCGCCGATCAGGACCAGGTTGTGGGTCATGTAGGCGACGTAATCGCGGGTGACCGGCGGTGGCTCTGCGCTCATGAGCGCGTAGCCGACCAGCACCGTCCAACCCGTGGCGGCCGACAGGCCGGCAGCGACCACGTAGATTGGATCGAAGCGCAGCGCTCTCAGCGCGATCAGGATGAATGCGTAGAGCAGCGTCGGTGCCTTCAAATAGAAGGGCGCCGGCTGCATGTACTGAATGTGGAAGCTCCAGATCAGCCCCATCAGGAGCGCCATATCGATCATGACGCCGACAATGAGGAACCAGCCTGGCATCAGGCGGCGATGCGAGAGCATCACCCGCACGATTCCAACGAGCAGAAAGGCGCCGAGGACGTACGGGACGGGCCGGAAGGGCGTACCGAGCGAGGTTTTCGGCGACAGCGTGTAAAGCGCTAGGACAAACGCCACCAGGCCCAGCTGCAGCCAGCCGATCAGGATTTCCGCCTGGCGCTCCTGCTCGGCAATCGCGGCCCGGATGCGCGCCGGTAGCTGGCGTCCACCAGGCCTGCCGAGAAGGCGGCGGACGACGTTCACGGTCACGAGCTTACGCCTCCCCGCGCGTGCCTCAGATCGGATCCTTGCTCCGAACCCGGCCGGTCCCTGAGCGGATCGGACAACGGAGCCGGCGCCAGACCGCTCGTCAAGCCCCAAGCCCGAGCAACCCGCGCGCGAATGCCTGCGGATCAAACGCTTGCATGTCGTCCATGCCTTCGCCCGCACCGACGGCATAGACCGGCAGACCGAACCGCTCAGCCAACGCCACGACCACACCGCCCTTCGCCGAGCCGTCGAGCTTGGTGACCACGAGGCCGGTCACGTTCACCATGTCGCGAAAAACCTCGACCTGGTTGTGCGCGTTCTGGCCGACCGTTGAGTCGATGACGAGGATACAGTCGTGCGGCGCCTTCGGATCATGCTTTTGCAGGACGCGGACGATCTTTTGCAGCTCCGCCATCAGGTGCGCCTTGTTTTGCAGCCGGCCGGCGGTGTCGATCAGCAGCACATCGGCGCGCTCTGCCTGCGCCAGCAGCATCGCATCGAAGGCAAGGCTGGCGGAGTCGGCGCCGGGCGGCCGGGTCAGCACCGGACAGCCGATGCGGTCGCCCCAGATCTGCAACTGCTCGATGGCGGCGGCACGAAAGGTATCGCAGGCGGCAAAGATGACCTTCAGCCCAAGGCCATGAAACAGGCGACCGAACTTGGCGATCGTCGTCGTCTTGCCGGAGCCGTTGACGCCGCAGACCAGGATCACGTGCGGCTTATGCGCATCGCTGAGCGCAATCGTTTGTGCGACTGGCACGAGGATCTCGGCGATCGTATCAGCCAAGACAGTGCGGACCTCGTCAGCGCCGACTTCCTGGTTGAAGCGCGCCTTGGCGAGCCGCTGCGTGACCGCGGCGGCGGTCTTGACGCCGAGATCGGCGCCGATCAGGAGCTCTTCCAGTTCCTCCAGCGCCTCGTCATCGAGGCGGCGCTTGCCGAACAACTCGCCGATGCCGGTCGTGAGCTTGGCCGACGATCGCGACAGGCCGTGCCGCAGCCGGATAGTCCAGCCGGCCCTCTCCGTTTCGGAAGCCTGCGATCCGGTCATGCCGCGCGCTCGCCAATCAGGTGGTCATCCTCGGTGCCGACCATTCGCGCGGCGACGATGCTGCCGGGCGCGGCTTCGAAGCGCAGGCGCACGGGCGCAAACTGCGGGCAGCGGCCGCGGCCTTCGGTCTCGACCAGGACTTGGGCGACGGCGCCGACCCGGCTCATGAGAAACGCCCGCGAAAGCTCCAGGCCACGGGTGCGCAGCCGCCTGGCCCGCTCCTCGCGCACCGCACGCGGGATCTGGGGCATGCGCGCCGCCGGCGTGCCTTCGCGCGGCGAATAAGGAAACACATGCAGGCGCGCGAGGCCGAGCGCGGTGACACCCGCAAGCGTCTCGGCGAACATCGCCTCCGTCTCGGTTGGGAAGCCCGCGATCAGGTCGGCACCGAAGGCGATCTCCGGCCGCAGGCGACGCGCCCGCTCGATGAGCGCGAAGACGTCGGCGCGGCTGTGCCGGCGCCGCATCCGCTTCAGCACCAGGTCATCCATCGCTTGCAGGCTCAGGTGCCAGTAGGGCAGTAGCCGCGGCTCCTCGGCAAGAGCTGCAAACAGATCTGCATCGATCGCCGCCGGATCAAGGGTGGAGAGCCGCAAGCGCGGCAGCTCAGGCACTGCGCGCAGGATCTGGCGCACCAACTGCCCCGCCGTCAGCCGCTCGCCGTTGAGATCGGCGCCGTAGGAGCAGAGGTCGATCCCGGTCAGTACGACCTCGCGGTAGCCGCGCTCGACCAGCAGGCGCACCTGGTGCACGATCCGGTCGGGAGCGACGCTGCGGCTGGGTCCGCGCGTCGTCGGCACGATGCAAAACGTGCAGCGATGGTCGCAGCCGGTCTGCACCTGGGCGAAGGCGCGGGCGCGGCCGTCGAGGCCATCGACCAGCGGCTGATCCATCGCTGGCTGCGCGCTCACGTCGCCCACCGCCAGCGCCTGATCGCGGCGCGCCAGAATTGCCGCGTCCAACTTCTCCCGGTTGCCAATGACGCGATCGACCTCGGGCATGCGGGAAAATGTGTTCGGGTCGAGCTGTGCCGCGCAGCCGGTGACGATGATTGGCCGTGCTGGATGCTGCCGGCGCAGTTTGCGGATCGCCTGGCGCGCCTGACGGACTGCCTCTGCCGTCACGGCGCAGGTGTTAACCACGAGCGCGTCGCCCAATCCGGCGGCAGTGCCGGTGGCGCGGATCACTTCCGACTCCAGCGCGTTGAGCCGGCAGCCGAAGGTGATGATTTCCGGCGGCTGGCTTGTCGTCACGGCCGCTCCGCTGCTGAGAGCCACGCCGGCGCGAGGCTGCCGGTGAAGCTGGTTGCCACCGGGCCGGTCAGGCAGACGGTGCCGTCCGCCCGCCAATCGACCTGCAGCGGACCGCCATCCATCAAGACCTCGACCCGGCGCTCGCTTAAGCGACGCCGCGCGGCGGCGACCGCGGCGGCACAGGCGCCGGTGCCGCACGCGCGCGTGATGCCGGCGCCGCGCTCCCAGACACGCACACGCAAGGTGCTAGGCCCCAGCACCTGCACGACTTCGACGTTGGTGCGCTCAGGGAACAGCGGGTGATGCTCAATCTGCGGCCCGAGCTCGGCCAGCGGCACCGCGTCTGCTTCGGCAACGAAGAATACGATATGCGGGTTGCCAACAGAGACCGCCACGCCGTCGCCGAGCGCGCCTGCGGTAACGTCGAGGTGCAGCGTATCGCGGGCTTCCGCCAACGGGATCGCCTGCCAGTCGGTCCTGACCGTGCCCAAGTTGACGCTGACGCTGCCGCCAGCCGCCGCTTGCGCGTGAATGAGTCCGGCCGCCGTCTCAAGGCCGATGCGGCCGGCACCTGTCTCTTGCATCAACAGCGCGGCGATGCAGCGGGCGGCATTGCCGCAGGCGCCGACCTCGCCGCCGTCGGCATTGAAGATGCGCATGAAGGCGTCCGCGTCCGCCATGGTCGGCCGCTCGATCACGATCAACTGATCGCAGCCGACCCCTTGGCGCCGGTCGGCAATCGCCCGCGCAAGGTCCGGTGCCATCGCAATCGGGCGCCGGCGGGCGTCGATGACGACGAAATCGTTGCCGAGTCCATGCATCTTGGTAAATGCGAGCGAATCCATGCCCCCTCTAATAGGCATCGGCCGACGTGAAGTCCACGGCGCTTCGCCGTGCCGCCGCCGATGCTCGCGTCCTTGACTTGCGTAGGCGCGCTCCATATTGTCCTCTGCCTTTCCGACCGGGTGCAGCGGCGTGGCAGATCGGGTGCTGCTGCGCGCCCGGCTTTTTGTTTATCGACGTGCGGAGTGGGTGAGCGCGTGTTCGAGGGGTTGAGCGAACGACTGGGCGGAATTTTCGATCGCCTGCGCAAGCGCGGCGCGCTCTCGGAGTCGGATGTCACCGACGCGCTGCGGGAAGTACGCATCGCCCTTCTTGAGGCGGACGCGGCGCTGCCGGTCGTCAAGGACTTCATTGCCAGCATTCGCGGCCGTGCCGTCGGCCAGGAGGTCCTGCGCAGCGTCACGCCGGCGCAAATGGTGGTGAAGATCGTCCACGACGGCTTGATCGACATGCTGCGCGGCTCGGCCGAGGACGAAAAGCTGCGCATCGGCGAAGGCGCCGGTATTAACACCGCGGGCGCACCGCCGGTGGCTGTGCTGCTGGTCGGCCTGCAAGGCTCAGGCAAGACGACGACCGCGGCCAAACTTGCGCTGCGTCTGAAGAAGCGCGAGCGCAAGCGCGTCCTGATGGCATCGCTGGACGTTTACCGGCCGGCGGCTCAGCACCAGCTCGCCGTGCTGGGCGAACAAACCGATATTCCCGTGCTGCCGGTGGTGGCCGGCCAGGCGCCGGTAGCGATCGCCGAGCGTGCGCTGGATGCGGCGCGGCGCCAGGGCTTCGATGTCGTGATCTTCGATACCGCCGGCCGGCTCGCGGTCGACGAGGCGATGATGGCGGAAGCCGCCGCCGTCAAGGCGACCGTGCGTCCGGTCGAGACCGTCCTCGTTGCCGACGCGCTGACCGGTCAGGACGCGGTCACGGTTGCGCGCGCATTTAACGAACAGGTCGGCGTGACGGGCATCATCCTGACCCGTGTCGACGGCGATGCCCGTGGCGGCGCCGCGCTTTCCATGCGTGCGGTTACCGGCTGCCCGATCCGCCTGGTTGGCGTCGGCGAGAAGCTCGATGCGCTGGAAACCTTCCAGCCGGATAGGATCGCCGGCCGCATCCTTGGCATGGGCGATGTCGTCGGCCTGGTCGAGCGCGCGGCGGAAGTGATCGAGCGCGAAGACGCCGAGAAGCTGGCAAAGAAGCTCGTCAAGGGCGAGTTCACGCTGGAGGACATGTCGCAGCAGTTCCGCCAGTTGCGCAAGATCGGCGACGTCAAAGGCCTGTTGGGCATGCTGCCCGGCATCGCCAAGATGAAAAAGCAGATTGACGACGCGAAGATCGACGATGGGCTGCTGGCGCGCCAGGAAGCGATCATCTTGTCGATGACGGTCCGCGAACGGCGCAATCCGAAGGTGCTGAACGCCTCGCGCCGGCGGCGGATCGCGGCCGGCTCCGGCACGACGGTGCAAGACGTGAACCGGCTCTTGAAACAGCACCAGCAGATGAGCGAAATGATGAAGAAGGTGGGCAAATTGGGCCGGCGCGGCCTGTTGCCCGGTGGCAAGCTGCCGCCGGGGCTGTTGCCGCCTGCATCGTTCCGGTAACGCAAGGCTTTTTAGCGACCTTTAAAATGAGGAATGGATCGACGGTATGGCACTGAGAATTCGCTTGGCACGGGGTGGCGCTAAGAAACGCCCGTTCTATCGCATTATTGTCGCCGACTCGCGCAGCCCGCGCGACGGCCGGTTCATTGAGGTGCTGGGCACCTATGATCCGATGCTGCCGAGCGATCGCTCCGATCGTGTCGTGCTGAAAACAGAGCGCGTGCAGTACTGGCTTGGCGTCGGCGCCCAGCCGAGCGACCGGGTGGCGATCTTCTGTGCCCGCGCCGGGCTGATGACCTTGCCGGAGCGCCCCGACCAGACGCTGAAGCCGCAGCCGAAGAAGAAGGCGCAAGCGCGCCTGCAGGCCGCGGCGGCAGCGCCGGCTGGCTAACCGCTCAAGTATCGGATCGACGGGGCGGATCGCGCGATGGCCGGGCAACAAACAGATCGGCAATCGGTGGGCCGGCGCGTATGCGTCGGTGCGATCGCTGGTGCGCGCGGCCTCAACGGCGATGTGTGGGTGAAGAGCTTCACGGCAGCGCCGGAGGATGTCGCTGCCTACGGGCCGGTGAGCGACGCGGCAGGGTCGCGCCGGTTCACGCTCAACGTCGTCGGCCATGGGTCCGGCGGCGTCATCGCCCGTATCGACGGCATCGCCGACCGGACGGCTGCCGAGGCCGTGAAGGGCATTGAGCTGTTCGTCGACCGGGCGGCCCTGCCCGCACCGGCTGAGGACGAGTTCTATTTCGCCGATCTGATCGGGCTCACGGCCGAGCGCGCCGATGAACCGGACGAGGCGGTGCGCCTGATCGGTCGGGTAGAGGCGGTGCACGATTTCGGCGCCGGCGCGGTGCTGGAGGTCGTGTTGGCGCAAGGCGGCGTTGCCATGGTGCCGTTCACGCGCGAAGCCGTGCCGGTGGTGGATCTCGCCCGCGGCCGGCTGCTGATCGCGCCGCTGCCGGGACTGCTGGCGCCGGCTGTGAATGGCGAGAGCGGGGACGCGTGAACCATGGCCCTGACCGCGCCACCATGGACGGCTGTCGTCCTCACCCTGTTCCCGGAGATGTTCCCCGGCCCGCTGGGGTTGTCGCTCGCCGGCCAGGCGCTCAAGGCCGGCGTCTGGGCGCTGGAAACGGTGGACATTCGCACCTTTGCACGCGATAAGCACCACTCGGTCGACGATGCGCCTTATGGCGGCGGACCGGGGATGGTGCTGCGGCCCGATGTCGTCAATGCGGCGATCGGCGACTTGCGCGCGTTGGCACCGGAGCTGCCCCTTGTCCACCTGACGCCACGTGGGCGCAGGCTCGATCAGAGCCAGGTGCAGGCGTTGGCTTCTGGGCCGGGTGTGGCTTTGTTGTGTGGCCGCTACGAGGGCATCGACGAGCGGGTGCTCGACGCGTGGCAGCCGGACGAGATCAGCCTCGGCGATTTCGTCCTATCCGGCGGTGAGCCGGCGGCAATCGCGCTGATCGACGCCTGCATCCGGCTCCTACCCGGTGTGGTCGGCGCCGAGCAGTCGTTACACGAGGAGAGCTTCGAGCACGGTTTGCTTGAGTACCCCCAGTACACCCGGCCGCGCGTATGGCAGGACCGGGAAGTGCCGGAGATCCTTTTGTCCGGCCATCACGCCCGGATCGAGGCGTGGCGCCGGGCGGAGGCCGAGGCGATGACCCGGGCGCGCCGCCCCGATCTGTGGTCAGCGTACCTGCGGCGCCCCCGATGTGCGGCAGAGGCGGTGGCCGCCCCGACAGATGATGAGTGAATGAGCAAGGCGAACGGCAATGAACATAATTGAAGAGCTGGAAAAAGAGCAGATCGAGAAGCTCAGCGCGGAGCGCGCGATCCCGTGGTTTGCGCCGGGCGATACCGTTCGCATCAAGGTCAAGGTGGTCGAGGGGACGCGCGAGCGCATCCAGGCGTTCGAGGGCGTGTGCATCGCGCGCCGCAACCGCGGCCTCAATTCCTCCTTCACGGTGCGCAAGATTTCGTACGGCGAGGGAGTGGAACGGGTGTTCCCGCTGTACTCGCCGAACGTCGCCGGCATCGAGGTCGTGCGCCGCGGCGATGTTCGCCGCGCCAAGCTCTATTACCTGCGCAACCTGCGCGGTAAGAAGGCGCGGATCTCCGAGAAGACCGACGGCTTTGTCGCCAAGCTGGATGCGGCCGAGCGGACGGCAGCCGCGCAAGCGAAGGCCAGTCAAGCCAGTCAGGCCAGTCAGGCGGCGGCTGAGCCGGACCAAGCCGCGAGCGAGTGAGGCACCACACGGGACGATGAGCAAGCCGCGCACGCTGTTTGACAAGATCTGGGATGCGCACCTGGTCGACCGGCAACCGGACGGCACCTGCCTGATCTATATCGATCGTCATCTCGTGCATGAGGTGACGAGCCCGCAGGCCTTCGAGGGGCTGCGCACCGCCGGCCGGGCGGTGCGGCGGCCGGAAGCGACGCTCGCCGTTGCCGATCACAACGTGCCGACCACCGACCGCGCGCAAGGCATCGCCGATGCCGAATCTCGCATCCAGATTGAAACGCTGGCGCGCAACTGCGAGGCGTTCGGCATCGAATACCTGCCGATGTCCGACATCCGCCAGGGTGTCGTCCACATCATCGGCCCGGAGCAGGGCTTTACGCTGCCTGGGATGACGATCGTCTGCGGTGATTCCCATACCTCGACGCACGGCGCGTTCGGTGCGCTGGCGTTCGGCATCGGCACGTCCGAGGTCGAGCATGTGCTGGCGACCCAGACGCTTCTGCAGAAGCCGGCCAAGAACATGCGCGTCAGTGTCACGGGTGACTTGGCCTTCGGGGTGACCGCGAAGGATCTCATCCTCGCCATCATCGGCACCATCGGCACCGCAGGCGGCACCGGCTATGTCATCGAGTATGCCGGTGACGCGATCGCGGGCTTGAGCATGGAAGGCCGGATGACGGTCTGCAACATGTCGATCGAAGCGGGCGCGCGCGCCGGCCTGATCGCGCCGGACGAGACGACCTTCCGCTTCCTCGCCGGCCGGCCGATGGCCCCGAAGGGGCTGGCTTGGGAGCAGGCGGTCGCCAGTTGGCGCACCCTGCCGTCCGACCCCGGCGCGGCCTACGACAAAGAAGTGACGATTGACGCTGCCGCGATCGTGCCCTCGGTCACCTGGGGCACCAGCCCCGAGGATGTCGTGCCGGTCACGGGCCGGGTACCCGATCCGCGCGATGCCGCTTCGGCCGGCAAGCGTCAGGCGATGGAGCGTGCGCTCGCGTACATGGGCCTAGAGGCCGGCACGCCGGTTAAAGACATCCGCGTTGACCGCGTCTTCATCGGCTCGTGCACGAATGGCCGTATCGAGGACCTGCGCGAGGCGGCGAAGGTCGTCCTTGGCCGCCGGGTGGCAGAAGGTGTCGGCGCCATGGTGGTGCCGGGATCGGGTCTGGTGAAGCGGCAGGCGGAAGAGGAAGGGCTCGACCGCGTCTTCCGCGACGCCGGTTTCGAGTGGCGGGAGCCCGGCTGCTCGATGTGTCTCGCCATGAACGCCGACCGGCTGGAGCCAGGCGAGCGCTGTGCCTCCACCTCGAACCGCAACTTCGAGGGCCGGCAAGGGCGCGGTGGCCGCACGCACTTGATGGGCCCGGCAATGGCCGCTGCTGCGGCCGTCACCGGCCGGCTCACCGATGTGCGGGAGCTGATGCGCTGAGGCAACGCCAAGAGCGTTCGCGCTCACGCTGTCGACGAATAAGAATGAGCCGAGATTAGCATGCAGGCATTCACCAAGCTGACCAGTATCGCTGCCCCACTGCCGATGATGAATGTCGATACCGACATGATCATCCCGAAGCAGTTCTTGAAAACCATCAAGCGCTCCGGGCTGGGAGCGGGGCTGTTCTTCGAGCTGCGCTTCGATCAGGCTGGCAACGAGATCGGCGACTTCGTCCTCAACCGCGCCGCCTATCGGAATGCTGCCATCTTGATCGCGGGCGAGAACTTCGGCTGCGGCTCATCGCGCGAACATGCACCGTGGGCGCTGTTGGATTTCGGCATTCGCTGCATCATCGCGCCCTCGTTCGCCGATATCTTCTACAACAACTGCTTCAAGAACGGCATCCTGCCGGTGGTATTGCCCAAGGCCGATGTCGATGCCCTGAGTGCGCTTGTCTCCCAACAACCGGAAGTCGCCATCACCGTGGATCTGACAGCGCAGACGGTGGACGCTCCGGGCCTTGCGCCCATGCGTTTCGAGATCGATCCTTTCCGCAAGCATTGCCTGTTGCACGGTCTTGACGATATCGGCCTGACGATGCAGAAAGCCGCAGCGATCGATTCGTTCGAGGGGCGCCAACGGGCCCAATGTCCTTGGCTCTTCCGCTGACGAACGGCCGCAACGCTTCTCCTTTTCAAGTGCGGCGGCCGGAGGAACCCAGATGGGCAGCGGCAAGATGCTTCTGATTCTCGCCGGCGACGGGATCGGGCCGGAAGTGATGGCCGAGGTCCGGCGCCTCATCGAGTGGCTTGAGCGCAAGCGCGGTTTCGGCCTTCAGGTCATCGAAGGCCTTGTCGGCGGCGCCGCGATCGACGCGCACGGCGTGCCGATCGATGAGGCAACGATGGCCGATGCCATGGCCGCCGACGCGGTCCTGTTAGGCGCGGTCGGCGGTCCGAAGTGGGATAGCCTGCCGTTTGAGCGCAAGCCGGAGCGTGGTCTGTTGCGGCTGCGCAAGGACCTGGAGCTGTTCGCCAATCTGCGGCCGGCGGTGGTGTTCAACGCGCTCGTCGATGCCTCGCCCTTGAAGCCGGAGCTGGTGCGTGGCCTCGATATCATGATCGTGCGCGAGCTCACGGGCGGCGTCTATTTCGGCGAGCCGCGCGGCATCGAGACCTTGGCTGACGGCAGCCGCCGCGGCGTCAATACGCAAGTCTATACGACCGAGGAGATCCGCCGCGTCGCCCGCGTCGCCTTCGAGATTGCGGCCGGCCGCAGCAAGCGCGTGTGCTCTGCCGACAAGGCGAACGTGATGGAGTCAGGCGTGCTCTGGCGCGAGGAAGTCCAGCGCCTGCACGACGAAGCGTTCCCCGACATCGAGCTCACGCACATGTACGCCGACAATTGCGCCATGCAGCTGGTGCGCAATCCGTCGCAGTTCGACGTCATCGTCACCGACAATCTGTTCGGCGACATCTTGTCGGACGAAGCAGCGATGCTGACCGGCTCGCTCGGCATGCTGCCTTCGGCGTCGCTGGGTGCCGCTGATGCTGTGGGTCGCCGCCGTGCCCTCTACGAGCCGGTGCACGGCAGCGCGCCCGATATTGCCGGCAAGGGGATTGCCAATCCGCTTGCGGTGATCTTGAGCTTCGCGATGTGCCTGCGCCTGTCGCTCGATCGGGCGGGCGATGCGGCGCTGATCGAGGCTGCGGTCCAGCGCGTGCTCGACGGCGGCCTGCGCACCGCCGATATCATGCAGGTGGACAAGGCGCGGATCTCGACCCGGGTGATGGGTGAGGCGATCATCCGCGAGCTCGACAAGATCGCGGCGTGACGCGGCCAGTGCCGCCCGCTGTCGTGAGGGAGAATTAAGCGATGAGTTACAGGGTTGCTGTTGTGGGTGCGACGGGCAATGTCGGCCGCGAGATGCTGTCGACGCTGGCCGAGCGTGCCTTCCCGGCACACGAGGTGGTGGCGCTCGCATCGGAGCGCTCGATCGGCGCCGAAGTCTCCTTCGGTGAATCGCAGACGCTTAAGGTCGAGAACCTGGCGACTTTCGACTTCCGCGGCACCGATATCGTCTTGTCCTCACCCGGCGCCAAGGTCTCGCAGGTGTTCAGCCCGAAGGCGGCTGCGGCCGGCGCGGTCGTGATCGACAATACCTCCTACTTCCGCATGGATCCGGACGTACCGCTGGTGGTGCCGGAAGTGAACCCGGATGCGCTTGCCGGCTACCGCAAGCGTGGCATCATCGCCAACCCGAACTGCTCGACGATCCAGATGGTGGTCGCCTTGAAGCCGCTGCACGATCTGGCGCGCATCCGCCGTGTCGTCGTGGCGACGTATCAGTCAGTCTCCGGCGCCGGCAAGGACGCAATGGACGAACTGTTCAACCAGACGCGCGGCATCTTCGTCAATGAACCGGCGCACCGGCATCAGAAGAAGTTTACCAAGCAGATCGCCTTCAACGTCATCCCGCACATCGACGTCTTCATGGAGGACGGCGCGACCAAGGAAGAGTGGAAGATGGCGGCCGAGACCCGCAAGATCCTTGATCCTGACATCAAGGTCATCGCCACCTGCGTGCGCGTTCCCGTGTTCGTCGGCCATGCCGAGGCGGTGACGGTCGAGTTCGAGCGGCCGATCACAGTGGAGGCGGCGCAGGCGGCGCTGCGTGAAGCGCCGGGAGTCAGCGTGATCGACTATCGCGCCGACGAGGGCTACGTGACGCCGGTCGAGTGCGTCGGCGAGGACGCGGTCTATGTCAGCCGCTTGCGCAAGGACCCGACAGTCGAGAACGGCTTGAGCTTCTGGTGCGTCTCCGACAACCTGCGAAAGGGGGCGGCACTCAATGCCGTCCAGATCGCGGAAGCGCTGGTCCGCGCCAACATGCTGAAGGCGGCTTGACGCGGACCTAGTGCAGCGACCCAATCGGGCGATTCACGCCCGAGCAAGGTTGTCGCTGCACAACATATTGAATCGCGTGCACTTTCGGCACAAACAGGATGTACGCTCTGTTAGTGCCAGTGCACTAGAGTGGTTACGCCGCGCGGACCTCTTGGACGAAGCGGCCGACGAAGTCCTGCATGGTGGTGGCCTGCTGGCTGAGCTGGCGGGCGGCGGTGAGTACCTCGCCGGCAGCGGTGCCGGTCTCGCCAGCGGCCGCCGTGACGGTGTCGATGGTGCTTGAGACCTCCTGCGTGCCGGTTGCCGCCTGTTCGACGCTGCGGGCGATCTCGGAGGTCGCCGCCTGCTGCTGATCGACGGCAGCCGCAATGGTCGCGGCGATCTCGTTGATACTGCCGATGGTGGCGGTGATGCCCTCGATCGCGCCGACTGTGCCGGTGATCTGACCCTGAACGGAAGCAATCTGGGTGGCGATCTCGTCCGTCGCGTTGGTGGTCTGCGTGGCGAGCGCCTTCACTTCCGACGCCACCACCGCGAAGCCTTTGCCGGCATCGCCGGCGCGTGCCGCCTCGATGGTGGCGTTCAGCGCCAACAGGTTGGTCTGGCTTGCGATGTCGTTGATGAGCGTGACGACGGCACCAATGCGGGCGGCGACGTCGGCGAGTGCTTTGACGGTGCCGCGTGCGGTCTGGGCCTCACCGGCAGCGCTCTGGGTTATCGTGTGTGACTGCGCCATCTGCCGGCTGATCTCGCGGATGGAGGCTGAGAGTTCTTCCGCTGCGGCTGCGACCATCTGCACGTTGCTCGAAGCTTGCTGCGAGGCGCTCGCGACACCTGCCGCCTGACGGCTGGTCTCGCCGGCGGTTGCCGACATCGCCTCGCTGGTCGCCTGCATCTGTGCTGCGGCCGAAGCGACGGCCTGGACGACGCCGGATACGTCGGCCTCGAACTTGGTCGCCAGCCGGTTCATCGCCTCTCGTCGCTCGGCCTCGGCGCGGCGCTTCAATTCCTCCTGCTCGCTCTCCAGCCGTGCCTTGGCGATCGCATTCTCCTTGAACACCTGCACCGCTTCCGCCATCGCTCCGATCTCATCCGCCTTACCCAGGCCGGGAACCGCAACGCCGCTGTCCCCCTCGGCAAGAGCGGTCATGACGCCGGTCATGGCGGCGACGGGGCGGGAGACCATTGTCCGCACCAAGAGGGCGATCAGGGCAATCACCGCTGCGCATATGACAATGGTGACACCCGCCGTTTGCATGCTCACGCGGCGCAACTCAGCACTTAAGCCACTGAGATCCCAGGCGATGGCGACGCTCCCGACAACGGTCTTGGCCTCCCCGAAGACGACGGGTACGGCAACCAGCTCGTGCTGGGCACGCGAGGCACGCGCGATCGCGCCGGCTTCAACCGCTTCGCGTGCCAGACGTTCGAGGTCCGCCATGTCCGCTGGTGGCAGTGAGGCGCTGTGATACTCGGTGAGTCGAGCACCAGTCTTGGCATAGGTTGCGAGTGCCGCGACCGAGGAGTCCGCCGCACCGACGAGGTCCGCGTAGGTGTGCTCGATGCTTTCCGTCTTCGCGAAGCGGATGCCGCCGGCAAGCTGGCCAGCCAGCAGGCGGGTCATCCACTCGTCGGCATCGGCACGCTGAAAGGTGAGCTTCTCTTCAAACCAATAGGTCTGCAGTCCGACGACGGTGAACAGGCCGAGAGTCGCAGCGACTGCGACTGCAAGGCTGATCTTGCGGCCGATCGTGGACAGAAGGCGCCTGCCGAAGACCATGCCAGCGGGCCGGCCAAGAGTGTGCGGATTCATTGTTTTCCTTTCGGCGGAAGGCGCCGATGCGCTGGCAATGGGCGCCAGCTTCCGCCCTTTGAGTTCCGCTACTGCGGCAGGTTCTCGACGTTGACGCCAACCGTGACTGCCCCAATCACCTTGCCGTTGGCTGGGTCCGTTACCGGCAGGCTGACCTGACTGGAGTAGGTCTGCGTTGACTCGTCCTTTTCCACTTCGCTGATGTGGATGGCATCGGGGCCGACGAGAAACGTCTTCTGCCACTTGGCCTCGTCGCCTTGCCAGTAGTCGGAGGTCGTGTCGCTGACGGCGACATTGAGGCCTTTGTCGTCCATGACGAACAGCTCGGTGATCAGGTCACCGCTTTCCTTCTTCTTGGCGACAAGGAAAGCTGAGAGCTTGTTGCCGCTGACGGACTGGATCAGCGGCTTGGCGCTCGCCGACGTTTCCGCCCGCCACTGCTTGTCGAGCTTCAAGATATCGGCCTCGGTCAGGGAGGCACTGGTCACGTTCTGGGCTTTGATCGCCTCGACCACCTCCGGGCTCGACAGCCACGGCGTCACGTTACTTTTGGCGAACTCTTTGATCGGCTTCTCGAATTCATTGGCCTGGGCGCCGCCGATCATCAGACCCGTGGTGACGGCAATGGCGGCAAGGCGAAAGCTGGCGTGCATCATGACATTTCCTGACTGTTGTTGTTTCCTTGGCGACGGCGGCGTCGCTGCGACACTGCCGCTGACGCCTTGGAGGCTCGGTGCCCGACGCTCGATGCGAGCTTCGCGAACCAGTATCTGACAGCTGCCTTTATGGACACTTAACGTTGAACACTTCCAGATGTAGTGAGCCTAATAGTTGCGCAATCCCAGATAGTCGGTTCCGCCGCCCCACGCACCGCTCAAGCCGCGCGTCCCGGTGCGGAAACGCGGGCACGTGTTCGACCCTCAAGCAGCTTCCTTCATGCGGGATCCATCAACCGCCAGGACTTGTGCTTCCAACGTATCGAGCGCGCGGAGCACGGCCTCCGAAGCGTCGGTCAGGGGGTTGATGGCACGGCGAGCTGCCTCAACACCGCTCTGCTCGAGAATAGCGAGCACCTGCCTTGCCGCGTCGTGCACGCGTTTGTGCGGTTCAAGCATCTGCTGATAGCCGGAAAGGCGGCGGATTTCCTCAGTCGCCTGGTCGCACCACCGCCCGAGGCGGCAGTGGTGATGATCAGGCACTCTGTCTGCTTTCAACTTGAGCCGGCCGTCGACGACGTCGAGGATCTTCTGTTTGAAGGCCTTGTGATCGTCCTTGGCAAGCTTGATCAGCTCCGGCGCACTGAGGCCCAAGAGGCGCATGTCGA
Organism: Candidatus Defluviicoccus seviourii; assembly: GCA_900609035.2. Lineage (GTDB taxonomy): Bacteria > Pseudomonadota > Alphaproteobacteria > Rhodospirillales > Defluviicoccaceae > Defluviicoccus > Defluviicoccus seviourii. The sequence continues at coordinate 67,154 of UXAT02000012.1, read as the reverse complement.
CGGTAAAGGCATCAGCCAAGGCACGGAGCGCTTCCGCCTGATCGCCCAATTGGCGGGATGCCTGCATGACTTCGCCGGCAGCGGTGCCGGTCTCTCCTGCGGCGGTGGTGACGGTGCCCATGGTGCTCGACACCTCCTGGGTGCCGGTTGCCGCCTGTTCGACATTGCGGGCGATCTCGGCTGTCGCTGCCTGCTGCTCCTCGACGGCTGCTGCGATGGTCGCCGCGATCTCGTTGATGCTGCCGATGGTGGCGGTAATGCCCTCGATCGCGCCAACGGTGCCGGTGATCTCGCCCTGCACCGCGCTGATCTGAGCCGCAATCTCCTCAGTTGCCTTCGTGGTCTGGGTGGCGAGCGCTTTTACCTCCGAGGCCACGACCGCGAAGCCCTTGCCTGCGTCGCCGGCGCGTGCCGCCTCGATGGTTGCGTTCAACGCTAACAGGTTGGTCTGGCTTGCGATGTCGTTGATGAGCGTGACGACGGCACCAATGCGCGCGGCGACTTCGGCCAAAGCATTGACGGTGCCGCGTGCGGTCTCGGCTTCACCGGCTGCGTTCTGGGTCATGGTGTGCGACTGCGCCATCTGCCGGCTGATCTCGCGGATGGACGCTGAGAGTTCTTCCGCTGCGGCAGCGACCATCTGCACGTTGCCCGATGCCTGTTGCGAGGCGCTGGCGACGCCTGCTGCCTGGCGGCTGGTCTCGCCGGCGGTCACCGACATCGTTTCGCTGGTCGCCTGCATTTGCGCCGCCGCCGCCGCAACCGCCTGGACGATACCGTTGATTTCGGCCTCGAACTTGGCCGCAAGCTGGTCCATTAGTTGCCGCTGCTGGGATTCGGCGCGGCGCTTGCCTTCCTCCTGCTCAGCTTCCAGCCGGGCCTTGGCGATGGCATTGTCCTTGAAAACCTGCACGGCCAGAGCCATCGCGCCGATCTCGTCGGCGCGGTTGCGGCCGGGGATGGCGATTTCCGTTTCGCCATTTGCCAACGCAGTCATGACCCCGGTCATGGCGGTCACCGGCCGGATAATGGCGCGCGTGATGATGACGGCGTTGGCGATTGACAAGACGAGCATGACGCCGAGGCCGCCCAGCATCATCGCGCGCGCGAGAGAGTCATCGCCATCGCCCTTAAGACGGTTGTCTTCAACCGCGCGCTCGAGGGTATCGGAAAGCTGCTCCTGACTTATTTCAAGGGCGTCAAAAGCCTTTTGCAGTTCGGGCAAGCGGGCGCTGGCGGCAGAATAGTCGCGAAAGGCGAGACCGCCGATCCGTCGCGCCTGGGCGGCATATCCGGCGAGGCTCTCCGCTACGGAATCGATCTGTGAGCGGATTTCGTTGGGGAGCGCCGCTTCCTTGAGCGCTACGATCGCTGCGCCGAGCTTCTGGGTATGTTGGCCGATATCGGCCTCTACCCCAGAACGGACCGAAGCGTCGCTCTCGCGCGCCTCGTGCAGCGCCCGCAGTACGTCCCCCCAGACCGCCTCGTGCATCATGTCCGCTTCCATCTGATGGCGGATGGCCAGAGCCAATACGCGGCTTTCTTCCAGGTCGGCGGACATCCGCAGCACGCCCCAGACGCCGGCGCCAACGATGGCTGAGCTGACCACGCCGATTAAGGCGCAGAGAGCGAGTGCTTTGCCCTTGAGGCTGAACGCCAGCCGTCCGCGCCGGGCTGTCCTCGGCTGATGCGTTTCGCAAGGACTGCTGTTCATGGTCATGGCCAGTCACTCTCACTGCGGTTAGGCCCCCGACCGTCGAGCATGAATGGCCCGTTCGCTCGGATCAGGTTGGCGGCAGGATCGTACCGGCAAACGGTGTCGTGTCCGTTAACAGCTTTGCCGATGGCATGGCGATGGCCCGGTGACGGCATGACGCCGGGCACAGGCGCGATCGCGCGGCCTCAACTTGTCAAGGCTTTGGCGCCGGATTACGGTATCGCACTTGCACAAACTCATGAGGAGAGGAGGGAAGGACCATGCCCAAGACAGCCCGCCCGCGCCGCAGCATGCTGTATATGCCGGGATCCAACGTGCGCGCGCTCGACAAAGCCCGCAGCCTGCCCGCGGATGCGCTCATTCTCGATCTCGAGGATTCCGTTGCGCCGGACCAGAAGGACGCCGCGCGCGTGAACGTTTGCGAGGCGGTCAAGGCCGGTGGCTATGGGATGCGGGAGATCCTCGTGCGGGTCAACGGCCTCGCCACCCGCTGGGGCTTCGACGACATCGCGCTCGCTTCGAAGTGCGGCGCCGATGCGCTGTTGCTGCCCAAAGTCGAAAGTGCCGACGCAATCCGGCAGATGGAAACGATCATGCGCGCAAACGGTGCACCGGACGGCATGGCCATCTGGGCGATGATGGAAACGCCGCGCAGTATCGTGGAATCACAAAGAATTGCCGAAGCAACGCCGCGCATGGGTGGCCTGGTCATGGGGACATCGGACCTCGCCAAGGAGCTCGATTGCGCGCACACGCGCGAGCGCCTGCCGATGATTACGTCGTTGGGTTTGTGCCTGCTGGCGGCGAGGGCGGCCGGTCTGGCGATCCTGGACGGCGTCTATCTCGATCTCGCGGACGAAGACGGCTTCGCCTATTCCTGCCGGCAAGGCGCCGAGCTCGGCTTCGATGGCAAGACGCTCATCCATCCGAAGCAGGTCGGCCCCTGCAACAAGGTGTTCACGCCCAAGGAATCCGACGTTGCCTGGTCGCGCAAGATCATCGCTGCGCACGCGGAAGCGGCGGAACGAGGTGCCGGCGTCTGCGTCGTCGATGGCCGCTTGATCGAGAACTTGCACGTTGAGAGCGCGCAACGCCTGGTCGCGATGGCGGAAGCGATCACCAAGATGGAGGCTGAAGCGGCGGCGTGAACGCAGTAGGCCGGGACACGACGTGCTGCTATGCGGCGTGCGCAATGTTGCAATGCAAAAAATCGCCCTTACATTATCGAGAGCCGCGCACTACCTTTTCCCCGAGCGTTGGGTGATGTCACTTGCCGCTCCGGTGGCATTGGCGTCACGGCATACCTGCATCGGGCAGCCGCCCGTGTTTCGGCCAGAACTGTGCGAGGAATGAAAAATGACGTGGGATGAGAGGATTTCGAGGACGGCTCCTTACGCTGCCGTCGCGATCGCCTTCCTCATTACGCTGATGACCTTCGCCGTCTATTTCCAATAGGTCGCGGCCACGCGCACGCCTTTCGTGACCGCGTGAGCGTCAGCGAACTCCAAGACGGGGAACCTTCGGGTTCCCCGCTTTCATTCTGGAGCAGGCGAGCTTAAAGGTAATTGACGAGACTCAGCTGGCGGATGCGGCTCACCGCCTGATACGAAGCCTCTAGCGCTCGCGAGTCGTCGAGCAGGCGCGTGATCGTCTCGTACGGATCAATGTTCTCGATGCTGCCGATCTGCGTTTCCAAGGACGCGATCAGGTCCTGCTGTCGGTTCATCGCCTCGTCAACAACCACCTGTTGGAAGCCGATGTCCATCTGCACCGCGGCGAGACTACCGGTCTGCTCACCGGCGACAGGTGCGGCCGTCGCATCGATCGCGCTGTTCAGCAAATCGATCGCCTTGGCAATGCGCTCCGGATGCAGGGCGAGATCGCCTGTCGTCCCCGGCGCCCCTTCGGCAATCAGCGCCATCGCTCGCAGCGCCTTTTCGAACGCGGGATCGGCACCATTCAGGCTCATGTCCAGCGTCCGCTCGGTATCGGCGGCGTGAACGCGGCCGATCGTGTCGCCGGCGTAGTAGCCCTCGGCCGCGAGCGTGCCGGCGACGGCGGTGCCGGCGCTGTCGGGCAGCGTGTGGGCGACGATGCTGATCGTCGTGCCGGTGTTCGCTGCGATCTCGAACACGCCGTCGTTGCTGCCCGTTCCGGAGACCGTGAACAGGCTGCCGACGGCGATACCGGCGAACGCATCGGCCGTAGCGGCGGTCACCGTATTGGCGGTACCGTCGAAGGTGAGCGTGCCGGTCGCAGCCGGAGTCAGCTGGGCGCCGTTGGCAACGCTCAACGTTCCGGCGGCAGCCGCTTCATCGTAGAAGCGCTCCTCTTCGACCTCGATATAGGTACCCTGCGCGTCCTGACCGACGCTGCGGACCACGAACGAGCCGTCATAGCCGCTTGCGGGGGTACCGCCGATGGTAATCCGCGTGCCGGCAGCAATTGCCTCAACCTCGGCGTTGGCGGCAGAAACGCGGATCCGGCTCGGCGCAGTGGCATCGGCTTCGAAGCTCAGCCAGTTGCCGCCAGGTGCCAGGGAAAAGCTGGCAAGGCTGGCATCGCGGCTTTCGGGATAGGCGTTCGCCCGGCCGTCATAGCGGGTCTGGAAGTCTTCGAGGTTGGACAGGCCGAGATCGACCGGCCGGGTCGTGGTGCTGCCGCCAGCGAACAGGTAGCGGCCATCGACCTTGGTGTTGAGCGCGTTCTGCATCTCGCCAAGGGCACGGAAGGCTGACGCCTGCAGGGTTGCCACCTGTGCCGCATCGAGCGGCTGGCTGTTTCCTTGCTCGATCAGTGTGGCGCGGAATTCTCGCGCGGTGGTATCGATCGACTGCACGGCCAGATCGGCGGCGCCAAGATCGACCTTCATCAGCGTGTTGTTCTGCTGAAATCGGGTCGCCATAGTTCGTGCGTTTTCGGCCGAAAGCAGCCGCCGCGTGTCGGCGGCGATGCCCGCATAATCCTGCGAGACCTTCTCCGAGGCGAGTTGGGTCTGCCCCTCGTTGATGCGCGCTTGCGTCTTACCCATCAGCTGCGACAGATAGTTGGCGCTCGCGAATGACGAGATCCGTTCCATGATGTGCTACCGGAGCCTAAGGTGCGGACCGCTCAAGCGCATCGAACATCTCCTGCATGACCGACATCACCCGCGCGGCCGCCGAATAGGCCTGTTCGTAGAGCATGAGATCGGCCAGTTCCTGATCGAGATTGACGCCGCGCAGCGAGTCTGACTTTTGCTTCAGCGTCTCCACCAGTTCCTCCTGGCGGGCGGTAGCGGACTCGCTGGCGGCCGTTTCCGAAGCCGTGTGGGCGATGACCATGCCGGCGTAATCGGCGAAACCGGTCGTGACCTGCGGCAGTTCGCCGCTGGCTGCGAATGCCGTTCCTTCGCCAACCGCGGTTGCGAGCGCACGGGCGCCGCTGCCGTCGCCGCTCGACACCAAATACGCGCCAGTCAGGCTGCGGGTAGGATCCCACTGGACCGTGCCACGGCTCAAGCCTTCTGGCGCGGAGAGGAGGTCGGCGCGCACGCTCAAGGACTCCGCCGACCCCGCACTGCCCAGGGCGACGTCAGCGGCAAACAGATCGTTCAGCCCGAAAAAGGCAGCGAAGCCGGTGTGGCTTTCGTCCACGGCCGTATCGCCGTCGCTGTCGAAGCCGATCGCCGCATCCGCAGCGGCGGCTCCGGGTGTGTTGACTTGGGCCTCGTCGCGGAAACCGATCGTCCTTCCGTCGGCAAGTTCGATCTCGAGCCGTCCGTCGGCATCGAGGCTCGCCGTGCCGTGGCCCTGGCCTCTCAGCCACGCGTCGAGGCTCGTCTGCACGTCAGCGATGGTGCCGGTTGCGCCACCCAGAAGCGTGCGCATGGTTGTTGTGCCGACCTGATTGCCGTTGCCGTCGAACACGACCAGGCGGGTGTCCGAGGTGCCCTGGAAGGTGATTGCCTGGTTCGCAGGATCGGCAAAGGTGCGGCTGCCGGTAACGGCATCGAGTCCAGGGAACGCCAGGCCGCGGTTGTGGATCTGATTGACTGTCTGGGCAAGGCCGCCCGCGAGCGTGTCGAGATTGGCGGCGAGATCCGGCAGCGTCGTATCCCGGAGACCGATGAGCCCAGCCAGGCGGCCAGCGCGGATCTCACCGGAGATGTCGTTCTCGGCCGTTGCCTCGCCGATGTAGATGCCATCGACGCCGCCACCGGTCGCACTGGCGCCGGCGGAGAGCTGGTTGGCGATGCCGTGGCTCAAACCGTTGGCGGTGCCATCGACGAGGGTGCGCCCGCTGGCCGTGAAGACGACGGCCTCACCGCTCGCACGGCGGAACACGCGGATATCCATCAGGCCGGCGAGCTGATCAAGGCTCTGGTCGCGCTGGTCCTGCAGGCTGCTCGTATCCTGGCCCGCATAGCCGTTGCGGGTGATCTTGTCGTTGAGGTCCGCGATCGTGGTCAAGAGGTCGTTGACCTCGCGCACTGCCGTGCCAATCTCCTGGTCGGCCTCCTGGCGCAGGCTCTGCAGCGCTCCGGTGAGTTCGCGAAAGCGGATCGCAAGATCGTCGGCACTGCGGACGACAGCGCGCTGGTTGAGTGCGCTGTTCGGCTCCAACGCCAGGCTTTCGAGCGAGTCCTGGAATTCCGTGATCGTATGCGCCAGCGAGGTGTCACTCTCCGGGCTGCCGAAAAGGGTCTGGACCCGGCCGAGATAGTCCTGGCGGACGCTCGCCTCCTGCAGGCTCGCAGTTTCGAGCCGGATCGTTTTCAGTAGGCCCTCGTCGACGGTGCGCTTGAGCTGGGTGAGGTCGACGCCGGCGCCGTTGCCGTCCACCACCCGCTGCTCGAGTGTCGGTTCCTTGCGCGAGTAGCCGGGCGTGTTGACGTTGGCGATGTTCTGGGCAACGGTGCTGAGCGCCCGCTGGTTCGCGATCAGGCCGCTCTGCGAGGTCCGAAGCGCTGCAAACAGATCGCCCAACATCAGCGTGCGCTCCCCTTCGCCCGCATCAGAATGCCTGGTTGAGGCTGAGCGCGGGCGGCGGTGCGGCCTTGCCGCCGGCGTTGCGCATCACCCGGCCGGCGCGGCTGTAGGTGCCAGGTCCCTCGGCCAAGCCCTTCGCCGCCTCGACGATGTGGTCGATCAAGCGCCGCTGCGCCGTGCGGCTGATGTCGAGGTGGAAACTGTTTTCGGCCACGAGTTCGTGCAGTCGGCGCGCTCCAGCCTCGAGGCTGCCACGAAGCGCCGCAGCCACCTCGCTGCGGCGGGGGCCCAGCTGCTGAAACGCCTTCACGGCCTGCGCATAGCTGGTTGCCGCCGCAACCTTATCGGCCAGGCCGGCGCGAACCCGTTCGCCCTGCCGCGCCTTCAATGCGACATTCTCCTCACTGAGGATCCGCGCCAGCCCCTCCAGCGCCCTCAGGAGCTGGCTTGCCGCGTCCGCTGGCGATACCGCCTCGGGCCGCGTCGTCGCTTCGGTTCGTGCTGCCGTTTCACTCATCGGCCGGCGTCCTCCGTCTCAGCCTGCAAGCGCAAGAGCTCGCGCTCGACCGCCGATGCAAGACCAATGCCACCTGAGCGCGCAATCGACTTGCCAATTTCGTCTAACTGTACGGAGCGCCAGATCTCCTCCGCCGGTCCGCCGCCGAACGGTGCTTCGGCCTCGGCGTCGGCGAACATCGGCTTCAGCATCTGAGCGAGGAAGACGGCCTCGAACTCCTGTGCCACCCGCCGCATGGCAGCCGCGTCGGTGGCGGCCGAAACGCGTGGCAGCCGCGGCGCGGCAACGGTCGCGACGGGCAATGCCGGTTCGGTCAACGGGTCGGCCATCACATCACCTGGATTTCGGCGTGCAGCGCGCCTGCGGCTTTGATCGCTTGCAAGATGGCGATCAGGTCGCGGGGACCGACGCCCAGCGCGTTCAAGCCGTTGACGAGTTCCTGCAGCGTGACCCCGGTCGTGAGCACGCCAAGCTGGCGGTCCTTCTGTTCGTCGACATCGACGCTGGTGCGCGGCACGACGACGGTTGAGCCGGAGTTGTTAAACGGCTGCGGCTGCGAGACCTGTGGGGTTTCGGTGATGCGGATGGTGAGGTTGCCCTGGGCGATGGCGACGGTGCTGACGCGCACGTTCTCGCCCATGACGATGATGCCGGAGTTTTCGTCGATGACGATGCGGGCGACCAGATCCGGTTCAACCCGCAGCTGTTCGATGTCCGTCAACAGATTGACGACGTTGCCGCGGTAGCTGTCTGGAACCAGGAGGCCGATCGTGCCGGGATCGCTCGGCCGCGCCGCCGGCTTGCCGAGGTGCGTGTTGATGGCCTGGGCAATGCGGCGTGCTGTCGTCAGATCGGGGCTGCGCAACGCCAGCTTGATCTCGTTCATGTTGGCGAATTCGAAGCCGACCTCGCGTTCGACGATGGCGCCGTTGGCGATCCTGCCGCTCGTGGGCACGCCCTTGGTGACCGTGGTCGCCGTCCCCTTCGCCGAAAAGCCACCGACGGCAACCTGGCCCTGGGCTACGGCATAAACCTCACCGTCGGCGCCCAGGAGTGGCGTGACGAGCAAGGTGCCGCCTTGCAGGCTGTCGGCATCACCAAGCGCCGAGACGGAAACGTCGACGCGGGTGCCCTGGCGGGCGAACGGCGGCAGCGAGGCGGTAACCATCACCGCCGCAACGTTTTTTGAGGTGAGGCCTTTCTCGGTCGGCTTGACACCGAGCCGGTTCAGCATCGACTGCAGGCTCTGCTTGGTGAAGCTGCCGTCTTTCAGCGTATCGCCGGTGTTGTTGAGGCCGACGACGAGGCCATAGCCGACCAACTGGTTGTCGCGCACGCCCTGGAAATCGACCAGATCCTTGATCCGCGAGCTGGCGCCGGCCGGAGCGGGGATGATCAGCGCCACAAGCAGGCAAACGATGGCAAATCCCGCCGCCAGCCGGCTGCAGCGGGGACGACGGCTGATCAAGGCTCTTGGGGCGTTCGTGCCGCGCATCGGCCTACCCTTCATGCGCACTCGGCGGGACGTGTACAGTCCTTGCCTGATGCGAAAGCCGTGCCAGCAGCAATGGACCGGCGATGGCCGTATTTGCGCCGCCAGAGCGGGCAAGATCTGCTCAGGGCGGCAGATTTTGCCGACACGGAACGCGCCGCCCCCCTATAGCCCAGCGCGCGCGAACAGCGGTGCCAGCGCGGCGGGCGTTGCAAGCGCTTCGGCCTTGATGAAGGCCAGCAGCGCGCGCTCGTTGTCGTCGATGGCGCGGGTGTCCGGAATACGCGTGCTGAGCCAGGCCGCCTCATCAGCATCGATCGCGGCGCGCCCAGCCTGTGCCGCCGCCTCGGCGGCCGCTTCGGCTTCTCGTGCCTGGCGTTCACGGGCGCCGAACGGATCGAGGGCTGCCCACGCGCTTCCGAAACGGCCGTGGACGATTTCGCCCGTCATGCCGGCCAGGATGCCGCCGGCCCCGCCTGAGTGCGATTCGAGCCAGCGCTGGCGCGCAAGCGCTTCTGCGCGCGTCGGCAGTCGCGGCGCGCCAAGGGGATTGACGAGGTGACTTGCGATCGCCTGGACAAACAGCCCCTGCCACGCAGGCGCGTTCTCGGCGCCGCGGGTCGCGTCATTCAGGCCGAACAGGAGATCAGCCTCCTGCCGGCTGACCCGCAGGCTTCCGTCGCCGGCCTGGGCGTACAGGATCGTCCGCAGCGCCTCGACATCGGCGGCATCGACGACGCCCGCCCGCCGGCGCTGGGGTCCGAACAGGAGCCCGCTGCCCTGCAAGACGACATCGCGCACGGCACCGAGCGCGAGCACGACCAACTCCTGCGGGCAGCTCTCGGCCCGATCGATGACGGTGACGATGAGCTCGAATTCGGCGCGGGAATCGATGCGGCCATCCTTGCGGATGCGCTCGATCAGGAACCGGGCGTCCTCATCACTCACGTGGCCGCGCGGCTCGGTCCGCCAAACGAGATGGTCGGTCAGGCCCTCGACGAAAAACGCCATCCAGGCCGGATCGTTGTTCGTGCAGCGGTCGTTGAGATCGAACATCCGCTCGGCTTCGTCGCGGCTCACGATGCCGTCGCGAAACACATCGGCGCGCAGCCGGGCCACGTCGTCGCGGCTGATGCTGCCGGCCGCCAGGATTGACGCTACGGCATCGGGCCTGTTGGCCGCGGCACTCGATTGAAAAGCCATCTGGCCCTCCATCTGCAAGAAACCCAGTTCCGACGTCAGCCTGCCATCACGGGCCTTAACCCGGCGTTAAGCGCAGTCCTGCTCACCAGCCGACGCTGCTTCCTGCGGAGTTGACTAAGGAGGTAGCGCACCGCAATAGAGGGCGTTCACGCTCCCATCTGCCACTGCTCGCCGCTGGCCCTCATGTCGCGCTGGTTCGCCTTTCCCGCCTGGCTCTTTGCTTCGCTCGCGGCCCTTGCCGTCTGGTGGTGGCAGGGCCGCCCGGTGCCGATGGCTGACGTCGCGCTCGAACGGGTGCCGTGCCTCTCTTACGCGCCCTTCCGCGGCCGCCAGACGCCTTTCGACAAGGACCTCATCATCCCGCCGCAGCAGATCGAGGAGGATTTGCGCGCACTCAAGCCGGTCACGGGATGCGTGCGCACCTACGCGGTCGATCAGGGTCTCGCTGAGGTGCCGCGCATCGCTAAGAGCCTCGACATGACGGTGCTGCAAGGCGTCTGGATCGGCGCCGAGGTCGCGCGCAACGAGCGCGAGATCGAAACCGCGATCACCCTTGCCCGACGTTACCCGGATACCGTGAAGGCGTTGGTTGTCGGCAACGAGGTGCTGCTGCGCCAGGAGCAGCCGGCCGCGGCCCTGATCGCGATGATCCAACGGGTGAAGGCGGCAGTGCCGGTGCCGGTCACCTATGCCGACGTTTGGGAGTTCTGGGAACGCAATCCGCAGGTCGCGCCTGCGGTCGATTTTGTCACTATCCACACCCTGCCCTACTGGGAGGACCATCCGGTCGCGATAGCGGACGCGGTGCCGCACGTCGGCGCGACATGGGCGCGGGTGCAGGCCCTGTTTCCCGACAAACCGGTGTTCATCGGCGAGGCCGGCTGGCCCAGTGCCGGGCGCATGCGCGAAGGCGCGCTGCCGTCGCTCCTCAACCAGACCCGTTTCATCCGCGAGCTTCTTAAGCTGGCGGGCGAGAAGGGCTTCGGCGTCAATATCGTCGAGGCATTCGATCAGCCCTGGAAGCGCAAGCTGGAGGGCACCGTCGGTGGCCACTGGGGCCTCGTGGATGCCGATCGGCGCGTCAGGGTGACGCTGCAGGGACCGGTGGAACCGCACCCCGGCTGGCCCGCGCGTTTTTCCGTCGCGGCCGCGCTGGCTGGGCTGGGCGTGCTGGCAATTGCGCGCGTGGCGCGGCTTGGGCCGCTGGCTTGGTTCGTTCTTGCATTGAGTGCCCATGCCGCCGCCGCAGCGCTGGTAATCGCATGGGCTGATATCGAAACGCAGAGCCGGACGCTTGCCGAATGGGTGTTGGGCCTGGCCCAGCTTGCCGTCGCCGCGGCCGTGCCGGCGCTCGCCGCCCACGCGATAGCCGTCGGCCGTGCCGCGTTCATTCCCGCGCACACCCTGCTGGCAGCGCTGCAGGCACGGCGGTGGCCGGGTGCTCAGCCGCTCGCGATCGGCCTGAGCGCGCTCAGGCTCGCCGTGCTCGTCGGAGCAGCAACGCACAGCCTGGCGCTGGTCGCCGATCCCCGGTACCGGGACTTCCCGGTTGGGCTTTACGCCGCTCCTGCGTTGGCCTTTGCGGGCCTCGCCATATGGGGCAGGGGGGCCTCAGCCGGTAGCGATTGGCGGGAGGAACGGCTGCTCGCCTGGCTGCTGGCAGCGGCTAGCGCTGCCGTCGCCGTGATCGAGGGAATGCACAACACACAAGCGCTCGCTTGGTTTGGGACGGCTTCGGTCATCGCGCTGTCGGTCCTGTGCCAACGGCAGTCGGTAGGCCGCTGACGCTAAGGCGCATCGGTATTGCCGCTCGGCACCGAGCGTATTACCTATTTTCCGCAAGGAACGCAGAGGAATCGGTGCCAACGCTCGGACAGGAAAGTGGCCACGGCCGTGCGCTCATTCTCGTTGGCCTGGGCGTCATTGCCGCAGTGCTCGCGATCGTTCTCAATTTTTTCGCCACCGCGCCCCAAGTAGAGCAACAGGTACGTCCGGCGCCGACAACGGCCTCGATCGCGCCCGGACCAGGCGCAAGAGCCGGCGCCGAGGGTGAGCCGGCGCCAAGTTTCGATGTCGTTCGCGTCCATCCAACCGGCGATGCAGTCATGGCCGGCCGCGCATCCCCCGGCAGCACGGTGGTCATTTGGGATGGCGAGACGCGCCTAGGCGAGGTTGCGGCCGACGGCCGCGGTGAATGGGTTTTCCTCCCCGACACGCCGCTCGCGGCCGGATCGCACCGCCTGCGCCTGGAGGTGCTGGTTGCAGACGAACCGGCGGTGATTTCCGACGACGAGGTGCTGATAATCGTCCCGCGGCCGGGCGAGGACATCGCCGGCCGGCCTGGCACTGGCGGTGAACAGCCGCTGGCGATGCGGATGTCGCGCGCGACCGAGCAGCCGGTTGGCATCCTGCAGCGCCCAACCGAGGGTGGGCCGGCGGCAGGTCTCAGCATCGATGCCGTCGATTATGACGCCCGCGGCGGCACACACGTGTTCGGCCGCGGCACCCCTGGAGCGACTCTCAGGCTTTACGCCAACGACCGCCTACTCGGCGAAACCAACGTCGGCAAGGATGGCACTTGGCGGTTTACCGCAACGGATCCGCTGCCGGCCGGCCGTTACGGAATTCGTGCCGAACAGGTCGGCGAAGGCGGCAGCGTCACCGCGCGCGATGGCATCGTGTTTACCGCTGCCGCCGTGCCGCCGCCGGGGACAAACCAGATCGTCGTCGAACGCGGACAGAGCCTGTGGCGGATCGCGCGCGAGACTTACGGCAGTGGCCCGGCCTATACGGTCATTTTTGAGATCAACCGCCAGCAGATCCAAGACCCCGACCGCATCTATCCCGGTCAGGTCCTGCGGCTACCCGCAGCGCCGGCCGAGACAGGCGTGAAGGCGGCTCCCGCGCAGCGCTGAAACCGCGTATTTCCCGGCTGCCGTTCTTGGCGCCGCGCCGCCGAGCAGGTATTGTCGACGCTCGATCAAGGTCTTTCTTTTCCGCCGGTTGTAACGCCGAGGCGTGATGCGAGCCCTTCTCGGACGGGCACTTCTGCTGTTGGTCGCTCTCGCTTTCGGGGCCGCGTCGGTCCAGGCGGCGCCAGCGACGGCGCAGGACGTGCGCTTCATCCGTATCGGCACCGGTGCCGCGGGTGGCAGCTATTTCCCTGTTGGCGGCCTCATCGCCAACGCGATCAGCAACCCGCCCGGCTCGGCGCCGTGCGCGCTCGGCGGCAGTTGCGGCGTTCCGGGCTTGGTCGCCGCGGCGGTATCGACCCAAGGCGCGGTCGAAAATGCGCAAGCCGTCGCCGACGGCAAGCTCGATCTCGCCCTCTGCCAAGCGGATGTCGCCTATTTCGCTTACACCGGCACCGGCCCCTGGGCGCCAAAGCCAGCGCTCAAGAACTTGCGCGTTATCGCCAATCTCTACCCCGAACTTATGCACGCCGTGGTCCGCCGCGACGCAGGGATCAGTGCGATCGGGCAGATGCGCGGCAAGCGGATCAATCTTGGCGAGCAGAACTCAGGTACCCTCGCGGTCGCGCGCTGGGTGTTGCGTGCCTACAACGTGCCGCCGAGCACGCTCACGGCGTCCTTCCTCTCGCTCAACCGCGCCAGCTCATTGCTGGTCGAGGGCAAGCTCGACGGGTTCTTCATGATCGGCGGCTATCCGTTGACCGCGGTAACGGATAGTGCCGAGGCGCTGCCGATCGCGATCCTGCCGGTCGATGAGGCCGTCGCGACGCAACTCATGCGGCAGCATCGGTTCTTCGCGCGCAGCGTCATTCCGGACAAAACCTACCCCGGCGTCGGCGCGGTCGAAACGCTCGCCGTTGGCGCCCAGCTGATCGTGACGGCGGACATGGACGAAGGTTTCGTTTACGCCATGACCCAGGCGCTGTGGGATCCGCGCAACCGTCCGATTCTCGACGGCGGGCACCCGCTCGGCAAGTTGATCCGGCGCGAGACAGCGCTCGACGGCTTGGCCATTCCGCTGCACCCCGGTGCCGCCCGCTATTACGAGCAACAAGGCCAAACGAGAAGTGCGCCGCCGCAATGAACTCCCAGCAATTCCTCTGTCCGGCCAACACCACGTCTGCCGTGCCAATCACGCCGCTGCGCAAGGACGCGCTCAACGACTGGTTGGCAAGTCAGTCGGAGACGACGGCGCGCTGGGTCCGTGGTAGCCGGTTCACTGCCGATGTTGGCGAAACGTGCCTGATTCCGGACCAGGCCGGCGGCCTCGACCGCGTGCTGTTCGGCCGCGGAGATGGCCTCTCAGCATGGGATTGGGGCGTCCTGCCGAGCATCCTGCCGGCGCGCGTCTTCCGCATCGACGCGCCGCTTGATGCCGAAGCGGGCGCGGCGGCAGCGCGGGCTTGGGCGCTCGCCTGCTACCGGTTCGACCGCTATCGCCCGGCGACCGGCTCGTGGGCGACGCTGGCCCTGCCGCCTGCGGTCGATGCGGCTGCGGTCGCGCGCGCCGTCGCGGCAGTCTTCCTCGCGCGCGATCTGATCAACACGCCAGCGGCCGACATGGGTCCGTCCGCGCTGGCGGCGGCCGTACGCGAGGTTGGCAGCCGCTTCGGTGCGGACGTAAGCGTGATCGAGGGCGAGGATCTCGCCGTCCGCAACTACCCGCTCGTGCACGCGGTCGGCCGGGCCAGCGCACGGCCGCCGTGCCTGATCGATCTGCGTTGGGGTGCACCCGAGGCACCGAAGCTCACGCTGGTCGGCAAGGGGGTTTGCTTCGATTCCGGCGGCCTCGACATCAAGCCGTCATCGGCCATGAAGCTGATGAAGAAGGACATGGGCGGGGCGGCGATCCTGCTCGGCCTGGCGCAGATGGTCATGGCGGCGGCGCTGCCGGTCCGCCTGCGGCTGTTGATCCCGGCGGTCGAGAACAGCGTCTCCGGCAACGCCCTGCGTCCCCTGGACGTCATCCGCAGCCGCAAAGGGACGACGGTCGAGATCGGCAATACCGACGCCGAGGGGCGCTTGGTCCTGGCCGACGCGCTCACCGAAGCCGTGAGCGAGACGCCGGCGCTCGTGATCGATTGCGCCACGCTCACCGGCGCTGCCCGGGTCGCGCTTGGCACCGAGTTGCCGGCACTCTTCTGCAATGATGACGCGCTTGCCGCCGACCTCCTTGCCTGCGGTCAGCGCGCCGGCGACCCCTTGTGGCGGCTGCCGTTGTGGCAGCCCTACCGCCGCCACCTGCGCGGCAAGGTCGCCGAACTGACGAACGCCCCCGACTTGGCCTTTGCCGGCGCGATCACGGCGGCGCTGTTTCTCGCCGAGTTCGTCCCCGCAGCGCAGCCCTGGATTCACCTCGACGTGATGGCTTGGAACACCGCGGCGCAGCCCGGCCGGCCGGAAGGAGGTGAGGCGATGAGCCTGTTGGCCCTGGCCGCCCTCGTCCAGCAGCGGTTCCGGCCCTGAGTGCCGCCGGCGCGTCGGCCGCGCGATCGGGACCGGTCAGGCCGCTTGTCGCCACTGATCCAATCGTGCGGTGATCACGTAATCCTTGGCGTGAGGGGCTCGATCTTGCCCTCTTGCCTCCCGCGGCGCGCTTGCGTGCGCGCAACGCCGCCCATGGGAAGCAAGGGCACCTCCGCTCCTCGCCGACGTTCCCTCCCCATAAGCCTCGGGCCGGTTCCTACCGGCCCGCTTCTTTCTTCTCCTCCAGCCGCCGCCGCTGGTCGGTCGGTGGCCGGAATCGCTGCAGATAGGTCGGCACAATTGCCTCCAACGCGGTTGCGGTGATGCCGAGATCGGCGAGTGTCAGCGCGCCCGCATCGACGACGTTATCCTGGCTCAAGAGCTTGACCTGATCGCGGGTCAGCGGCGGAACTGGCAGCAGTTCGAGAAACAGGGCTTCGATCTCGGCGATCGCGAGCGGAATCGGCAGCAGCCAGCGCTCGCGCCCGGTCTCGCGCAAGACGATCTGCATCAGTTCGCGGAAGGTGATGACCCGCGGCCCACCCAAGGCGTAGGTCTTTGCGGCGGTTGCCGGATCTTCGAGGATGGCATCGATCGCGTCCGCTACGTCGCCGACATAAACCGGCTGGAACGACACGTCGAAGACCGGCAGCGCCGGCAGGAACCGCGCGAGGACGGCGAACCGATTGAAGAAGTCATCCTCGGGTCCGAATACGACGCTCGGTCGCACGATGCTTGCGCCCGGGAAGGCAGCCTGCACGGCCGCCTCGCCGGCAGCCTTGGTGCGGCCGTATTCGGCCGGCGAATCCGGGTCAGCGCCGATCGCCGACATCTGCACGAAGCGCTTGGCGCCAGCGGCTGCCGCGGCCTTGGCGACCGTGGCCGCGCCTTCGACGTGGATGCGCTCGAACGTGCGTGCTCCGCGCTGGTAGAGGATCCCGACCAGGTTGACGACGGCGCTCGCACCGGCGACTGCTTCTGCAACCTCGGCCGGATTGGTGACGCTGACCTTGCGCGGGACGATCTGCGCCGTGCCGCCCAGGGGCTTGAGGAACTGTGCGGCTTCCGGATCGCGCACGGCGACACGAATGCCCCAGCCACGCTGGGCGAGCCGTTTCACGAGGTGGCGGCCGATGAAACCGGAGCCGCCGAAGATCGTGACGATGCGACTTTCTTCCATGCGTCGAACTCCACAACGCTTGACCGCGCCGCCCGCGCCGCGAACACGGCGCCGGAGGTGGCAGTGCCCCCTTGTCCGTGCCCGCAATACGCCGGCAATCGCGAGATGTAAACCGCTCTCGCCGGTCGGCAAAGCCCTGCGCGGCGGCGGTCGCGGTACCCCCTTGTCTGGGTTGACATGCGAGCGCAACCTTCCTACCAGTGGAGGGAGCGCCGGGCCTCAAGGCCGCGGGCGCTCGCGCCGCGTGCCCAGGTGGCGGAATTGGCAGACGCGCAGGTTTCAGGTACCTGTGGCCGCAAGGTCGTGGAAGTTCGAGTCTTCTCCTGGGCACCATCAATCCCGCGCGCGAAACGCGCGCACCATCAATCTCGTGCGCGAAACGCGCGCACCGGCAATCCCGCGCGCAAAGCGCGCGTGCTGGGCGGCTTGCGCTCCTTAAGATCAGGGAAGGACGACGAAAGGTGGCACCGGAAGGCATTCAGCTTCACCGTGGCGATCTGCCGGACGGCGTTGACCTCGGTTCCAGCGTTGCCATCGACACCGAGACGATGGGGCTCAACCCGCTGCGCGACCGGCTGTGTCTGGTCCAGCTTTCGGCCGGCAACGGCATCTGCCACCTGGTCCAGATCCCGCTGCGCGATGGTACTGCCGGCGGCGGTGCCGAGGCGCCGAATCTGTGCCGGTTGCTGACTGAGGAGCGGGTCGTGAAGCTATTCCACTTTGCCCGCTTCGACGTCGGCACGCTGTACCAACACTTAGGCGTGCTCACGGCGCCGGTCTACTGCACCAAGATCGCGTCCAAACTGGTGCGCACCTACACCGACCGCCATGGCCTCAAAGATCTGTGCCGCGAGCTGTTGGGCGTCGACATCTCCAAGGAGCAGCAGAGCTCGGACTGGGGGGCGCCGAACCTGACGCCGGAGCAGCTCCGCTATGCTGCCGGCGACGTCTTGTACCTGCATCGCTTGCGACAGAAGCTGGATACCATGCTGGAGCGTGAGGGGCGGATGGACCTGGCCGAGGCGTGCTTCCGCTTTCTGCCCACCCGCGCGCGATTGGACGTCGGCGGCTGGCCTGCCGACGACATCTTCGCCTACTGATCCTGAGCGGCGGCCGGCGCACTTCGGCGACGGCGGAATCAACGATCTGCCCCTCACGGTGAGGTATCTGCGGTCGTTCAGAACCGCATCGAAGAGCCCGACCCGACGTTGCGCCGCGCCAGTGCCTCTCGGAGTTCGGCGCGGAAGACCTCAAAACAACCAAAACGCCAGCCGTCCCAGGGGATCTTCCGCTCCCGACAACGCCCGGTACCGCTCATCCAGATCGAGAGTACCGCGCCCAGTCCGGCGGGAGAGCCTGCTCAATCGTGCTCGTGGCCGTGCTGGCCTGCGATCTTGCCCTCTTTGAACAGGTTGTCCTTCAGCTCGTGGGCAAAATCCGGGTCGTTGCGGCGGATCCATTCCAGCACCATCGCCGCGTGCTCCATCTCCTCGCGCATGTTGTGCAGGAGGATCTCCTTCAAGGCCGCATCATCGCAGTCATCAGCGCGCTGCCGGTACCAGTCGACCGCCTCCAACTCCTCGACCAGGGAGGTGATGGCCTGGTGCAGTGCAATCGTTTCCTTGGCAAGCCGCTCGCGCGGCGCGTGCAGACCTTCACTCGACATGATGGTTCTCCTTTGTTTCTCTCGAGCCGTTCATTGAGTTGGGATCCGGCCGACCTCGGCGGGAGTCCGTCTTCAGTCAGTCCGGGTGCAAGGCGCACACAAGCCGGTTCGTTGGCCGGGTCCTCCGCGCAGGCTTGCGCGCATCACTGCGCGGCCATTTACCGACGCGCGGTCACAGGCTAGCCTCGGCAGACCGAAAGGACAAGGCGATGTCAGCGATCACCTTCTGGTACGAGTTTGCGAGCACGTATTCTTACCCGGCAGCGTTCCGGGTCGAGGCACAGGCGGCTGCAGCCGGCCTCACGGTAAACTGGCGTCCGTTCCTCTTAGGCCCGATCTTTGCTGCCCTCGGCTGGTCGACCTCGCCGTTCAACCTGCAGGAGGCGAAGGGACGTTACATGTGGCGGGATCTTGAGCGCACCTGCGCGCGCCTCGGCTTGCCGTTCCGGCGGCCGGAGCCGTTTCCGCAGAATAGCGTGCTGGCCGCCCGCGTCGCTTACGCGCTTCCCGACGACGGCGCCCGGGCGCACTACAGCCGCTGCGTCTACCGGGCGGAGTTCGGGGCGGGGTTGACCATCAGCGAGACGAGCGTGGTGGCGGATATCCTGACTGAGGCGGGGTTTGCCGCGGACGCGATCCTGGCGCGGGCGGCGACCCCGGAGATCCGGCAAGCACTGCGCCAGGCAACTGAGGCGGCGCAGGCATTGGGACTTTTCGGCGCGCCAATGCTGACGACTGCTGATGACGAAATGTTCTGGGGCAACGACCGCATAGACGAAGCGGTTGCCTGGGCCAGCTCTGCCGCTCGCGTCGACAAGTAGCAAGCGCATCTCGGCCGCTTGCTGCCACATTCAGGCCATGATTGCAGGCATACTGAGCACCCGCACAGGAAAATGGCGGACGCTGCTGGATTAGGCGCCACGCCGCAAAGATTTGCAGGGAGCTCACCGCCCATGAATTATGTTTTTGCCTTTGCCGGACAATCGAACGCCTGGTGGCATTTTCTGTCAAATTCAGGCCAGAGCTATAAAGTGTTCGAGAGCGAGCTGGAGAAACACGCGGCGATTGGCGATGTCAGGGTGATCAACACCGCCGAAGGCGGGATTGCCGCCGAGAAGCGCGCAGCACCGCTCGACAGCCCGGGGCGTTACTACTGGGATCTCGACGCCAACAAGCCTAGCGCGCTGCTCACCAAGGTGGTCGGCCAGATGAAGGCAGCCGGCAAGCTTGACGGGATCATCTGGGCGCAGGGTGAGAACGATTCCCTTGCCCTTGGCCCTGACCGCCCGGGCGTCACGGTCGACCGCTTCGTCCAGGCGACGAAAAAGATCTTCAATTATTTCCGCAGTCAGCTGGGCGATTCAGATCTGCCGATCTACATCCAGGAGCTCGGCAGCACCACCGCGGCGGACTGGCGCGATTACATTCCGCAGATCCGGAGCGCCCAGGCGCAGATCGCGGCCAGTATGGACAAGGTGTACATCGCGGCCCGCACCACCGACTTGGGCATGGTCGACGGTCTGCATTTCACCGCCAACTCGTTCAAGACGATCGCCGACCGGTTGGCCGATTTCGTCGATGATTACCTCCTCGCGACGGGAAGCGGCGGCAGCACGCCGACGCAGGTCGCGCCGTCATCCACGAGCAGCAGCGGCGGCATTACCGGCACCAGTGGCGCCGACAGCTTGAACGGCACCTCCGGTAATGACCTGATCAAGGGCCAGGCCGGCGATGACTGGATGTACGGCCAAGGCGGGAACGACACGTTCGAGGGCGGCGCCGGGCTTGATTGGATTTACGGCGGTGCCGGCAGCGACGTAGCGCGGCTGCAGAAGGGCGCAGGCACCGACAAGTGGATGGACTTCCAGGACGGCGTCGACAAGATCGATCTCAACGGGCTCGCCTTCTCACAGCTAAGCTTCCGTTACGATCCGACCTGGAACTACACGCATGTCCAGGACAGCAGCGGCAAGAGCATGCTCGGGCTCAAGAATATCAAGCTGAGCCAGATCACCAGTGCCGACTTCATCGGCGGTAGCGGCCAGACGGCAACCGTAGCCACCGCTACGAGTTCCACACCTACGAGCAGCAGCGGCGGCATTACCGGCACCAGCGGCGCCGACAGCCTGAACGGCACCACCGGCAATGACCTGATCCGCGGCCAAGCCGGCGATGACTTCATGTACGGCCAGGCCGGGAACGACACATTCGAGGGCGGCGCCGGGCTTGATTGGATTTACGGCGGCGCCGGCACTGACGTGGCGCGGCTGCAGCAGGGTTCAGGCACCGACAAGTGGATGGACTTCCAGGACGGCGTCGACAAGATCGATCTCAACGGGCTCGCCTTCTCGCAGCTAAGCTTCCGTTACGATCCGACCTGGAACTACACCCATGTCCAGGACAGCAGCGGCAAGAGCATGCTCGGGCTCAAGAATATCAAGGTGAGCCAGATCACCAGCGCCGACTTCATCGGCGGTAGCGGCCAGACGGCGACCGTAGCCGCCGCTGGCAGCTCCCAGTCTGCGAGCAGCAGCGGCGCCATTACCGGTACCAGCGGCGTCGACCGTCTGAAC
Source organism: Candidatus Defluviicoccus seviourii (assembly GCA_900609035.2). Lineage (GTDB taxonomy): Bacteria > Pseudomonadota > Alphaproteobacteria > Rhodospirillales > Defluviicoccaceae > Defluviicoccus > Defluviicoccus seviourii. The sequence continues at coordinate 46,398 of UXAT02000012.1, read as the reverse complement.
GGCACTGCCGGCAATGACCTTATCCAGGGCCTCGGCGGTGATGACTGGATGTATGGCCGTGCCGGGAACGATACGTTCGACGCTGGTCCCGGCCGGGACTGGATCCACGGCGAGGCCGGTGCCGATGTGGCACTCCTGCAGCGGGGCGCCGGCACCGACAAGTGGATGGACTTCCAGGACGGCATCGACAAGATCGGCCTGAACGGCCTTGCCTACAGCCAGATCAAGTTGCGCTACGAACCAATCTGGAAGTACACGTTCATCCAGGACAGCGCTGGCAACGACCTCTTGGGACTGAAGAACATCCTCGTAAGCCAGATCACAGCCAGCGACTTTATCTGAGCCGTAAGGAGGAGACCTGCCCGGGCAGTCACCTACACTGCGTGTAGCAGACTATGCGCGGGCACTGTGGAGGGGCGCGGTACCGCTGCCGCGCGCCTTCTGGGACTGGGCGATTCTGGGTGGCTTCTTCGTCAACTTGGCGGCGACCGCCGGCTCGATGGCGCTACTGGTGGCGGGGCTGCCGGCGGGGATTGCGCTCGCCGTTCACCTTGCACCGCTGCCGTACAACGCCCTCATGCTGGTTGCGGTCTGGCGCAGCGCCGCGGCGTATGCCGGCCCGCCGTTTTGGGCTACTCTCGCGCGCCTTGCGATCCTCACTTGGACGGCGGCCGTAACAATCCTCTAGCCTGCATCAGCGCTCGGGCGATATTTGCCTGCATCCGCGCTCAGGCGATATTGCCGTGGCAATGCTTGAACTTCTTGCCCGAACCGCACGGGCAGGCGGCATTGCGTGCAACGCGGCCCCAAGTCGCGGGGTCGGCCGGATTAACGGCGGCCGACGCCTGGCGGGAACGGATCGTAAGCGTCTGCACTTCCTCGCTCCCGGCAGGAGCAGGGATCGCTTCCTCTGCCTCGGCGAACGCCGGGTCCTGGCGGCTCTCGTGCATTTCCTGGTGCGGTTGCGCCATGGCGAGCTCTTCTGCCGGATCGAGCCGCACCTCGACCAATGCCAGCATCATCGTCACCCGCTCGCGCAGGCGCTCCAGCATCGCCTCGAACAGGCTGAAGGCCTCCCGCTTGTACTCGTTCAAGGGGTCGCGCTGGCCGTAGGCGCGCAGCCCGATGCCTTGGCGCAGGTGATCGAGCGTCAACAGGTGGTCCTTCCACACCTGGTCAAGGACCTGCAGCAGCAAGCCCTTCTCGACCATGCGCATGACGTCCGGCCCGAAACGCGCCGCCTTCTCCGCCATCTTGCGGTCGACCGCGTCGGTTAAGCGCTGGCGCATCTCGACGTCGGCAATGCCTTCTTCCTTTGCCCATTCGGCAAAGGGCAGGTCGAGATTGAAGACACGCTGGGCGTCGGCATGCAGGCCGCTCAAGTTCCATTGCTCGGCATAGGCCTGCGGCGGCACATGCTGGGTGATCAGCGTCTCGATGACGTGATGGCGCATGTCCGCAACCGTCTGCTGGACGTCGTCTGCGGTCATCAGCTCGCGCCGCTGCTCGTAGACGACCTTGCGCTGGTCGTTCATCACGTTGTCGAACTTCAGGAGGTTCTTGCGGATCTCGAAGTTGCGCGCCTCGACCTTCTGCTGCGCTTTCTCCAGCGCCTTGTTGACCCAGACGTGCGTGATCGCTTCGCCTTCCTGCAGCCCCAGCTTCTTAAGCACGCCGTCGATGCGCTCGGAACCGAAGATGCGCATCAGATCGTCTTCGAGCGAAAGGTAGAACTTGGAGGTGCCGGCGTCGCCCTGGCGGCCGGAGCGACCGCGCAGCTGGTTGTCGATGCGTCGGCTCTCATGCCGCTCGGTACCGAGAATGAACAGGCCGCCCGCCGCCAGCACCTTCTCCTTGTCGGCGGCGATGTTGGCGCGGATCGCGGCCTTGCCCGTCTCGTCGTCGCCATTCTTGAGCTCTCGGCGGATGCGCATGTCGGCATTGCCGCCCAGCTGAATGTCGGTGCCGCGGCCGGCCATGTTGGTCGCGATCGTCACCGCGCCGGAGCTGCCGGCCTCAGCGATAATCGTGGCTTCCTGCTCGTGGTAGCGGGCATTCAAGACCTGGTGCGGGATCTTTTTCTTCTTGAGCAACCCCGAAATGTGCTCGGACTTCTCGATCGATACGGTGCCGACCAGGACCGGTTGGCCGCGGCTGCGGCAGTCCTCGATCTGGTCCACGATCGCTTCGTATTTCTCGCGCGCCGTCCGGTAGACCTCGTCATCGTGATCGACGCGAATGCAGGAAACATTGGTCGGAATTTCGGCCACGACCAGCTCGTAAATCTCCTGGAACTCGCCGGCCTCCGTCATCGCCGTGCCGGTCATGCCGGCGAGCTTGGGGTAAAGGCGGAAGTAGTTCTGAAAGGTGATCGAGGCGAGCGTCTGGTTTTCCTGCTGGACCGTGACGCCTTCCTTTGCCTCCAGCGCCTGATGCAGGCCTTCCGAGTAGCGCCGACCTTCCATCATGCGGCCGGTGAACTCGTCGATGATGACGACCCGGTCCTCCTTGACGATGTAATCAGTATCGCGGCTGAACAGCTTGTGCGCGCGCAGCGCCTGATTGGCATGGTGGACGAGCGACACGTTGGCGACATCATAGAGGCCGCCGCTCGTCAACAACCCTTCCTCGCGCAAGAGGGCTTCGATCTTCTCGACGCCTGCATCGGTGAAGCTGACGGCGCGCGCCTTTTCGTCCTTTTCGTAATCACCCTCGACGAGATGGGGTATCAGGCGATTGATGCTGACATACATCTCCGAGGAGTCCTCGGCCGGCCCGGAGATGATCAGCGGTGTGCGCGCCTCGTCGATCAGGATCGAGTCGACCTCATCGACGATGGCGTACTGGAACGGCCGTTGCACCATTTCGTCGAGGTGGAACTTCATGTTGTCGCGCAGGTAGTCGAATCCGAGTTCGTTGTTGGTGCCGTAGGTGACATCGCAGGCATAGGCCGCCTTGCGCTCGGCATCGGAAAGGCCGTGGACGATGCAGCCCACGGTGAGGCCGAGAAACCGGTAGATCGTCCCCATCCACTCGGCGTCACGCTGCGCGAGGTAGTCATTGACGGTCACGACGTGCACGCCGTTGCCGATGAGCGCGTTGAGATAAACCGCGAGCGTAGCGACCAGCGTCTTGCCTTCGCCGGTCTTCATCTCGGCGATCATGCCGCGGTGGAGGACGATGCCGCCCAACAGCTGGACGTCGAAGTGGCGCTGGCCCAGCGTGCGCTTTGCCGCTTCGCGCACGGTCGCAAAGGCTTCAACGAGGACCGAGTCGAGCGGTTCGCCAGCTGCGACGCGCTCCTTCAGCCACGGTGTGCGAGCCTTGAGATCGGCGTCGCTCAAAGCCTCGATTTCGGGCTCAAGAGCGTTAATCGCCGTGACATCTTTTTGCAGGGTCTTCAGGAATCGATCGTTAGCGGTGCCGAACAACCGCCGGGCGATGCCAGCAAACATGTTTCGTCCTCGAGGAAGCCGGCCGCATGCCGTACGGTTCAGGGCGAACCGGGGCCGCGCTTCAAGAGAGTTATAGGCGGGATTCCCCCCTGTCAATGCAACGGGCGTGACGGGATGTGGCAAGGGGTTGCCGTGAGGCCGCGCTTGTGCATGATCCGGCCGCGCAGCATTGCGACGAAAGGAATGGTTGACAATGGCTGGACCCAGTCCCGTTTCACCGCTGGCGCCGGACCACTTCGCTTCCTTGCCGGCAGTGCCGGGCATCCGCCTGGCGGCCGGTGCCGCTGGCATCCGCTATCCGGGGCGGACGGACGTGATGGTTATCGAGCTGGCAGCGGGAACGGCCGCGGCCGGCGTGTTCACGCGTTCGCTGACGGCGGCAGCACCGGTCCGCTGGGACCGGCAGGTGATCGCCAGCGGTCGCGCGCGCGCGGTCGTCGTCAACTCCGGCAACGCGAACGCCTTTACCGGCGCCGACGGCGAGCGGGTGGTGGCACGGACCGCCAGGGTCGCGGCCGATACGCTCGGCTGCGCGGCCGAAGAGGTGCTCGTTGCCTCGACCGGGGTGGTTGGCGAGCTGTTACCGGTAGAGCGCTTGGTGGCCGTTCTGCCGCTGCTGTTTGACAGTGTCAGCGGCGATGCCTGGGCCGATGCCGCGCAGGCCATCATGACCACCGATACCTACCCGAAGGCCGCGACCCGGCAGGTCTTGATCGGGGGCGTGCCGGTCACCATCAACGGCATCGCCAAGGGAGCCGGCATGATCGCGCCAGACATGGCGACGATGCTGGCCTTTCTCGCCACCGATGCCGCATTGCCGCCGGTCCTGCTGCAAGAGCTGCTGAGCGAGGCGGTCGCACGCTCGTTCAACGCAATCACGATCGACGGCGACACCTCGACCAACGATACCGCGCTGCTGTTTGCCACCGGCGCGGCGGCACATCCGCCGGTGAACACCGCGGACGATCCGCGGCTGGAGGATTTCCGCACCGGCCTCGCCCAGGTGGCGGCCGAACTGGCGCAGATGATCGTCCGCGATGGCGAGGGGGCAACCCGGTTCGTCACCATCACGGTTACCGGCGCCGAGACGGACCAGGCGGCCAAGCGGCTTGCCTGCACAGTTGCCAACTCGCCCTTGGTAAAGACGGCGATCGCCGGTGCCGATCCCAACTGGGGCCGCATCGTTGCCGCGCTGGGCCGGGCTGGCGAACGGATCGATGCCGATGCGCTGACGATCCGCATCGGTGGCACGCTGGTGGCCGCACATGGCGGTCCGGTGCCCGCCTACGACGAGGCACCGGTCGCTGCCCACATGCAAGGCCGGACGATCGATATCGCTATCGATGCCGGCATCGGCTTCGGTGCCGCCACCGTCTGGACCTGCGATCTGACTCACGGCTACATCGACATCAATGCCGATTACCGGTCCTGATCCGAGCTGCCTCACGGTGCAACAGAGGGCGGCAGCCGCCGGACCGCTCTTGCTGGTTGTTGCGGTGGCGCTGGTCGACGCCGACGGCCGTGTTCTCCTGGGCCAGCGCCCGGCCGGGAAGGCGATGGCAGGCTTGTGGGAGTTTCCCGGCGGCAAGCTTAACGCCGACGAGACGCCGGAAGCGGCCGTGGTGCGTGAACTGAAGGAAGAGCTGGCGGTTGACATCTCGGAGAGCTGCCTGGCGCCGCTCACCTTCGCCTCTCACGCTTATGCGGACTTCCATCTGTTGATGCCGCTTTACGTTTGCCGGGTCTGGCGCGGGACACCGCAGCCACTCGCGCATCAACAGCTGAAGTGGGTGCTGCCGCTGGCCATGGCAGCGCTGCCGATGCCGGCTGCCGATCGGCCGCTGATCGCGTTCTTGCGCGATTTCCTCTAAGCTGTGATGTTGGGCGCAGCTTCCGTAACGGTTGAGGCCAACGAAAGGGAAAGAACACGACGATGAGGCTCAGGATCGTTAACGGCGCCGTGTGTGCCTGTATCGCCCTCGGTTTCGTGCTTGCCACAACCGCATGCTCGGAGACGTGGAGCGGGGTCAAGCACGACACGAAGGATAATGTCGAGAGTGTCGGCAAGGGTGTCGAGAAGGCCGGCGAGAAGATCCAGGATTCGGTGAAGTAGGGAGCGTGTTGCCGTGCGGGGAAACCGGGGACGGACGACACTGAAGCGCGTTTTTCTCAGCCTGGCAGTGGGGACACTGATGGCAGGGTGCAATGGCGGCGGCAGGGGCGGCACCGTCTCGCTGCCGAGCGGCGGTTTTTATGGTCAGAGCATCTATTACCGCTGTGAGGATGGCTTGAGTTTCCGCGCCGTCATCGACACCGCGGCCCGGCACGCGGTGGTCGAGCTTGGCGAGGACCGCTACACGCTGAAACGCGCCGGCGCGAGCCGGGCGGGCGAGGTCTACAGCGACGGCACGATGCGGCTCACCGTTGCCGCCGACGGCCGGGCGCACTTGATCGTCCGCCCGGGCACCGAAATGACGGCCTGCGAGCCGCTCATCGCAAGCGGCAACTGACCCTTCACTGCAAGGGCAGCAGGCACACGCTACTGCTTATCAGCGTCGGCCGCGACCCGCATCGTGAGGATGCGATCAGGTTGCGACGGCGGCTCGCCGCGCTTTAAGGCGTCGACAAATTCCATGCCTTCGATCACCTGGCCCCACACCGTGTACTGCTTGTTCAGGTGCGGTGCCGGCGCGAAGCAGATGAAGAACTGCGAGTCGGCGCTGTTGGGATTGGCCGAGCGCGCCATGCCGAGCGTGCCGCGCACGAACGGGGCCGAGGAGAATTCGGCCGGCAGATTGACGCCCGACCCGCCGGTGCCGGTGCCCTTGGGATCGCCGCCCTGCGCCATGAAGCCGTCGATGACGCGATGAAAGACGAGGCCGTCGTAAAACTTCTGTCGCGTCAGCTCCTTGATGCGGGCGACATGCTTGGGCGCCAGGTCGGGGCGAAGCTGAATGACGACGCGGCCGCCCTTGAGCTGCATATAGAGCGTGTTTTCGGGATCGGGCGCCGCCTCCGCGCGCGTGGTGAGCGCGAGGGCGATCACGAAGCCGATCAGGCTCTTGGTGAGGATCATCGGGGGAAGCCTTCTCTTCAAGGGACTGGGCCGTCGGCAACGCTTGGCCCAAGATGAATGAGGGGGAGCGCTCTCCGCACACTAGACGGCGCTGGCGGCAATTGCACGGAAATGTCGGCCCGTTCGGGCGAGTCGGCTCGGCTTCAGCACGTGGCGCTGGCGACACCTCTCCGTCCTGGCTAAGGTCCGCCGCATGAACGCCTGCCGCCAGACCAAGATCGTTGCCACCTTGGGGCCTCAGTCCTCGAGCGAGGCCGTCATCAGCCGCCTGCTCCAGGCCGGCGCCAACGTTTTCCGGCTCAACTTCAGCCACGGGACGTGGGATGAGCACGCCGCCCGGCTGCGGTTGATCCGTGACCTTGGCGCCCGCTTGGGCCGCCCGATCGGCGTCTTTGCCGACCTGCAGGGACCAAAGCTGCGGCTTGGCACGTTCGCGGACGGGCCGGTCGCACTTGCAGCCGGAACGCCGTTCCGGCTCGATCTCGGTGACGCGCCGGGGGATGCGCGCCGGGCGCCGCTGCCGCATGCCGAGGTGTTTGCCGCGCTCGAACCCGGTGCCGCCCTGCTGTTGGACGACGGCCGGGTCCGCTTGGAAGTGACCGCATGCGGTTCCGATTACGCCGAGACCCGCGTCATCGTCGGCGGCGTGCTTTCGGATCGCAAGGGGATCAACCTGCCTGGTGTGCTGCTGCCGATCTCGACGCTCACACCCAAGGACCGCCGGGACCTTCAATGGGCGCTCGATGCCGGCATCGATCAGATTGCGCTCTCTTTCGTGCAGCGGCCCGAGGACGTTGCGGAAGCGCGCGCGCTCATCGGCGGCCGCGCGCAACTGATCGTCAAACTGGAGAAGCCTTCGGCGATCGATCACCTGCTTTCGATCGTCGCTCTGGCGGACGCCGTGATGGTCGCGCGCGGCGATCTTGGCGTTGAGGTGCCAGCGGAAGAAGTGCCGGTGTTGCAGAAGCGGATCGTCCGTGCCTGCCGATCGGCGGGCAAGCCGGTCATCATCGCAACCCAGATGCTGGAATCGATGCTGAACGCGCCGGCGCCGACCCGGGCCGAGGCCTCGGACGTGGCGAACGCCGTCTATGAGAGTGTCGACGCGGTCATGCTGTCGGGCGAAACGGCGGCCGGCCGCTATCCGGTCGAAGCGGTGACGATTATGGACAAGATCATCCGCAAGGCCGAGCACGACCACATCTGCCGCAACCGCGGCAATGGCCATGAGGTCGTGCCGGAAACGACGGAGTCAGACGCGGTTTCGGCCGCCGCTCGAGATGTTGCCGCCACCATCGGTGCGGCTGCCATCGTCACCCTGACGACCGGCGGCACAACGGCCCTGCGCGCGGCGCGGGAGCGGCCGGCGGTGCCGATCCTGGCGCTCACGCCGTCCGCCGCCGTCGCTCGCAATCTAGCGCTGGTGTGGGGCGTGCAGCCGCGTGAGCTTCCCATCTTTGCGGATTATGAGCCGGCGCTTGCCGCGGCCATCGTGTGCGCACGCGCGCTCGGTCTTGCTCATCCCGGGGCGCGGTTGGTGGTGATGGCCGGTCTGCCGCTGCCGATGCCGGGTCACACCAATCTGTTGCACATTGTCGAAATCCCGGAGGAGACGGGGTGACGCCTGGTCCGACCCCCGGCAGAGGAGTGCCGTTCGGCCTCCTCATGGGCGTCGGCGCGTACACGATCTGGGGCCTGTTTCCGATTTACTTCAAGGTGGTCGGCGAGGTCGCGGCGCTGACGGTGCTGGCGCACCGCATCGTCTGGTCGATGGTCTTCCTGGCCCTGGTTCTGACGCTGAAACGGAACTGGCGTCGCGTGCGAACAACCCTCCGCGACCGTCCCTTGATGGGCCGGCTTGCGCTGTCCAGCCTGATGATCGCTCTCAACTGGGGCATCTTCATCGTCGCCGTGGAGCGTGCGCGCGTCCTCGATGCGAGCTTCGGCTACTTCATCAGCCCGCTGGTGAGCGTCGCTCTCGGCGTCGTCGTGCTGGGGGAGCGGCTGCGGCGGCGGGAGTGGATCGCAGTCGGGCTTGCTGGGATCGGCATTGCCTATCGGGTGGCGGCGAGCGGCACGGTGCCGTGGATCGGGATAACGCTCGCGCTCAGCTTTGCCTTCTATGGTTTGATGCGCAAGACGACGACGGTCGACGCGGTCGAAGGCTTGTTCATCGAGGCGGCCCTGCTGGCGCCGCTGGCAACGATCTATCTCGCGTTGGTGGCGGATCCATTCGGCCCGGCGGCGGGAACGCTGCCCGCCGCTTGGCTGCAAGTGCTCCTCGTTGTGTCAGGGCCGGTGACGGCGCTACCGCTCATCCTCTTCGTCGCTGCTGCGCGCAGGATCCCGCTCGCAATGCTGGGGCTCCTGCAGTTCATCACCCCGAGCGGCCAGTTCCTGCTCGCGGCCTTCGCCTATCAGGAGCCCGTTGCCGGAGCGACGCTCGCAAGCTTCATCTGCATCTGGTGCGGGCTCGCCCTCTACGCCTTTGACCTCGCTGTGCGCCAACGGAAACAGCACGATCGGGGCCGTTGAGCCGGCTTCACTTTCGTCGTCGGTGCGGATCGGCCGCCGCGGCCGGCGCAGTGACGCCTCCGCCCGCGCCCGCAGATCATCGAGACGAACGACGGTGCCGCTGGTGGCACCTTCGAGCGAAACTGCCGCGGCGGCTGCCGTGGCCGGTTCACGGGACGGCAAGCGGCGGGCCATTACGCTGCCGTCGGGGCCGTGGCGGCGCTCGTCCTGCTGCCGGCGGTCGAACGGCGTTCCGTTCACGTAGCTCAAGAGGCAGTTGGCACGTGGCCCGGTGTGGCGGCGCTCTTGGGTACCGCGTCGGTCGCGGGCAGCCTGAGCCGCCGGCTGGGCGACCTCGCGGGTGCCGTACTGTTCCGCCCAGCGATCGAGCAGGGCCTGCACGACCTGGCCGACCTTGGCAGCGTTGTCGACATCGCGAATGGACAGCACGCCGGAAACAAGCAGCGCATGGATGTGCTGTTCGCGCAGATCGACGCGGACCAAGTGGTTCTTCTGCTGACCGTTGGTCATCGTGACCGGCTGCCAGGACGGCTCCGCGGACGAGTCCTCATCGGTGGCGGCGGAGACGTCGGCTCGCGGCGCCTGCTGGGCCGCTTCCTCCATCCGCAGCGCCTGCTCCAGGCGTTCGGTCGTGCCGCGCAGGCTCTGCAGGCGGTCGCGCGCTGCCGAGCGCAGGTTCTCCGCCTGGTTGAGCGCCTGCTGCAGCCGCCCGACCTGAGCCCGCATCAGCGAGAGCTGGCCGCGCAGGCGGGAAATGACCTCGGCGCGCAGGTACCTCTCGTCATTGGCAGCGTCAATCGTGCGATTCTCTCGCTCACCCACGGTTCCATCCTCCGGCCCCTCGTCGCCCGTCATCGACGGTCTCCCGCTCTGTCCCTGCTGCCGCCCTGCACGGTCGTTGTCGCGGTCGCGCTGCACATCGTCGCTGAGAGATTTGCTTGTCATCGACCGCGGCTCATGCTTCGGCTGGCCAATACGTCACTTCGTCAGTCACGCAGCATGCGCCCTGGCTCAAACGGTCTCAGTGACTGGCGTCACTAGGGCCGGTCAGGAGGAGGTAACGGGCTTGACTCTGTTGCAGGAGGAGGAGGTCGAAAGGGGGACGATCAGTCGTACAGGCTGTCGAGGAGATCGCGGTAGGAGGTCTGGATGACGTGCCGGCGCAGCTTCAGGGTCGGCGTCATCTGGCCGTTTTCGGTCGAAAACGCATTTGCCGTTACGGCGAAGCGGCGGACCTTCTCGATCACCGACAGCCCGGCGTTGGCGCGATCGACTGCGGCCCGCATGGCGGCGAGAAAATCGGGATCGTTCGCAAGCACGTTGGCGTTGCGCGGCTTGCCGGCCGCCCGCGCCCATGCATGCATCCAGCCTTCCTCCGGCACCAGAAGAGCCACGAGGTGGGAGCGGCGGTCGCCAGAGGCAAAGGCTTGCGCGATCTCCGGTTGCTGGGTGAGGAGGCCTTCGATCCGCGCCGGGGAGATGTTGTCGCCGCCGGAATTGATGATGATGTCCTTCTTGCGATCCCGAATGACGAGTTGGCCATCCTCATCCAGCCGGCCGATGTCGCCGGTATGCAGCCAGCCATCGCGGATTGTAGCCCGGGTCGCTTCGTCGTTGCGCCAGTAGCCGAGCATGACCATCGGGCCGCGGACCAGGATCTCGCCGTCGTCAGCGATGCGGACCTCAACATCCTTGAGCGGCGGCCCCACGGTGTCGACCTTCAGACTGCCGGCCCGGTTGACGCTGATGAGCGGCGCCGCCTCGGTTTGGCCAAAGCCCTGGTAGACCGGCAACCCGAGCGCGACGAAGAACAACCCGACCTCCGGATTGAGCGGCGCGCCGCCACTGACCATCGCCCGCAGCCGGCTGCCAAAACGTGCGCGGATCGACCGGCGGACAAGGACGTCGAGCACTCCATCCGCCAAGCGCTCGCCAAGCGCGAGGTCGTGCTTCGCTTCGTAGCGCTTGCGGCCGATTGCAAGCGTCGCCCGGAACAGCTTCTCCCGCCATCCGCCCGCCTTGTGTGCTTCGGCCGTGATGCGCTGGCGCATCAGCTCATAAAAGCGCGGTACCGCCGAAATCAGCGTCGGCCGCGCCTCGCGGATATTGAGTGCCAGTTTTTCGATGCCCTCCGCGTAATAGATCTGCGCGCCTAAGGCCATCGGCAGGAACTGGCCGACGGTGTGCTCATAAGCATGCGATAGCGGCAACAACGAGAGGAAGACGTTCTCGCCGCTGCTGATTTCCGACAGCACCTCGCCGCCGGCGCGGCAATTGTGCAGGATGGCTTGGTGCGGAAGCACGACGCCCTTCGGCAGCCCGCCCGTACCCGACGTGTGAATGATGCAGGCGGGATCGGTGGGCTTGATCGCCTTCGCTTCGGCAACGATATTCGCATGATGCGTGTCTCCGCGCGCGATCACGTCTTGCCACGTGTAGAGCGGAGCACCCGGCTCCGTTGGAGGCTGTAGCTCCTCGATGGAGATGATGAAGCGGATGAAGGGGCACTGCGCCGCGGCGCGCAACAGCGGAGCCGCGATGCGCCGGGTCGAGACGATAACGCCGCAAGCCTCGGTGTTGCGAAGCACGTGCAGGTGATCGGCTTCGGTGTTCGTCGTGTAGGCGGGAACAGTGATCGCGCCGGCCGCCATGATGCCGACGTCGGCGATGAGCCACGCCGGGCGGTTCTCGGCAACGAGTACGATCCGCTCGCCCTTCGTGACGCCGAGACCGATGAGGCCGCGGGCAAGCGAGGTCACGCGGGCGGCAACCTCGCGCCAAGTCTGGGGCTCGTACCGGCCTTGGCGCTTACGCCAGAGGAAGGGATGCTCGCCCTGGCGTGCGGCCTGATCGAAGAACATCACCACCAGGTTCTGCCAATCGGGCATCGGCATGATGCGGCGGGTCCCGTCCGTTTCCAGGGCGGCGGTTGTCGCCCCTGCTGGGGTTCCTTATAAGGGAGCCTGCTCCAAGGAGGAATCGCGATGTCGATTGTACACCCCGCCGACGGCCCGCAGCGGGTCGAAGCCGAATTGCCGGTGTGGGACCTTTCCCACCTTTACGCAGGCCCGGAAGACCCCCGCATTGCCGCCGATCTGGATGCTGCTGAGCGTGCGGCGAAAGCATTCCACGGCCGTTACGCCGGCAAGCTCGCGGATCTGAGCGGTGCGGAGCTGGGGACCGCAATCATGGCCTACGAAGCGATCGTCGAGGGCTTGTGCCGGGTGACGGCATACGCCCAGCTCCGGTTTGCCGGCGACATGAGCGATCCCGAGCGTGGGCGCTTCCTGCAGGATATCGAGGAGCGCTTCAATTCGGTCTCCACCGAGACGCTGTTCTTCACCCTTGAGCTCAATCGCCTTGACGACGAAACCGTCGGGCGGCAGCTCGCCGTCGCACCGGCTGACCGCTACGCGCCTTGGGTGCGCGATCAGCGGATCTTTCGTCCGCACCAGCTCGCCGATGACGTCGAAAGGATCCTGCACGAGAAAAGTGTCACCGGTGCCAGCGCCTGGGTGCGACTGTTCGACCAGACGCTATCCGGCATGCGCTTTGACGTCGGTGGCAAGGCGCTGACGCTGGCAGACGCGCTCAACTGCTTCGACAATACCGATCCGGCGGTCCGTCGCAGCGCGGCGCATGCGATCGGCAAGGGGCTCAAGGACAACGTCCGCGTTTTGTCGCTGGTCGTCAACACGCTCGCCAAGGACAAGGAGATCGAGGACCGCTGGCGCGCCTATCCGCATCCGGTCGCCTTCCGCAACCTCGCCAACAGGGTCGAGGATGAGGTTGTCGATGCGCTGGTGAGCGCGATTCGCGATGCCTACGCTGATCTTGCCCACCGCTACTACCACCTGAAGGCACGCTGGTTCGGACGCGATACCCTCGATTACTGGGACCGTAACGCGCCGCTGCCCGGTGCCGACAACCGGCAGTTCAGCTGGATCGAGGCGAAGACGATCGTGCTGAAGGCCTTCGGCGGCTTTCATCCGCAGATGGCTGCGATCGGCGGCCGATTCTTCGACGAAGGCTGGATCGATGCCGGCCCGCGGCCGGGCAAGGACTCAGGCGCCTTCTGCCATCCGGTGGTGCCCTCAGCGCACCCCTACATCCTGCTCAACTTCTACGGCCGGCCACGCGACGTGATGACGCTCGCGCACGAGCTCGGCCACGGCGTGCACCAGGTCATGGCCGCCAACCAGGGCGCGCTCCTTGCCGACACGCCGCTGACCTTAGCCGAGACGGCATCGGTGTTCGGCGAGATGCTGGTGTTTCAGGCGCTGCTGGAGGATGGCGGCAGCCGCGAGGAGCGGCGCCGGCTGCTGGCGGCCAAAGTCGAGAGCATGCTGAACACGGTCGTCCGCCAGATTGCGTTCCATGAATTCGAGGAGCGAGTACACATCGAGCGGCGATCCGGCGAGCTTTCGGCGGAACGCCTAGGCGAAATCTGGCTCAAGGTGCAAAAAGAAAGCCTTGGACCGGCGATGCAATTTGACAATGACTACAGTTTTTATTGGGGATATATCCCGCATTTCATTCACTCACCATTCTACGTCTATGCCTATGCGTTTGGGGACTGCCTCGTTAATTCTCTGTACCAAGTCTATCGCGACGGCCACCCAGGTTTTGCCGAGAAGTATTTCGCCATGCTGCGCGCCGGCGGCAGCCTCAGGCATCGTGACCTGCTGCAGCCGTTTGGGCTCGACGCCGCGGATCCTGGCTTCTGGCGGCGTGGTCTCAATGTCATCGTCGCGCTGATCGATGCGCTGGAGGCGTTGGAGTAAGCTCGGCTGAGGTTGGCGCCGGCGTGGCGGGCCCCTATATCCTCGCCTTAGGACGGTTGATGAGGTGACGCCGTTGTTCGAGCCTGACGACGAACAGCGCAAGCAGCTGGCCGGTGCCGATCATTCCGCCGAGCCAATGGTCGATGACGACTCGCTTGCGGGCCGCATCCGCCGCTATGCCCAAGTCGGTAGCACTGTCGGCGGTTTGGCGGCACGCCTCGCCGGCAACCGGCTGTTGGGGCTGTCCGTCGATCCGGCTGCGCACGCGGTCGATCTCAAGGTGGCGCTGGGCGGCCTCAAGGGGCCGCTGATGAAGGTCGCGCAGATCCTGGCGACGCTGCCCGATGTGATGCCCGAGGAATACACCCGCGAGCTTGCCCAGCTACAGACGAATGCACCCTCGATGGGCCGGGCGTTCGTACGCAGGCGGATGGTGACCGAGCTCGGTGCCGGATGGGAAAAGAAATACCGTGCCTTCGAGCACACAGCGCGCGCGGCGGCTTCGCTGGGCCAGGTGCACGAGGCGATCAGCCTTGACGGCAGCAAGCTCGCCTGCAAGCTGCAGTACCCCGACATGGCATCGGCGGTCGAGGCCGACCTGCGCCAGCTCAAGATCGCGTTTACGATCTATCGCCAGTACGACAGGGCGATCGATCCCTCCAACATCCACGCCGAGCTTTCGGCCAGGCTGCGCGAGGAGTTGGATTATCGCCGGGAAGCCAAGCACATGGCGCTCTACGGCCGCATGCTGAGCCATCATCCCGGCGTGCATGTGCCGGAACCGTCGCTCGATCTCTCGAGCGAGCGTCTGCTCACCATGACGTGGCTGGACGGCGAGCCGCTGATGAGCTTCGTCGATCACCACATCGATATGCGCAACACCGTCGCGCGCAACATGTTCCACGCGTGGTATGTTCCGTTCTACGAATACGGTGTGCTGCACGGCGATCCGCACCTTGGAAACTACACAGTGCGCAAAGACGGCTCCATCAACCTTCTCGACTTCGGCTGTGTTCGCATCTTCCCGCCGGAGTTCGTGGGTGCGGTGATCGACCTCTACCACGCCTTGCGAACCAAGGATCAGGACTTGGCAGTGAAGGCCTACGAGACGTGGGGGTTCAAGAACCTGAGCCACAACGTCATCGAGATCCTCAACCAATGGGCGGGTTTCTTGTACCGGCCGCTGATGGAAGATCGCATCCAGCCGATCCAAGAGGAGGGCGGCGCAATGTACGGCGCCCAGGTTGCCGGCAAGGTTCAGCGCGAACTGCGCGAGGTCGGCGGCATCGCGCCGCCGCGCGAATTCGTGCTGATGGACCGCGCTGCGATCGGGTTGGGGAGCGTCTTCACCCGGCTTCGGGCCGAGGTCAACTGGCACCAGTTGTTCAGCCAGATGATCGAGGGCTTCAACGTCGCGGCTGTGGCACGGCGCCAGAGCGAGGCGATGGCCGGCCTTGATCTGCCGGCGCCGCTTTAGGGGCAGCAACGGCGAAGTTGGACAGTTCCCAAGTCCGGGGACCGAGGCTATCGTACACGCGCAAGTGCAGGGAACGGAGTGACGGCGCGTGGCACGCTCGATGGCAAACATGGTCGGCTTGTCCGCCTTCGCCTTCATCCTGGGCGCTGGACAACTGTTGTTCAAGGCAGCGGCCGACCGCGCGCCGGCGCTTACGCGCTGGGCTGACATCCCAGGCTTGGTCACCCAGCCGCTGTTGTGGCTGGCACTCGCGCTTTACGGCTGCGCAACCTTGATGTGGATCTACCTCTTGCAGCGCGTCCCCTTGAGCGAGGCCTATCCGTTCGCGGCGCTGGCGTTCGTACTTGTGCCGCTGGGGGCGGCAGCACTGTTCGGCGAGCGGCTGTCGTCAGCGCATTTCGTCGGCTCGGCGCTGATCGTCGCCGGCATTTGTGTCATTGGTCTCGTCCAGCGCTAGTGCACAAACCCGTTCGGATGATTCAGCCGAAGGGGTTAGATGTGCACTAGAAACAATAGGTTGCGTGCAGCCGCGCATTCTTTGAATGCGCGGCTGCACTAGCGAAGGACTTTCGAGCCCCGACCGGCCATGGACAGCGAACCGCTTTACATCGTCGTTCCCGCCTACCGCGAGGCGGGGGTCATCGCCGGGACTGTGGCCGGCCTCTTGAGCGTGTGTCCCAACGTCGTCGTTGTCGATGACGGCTCGGCGGACAGGACCGCTGACAACGCGTATGCCGCCGGCGCCGTTGTCGTCCGCCATCCGGTCAACCTCGGTCAGGGCGCCGCCTTGCAGACGGGAATCGTTTACGCGCTCGAACAAGGTGCCCGCTTCATCGCCACCTTCGATGCCGATGGCCAGCACCGCCCGCAGGACATCGCCGCCATGCTGGCGACGCTCAGGGCCGAGAGCCTCGATATCGTCCTCGGCAGCCGCTTTCTCGGGGAAGCCGAGCATCTGCCGTCGGCGCGCCGAATGGTCCTGAAAGCGGCCGTGCTTTTCACGCGGCTGACGACAAGCCTCAAGGTGACCGATACCCACAACGGGCTGCGGGTGATGACCGCGGACGCGGCACGCCAGCTCAACCTGGTCCAGGACCGCATGGCGCACGCCTCGGAAATGCTGGCCCAGATTGCCGAGCACAAGCTCGTCTACAAGGAGGTGCCGGTGACGGTGTCCTACTCCCAGTACAGTCTGCAGAAGGGGCAGCGTTTGAGCGGGGCGTTCCGGGTGCTGGCAGACCTGGTGATCGGCTGGCTCGTCCGATGATCAAGCTTGTTCTGCTGTCCTTCTTGGTCCTGGTTGCGATCTACGTACTGATGCAGCGCTCGACGTCAACGTCGCTGCGGATTGCGATCGAGGTGCTCCTGGTGCTCGGCGCCTACTTTGTCGTAGCGCCAGAGCAGGCGACCGCGGTCGCGCATACGTTGGGCGTCGGCCGCGGCACCGATCTGATCCTCTACACCTGGATCATCGTTACCTTCGCGATCATCTTGGTGCTGTACCTGAAGGTGGTGGCGATGAACCGGACGATCACGCAACTGGCGCGCAGTCTGGCGCTGAACCACGTGCGCCATCCGCCAGCGGACACGGCGGCAGCCACGCCTGCGCCTGAGCCACGGTCCTGATCGGCGTCACGGCGGCGGCGCTACCACCGCCGTGCAGGCCTCGCTGCCGGTGCCGTTGCGGACCCTATCGCTTCGGCCCGGATGGAAGGGGGGAGCGAACAGGAAGGCAAACGGCGCCCATTGATCGCCGACACAGAGGACGGAGCCGTCCGCGATCCCGGCGATGCGGCGATCGATGCCGAGCGTGTTGATCAGCGAAGCCAGCGATGGTCCGGTCGGCGTCACGTAGCGGCCTCCGGTCAAGAGCACGACCGAAACCAGAGCGATCGTGCACCCAGCGCCCAACAGCCGTGATCGCGCCCCATCGGTGCGGCCCGCCACCTGCACTCGCGGGTCAAACACGGCGATCAGGCACGAAGAGACGAGAACGATCATCCAAAACGAGTAGTACCTGAGTTCATGCGCATGCGGCAGCACCGCCGTGAGCAGCGTGACGAGCGCCATCGTCCACAGCAACGACCGCCGCGCCGCCGGCGCACAAGCACGGCACTGCCACACGAAAAACGCGGCCAGGAACAAGACGTAAGTGACGAAGTATCCGCCCATGCGGAATGAGAGGCTCGGCTGCCGCCAGCACTCCCGCCAGGAGGCCGCGCTGGCGCAATACGCCTGATCGAAAGTCCAGGGCACCTCGCGGTAGCCGTAGGCATCGACCTCAAGCACCGAAGCCAGCCAGCGCAGCGGCGCGGGCACTGTGGCCCAGGCCGCGGCAAGCGAGTCCCAGCCTGCATCGAGCGCCCGCACCGGCCCGGCCAAGCCCAAGGCGGGAATCTCGACGGGGTAGAAGGGGTTGGCGAACGTAATCGCATTGGCGATCGCAGATGCCGCAACGAGTACGCCCGCGGCGGCGAAGAACGCGAGCATGCCAAGCCAGCCGCTTGCACGCTTGGGGTCGAACGGCCCTGTCCGGTGGCCACGCAGCATCAACAAGGCGCAAGCCGCGAACAGGGCTAGCCCGAGCGCACCGGCGACGACCTGCATTTGCGGTTTGCTGTTAGCCATGAGGACGAGGCAGGCCAGCGAGGCCAGAAGGCGAAAGGTGCCGAACCGCTCCGGGGCTTGCGCGAGAATGAGGAGATTGAGGATGACGCCTGCCGCTGCCAGGTTGAGCGGCAGATCAATGTAGCTGCTGCTGACATGGATCTGGATCAGCGGCACCGCCAGGAGGGCAAGCAGGGTCCAGCCGGCCGGAACGGCAAACGAGCGGCGCAGGAAAAGGGCATAGAGGACCAGCGCTGCGACCGTGAGCAGGTCGAGCGCCTGCGGCGCGCCGGTTACGCGCCATAAGAGCGCCTGCAGGCGGTGAAAGAGCTTCGGAAAGCCGGCAAACAGCGCCTCCCCGTAGTCCGTCAACCGGAAACAGGCTTCGTCGCACACGCCAGCGAGCCGGGCAGCGAACGGCAGGTGGTAGGCGAAGGTATCGAAATAGGGATCGATGGTGAGGAGTGCCCGTAGCGTCACCAGCACCACGAGGCCCCAGCCGAGCGCTGCGACCGCCCCATGGTGTGAGCCGGGAACGAGCGGGCGAATCCCCATCATGTGCGAGGCTGCGGCTCAGCCCAGCTTAACGGCGGTGCCGCTTGCGGTGACCATCAGCATCGAGCGCTCGCCGGTGCCGATGTGCTCGTAGTCGAGGTCAATGCCAAGGATCGCATCGGCGCCTTTGTTCTTTGCCTCGTCGACCATCTCGGTGATTGCTGTCTCTTTGGCGTTCCGCAACTCCTTTTCGTAACTGCCGGAGCGGCCGCCGACGATGTCACGAATGCCGGCGAAGAAATCGCGGAAGATGTTGGTGCCGAGCACGGCTTCGCCAGTCACGATGCCGAGATACTCCTTGATGCGCCGGCCGTCGACGCTGTCGGTCGTCGTCAGGATCATGGGAAAGCTCCGTTGTCGAGAAAGGGATCTCATCCTTAGCACAGGACGGCGTCAGATGACCGCGTCTCCCTGCCCGGCGGCCGTCAGGAACGACGAAGAGTGCCAGATAGCAGTCGTGACCGGGGGGCCGGAGACGGATTGGAGGGGCATGAACGAGGGGATCGGCGCGGCAGCGCCCAAAAAAAAAGCCGCCCCGGTGGGCGGCGTGAGTTGGATAGGGAGGAGGTCAACGTGAACCGGGTCAGCGAGCCCCTCGGGGTCGTGGTCCGGTTCAACATGGACGCTCGCGGGACAACAATCTTATACATCGGTTGGCTTGCACGTATCAAGAGATTTTTTCTGTCCAAACGTACCGAAAATTGGAATTCTCCCTGGGAGAATGTAACTTAAAATAAACGTTATAGGGAGCGTAAACTCGTTTAACGTGTTATTCACTCGATATCAGCACGCTTCTGCTTGCGCCGAGAGGGCCATGCGAGAGCCACGAACACTAACGGCGCGGGGATTACTCCCCGCGCCGTCCGTCTCGTCAATGAGGCGGGTTCGGTCCGCCAATCGGGAGCTAGCGATCAGGCCGGCCGCAAGTGCCCATAGCCAATCCCCTCCAGCGCCACCTTGATCTCGTCGAGGATGGCGGGATCGTCGATCGTGGCTGGCATCTTCCACGGCTCGTCGTCGGCGATCTTCTGCATCGTGCCGCGCAGGATCTTGCCCGACCGCGTCTTCGGCAGGCGGTCGACGACGACGGCCTGCTTGAAGGCGGCGACGGCGCCGATCTGCTCGCGCACCATCCGCACCACGTCTTGCACGATCTCCTCGTTGCTGCGGGTGACGCCAGCTTTCAGCACGATGAAGCCGACCGGTAGTTGACCCTTGAACGAGTCGGCCACGCCGACGACCGCGCACTCGGCGACATCGGGGTGACGGGCGAGCACCTCCTCCATGCCGCCGGTCGAGAGCCGGTGGCCGGCGACGTTGATGACATCGTCGGTACGCGCCATGATGTAGACGTAGCCGTCCTCGTCCATGTAGCCGGCGTCCGCGGTCGCATAGTGGCCCGGGAACTCGGTCAGGTACGACTGCACATAGCGGTCGTCATTGTTGTAGAGCGTCGGCAGCGATCCCGGCGGCAACGGCAACTTGACGCAGATGGAGCCGATCTTTCCGCGCGGAGCCTCCCGGCACGCCTCGTCGAGAACGACGACGTTCCAACCCGGCGCTGGTTTGGTGGGCGAGCCGGGCTTCACCGGCAGCCGCTCCAGGCCCATGCAGTTGGCGGCGATCGCCCAGCCGGTTTCCGTCTGCCACCAGTGGTCGATCACCGGCCGATTGAGCGCCTTTTCAGCCCATTCCAGCGTATCCGGATCGGTGCGTTCGCCGGCGAGGAACAAGATCTTGAACCGGCTCAGGTCGTACTTCTTCATCAAGAGCGCATTCGGGTCCTCGCGCTTGATGGCACGGAATGCCGTCGGCGCGGTGAACAGCGCCTTGACGCCGTGTTGTTCAATCACCCGCCAGAACGCACCCGCGTCCGGCGTGCCGACCGGCTTGCCTTCGTAGAAGACGGTCGTGCTGCCGTTGATCAGCGGCGCATAGACGATGTAGGAGTGGCCGACCACCCAGCCGACGTCGGATGCCGCCCAGAAGACTTCACCGGGCTCGATGTCGTAGATGTTCTTCATCGTCCACTTGAGCGCAACCAAGTGGCCGCCGTTGTCGCGAACCACGCCCTTCGGCTGACCGGTGGTGCCAGACGTGTAAAGAATATAGAGCGGGTCGGTGGCTTCCACCGGAACGCATTCTGCCGGCGTCGCGGTTGCCATCTCCGCTTCCCAATCGAGATCGAAGCCAGGCTTCAGCTCCGCCTTCGATTGCGGCCGCTGGAGGATGATGGTTGACGACGGCTTGGAGTCCGAAAGCGCAATCGCGCCGTCGAGCAGTGGCTTGTAGGGAATGACGCGATTGACCTCGATGCCGCATGAAGCGGTGACGATCACCTTCGGCTTGGCGTCATTGATGCGGACGGCAAGCTCGTTGGAGGCAAAGCCGCCGAACACGACCGAATGCACGGCGCCGATGCGCGCGCACGCCAGCATCGCGATCAACGCCTCCGGCACCATCGGCATGTAGACAATGACCCGATCGCCCTTGCCGACACCTTGCTTGCGCAAGACACCGGCGAAGCGGGCCACCTGGTCACGCAAATCGCTGTATGTATACTTGCGGACGGTTGACGTTACGGGACTGTCGTAGATAACCGCAACGCGGTCGCCATGTCCGGCTTCGACATGGCGGTCAACCGCATTATAGCAGGTGTTGACAACGCCCCCCTTGAACCACCGGTAGAACGGCTTGTTAGAGTCGTCGAGAACTTTGTCCCACTTCTTGTACCAGTGAATCTGCTCGGCTTCTTTTCCCCAGAATCCCTCAGGATCCTTGATTGATTGGGAAAATGCCTGATCGTAGGGTCCGTTCATGATCCTCCCCTTGTGAGGTTGCTAACGTTTATTGCTGACGGCGGCACCTCCGCGCTTCGCCGCCAAAGCGCGCCGGAGTGTGATCGAAAATGACATTTGTTGTAAAGCCGAAGTGTTTAGCTGAGGGGCGCCAGCGCGTGGTTCTGCCCCTGCGACGCTGTTGCGCGGCCCCCAACCGCACCTATCGCCACCTGCATCCCCGTTCACGCACGAGCCTGCAGCGCCACTGCACGGAGCGGCTGCTGCTGCGGATGGCCCTGCCGGGGCAAGGCGCGTGCGCCGGCCCGTTCCCGCCGCGGTCAGCCAGCAGATGCCAGCTTCCGGCAGCGGGAACGAGGACACATGACTAGTGTTTTTCGCTCAGACTTGCGATTTCATCCTTGATGAGAAGCTTTTGCTTCTTGAGCTTCAGGATCTCCATGTCGTCCGGACGGGGGCGATTGTTTTCTTCTTCAAGGGCGATTTCGAGAGAACGATGCTTTGCTTTCAGCGCTTCGATCCGCTCTTGCAAGCTCATAGGCGCAATCCTCCCTCACGTAACACCAGAGTCATATTACCCCAAGCACAACCACGGCGCCAATCTCCTTGATGCACACCCCGCCGTCCGGCCCGATGTCCCCTGCAACTCCGGCGCCCACCTGTCCGCAAATGCGGCCACGGGAACCAGCCGGCAGGTTGGCTCGAGAACTAGATTGTCATCCGCGTGAGTTCGACCGAGGAACGCGGTCCCTCGACGATGACGATCCCGCTGTCGGTGACGTGATAGCGCTTGCGGTCCTCCTCCAGGTTGTATCCAATCACGGTGTCTTCCTCGATACGTGCATTCTTCTCGACGATGCAGCGGCGCAGTTTGACCCGCCTGCCGATGTCGACGTTGTCAAAGACGATCGAATCCAGCACCTCGGCGCCCGCATGAATGTAGACGCGGCGACCGATGACCGAGTTCTTGACCATGGCGCCCGAGATGATGCAGCCGCCGCCGACCACCGAGTCGATGGCTTGGCCGCGACGATCCTCCTCATCGAAGGCGAACTTCGACGGCGGCTCCGAGTAGCCGGCAGTGCGCAACGGCCATGCGCGGTTGAACAGATTGAGCTCCGGTGAAATGGACCGGATGTCCATGTTGGCCTCGAAAAAGGCATCAAGGGTGCCGACATCGCGCCAGTAGGGCAGCTTGCCGGGCGGCTCGCCGGGAATCACGTTGGTCATGAAGTCAAACGCGAACATTTCCGCGCTGTCCATGGCCTTCGGCAAAATATCCCGGCCGAAGTCGTGCGAACTGTTGGGGTCTTTCTGATCGTCCTCGACCAGCTTGATCAGCATGTCGGTCGAAAAGACGTAGTTGCCCATCGACGCATAGACCTTGGTCGGGTCGGTGGGCATCGTCGGCGCATTCGGGTTTTTCTCGTGGAAGCCGATGATCCGATTGCCGAAGGTCGTCTCGATGACGCCGAACTCCTTCGCGTGCTTCTTGTCCGTCGGAATGGCGGCAACGGTCACGTGCGCCCGCTTCTGTTCGTGGAACTCGATCATCTGCCGAATATTCATCCGGTAGATGTGGTCCGCGCCGAACACAAGAATAAGATCAGGCGCTGACTGCTCGATCAGGTTGATGTTCTGGTGGATCGCATCGGCGGTGCCGCGGTACCAATCCTTGCCTTCGGTGCGCATCTGCGCCGGCACGGGAATGATGAACTCGCTCTTGAGCAGGCCGCCGAGCTGCCAGCCCTCCGCGATGTGTTGCAAGAGAGACTGGCTACGGAACTGTACGACGACATAGATTGAGTAGACGCCGGAGTTGACAAGGTTGCTAAGGACAAAATCGATGATGCGATACTGTCCTCCGAACGGCACGGCCGGCTTGGCACGCTCCTTTGTCAGTGGAAATAGACGCGATCCTTCACCCCCCGCGAGAACAAATGCCAGAATCTTCAGTTCCATAGCGGCTCTCCACCTCTGCGGTACCCGTCGTATGCTGGACGCCTCGAAGACCCATCCGAACCGTCATTGCGCGGAGCGCAAGCGGGGAAGCAATCGCCGACCCTTGAGCGATTGAGACTCCCGGGCTGCTTCGCTGCGCTCGCAATGGCACGCATGTCGAGGTTTCCTGCGGCTTTACCGCGATTGTGGACCAGCGGCACCGCGGGCGCAACGGGCGTTATTGTGCAGCGCGAAGATCGCCAGTCCGCATTTCGCCGGCTGGGATTTGCGCGCCCGAGAAACGAGTTAGAGAAGGCGCTGGGCGCGTTGCGGAACGACGCTTGGTGGCGGACGGGATCAGCCGCCGGCGTGCTTGACGACGAGGCCTTGCCCGGTCGGCAACTCCAGAACGTGGTGGTTGCGGGCGGCAAAGAACGCGTCCTCGGCGGTCTTCTGAGCCCGGTACCACTCCCAGCCATAATCGTCGAGGACGATCATCCCCCCGATCGTGACGCGCTCGAACAGCGCCTTCAGTGCGCCGATCTCGGCGCTCGCCGAATTCATGTCGAGGTGGAGGTATGCGATCCGCTCCGGGCACACCTGAGCCAAGACGTCCGGCACCACGCCTTTGACGACGCGGACGTTGGCGAATGGTGAAAAGCGGTTGACCGCCTGGTCGTAGAGCCCCGCTTCGGCGTAGCCGCCCGGGCGCACTGGCGAACCGGCGCGGTGTTGCTCCGGGATGCCTTCGAATGTGTCGTAGAGATAGAACGTCTTTCCAGTCTTGTCGAAATCAAGGTACTGGATCACTGTGTCACTACAGAATCCCTTATAGACACCGCATTCGGCGAAATCACCAGGCAAACACAAGCATTGCTGTGCGGCCCAGATCTGCGTATGCAACCGCCAAAGGAGGCTCTTCTCCTGGCCTGTTTTCGCTGTTTTCTTAACAACATCCATAAACTTCTTGTCTTCCAAAAATCCCATACACCGTTCGACCGTAATCAATTGGTCGGCGTGAAATGTCTTTTTGAACAGCAGATCGATGACGCCAAGAATGTGGCGCAAGATGCCCTGTTGCTTTTCATCGAGACCGTAAAACATCGCAGTTCTTTCCGGTACGGGGTCACGCTCGCCGTTGCACCATCGCGCCGCGCTCCCTGCGGGCAATCGTGAGGGGCTGGGGCAGGAAACCTGAAGCGGCGTGTCTTGCCAAGGCGAAAACGGCCCGGCCGTGCGTGTCGGGCCAATGGTCCTATAATTGGCCCAAATGGGGGAATAAAATCCTTGACGCCCCGAGGTGTGTCTTGTATCGCTGATTTCCGTTCACCGTCTGTTCTGTCTGCCAGAAAGCGCACAGAAGCCGGCGGATCGTACGGAAATCGGCAGGAGGCAAGACGCAGATGTGCTGGAGTGGCGAGGCATCGACCGTACTGGCGGTCATCGGTCTAGGATCAACAGCCTATGCAGCGGTGCGCCGGGAACCACCGGCGCTTTGGGTCGTGCTGGGCTACTTCTCCTCGATGGAGGCGCTGCAAGCGTACACGTACGCCGTTCTCGATGCGTGCAGCGATCCAGGCAACCAGATCGCGACCCTGCTCGGCTACCTGCACATCGCCTTCCAGCCGTTCTTCGGCAATGCGCTAGCGATGCATTTCGTGCCTGCGCCCGTGCGCAGCCGCATCCAGCTGCCGGTCTATTTCCTCTGCTTCGTGTCGGCCATCGTCATGATCATCCAGCTCTATCCGTTCGCGTGGGCGGGGGCCTGCGAAGTGGGCAGTCCGTTGTGCGGACCGAAGCTGTGCTCGGTTTCGGGGAACTGGCACATCGCCTGGGAGGTGCCGGCGAACGGCATCGGCAACGGGTTGCCCTCGATCGAATACTACGGCAGCGGCTACCCGACCTACGCCTTGACGATGTTCTTCTTGCCGCTGCTGTATGGCTCGTGGCGGTTCACGCTGTACCACGTCCTGGTCGGCCCGACGCTGGCACGGCTCCTGACCGACAACATGAACGAGTATCCGGCC
Organism: Candidatus Defluviicoccus seviourii; assembly: GCA_900609035.2. Lineage (GTDB taxonomy): Bacteria > Pseudomonadota > Alphaproteobacteria > Rhodospirillales > Defluviicoccaceae > Defluviicoccus > Defluviicoccus seviourii. The sequence goes on along the minus strand of UXAT02000012.1, from coordinate 21,143 downwards.
GTGTGGTGCCTGCTCGCGATCGGCATGCTGCTGCTGGTCGTCAAGACGCCGCTGCGCCGCGTCCTGTTCGTGCGCAAGTGGCTGTTGTGGCCGCGGGCAATGCGCCAGCCGCATTGCGCCGGCGCTTCAGCGTGAGGAGGCCGGGCCGCCTAGTGCAGCGACCCAATCGGGCGATTAACGCCCGAGCAAGGTTGTTGCTGCACAACATATTCAATCGCGTGCACTTTCGGCACAAACAGGATGTACCCTCTGTTTGTGCCAGTGCACTAGCGGTGGCCGCGCGGGACCGGCGGCGGCAGGAAGGGGGGTGGTTCGATCACGTCGCTGCCGCGCAGGCGTTCGTTGAGATCGCGCATCGTCCGCGCCGAATGGCAGGGCTTGCACAGGCTGCGCAGGTTTTCCCAGCGGTTGTCCCAGGGATCGGCGTTGATGTGGTCGACCTCTTGCGCTGCGGTCCCACCGCACAGCTCACAAACCGGGTTGGCGGCGAGCTTCTTCAGCCGCAGTGCCACCCACGCCGCTCGCTTGTAAGCCCGGTTATGATTCTTGGGCCGGGCCAACTCCATCGCGCGGCGGCGCTGCCGCTCACGTTCGGCACTGTAAGGGTCGACGGGTTTCCACGGCATCGTAACTCGCACTCCCTCCCGCTTCCGTTGGCCGCCACCGCGCGGGGGCGGCGGCGAATGCCGGCTTCGCCGAGGCCGAGCCGCCTATGGCTGGATCAGCCCCGCCCGCACCGCAATCGCCACGGCCTGCACGCGATTGGTGGTGCCCAACTTGCGCATTCCGCTCTTGAGGTGAAAATTCACCGTGTTCTCGGAGACGCCGAGAATCATGCTGGTCGCCCAGGCGCTTTTTCCCTGGGCCGACCAGTTCAGGCACTCGCGCTCGCGTTCGGTCAGCCGCGGCATGGTCGGTACTCCGGTTGCCTGCGTCGCCAGCCCGGCAAAGGCGACATAGAACTGCAGCGACAACAGGTGCAGGTGGCCGAAGTCCGGCGGTCGGTCGCGATGACTGGCTGCACTGGCAAGGCTGATCAGGAAGCTCTCGCCGGCCGGACCGTGGATGGGAATGCTGACGCCGTTATGCATCCCCGCTTCGCGGCTTTCGCGGAACAACTGCCGTTGTTTGGGCGACAGGCGATCCTGGTTCTCGAAGTCGGCCCACGCTACCGGCGATCGCAGCCTCGGCGCCGCGAGAAGAATCGGATCAATCTCGGCGTAGCGCTTGGCGAGGTAGTGCTTGGGCCAGCCCTCCGGGCAATTGACGGTCAGCGCCGGCAGGATCTTCGAGTCGACCTCGAAGGCGCGCTGCGCCGCCGGTGTCGTCGAGATGAAGCCGATGCTATCGAAGCCGTGTTCCTTCACCGCGGCATGGAAGAGGCCAAACACGTCCTCAGGTGTCGCAGCGGCGTTGGTTTTTTCGATGAATTCGGAAGCACGCATGGTCGTTCCGATGACTGGGACAGGGCGGGGAGCGGCAGGGCCGGGGGATCAGATGGTGAACGTCGGGAGAACCCCTAAAAGTTGTAGCTTGACAGGTATAAGTAGAAGAAAAATACCCGACTACCGCAGTTATATTGCTTTAGTCCTGGATTAAGCACTCCAATTGGGGGTATTAAAAATCCATAAAGCGGGAACTGTCAAGATCGTGGTTAACGAATACGTGTGGAGTGCCGCCGATAGCCGCTCGATTGCACGGAAATGTAGTCCGCGACCCATCGGCAGCACTCGGAACAAGAAGACAATCAGGTTCGCGAGGGCGAAATGATAATCACCAGCATCCCGCGCGTCGGTGCGGCGGGGATTGTTATTCTATGCGCGGTCGTGAGTGCTGAGCACGCAGCCGCGGGGGGGTTCTATCTTTCCCAGCAGAGCGTGAGCCAAGTCGGCCGGGGCGGTGCCGGCGGTGCTGTCATCGGCGGTGATGCGAGTGTCATCTATAGCAATCCGGCGGCGCTGACGACGCTGGCGCGGCCCGAGATCAGTTTAGGCGGCAGCGTCCTGATGCCTCGGGTTGACTTCGAGGACAGCGGCTCGACGGCCGCGACGCCCGGCAGCGGTGGTGCTCCAGCGGCAGTTGGCGGTGGCGACGGTGGCAACCCCTATGACCCGACGTTCGTGCCGAACTTCTATCTCGCTTACCCGGTACCGGGTGATCAGCTGTGGCTCGGCGTAGGCGTCAGCGCGCCGTTTGGCATCGGTGTCAAGTTCCCCAAGGGCTGGTTCGGCCGCTACGACGCAATCCGCTCGGAGCTCACGACCGTCGACATCGCGCCCTCGCTCGCCGTCAAGATCAACAAGTATGTCTCAGTGGGCGGCGGCGTCGATATTCAGTACGCTGAAGCGTATCAGACCGCAGCCGTGCCCAATCCGTTTGCACCGGGCGGCCCCAGCGTCGCCAGCGACGGCCGCAGCAGGCTCGAGGGTGAGGACTGGAGCGTCGGCTTCAATGCCGGCATCCTGATCACGCCCGTCCCTTCGACCCGCATCGGCTTGCATTACCGCTCCGGCATCACCCAGGACCTCGACGGCGAGAACACCATCAGCGGCCTGACTGGGCCGCTCGCCGGCGGCAACGGCCGCTTCTCAGCGCAGGCCGCGCTCGATCTGCCCGATATCGCGACGGTCGCCGCATCGCACGCGTTTACACCCGAGCTGACCCTGTTTAGCGAGTTCCAGTGGTTCAACTGGAGCCGGTATAAGGAGATCCGCGGCGAATTCGCTGATGGCCGGGCCGATGTCGTCCTGCCGCAGAACTACCGCGACTCGATCGCGGCCGTGCTCGGCGCCGAGTACGCCGTCTCCAACGATCTCACCGTGCGCTGTGGCTTCCGCTACGAAACGACGCCGACGCGCGACAATTACCGCACCACGACCGTCCCCGATGCCGACAACTATTCGCTCGGCGCCGGCCTCACCTACACGCTCTTCGAGAACCTCAAGCTCGATGTCGCCGTCTTCGGCACACTCTGGGAGGACACCGAGATCGATCGCACGGACACGTTTTTCGCCGGCACCCCGGCCGAAACCAGCACAACAGTCAAGGCCCGCGCCGAAAGCCGCTCAATCACTGCCGCCCTCGGCCTGCGCTATCTATTCTAGACGCAAAGCAAGCCGCAGCACCGCAGGTCCTCGCTCTCTCCCTACCGGCGTTGCCCACTGGGATGGGTTGGGGAAAGCGTGCCTGGCTCCGGCGGTAATGGTAGTGTTTCGGCCCGGGTCTTGCTTCACTTGGCGGGACCGTTTCTTCAGTGGCCGGACCTGATGCCTGATGACCGCCTGTGCCGATCCGCTTGATCAGTTCCGCGACTGGTACGCGGCCGCTGAGAAGACCGAACCCAGCGACGGCAATGCGATGGCGCTCGCCACCGTCGATGCCGACGGCCGGCCGTCGGTGCGCATGGTGCTGCTGAAGGGGTTTGATGCCGCGGGCTTCGTTTTCTACACCAACCTTGGCAGCCGCAAGGCGGACCAGTTGCGTGCCTGCCCGCACGCGGCCCTGTGCCTGCACTGGAAAAGCAAGAAGCGCCAGGTCCGCATCGAAGGCGCGGTCGAGCCGGTAAGCGCGGCGGAGGCAGATGCTTACTTCGCTTCGCGGCCCCGGATTAGCCAGATCGGCGCCTGGGCGTCGAAGCAGTCGCAGCCACTGATCGGCCGCTTCGAGCTCGAAGCCCGCGTCGCCCGCTACACAGCCAAGTTCGCGCTTGGCGCGGTGCCGCGGCCGCCATTCTGGAGCGGTTTTCGCGTCGTGCCGGAGCGGATCGAGTTCTGGCAGGAGGAAATGTTCCGTCTTCACATGCGCTTTCAATACCGGCGCGAGCACGGCGCGTGGCAGCGCGAGGAGCTCTATCCATGAGGCTCGATGCGGCACCGGCGCGGACGACCCCAGCGGACCGCAGCCACCAGCTCAAGCGCTGGGCGGCCATCGCGGCCGTCGCCGTGGCGGCGGTGCTGATCGCCGGCAAGGCCGCTGCCTGGGGTGCGACCGGTGCTGTCAGCCTGTTGTCTTCGCTTGTCGATTCTCTGCTCGATCTTGCGGCATCGAGTGTCAACCTGTTGGCCATCCGTCACGCTGCCCAGCCGGCGGATCGCGAGCACCGCTTCGGCCATGGCAAGGCGGAGGCGCTTGCCGGCTTGAGCCAGGGGGTCTTCGTCACCGGCTCGGCGGCCTTTCTTCTCGTCGAGGCGGTACGCCGGTTGATCGTGCCGCAACCGGTCGAGAATACGGAGGTCGGCATCGTTGTCATGGTTGTCTCGATCGTGCTGACGCTGGGCCTCGTTCTGTTTCAGCGCTTCGTCATCCAGCGCACCGACTCGCTCGCGATCAGCGGCGATTCGCTGCACTACCGCGGCGATCTCCTGGTCAACCTCAGCGTTATCGTTGCTCTCGTGCTGTCGGCTCAGTTCGGCTGGGTAATGGCCGATCCGGTATTCGCGGTCCTGATCGCTGCCTACATCGTCTGGGGCGCCTGGAGTATTCTCAAGGGCAGCCTGGCAACGCTGATGGACCGCGAACTTGACGACGCCGACCGGCAGAAGATCCGCACAATCGCGGTTAGCCGGGCCGGGGTCATCGACATCCACGACCTGCGCACGCGATCTTCGGGGACGCACGCGTTCATCCAGCTGCACCTGGAGATGGACGGGGAGTTGACGCTCCGCGCGGCGCATGCGATTGCCGAGGCGGTGATGTACGATATCGAGCAGGCATTTCCCAACGCGGAGGTGCTGATCCACGAGGATCCGCACGGCATTGACGAGCGCCGAGCCATCTTCTCGTGAACGTGGGTCGTGAGCGCAGGTAGCGAGGGCGGCAAGCGCGCGCGGCCGGGGACTGACACGCGGGGAGGGCGGTTCGCCATGATTGTCGAAGATCAGAGCGAGGTGATCGCCTTCTTGTCGCGGGGCGAGACGTTCGGTGCCGCCGAACAGGCGGTCGAACGCTACGAGACGCACGCCTCTGTCGTTTTTCTGGTCGGCGCGCGGGCGTACAAACTCAAACGGGCCGTAAAGTATCCCTACCTTGACTACTCGACGTGCGAACGCCGGCGCCATTTCTGCGAAGCCGAGGTGCGCGTCAATCAGGCGATGGCGCCGGCGCTGTATCTTGGCGTGGTGCCGGTCTGCCGCGGTACGGATGGAGCACTCAGGCTGGGCGCCGGTGGGACCCCCGTCGACTGGCTGGTGGAGATGACGCGCTTCGAGCAGGGCTGGCTCCTCGACCGTCTCGCCACCGAAGGGCGCCTTGACCGCTTCGTCATGGAAAGCGTGGCCGACGAGATCGCAGCCTTTCATCGCCGGGCGGAGGTAAAGGCCGGCAGCGGTGATGCGGCCAGCTTCGCTGCGCTGATCGAGGGAAACGCCGGCAGTTTTGCCGAAGTGCCGTCGGGCGTGCTGGACGCGGCCCAAACTGGGCGTTTGAGCAAGCTCTCACGCCAAATGCTCGCTGAGTGCGCGGCTGTAATCGATCGCCGCAGCGGCGCCGGTTTTGTCCGCCGTTGCCATGGCGATCTACACCTGCGCAACATCGTTGTGCACGACGGCCGGCCGGTCCTGTTCGACGCGATAGAGTTTAGTGACGCCCTGGCCGAGATCGATGTCCTATACGATCTCGCCTTCCTGATCATGGATCTGCAGTTCCGCGGCCTCGATCTGCTCGCCTCGATCCTGTTCAACCGCTATCTCGACAACACCGGCGACCGCGGCGGTCTGCAGCCATTGCCGCTGTTCTTGTCGCTCAGGGCCGCGATCCGCGCCCATGTCGATGCGGCCGCCGTTGCTACCCAGTCGCGGCCGGAAGCAGCGGCTGAGCAAGCGGCCTGTGCCGCCCGTTATCTCGCCCTGGCGCTCGACTATCTGGTGCCGCGGGCGCCGCGGCTGATTGCCATCGGCGGGCTTTCGGGCAGCGGCAAGTCGCGCCTCGCCCGCCACTTGGCCCCGCTCGTCGGTCCGCCGCCGGGCGCGCGGGTGGTTCGAACCGACAGCACGCGCAAGCGCCTGGCCGGTGTCCCGCTCGGCTCGCGCCTTGGCGCTTCGTTCTATTCGGAAACGGCGGGGCAGCGCACCTACGAGGCGGTAACGACGGAAGCGGCAGACGCGCTTGCCGGCGGCCGGGCAGTAATCGCGGATGCCGTGTTCGCCCGGCCCGAGGAGCGGGCGGCGATCGCCCGGGTGGCGGCCGAACAAGGCGTGCCGTTCCACGCCATATGGCTGGAAGCAAGCCCGCACATGCTGCAGGAACGGGTCGCGCGCCGGCGCCACAACGTTTCGGACGCGACCCCGGCGGTCGTCCGCATGCAGCTCGACTACGATCTAGGGCCCCTGGACTGGCCGCGCCTGGACAGCAGCGCCGATGGCGATGCGACGGTGGCTGCGGCGCTGCGCCTGCTTGGCCTGCCCGCACCGGGCCTTGCGGCATGAAGCGGGCGCGACGGTTACGGTTCCTGACAAGCGCGGGCGCCATCGCCCTCGCCGCGCTTGTCAGTGTGGCGGCTGCGAGCATGGGCGCTGCAGCCGACGCCGGGCCGAAAGTGTGGTGGCAGGTGAGCGGGCCGACGGTACAACCGGCAGCCGCGATCGGCGCTCCAGCCAAAGGCTGCCTCGCCGGCGGGCAGGCATTGCCGCTCGCGGGCGCAGGCTATGAGGTGATGCGGCCGTCGCGGCGGCGTACCTTCGGCCATCCGCAGCTGATCGCGTTCATTACCGCATTTGCCGCAGCGGCACCGGCTGAAGGCTGGCCCGGCCTTCTGGTCGGAGACCTGGCGCAAGCTCGCGGCGGACCGACATCAAGCGGCCATCGTAGCCACCAGAGCGGGCTTGACGTCGATATCTGGCTGCAGCCCGTTCCCGAAGCTGGGATTACCGCGGCCGAGCGGGAGGCGCTGTCGGCGGTCTCGGTCGTCGCGGCCGATGGTGCCCGCGTCGATGCACGCCGCTGGACCGCGGCGCATCAGCGCCTGATCCGCACCGCCGCCAGTTTTGCCGAGGTCGATCGGATCTTTGTCAATCCGGCGATCAAGCAGGCGCTGTGCGATGGAGCCGGCGACGCAGGCGCTGGTGAGCGCTCCTGGCTGCGCAAGGTTCGGCCTTGGTGGGGCCACGACTCGCACATGCACATCCGCCTCGCCTGCCCCGATGCCAGCTCTGCCTGCGAAGTGCAGCCGCCGATCCCGGAAGGCGACGGCTGTGGGGCGGATCTCGCTTGGTGGTTCTCCGCCGAAGCGGCCGAGGAGGCGACAAAGAAGGCGAAGGCGCCGCCGGCACGCGCACTCACGCTGGACGATCTGCCGCCCGCCTGCCGCACGGTGCTGTTGAACGAATAGGCGGCATCGTCACAATGGCTCACCGCCCTGGCCATTTCTGGTGACCGGGGCGGGCGCGGGGGGCGCCGTGATGCGTTGGCTGATGGCTTTGGGCGCGGTTCTTGGCGCGGCGCCATGGAGTTCGATCAGCGTACGGGTGTTTGCCGGAGTTGTTCGACAAGCGGCTGTGCCGACGGGTCGATGGCGAGGAGGCGTTCGGCCCAGCGAAGGGCCGCCTCGCGGTGGCCGGCATCGCGGTTAATCGTCGCCAGTGCGAGCAGGATCTCGCGGTCGGCCGGACGGCGGGCGTGGGCGGTTTCGAGCGCGGTGATCGCCTCGTTTGACCGGCCGGCCGAGTTGAGCGCCACTGCGTAAACATAGGTGTAGCGGGTGGTTGCCGGATCGAGCGCCGCGGCGCGGCCGAGCTCCGGCAGCGCGTCCGCGGTTCGTCGCTGGCGGACGAGATTGAGGCCCAGCGCGTGGCGCAATTCGGCACTGTCGGGCGTCCGCGCCAGCGCGGTGCGAAGGACTCGCTCGCCGTCGCCATCACGGCTTTGCTGGGCGTAAAGTTCCGCCAGGCCGACGGTGGCCGGCGCAAAAGCAGGATCGAGGCGCGCGGCAGCCCGGAACTCGGCTTCGGCCTCGGCATAGCGCTGTTGGCGCAGATTAAGGCTGCCGAGGTTGACACGGTGCTCCGGCCGGTCGGCGTTGACCCGTTGCGCGGTGACGTAATCGTCGATGGCGCGCGCCAGCCGGTTCCCCTCCTGCGGGCTTAGCCGCTCCCGTGGCAGGTCGGCCAGCAGCGAGGCGGCTTCGATGCGCACGGCCAACACCGGATCGGCGAGCAGGCGGCCGGCGAGCGGCCGGATGTTGGCCGCCCCGTAGGGACGCAACGTCCGCAGTGCCGCGAGGCGCACCAGCGGGTCTGGATCCGCGAGGGCGCGCTGCGCCGCCGCCACCGCATCGCGGCTGGGAAAATCGGCAAGGCTTTCGAGGGCCGTTGCCCGCGCGATCGATGGCGCGTCGGTGCTGAGGGCGAGTTGGACGAGCAGGGCGGCGGCTTCGGGCTTGCCGGTACGGGCGGCATCGAACGTCCCGGTCCAGGTCTGGAATCCTTTGCGGTGCGGCCCGAACCAGCGCTCGACGGCGGCAGCAGCCCAGGCGGCATCCTTGTCGGCGTGGCAGTCATTGCAGGCGTTCGATGTCCCGAAGCGCACCGACTCATCCGGCCGGGGGATGCGAAAAGCGTGATCGTGGCGGGGATCGACCTCCATATAGGTTTTCACCGGCATGTGGCAGGAAACGCAGCGGGACGCCGCCGATCCCTCCGCATGATGATGGTGGGAGACGGCGGCAAACTTGGCACCGTCATGGCATTGCAGGCAGACGCCGTCGCCCTCGGCGCGAAGCTTCAGCGAATGCGGGTCGTGGCAGTCGCTGCAGGAAACGCCGGCGACGAACATCTTGCTCTGGCGGAACGGCGCGTAGTTGTAGACCTCATCAAGGCTCTTGCCGTCGGCTTCGAACAGCCCCCGATACAACAGCGTCGGCACGTGCGCCTCCAGGAGCGATCGTCCCGGCCGCCACGGCTCGGCGATTTTGGTGCCGCGGGCGTGGCAGACACCGCAGGTCTCCAGCTCCTTGGCCGAAATTCGCGGGTGGCTGCGCTTGGCGTTGCCGGTCGCGGGATCGAGGGTCCAGTTGACCCCTTTACGCTCATCGAACTGTACGGTCAGTCCGTTGGGGCCGCTTCGGTCCCCTTTCGCCCAGGCGACGTGAGCCGAGCCTGGGCCATGACAGGCCTCGCAGGCGACATCGATCTCAGCCCAGGTGGTGGCGTAGGTGTCTTTCGCGGCGTCGTAGTTCTTGCGCAGTTCGGTTGAGTGGCATTCGGCGCACTGGAAGTTCCAGGTCTGGTCGATCCCGGTCCAATGCACTGGATCGCCCGCTTTCAACTTCTGGTCCGGATAGAGGTGGAACCAGCGCTGGCCGCCCTTGTCCTTCGGCCGGGAGTCCCAAGCGATGCCCAGCGCCTGCATCCGGCCGTCGGTAAAGGCGATCAAGTATTGCTGCAGCGGATAGAAGCCGAACGTGTAGCGGATCTGGAAGTCTGCGAGCTTGCCATCAGTGCCGTCGGTGTGGACGAAGAACTTGCCGTCACGCTTGAAAAAGCGCGAGGTGACATCGCCGTAAGTGAACGTCGCACCGTCGAAGTCGCCAAGGACGTTCTGCTCCGTCGCCTCGGCCATCGCGAGGTCGTGGTGCGAGTTGCGCCAGGCCGCCATCTCGTCCTGATGACAGGCACCGCAGGCGGCACTGCCGACGAATGCCGGCTCGCCTTCGCCACCCTGGGCCGGGCCAGCGACCATGGCGATCGCTACCAGCACCAGCGCCACTGCTATTGCTCGCAAGGGGGCCGCTCCGATTTAAGTTTGAGGCTTGCTCGGTGCGACAGGACTGCCGGCGGTCTGCGTTGCGCCAGCATTCTTCATCGCCTGCACGAACTCGCCCGCCCCGGTGCCCCACTTCGAGAACACGGCGATTGCCTTGGTGAACGGGATGTCGACCGGATGCACCCGATCGGGCGGCAGGATATAAATGCTGCCGGCCATCGGCGTCGGCGCCGAGGGCACGAGGACAGTGTAAGAGCCGTCGTCCAACTCCTCGACGATCAGCGCCGGGACCAGGGCCTCCTCGATCTCGACCAATGCCGGTTGAAGCGTGTGTTCCTCTCCGCGCCCGGTCAGTCGCTTGACGATCCCGCGAACAAACGTGTAGCCGGGCAGCTTTTCCAGAACCACCTGTTCGAACACGTTCTTCGCCTTCAGCCCAGGCCCCGTCCGCACCACCAGGCCGACGACGAAGCAGACCGCGATGAGCAGGATGATAGCGACAATCTGCCGGAACTCGACGCCGGTCGGGATCTGCGCCGTCACCGGTGCGAGCAGCGCCAGCATTCCCTTGATCGTCTTGGCGAGCAAAAGGATCGCGACATAGATCGGCAGGATGATCAACAAGCCGCCGATCAGCGTTGTCCTGGCGAATTCCGCGAGTGTCCTCATGGTTTCCTCACCGTCCCGCCGCGTCGTTAAGAACCAAACTCGCGATCCGACGGCCGTCTACAGATCGAGGTTGGCGCCGGTCAGAACGTCCATGCGACAGTCATGTTGAACCAGTGAATTTCGTTGGTTGAATAATCGCCCTTGAGGGTGCCGGCCAGTGGGCGACTGCGATCGATGTCGGCGGAGCCAAGATTCAGATACTCGTAGGCGACACCGAGGGTAATGCGGTCGCTGAAGGCGTACTGGATGCCAGTGCCGACGCGGATCTGCTGATCGAGCGGCAGGGCCGGCGAGCGCTCCTTCGTCGAGATCGGCGAGGTGTCGAACGCGAAGCCAAGGGACCAGGTCCATTCAGGATGAAACTTGTAGCGGGTGCCCAGAGCAAACCCCCAGGTATCGTCGTAATTAAGGTTGGCCGTCGCCTTGTTGCTGGTGGTGGACTGCACTTCCACAGTCGGTTTGCCAAATTCGCTCCACTGCTGCCAGACGACGTTGCCCATGATCGCCAGGCTGTCGGTCAGGTCGTGGTAGGCGCTAACCATGACTTGGTTGGGGATGGTCAAGCCAATGTCGAGCCGGGCGCCCGTCAAGCCCGAGGCGTCTAGCGCGTTCTGAAGGAGCGGGCCAAGGTTGTTGGTCGTCGGCTTGTCCTTGAAGTCGAGCTTGACCTGCGAAGTGTAGGTGATGCCGAAACGAGTCCCCTCGATGGGCTCGATCAGAATGCCGGCGAGCCCGCCATAACCGACATCATGGTCACTGACATCGAGGCTGGCGTCGCCGCCGTCGAGGGCGTCGTTGATCCCGGTCCGCGAGTGCAGTTTGCCGTAGATGATCTGCGCCCCCGCGCCCACCGACAGCCAGTTATTGAGCCGATAGGCCGCAACCGGGAAGGCGCTAAGGGTGAGGATCTCCTCCTGCAACGCGTAGTAGCGGCCGGACCAGTTGCTCTGGTAGCGGGAGGAAAGGCCGAAATTGGAGCCCAGCGTAATGCCGAACTTCAGGTCCGGCGTGGCACTGTAGACGTAGTAGCCGGCGAGACCGGGGATGAAGCCGAGCGCGTTGCCGCCGTTGCCGCCGGAGATCGTGGTTTCGCTGTCCCTGTCGAACTGGGTGATGCCGTAGGCCGGCTGGATACCGGCGAGCATCTGCGACTTGTCGAGCCGCGTCATGCCGGCCGGATTGCCGAACGCGGTCGCTGCGTCCACCGCCAGCGCCGCCCGTCCCGCTGCGGCCGTGCCGAGGTCAGGCGTCGCCATCTCGGTAAGGAACAGGCCCGCACTGTGTGCTGGCTGGGCGACCAGCAGGCCGCAGCCAATGGCGAGCCAAACAACGCTCACGCGAGAGAGGAGGCGCTTACGAGCCATCTTTGAAGGCATCCCTATACCGAAGTCCCAATTCGAGAACGTCAGCCGCTGCTCCTGCAAGAGAGATCCGGAGTCCTTATAGCGGCTCCGACCCAAGCTAATAGATCTACGGGTCAGAAACCAGATCATCAGAACCAGTAGTGGGGTGCACCTTTGATGCGGCATTCGCCCGTCGTGTAGACGTCACTAATACCGCACTGTGCATTCATCTCAACGGCAATCTCGCCGTTTGTGCACGTCGGCGGCTCGCCGTAGAAACGGTATCCCGATACAGTGTTTACACCCCTGTGGTTGAAGTTATCGGTGAGCCATTGCGGGTTTTTCAAACTCGCCATGTTGACGTCGAGTACCTTCAGTTGTTCAGAGACGACAGAGGTGCACTTGTCCGGGCTGCCGGGGTTCTCTTCCCCAGCCAGCGCTGACATCGCCATTGCCATCGAAACCAAGGTCGCCATGAAAGTAACGCGAAGCGCCTTCATGTCGTTTTAGCCTCATCCCTATCCCAGCGTATTGTTGCGTCTTAGAGTTCTCCGGCTCCTTTCACCGAACGGGTGCGCGTTTTCTACACTCCACACCAAGCCTATTCTTCTCTATTACTTTGGCGTCTCGGCAAAAATCGCTGCCCAGTCGCTTTTCATGCTGATCACGACCCACCCTTTTTGCTTGGCCTCATCCATGAGGGCCTGCGGAAAGGTGCCGAACTTGGTGTCCGGCAGCCCGTTGGCAGGACCATAGGCATACTCGCGTTCGGCATCGTCGTGGAACACGAGCATCATCAGCCGCGCGCCACCGCCCGCACCGGTCCATTCTAGCATCTCGCGGTCCCCGGCAGAATTCCCGAACGCCGCGATGGGCCGCCTGCCGATGAACTTGTTGATGCCGACCGGCTTGCCGGTCTTGTCGTCGATGAAATCGATCTGCGGCAGACGCATCAGCACCGGCTTGCCGTTCTGGACCTCATACTGGGTCTTGATGGTCGAGCCCACCACCTGCTCGGGCGGAACGCCGTAAACGGCCTCCGTCATCGGCCGCATGAATTCAACACCGCCACCGGAAACGATGAAGGTTTTGAAGTCGTTGGCCCGCAGATACGCCAGCAGTTCGAGCATCGGCTGATAAGCCAGCTCGGTATAGCGCCGCTTGAAGCGCGGATGACGCGCCTTGTCATACCAATCGCTGACGATCGCCTCGAACTCGTCCGTCGTCATGCCGGCGTGGGAGGCCATGACCAATTCGACCAGCCCCTTCTCGCCAGAGGCCGCGAGCGCCTCCAAGTCGTTGTCGAGCACGGCCTTGAAGGGTTGGTTCGTCGTCCACTCAGGGTGCTGGGGTGCGAGCGCCTTGATGCGGTCCAAGGCAAAGGCGAGCTGAGTGTACATCGGGTGGGACGGCCAAAGCGTTCCGTCGTTGTCGAAGGTGGCAATCCGCTCCTCGGGTTTGACGAACGACGGGCTCTTCGCGTCGGTTACCGCCTTGACGAACTCAAGGACCGCCGTCTTTGCCGGCCCCGCAGTCCACGATGGCAGGGGATCGTCGGCGGCTCCGGCAACAGAGGTCGCTGCAAACAGCCAGAAGACTGCGACGGCCGCGAGCGAGCGTTTGATCAACCGCAAATTCATGTCCTTCTTCCCTCTATAACAACGGCGCTTTGACCAGGGCCGGAATCACAGGAATAATGTTCAACTTAATCTGGAAGTGCGATCCATAATCTTCGTGATTAACGACAAAGTATTCTGCGCCCAACTGGAACTTTACCGGCACAGCGCCGATCTTGGTCGTTTTGGCGACGGTGATCCCGATCGGCACGTCCCACTTATTATCTGAGGGCGACTTGTCATTGTAAGTAATCGTCGGGTTGGTGCCGATCTGCCAGGCATTTGGCAGATTGTAAAAGGCGAAGTACAGAAGCGAGCCGTGGCTGGTGGATGGGCTGCCGCCGGCGTAAGACCACCAGTACTGTCCCAGGGCCCCGGCTGTTATTTGTTCGTTCTTGAAGACCCCGACGAGCGCCGGCCCGGCTTCCCAGCGGTCGGCGCCCAGGGAGTCGCTGGTTGCGCTCGGAAAGACGAAGGTCGGCCCGGTGCCGAACGTTACACTGAAGTCGCCGGCAGAAAAGCCCTTGGGAATGAAGAGCAACGGCAACTGAATATCACCAAGGCCGGTCTTGCGATCGAATCCGCCATTGCCATCGGGCAGCGGTACGCTCGCGAACGGCACGACCGGCCGCGTGATAAGTTTTGTGTTTTTTGTCAGTGGGAGCGGAAGGACGGGCTGGAACAGGATCTCCTGTGCATGGCGATACTTTGTGGTCGCCTTGCCCTGCATGAAGTTCCAGTCAAACTCGGTAAATAGCGCCCACACGTTCGAGGTCGGATCGGCGAGCTTGCGGCCGACTTCGGCGACATCGCCTTGTTGGCCAGCGGAACTGGCTGCCGGGACAGGCGAAGCTGCCGCTGCCACCCTACGCTCAGATGGCACCGGCACCAGGGGCGGCTCGGACGCATCCGCGAGATGGATTGCCGCCTCGGGCGCCGCCCGAGCGGCGGACCATTCGATCCTCTCCCCACGATCGTGATCCGTTGCGGCAAACAGGTTGCTCTTGATCTCATTGCCTTGGCAGGCGGTAAGCGTAGCCGCCAGCGCGACCGGCGCCAGACGACGCATCATGCCGCAGGAACGCACCTTACTCGCTGCAATCCGTGCCAGCATCGACATGGTACCGGATTCCGAACTCTGGCGATGTGTCGCTTTGCCAACGCACAAAGTCGCGCCGAACCATGTCCCTGCAGCATGGCTCCTTAGCGGCATCGCGTCCCACCTCGCCATAGATCGCAGCATGAACGAGCGGTTCGCCCCGTCGCGAAACGGGGCGAACCATCAGCTTCCTTGGTCAGTTCCCGCTTGGCAACCCGATTGTGAAGCCTTGCTTCTGCAATTCATCGCGAATGTGCTGGAAGCGCTGGTACTGAAGCATAGTTACCGGACCGGTATAGACCTCGCTCTGCAGCTTGCGCGGCGGATACTCGAGGTAGGTCTTCATCAACTTCTTGATCTCGTCGGAGATCGTCACCAGTGTCCAGGTGCGCTCCGTGTAGTTGTTCATGAAGATGTCGTAGCGTTCCTGCGGATCCTGCCACAGATCGAAAACTTGCGGGACCGTAGCCACATACTTTTCCGGACCTTTCCAGCCGAGATTGCTGTCGACCGCAAGCCCGCCGGTTGCCTGGCCGTTATCGCCGCGCAGGTTGAACACCGCCTTGTAGTTGCCGACCCGCGCCGCACCCGGAGTGAGTTCCACCTCGGTAAAGTAGAACCAGGACTTGCGTGCCGATTGGCCGGTGCCCAGCCAGACGGGCATCATGTCGTAGCTATCGAAAATGATCGGCTTGCCTTCGCGGTCCTCGGTGGGCAGGGTGACGCCAGCGGCCGACGCGAAGCTCGCCATCAGGTCAAGCCCGCCGACAATGGCAGCGCTCTTGGTGTCCGGCTTGATCTTGCCCGGCCAGCGCACCATTGCCGGCACCCGGTTGCCACCCTCACGCACGGTACCCTTGGTCCCACGGAACGGGGTGTAGCCGGCATCGGGATAGACGTCCTGCCAAGCACCGTTGTCGGTGGTGTAGAAGACAAGGGTGTTGTCGCTCAGACCGAGACTGTCGAGCTTCTTCAAAATATTGCCGACCCGGGTGTCCAGCTCGACGATCGAGTCCGCGTACTTGCTCTTCGAGAGCGATTTGCGTTCGAACTCGGGCGCCGGCATGTTCGGCTGGTGCACCTTCATGAAGTTCACATTGATAAAGAAGGGCGTGCCGGGCGCTTTCGCCGCATCATCGAGGAACTGCAACGCCGCCTTCTCGACGTAGGCATCGAGGAAGGGAACACCGACGACACCCTTTTCCGGTGTGTTCACGTATTCCCCGTTGACCTTGAAGTCCTCCGTAACCGGCCCGCCCGCCTTGCCGGACAGCGCACCCTTGGTGACCTGCTGGAACATCGCCCGCAGTTCATCCGGCATGTCCGGGAACCACTTCTGGTCGCCATACGTGTAGGCGTTCAGATGGTAAAGAAGGGCGTACTTCATCTCATCGTAGCCTTGCGCGTTCGGCAGCGCGTAGTCGGCCTCGCCCAAGTGCCACTTCCCGGTGAAATAGGTCTTGTAACCGCCCTTCTTGAGAACGGACGCAAGGGTCCACTCGGCCGCTGGCAGCCCGCCTCCCTGGCCTTGGAAGGCAACGGTCGTCATTCCGCTGCGGTTCGGGATGCGGCCGGTCTGAATGGCCGCGCGACCAGGTGTGCAGCTCGGCTGGGCATAGAACGAGGTGAACATCATCCCGTCCTTGGCGAACTGGTCGAGGTTGGGGGTCGGCATCCCGCGCGCCTCGCCGCCGAGATAGGCACCCAGATCGCCGTAGCCGGTATCATCGGATACGATCAGCAGGATGTTGGGCTTCTTCTCCTGGGCTGAGGCCGGAACCGCTAGCCCCGCCGCAGCGAGGCCAACGGCGACTGCCATCGCCCCTACATGGCTCACGAGCCTTCTGCTCGCGCGCCCGATAGTATCTCTCCTCACATAAGACACTCTCTATCCTCCTCCTCCTCGCGATATCCTCATAATCCGCTAGGAAATCACACTGACACTCGCGATTAAAACCCGGTCCATGCCGTATTCCGTTATCGATGGACTTATAGACGTGCTCTCGCAGTGCGTTAGTTTACAGCTTTCGCCGAATTTGTATTACTGCAGCCCGGCTGGATGCCAATTAAAGTTGCAACACGCCGAACCGGGGCATCGTGGCCGGATACCCTCATGGTTTGCATCGCGTGAACTTGCCGTAGCGCGTTTGGTCGTCCAGGACGCCCACGCCCTGAAAGCTGTCGGCGGTGACATTGAAGGTGGCGACGGTGATGTCGAATGGATAGTAACCGTTCACATCCTTAAGCTTCTCGTGGAGTCGGGCCGGTGTTGCGAGGACATTCAAATAGATCCGGTCGTTTTCCAACCTCCAGAAGCCAACCGCATCAGCGCTTCCATTGCGCGTGCTCTCGACCGCTCCGCTCTTCAGAAAGTTGATGAACTCGGCATTGGGATCGGAGCACTCACCGATATTTACCACCCACTTGCCGACGAGGCTCGTGTCAGTGAGCGATGTTTCCGGCGCCGCAGCTTGAGCGCAAGGAGAACCCGCGAGTGCTGCTACGACCAAAATGCTACCTACTCTGATCATGACCGTCCCCTCCTACATGCCGTTGAGGATGGCCTCACGCCGCGCCTTGTACTCCTGCGGCGTGATGTACCCGCCGGCGGCGAGCTGATCCAGTTGCTGCAGCCTCTCCTGCGGGCTTAGCTGCGCGGGCGAATGGGATGTCGGGCGGCTGTGTCCGCCGGCGCTACCTCCTTCACCGGCCATCTCTTGCATGGCGCGAGTCTGCTGCGCCCGTTGGTTCTGCATATTGGTCAGTACCCGTCCGGCCATGATGCCGCCCAGGAACGGCGCGGCCCAATCACTGTGGGCATAGGCCGGAGCGTGACCGGCAACGCCGGCAAACAACGCGCTGGCGATCACGACCAAGCCAGCCAAGCTTCGCGCAGCCAACTTCACGAGCATCCCATCCCTCCAATTCATTGTCCCGCATGCAACTCGGAGAAGCTGGCGCTTCTCCGTTACCCTAAGCTTCCACCGCTTTCGCGGATCCACTAACCCATTGATCTGGTGGTTCGATGCCAAAGGATGGGATTCATCCGTTGGCATCGAACCACGAGTGCAGCGACCCAATCTGGCGATTCCCGCCCGGGCAAGGTTGTCGCTGCACAACATATTGAATCGCGTGCACTTTCGGCACAAACAGGATGTACGCTCTGTTTGTGCCAGTGCACGAGCGACTTCCCTCGGCCGCATCACGTGCTCCCGCGCATGGTCACCATCGCCAAAGCCTCGGCTTCGAGCTCCTCCAGCATCCGGCGGTATTCAGCCACCCTTTCCGGTGCGGCTTCGTCGCTGCCTTGCCAATATTCCAGAGCACGTTGCACCTCGGAGCAGTCACCGCAGACAGCGCGAAATTCTGGATCGTGGATGTAGAGCCGTCGGATCGCCGAGGCGTGGCTCGGAAATCGACGCACAAGCAGCTCAAGGCTCGGTTCCGGCATCCGTCCCGCGCACACCCAGCGACATCCAGACGAGTCGCAGCTAACCGTTGCGCGTACGCCTACTGCCGTGCGCATGCCAACGCTAGGTGCGAACGTGTTCGCACCTAGTGGTTCGATGCCAACGGATGAATCCCATCCTTTGGCTGACTCGAACCACCAGATCAATGGGCTAGTGGATCGGATCTGACGTTTGGGATGCAAGCGTCAGATCCGATCCACTAGCGGGCGGCGGCATGGCGCACGGCTGCGCCGGGACTTCCTTTTGGGGGAGTGCTCGACTACCATGCCGAGATAACAACAAGCGGTGGCCCGCGCGGGATCCTGGGGGGTGGAGGTTCATTGCCGTTGACATCCACGTCCTCCGTTCAGCGAGAGGCAAGCGCTGGCGCTTTGCCGTCGCCCGAGGAAGTCCGCGCGCAGATGTACCGCATTTTGGCGGATCCGGATCTGCAGGCCAGCCCGGCCCGGCGCAATCTACTTCAGTTCATCATCGAGGAATCGCTTGCCGGCCGCGCCGAGCGGCTGAAGGGATTCACCATCGCGGTTGGGGTCTTTGGACGGAATGATGATTTCGATCCGCAGACAGACCCGGTCGTGCGTGTCGAAGCCAGGCGCTTAAGGCGCGATCTCCATAGCTACTATATCACCACGGGCAAGCGGGATCCGGTCGTCATCTCCATACCCAAGGGCGGCTACGTCCCGCAGTTCGAGTGGCGTGAGGTCGAGGCGGCGCCCAATGCACCACCACCACCAGCACCACCTGCCAAAGTCACCCGGCCTCCTCGGAGTTGGCTTGCGCTGGCACTGATCGCGGGGGCAGTGCTCGGGGTTTTCGGCTCGTTTGGCGCGGATCGGATCGGATCGTGGTTGGATTGGGGCGAGAGTGCCGTGACGGCACTGCGGCGGGGCCCGAAGCTGGCCGTGCTACCGTTCGTCAGTCTCAGTGACGATCCCGAGCACGCTTACTTTTCCCAGGGCATCACCGACCAGATCGTGACCGATCTCGCGCGATTCAACGCGTTGGTCGTCTTGTCGCTGCAGCCGGCAGGAGCATCCCGGGAAAGTTCGGAAGACCCCAAGGCCCTCAGGAAGAGGCTCGGCATCGACTATCTGCTGAGCGGCAGGGTTCGCCGCGAGGGAAACCGGATCAAGCTTTCATCCCGTCTCGTCGACGCGCGATCCGGCAAAATCGTTTGGGTGGGGTCGTTTGGCGATGAGCTTACACCATCCAATGTTTTCGAAATCCAAGAACATGTTTCACAACAGGTATCGGCCCTCATTGCCGGCAACTACGGCGTGATTGCGGAAGCCGGTCGGACGGAAGCGCAGCGTCAGCCGCCGACGTCGCTTGCAGCCTACGAGTGCGTTCTTCGATACTATGCGTACCAGAAGACCTTCAACCGCCAGGAGCACGCCAAGGTCCGCGCTTGCCTGGAGCGCGCGGTCGAACTCGACCCAGGCTATGCGGACGCCTGGGCTGTACTTGCCAACGTCTACGCGCAGGAATATCGGTTCGGTTACAATCCGCAGCCAGAGCTTTACGATGCTCGTGAGCGGTCGCTGGCGGCGGCTAACCGCGCCGTCAACATCGCGCCCCGGAATCCGACCGCCCAGCTGATGCTCGCAAATGCCCTGTTCGATCGGCATGATCTCACAAAGTTCAAGGCGGCAGGAGAACGGGCGGCTGCCCTCAACCCGAACGATCCCGAGCCCCTGGTCCATTTCGGGTTGCGTCTGGTCTACATGGGTGAGTGGGAGCAGGGGCTTGCGCTGGTTACGAAAGCGATCGAACTCAATCCCGAGCACCCTGGCTGGTACTGGGATCCTGTCATCTTCTATTACTACCAGAAGCAGGACTACAAGCAGGCGCTCGTGGAGTCACAAAAGGAACAGTTGTTTCGCGTCTGGCAGTTCCTGTTTCGGGCGATGATCCTTGGGCAACTGGGCCGAAGGGAGGAAGCCCAACCCGCAATCGAAGCCGCGTTGAAACTGAGGCCGGATGTACGCGAAAGCATATGGGGCATGGCGCGGATCTGGAACGTGCCGGACGGCGACATCGAGCACATGGCGGACGGTCTGCGCAAGGCGGGGCTGGCGATTGCACCGGCGCCGCCGGCACCAACACCGCCGCCTGATGCCCACGGATCCGTGGTACAGACACCTCGCCGCACCAGCTGAACCCGGGTTGCGGGCTGGAAACCAGCTGCCGTGCCGCTAGAGCAGAACGAAATCGCTGGCGTCGATTTGTGACCGGCCGATGTTCTTGAGGCCGAGGACATCGGCGCCGCCACTTTGCACCCAGAGGTAGTTCCAGGTGGTGTCGGCACGGAAGGTCAGCTGGCTGTAGTCGAGACCGGCCGGCAGGGCGATCTTGTCGCTGCCGTCCTGGAAGTCGAACCACTTGTCCTTGCCTTCGCCGGGGCTGAACAGGCAGACGTCGGCACCGCCTTCGCCGAAGAAGAAGTCGAGACCGGGGCCAGCGACGCAGGTGTCGTTGCCGGCACCGCCGCGAATGGTGTCGTCGCCGGCGAGGCCGAGCAGGGAGTCGTTGCCGCTGGTGCCGTTGAGGGCGTCGTTGCTGGTGGTGCCGGAGACGGTGTTGGCGGCCGGCGCGGTGCCGACGGTGACGGTGACGGTGGCGTCATCGGTCAGGGAGCCGTCCGACGCGGTGTAACTGAAGGTGTCGGTGCCACTGGTGAAACTGCTTTTCGGTGTGTAGACGAGGGCGTCGTCGGCGGTCGAGGATGTGCCTTGGTTGTCCTTGACGACGGTGCCGTTGGCTGGCTGGGTAAAGCTCGCGATCGAGAGCACATCGCCGTTGGCATCGGTATCGTTGCCGAGCACGGCGATTTCGACCGCCGTGCCGGGCTTGGTCGAGGCGCTGTTGTTGTTGGCGACGGGAGCGACGTTGCTCGGCGGTGGTGACGTCGTGCCGCCGACGAAATCGCTGGCGTCGATTTGTGACCGGCCGATGTTCTTGAGGCCGAGGACATCGGCGCCGCCGCTTTGCACCCAGAGGTAGTTCCAGGTGGTGTCGGCACGGAAGGTCAGCTGGCTGTAGTCAAGGCCGGCCGGCAGGGCGATCTTGTCGATGCCGTCCTGGAAGTCGAGCCACTTGTCCTTGCCTTCGCCGGAGCTGAACAGGCAGACGTCGGCACCGCCTTCGCCGGTGAAGAAGTCGAGACCGGGGCCAGCGACGCAGGTGTCGTTGCCGGCACCGCCGCGAATGGTGTCGTCGCCGGCGAGGCCGAGCAGGGAGTCGTTGCCGC
>UXAT02000011.1 GCA_900609035.2 Candidatus Defluviicoccus seviourii | reverse complement strand
CCACCGCCCCAACCTCCACCACAGAAGCGGTCAATTCATGCGCTACAAAAACCGGTCAACTTGACGCGCTCGCTACAGCAGTCTCGCCGGCGCCGGAGTTCAGGCAAAGGCCTGGATGGAGGCTTCCACGCGCGCACGCACCGGAAGCTCGGGTTGCGTCGGTACGAATGTCTGGCCAGTGATCGTCTCATAAAGCGCAATGTAGCGCAGGCTGAACTCGACCAGCGTTTCGACCGGGATTGGTGGGATCGGCTCCGCGTAGGGATCGCAGCGGCCAATGATCCAGCGCCGCAGGAACTCCTTGTCGAGCGATTCCGGCGGCTCATTTGCCGCCATCCGGGCGCGATAACTGTCCTTCCGCCAGTAGCGGCTGGAATCGGGCGTGTGGATCTCATCAGCCAGCACGATCCGGCCTTCCTCGTCGCGCCCAAACTCGTACTTGGTATCGACCAGGATCAGTCCGCGCTCGGCCGCGATGGCGCGCCCCCGGGCAAACAGCGCCAGTGCCGCAGCGGCGACCGTCTCCCAATCGGATGGACCCAAGAGCCCCGAAGCGACGATCTCTTCTTGCGCAATTGGCGCGTCGTGGCCGTCCGCCGCCTTGGTGGTGGGTGTGAGGATGGTCGCCGGCAGCTGCTCGTTCTCACGGAGGCCATCGGGGAGTGTCAGCCCGTACATCGTTCGCCGGCCTTCGCGGTACATCGGCCAGATGGAGGTTGCCGTGCTTCCGGTCAGATAGTCGCGCACGACGACCTCGACCGGCAGCATATCGAGCCTTCGCACCAGCATCACGTTCGGGTCGGGATAGGTGAGCGCGTGGTTGGCGATGATGTCGGCGGTCGCCTCGAACCAGAATCGCGCGGTCGCATTCAGAACTTGGCCCTTGAACGGCACTGCCGCCAGGATCTGGTCGAACGCGCTCTGCCGATCGGTCGTGATGATCAGCCGCCGGCCGTCCTTGAGATCGTAGGAGTCGCGCACCTTGCCGCGGCTGTGGTTCGGCAGTTCGGGAAAGGTCGCATCGACCAGAACGCGCGCGAGCTGATCCTCGGTCAGCTTCCGGCGGGGATCGTTATTAGTCACCAAGGATGCCGGAATGCTCACGCATACGCGATCTGCACGACTTCGTAGGAGCGCGAGCCGCGCGGGGCGGTGACTTCGACGATATCTCCGAGCCGCTTGCCAATCAGCGCCCGGCCCAAGGGCGAGGTCACCGAGAGCCGGCCATTGGCGGCGTCTGCTTCATGACTGCCGACCAGTGTGTAGCGGGACTCCTCCTCGGTGTCCTCATCGCACAAGAGAACCGTGGCGCCGAAGCGTACAACGTCGCCGGACAGGCCGGAGGTATCAATGACCTGCGCCCGGCTGATGATGTCCTCCAGCTCGACCAATCGGCCCTCGATGAAGCTCTGGCGCTCGCGCGCGGCATGGTACTCGGCGTTTTCCGAGATGTCCCCGTGCTCTCGGGCATCAGCGATCGCGCGGATGACCGCCGGTCGCTCCTCCGTCCGCAGGCGCCGCAACTCATCTTCCAGCTGCGCCAGCCCCTCCCTGGTCATAGGGACCTTTTCCATGTTCGACCTCTTCATTCCCCGGGGCGACCCCGTCCGGAAATGCGAACCGAGCCCGTCCGTGGCCAGTTAGAAGGCGCTGCCAAGATAAAACTGCAGTGGTTGCACTTCAAGGCCATCGCCGGCACGCAACGCCGTGATCGCCCCGATTGCAGCACTGGCGCCGGCCATCGTCGTGTAATGCGGCACATTCTTGATCAAGGCGGAACGGCGAATGGAGAAGCTGTCGCGAATCGCCTGCGCCCCCTCGGTGGTGTTGATCACCAGCTGCACTGCGCCGCTGATGATGGCATCCTCACAATGCGGGCGGCCCTGCATTACCTTGTTGACGCGGTTGACTTCGAGGCCGAGCCCAGCGAGATGCTGAGCCGTCCCGTCGGTCGCGAGCAGCGCAAAACCGAGTTCGGCAAGTTGGCGCGCCAGGATGCCGGCCGCCGGCTTGTCACGCTCCTTGACCGAGAGCAGCACCGTGCCGGATGTGGGCAGTTGAACGCCGGCGCCGAGCTGGGATTTTGCGAACGCCGAGCGGAAGTCACGGGCGATCCCCATCACCTCGCCGGTCGATTTCATTTCCGGGCCCAAGATGATATCGACGCCGGGGAAGCGGGAGAACGGGAACACCGCCTCCTTGACCGAGACGTGGCCCGTGCCCGGCCGCTCGGGAAGGGTAAAGGACGACAGCCGCTCGCCGGCCATGACCCGCGCGGCGATCTTTGCGATCGGCACCCCGGTCGCCTTGGCGACGAAGGGAACGGTTCGGCTCGCCCGCGGGTTCACTTCAAGGATGTAGATGTCGCCGTCCTTGATCGCGTACTGGACGTTCATCAGGCCGACGACGCCAAGCCCCAGCGCGAGCGCGCGTGTCTGCTCACACAAAGCATCGATCATTGCCGGCGCAAGCGAATACGGCGGCAGGCAGCATGCCGAGTCGCCGGAATGGATGCCCGCCTCCTCGATGTGCTGCATGACGCCCGCGACATAGACGTCGGTGCCGTCAGCCAAGGCGTCGACATCGAGTTCGATCGCATCTTCAAGGTACGTATCGAGGAGGACCGGGCGCGTTCCGGACACGCGCACAGCCTCCTTGATGTAGCGGGCTAACGCCTGTGGGTCGTGGATGATCTCCATCGCCCGGCCGCCGAGCACGTACGAGGGTCGGATCACCACCGGATAGCCGATCGCCTCGGCCACCCGTTCCGCCTCTTCCGCCGAGCGAGCGATGCCGTTGGCTGGTTGGCGCAGACCAAGCTGTTGCAGCAACACTTGGAACCGCTCGCGGTCCTCCGCCAGATCGATCGCATCGGGCGAAGTCCCGAGAATGGGAACGCCGGCCGCGGCCAGCGCATGCGCAAGCTTGAGCGGCGTCTGGCCACCGAACTGAACGATCGTACCCAACAGCCGGCCGCGCGACTGCTCGACGCGCGCCAACTCGATCACGTCTTCCTCGGTCAGCGGCTCGAAGTAGAGGCGATCGGAGGTGTCATAGTCGGTCGAGACCGTCTCCGGATTGCAGTTCACCATGATCGCTTCGAAACCGGCGTCCTTCAGCGCATAGGCCGCGTGAACGCAGCAGTAATCGAACTCGATCCCTTGGCCGATGCGGTTCGGACCGCCACCCAGAATGATCGCCTTCACGCGTTCGGTCGGGTTGGCTTCGCACTCGGCCGCGGAAGCGCCGTCGGGCTCGTAGGTCGAATACATGTACGATGTTTGCGCCGGAAACTCGGCGGCGCACGTATCGACACGCCTGAACACCGGTGCCGCGCCCAGAAGCCTGCGATAGCGGGCCACGTCCTCGGTTCGGCTGCCGGTCAGCTGCGCTAGGCGCTCATCCGAAAAGCCGAGCGATTTCAAGCTCATGACGCCAGAAAAGTCGCCCGGGAGGCCATTGCGCCGCACCTCAGCCTCGACGTCGATCAGCATCTTGACCTGTTCGAGGAACCAGCGGTCGAACCGGCAGGCCGCGTAGATTTCCTCGATCTCAAGGCCATGGCGGAAGGCGTCCGCGATCAGCAAGATGCGCTCCGGCCGTGGAAACGCGAGGGCCGCCAGACATTCTTCCCGGCTCAAGGACTGGTTCACCTCGTTCAGCCCACCGAGCCCCGTCTCCATCGAGCGCAGCCCCTTCTGCAGCGACTCGGCGAACGAGCGGCCGATCGCCATCGCCTCGCCGACAGACTTCATCGACGTCGTCAGGATCTGTTCGGCGGCGGGAAACTTCTCGAAGGTGAAGCGCGGGATCTTGGTGACGACGTAATCGATGGTCGGCTCGAAGGATGCCGGCGTGATGCCTGTGATTTCGTTCTTGAGTTCATCCAGACGGTAGCCGACGGCGAGCTTGGCGGCCACCTTGGCGATCGGAAAGCCGGTTGCCTTGGAGGCCAGCGCCGAGGAGCGCGACACCCGCGGGTTCATCTCGATGATGACCATGCGGCCGTCATCGGGATTGATCGCGAACTGTACGTTCGAGCCGCCGGTGTCGACGCCGATCTCCCGCAGCACCGCGATCGAGGCGGTGCGCATGCGCTGGTATTCCTTGTCGGTGAGCGTCAGCGCCGGCGCGACCGTGATCGAATCGCCGGTGTGAATGCCCATCGGATCGACGTTCTCGATCGAGCAGACGATGATGCAGTTGTCGTCCTGATCGCGGACGACCTCCATCTCGAACTCTTTCCAGCCAAGCACCGACTCTTCGATCAGCACCTGGCGCGCCGGCGACGCCGCGAGCCCGCCCGACACGACGCGCTCAAACTCATCGGAGTTGTACGCGATGCCGCCACCGGTGCCGCCCAGCGTAAACGACGGCCGAATGATCAGCGGCAGGCCGATTTCCTGAACCACCTGCCACGCTTCATCGATGGAACGAACGGTCCGGCTGCGCGGGCAGTCAAGACCGATATGCCCCATCGCATCGCGGAACTGCTGGCGGTCCTCCGCCTTGGCGATCACGTCCGGCTTGGCGCCGATCATCTCGACCCCGTGGCGGGCCAGCGTGCCGGCCTGGCTGAGCTCCATCGCTACGTTGAGAGCGGTCTGCCCGCCCATCGTCGGCAGGAGCGCGTCGGGGCGCTCGCGCACGATGATCGCCTCCACGGCAGCAGCCGTGATCGGCTCGATGTAGGTCGCGTCCGCCATGCCGGGATCGGTCATGATCGTCGCTGGATTGGAGTTGACGAGGACGACTCGGTAGCCTTCCTCGCGCAAGGCTTTGCAAGCCTGTGTTCCCGAATAGTCGAACTCACAGGCCTGGCCGATGATGATCGGACCAGCGCCGATGATCAGGATGCTGTTGAGATCAGTCCGCTTCGGCATAGGGGCTTACACGCATACTTCAAGAATGGCTGTCCGCGAGACATGCGACCTAACCGGCGCGGACATCGGACCTCAAGCCGCCGACACTGTGGCACGCTGCATGGCCTCGACGAAGCGGCCGAACAGGTAGTGGCTGTCGTGCGGCCCAGGCGAAGCCTCAGGATGGAACTGCACCGAGAAGGCCGGCGCGCCTTCGACCCGCAGGCCTTCGTTGGTGGAGTCGAACAGTGACACGTGCGTCTCAACCACCCCCGCCGGCAGGCTCGCGCGTTCAACGGCGAACCCATGGTTCTGGCTCGTGATCTCGACGCGGCCGGTTTCAAGATCCTTGACCGGGTGATTGGCGCCGCGGTGGCCAAGATGCAGTTTGTATGTGCGGGCACCCAGCGCCAGCGCCAGCATCTGGTGGCCGAGGCAGATCCCGAACAGCGGGACCCCTTGTGCCAGTACCGCGCGGATGACCGGCACCGCGTAAGCCCCGGTCGCCGCCGGATCGCCCGGACCGTTCGACAGGAACACGCCATCGGGCCGGTGCCGTAACACATCGTCCGCGCTGGCCGTTCCGGGCACTACGGTTACCCGGCACCCGGCCGCGGCCAGACAGCGCAGGATGTTCCGCTTGGCGCCATAATCGATCGCGACAACGTGGAACCGTGGCTCCGCCTGCCGGCCGTAGCCCTCAGGCCAGTGCCACGCGGTCTCATCCCAGCTGTAGGTCTGCCGGCACATCACCTCCTTCGCCAGGTCCATCCCTTCAAGACCTGGCCACCGTTCGGCCATGAAGCGCAGCACATCGACGTCGATCATGTCGTCAGGGGCGTGGATGAGAGTCCCCCTCGGGGCACCGCCGTCGCGGATGCGGCGCGTCAGACGCCGGGTATCAACGCCGGTCAGCGCGACCAGACCGTGCTTCTTGAGCCAAGCGTCAAGATCGCCGCCGGCACGCCAGTTCGACGGCGAGGAAACCGGCTGGCGCATGACGCAGCCGCGCACGGCAGGCGTGATCGACTCCACATCCTCGGGATTGACGCCGACGTTGCCGATGTGCGGGAAGGTGAAGGTAATGATCTGGCCCGCATACGAGGGATCGGTCAGGATCTCCTGATAACCGGTGTAGGACGTGTTGAAACAAACCTCACCGATGGCAACACCGACCGCACCGGCACCCCGCCCCCAAAAAACCATTCCGTCTTCCAACACCAACGCGGCATTGGCGCCGGCAGGGCGGCCCGCCACGCTGGCCGCTGCGGATGACGGCGGTGTGAAGGCAGAAGCCATCGTTTTCGCAGAATCTCCTCAACCGGCCGGGGCCATGCGATCGCTTGCGCGCTCGGGGGCAATTCGCGGTGATTGGCCGGCGGCAGGGTGGCCAAGATGTACGCAATCGGCTGGTTGTCGTCAACCCCACCCCAAGGTTGTGCTGAACCCGACCGCACGACCGGCATTCTTTAGCGTTAGCGCTTTGTGGCGGACCGGCTTACCATGCACCGGCCGTGCGCCGGCTGCACGGATAGGCCACGATTGGTCAACGGGCAAGGCGAGGGCGGATGCTACGCACACGGCTCGAACAAGCGCTCAAGGAGGCTGTCCTGGCCCGCGCCGAGCGCGCCGTCTCTACATTGCGCCTCATTCTCGCCGCGCTGAAGGACCGAGACATCGCCGAACGCGGCAAAGGCAATCCCGATGGCCTTGATGAAACGCAGATCCAAACGATGCTGCTTGCGATGATCAAGCAGCGGCGCGAAAGCATCAAAGCCTACGAGCAGGGCAACCGCCCGGAGCTCGCCCGCCAGGAAGCGGAAGAGATCACCATTATCGAAGCGTTCCTCCCGACGCAGATGAATGATACGGCCATCGAAGGCGCTGTCGCGGCGACGATCGAGGATGTCGGCGGCCGCACCTTGAAAGACATGGGCCGTGTGATGGCGGCTCTTAAGGAACGCTACGCCGGGCAGATGGACTTCGTTAAAGCGAGCGCGCTGGTCAAGCAGCACTTGGGCTAAAATGGCCTCAGCGGCTCGGGCGGCCGGCGCCAACGCCCAGCAGGTGACCGATGAGCTTTCCCGCCGGGTTCCTTGATGAGTTGCGGGCACGGCTGCGGTTGTCCGATGTCATCGGCAGGAGCGTCCGACTGCAGCGGCACGGGCGGGAATTTCTCGGCCTGTGCCCGTTTCATAAGGAAAAAACGCCGTCGTTCACCGTCAACGACCAGAAGGGATTCTACCACTGCTTCGGCTGCGGCCAGCATGGCTCCGTATTCGATTTCGTCATGCAGACGGAGAACCTGGGTTTCGTCGAAGCCGTCACCGCGCTCGCTGCCGAGGCCGGCCTCCGCTTGCCCGACCCTTCGCCGGAAGCGCAGGCCATCGAGCGGCGGCGCCACAGTCTCGAAGAAGCGGTCGCGGCGGCGGCCGCGTGGTATGAGCAGCGCCTGCGGCTGCCCGAGGGCCAAGCGGCGCTCGCGTACCTGCGCGGTCGTGGCCTCGATGACGCAACGATGGCCCGCTTCCGTTTGGGCTTTGCGCCACAAGGCCGCGGCAGCCTGAAGACAGCGCTCACCCGCGCCGGCTTTGCCGAGGATCTTCTCGTCGAAGCAGGCCTGCTGATCCGCCCCGAAGAAGGCCAAGGCAGCCCTTACGACCGCTTTCGCAGCCGGGTGATGTTCCCCATCACCGAGCGCAGTAGCCGCACGGTCGGCTTCGGCGGCCGCATCCTCGGCCAAGGTGAGCCCAAGTATCTCAACAGCCCGGAAACGGCCCTGTTCCACAAGGGCCGGCTCCTCTATGGCTATGCGCAGGCACGCGAGGCCGCCCGCGCCGCCGGCACGCTGATCGTCGTCGAGGGTTACATGGACGTGATCGGTCTGGCCCAAGCCGGCTACGACCATGCCGTGGCACCGCTTGGCACAGCACTGACCCAAGACCAGCTGGACCTCCTTTGGCAGGTGGTGCCGGAGCCGATCCTCTGGTTCGACCCCGATGCTGCCGGCACGCGCGCCGCGGTTCGCGCGGCAGAGATGGCGCTGGCTATGATCCGGCCCGGCTTTGGCCTCAAGTTCGCATTCAGCCGGCTCGATACAGCCGACGATCCGGCCGACCTCGCCCGTCGCTACGCCGGCGACTTCGTACACCGCACACTCGCGGATGGGCTCGCGCTCTCGGATCTGGTCTATCGCCTCGCCCGCCAGAACAGTCCGCTACTTACTGCCGAAGACCGGGCGCGGCTGGAGGAGCGGCTCGATCGGCATGCGGCGCGGATATCCGACCCGACGCTGCGCCGCCACTATCACACGCTGTTCCGCCAGCGGCTGCGCGAGGAGGCCTGGCAAGCGGGCCGGCGTGTCCGCCAGCGCCCCCAACCAGCAGCGACCGCCGCCCCGCCTCAAGCCATCACCACGAAAGCAGCATTTCGGCCGACCGTCGGGACGGAGGGAATCTCGGCGCGGGTGGCAGCGGCGGAACGAACGTTGCTGGCGATCCTCCTCAGCCATCCGGCTCTGTTTGCAGACGTGGAGGAGGATCTCGGCTGCACGCGCTTCGCCGTGCCTCAGTACGACGCGCTGCGCCAAGCGCTGATCGCCGTCCTGTCACAGGCCGGAGACGCGATCGAGGCAGGTGAGGCGCGGGACAGGCTGGCGGAACAAGGCTTCGCCGACGCCATTGGCGCGATCCTCAACGATCCAGCGGTCCGTTTTGCCGCAATCGCGCAGGCCCGCGGCGGCGATGACGGCCCGCGCGAGCAGTGGCAGGCCAACATGCGGATCTTGCAAGGGGAGACACTGAAAGCCGAGTTGGCAACGGCGGAGACAGGCGAGAGCGCGGCGGAGGCCTGGGCACGCCGGCAGCGCCTCATCGAAGCCAGGCTGCAGAGCGACGACGAAGGCTAACCCTCGGGCCTGTGCGGCAAAACCGGACGAGAAAATGTGCGCCTGGAGGTCTTGACGAGGCCCCCTGCGAACGCTACTTCACCAGAAGCTCGTTTGAGTTTCGAACGGCGCATGTTTCCTCGCCCGCGCGCCTCGCGGGCTGCCGCGCATAGGCAGGTTGGGGAGCCGATTTGACAGAAACAACAACTGCGCGGCTCCTGTCGCTACTTGCAGCGATAGCAGATCAATCACCGCAGCGGCGGATCCTCGTTCACGGCGAGTGGGCTAGACATGGCGACAGCGCAACATGACGATGCACGTATTGATGGCCGAGTGACAGCATTGACGGCAATCGACGGCGACGGGCGAGCGGCCCAACGAAGCAGGCATGTGAACAACGGCGACGGACGCGGCATGGAAGCCGAGGCTGGAACGGATGGCCTGATCATCGACGATGAAGCCGAGATGGCGGCAAAGCCGGCCGCGGTCGTCGATCTCACGGGCGGCAAGGACGAGCCTGCGGACGGGCCGCTGTTGGATTCCCTGGGCGTCAACGTCAAGCGGATGATCGCCCGCGGCAAAGAGCGCGGCTACGTCACATACGAGGAACTGAACAACGCGCTGCCGCCGGAGCAGGTCTCGTCGGAGCAAATCGAAGACACGATGTCGATGCTGTCGGAAATCGGCATCAGCGTCATCGAAGGCGATGAGGGCGAGGAGGCTGCGCCGGCCGCCGATGTTGTTGAGGCCGAACAACCGAGCGGCAACGTCGACGAGAACGAACTTGGTCGCACCGATGACCCGGTGCGCATGTACCTGCGCGAGATGGGCAACGTCGAGCTGCTCTCGCGCGAGGGCGAGATCGCAATTGCCAAGCGCATCGAGGCCGGTCGGGAGATGATGATCGGCGGCATCTGCGAAAGTCCGCTGACCATCCGCGCGCTGATCCGCTGGCACACGGCGCTGGTCGAAAACCGGATGTTGCTGCGTGATATCATCGACCTTGAAGCCACCTACGATGTCGCCGCCGTCGCTGCCGGTTCCGCTGGGCTTGTCGTGCCCGGTTTGACGCCTGCGGTTGCCGGCAGCGTCGCACCACAAGACACAATCCCCGCGGGCGTGCCGGTCGGCGGCGAAACGCCCTGTGCGCTGTCTGAACCGGTACCCCCGGAAGCCTCCGCCGCAGCCGCAGCGCCGCAGGTGCCAAGCGAGACCGCGCCCGCCCGCGCCGCGGAAGACGAGGACAGTGAAGACGCAGAGGAGAGCCTTCTCGCCGACGGCCATAACCTCGATGACGAGGACGACGGCGAAGGCGAGGACCAAAGCGTCTCGCTCGCGGCCATGGAGGACGCACTAAAGCCGAAGGTCCTCGCGACATTCGAGGAGATCGAGCTCACCTACAAGAAGATGCACCGCCTGCAGATGCGCAAAATCACGGCGCTCGAACAAGGGGCAGAGGGGAATCCCGCGATCGAGCGACGCATTGGCAAGCTGCGGCGCGAACTGATCAGCCTGATGCAGGGTGTGCATCTGAACGATTCCCGCATCGAGGAGCTCGTCGATCAGCTTTACGGCCTCAATCGCAAGGTCATCGGCCTCGAGGGCCGGTTGTTGCGACTTGCGCTTGAGTGCCGGATCGACCGCGAAGACTTCATCAACGCCTACCGCGGTAACGAGCTTGCACCTGACTGGATCAAGCGCTTAAGCGCGGCTTCGAGCGAGCGCTGGCGGCGCTTCAGCGGCCGATACGGCGGCGAGGCGGAAAAAATCCGCCAAGAGATCGCCGTCGTCGCCCATGAAGCTGGGCTGCCGATCAGCGAGTTCCGCCGGATCGTTGGAACGGTCCAGAAGGGCGAGCGGGAGTCGACCAAGGCGAAAAAGGAGATGATCGAGGCTAACCTGCGCCTCGTCATTTCGATCGCCAAGAAGTACACGAACCGCGGCCTGCAGTTCCTCGACCTCATCCAGGAAGGCAACATCGGCCTGATGAAGGCGGTCGACAAGTTCGAGTACCGCCGTGGCTACAAGTTTTCGACGTATGCGACGTGGTGGATCCGCCAAGCCATTACCCGCTCGATCGCCGATCAGGCGCGCACCATCCGCATTCCCGTGCACATGATCGAGACGATCAATAAGCTCGTCCGTACGTCGCGGCAGATGCTGCACGAGATCGGCCGCGAGCCGACGCCCGAGGAGCTGGCGGAAAAGCTGTCGATGCCGCTTGAGAAAGTGCGCAAGGTCCTGAAGATCGCCAAGGAGCCGATCAGTCTGGAAACGCCGATCGGCGACGAGGAAGACAGCCACTTAGGTGATTTCATCGAGGACAAGAATGCTGTTCAGCCGCTTGATGCAGCCATTCAAGCGAACCTCCGCGAAACAACCACCCGCGTGCTTGCAAGCCTCACGCCACGTGAGGAGCGGGTCTTGCGGATGCGCTTTGGCATCGGCATGAATACGGACCACACGCTCGAAGAGGTGGGCCAACAGTTCTCGGTCACACGTGAGCGGATCCGCCAGATCGAGGCCAAAGCCTTGCGCAAACTCAAGCATCCGAGCCGCTCGCGCAAGCTGCGCAGCTTCCTCGACCACTGACACCTTCGTGCCGGAAGGCTCCCGCGCCGCACCACCGCGTCGGCTAGACCGTGTGCTGAAGAGCGCACTCGGCGACTTGATCCTGCGGCCGTGGTTCGACCGCGCCGCCCTCAAGATTCTCACCACCTGGTATTTCCCGTTGTCGCGGGCCTGGGCCGAGGCGGTCGCAGCCGAAGGCTCGGCGGAGCGGTTTTTTGCCGCCTTGCCTGCCCGGCGACGCAGCGATCGCCTGGTGCCGCGCATCCTGACGCTGGTACAGCGGCGATGCGAAGCCCTCAAGGCCGCGGAGGAGGCGTGGTTGCACGCCTTTTTCGGCCCCGGGCCGGCGCAAATCGATGTCGAGGCCGAACGGCTCAGTCGTGCGGCGCAATTGATGGGCCTGCGGTCGCTGTTCGCGCCCTTGCACCTGGAGCATCCGTTTCCGGCGGTCGCCTGGCGGGTCGAGGACAAGGCATCGGTCGAACGCCGGCACAGCGAGAGGCTGCGCGAACCCGCCCGGGCATTCGTGCAGCGCAACGGTCCCGAGGCGATCGAGCCCTCACGCGGTTTCATCAACGGTGATGGGGTCGACGGTTGGTTGCGCTTCCCGAGCCCGGTGCCGGCGATCGGGCCACAAGCCTGGGCGCGGGTCGGCACGCCGTTGCCGGAGGCGCGGCGCCGACTCGACCCGCAGCCGACGCTGGTCTTTGCGCACGGGATCGGCATGGAACCGGAATACTGGGGTTATCAGCGCGAGCCGATCACGGGGCTTCTGCAGTCCGGCATCCGCGTCATCCTGCCAGAGCTTCCCTGGCACGGACGCAGGCGGATGGCGCACAGCTATGGCGGCGAGCCAATTTTGGCACTGGGCGTCGGTGGCCTGCTCGACTTCTTCCACGCCGCCGTTCTTGAGATCGGTCTGCTCGTGGCCTGGGCACGGGCGACGCGCGGCGGCCCCGTCGCGGTCGGCGGCGTAAGCCTGGGCGCGCTCACGGCGCAGCTGGTCGCGACCGTTGCCCGTCACTGGCCCGAGGAGATGCGGCCCGATGCGCTGTTCCTCGTCGCCCCGTCGCAAGCGCTGGAGGCTGTTGCTTTCGAAGGCAGCTTGTCGTGCGGCTTGGGCGTGCCCAGAGCACTGCAGGCGGCCGGCTGGACACTCGAAGAGACGACCCGCTGGCGGCCACTCCTGAACCCAGTGGGTGATCCGGTGATGTCGCCGGAGCAAGTTGTCGTCCTCCTGGGCGTTGCCGACGACGTGACACTCGCTGAAGGCGGTGAGGCCCTGGTGGCCGACTGGCGGGTTCCCCCGGCAAACGTCTTTCGTTGCGATGCTGGCCACTTCAGCACGTCGCTGGCGCTGAGCCGCGACGGCGCGCCGCTGGAACGTCTGCTTTCGCTCCTCAGCGCGCTCGGCTAAAGGCACGCGGCTCACCCCTTGCGCAGGTGGGGGGAACTATGATCCGCTGTCGTCGTCTCAGCGATCCGGGGCGATCCCGGTCGGTCCGGGGCAGCGCTGGGGCCCGTAGCTCAACTGGTCAGAGCTGGCGGCTCATAACCGTCTGGTTGCAGGTTCGAGTCCTGCCGGGCCCACCAGCGCCGACGTGGCGCGACAGCCTTAAAACAGATCCGCCGTCAGGGTCGAGAAGCCGCCGCGATTCTCGCCAAGCGCGTCTTCGGGATCGGGTGCGGTGGCAGCAGGCGGCGCGCCCAGAAGCTTACGTAGCACCGTGTAGAATGAGATCACGGCGCGGTAGCTGGGTTTCTGGCCCATCAGCTGGCGTTCGAAAAGGCGCCAGGCGATGGTCGTTTGTTCAAACCGGCCCAGG
Organism: Candidatus Defluviicoccus seviourii; assembly: GCA_900609035.2. GTDB lineage: Bacteria > Pseudomonadota > Alphaproteobacteria > Rhodospirillales > Defluviicoccaceae > Defluviicoccus > Defluviicoccus seviourii. The sequence continues at coordinate 59,019 of UXAT02000011.1, read as the reverse complement.
GTTTCGCCTAGATCCCAGTAAACGTGGCGGCAGCTATAAAGAAACTCTGAAAAGCGCCTGATATCGCCCTTGAAGACCAGGGCATGATAAGTCTCTCGGTAGGTTTTTGACAGCTCTACGACGCGTGCCCACTCTTCTTTCATCTTTCCGCGAACAAAGCGCGAGAGAGTCGCTAGGTATTCGCTCTCATTCGGTCGGAGTGAATCCTTTGTCTTAGCATTCTTGGTTATCCACTCCGACAAAGCGCGCAGCTGTGGCTGCAGAGCGGCGTACTCATACTCGAAATAGGTAATGCCTATCCACGACGAGAGGACCTCAAGTGCCGTATCGGGCGCCAACCGCAGAGCCTCGATCAACGGCATCACGCTTGCGGAATCTTGAAGGTAGAGCAGTTTTGAGGTCATCTCTTCCACCGCGCGTTCGATATCGCACGATGACTGTTCGTAAGCGGCGACAATAAGCGGGCGGATGCGTGCCTTCATGTGGCTGTTGAGCTTGACCCGCAGCTCCGGCGTCAGATCGAAATAGATGTTTGATGGCCGAAAGTTTGCGCGCGTAAAGGCAAGCTCGATGATGATCGGACTGAATGTCGGTACCGAGTTGAAAATTGCAAGAACATCAAGATCATACGAGAATGAAGAAATATCAACAGTCTCTGACCGAAGCTTGTATTGGTAAAAGCGCCGAAAGTTCTCTTCACAAAATACGAATGACTCCCCGCCATCACCAGGTTTCGCATAGTCATAAGGTGAGTATATGATTGTGGAGATCGGCTTGCTGTCGCTAATGGTGTATGACTGATCAATGACAACAGATTTGAATAATATTGCGTAGTTCAAGAAGTGCGTCTTGAACAACAGGTTTTCCGGTTCCGCGGTTTCGGTAGCGACTCTCTTCGAGAAGTGGCCGACGTCATATTTCCGTGCCGGGCCAGACCGCAGAAAGATCTGTAATACGTCTCGATCCATCATGGCGGCGGCTCAGAAATCTGTGAGCGCGGTCAGTTCGGCGGTGTCAAGCGCCTTGATCTGCTGCTCCCAATCCTCGGTTGGCGGATCATAGCCCATGACGACACAGAGCTGAGTGGAACGGATAATCCGGCCCCTGACCGGATAGGAGACCACGCCCGCGGTGCAGGGGAGTTCAAGAACAAGCTCGTGCATTTCCCGGCTGAGCAAGAGGCCCTGCGACCGCACGAACCGCACCGCCGATCGCGAGACGTCGATTACCGCGCACGGCTCTCCGTTGCAATGCACGACCATACCGGGAGCGAGATAGCGTTCCTCCTTCCTGCGTTCGAGCAACGGTGGCGGGCGCATTGGTTTCTCTCGCAATGCCGTTCAACTACAATGGCAAGTTTGCCGCGGGAGCCGATAAAAAACCCTTAAGGTTCGTCGAGGCTTGGTATTGAGGTCGCCCGGCGGCGGTGCGCGGAGGAGGGAAGCTGCTCCAGCGACCTCAGCGGACGACTCACGCCCGAGGAGGGATGGCGGTGCGCAATCTATTGAATCACATACACTTTCGCCGCTAACAGAATGTACCCTCCGCTTGTGCCAGTGCACTACCGACAGTCGTAGGCGATTACGGGTACGAACGTCGCTTCTGGACCACCGAACTGGCCCTGCCGCACTGCCCGCCTGCCGTAGCGGGCGCAGTGCGCCTCGGCAACCGTGTCCGGGCTGTCAAGGCTCAGCATTGGCTGTTCGAGCCAGATCCCCTTGGCACTGGAATCGACCACGTCCACGCAACCAGCGAGTAGGGCGCAGAGGACGAGCGCCGCGAACATTCTCATCGGCCTTGGCTTTCTCGAAGGGATACTCTGGCCGGGACACTAGCCCGCTTGTGCGCTCCCGCTCAATACCGGCCATGTCGCAGCCCCATCCCTCGTCGCAGCCGTACTCACCGGAGACGCAACAGGCGCGCCATCATTCGCGTCGATACCACGGTTGAGGGCTTGCGCCCCCCCCATGACGGCGTAAGGTAACAACGAAGCGGCGGTTTGCCCGGCAGGCACGGTTCTGGCCAGCCACCCCGCCAAGCGATCGCACTCATGACGGGGGCAGGGAGGCGATGAACGAACCCGGTCCTGCGGCAGAGCACAGGGCAGACGATAGCCCAGGGGTAGCGGTCGGCACGACAGCCCACACGAGCACGGAACGCTCGGCCGAGAACGGACGCGGCGAGCAGGCGGTCACACCCGCGCGGCACACGATCAAGCCAACCGCGCCGCGCTCACAGACTGCCGTCTTCAGCATGCTTGTGCGCGACTTCATGCATAGCCGCAACAAGGTGCTGGCGATCCCCCCAGGGACACCGTGCGCCGCGATGATCGATATGCTCGCTGCCGAGCGCGCCGGCTGTGCTGTCGTCGTCGATCCGATGGAGCGTCCCATCGGCATCATCACCGAGCGCGACATCGCGCTCCGCGTCGCCTACCGCGTGCCGCCTGACACCCCGGTCGAGGCGGTGATGACCATGCCGGTGATGACCATCCGCCGGCGCGAGTATTTGTATCAAGCCATTGCCTGGATGCGCCGCCACGGCCTCCGCCACATGCCGGTGGTCGAGTGGAGCGGGCGGCTGGCCGGCCTCATCTACCTCAACGATGCGCTGGCGGCAGCGTCCGAACGGCTGATGGGCCAGATCGACCGTTTAAGCCGCGAGGGCACGATCGAGGGCATGAAGGAGGTCAAGGCGGCCCAGATCGATCTCGCCGAACAGCTGTTCGCGGACAACCTGCCGGCAGTGGAAATCCAGCAGGTGATCACCCGCATCAACAACGACATGTACCGCCGCATCGGCGAGGCGAGCCTGAAGCAAATGGAGGCGGAAGGATGGGGCGAGCCGCCGGTGCGCGCGGCCGTCATCGTCATGGGATCCGGCGGGCGCGGCGAGAACTACCTGTTCCCGGATCAGGACAATGCCTTCATCATCGAGGATTATCCCGATGCCGAGCATGGTCGGATCGATGCGTACTTTCTTGAGCTGGCTGAGCGAATGTGCCGCGACCTGAATGAGGTCGGCATTCCCTACTGCAACGGCTATTGCATGGCGGTCAACCCGTTGTGGCGCAAGACCCGCAGCCAGTGGATGGAGCAGATCCGCCTGTGGGGCCGCAAGAGCAATCCGGTCGCCATCCGTCTATCGGATATCTTCTTCGATTTTCAAGCCGTCTGGGGCGATCAGGATCTGGTGCACGATGTGCGCCAGGTCGCAACCGAATTGGGTCGCAACAACCCGTTCTTCCTCAAGCAGATGTTCCACGACAAAGTCGACCACAACACGGCCCTCGGCCTGTTCGGCGGCTTCATTACCGAGAAGGACTCCAAGGAGTACCGGGGCCACATCAATCTCAAATACGCCGGCATTATCCCGCTGGTGGGCGCGATCCGCCTGATGGCGCTGCGCACCGGCGTGGAGGAGACGGCAACACTTGCCCGCATCGGCGCCCTGGCGCTGAGCGGGACGCTCAGCCGGACGGAGCGGGAAGATCTCACCCAGGCCTTTTCGACCATCACCGATACGCTAATGCGCCGCCAACTGGCGGACTATCGCCTTGGCCGTCGGGTCGGCTATTTCGTCAATCCCGACGCGCTGTCCAAACATCAGCGCGCCGATCTTATTGAGGCGCTGAAGGCGGTCAACCATATCCGCAGGCGCGTTCACATGGAATTCACGGCGCAAGTCTTTTAGTTGCGCCTTTCAGGCGTGCGCCTCGGCGCCGATGACTGGCAGGCTGAAAAAGAATGTCGCGCCGTAACCGGGCGTGCTTTCGACCCACAGCCGCCCGCCCAGGTGCTCGACAATCCCGCGGCAGATTGCGAGGCCCAAGCCAGAGCCCAGCGGATTTCCGGTCTTGCCCGAGCGGACCTGGTGGAAACGCTCAAAGATCTTGTCCTGCTCGTGATAGGGAATGCCGGGTCCGTTGTCGGCAACACTGACCAATAGCGTGTTGCGGCCGCACGTCACCTCGACCGCCACCTCCCCAGTTCCGGACGGCACGAACTTCTGTGCGTTCGATAGAAGATTGATGACGAGCTGGATCAGTTGATCCCGATCGGCGCGAACCATCGGGACCACCTCTGGCTTGAAGACCTTAAGGCCGACCTGCTTTTCCTCGAACAGGTGGCGCATCGATGCCACCGCATGTTCGACGACCTCGACCAGATCGACCTCCGTCATCACCCATTTCATGCGCCCGCTTTCGATCCGCGACAGATCCAAGACCTGGTTGATCAGCCGAGTGAGGCGCTCGCTCTCACGAATGATGATGGTGAGGAACTGCTGCCGCTCACCGAGCTCAAGGTCCGGCGAGTCGTGCAGTATCTCGGAGAAGGATCGGATCGAGGTCAAAGGCGTGCGCAGCTCGTGGGTGACCGTCGACAAGAAATCGTCCTTCATCCGGTCGAGCTCGGTCAACCGCGCGTTGGCGGCTTTGAGATCACCCGATGCCTTTTCCAGCTCGCGCGATTTCTGTTCGAGCTGGCGGCTGTACTCGAGCACCTGCGAGGTCTCGTCGAGAATCTGCATAATCTCTTCGAAACCAACGCCCTCGCCCTTTACGGTTGACGCAATCATCACGCGGGCCGAAGCGGCGCCGATCGCGCCAGAAAGGCGGCGTTCGACGAACTGCACCAACTCGCCGTCGGCCTGCCCGCCGGGCTCGATGTTGCGGCCTCGCCTGCGCGCGTACTCGGAAAAAGCATCGCGAGCGCGATCACGGCCGAGGAAGCGCTCGGCCATCGCGCGCAGATCGCCAATGCTGACCCGCCCATGCAAAAGCCCGGTGCTGGTGCTGCTGCCCGCATGGCGAAAGATGTCAACGAACAGGGCCGCCTGGATACGCTCGATTGTGCTCTGGCGGTCGAGGAGGGAAACACCGACGAAGATGGCGACGTTGAAGAAAAGGCTCCAGATCAGCGAATGGGAGACCGATGAAAACCCCGTCAACCCCAACAGGGCATAAGGCTTCAAGAGCTCGATACCCCACGGACCGCTCTCGATGAACGACATCGGCAACCAGTCCGAGCGGGCGAACGAGGGCAGCAGCAGTGTGTAGATCCAGACCAGGAATCCGGCCGATATGCCGGCCAGCGCGCCGCGGCGTGAGCCGCCCTTCCAGTAGATTCCGCCAATGATTGCCGGCCCGAATTGCGCCGCGGCCGCGAAAGACATCAGACCAATCGCGACCAGCGCATACGATTCTCCAATGAACCTGAAAAACAAGTACCCCATTGCGAGAATGATGATAATGGCGGTGCGACGGATGGTCAGCAGCAGCCCTGAAAGATCCTTGTGCTCAGCCAGATGCAGCCAGGCAAAGCGCAGCAGCATCGGCATGACCAAGTCGTTGCAGAGCATCGTCGACAGTGCCACCGTCTCGACGATGACCATACCCGTCGCCGCCGAAAGCCCGCCAACGAAGGCCAGCAGCGCCAGTCCAGGCGAGGCTTCAGCCATCGGCAGCGCCAGCACGAACATGTCGTGATCGACGGTGCCGAGCGGAAAGCGGAGCAGGCCGGCGAAAGCGATCGGCAGTACAAAGACGTTGATTAGAAACAGGTAGAGCGGAAACAGCCAGATCGCCTTGTTGAGATGGGATTCCTCGACGTTCTCGACGACGGTCACCTGAAACTGGCGCGGCAGGCAGACCATGGTGATCATGGCGAGTCCGGTGAGCGGCAACCAGTCGTTGCCCGCGGGCGCCAGCGTCAGCAGAGGCGCGATTCGCGGATCGGCCGCCGCTTGCGTAAACAAGTCGCCGAAGCCATCAAAAATCCCGTACGTCACGAACAGGCCAACCGCGGTGAAAGCAACCAGCTTGACCACTGATTCAAATGCGATCGCCAGCACCATGCCTTGATGATGTTCGGTCGCGTCGATGTGGCGGGTGCCGAACAGGATCGAAAATGCCGCCATCAACGCCGCCACCCACAAGGCGGTGTCGCGCAGGGGCGAGAGGGAGGTCACCGCGGCCGCTCCGCTCAGGTCGGGATAGTGCAGCACAACCGTGAAGCTGCTCGCCACAGCCTTCAGCTGAAGCGCGATGTACGGCATGATGCCGACGACGGCGATGATCGTTACCAGCCCGCCCAAGAGGTGGCTCTTGCCGTAGCGCGAAGCGATGAAATCGGCGATCGAGGTCGTGCGGTGGACCTTGCTGATGCGCAGGATCTTGCGGATTACCACCCAGCCAAGCGCGAACATCAGAGTCGGACCAAGATAGATCGGCAGGAAGCCAGCGCCTGACGACACGGCGCGGCCAACGGAGCCGTAAAACGTCCAGGCCGTGCAGTAGACGGCGATCGAGAGCGCGTAGACCGTGGGGTTGTTGACCACCGGATGGCCCTGTCGGCCGCGGCGGTCGGCGAAATAGGCGATCGCAAACAGGAGCGACAGATAGCCAAACGACGTGACGACGATGAGCCAGCCCGGCAGCATGGTCGTTGCGCTCCTTCTAGAACGATCCGCTGCCGATGTCGTCGCGTTCGATGGTCGCCGGCGGTGCCGTTTCCGTCGTCACGGCCAACGCGATGATCAGCAGCACCCAAACCCCAAAAAGGTAAAGGAACAGGAGGGGGATGCCCATGACAAGAACCGGTGCGTCAAACAGCCCGACGAAAAGGGGATGAAACAGGAGCGCACCCAGAGCCGCGAGCGCGACCAACCGGTCGTTGAGGTATCCTTGCGCCGCTTGCGCCATCGGTTCCGTTTGATCGGTTTCATGCGCTGCCATCTGGCACCTCGCTTATTCCGCTTGTAGAAGGACCGCCGATCGTTTCCGCCTGGGTCAAAACTGAGGTTTCCACGCCCGCTTCTTCAGCACGCTCTGTCCCGCCTGGATCGCCTGATCGAGCGTCGTGACGCCGCGCGCCTCCAAGAGCTCGATCATCTTGAGAAAGATGCCGGCTGTGATCAGCGAGTCGCCGAGCGCACGGTGCCGGCCCTGAATCGGGATTCCGAAACGCTGTGCGACTGCATCAAGAGAGTGCTTCTGTGCCTGGTCATGCAGGAACGCCGACAACAGCAACGTGTCGAGCACGGGCATGTCGAAACTGGTGCCGCTCTCAGCTTCCCGTATCTTGAGGAACTTGAGATCGAAAGCGGCATTGTGGGCGACGAGAACAGCGTCGCCGACGAACCTGCGGAATTGCGGCAGGACGATCTGGATCGGCGGCTTGTCCTTGACGTCATCGTCGGTGATGCCGTGGAAGCGGATCGACTCGGGCGGGATCGAACGCCCCGGATCAACCAGGCGGTCGAACGACTCACCGGTGAGGATGCGGCCATTGACGACCCTGATTCCAGCCAGCGAGATGACTTCGTCGCCGGCCGCCGGAGCAAGACCGGTTGTCTCGGTATCGAAAACGACAAAGTTGAGCGAGCGCAGCGAGCGCTGACCGAGTTCACCCAGGTCGGGCGTTCGCCGCAGCAAGTCGAAATCATAGAACTCCGGCCGCGGCGGCAGGTTGCGCTGCTCCTGGACGACGGTCATGTGCTGGGCTGTTGGCAGCGGGATCCGCAGCCGGGCGCGGCCGTCGACACCAGTGAGGCTCCAGGCATCGGTCTTGTGCCGGTCCAGCACGTCGCGCAGCGTGAGCCCGCCAAGCATCTCCTCGACCGTATCCTCAAGCCATCCATGCAGATCAGAGGCCGCGATTGGCGCGCCCTGCCAGATGATATCGACATAGACGTGCTTCTCGCCCGCGACCGCTTCGAGGTCGAACGTTGGCACTCCGGTGTGCGCCCGCAAGCGCAGAACCAGACGATTGAGCAACTCGACCAGGCTGTAGCTGTCGCCGTGCAGCCACTGCGGGATGCCGACAATCACCACATCGATGCCGCGCTGTTCCTTGACACGGCCGCGAATGGTCTGGAACAGGTTTGCGGAATAGAGATCGCTCGTCGGCCAGTGGCTGGTAACGATAGCCCGGTATTGCGACGACAGCGTTTCCAGCCGGTCGCACAGGTGCTTGCTTTCCTTGAGCAGAACCTTCTTGAACTCCGTCTGCTCCAAGGGACTCAGCTCCGGGGCGCTGCTCAGGATTTCCGCCGCCGCGCGCAGATTTGCAACCGGTGCCCGCAGTCCTTCGGTCGACTCCCGCAGCAGCCGGTCGCGCAGGCCGAGTGCCGCCAGCTCGTCCGTATCGTCCTGGAACGACAGGACATAGCCGGCTGGCGCGCCATCGGCATCGATGATAAGGCCCAACCGTCCCTCGAGCATGAAGCGGCTGTCGATTGTGGCGCCGACGAACGGCACGCTGGCTCTGTCCGATCCACCAGCGTAACGGCCGCTGGCGAGATAATTGTTAAGCCGTTCAATGGCATGAAGAATCGGCTGTCGGCTCATCAGGTCGAACAGCGAGCGGTCGAGTCCGATGGTGCCGCTGACGTGGAGGATCTCCAGTGACCGCTTGTTGTAGAGCAGAATGCGGTGGCTGGTATTGCAGACGATCACACCTTCGTGCAGCTCCCGAAGAATTGTGCTGAGCTTGTTCTTCTCGTCCTCAATCGTCTGCGTGGCGCGGCGGACGTTGTCATCCACGTTCTTCTTGGCGATCGCGAGATGGCGGATCAGATCATTGACCGCCCGCGGCAAACCGCCCAACTGGTGTTCGTCGACCTCAATCTCGTGCTCCGGGTTGGCGTGGAGAACAGTGTCAATGCCCTCGCCGAGCGCGAGCAGCGGGCGAACGACGGCGATGTCGAGATAGGCCCAGCAGACGGCAATGAGCGCCAACAGGACGCCCGCTGTGCCGCCGCCATAGGCAATGAGAAAGGAGGTTGTCTCGTCGCTGGCGCCCGGCATCCCTTGAGCGACCAGCCATGTCCCGGCGATGACGGCAGCGACAGTTGCCAGCGCGATCGAAGCAAAGGCGAGGATCAGAGCGATACGGGGACCCATGCGGCGCACTACGGTATGGCCGGTCGGTACCTCACCCGCCGCTGAGGATCTGCTTGACCTTCTCGGTCAGGTCCCGGGTCGAAAACGGCTTGGTCACATAATCGTTCGCGCCGAGCGCAATGCCTTTTTCCCGGTCAACCTCGCGTCCTTTGGCGGTCAGCAGGATGATGTAAACATCCTTCCAGTCGGAGTTGGCCCGAATGGTCTGACAGACGTCGAAACCGTCGCGCTTCGGAATCATGACGTCGAGCAAAATCAAATCCGGGGCACGATCCTGGACGAGCGCCAGCGCTTCTTCACCATCGTTGGCGACGCGCACCTCGAACCCTGCTTTCTTCATCAGGAATTGCAGGGATAACACGATATTGGGTTCGTCCTCGACGACGAGAATGGATTTCACCACTCCCTCCTCCCTGGTCTCGCTCATTCTTCTTCACGCCGGCTCGACCCGTCGGCGTGTTTGACCCTGGTTTAAGTATACCACCTTTCGCAAGAAAGAGGCTTTTAATGCTGGTGCCAGCGCGCGTTGTCAATGGCCGGCACCGTCGTAGCCGTATGCGTTGGAGGGACCCCGGCGATTGCGCGAACGGATGGATCCGGTCTAGAACGCCCGCGCCGCGGCTCCGCCTCGGCTCCCGGCAATGCGGCAAGGTGAGGCGATGGCATCCTACCAGTATATCTACGTGACGAAGGGGCTGAGCCGGACCTATCCCGGCGGGCGGGAGGTTCTCAAAGGGGTCACGCTGTCATTCTTCCCCGGTGCCAAGATCGGCGTCATCGGCGCCAACGGCACTGGCAAGTCGACGCTCCTGCGCATCATGGCCGGCCTCGACCACGATTTCACCGGCGAGGCCTGGCCAGCGGAAGGCGTGCGCGTCGGCTTTCTGCCGCAGGAGCCGCAGTTGGACCCCGCGTTGGACGTCATGGGCAATGTCATGCAGGGCGTCGCCGCGACCAGGGACCTGCTGGAGCGCTTCAACGAACTAAGCGCACGCTTCGCCGAGCCGCTCGATGACGATGAAATGGCGACGCTCCTGGAGGAACAGGGCCACCTGCAAGAGCAGATCGATGCCGCCAATGCCTGGGAGCTTGACCGCACGATCGAAATCGCGATGGACGCGCTGCGCTGCCCGCCTGGCGAAGCCAGCGTCGCGACCCTCTCGGGCGGCGAGCGGCGCCGGGTGGCGTTGTGCCGGCTGTTGCTGGAGCAGCCCGACCTCTTGCTCCTGGACGAACCGACCAACCACCTCGACGCGGAATCGGTTGCCTGGCTTGAGCGCCACCTCAAGGACTATCCCGGCACGGTGATCCTCGTCACGCACGACCGCTACTTCCTCGATAACGTCACCGGTTGGATCCTGGAACTCGACCGCGGGCGCGGCATCCCCTACGAGGGCAACTATTCCGCCTGGCTCGAACAGAAGCAGAAGCGCCTCGCGGTCGAGGAGCGTCAGGAGGTGGCGCGGCAGAAAACGCTCGCAGACGAACTCGAGTGGATCCGCGCCAGCCCGCGCGCGCGCCAGGCGAAATCGAAGGCCCGCATCGCCGCCTACGATGCCTTGCTGGCGCAGTCGGCTGAACGGCAGATGGGCACGGCGCAGATCGTCATCCCAGCCGGGCCGCGCCTCGGCCAGCAGGTCATCGAGGCGGCGCATCTGCGCAAGGCCTATGGCGACAACCTCTTGATCGAGGACTTGAACTTCCGCCTGCCGCCGGGCGGCATCGTAGGCGTCATCGGCCCCAACGGTGCCGGCAAGACGACGCTCTTTCGCATGATCACTGGCCAGGACAAGCCCGACCAAGGCACGCTTGCGATCGGCGAGACGGCCGCGCTTGGTTATGTCGATCAGTCGCGTGACGCGCTCGATCCGAAAAAGAGCGTCTGGCAGGAGATTTCGGGCGGACTCGATGAGATCGAGCTCGGCAAGCGTAAGGTGCAGAGCCGTGCCTACGTGGCCCAGTTCAACTTCCGCGGCGGTGATCAGCAAAAGAAGGTGGGTGACCTCTCCGGCGGTGAGCGCAACCGCGTGCACTTGGCGAAAATGTTGAAGTCCGGCGCCAACGTCTTGCTCTTGGACGAGCCGACCAACGACCTTGACGTCGATACCCTGCGGGCGCTCGAAGAGGCGCTTCTGTCCTTCGCCGGTTGCGCTGTGATCATCAGCCACGACCGCTGGTTTCTCGACCGCATCGCCACCCACATTCTCGCCTTCGAGGGCGACAGCCAAGTGGTCTGGTTCGAAGGCAACTACCAGGATTATGAGGCCGATCGCCATCGGCGGCTGGGAGCCGACGCCGACCAGCCGCACCGGATCAAGTACAAACCTTTGAAACGGGCGTAACCGGTCGCGGCCGGCTGCCAGGGGGAGGAGTTCGCGGGATGTCGCTCGCAGTTACCGGACTTTATGCGGGCCTGGCGGGCCTGATGCTCATCGTCCTCTCGGTCCGCGTCATCCAGCTGCGACGGGCGCGCGGACTTTCGTCGGGCGACGGCGGGGATGCCGAACTGACGCGACGCATCCGCGCGCATGGCAACTATTGTGAGTATGTGCCGCTGGCGCTCATCATTCTGGCCGCCGTCGAAGGCGCCGGCTATCCGGCTTGGCTCATCCACTGTTTGGGGATCTACCTCCTGGCAGGACGCGTGGTCCACGCGTGGTCGATGGCCGCGGGCAGCATCCGGGCGCGAGTCGCCGGGATGAGCCTGACTTTCCTGGTCTTGGGCGTTGGCAGCGTTGCGGCGATCGCTGACTTCTTCTGATTGCTACCGCGCCCGTTCCTTAAGAAACCGCTTGATCCGTTTCTTGAGCGTAAGTGTCTTCTCGCCGCGGTGATCTCGCTTCGGCTTGACCCAGTACATCTGCAAGGATCGCCGCTCGCCCTCGTAGGGGAGAAAGCCGTGAAAGGAGGTTTCCGAGCGGCGGAATGTCAGAAGCGTACCCGCCTCCGGTGGCACCTCGACAGCGTATTCGTTGATATCCTTCGGTGAGCGCATCAACCGCAACCGGCCGCCGGCAGCCTGCCAGTCCTTGTTGAAGTAGATCAACGTCGTAATCATTTTCATTTTAGAATCATTGTGGACATTGCCGTCCGAGGCTTCGGAAAATTTGCGCACCGTTACCTGCAGCGGGAAATCAGCAACGTCGAAGCCGAATTTCTCGGCGTAGGCACGCCGCAGCTCCGGACTGTGCAATTCCTCCAGCAGGGCGGAGAATGCCGGGCCGTACGTGAGGTCTTCCGGCGCGAAGTTGCCGGCCGCGTCGATCAAAGGGTAGTCCTGGTTGATCGCAGCGATCGCTTCCGCCCGGACGAAATTGGGGACGACAAGAAAATCGCACGGCTCATGCTGCAGCGGCGTGCGGGCAAACGCGTCGAGGTCAAGCATCTGCATCGGACGACTCCCTGCGGGTTAGGCAGAATCAGGTGAGTTTAAGCCCATGCCGCGCGAAGGCAACAACCACTGCCGGGACCATGCCGGTACAGGTAACCACGTTTACCCACTGACGCGCGGACGCTCCCCCTGCGGCGTGTCGCTGCCCGCATACTCGACGGCGGGCGGGCTCGGATGCGCTGCTTCCCCCAGATAGACCGAGCCGTTTTCGACCCGATAGACCGTATCAGCGATCTCCAGGAACGCCGGCCGATGCGTCACCGCCACGATCGTGACCTCGCGCGCGATCCGCTTCAGCCGCTGGCAGAGGTCCTGTTCCGTCGCCGGATCAAGCGCACTTGTCACTTCATCGAGGATGAGGAGCTTCGGCCGCGTGGCGAGCGCGCGGGCCAGCGCGATCCGCTGACGTTGACCGCCGGAAAGCTTGAACCCCTTCTCGCCAACGCTGCTGTTAACCCCTTCCGGCAGTGCCTCGACGAAGGCCCAGGCGCCGGCCGCTTCCAGAGCACGGCGGACGTCCGCCAAGCTCAGCCGTGGATCACCGAGCGTGACGTTGGCGAGAATCGAGTCGTGGAACAAGATCAGCTCTTGCGGCACGTAGCCTATGCTCTGGCGCCATTGACGCAAATCGATCTCATCGAGCGGCACGCCATCGACGAGGATGCGGCCCGCCTGCGGCCGGTAAAGCCCCGCCAGCAAGTCAGTGAGCGTTGTCTTGCCGCTGCCGGACGGGCCGGTCAACACGGTGGTCCGGCGGGCGGCGATCGCCAGGCTCACGTCCTTCAGCACTTCCCTCTGGGGATAGGCGAAGCTCACGTGCTCAAAGCTGCACCCGTTCTCGAACTTCGCCGGCAGTGTGCCGCCGGTATGTTCTTCCGCCGCGCTGGCGGTGGCGATCAACTTGCGCACGGCACGATACGGGCTTTGGTTGACGACCGCTTTCTGCAGGTTGTCCTGAATGCGGCCGATGTTGCGCGTCGTCTGCGACAATAGCACGCCCACGATCAGCACCTCGGCCGGCGGATAGCCCCAGACTGTGACAGCGGCGTAGAAGGCCGCGCCCAGGCAGACGACGGTGATAATCTCTTCGAGATTGCGCCGCGCCTCTTGGGAGTAGATCTGCTTGCGCAAGGCCTGGTTAAGCGCCTGGTTCTTGCTCTCGCACAGCTGGGCGAAATGGCCCTGCTTGTCCATCGCCTTCAGCGGCTTAATGCTGTTGAAGGCATCGGTGATGAAGGTCAGAAGCTCACGCGAGCGCTTGGTTTCGCGCCTGCCCGCCTCCTTGGCTTGGCGCACCAGGTAGTGCAGCGCCGCGGCCATGCCGACGCCGAAGGCAATCGCCATCAGGGACAGCTTCCAGGAGACGATCAAACTGACGACGATAAAGATCAGCGCTTGAATGCCGTTGGCGAGGAAGGTCGCCGCCATCGTATAGAGCCGCCCGGAGCGCGTCGTTTCCAGGCTTACCGCGTTGGCGATGATGCCGACCGGCTGGGTAATGAAGTGGCTCCACTCGGCATCCAGAAGCACACGCAGGAGCTTGGCGCGCAGTTCGGTGATCACCATCGCCGACGCGTAGGCGACGTAGCGCATGGCGGCCAAGGTGAAGAGAGATTTCAGCACCATGCCGCCAACAAAAATGGCGACGATGGGACCCAGGTCCGGCGCCAAGCCAACGAAGGCAAGGCTCTCGACGACAATCCGGCCCATCGGCGAGGCCGTGCCCGCGGCCGGGTCGGTGACGATTGAGACCAGCGGGAAAAGGCTGCCGATGCCGATGCCGCCGGCGAGGCCGGCGAGAAGCAGGCACGCCAGCACCAGCCAGGGATTGGCCACCTTTTCGCGGAAAAAGATGCGCAGGATCGCGATCATCGTCGCCCTCGGCTGCCCCGCCCGCACCCATGGTCCCGCGGGCAACGGGGTCAAGAGGACGGCCCGCGGGCCGATGCCCGTCCCGCCTCTGGTTAAGCCGTTCCGCTGTCGTCTGCAACACCCGCGCCCGGACCAAGCACCCGTTGACACTGCGGCTGATTGACCGCCGACACCGAACAGGCTATCGCGACAGTCCCGGTCGCTCTCGGCGACCTTCGTCCGCCAAGCCTCATGAGGCGCTGTTCCGCCCGATGCACTGGACCGTCCTCACCGTGTCACATGCAATCCCGATGAGCCTTCATTGGCCGGGAACGGCTGCTGCCAATCCGGCGCGGCCGCGATCGGCCATCAGCGAGGCGATCTGATGGCGATCCTGCGCTCGCTGATCCGGGCTCTGCGACCGCCGCGACGGACGACGGCCGAGCGGCTCGCCGCCTTCCCGACCGCGGGCTTGGCGGTCGAAAAGGATGTGACGATCCGCTGGAACGACTACCAGGTGCCGTTCATCGATGCCGAAAGCGATCACGACCTGTTTTTTGCGCTCGGCATGGTCCACGCCCACCTGCGTGGCCCACAGATCGCGCTCTTCATTCATTTCTTCCAAGGGCGGCTGGCAGAGGTTTTCGGGCCAGTCGCCAAGCGGCTCGACCACGCGTTGCGCATCCTCGATTACGGGGCCGCGGTACCCGAAATCGAGCGCACGCTGCCTGATGAGACGCGCCACTGCTGCGAAGCGTTCCTCGGCGGGATCAACAGCTACAACGAGCGGATGACCGAGCTGCCGCCGGAGTTCGGGGTGTTAGGCCTCAAGCCGGAGCGCCACACCATGGCGACGCTGCTGGCCGGCTCCCGGTTGGCCAGCACCGATTTCACCTGGATCACTTACATGTCCCTGCTGCCGCGGCGCGCCCGGCCCGGCTTCACGCGGCTGTGGAACCGGACGATCGAGGCGGGGGAAAGCCCGACGCCCGGCGCCCACGCCGAAGGTACTCCGGGAATGCTGGAGGATTTGCTGGTCGGCGCCGGCCGCGCGGGGTCAAATTCGTTCGCCGTAGCACCGCAGCGGAGCGCCACCGGGGCAGCACTCCTTGCCAACGACCCGCATCTCGGGCTGTCCCTGCCCTCGCTTTGGCTGCTGGGGGGGCTGCGCTCGCCCTCGTTCCACGTCGCGGGCTTCATGATCCCGGGGCTGCCGGCGATCATGCTGGGGCGCAACCCCGATCTCGCCTGGGGCGGCACCAACATGCGGGCCTCGTCGAGCGATCTTTACGACGTCGGTGACCTGCCGGCCGAGCAGATCGTCACCAGCGAGACAACGATCAAGGCGCGCGGCTGGCGATCGAGCCGGCATCGGATCCGGCGCACGCCGTTTGGGCCGATCATCAACGACGCCAAAGCCTTGAACGTCCACGGCCGGCCGCTCGCACTGCGCTGGGTTGGCCACGAGCCTAGCGACGAGCTGACGGCGTTCCTGAAGGCGGCTCGCGCCCGCACGCCGGACGAGTTCCGCGCCGCGTTCGCCCCTTACGCCGTTTCCGGCCAGAACATGGTATTTGCCGATCGCGCCGGGAACATCGGCAAGATCATGGCCGTCCGCGCCCCCTTGCGGGCGCCGTTTCCGAAGGACGACCCGGTCCTGAACGCTGCCGATCCGGCCACCCACTGGCGCGGCTTCCAGTGCGCGACCGAGCTGCCGTGGGTTGTCAATCCGCCTGCCGGTGTCCTCGCTTCGGCCAACGACCGACCGCTTGGCACTGACGTGCCAATCGGCTTCACCTTCGGCGCCGACGACCGCATCCGCCGCCTTTACGGGCTGTTGCGCGCGCACGACAAGATCTCGATCGACAACCTGAGGGCCATCCAAACCGATACCAACGCCCCGGACGCGGCGAAGGTTGCCGGCGAACTGGCCCAGCAGATCGAGGCGCTCAACCTTCCAGTGCGGCCGGACAAATTCCTGCGTCGGCTTAGCCGCTGGAATGGCGACTACGCCGCCGATGCATTCGGCGCCGCTGCCTTCGAGGCTCTCCTGTTCCACCTGGTGCCGCCGCTCTATGGCGGCAAGCGGCAGGCCGACCTGCCCGATCTTCTCGGCCAGTGGAGCTATCTGACAACGTTTCTGTTACGCGACCTGATGGCGATCAAGCCCGCCAAGCGCAACAAGATCCTGCGCCGGGCGGTCGCCAAGGCCGAGCGCGATGCGGCGCGCTACCGCCAATGGGGCGACATGCACCGCTTGCGGATCGGCCATACGCTCGCTCGCCTGCCGCTGATCGGCCGCGCGTTCGTGGTCGAGGACCTGCCCGTGGGCGGTTCGCGCCAAACGCCGATGAAAATGGCGCACGGCCTGGTCAACCGCCGCCATGCTGCCACCTTTGGCCAGATGGCGCGTCATATCTCCGATCTCGGCGATCCGGATGCCAACTGGTTCGTCATCCTGGGCGGGCAGGACGCCTGGCTCGGCAGCGCCAACTACGCCGATCAGATCGGCCTATGGTTGCGCCGGCAGTACATCCACATGCCGCTCCGCCGGGAGACCGTCGCGGCGGAGTTTCCCCACGTCATGACATTGAAGGCCAGCGCCTGAACGCGGGTGCCTGAGCACCGGTGCCTGAACGCCGATGCCCGTGCCCTAACCCGCCCGCTTGATGAAATCGAGCAAGCCCTTGAGCTGCGACTGATCGCCAATCACGCGCGGCACCTTGTTCTGGCCGCCGAGCTTGCCGATGCTCTTCATCCAGGCGGCGAAGGTGCCGGGCGGCACTGCATGCACGACCGGGGGGCCGACACCGACATCGACCGCGCGGCGTTCCTGGTAGTCCTCATTGCGCTCCTGCAGGATCCGGTCGACCGCGCGGGTGAAGGCGGCGACGGATTCGCCTTGGCGTTCGGGGTCGCTGAACTCGACCACATAGACATGATGGCCGAGTGAGTCGCGGTCGGCCGAGAATGCAGTGCCGACAGCAAATTCGCTCACCTCGCTGCCCACCTCGCGCGCTGCCGCAAGCACCGCCGTCTCAACCAGATCGCCGGTCAAGTGCTCGCCGAAAGATGACAGCATGTACGAGGTGCGGCCGGTGATGATCAGCCGCGGCGGCTTCGTGTCAACGAAGCGGACGACATCGCCGATGACATAGCTCCACAAGCCGGCGCAGGTCGTGAGCGCGATCGCGTAGTCGACGCCAGTCTCGACGTTGCCGATCCAGTGCCGGGTCGGGTTCGGCCCGCCCAGTTCGCTCACCGGCACGAACTCATAGAACATGCCGTTGTCGACGATGACCCGCAAACCTTCGCCGGGCCCGCGGTCGGCAATGGCGACGAAACCTTCAGACGCCGGATAGACCTCGCGCAGCTCGGCGCGGCTGCCTGCCATCAGCTTCTCGAACCGGCTGCGATAGGGGGCAAAGCTAACCCCGCCGTGCACGAGCAGTTCGAGGTTGGGAAACAGATCGGCGACCCGGCCACCGCTTTCCGGCCGCAATGCCGCCAACCGCTCGAACAGGATCGAGAGCCAGCCAGGCGCCCCGCTCAAGAAGCGGATGTCCTCCTCAAGCGCCAGCGGCGCCAAGCGGCGGATCTTCTCTTCCCAGTCGGTGATGTAGGTCAGATCCTTGCCAGGGAAGTAGCCGAGCCCCGCCCACCACGGTTTCTCGGCGGCGGCGATGCCGCTGATGTCGCCTGAGCGCACACCCGGCGCCTGTTCGGTCAGCGCCGTCGAGCCACCGAGCACGAAGCACTTGCCGTTCCACACCTTCGTGTGCGGGCGGTTGCGCACGTGGTGGACAAAGATGTCGATCGCAGCGCGCCGGTTGGCACGCACCATCTCCCGCGAACACGGAATGTACTTCACCTTGCCGGTGGAGGTGCCAGACGAGACGGCGAAGAACTCCATTGTGCCGGGCCAGGTGCAATCCACTAGCCGCGGGAAGGCATCCTTCCAGTAGCCGTCCCAAAGCTGATTGTAGGTCCGCAGAGGGACGCGTGCCTGATAGTCGTCGATGGTGCGAATGCCGGCAAAATCGTGATCGCGGCCGAACCGTGTCGCGGCGGAAGCCTCAGTCATCTTCAGGAGCTGCGCGCGCTGCGCGCCGGCTGCGTCCTGCGTGTCGAGCGTACGCTGACGAAAACGCGCGTAGAGCTTGAGCGCGCCCGTCAATGGCAGATTGAAGCCGCCGTAACGGCGCGGGTTTGCTGCCGTCGCCTTGGGCGAAAGGTTCGAACTGGTCGTCTCAGCCAACAATGTCATGCTGTCCTTCCACGAATACGCACTTGATTCTTAAAATCAACACCTTGGAAGCGCCAAGTCACGTTTGATTACTGAAGATTTCCCCAATCTTGGCAGCACCCGTACCGCTGACTAGAACAGAAAGAGGGAAAAGAACACGGGGACAAGGCAGCAATGAGCGCGACAGCGGCACCGGAGCTGGTCATCCGCAACATCGGCCTCCTCATCAGCGGCGACTTGCAGCGGCCGATTCTTGATGCCGATACCGTTGTCGCCGCAGGTGGGTTCATCACCGCTGTGGGCCGCGAAGGTGACCTCGATCTGGCCGGTGCGGCGACGCTGATCGATGCCCACGGCGCGACGCTCACGCCGGGACTGATCGACAGCCACGTCCATCCCGTGTTCGCCGACTGGACACCGCGGCAGAACCAGTTTGGCTGGATCGACAGTGCCCTGAACGGCGGCGTGACGACGATGATCTCCGCCGGCGAGGTACACCTGCCCGGCCGGCCGAAGGACATCACCGGTCTCAAGGCGCACGCGATCACCGCCCAGCGGGCTTTCGCCAACGCCAGGCCGGCAGGCGTCAAGGTGCTGGCCGGTGCGCCGGTGGTCGAGCGCGGCATGGTGGAGAGTGACTTCGCTGAGCTGGCCGCCGCCGGCGTTACTCTCCTGGGTGAGGTTGGGCTCGGCAGCGTCAAGGCGGCCGACGAAGCGAAGCAGATGGTCGCCTGGGCGCGAAAGCATGGCCTGCGCTCGACCATCCACACCGGCGGCCCGTCGATCCCCGGCTCCGGCCTGATCGACAAGGACGTGGTGCTGGAAGCGGATGCGGATGTCATCGGCCACATCAATGGCGGCCACACAGCGCTTCCGCTCGCCCAGATCACCTGCCTGTGCGAGCGCTGCTCGCGGGCGATCGAGCTGGTGCACAATGGCAACTTGACCGCCGCCCTGCATGCACTGCGCCTGGCGAAGGAGCTTAGGCAGCTGGAACGCGTCATCCTCGGCACCGACTCGCCGGCCGGCTCAGGCGTGCAGCCGCTCGGGCTACTCCGACTGATCGCGATGCTCGCAAGCCTGGGCGAGATCGGGGCCGAGACCGCGCTATGTTTCGCCACCGGCAACACCGCGCGCATCCACGGCCTTGCTCAAGGCATCATCGCGCCGGGCCGGCCGTGCGACGTCGTCATCATGGACACCGCCCAGCACTCGGCGGCGCCGACATTGCTGAAAAGCATCGAGGCCGGCGACCTGCCCGGCATCGGCATGGTGATCATCGACGGCGTCATCTGCGCGCACCGCAGCCGCAATACACCCCCCGCCACCCGCCTGCCGGAAGTGATGCGGCGACCAGCGTGAGGGATGTGGAAAGGCACCGGTTGGTGCGTGTGCCGGCGAGACTGACCGCTGGGAGCTTGATGGTGGCGCCTTCCGCCGATTGCCGGCTGCCGCCGCCAGCCCTATTGTAACCCTTATGCCGTACCGCCATCTCATCCCCGTTTCGCGCGAGCCGTTGTCGCTTCTTAGCGTCGAGCGGGCGATCTCCGAGCTTCGGCGTGGCCGGGCGGTGGCAGTCACGGGCGGCGATGGCCAAGGTGCGCTGATGATGGCGGCGGAAGCAGCGACGGCGGAGCGCCTGGTTGAGCTCACCGTGCGGGCCGGCGGTGCGGCACGAGTTGCCCTGACCGCGCGGCGGGCGAGCGTGCTTGGTCTGCTGCCGGCCGCGTTGCGCATCGTGGTGGTGACACCGCCAGCGCCGCTCTCACTCGAAACGGTACGCGCCATCGCCGATCCTTTAGCGGCGCTGCCGGTGGCGGCTGCCGAGGAATGCACCATCACCGAGGTCGAGCCGCACGCACTGGAAGCAGCGGCGCTGCAACTGACCAAGACCGCGCGGCTGTTGCCGGCGGCGGTGATTGCCGACATCGCTGGCGCAGACGCCGAGGACTTGGCCGCCTGGGCAATGCGCCACGATCTGCTCGCTGTCGATGCTGGCGACGTGTTCCAGTACCTCGCCACCACGGCGCGCGCCTTGAAGCGGGTGGCCGAGGCGCGGGTGCCACTAGCAGGCGCTGAAGACGCTCTGATCGCAGCCTTCCGCCCCTTGGACGGCGGCTTCGAGCACTACGTCATCAAGCTGGGCGACCCGCAGGTTGATGCGCCGGTGCTGACGCGGGTCCATTCGGCCTGTTTCACCGGCGATCTGTTGGGCAGCCTGCGCTGCGATTGCGGCGACCAGCTGCGCGGTGCGATTACGGCGATCACCGAAGCCGGCGGCGGGCTGATCCTCTACCTGGCGCAGGAGGGTCGCGGCATCGGCCTCGTCAACAAGCTGCGCGCCTATGCCCTGCAGGATCAGGGCTTCGACACCCTCGATGCCAACGAGCAGCTGGGTTTCGAAGCCGACGAGCGCGTCTATCTGCCGGCGGCGCAAATGTTGAGGGCCATTGGCGTCACGCGGGTACGGCTGATGACCAACAATCCGGACAAGGTGGCAGCACTGACCCGTCTCGGCATCACGGTCACGGAGCGGGTGCCGCACACCTTCCCCACCAACCGCCACAACGAGCATTACATTCGCACCAAGCTCGCGCGCGGCGGCCACCTGGACTGACGCCGCCGATCAGGGGTCGCGGGCGCCGAAGAGGGCACTGCCGACCCGGACCAGGGTGGCGCCAAAGCGGATCGCGATCTCGAAATCCGCCGTCATCCCCATGCTGAGCTCGGCCAAACCGTTGCGCTTGGCAATGGTTGCCAGAAGCGCGAAGTGCAGCGAAGGCTCTTCGTCCACCGGCGGCACGCACATCAGGCCCCGCAGGGGAAGACCGCATTCGTCCCGGCAGAGCGCGATCAGCGCGTCGGCTTCGGCCGGTGCGCAGCCGCTTTTCTGCGCCTCTTCGCCGGTGTTGACCTGGATGAAGATGTCCGGTGTTCGGCCCTGTTCGGCCCCTGCGGCTTTGATCGCGCGTGCGATCTCCTCGCGGTCGACGCTCTCGATGACGTCGAACAGGCCGACGGCGCGGCGGACCTTGTTGCGCTGCAGTGGCCCGATCAGATGCAGCCGGATGTCCGCGTGCGCCGCCTTCAGTGCGGGCCACTTGGCGAACGCTTCCTGCACCCGGTTTTCACCGAACACCCGCTGGCCGGCGGCAATCGCGTGGCCGATTGTGGCAGCAGAATGGGTCTTGGTGACAGCGACGAGCGTCACCTCGGCCGGTTCCCGCCCAACCTCGCGGGCGGCAGTGGCGATGCGAGCCTTGACGGCCGCGAAATTGGCCTGCACCTCTGCTGCCGCAATGTCAGCCGTTACATACTCCGCCATTCGCCGCTCCCGCCGTCTGCCCGCGGCCACGGTAGCAGAGGCCATGCGCCCGCTCAAATGCGCGCGGTCCGCAGGTACGCTGCCGGCGCGGCTGCTGATGACCGATGCGGCGCGGGTGGCTGAGCCGGCAACGGACATTGCGCGGCTTAAGCCCGGCGATGCGGTGATCGTGCGCGATTACAGCCGACTTGAGCGGGCTGCCCATGCGCGCGCGCTGAAACGTCTGTGCCGGCAACGGCGCTTGCTCCTGCTGGTCGCTGGCGATGCCCAGCTTGCGCGCGCGATCGGCGCCGATGGCCTGCATCTCCCCGAGGGCCAGGTGGCGGCGCCCGGCTGGCGGCGCTTCAAGCGGTCGGGCTGGCTGGTGACGGCGGCAGCGCACTCCGGTGCCGCGATCGCCCGTGCGTTCACCCACGGGGCCGATGCCGTGCTCGTCTCGCCCGTGTTCCCGACCGCGAGCCATCCGCGCGGCCGGGCCTTAGGCGTCTGCCGCTTTGCACGCCTGGCCCGCGCGAGTCGGCTGCCGGTCTATGCACTGGGCGGGATCAGCGCCGCGACCCTGCGCCAGCTCAGCGGCTTGCCAATCGCTGGGATCGCCGGCATCAGTGGCGTCGCCGGCATCAGGCTTCCTCGCCGTAACCCCCGTCGTAACCCCATGCGGCGATGAAGGGTTCGAGGATCGGCAGCACGTCCACGAACGCGTCGCGATAGTTCAGCCAGCGGCCGGCCGAGCGGCGGTAGATTGGCTGCACCACCTGGTGGTAGCTGGGCGTCGCGATCGCCCTGGCCTTGGCGTGCTCGGCATAGCGCAGCACCGCATCGTCCCAGGTGAGGCCCAAGCCGGCGATGATCCGCCTGCTCTCGGCGGCGACATCTTCGACCAGATCCTCGTAGCGGACTTGGATCACGCTGAGCGGCAGCACTTGGGCGTAGCGCTGCCACAGGCCCATCACGTCCGCATAGAAGCGCGCGGTGCCGGCAAGCGTGGTGAAGTGGATCATCGTCTGATTAAGCTGGAACGGCTGCATAAAGCCGCTCAAGACCACGTCACACGGATGGCGCAGCGCCAACAGGATCTTGGCTTCCGGGAACAGCCGCCAGATCAAGCCGGCATCGACGGTGTTGAGCGGCATCTTGTCGACCAGAATACCGGCCGGCGGGCCGCCCAGATGGTGCTGGACACGGGCGAAGTACAGATCGCGCAGATCCCGGATGGTGCTCGCATCGAGGCGGGCAAGCGCGTCCGGGTAGCCGCCGGGCAGGCGCTCGACGCGGGCGCGCACGACATCAAGCGCGTCCTTTTCCGCCATCGTTGTGAGTGCTGGATGGGAATCGAGGATCTGGTCGAGAAGCGTGGTGCCCGAGCGCGGAAAACCGATGAGGAAGATCGGCGCCAGCCGGTCGCTTGGCCCTTCGACGGCTGGTGTCCATCCCTGGACCCAGTCGGCGGTGAAGCAGGCTTTGAGCTTAGCGATCAGGCGCGGATACGCCTCGCGATCGATGCCAGCTGCGGCCGGCGTCGTCAGCAACAGCGCATTTGCGTCGGCGAAGAGCGCGATCGCCCGAGCGTAGGCGCCCAGGCGGTCGCTCAGCATCGCCTTCTCGAAGGTGGCGTAGCTCTGGGCTTTCGCATCGGCCTGGCTCAGATCGAGGCCGTCCAGCCGCGCGAGCGCGTCTCCCTCACGGCCCAGCCGGCGCAGGGAGCGGGCTTGGGCGACCGCGGCGCGCACATTGCCAGCATCGCGGGCGAGCGCTTCGCCGGACACGGCGAGCGCTTCCTCCAGCCGGCCGGTCCGCTCAAGAAACGCCGCCAGTGCCGCCCGGTTCTGCGCGTCTTCGGGTGCTAAGGCGATCGCCTCGCGATAGAGCGCTTCGGCTTCCGCCCGTGCCGGCGTGCCGGCGAGAGCGTCGGCCAGGCCGCGTTTGGCCGCCGCCGAGGCGGGTTTCAGAGCGAGTGCACGGCGGAACGCTTGTGCTGCATCGGCCGGGCGATTCAGTGCCTGCAAGGCCCGGCCGAGATTGCTGAACGGTTCCGCATCGGCGGGTTTAAGGGCCAGCGCTTGACGGTACGCCGCAACCGCGTCGTCCGGGCGGCCCAGGGTCTGCAGCGCATTGCCGAGGTTGTTCAGCGCCTGGGCATAGGCGGGATCGAGAGCGAGCGCGGCGGTGAAGTGTGCCCGCGCCTCTTCCGCACTGCCTTGCGCCAGGGCGACGACACCAAGGGAGTTGTGATAGCTGGCAGCGTGCGGATTTGAGCTCAGCGCGCGGCGGATCAGCGCTTCCGCCTCCGCCAGCGCGCCGGCCTGGTAGCGGAGAAGGCCGCTCAAGTGCAGGGCATCAGGCTGGTCGGGCGCAAGCTTGAGGATGCGTGCGTAGAGGGCTTGAGCACGCTCGCTCTCCCCCGCCTGATGCAGACGGACGGCATCGCGCAACAGGGCCGCCAGCGCATCGCCCTTCGCTGGGCGCTTGGGCTGTTTCGGCGGCTTGGGTGCCTTAGGCGGGCTCACGGCACCGACCGGAATAGTTTGAGCGCCGCCGTCACCCGCGCCACCACGTCTCCCCAGTCACCGCGCGCGCGCTGGTGGAACAGGCGAAAGGTGGGATACCAGGGGCTGTCGTCGCGCCGCTCCAGCCAGCGCCATTCGGCCGGTTCCGGCAGCAGCAGCCAGCAAGGCTTGGCCAGCGCGCCGGCGAGGTGGGCGACGGCCGTATCGACGGAGATGACGAGATCGAGGCCTGAGATCACGGCCGCGGTCTCGGCGAAATCGGTCAGCTCCGGCGCCAGATCAATGACGGTGCCGGCCGGGAACGCTGCGGTGCCCTCGGCCTGGCCAACCTGCAGGCTGAAGAAGTTTGCGGTGCCTGCACGAACCAGCGGTGCCATCACATCGGCCGCGAGCGAACGGTTGCGGTCGTTGCGGTGATTGCGGTTGCCAGCCCACGTCAAGCCGACGCGCGGGCGCGGTGCGCTCGCCAGGCGTTCGGCCCAGCGGGCGCACGCATCGGCAGGCGCGGTGAGGTAGGGCACTTTAGCCGGGATCGTCACAAGCGTCGTTCCGAGGAGGTGCGGCAGGCTCATCAGTGGCGCATGGACGTCGAACGCCGGCAGCGCGTCGCCCTTGACGATCAGCTGGGCTGCCGGGCCGTTTGGGGAGGCGAGAGCTCCCTCGAACAGCCGCTTGAGCGGCGGTTGGCATTCCAGGACCACTCGGCCGCCCTGCGCGGCGACAAGCGGGACATAGCGGACGAACTGGATGGCGGAGCCCAGGCCTTGCTCGGCATGGACGAACAGTGTGCGCCCGGCAAGGGGTGCGCCGTCCCAAGCCGGTGCCGCAAAGCTGCGGGGCGGTGTCGTGAAGCCCGGCACTCGCCAGCGCCATTCGTACTCCCGCCAGCCGTCCTCGAAGCGGCCTTGCTGCAAGAGCAGGATCGCCCGGTTCGCACGCGCTTCCGGCTGGTCCGGTGCATGCTTGAGCGCCTGGTCGTAGGCGGCGAGTGCGGCCGCGTTGTCGCCCAGATCTTGCAGGATGAGACCGAGGTTGGTCAGCACGGTCGCGTCGTGCGGTGATCGCGCAAGCGCTTGGCGCAGTTGGACCGCGGCCTCTTCAAGGCGTCCTTCGGCGCGCAGGATGCCGGCCAGAACATTAAGGAAGCGGGCATCGCCCGGCCGCTCCTTCAAGGCGCGGCCGAGAAGCATCCGCGCGCGGGCGTGCTGGCCCTCCTGATGCGCCACCAGCCCAAGGAGATGCAGCGCATCAGCGTTCCTGGGATGCGCCTTCAGGACCGCCTGATAGAGCCGCGCCGCATCCTCCAACCGGCCAGCCTGGTGATGGCGCAGGGCTTCGCGCAGGCTTGCTGTCATCCGTTCGCCCGCTCCGGTTCGCGCACCGCAGGCTTGCCGTCGGGACCCAGGTAGCCAAGCCTGGTCATCACGCCCCGATGGCGGTCGGTGAGGAAGGCGACCTGGTCTGCGGTCAACTCCGATCGCCAGGAGCCGATCTGGCCACGGCGGAAGAAGCGCTCCGCCTTGCGCGAGGCCTCGACGAAGCCAGCTTTCGCCTCCTGGGCGGCAAGCGTGCGAAAATCGCTCTGCCGGATCGCGTTCCGCAGCCGCTCCGCCTCGAACGGCCAGCCGAGAAAGGCGATGACGCCCTTGAACACGCGCGCTGGCGCCCGGTGCAAGTCCTCATAGCGCAGCCAATGCAGCTTGAGGCCGGGCGCATCGAGCCAACTGAGAACGTGGCTCGACCAGTCGGAGAACGGCTGCGCGACGGTATCGTCCTGCGGCGCCGACTTGAGCTGCGGAAAGCTGATCGCCTGCACTGCGCTTGCCATCGGGAGGCCGAAATGATGCGCAAACGAGACCGCGACGTCCAAGGGCGTGCGGACGACGTAGAGGGCCGCTGCCGTGAGCTCGGGTGTGATGGTCGGGATGTCGTCGATCTGGCTCAATGTGCAGTGCGTTTTGACCAGCACCGTGCCGTCGCGGGCTTGCGCAAACAGCTGGTGCACGGCTGGGCGCAGCCGATGGATTTCGGCGAAGGGGAGCCCGGCGGTCGGGCGGCCCGCCACCTGATCGAAGTAGCGCACGCGGCTGTCCGAGAACGACAGCTCGGGCAGGCGGTTGATGTCGACCGGTTCACTCCCGCCGGCGCGGTAATTGGCGAGGAACGCCCGCAGCCACGTGTTGCCCGACTTCGGGTAGGAGGCGAGCCAGATGATCTGTCCCAACGATGCCCCTTGTGCCCAGCGCGTGGCCTTGAACTGCCAAGCCTAGCAGAGCGCCGGGCGGCCCGCAAAGGCGCGGCTAGAACCGGATCTTGAGCCCACTCGCGAAGCCGATGCCGCTCGATGATGCGACCTCGCCGGCGCCGGCGACTTCCTTCTCGCCGTCGGCGTCGAACGCGAACAAGCCCGCGACCAGATCGACGCCGGGCCCGAGCGTGTAGGTGCCGCTCAGGCTCACCTGGTCCAGGTACTGGCGCGCGCTGTCGGCGCGGCTACCGGCCGAGACGCCCTTGATGTAGGTGAGGCCGACGCGATAGGGGCCGGTGGTGTAGGCAATGCCAACATCGTAGGCGTAGCCATCGAGCGAGCGGCCAGCCGGCGCATCACCGTTGGCATACGCAACCGAGGTGCCGATTTCGAGCGCACCCCAGGTCAAGAGTACGCCGGCGCTCAAACCCCAGACGTCGCTCGTACCCTCAGCCGGCGGAGTTTCGCCCCTGAGCCAGCCGAACGAAACATCGAGCGTTGCTTCCTCGGCGACGGGGCTGGTGTAGTTGACGGCGGCAGCGAAGCCATTGGTGATCCGGCCGCTGCCGTTGACACGCGCGATCGAATTGTTGTTATCGCCCCCGGCCTCGAACTGCGGGATGTAGCTCAAGCCGATCTGCAGTCCGGCGTAGCGCGGTGAGTAGAAGCTGAACTTGCCGGAGTCGTCATCTGTCAGCGTAAGTGGGGTCGAATCGATGGTGGTGTTGGTGCCGTCGAAGCCTGCGGGCAACGGGAACGCCTCGATGCCGACGAGGTCGCCGTCGTTGATGGTCACCCCGCCCGTAGGCGCCGTCACGGCCATCTTGTAGGCGGCGTTGTCGGTATCGCCGAGCTGCAGCATGCCGCTCGGCCCGCTCTTCAGGAACAGGAACGACTCGTCGATCTGATCGGCAACGGTGTTGGCCTCAAGCTGCACCGTCAAACCCACGGTCAGGCCGCTGGTGAGCAGCGTCTCGCCGGTGAACCAGACCTCTGAGTTGTGCTTTTGGTCGACAACGGCGGTATCGAACGGGTGCTGACCCTGACCGTTCTTGAGCTCAGGCTGCGTGGCGACGAACCACTGCTGGTGGCCGCCCTCGATGTGCAGCTGGATGGGTTCGGCTGCCCGCGTGCCGCCTGGAAGCGCAGCCAGTGTCGCGGCCAACGTCGCGAGCGTTGCCGCGGTGCCATGCGATCGGCGCATCCCGCGCCCTCCTGTTGCCGTGCAGAAACAAGGAGGGCGGCCGAAGCCGCCCTTTGAAGGAGGGTTCTGCTTATTTCAAAAGGCGTTAGAAGCTGAGCGTGATGCCCGCACCGCCACCGATCGCGGAGAACTCCTTGACCTGGTTGGCTGCGGCAGCACCGTCTTCGCCATCGAGGTCGGCCGCGTAGAGGCCGGCGATGATGCGGACGCCCGGCCCCATCGTGTAGGTGCCGCTCAAGATGAGGTAGTCGGCGTGCTGCTCGCTCGAGTTGTCGGGGTTGCCCTCGTTCTTGCCGCGCTGGTAGGCCAAGCCGACCTTGTAGGGGCCCGTGGTGTAGGCAACACCAACGTCGTAGCTGTAACCGTCGTATTGTTGCGTGGCGCTCCGGTCGCCCTGTGCCTGGGTGTAGGAGCCACCGACCTCAAAGCCACCGAAGGTGAGCAGCAGGCCAGCGCTGCCAGCGAAAAGATCGTTGCTGCCGGCAACCGGCGGGGTGTCGCCGTACATGCCACCGAGCGAGGCCTCAACCCCGACGTCACCGAACTTTTCCTTGTAGTTGATGCCGAGGGCAGCACCATTGATGTTGCCGGTAGTGCCGGGGCCGGTGGCGCCGGCTACGCGCTGAATGGAGTTGTTGTTGTCACCGCCAGCCTCGAAGTTCGGCCAGTAGGAGGCGCCAATCTGGAATCCGGCGAACCGCGGTGAGATGTAGGTGAACTTACCGGAGTCGTTGTCGTCGAAGCGCAGCAGCGTGCCGCCCATCGTCGTATCGTCGAAGGCGAAGCCCTGCGGAGCGATGACGAAGCCCTGGTTCGGCAGCGAGGTCAGGACGCCCTGGTTGTGCGACAAGCCGCCGGTCGGTGCCGTCACCTGCATCAGGTATGCGGCGTTGTTTTCATCACCGATGATGACCTTGCCGAAACCCTCGGTCGAAATCCAAAGATATGATTCGTCGATCTGGTCGCCCGACGTGTTCGCTTCGAGCTGGACGTCGACACCGATGGTGACCTGATTGTCGTACTTGTACGAACCGGTGAAGCAGACTTCAGAGTTGTGCTTCTGGTCCACCGCCGCCCAGTCGAACGGGTGCTTGCCAGCTCCGTCCTCGACGTTGGTGAGGCCGATATCGTTCAAAACCATCCATTGCTGCATATAGCCATGGACTCCGAGTTCGAGCCGGTCGGCGGCCTTGGCCTCCCCGGCGGCACCGAACAGAAGGCCCGCTGTCGCGAGCGCGGTCGTGCCGTACAGAAGCTTTTTCATTGAAACCCTCACAATTTCCTTCGCCGAAATCCCCTAACAACGCCCGGGCCCTATTACGGGGAGGCCCGCTCATTTCATCCATCGGCCCATTCCCTACACGAGCCGGCCACAGGAGCAAAGTTGCCACTGCAAGTTTGAGTGTATATCCTGACCAAGTGTAGCCTCATTGCAACAACTTGCGGCTCGGCCGGCGGTTGGTTGACAGCCATGACGGCGGCGGCTACGACCCTGAAGTCAGGTCGGAACGGAGAACAAAATGGCGTTCGATCCCCGAGCAAGCGGAGCGATCGTGCGGGCGTTTGCCATCGGGCTCGCGTGTTTCGTGGCTTTTGCGACACTTTCGGCGTGTTCTGATGCAAAAGTCGTCAGTGAGTATCCGGACAAGGATCCCTTAAAGGGCGACTACAAGCCGCAGTACGGCAAGCGCGACTCCGTTTTCGGATCGGGCGGCTTGGTCATCGGTGGCGATGCGAAGGCGGCCCCAGAAGAAGGGGAAGGCGGTGGCGGCGGCATCGGTGTCAACGGCTTTCTTTGGCGGGCATCGCTTGACACCATCTCATTCATGCCGGTGGCTTCGGCCGATCCGTTCGGCGGTGTCATCATCACCGACTGGTATGCCATGCCGGAGGCGCCAAAGGAGCGCTTCAAGCTTACCATCTACATCCTGGGCCGTTCGCTGCGCTCGGACGCCGTGAAGGCGGCTGTGTTCCGTCAGGTTCATGAAGAGGGCGGCAACTGGGTTGATACCAAGGTTGCCGCGGATGCGCCGGCGAAGATCGAGGATGCCATCCTGACCCGCGCCCGCCAGTTGCGGTTCGCCGCTCTGCAGAAGTAATCCTGAGCAAAGTGATCGCCGACGACCACTTGAGCGCCAGCCACCCCCGACCCCAATCAAGAAAAGCTTGATGACGCGTTATCCTTTCCGCGAGACGGAAGCGAAATGGCAGCACCGCTGGGAAGAGAGCGGCGCCTTCATCGCCCGGCCCGATCCGGCCAAGCGCAAGTACTATGTGCTGGAGATGTTCCCGTATCCGTCCGGGCGCATCCACATGGGCCACGTGCGCAACTACACGCTAGGCGACGTCGTGGCCCGCTTCAAGCGGGCGCAAGGGCTGAGCGTGCTGCACCCGATGGGCTGGGATGCGTTTGGCCTGCCGGCAGAAAACGCCGCCATCCAGAACAACGTGCACCCAGCTGAGTGGACGCGCGAGAACATCGCGACCATGCGCATGCAACTCAAGCGCATGGGTCTATCCTACGACTGGAGCCGTGAGCTCGCGACCTGCGATCCCTCCTACTACCGCCACGAACAGAAGATGTTCCTCGACTTCCTTGCAGCCGGCCTGGTCTACCGGCGCGAGTCGTGGGTCAATTGGGATCCGGTCGAACACACCGTGCTGGCGAACGAGCAAGTGATCGATGGCCGCGGCTGGCGCTCAGGAGCTCCGGTCGAACGGCGCAAGCTGGCGCAATGGTTCCTCAAGATCACCGATTTCGCCGAGGAGCTCCTCGACGCACTCAAGGGCCTCGACCGCTGGCCAGAGCGGGTGCGCCTGATGCAGGAGAACTGGATCGGCCGCTCCTCCGGTGCGCGGGTCTTCTTTGCGCTGGAGGCTAGCGCAGATCGGCTGGAGGTTTACACGACACGGCCCGATACGCTGTTCGGCGCGTCCTTCTGCGCGATCGCGATCGACCACCCGCTCGCCGCTGAGAGCGCGGCCGGCAATGCCGAACTCGCCGCCTTCATCAAGGAATGCCGGTTGAGCGGCACCTCGGAGGCGGACATCGAGACCGCGGAAAAGCGCGGCTTCGATACGGGATTGAAGGCGCTCAATCCCTTCAGGCCGGAGCAGGCACTGCCGGTTTATGTCGCCAACTTCGTACTCATGGACTATGGCACCGGCGCGATCTTCGGCTGCCCGGCGCATGACCAGCGCGACCTCGAGTTCGCGCGCAAGTACGGCCTGCCGGTAACCCCGGTGGTCTGCCCCGAGGGCGTCGACGCTGGCTCTTTTTCGATCGCGGGCGAGGCCTATTCCGGTCCGGGCCGTTTGATCAATTCCGGCTTTCTCGACGGCCTCGACGTCGAGGCGGCGAAGGCAAGAGCGACCGAAGAGCTGGCCGGGATGGGGGCCGGTGCGGCTGCGATCAGCTACCGGTTGCGCGACTGGGGCGTATCGCGGCAGCGCTACTGGGGCTGCCCGATCCCGATCATCCACTGCCCGGCTTGCGGCATCGTCCCGGTGCCAGCGGACCAGCTACCCGTCGTCCTGCCCGAGGACGTCGACTTCAACCGGCCGGGCAACCCGCTCGCCCATCACCCGACCTGGAAGCACGTGGCCTGCCCCACATGCGGCGGCGGCGCCGAGCGGGAAACCGACACCTTCGACACTTTTTTCGAGTCGTCCTGGTACTTCGCCCGCTTCTGCGCGGCGGATGCCGATGACGCGCTACCGCGGGCGGCCGTCCATTACTGGCTTCCGGTGGATCAGTACATCGGCGGTATCGAGCACGCGATCCTGCACCTCCTGTATTCGCGGTTCTTCACCCGAGCGCTCAAGCGCTGCGGCTACTTAGGCCTCGAAGAGCCATTCGCCGGCCTGATGACGCAAGGCATGGTCTGCCACGAGACCTACCGCACCGCCGACGGCCGCTGGCACGCGCCGTCGGAAATCAGCCGCGGTGGCGACAGTGCAGTCCTTGCCGGCACCGGTGCCCCGGTGACCGTTGGCCGCTCGGAGAAGATGAGCAAGTCGAAAAAGAACGTCGTCGACCCGGAAGGCATCCTTGATGCCTACGGCGCCGACACGGCGCGGCTGTTCATGCTCTCCGACAGCCCGCCGGAGCGCGATCTGGAGTGGACCGAGGCCGGCATCGACGGCGCTTGGCGGTTCGTCAACCGGCTGTGGCGGATGGTGACCACGCCCGAGCACCCGCTGGCGCTACCGGACACGCCGCAGCCCGCCGGCTGGGCGGACCTGGCAGCCGACACGTCGACGTTGCGCGTCTATCGCCAGACCCACAAGACGATCGCCGCAGTCACCGACGATTTGGAGAAGTTCGGCTTCAACCGTGCCGTCGCACGGCTGCGCGAGCTCGCCAATGCGCTGGGTGAACTCGTGGGCGCCGATGCCGCCGCCGCCTGGGCGCGCCGCCAAGGTTTCGACGCCCTCGTGTGCCTGGCCGGCCCGCTGATGCCGCATCTGGCGGAGGAGTTGTGGGCCGCGCTCGGGCATCGGCAGATGCTGGCGGCAACCGCTTGGCCGGTCCCCGATCCACGCCTGCTCGTTGACGACGAGGTCGTGATCGGCGTTCAGGTCAACGGCAAGCTGCGCGGCACGGTCGCCATCCCTGCCAATGCCAGCGAGGATGAAACGCGTGCCGCTGCCCTCGCCCAGCCAGGCGTCGCCAAGGCGCTGGACGGACGGGCGCCGCGCAAGGTCATCGTTGTTGCCGGCCGGATCGTCAATGTCGTCGTCTAGCCCCGGGCTATGTGAGCATTGGCTACGCGGGCGCGGGCGCGCCGGCGGCATGGTCGGCGCCATTCTGTGTGCCGTGCTCGCCGTCGTTGTGCTCTCGGCATGCGGCTTCCGGCCGCTCTACGGGCCGGCGAGCGACAATGGCAGCGCGGTTGCCGATCTGGCGGCGGTCACGGTCGAGCGGATCGACGACCGGCCGGGCCAAGAGCTGCGCAATCAGCTGGTTGATCTCCTCAATCCCGGCCGACTGCAAGTGCCGGTGCGGTACCGGCTCGATGTCAAGCTGAAAGAAGAGCTGAACGAGCTGGCTGTCGAACGCTCCGGCTTTGCGACCCGCGCCAACCTACGCGTCGAAGCGACTTACGTGCTCTACGCCGCCGGCGATACAGCGCCGCTCGTCCACAACCACTCCCGTGTTGTAAGCAGCTACAACATCGGCGATTCCCGTTTCTCGACGCTGACTGCAAACGAGGCGGCCCGCTCGCAGGCGCTGCGGCAGATCGCGTACGACATCCGCGGCCGCCTCGCGTCTTATTTTGCCGCTAGCCCCGCAAGCGCCGCTCCCGCCGGTTCGTGAAGCCGAGCGGGCCCTGAAGGTCTGCTGATCGTGAAACTCACCGGCAAGCGGATTGACGGCTTCCTCAAGGCACCTGGAGCCGACGTGGTGGCCGTCCTTGTTTTCGGCCCCGATCCCAGCCTTATTCGCGAACGGGTGGCAGCCCTTATCGCGACCGTTGCCGGTGTGCCGCCGGATCCGTTCCGTTGCACCGAGCTGCCGGCGCTGGCTCTCCGCAATGATGCGGCTCGACTGGTTGATGAAGCGGCAGCGCTGTCTTTTTCCGGCGGGCGCCGTCTGGTGCGCGTGCGCGACGCTTCCGACGCGCTTACCGCCGCCTTCAACCAGCTATTCGCGGGCGCCGAAGCGGGTGTTCCGGGCCTTGTCGTCGCCGAGGCCGGCGACCTCGCAAAGCGCTCCAGCCTGCGCTTGTTGTTCGAAGCCGCTCCCGCTGCCGTTGCGATCGCCTGCTATGCGGAAGACGCGGCGGGCCTGCGCACAATGATCCGGGAAACTCTGGCGGCGCAGGGCTTGAGTGTTGACGGCGACGCGCTCGATTTCCTCTCAGCACAGTTGGGTGCCAACCGGGCGGTTACGCGGGCCGAGCTGGAGAAGCTGTCGCTTTATGTGGGCTCGGCAGGCCGCGTCACGCTGGCCGATGCGATGGCCGCGGTCGGCGATTCCACGGCTTTGTCACTGGGTGCGATCGTCGTGGCCGCCGGTGCTGGCGACTTCGCGATGCTCGACAAGGCACTGGAGACTGCGTTTGCGGAAGGGGCAAGCCCGGTGGCGATCGTCCGCATTGCCGCCCAGCACATCACGCGGTTATTGCAGGCGCAGGCGCTGGTGGCGGCCGGCAAGACGCCGGATCAGGCAATGATGAGCCTCAAGCCGCCGGTCATCTTTCACCAGAAGCCGGCGTTTATGCAGCAGATGCGACGCTGGTCACGGCAACGCCTCGGCCAGGCGCTTGATCTGCTGACGGATGCGGAACTGGCCTGCAAGACAACCGGTGCGCCGGCCC
This sequence comes from Candidatus Defluviicoccus seviourii, assembly GCA_900609035.2. Taxonomy (GTDB): domain Bacteria; phylum Pseudomonadota; class Alphaproteobacteria; order Rhodospirillales; family Defluviicoccaceae; genus Defluviicoccus; species Defluviicoccus seviourii. The sequence continues at coordinate 25,019 of UXAT02000011.1, read as the reverse complement.
TGGCGCTGGCAACGCGGGCACTGCTGCAGATCGCCCACGCGGCGCGCCGTGGTGACGGCCCTCAGTAGTTCTCACCGTCGCTTTCATCCGTGCCGCCGCGGCGCAGCCGGTGCAACAGCGCGTCCAACTGCTCCAGCGTCTGGTAGTGCAGGACCAGTGCGCCGCCGCCGCGCTTGAAGCGGATCTCCGCCTTGAGCCCGAGCAGGGCGGAGAGATCGCGCTCGAGGGCCAACGTATCGGCATCCTTGGTTGGGGCGGGTTCGGACTCCGGTGCGGACACCGGCTGGCTGCGATGCTGGGCAATCAGGCGTTCGGTCTGCCGCACATTGAGGCCACGCTTGACGACCTGCTCGGCCAGCGCATCGGCATTCTCAACGCCCACCAGGGTGCGGGCGTGGCCCGCGCTCAAGCTGCCGTCATCGAGCAGGCGCTTGACGCTCTCCGGCAGGCTCAACAGCCTGAGCGTGTTGGCGACATGGCTGCGGCTCTTGCCGATCGCGCGGGCGAGCGCATCCTGGGTGTGCTCGAACTCGTCCATCAGGCGGCGATAGCCCTGGGCCTCCTCCAGCGCCGTCAGGTCCTGGCGCTGCAGGTTCTCGATCAGCGCGATTTCCAGCGCCTCGCGGTCGCTCAATTCCTTAATGACGACCGGCACCTCGTGCAGCTGCGCCATCTGCGCCGCTCGCCACCTGCGCTCGCCGGCGATGATCTCAAAAGCTTGCGGATCGTCCGCGATCCGGCGCACGAGCAGTGGCTGCAGGACTCCCTTGGCCGCGATCGACTGCGCCAAGTCGGCCAGTTCTCCTTCTTCCATGCGCCGGCGCGGCTGGAACGGGCTGGGCCGCAACAGGTGAATGGCGATGGTGCGCGAGGTCCGCAGCCGGTCGAGCTGTGCATAGTCCTCGGAGTCCTCGCCGAGCAGCGCGGAGAGGCCGCGGCCCAACGCCGGACGTTTCGGTTCGGCCGCCATTAGTGTGCAAGCTCCCGTTCCTGTCGCAAGATCTCGCTGGCAAGGCGAATATAGGCAATCGAGCCGGGGCAGTTGGTATCGTAGACGAGCACCGGCCGGCCATGCGACGGGGCTTCCGAAATGCGCACGTTGCGCGGGATGACGCTCTTGTAGACCTTGCCGCCGAAGTGCGCGCGCACGTCGCCAGCTACGACCTTGGACAACTTGTTGCGCTTGTCGAACATCGTCAACACAATACCCTGTATTTCCAGCCGCGGGTTGAAATTCCTGCGGATGCGCTCGATGGTGCGCACAAGGTGGCTCACGCCCTCCAGCGCGAAAAACTCGCACTGCAGCGGCACGATGACCGCGTCAGCCGCAACGAGCGCGTTCAGTGTCAATAGGCCAAGCGCCGGCGGGCAATCGATCAGCACGTAATCGCAGCCCGGCGGCAGCGGCCGCAACGCGTCTTGCAGGTAGCGCTCGCGGCCATCGACCGTTGCCAGCTCGATCTCGGCACCGGACAGGTCGACGCCGGCCGGCACAATCGAGAGCCGCGGCACCAGCGTCGGCTGCGCCGCGACCTCAAGAAAGCAGGCGCCGATCAGGACGTCATACGAACTTGGCCGCCGCTTGGCCTGCGGCACACCGAAACCGGTCGAGGCGTTACCCTGCGGATCGAGGTCAACCAGGTAAACCGTGCGGCCGACGGCGGCCAAGGCAGTGCCGAGATTGATCGCAGTGGTCGTCTTGCCGACGCCGCCTTTCTGGTTGGCCAGCACAATGATGCGCGGCCCGCGCAGTGGCGCCGGAGGAAACCCTTCCTTCATGGCAGAGCCTGGATATCCTGAAGCTGAAGAATCACACCGCCGGGGTCGGATCGGCTGGCGATCATACTGCTGCGCATTTTCCAGTGTTTTTCGGTTTGCGTCAATTCAACCTGACCCGTTTGTCCTTTAAGCAGCAGAGCGACGCCGTTCGGGCGTAGGATGCGGGCGATGACCGACAGCAGGCGCGGCAGCGGCGCACAGGCGCGCGCGGTCACGACGTCGGCGCTGCCCGGGGCGAGGGTTTCCATCCGTTGGCAGGCGATGGCAACATCGGTTTCGCTCACGCGGGCGGCAGCAGCGAGGAAGGCGGCCTTGCGCTGGTCGGCTTCCACCAGCGTGACCCGCGCCGCGGTCAGGATCGCGATTACGAGCCCTGGGAAGCCGCCGCCGCTGCCGAGATCGGTGACCGCCTGGGCGTCCACCGGTAGCAGCGGTACCAGCTGCTGCGAGTCGAGGATGTGGCGCCGCCACGGATCGGCGAGCGTTGAGGCGCCGACGAGATTGATGCGTCGCTGCCAATGGATCAGCACGTCGAGGTACGCCGTGAGGCGCGCGATCTCTGATCCGGTGCAGCCGCTGAGCGCTTGGAATTCCGGCGCGGTGAGTGGCGGCAAGTTGCTCCCAGCCTGTTTCACGTGAAACAGTGGGGCTGGTGCGGCGCTCATGCCGCCACCGCGCGACGGAGATGGACCAGCAGCGCGGTTAGCGCAGCCGGGGTGATGCCGGGGATGCGCGCCGCCGCCGCCAACGTCGCCGGTCTGGCGCGGGTGAGCTTCTGCCTGACTTCGGTCGAAAGGCTCGCGACTCCGGCATAGTCGAGGTCATCGGGCAGGGTGATACCGGAATCGCGGCGGAAGGCGTCGATGTCGGCCTGCTGGCGATTGAGGTAGCCGCGGTATCGGGCGTTATTCTCCAATTGCGCCGCCACCTCGGGCCGGATTTCCGCCACCTCTGGCCACAAGCGCGACAAGGCAGCAACATCGATGGCCGGAAAACCGAGCAGTTCGAGCCCGTTGCGCCACTGGCCATCGTCGTTGATAGGCAGGCCTGCCGCCTCGAGCATCGGCGGCGTCGCCCGCAGCGCGGCAAGCTGGGCACGGCCTTGCTGCAGTGCCAAGGCTTTGGTGCGCCACGCTGCTGCGCGGGTGCTGCCGACCACTCCCGCCGCCATCCCGCGCTCGGTCAGCCGCTGATCGGCATTATCGGCGCGCAAGGCGAGGCGGTATTCGGCGCGGGCGGTGAACATCCGGTACGGCTCATCGACGCCGAGCGTCACCAGATCGTCGATCATGACGCCGATATAGGCTTCGGCACGGTCGGGAACGAAGCCGTCCCGACACCCGCCAACGACGCGGGCGGCATTGGCGCCGGCGATCAGCCCCTGCGCCGCCGCCTCCTCATAGCCGGTTGTGCCGGTGATTTGTCCGGCAAGGAAGAGGCCGGGCACGGCCAAACATTCAAGCGTCGGCTTGAGTTCGCGCGGATCGACGCAATCGTACTCGATGGCGTAGCCGGGCCGGAGCATCGTTGCCCGCTCCAAGCCTGGGATCGTTGTCAACAGCGCCCTTTGCACCTCAGCCGGCAACGAGGTCGAGATGCCATTGGGGTACACCGTATTGTCGTCGAGCCCTTCAGGTTCGAGAAAAATCTGATGCCGCTCGCGGTCGGCGAAACGGACCACCTTGTCCTCGATCGAGGGACAGTAGCGCGGCCCGGTGGAGCGGATCTGCCCGGAGTACAAGGGCGCGCGGTCGAGGTTGGCGCGGATCAGCGCATGCGTGGCCGGCGTCGTTCCGGTGACGCCGCAAACGATCTGCGGCGTCGTGATCGCTTCCGTGAGGTAGGAGAATGGCTGCGGTGGCTCGTCTCCAGCTTGCTCGCCCAGCTCCCCCCAGGCGATGGTGCGGCCATCGAGGCGCGGTGGCGTACCGGTTTTCAGGCGTCCCATGCGCAATCCGAGCCCGCGCAGCGCGTCCGCGAGGCCGAGAGCCGGCCGCTCGCCGACGCGGCCGGCCGGCACTTGTGTCGTGCCGATATGAATGACGCCGCGCAGGAATGTCCCGGTGGTGATCACCACCGTTCCGGCCGCCAGCACGGCGCCGCTTGCCGTCACGACGCCGGAAACCCTTCCTCCAGACCCCAGGCATAGATCTTCTGCCGCATCGGCGCGCAGCGTTAGCCCCGCTTGCTCCTGCAACAGCCCCTGCATGGCCGCGCGATAGAGCGCCCGATCGGCTTGGGCGCGCGGGCCGTGCACCGCCGGTCCCTTCGAGCGGTTAAGAACACGGAACTGGATGCCGGCGCGGTCGATGGCGCGCGCCATCAAACCATCCAGGGCGTCGATCTCCCGCACCATCTGTCCTTTGGCGAGGCCGCCGATCGCCGGATTGCACGACATCTCGCCGATCCGCGCCAGGTCATGGGTGAGCAACAGCGTTCGGGCGCCAACCCGCGCTGCCGCGGCCGCCGCTTCGCAGCCGGCATGACCGCCGCCAATGACGATGACATCGAAGCCCTGTTCACCCATGGCGGCAGACGGTAGCGACGCGGAGGGCGGTCGTCAAACCCCAGCCGAGGCAGGGCACCGTTTCACGTGAAACATCATTTGCCGATGCAGAAGTCGCGGAACACGACATCCAGCAACTGTTCGATATCCACCCGCCCGGTTATCCGACCGAGCGCATCGGCTGCCGCGCGAACGTCCTCCGCCTGCAGCTCCAGAGCCTCGGCCGCCCCTCCCGCCTGCTCCAGCCTCGCCGCGCACTGCTCCAGCGCCTGTCGATGCCGTGCCCGTGTGAGCACCGGCGCCTCACCGACGGCAAACCGCACCGCAATCTCCCGCCGCAGCGCATCCAGCAGGCTGCCAAGCCCCACTCCGGTGACGGCCGACACGGCCAGCGCCGACGACCCATCCGGCAGACATACGGCCGTTGGTGCCCGCAGATCCGCCTTACTGATCACCACGAGTGTGTTGCCATCGACCGACGCCAGGCTCGCCGCATCCACCTCCGGCCACACCGCGCCGTCGAACACGACCAGCTTGAGGTCGGCGGCCGCCGCCCAGGCGCGGGCGCGCCGTACCCCCTCAGCTTCCACATCCCCTGGGGCGTTGCGCAGCCCAGCGGTATCGGCAAAGACAACTGGATAGCCGTCGAGGTCCACCGCCACCTCGATGACGTCGCGCGTGGTGCCCGCATGCGGCGAGACAATCGCAGCCTCACGCCGCACCAGCGCGTTCAAAAGGCTCGACTTTCCAGCATTGACCGCGCCGACGAGCGCGACCCGCACGCCCTCGCGCAGTCGTTCGCCCCTGCCGGCATCGGCCAAATGATCCCCTATTTCCTTACCCAGCCGCGCAAGCTCTGTTGCGATCGCGGCATGCCGGGTTGGGTCTCCGGCGCCTGCGTCCTCATCGGCGAAATCGATACCCGCCTCTACGTGCGCCTGCAGCCGCACCAGCCGCGCCCGCCAGCTCTCATACAGGTCGCGCAACCCGCCATCCGCTTGCCGCAGCGCCTGGCGCCGCTGCGCTGGGGTTTCCGCCGCCACCAGGTCGGCCAAGCCCTCTGCCTGCGTGAGGTCCATCTTGCCATTGAGCACGGCCCGGCGAGTGAACTCCCCGGCTTCTGCTACTCGCAAGCCATCACAGCGGCCGAGCGCTGCCAGCACGTCAGCCACGACAGCCCGGCCGCCGTGCACGTGCAGCTCGGCGACATCCTCCCCAGTGAAACTGTTCGGTGCCGGAAACCACAGCGCGAGGGCGCTATCGAGGCGTTCGCCTTCGGCGGCCACAAGTTCAACCCGCTTCGCGTTCCGCGGCCTGAAGCCGCTTTGGCCGCTCAAGCTCTCAAGGACTCTCAGTGCCCCAGGTCCCGAGATGCGGATCACCGCGACACCGGCCCGGCCAGCCCCAGAAGCCAGCGCGAAGATCGTTGCCGCCGGCATCACGCGAACGCCCTCAACCGTGCGCCGAATGCCTGTCGTTCAAGCCGTGGGCACCGACACGCCCGCCGCAGCCCCTTCGCCATCGCGCTTCGGCAGGAGCAAGCGCTCGACCACTTCACCGCCAATCAGGTGCCGGCTCAGGATTTCCTCGACATCCTCACGGCTCTCGTAATGGTACCAAACGCCTTGTGGATAGATGACCATTGTCGGCCCGTGCTCGCAGCGGTCGAGGCAGCCGCTACTGTTGATGCGCACGTCGCCGAGTCCCAGCTCCTTTGCGCGCGCCTTCATATAATCCCGCAACCGCTTGCCGCCGCGTTTGGCACACGAGCCCTGCGGGTGACCGGCCGGGCGTTCGTTCGTGCAGCAGAAGACGTGACAGCGGTACCAGGACGGCGCGGCCGGCTCCGCAATCAATCGTCCGCTCCCTTGCGCGAGTCGGACTCCCCCTTGGCGCGCCCGGTAAGGCGTGACCAGATAAACTTCTGCCACTCCTCGAAACCTTGAATGCTGACCGGCAGCCACGTCTTGACCAGCGCCTCCGGCTCCATCGCCGCCAGCGCCTTTTTCATGCGTACCTCGATCTCCTTCATCAAAGCGTTCTGCATTGGCTGAACGTCGGGAAGGCCGAACAGCGCCCGTGCCTCTTCCGGCGTGCAATCGATATCGATGTGAACTTTCATGCTCGAAGCGTCTCCGCGGAAGCCGGACCCGCCCCCGGCCGGCACGAGATCGCGCTTGCCGCAGGAGTGCTCCGGCCCAAAGTTAAAGGCTGCAGGTGAGTTGCGCCTGCCCGCCCGAAGCGGCGAGCAAAACGCACGGAGTCCGCCGCCATGTCAAGCAATCTTCTCGCCGCCGAAACCAGCCCTTACCTATTGCAACACAAGGACAACCCCGTGCACTGGCGACCGTGGGGGGAAGCGGCGCTCAAGACGGCGCGAGAGAATGACAGGCCAATCCTGCTTTCGGTCGGCTATGCGGCGTGCCATTGGTGCCATGTGATGGCGCATGAGAGCTTCGAGCGGGCCGAAACTGCGCGGCTGATGAACGATTTGTTCGTCAACATCAAGGTTGACCGCGAGGAGCGTCCCGACGTCGATGCCATTTACCAAACCGCGTTGGCGCTGCTGGGTGAGCAGGGCGGCTGGCCGCTGACGATGTTTCTCACCCCCGACGGACGTCCGTTTTGGGGCGGCACCTATTTTCCGCCCGAACCTCGCTACGGCCGGCCCGCATTCGCCGATATCCTGCGCCAAGTGGCGCACGTTTATCACACCGACAAGGACAAGGTCGGCAAGAACGTCGAGGCCTTAAGCGATGCCATGGCACGGATGGCCAAGCCAGAACCCGGAGAGGGCCTCTCATGCGCGATGGTCGACGAGGTCGCAGCCGGTGCGCTCAGGATGGTCGATCCACTGACAGGCGGTACGGCCGGCGCACCCAAGTTCCCGCAGCCTGTGTTTTTCCGCTTCCTGTGGCGCAGCGCGATGCGGACCCGCGCCCCGATGCTGAAGCTGGCGGTCACATTGACGCTCGACGAAATGGCTCAAGGTGGCATCTACGATCACTTGGGCGGCGGATTCGCACGCTACTCGACCGATGCGCAGTGGCTCGTGCCGCACTTCGAGAAGATGCTGTACGACAATGCGCTCCTGGTCGACCTGCTTACCGAGGTCTGGCAGACGACGCAAAGTCCGCTCTATGCCCAGCGCGTCCGGGAGACGATCGCTTGGGCACTCAACGAGATGCGGGTCGAGTACCCCGACGACGGCAGCTTTGCCTTCGCTTCCGCCTTCGATGCCGACAGCGAAGGGGAGGAAGGCAAGTACTACGTCTGGTCCCGCGCCGAGATCGAAGCGGTGCTGGGCGATGCGGCCGACCCGTTTTGCCGCATTTACGACGTCCGCCGTGGCGGCAACTGGGAGGGAATGACGATCCTCAACCGCACGGCGTCTGCCCGCGCCAGCCTCTCCGTCGACGAGGCCGCCCTGGCCGCTGCGCGCAACCGGCTGCTCACGGTGCGCTGCGAGCGCGTGCCGCCGGGCCGGGACGGCAAGGTGCTCGCGGACTGGAACGGGATGATGATCGCGGGCTTGACGCGTGCCGCGGTCGTCTTTGATGAACCTGCGTGGCTCACCGCGGCGCAGCAGGTTTTCGCTTTCGTCAGCCGTCATATGCAGGTTGACGGACGTCTGCGCCACACCTGGTGCGCCGGCATGGCACGCCACCCGGCGGTCATCGAGGATTATGCCGCGCTGAGTGCTGCCGCGCTGGCACTCTACGAAGCAACCGGCGAAGCTGACTACCTCGCGGCAGCGCGCACCTGGGTTGACGTCGCCGATCGCCACTACTGGGATGAGAGCGGCGATGGCTACCACCAGACCGCCGACGATACCCTTGACGTCATCAACCGCCCCAAAGTCGTGGCAGATCATGCTGTCCCATCCGGCAACGGCGTCATGGTCGATGTGCTGGCGCGCCTGTTTCTGCTCACCGGCGAGGACGCCTACCGCACGCGGGCAGAGCGTTTGATACGCCTGTTCTCCTCCGACAAGATCCAATACCTACTCTCCATCCCCGGCCTTCTGACCGGTTGGGAGACGCTGGAGCGGGGGCTGCAGGTGGTCGTAATCGGGGCTGCGGACGACCCGGCCACGCGGACCCTGTGCCGTACTGCTGCCGTCCAGCCACTTGCTGCCATTACCCGACTAGTGCCGGGGGTGGAGTTGCCGGTCGGCCACCCTGCCCACGGCAAGACGGCAGTGAACGGACAGCCTACCGCCTATGTCTGCCAGAGCGGCACCTGCAGCCTGCCGCTCACCGATGCTTCCGCCTTGCACAGCGCACTCATGACAGGATAGAGAACCAGCCATGACCCACGCCACCTTCGTGAGCCCTTTAGGTCCGGTGACAGTGACAGCCGCCGACGGCGCCATCGTTGCTTTGGACTGGGGGGAGGCAGGTTGTGGCCTGCTCGATCCTCTCGTGCGGGTGGCGGTGGAGGAGCTGCAAGCCTACTTCGAAGGTCACCTGCGGCTGTTCAGCGTGCCGCTCAAGCCCGCCGGAACCACTTTTCAGCGCCGCGTCTGGGCAGCACTCACTGCCATTCCTTGCGGTGAAACCCGCAGCTATGGCGCGCTGGCAGGTGAACTCGGCAGCGGTCCCCGGGCAGTCGCGCGTGCTTGTGCCGCTAACCCAATTCCGATCATCATCCCGTGCCACCGCGTGATCGGCGCCGACGGCAGCCTGACCGGTTACTCCGGTGGCTCCGGCATCGACACCAAGGCCTGGCTGCTGCGCCACGAAGGCGCCGCCGTAACGACACCGCCGCCCTTGACCCGGCGCTTGCGAGGAAACGCCCATGCCCCACGCGATTGTTCTCTCTGAGACCGGCGGTCCTGAGAACCTCCGCTGGCAGGAGGTCACGGTCGGCGAGCCCGGCCCCGGCCAAGTGAGGCTGCGGCACACGGCGATCGGTCTTAACTTCATCGACGTCTACCACCGTACCGGCCTTTACCCGCTGCCATCCCTGCCGGCAGTCATCGGGCTGGAGGCTGCCGGCATCGTCGAGGCGGTAGGGCCGGGGGTGAGCGATCTCACCGCAGGAACCCGGGTCGCCTACGCCAGCCCTCCAGCTGGTGCGTATGCCGAAGTTCGCCTTATGCCGGCCGACCGCTTGGTCGCGCTCCCTGACGGCATCGATGACGCCCACGCAGCGGCGATGATGCTGAAAGGCATGACGGCCGAATACCTTCTCTGCCGTACCTACAAGGTCAAGGCCGGCGACACGATCCTGGTCCACGCGGCGAGCGGCGGGGTCGGTTTGATCGTCTGCCAGTGGGCGAAACATCTGGGCGTACAAGTGATCGGCACCGTCGGCTCCGACGCCAAGGCTGAGCTCGCGCGTGCGCACGGCTGCGACCACCCGATCGTCTACACGCGTGAGAATTTCGTCGACCAAGCCAAGGCGCTCACGGGCGGCGCTGGTGTCGCCGTGGTCTATGACTCGGTCGGCAAGGATACCTTCATGGGCTCACTCGATTGCTTGGCACCGATGGGCATGATGGTGAGCTTCGGCAATGCATCCGGCGCCGTGCCGTCCTTTGAACCCGGCATCTTGTCGGCCAAAGGCTCGCTGTTCCTGACCCGGCCGACGCTGATGACCTACACCGCCAAGCGTGCCGATCTGGTGGCGAGCGCTCGGGCCCTCTTCGAGGTGGTGCTGAAGGGAGCCGTCACGGTCGAGATCAATCAGCGCTATCCCTTGCGGGACGCGGCCCAAGCGCACCGTGATCTGGAAGCGCGCAAGACGACCGGCTCGACGCTCTTGATGCCGTAGCAGTTGCGGCTCGATACGCGGCGAAGGCTGGGGGATGAGCCCATGGCTTACACAAGCGGAAGCCGACGCGTTGCTCGCGATGGAGAAACACCGCGTCGACGAGGAGCGACGGCTACTTCCCGACTTCGGCGGTGGCCTCAGCGTTCCCCTTGCCTCTCCGGATAGAGCTGAAAGCTTCTGTCTCGATATCCACTCGGAGCCGTATCAACCTGATTAAGGGAACCTTCCAGAACCGCGCCCGCACCACCCTAATCCTAGCCCGACTTGACTTTGGTGGCTCCCCTCATCGGAACCCGGACGGCACGGAGATCGGCTGCCCCCACTTGCACCTCTTCCGCGAGGGCTACAACGACCGCTGGGCTATTCCAATCCCAACAGACCGATTTCCCTCTATTGACGATCATTTTCGTTTGCTTCAGGATTTCATGCGCTACTGCAACGTGACGCGGCCACCGCACTTTAATCAGGGGCTGTTCACATGACTGAAGTTGAGGCACTGGTTGAAGGGTACTGGCGATGGCTGAAAGATAAGACGGCCATCAGCCGCATCAATGGTTGGGCGGAAATCACGACACCCTATCTCGACCGTCATAATGATTATATTCAAGTATACGCTCGCGCGCACAACGGGGGCTATTATCTTACCGATGCTGGCGAGACGCTGTTAGACCTTGCTCATTCAGGCTTTTTGCTTGATAGCCCTAAGCGGAAGGATATCCTCAAATCCGTTCTCAATGGTTTTGGCATAGAAGAACACCGTCAGGAACTATGCGTCCACGCGACCACAGACAATTTCGCGCTGCGCAAGCACAACCTGATTCAAGCAATTCTTTCCGTCCACGATATGTTTTATCTAGCCTCGCCAACCGTGGAAGCGCTGTTTTTTGAGGATGTTGAGAGCTGGCTTGATCTATCCGAGATACGCTATATCCCGCGTGTGAAATTTACAGGTAAGACGGGATATGATCACATGTTCGATTTCGTCATTCCGAAATCGCGTATACAGCCGGAGCGTATCTTGCGTGCTATTAACAATCCTAATCGGAACTACGCACAGAATTTGATTATGGCGTGGCTCGACACGCGCGAGGTGAGGCCGGAGAACTCCGTGTCCTACGCTTTCCTGAATGACAATGAGCGAACTATCTCAAGCACTGTTACGGAAGCGCTGAGGAACTACGAGATTAGGCCGGTTCCCTGGAGTCGCCGAGACGAAGCGCGGAAAGAGCTGGCAGATTAGCAAGCGGATCGATTCGCTGCTGCCTACCACTAAGTATTCATCGCCTCGAAGAACTCGCTGTTCTTGCGAGTGCTGCGCAGCTTGTCGAGCAGGAATTCCATTCCATCGACGACGCCCATCGGCATCAAGACACGGCGCAGGACCCACATCTTGGCGAGCGTCGGCTTTTCGACCAGCAGCTCCTCCTTGCGGGTGCCCGACTTGGTGATGTCGATCGCGGGCCAGGTCCGCTTGTCGGCGAGCTTGCGGTCGAGCACGATCTCCGAATTGCCGGTGCCCTTGAACTCCTCGAAGATCACCTCGTCCATGCGCGAGCCGGTGTCGATCAGCGCGGTCGAGATGATGGTGAGCGAGCCGCCTTCCTCGATATTGCGCGCGGCGCCGAAGAAGCGCTTCGGCCGCTGCAGCGCATTGGCATCCACACCGCCGGTCAACACTTTGCCCGACGACGGCACCACGGTGTTGTAGGCGCGTGCGAGCCTCGTGATCGAGTCCAACAGGATGACGACATCGCGCTTGTGTTCGACCAGTCGCTTCGCCTTCTCCAGAACCATCTCGGTCACCTGAACATGGCGCGTGGCTGGCTCATCGAAGGTGGAGCTGATCACCTCGCCCTTGACCGAGCGCGCCATATCGGTGACTTCCTCCGGCCGCTCATCGATCAGGAGCACGATCAGGTAGCATTCCGGATGGTTCTGCGCGACTGCGTGCGCGATGTTCTGCAGCATCACGGTCTTGCCGGTACGCGGCTGGGCGACGATCAGCGCCCGCTGTCCTTTGCCGATCGGCGCAATCAGGTCGATGACGCGGCAGGTCAGGTCCTTGCCGCCCGAGCCCTCGACCTCCATCATCAGCTTCTTTTCGGGGTAGAGCGGCGTCAGGTTGTCGAAGTTGATGCGGTGGCGGACCTCGGCGGGGTCGGCGAAATTGATGTGGGTGATGCGCAGCAGCGCGAAGTAGCGCTCGCCGTCCTTGGGCGCGCGGATCTCACCCTCGACCGTATCCCCGGTCCTGAGCCCGAAGCGGCGCACCTGGCTCGGCGACACATAGATATCATCCGGGCCCGGCAGATAGTTTGCCTCCGGTGAACGCAGGAAGCCGAAACCGTCCTGCAGCACCTCCAGCACCCCCTCGCCGAAGATCGACACATCGTTTTCGGCCAGCGTCTTCAGGATCGCGAACATCATCTCCTGCTTGCGCAGGGAGCTCGCATTTTCGATCCGAAGTTCCTCCGCATACGCGAGCAACTCGGCGGGCGGCTTAGACTTGAGTTCCTTGAAATTCATCGGGGCAGCGCGATTCCAGAGGAAAAAGAGAGACGATTAGGGATGGGAGCGTCCGGTGCCTTCGTCAAACGCAGGCTCGGCCGCACGTGCGAACCACACCGTTCGTGAGACGGCATAACGGTCGCGGCGGCGACTGGAAGGCTAAGGTAAGACGGGCTTGGGTATTCCTATGAAGATTAACGGGACAATGGCCCAATTCGGGTGCGCTTGTCAAACGCCGAATTACCACCTTCCCACCTTGGTTATATTCGTTCCATCCGCTTGCTTGCCTGCTTACGTCCGTCTCTCGCTAGAACGGCTTGCCGACGGCAAGAATGACGATGCCGATCATCAGCAGCGTCGGCACCTCGTTCATGACCCGGAAGAAGCGGTGCGAGTGCGTGTTGCGGTCCTGTTCGAACTCGCGACGCCAGCGTGCCATCATTCCATGCATCGCCCCCATGCCGAGCAGCAACAGGATCTTGGTGTGCAGCCAGCCCATCGTGAGCGCCGCCTCACCCAACTGCCAGATCAGCGCCAAGCCAGTCACGAACGACGCGATCATCGCCGGATTCATGATATATTTTAGGAGCTTACGCTCCATCACCTTGAATGTCGCGGAAGCCTCCGAACCGGCCGCGACACCGGCGTGGTAGACATAGAGGCGCGGCAGATACAAAAGACCCGCCATCCACGAGATGACCGAAATGATGTGCACCGCCTTGAGCCACAAATAGCCGCTCATCCGTCCTTTCCTTGTTTCGTTGATGCCGATCAGTGCTGCCGGCAGCCGCACTGCCCTTTCCCACAGCGCCACGCGGCACCCGGACTGACCACGCCCCCTTCTCGATCAGCCACCACGCGCTCGACCATTACCGCCAAGCCTTCGATAAACGCGGGTGCTGTACTAACTGTCCGGATGCGCACGAAGATCGGTACGCCAAGACGTGCCGCTTCTGCGCGTGCTTCGATGTCGAGTTCAACCAGCGTCTCCGAATGCTCGGAGACGAATGCGATCGGCGCCACCACCACGGCTACCCGGTCGTGTCCAGCGCGTGCCAGTTCAGCATCCACAGACGGACCGATCCATTCGAGCGGCCCGACCCGGCTCTGATAGCAGATTGACCAGTCGAGATCCTCACGCGCCAGCCTGGCGGCGGTTGCGGCTGCCGTCGCTTCAACTTGAGCCTGATAGGGATCGCCTTCCGCAATCACCCGCTTCGGCAAACCATGCGCCGAAAACAAGACGCGCACCGCCTGCCCGTGCGGAACCTCGCGCAAGCCTGCCGTGACGCCGGCTGCAAGGGCCTCGATCAGGCCGTCAGCATCGGGATAGCAGCAGATGGCACGGGTCGGCGCACTGATCCCGGCGTTGGCCGCCGCCACTGCCCAGGCTTCTAGCGAGGACGCGGTGGTGGTCGTCGAGAACTGCGGATAAAGCGGCACCAGCACGATCTGATCCGGTTTGAAGGCGGCGAGCTCGCGCGCGGCGACATCGCTCATCGGATGCCAGTAGCGCATGGCGATGACAACCTTGACCGGGCCATCCTGACGGGCTGCAAGCCTCCTCTGCAATGCTTCTGCCTGCTGTTGTGTGAGCTCCAGGATCGGTGAGCGGCCGCCAATCTGGGCGTAGATGCCGCGCGCGACCTTGGCCCGGCGATAGGCGATGAACGCTGCTAACACCGGACGCAACACCGCCGGCAGGCGCAAGATCGCCGGATCCGAGAAGAGGTTGTACAGGAACGGACGGACTGCTTGCAGACTGTCCGGTCCGCCGAGATTGAACAGTACGACGCCGACACGCGCCATTACGGTCGCGATCGCTGCCAGCCGCGCACTTGAGCCGCCACCGCTGCCACCTGCTCCGGCCGCGTCTCCGGCAGCACACCGTGGCCCAAGTTGAAGACAAACCGCCCGCCCCCGAGTGCCACGCAAATGCGCTCGACGGCTGCTGCCATTGCCTCGCCACCGGCTGCCAGCAGCACGTTATCCAGGTTGCCCTGCACGGCCACGCGTGGCTGCAAGTCGGTCGCCGCCCACGCCAGCGGCACGCTCGCATCGAGGCTCACAGCGTCGAGCCCGGTTTCCATCGCGTAAGCCTGATAGCCAACGCCCGCACCGCGTGGAAAGCCGATCAGCGGCACCTCCGGCACGGCGGCCTTCAGCGCCCGAACGATGGCTGCCGTCGGCTCGATTACCCAGCGGCGGAACGGTTCGGCCGCCAGATTGCCGGCCCAGCTATCGAACAGCTGAAGCACATCCGCACCCGCCTGCACCTGGCCCAGAAGCGAGACCACGATCGCCTCACTCAAGCACTCGATCAGGCGCCCGAACAGTGCCGGCTGCGCATAGCTGAAGGCGCGTGCCCGCTCCCCTTGCGTACCGCCGCGGCCCTCGATCATGTAAACCGCAAGCGTCCATGGGCTGCCCGCAAAGCCGATCAGGCTGACCTCGCTCGCCAACGCCGCTTTGAGACCGCGCACAGAGGCAAACACCGGCTGCAGGTGGTCTGCCACCGCGCCAACGGTGAGCGCCTCGATCTCGTCTTCGCGCTCAAGCCGCTCCAATACCGGCCCTTCACCCTCGACAAAGCGGACGCTGCGACCCAGCGCATGTGGAATCACCAAGATGTCACTGAAGACGATGGCCGCATCGAGCGGAAACCGCCTGAGCGGCTGCAGCGCCGCCTCGATGGTAAGTGCCGGCGTTGCGCAGAATCGGAGGAAATCGGGTTCCCCACGGCGCAGGCGCTGGTATTCCGGCAGATAGCGGCCGGCCTGGCGCATAAACCACACCGGTGGGTGCGGTTGGCGGACACCCTTGAGCTCAGCAACGAGCGGCTTGATGCTGGCGCTTTGCGTTTCCATTACCCTTGTTTCTGCTCCGTCCACCTTGCTGCTTTTCTTCTACCACCTATAAGAATCTTATAAATAAGGTTGTTGTAGTGGTAGGGGGGTGGAGAAACGGGGATTATCGATCTGCGCACACGTTGTCCCGCGGTTCGCGGGTGCCGGAAGATGGCTGTGAACGAGCCGGTGGAAGGATTGTCGCTGCGACGGCATAACCTCATGCGCAAACGCCACTTTCGTGGGCTCGTTGCGCTGCCGAACGGGCGGTGGAGAAGTCATCCCGCAGCTGCGGCATTTAGCCGTCTTTCGCGCTTGGCGGCGGCGGTCGATAAGGATGCAGCGGAGCCTGGAATGACGGCGGGGATGAATCCGGTTGCCGCGCCCGGGATTGCGTTGTCCCCATACCCGAACGCACTTATCCGCCGCCGGCTCGGGATAACTTCGGCCCGGCTGGCTGCCGGCGCGCGGAACTGCCAGCGATGACCGCGCCGCCTTTAATTCTCGCGTCTGCCAGTTCGACCCGGAAGCAGATGTTGCTGCGCGCCGGGCTGACTTTCACGGTGGATGCTGCCGATGTCGACGAACCAGCGATCAAGGCAGCCTG
Source organism: Candidatus Defluviicoccus seviourii (assembly GCA_900609035.2). Classification (GTDB taxonomy): domain Bacteria; phylum Pseudomonadota; class Alphaproteobacteria; order Rhodospirillales; family Defluviicoccaceae; genus Defluviicoccus; species Defluviicoccus seviourii. The sequence goes on along the minus strand of UXAT02000011.1, from coordinate 8,995 downwards.
CCGCGCCCGCGGCGAGACCAGCCGCGCTGCCGCACTGGCGCTCGCGACCGCAAAGGCGCTCAGCGTTTCCCAACGCTGCGCTGACGCGTTGGTCATTGGTGCTGACCAGATGTTGGACTGTGATGGACGCTGGTTCGACAAGCCGGTCGATCAAGCCGACGCCAGAGCCGCGCTCAGCGCGCTCGCCGGCCGGACGCATACGTTGATCAGCGCTGCAGCCTGCGCACGCGGCGGTCGCCTGACGTGGAGCGAAGCGGCGACGGCGCAGCTCACCATGCGGGTGTTCTCGCAAGCCTTTCTCGACACCTACCTGACGGGGATGGGCGACAACGTGCGGCAGACAGTGGGCGCCTATCGGCTGGAAGGACCAGGCGTGCAGCTGTTCAGCCGCATCGAAGGTGACTATTTTACCATTCTAGGCTTGCCGCTGTTACCATTGCTGGCCTATCTGCGGCAAGCACATGTATTGATGCGGTGAGGGGGAGAGGAACGGCGAACGGCGGGTGCGGGAACAGAGCATGCTGAGCGGGCGGGCACGAATTGCCGGTATCATCGGATGGCCGGTTGCGCATTCGCTATCGCCGCGCCTGCACGGCTTCTGGCTCCGCCACTACGGCATCGATGGTGCCTACATTCCGCTGCCAGTCGCCCCTCAGGACCTCGAGGCTGTGGTCAAGGCTTTGCCGAAGCTCGGGTTTGCCGGTGCCAATGTCACCATCCCGCACAAGGAGACGGTGATAGCGTACCTCGACCATGTTGCACCGTTGGCGCAAAAAGTGGGCGCAGTCAACACGCTGATCGTCGGGCCTGACGGCCAGATCAGTGGTCTTTCGACCGATGGTTTCGGCTTCTTGGCAAGCCTTGCCGCCAGCCAGCCGGGCTGGCTGGCTTCTGCCGGTGTGGCAGTGGTGATCGGTGGCGGCGGCGCGGCGCGGGCGATCGTGCAGGCACTGATCGAAGCCGGGGCGCCGGAAATCCGGCTCGTTAATCGCACCGCCGCGCGCGCGCGCGCGCTGGCCGAACACCTTGGCGGGCCAATTACGCTGATCGACTGGCGGGATCGTGCGGGGGCGCTGGAGGGTGTGAGCCTACTCGTCAACGCGACCAGCCTTGGTATGCGTGGCGAGCCACCACTCAATCTGGCTTTGGATGCGTTGCCACGGGAGGCGGTCGTTGCCGACATCGTCTATGTGCCGCTCCTGACGGAGTTGCTGGCGAGCGCTGCCGCTCGCGGCAACCGCGTCGTCGACGGACTCGGCATGCTCTTGCATCAGGCCCGGCCCGCATTTGCCGCCTGGTTCGGCACAGAGCCGGAGGTAACAGCGGAATTGAAGCTGAGCGTGCTGCAAGCTGCGCAAGGCTGAAGGCGGTCTGCCATGATCGTCCTCGGGCTGACCGGCTCGATCGCCATGGGCAAATCGACAGCCTCGGCCCTGTTTCGGCGCGAAGGTGTTCCCGTCTTTTGTGCCGATCAGACCGTACACGGGCTGCTAGGCCCGGGCGGCGCAGCGGTGACAGCAATCGAGGCTGCCTTTCCTGGCGTGGTCGCGGCCGGCGCGGTCGACCGCGCCCAGCTAGCGGCAAAGGTCTTTGCCGATCCGCAGGCGCTAAAGCGGCTGGAAGCGATTGTCCATCCGCTCGTCATCGATGCACAGGAGCGTTTTCTGAAAGCTACTGCCCGCCGCGATAGTCCGCTCGCGGTTCTCGACATTCCCCTGTTGTTCGAGGCTGGACTTGACCGGCTGTGTGATCGCATTGCCGTGGTCTCGGCGCCGACCAGCGTCCAGTACCAGCGCCTCGTCCGCCGCCGCACACTCGATGCGGTGCGAATCAAGGCGACGCTTGCCCGCCAGATGCCGGACGCACTCAAGCGCCGCCGCGCCGATTTCATCATTCCGAGCGGCCAAGGCCGGGCTCTGACCCGGCGTGTCATTGTCGATATCATCCGAACGCTGAAGGACAATAGCCGGGCCACGCGGACACGAGCACGTCGGCCGCGGCATGCCGGGCGGCGGTCCTTGACGAAAGGGCCGAGCCTGCGGTAGCCGGCGTTCCATGCGTGAAATCGTTCTCGATACCGAAACGACCGGCCTTGATCCCCAGAACGGTGATCGCATCGTCGAGATCGGCTGCCTGGAACTGCTCAATCACGTCCCCACCGGCCGGCACTTCCACACCTATCTTAACCCCGACCGCCCGATGCCGGCAGAGGCGTTTGCCGTGCATGGCCTTTCCGACGCACATCTCAAGGATCAGCCGCGCTTTGCCGCCGTCGTTGAAGCGTTCCTCACCTTTCTTGGCGAATCGCCACTGGTGATCCATAACGCTGCCTTCGACTTGGGCTTTATCAACGCCGAACTCGGCCGCCTGGGCTTGACGGCACTGCCGGCGCAGCGCGCGATCGATACCGTGCACCTCGCTCGTAAGGCCTATCCCGGCCTGCCGGCCAACCTCGATGCGCTGTGCCGGCGCTTTCAGATCGATACCAGCGCGCGCACGCAGCATGGTGCACTCACCGATGCCAAACTGCTTGCCGAGGTCTATCTGCAGCTTAAAGGCGGCCGACAGCCGGGACTGGCATTGGTGTCGAGCCGCGCTGCCAAGGGCACGGCTGACCCGCGGCCCAAGCGCACACCGCGGCTCTTGGCACCGACACCAGCCGAGGAGGCCGCGCACAAGGCGCTCATCGGGCGCCTCAAGGACCCGCTGTGGGGGCGGTTACGTTAGCCGACTGCCGCGCTGCACGTGGCATGCTGTAGATCAGCGACCGGTTCAGACAAGCTTGATCTCCCCTTCCGCATCGCCGAACGATTTCTCGCCCGCACTCTCCTGCTGTTGACGCTGGTAGAGCTGGACGAAGTCGAGCGGCGCCAGCATCAGCGGCAGAAAACCGCCTTCGAGCGTGGCATCGGCAACGATCTTCCGTGCGTAGGGAAACAGGAGTCGCGGGCATTCGATCATCAGCACCGGACGCCTGTGCTCGGCCGGTACATTGAGGGCGAACAAGCCAGCGTAGGACAGTTCAACGACGAAGGCGACGCTGTCGGCAACCTTGCAATCGGCGCGCAGGTGCAAGATGACTTCGTAGGTATTCTCGCCGAGCGTGTTTGCGTGCACGTCGACGCGGACCTGGATGTCCGGCTTGTTATTCTGCAAGAGTGTGAAGACGGCAGGCGCGCCAGGTGCCTCGAACGACAGATCCTTCATGTACTGCGCCTGAATGAGAATCGGCGGATGCGTGCGTTCTGGCGCCTTTCCGTTGCCGTCAGTCTTTACGGGCGTACCCTCGCTGCCGGGCTCGCGCGTGTCGCTCATGCCATCCTCCTTGAAGGAACGGGTGATAAGGGAAGCTCGCCTGCGGCCGACTGGCTAACATGGTTCCCGGCGGCCGACAACGCCGGCCTTCCCCAGCAATTCCCCTGAGCTACCGCGCTCACTGATGGCCAAGAGAGGTGGGCGGCACTCGGAGCCGCAATTTCCCCGTGGTTTCGGGTAGAAGAGGCTGCAGACGTACGGCGACCATCCCATATTATTCAGCGTAAGCGCGAATACGCGAACAAAAGGGATCGGCTGGCACCTTGGGCGGCAACGCCTGACTGGACGTTGAGCGGAGGAGCCGGTAACGTGGCGGCGACACCGCCACTGAGGTCGTCACCGATTGAGGCCAACGGAACGAGAGCTCGGATCTACGCGAGACGATGGGTGACAGCATTCCATATCTCGACATTCTGCTGTTTGCAGTGATCGCTGCGTTTCTGGTTTTTCGCTTGCGCAGCGTGCTTGGCAAACGGACCGGCCATCAAGGCCCCGGCCCAGGAGAGCCGCGCCGGGATCCGTTTTCACGCGAGCCTCCGGTGGAGGGCAGCAGCGATCGGGTCGTGCCGCTGCCGAAGCCAAAAACCGAACCTTCCTTCCCCGGCAACGGTGAGACTGTAGCGGCTGAACCGGCTCCGGCCGGTGATGGCAGCGGCGGACCGGGTGCGGCTGGCTTGACCCAGATCCGGATTGCCGATCCCGCCTTTTCGGCGGACGAATTCTTGTCGGGTGCCAGGATCGCTTTTGAGCTGATCGTTGGCGCCTTTGCTGTCGGCGATACCGACACGCTCAAGCCACTGTTGAGCGAGGAGGTGTTCAACAATTTCGCCGACTCGATTCGTCGCCGCCAGGAGACGGGTCAGAAGCTCGAAACCCAGCTTGTGGCCATCCGTTCAGCTGAAATCGACGAGGCGTACATGGCGGGCCGGACGGCGCACGTCACCGTCAAATTCGTGACCGACCAGATCAGCGTCGTGCGCGATGCCGAGGGCGCGGTTATCGAAGGCAGCCCGACCGAGGTGAACGAAGTGACCGACTTCTGGACGTTTGCCCGCGATACCCGGGTCGGCGATCCTAACTGGGCATTGGTCGCCACCAACAGCTCGGAGTAGGAGCGGGCGGCCTTGGAAGAACCCTGCCGTCAGTGCCAGCGCATCCGCCGCTGGCTGATCCCGATTGGTCTTGGACTGGCGGTGATCGTGGTTGTGCTGCTGGCCGCCTGCTCGTCAGCGCCACCCCCTCCGGCCGACCGTGCAGCGGAACCGCCGGCGCCGCGCGCGCAGGTACAGGATGCAGCACCGCCGGCGCTGGTGTTGCGGCCGCTGGCGTTCTCTCAACTCAAGGGCTGGACCACCGACCGGCAGGATGAGGCTCTCGCCGCCTTCGTCCGCTCGTGTGCGAAACCGGTGCCGGCGAGCCAGAAAGAGGCAGGGCTGCGCCGGCCAGCCCAGTTGGGAACCGAAACCGCCGACCGGGCGCAGGCCTGCGAAGCGGCCCGCGCGGTGCCAGCGGGCGATCCCGCGCGGGCGCGCGCTTTCTTCGAGCGCGCATTCACGCCCTACGAGGGGATGGATAGCCGTGGGACGGAAGCACTCGTCACCGGCTATTACGAGCCGATTGTGTTAGGCGCACTGCAAGCGGGCGGGCGCTACCGAACGCCGCTGTACCGGCCACCGCCCGAACTGGTCAGCATCGACCTTGGCCTCTTCCGCGAGACGCTCGCGGGGGAGCGGCTGGTCGGCCGGCTGGATAAGGGTCGTGTCGTCCCGATGCCGACGAGGGCCGAAATCGAAGCCGGGGCGCTCAAGGATCGCGGTCTGGAGATCGCCTGGCTCGCCGATCCCATCGATGCCTTCTTCCTTCACATCCAAGGCTCAGGCCGTCTCAAGCTCGACGATGGCCGTACCATCGGCGTCGGCTACGCCGGCAAGAACGGCCACACTTATACCGCCATTGGTCGTGAACTCGTGCGCCGCGGCGCGCTTGGCGCGGATGAGGTCTCGATGCAGACGATTCGCGCTTGGCTCAAGCGCAACCCGGCCGAGGCCCCGGCCCTGATGGCCGAGAATGCGTCGTTCGTGTTCTTTCGCTTGAGCGACGGGGAAGGCCCGATCGGCAGCCAGGGTGTGGTTCTGACGCCGGGCCGCAGCCTCGCCGTAGATCCGACCTATCTGCCGTACGGCTTGCCGGTATGGATCGAGACTGCCGATCCGCTCGTCCCCGCCAGTCCATTCACGCGGCTCGCGATCGCCCAGGATTCGGGGGGCGCGATCAAAGGTCCTTTGCGATTTGATCTGTTTTGGGGCGCCGGCCCGCAAGCCGAAGCCGCCGCCGGGGCGATGAAGGCCCGCGGCCGTGCCATCGTCCTGGCGCCGAAGCGGGCGGTGGGGTGAGAGTAAGACGCGCTTAGCAGGTCGGACATATTCCCTGTTTGCGACAACGGGATGCCGCCCTCCTTGCGCCGTTACCCGGCCATAGTATAGTCCCTTGCTCATGGTTGCAGCGGACACGCAAGCGGTCTTTCGTCACCGTCACTTGCTCGGCATCGAGGGCCTCTCGCCGCCGGAGATCCTGCTTTTGCTCGATCGATCCGAGCAGTTCGTCGAGCAGAATCGCCGCCCCGACAAGAAGCAGACGCTCCTGCGCGGACGCACGGTCATCAACCTGTTCTTCGAGGCCTCGACGCGGACGCGCACCTCGTTCGAGCTTGCCGGCAAGCGCTTGGGCGGCGACGTCATCAACATGACCGTATCGACGAGTTCGGTCCGCAAGGGCGAGACACTGCTGGATACGGCGATGACGCTGAACGCCATGCATGCCGATGTCCTGGTGGTCCGCCATCCGGCTTCGGGCGCGGTCAAGCTGTTGTCGGAGAAAGTCAATTGCGCCGTCATCAATGCCGGCGACGGCAGCCACGAGCACCCGACGCAAGCACTTCTGGACGCACTTACGATTCGCCGCCGGATGGGGCGGCTCTCCGGGCTGAAGGTAGCGATCTGCGGTGATATCGCGCACTCCCGGGTGGCGCGATCGAACATCCATCTCCTCAACACGATGGGGGCGAGCTTGCGGCTGGTAGCGCCGCGCACGCTGTTGCCGGCAGCCGTCGAGCGGCTCGGCGCAGAGGTGTTTCATGACATGCGGCGTGGCCTTGAAGGTGTCGACATTGTCATGATGCTGCGGCTGCAGACGGAGCGCATGCAGGATACCCTGATCCCCTCGATCCGTGAGTATTTCCGCTTCTTTGGCCTCGATTACGAGAAGTTGGCGCGTGCGAATGCCTCGGCGCTCATCATGCATCCGGGTCCGATGAACCGCGGCGTCGAGATCGATTCGCTGGTGGCGGACGATTACAGCCGCAGTGTCATCCGCGAGCAGGTGGAGATGGGGGTCGCCGTCCGGATGGCCTGCCTCGATCTGCTGACGCCGCAGGCGCCCGACGCCGAGCGGCGTAACGTCTGAAGCGGGCAGCGGAGGCCAGCGATGTCGCAGAAATCGGTGCCCGAGGATCGCCGCGTCGCTTATGTCAACGCGCGGCTTCTCGACGCCGCAGCCCGCCTCGACCAGCCAGGCGGTCTCATCACGCAAGGCGAGCTGATCGCCGATTTTGGTCCCCACATCAAAGCGGTCGGGCTCGCGGCCGATATTGAAGTCGTCGATTGCGCCGGGCAGTGCTTAAGCCCTGGCCTGGTCGACATGCGGGTCCAGCTGCGTGAGCCGGGCGAGGAGCACAAAGGCACGCTGGCCTCTGGTGGTCACGCCGCGGCCGCGGGCGGCATCACGTCGCTCGTCTGCCTGCCGAACACCCATCCGGTCATCGATGATGTCTCGATCGTCGAGTTCGTCGCCCGGCGCGCCCGGCTCTTAGGCCTGACCAAGGTTTATACCTACGGTGCCGTGACCAAGGGTCTCGAAGGGCAAGAGCTCGCTGAAATGGGGCTCCTGGCCGAGGCCGGCGCGGTCGCCTTCACCGACGGCGCAAAGGCGGTGGTCAGCACGCGGGTGATGCGGCACGCGCTCGATTACGCCCGCACCTTCGGCCTGCTGATTGTGCAGCATCCGGAGGAGCCGACGCTCGCCCAGGGCGGCGACATGAACGCCGGCGAGATGGCGACCCGCCTCGGCTTGCGCGGTATTCCCGCCGTAGCCGAGGTGATCATGGTCGAGCGCGATTTGCGCCTGATCGAGCTCACCAACGGCCGCCTTCACTTCGCGCACCTGTCGACGGCGGCGGCGATCGAGGCGGTGCGCCGCGCCAAGGCTGCGGGGCTCGCCGTCACCTGCGACACCGCTCCACCCTACTTCGCGCTCAACGAAAACGCGGTCGGCGACTATCGCACGTTTGCCAAGCTGTCGCCGCCGCTGCGCACCGAGAAGGACCGGCTGGCGGTCATCGAAGGCCTGGCCGATGGCACCATCGACGCAATTGGCTCCGACCATACGCCAGAGGACGAGGACTCAAAACGGCTTCCCTTCGCCCAGGCCGCCTTCGGGGGCATCGGTTTGGAGACGTTGCTGGCGGTGTCGCTTGAACTTTACCATAACGGCCGCGCGTCCCTGCTTGATGTGCTCGGCTGGCTGACCTGGCGGCCGGCGGATCTCCTGCACCTTTCGGGTGGACGGTTCGCAAAAGGGGCGGCGGCTGACCTGATGCTGTTCGATCCGGACCGGCCGTGGCAGGTGCGTGAGCACGAACTCTCGAGCAAGTCCAAGAACACGCCATTCGACTACCGGCCGGTGCAGGGCCGGGTGCTGTTCACGATTGTCGACGGTCGGCGGGTGTTCGATCTCACCCGCGCCAAGAGGGGCGCTTAATGGCCGAAGCGGATGCAGCGCCGCCGTTGCTCGTGCTGGCGGTGGTGATGGGCTACCTCCTCGGCTCGGTCCCGTTCGGCCTCTTGCTGACGCGGGTTGCCGGGCTCGGCGACATCCGCTCGATCGGCTCCGGCAATATCGGCGCCACCAACGTCCTGCGCACAGGCAACAAACCGCTGGCGCTGGCAACGCTGCTCTTGGACGGTGGCAAGGGTGCCGTCGCGGCGCTTGTATTTGGTCAGTGGGGGACACTCACAGGGCTTTTCGCCGGCGTCGCGGCCGTGCTCGGCCACAACTTTCCAGTATGGCTCAGGTTCAAGGGCGGCAAAGGCGTGGCGACGACGCTGGGGACGACACTGGCGCTCGCCTGGCCAGCGGGCCTCGCCGCCTGCGCGATCTGGCTGGCAATGGCCGCCGTCTTCCGCATCTCCTCGCTCGCGGCGTTAACGGCGCTGGCAGCGCTGCCGTTCTTGATGGGAGGCTTCGCCGGGCTCAACCATGCTGTCGCCGGTCTGGTGCTGGCGCTCGTTGGCTTCTTTCGCCACAACGACAACATCCGCCGTCTGCTTGCCGGCACCGAACCACGGATTGGCGGCGGCAAAGCGGGCAAGGGTACCGCGAACGGTTAAGGCCGGTCCGCCGATTGATCGTGCAGCGACCCTATCGGGCGATTCACGCCCGAGCCAGAACATATTGAATCGCGTGCACTTTCAGCACAAACAGGATGTACGCTCTGTTTGTGCCAGTGCACTAGAGCGGGGTCGGTTTAGGCGGAATCGGATTTAGGGGATTCCCTGTGGGGCGAAGATCTGATTCAAGATGGGTGCTGGAGAAGGAGGCCAGCATGGATGGCGAAGCCCTATTC
>UXAT02000010.1 GCA_900609035.2 Candidatus Defluviicoccus seviourii | reverse complement strand
AGTCGAACGACAACGGGAAAAAACCCGAAAGGCCAGGCTCGTCCCATCAGCCAGCTCGCATCGAAAACCCAGCGCCCAGCCGGCGTCATGAATAAGACGGGTTAAATAGGGAACTCGAAGAGCTGACGATGGAGCGCGACGACAAGGAATTGCGCTTGACGCAGCTACGCCAGGAACGAGAGGCGCTGGACAAACCTCCTTCAGCCCCGTCACCCGCGCCACAACAAACCGAACCGCAAAAGCCGCCCTCGCCCCCGGCGCAATAGCATCAGCCTCACTGCGGTCCGTTCCAACGAAAGAGATCCGCTGCTGTCAACCGTCAGCGGCGGCCCAGATGGCCGGGCATGCGTGCAACTCACTTGCAACCCCGAATAGAAAAATAGCTTGCTTGGCCCAGGCAGGGGTGGCATTCTCTTGATGGCATGGGTGGGCTGGGTTGTCTTCGCACACCTGGGCGAGAGGCGGGGCGATGTCCTTTTCCCGCGACCTGTCCGTCATTCCTTTCATAGCGGTGGTCGGCTGCGCCCAGTTCGACTCCGCCCGGCCGTTCGTTGAGGACAAGGCCGACGACCTCCGCATCGGCACAACGGCGAAGCAGGAGGCCCGCGAGAGTCCGGGCCCGCCGCACACGTCCGGGTTGACGCCGATGACAGGCATGGCGCCCGGTATGCAGATGGCGCACACAGCGCCGACGCAAGACGTACCTGACCCGATACGCGGGGAGAAGAACACCGTGTGCTCGACCTAGCAGTACTCCAATCATGAAGTGGCAGACGTCACACGGCACGAGAAAGGATGCAACAGTACAGCACAAAAGCGCGAGAAACCTCACCTAGCACTTGTAACCTCTCCCTCGCGGGATAGAATATAAGAGTCATTTTGGGAGAAGGCAGATGACAAACACCAGTAGTTTGTCTTGGCTTCGCGGCGTTGAGGACGTCACTTTTGCAAGTGATAGAGACAGCTCGCGTGTAGTTTTCGGCGCTAGTGGAGCTACCTTGAACACTGTAGCAAGTGCGCCGCGGCAACCGCAGATCACGACTGTCCCGCAATACACCTGGACACACGGCTGTACGCCGACCGCAGTCGGCAGCCTGATGGGTTATTGGGATGTCAAGGGTTACAGCAACCTGTTCGCTGCCCAGGGCTGGGATAAGGTCCGCTATACGCCAAACGTCGCCAACGAGATCACGGATGCACAGCATGCGGCCAAGTACAATTACCGCGACGTTGCGTATCTGCCCAACGCCTATGACAGCATCGCCGATTGGCTGGGAACGTCCGCTGATCCCCTGGACTATGGCTGGACCTACACGTCCAAGATTGCCGGCGCAATCAAAGGCTATGCCAGCTTCAAAGGCTATCAGTTTAACTCAGCTCAGTACTACTACAACGCGACATCGTGGGATACGCTTAAGCACGAAATTGATGCAGGCCGGCCCGTCATCGCCTCGATCGACACGGGATATGACGGCATAACCGACCATTCGGTGCCCGTTTTCGGCTATTACGAAGCCTCCGGCACCCGGATGTATGCCTTCTACCTCAACTGGTACGAGGTGGAAGGGGCGGTAGCCAACGGATACTGCTGGGCGGTCTTTGGGCGGGCTGCACCCGGCGTGCAATACGGCGTTAGCGACATAACGACCATGGTGCCAAGTAGCTCGCTAGCGGCGGCGGTCACTGCGGGTCCGACCGCTGGCAACGACAAACTTACCGGAACAAGCGCCAACGACACCCTGCTAGGCCTTGGCGGCAACGACACCCTGAGCGGGCTCGCCGGCAACGACTCTCTCTCCGGTGATACCGGAAATGACTCGGTCTCTGCGGGTGATGGCAACGACTCAATCGCAGGAGGGGGCGGCAAAGACACCATCTACGGTGGCAACGGCAACGATAAGATCTGGGGGTACTTCGGGTCAGGCCCCAACTCAGCCGACGGCGCCGATCGGATCTACTGCGAAGCCGGCAATGACTACGCAATCGGCCACAATGGCGACGACTATATCGATGGTGGAAGCGGCAACGACGACATCTATGGCGACATCGGCAACGACACCCTCATCGGCGGCCTTGGCAGGGACACCATGGGGGGCGGGGCCGGCAATGACATCTTCCGCTTCAGCGCAGTGTCGGAATCCGCCGTCGGCAGCAGCCGCGACATTGTCTACTTCAAATTGCCAGGAGCGGCACTGGAAGACCGCATCGATCTCTCGGCGGTATACGGCGGCACGCTTGCCTGGAAGGGCACCGGTGCGTTGATTGGCGCCAGCGTCCGCGTCTACGACGGGTCCAATAGCCAAACCATCGTCCAGGTCAGTAACGATGCGGACAACGCCGTGGAGATGGAGATCGCACTCTCCGACGGCGCCTCCTTGGCGAAACACTACGTCGCGGCCGACTTCATCCTTTGAGCCGAGATAGCCGGCAGGGCATTCCGGCAACGCGGAGGTATCAAGTCGGACAGGAAAGGCGGGGTTAAGTCAGTGCGCCCGGAACGAGACGCGCTGGCCAAACCGCCTTCAGCCTGATCACCTATGCCACGACAAACCGAACCGCAACAGCCGCCACCGGCGCAATAGCATCAGCCTCACTGCGGTCCCCTCAGACGAAAGAGATCCGCGGCAGTCAACCGTCAGCGGCGGTACAGCGGCCTTGCGCTCTGGAGTGGCGGAACTACGATTCATCATCACGCAACGCCGAGCTTCCTTGTACCGACCGCCTGCAGTGCTAGAATTGACCACGGGTGCGACTGAGCAAGAGCGCAGTAACCGGCACATTTTATCGTGATTACATCGCATTCTTGTGGCATAATAATGGCAAGAAGTTGCGAGTGTTACGTGCTTTTGCGCGTATACGTTCGGTTGGGCCTTGTAGCGGCGGCCTGACAACGACGACGGGGATGGCGGCAAAGGCGGGGCGGGCCTCAGCAGTGGTCGACGTTTTCATCAGCTACGCGCGCGAAGACCGCGACCGGGCGATGGTCCTCGTCGACGCGCTGGAACGCGCCGACCGCTCGGTGTGGTGGGATATTTCGATCCCCGCCGGCTCCAACTGGCACAAGGAAATCACCAGCCGGCTTGCCCAGGCGAAGTGTGTCATCGTCTTGTGGTCGGCCACGTCCATTTACAAGGAGTTCGTCACCGACGAGGCGGAGGTGGGCAAGCGGCAGGAAAAGCTCATTCCTGTCCTTATCGATCCGATTGAACCGCCGCTCGGCTTCGGCCGTAGGCAGTGTGCAAACCTGGTCGGCTGGGAGGGTGAGTGGGAGCACCCGGACTACCAGACCCTCTTGCGCGCGATCAATGAGAAGGTTGAAGCGGCAGCCCTCGCCGAGACGGACACGCACCAGGCGGCGACCGGCGGGCTCGCGGACGCCGCGCCGCGGCCACTTTTCGCGGCGGGGGCAGCCGCACCGTCCAGCCAAACCGTCCGCCGCACCCTTCCCTTCGCTCCTCCCGTCGCCGCACGCGCAGGCGTCGGCTCGCCCTGGCTGCGTTGGCTCCTCTATAGCGCCTTAGCCGTTGCCCTCCTCTGGATCGACCCCTTCGGCATATTCGCCGCCTCCCAGCGCCTGTCACAGGACAGCGCCAACAGGATCCTCGGTCCGCTTTACCCCACGACGGGACGCGATCAGGTGTCCGTCATCCTGTGGCGCGATTCCAGTCTGGCGGCACAACGGCTTACATGGCCGATCCCGCTCGCGTGGCACGCCCGCGCCCTCGACGCGATCCTCACCTATCGGCCACGAGCCGTGTTTGTCGATATCGTCTACTCGAACGACCGTGGCGACCCGGGCGTCGAAGCGATGCGCGAGGAGATCGAGAACTACGCTGAAGCGCACATTCCGCTCCTGTTTGCGGCGCCGTCGCAGGCCGGCGAGGCGATCATCCCGGCGCTCAAGAGCGCGCTCCCCGACGACAAGCTCGTAGGCGTGCCCAGAACGATCGAGGACGGCTTCACCCGAACCTACCCGGAGGAAGTGAAGGTCAGCACCGCGATCTACAAGACCGCGGCCTTTCGTCTGCTGCAGCTCACCGCGACAACGGACGACAGCATGCAGATCCAAAGCGATCGGATGCGGCGCAGCATCGAGATCGTGTGGGGCACCGACCCCCACCCCATCAACAAGGAGATCATCGAGGCGTGCGCGCCGGCCGCCCCGGAAACACCTGCGCAACGCCTTTTGGCGGCGCTGATGCGGCCGGGCACGTTAACTTGGCCTTGCCCCTACGCAGCGCAGATCCCGATCCAGGCGATCCAGGATTCTACGCGAGACGCGCGTTTTGCGGCCCTGATTGAGGGCAAGATCATCATTCTCGGCGTCGCCGTTCAGAGCGTCCCCGATGAGGTGATGACCCCCGTCAATGGCCGCCTGCCGGGCGCGCACTTGCACGCGATGGCGCTCGACAATCTTCTCACCTTCGGCGAGCGCTACAAGAGCCGCGAGCCGGAGGCGCTGTTCAAGGCGATCAAGGCGGTTGCGGTCGTCCTGATGCTGGCAGCGCTCCTGGCGGCCGAAGGCCGGCGCGGCGGTGCGCGCGATAAGCGATCGTGGCTGCGCGCCGCAGCGGCCCTCATGCTCACCGTCGTGATCTGCGCAGGTGCATCGCTACTCAGCTTCGCCGTTTTTGACCTGCCGCCGGCGGACTGGATAGGAACGCCTGGCCTCGCGCTCACCATGGCCCTTCTCGCGCGCGCCGGCATCGTCGAACAGGCCGTGAGCCGCGTGCGCTGGTCCCGGTCGCCGCGCGCAAAGGCGCGCATGCAATCATCGTAAGGAGAGAAGTCGGTCTGGAAGTTCTTCTCGCGACAGCTTTCGTTTGAACGGAAGGCCGGGGGTACCGGCAAACGATTTCTGCTGCTGCCACGCGCAGCTTAACAAGGGGAGGAAGCGGGAAATGACGAGGCTAGTGGGACTGTTGATTGTAAGCCTGCTCATGAGTGCAGGTGCTGCTTGGGCTGATGACTTGCGCGTCGTGCGTATCGTTTCCAAGTCGGTGACGCTTTACACCGACGCCGCGGCAAGCGGCGTGGTGCAAAAGTTCACCAGCGACCAGATTAGCGTTCCCTCGGACGGACTGAAGGTCGCGTCCTTCGATGAAGCGACAATGATGTTGAAGATCACCGTCAACGGCCAGACGGGCTGGGTCGAGGCACATCGGGTCGAGACGAACCAGCCGCCAACTGTCGCCGTTGTGTGCGACAAGCGCGCCATGCCGCAATCGAACGCTTCGGCGCGGAACGCCGGTGAGCGCGGCACATGCGCCGGCAAGCGCTAGCTTCTGTACGGCGGCCGCTGCCAGGATCGGCGCTCGCCGTACCCGTAATCACAGCGTTCCTAGGCGGTTGCCAGCAAGGCGCGAGCGTGACCGAAACCCTGACGATAGGGTTCGAAACGGTCACGAATAAGGCCGGTAAGGCATTCACGGCAGTGGTCGACACCGTATCTCCCACGGTCGAGCTGCCAAAGGAGGGCACACTCCTCGCCAGCCTCGAGCCGACCGATTTTGACTACGGCTCTTTGGAGGCAAACCGGCCCCGCGACCTCGCTCAGGAGCGCTCCACCGGTCGCGGTCTGATCGATGCGCCGCCATTGACCGACTACCTCAACAAGGTGCTCGGCCGGGTCGCCGAACAAGCGCCGGCGCAGAATGTGCCGGCCCGCATTTACGTCAAGGACTCGCTGGAGATTAACGCTGCAGCCCTGCCAAGCGGTGCGATCGTCGTACCAATGGGGTTACTGCGGGTGATTGCTACCGAGGATGAGTTGGCCTTCCTCTTGGGACATGAGTTCTCCCACGTCATGAAGCGCCACCACGCGTCCGACTGGTATCTCAACGCGCAGAAATATTCCCTTGCGGGGATGGAACTCGGCTTTGATGTCGCCAAGTCGTTCCGCCATCGCTTTGCAGGCAAGGCCGAGAACCAGTTGGACGATCTCATGCTGGCGAACGAAGCGTCGCTGCTGTTGAGTGAGACGCTGCTCTCCCCGGCATGGACACGGTCGCAGGAGGATGAGGCCGACGTGCTCGGCCTCGATCTGATGTATACGGCCGGCTACGACTATCGAGCGGCATTCACCCTTGTCGACAAGTTGGGTGAAGCCGAAAAACAGCTCGTTGCGGAACAGAAGAAGCCCGGCGAGCGGGTGTTGGACTACCTTGAATCCCGTGTCGATGAAACCTCCCCGAGCCGACACATCGACCCCACCAAATGGCAAAGCCTGGTCGAGGGCGTCGCAAAACAAACTTGGGCATGGGTGAACCGCCAATTCAGCCGCAACCATCGCACCCATGAGGAGCGAAGGACCTTCCTGAACGAGTACGCCGACGCAGAGGGTCGCTACGTCACTGCCATTAAGCCCCGGCAACCGGTTCCGTGGTCGGCCCAGGGGCGCAAGGCACCGCCACGGGCCGTCACGAGCGCGGACGCAGCTGCCATCCGTGCGACCTTCGACAACTATGAACTCGCGCGGCGGGCGGAGGAGGCTCTCGACAAGCGCGATGCCAAGGGCGCGCTCGCACTCGCCAGCAAGGCCAGCCGGGCGCCGATCGAGCATGCTACCTATCCGCGTATCATCGTCTATGATGCGCAGCTTGCGCTGGGCAAACGCGAGGCCGGCACTCAGGCGCTACGCCCCGCCCTGGCAAGTAGCGAACCGGCACTCATCGTTTACATGCGGATGCTCGATACGCCAATCGCCAAACGCGACTGGAGCGAGGCACAACGCCTGGTGGATCAGGCGCGCGAAACCATTGGCGATCCGCCGCAGCTCCTGCCTTTGCGTGTCTATCTGCTTGTGAAACAGGACAATAAGGTCGAAGCGATGGCCCTGAGCTCGGAATGCCGCTTGGAACATCCGGAAGGCATCGGGGCTTTGTGCGCGCAGGCACTCGAAGGGCGCGATTGGCAGCCGCGCGAACGCATTGCCACCCGGTCGTGAAGGGCTGAGGCGAATGCGGAGGTTGCCGAACGGGCGGCTTGCCGGGGCCACGCCTTGAGCCGGGATGAGCATCTGTTCGGGCCGGGGCCGAAGCGCATCCTGGCGCTCGATGGCGGCGGCGTACGCGGCATCATCTCGCTCGCCTTCCTGGAGCGGATCGAGGCGCTCCTGGCGGCCCGCGCCGGATCTGAGGCCGGCCCTGAGGCCGGCCCTGAGGCGGGACCAGGAGCCGGGCCGGCTGCGCCCCCCTTCCGGCTCGGCGACTACTTCGATCTGATCGGCGGCACCTCGACCGGCTCGCTGATCGCGACCGGCTTGGCGCTCGGCTTTTCCGTCGGCCAGCTGATCGCGATGTACCTCACGCTGGCGCGCCAGGGCTTCCGCGGCGCCCGCTGGCACGGCGGCATCCTGATCCCGAAGTTCCGCACCCGCCCACTCGTCGAGCTCTTGAAGCGGCAGATCGGCGAGACGACGCTGGGTTCGGAGCAGATCCTGACCGGGCTCGCCATCGTCGCCAAGCGGCTCGATACCGGCAGCGTCTGGGTCTTTCATAACAACCCGCGCGCGCCCTACTTCGACCCCGCCGAGCGCGATCCGCAGGCGGTGCCGAACCGCGACCTGCCGCTGGTCAACCTCGTGCGCGCCAGCACTGCGGCGCCGACGTTCTTTGCGCCGGAGCGGATCGAGGTTGCGCGCGGCGTCAGCGGCGTGTTCGTCGATGGCGGCGTCAGCCCGCACAACAACCCCTCGCTCCTGCTCTTGATGCTGGCAGGGATCGAGGGCTACGGCTACCGCTGGCCGCTCGGTGCGGAGAACCTGCTGTTGTGCTCGGTCGGCACCGGCGAGCAGCCGGTTACCCATGACTCGGCTGCGTTGACGGCCGCGACGAGCGCCACCGTTGCGCTGCACGCGCTGACCTCGACGATGAACGACTGCAAGTGGCTGAACCAGGCGCTGCTGCAATGGATCGGCGTCTGCCCGACGCTGTGGCCGATCGACAGCGAGATCGGCGACTTGAGCCACGACCGCTTCGGCGGCGGCGCCTTCCTGCACTACCTGCGCTACGACCTCCTGCTTGAACGCCGCTGGCTCGACCGCACGCTCGGCCTCGCCGCAACCGATCGGGAGCTCGCCGCGCTGGCGCGGATGGACCGCCCGGAGCAGGTCGAGCGCCTGCTCGAACTCGGCCGCGCCGCGGCAGCCGTGCAAGTGCAGGATACGCACTTCCCCACCCGCTTCGATGCGGTAGGACAAGCAGCGGTGGCGTGAGCTAAGCCGGCAGTTCCGGCGGCCGAGCCAACAGCATCACCCGCCAATCGAGAACTTCCGCAAGCATCAGGTCGGCAGCCTCTTCCGCGAGACTGCCGAGTCGCGCCACCGACGGATCGGACAAGCCTTCAAGCTGTTGGGCGATCGCCCCAAGCCGTTCCGCCATCGCCTCACTACGCTCCGCCAGTCTGTGGAACTCGCCTTGCGTCGCCCGCGCAGCGAACGACGCCCCGAAGGCTGGAAGCACGGCGGCGAGGACGCTTGCCACAGGTGGAAACCAAAAAGGGAAGAGATGCCATTGCTCATGGGCGAGGTGAATGAGGACAACAATAAATGTTGCCACGAAGAGGACGATGTGTGTCACGTGCAGGCCTTCGGCGACCTGCTCGTGTCGCTTCTTGACGAGCCGATGATACGTCACCTGATCGCGGATCAGGGGCAGGACGACTTGGGTCTTGAGCCGCCAGCGACGATCGTGATCGAGGTTCTCCGCGGCAAGGCCGGCTTCGCGGACGGCGGCACGGAACTGCCAGCTGGCGAGGCTCGCTTCTGGCGCGGCGAAGGCGTGGTGCGCGGGTGCGTGCATCGACCGCGGAGCCAAGCCTAGTGGCGCCAGCATCCGCATCTGTCGGAGTTGTTCGGCAAGGAAGCGGTATTCGAGCCAGCGCGCGTGCCAGCGGCGCCGATTCGCACAAACCACGAGGACAATGATCCCGACGATCACGAGCAGTTCGAGGATGACCAAGTACCGCTCATGAGCGTGTGCGAATGGGCATGCAAACCCAATGATTGCGAGGGTAACCGCAACCGGCGCCAGAGAGAAGCCTAGCACGTAGCCGCCGCGGTGCGCCGCGCCATACTCGTCCGCCAGCTGATCGGCCCAAATGTAATGCTCGCCAAGACGGCCGTGCGTGAACCCCTCGTGCTTCGCTGAACTCAGGCGCTGATCTTGATTTGGCAATCTTAAGGCGGGGACAATAAACGGCCAACAGCACTTGAACTGAACCACGAACTTGATCAGTTGGAGGGAAAAGAGGGCGACAAATTGGCTGTAAAACCAGCCGAGAAAGCTCCACCGCGGCCAACCGTGGGCGAAATAGGCGCGCCACGGCAGCGCCCAGTGGCCTGCGTTACCCGCCTCCTCTTCTCCTCCTTCCTCCGGCGGCAGCAGCAGTGCCCGCAGCCGTTCGGCAAGAGATGCCCATGGCCGCGTTCGATGCGCCTCGCCCGCGGCGGGATCGCCGATCTCCTCCAGGAGCACGGCATCGGCCGCAGGATCCCGGCTATTGATCCACACTACAGGCAGGCCGAGCCGGAGCGCGTCGGCTGCAATCGCACCGGTGCCCGCATCGCTCTCGGCAGGCACGCCATCCCAGACCGCGATGACAACATCGCTCTGGCGCAGCATCATCCGCCCCGCGGCACGGTAAGCCCTGTCCTCCGCGGCGCGCGTGCCATCGAGGATCATCACCGCCGTCGCACGTGCCATGAGTGCGCGGAATTCGTCCCTCGAAGCGTCCGTCTTGAAATCCCGCTCGTACTCGTCACTTGCAAACGGCAAGATTACCTGCAACTCGCTGCAGGGCGCGACTGCTTCGTCAGCCGCCATCCGGTCGGCCCCTTCCGCGAGTGCTGAGATGATCCGCAGCAAGGGATCTTTGCCGGCGTAGACCTCCTTGAGAGCTTCAGTGCTGGCGATCCTGTGCAGGGAAGTCTTGATGGCCAGCAACGCGTCCCGGACCGCGTCTGCAACCGCGGTGTAAGAGGCTGTTCCCGGCTCCCCCAGCTTGTTGGGCCGGTGACCGGTAATGCCGACGCGCAGCACGAGCCGCGCCTTCGGTGGATGCGCGGAGTCCTGCGTCATGTCCCGTATCCTCCCCACCAAACGGGCGCCTGCCGCGCCTTCTTAAGGTTGCATAAACCCGATCCGGGGGCAAAACACAAGCGCGCGGCAGCCCCCTGCGCTTCGGCGCGAATCGGTTCGCCGGATGGTGCAGCCGTCGTTTGACCTAACCCACGCTTCGGTGTAGGCAGAAGCAGGGTTTCTGCCTTCGCAGTTGCGAGAAAAAAAAGGGAGCGAGACACTCATGAAGCTGCCGTCGCAATTCTACAAGCCGCTTGCCGCGGGCGCGCCGCAGCCGGTGCGCGAGCTGCCGGTCCGCCCGGAGCGGATGATCCATTTCTTCCCGCCGCATCTGGAGAAGATCCGCGCCCGGGTGCCGGAAATGGCGAAACAGGTCGACATCTTGCTGGGCAACCTCGAGGACGCCATCCCGGCCGATGCGAAGGAAGCGGCGCGCGCCGGCTTCATCGAGGTCGCCAAGGCCTGCGATTTTGGCGACACCGCGCTGTGGACGCGCGTCAACGCGCTCAACAGCCCCTGGGTGCTGGAAGACATCGAGGCGATCGTCCGCGAGATCGGCGACAAGCTCGACGTCATGATGATCCCCAAGGTCGAAGGTGCCTGGGATATCCACTTCGTCGACCAGTATTTGTCGCTCCTGGAAGCACGCCATCAGGTCAAGAAGCCGATCCTGATCCATGCGCTTCTCGAAACCGCGCAGGGCGTGAAGAACATCGAGGAGATCGCCTGCGCCAGCCCGCGCATGCACGGCTTCAGCCTAGGCCCGGCCGACCTCGCCGCCTCGCGCGGGATGAAGACGACCCGCGTCGGTGGCGGCCACCCGCTTTACGGCGTGCTCGCCGATCCGATCGAGGGCAAGGCCGAACGCGCCTTCTCGCAGCAGGATCTGTGGCACTACACGGTCGCCAAGATGGTCGATGCCTGCCAGTCCAACGGCTTGCGCGCCTTCTACGGACCCTTCGGCGACATCAAGGACGAGGCCGCATGCGAGGCGCAGTTCCGCAACGCCTTCCTCATGGGTTGCGCCGGTGCATGGTCGCTGGCACCGAACCAGATCGCGATCGCGAAGCGCGTGTTCAGCCCTGAGGTGGATGAGGTGTTGTTTGCCAAGCGTATCCTGGAAGCGCTGCCAGGTGGTTCAGGCGTTGCCATGCTGGACGGCAAGATGCAGGACGACGCGACCTGGAAACAGGCGAAGGTGATCGTCGATCTCGCCAAGCTGGTGGCCAAGAAGGATCCAGAGCTCGCGGCTGCCTACGGCTTCTGACGCGGGTTGACCCCGGCGCGGGCGGGTGGGCGCGAGAGTGTCTTTCCGCCCGCCGCCGCGCGGCTTCGAATGTGGGACGACAAAAAAACCTAAAGGGTGCAGCCATGGCGACCAAGACCAATCCCGGTAACTACTTCGAAGATTTCCGCCTCGGCCAGGAGATCCGCCACGCGACGCCGCGGACGATCACATCGGGCGACATGGCCCTTTATACCGCGCTGTACGGAACGCGGTTCGCGGTCAATTCATCGGACGAATTCGCCCGCGGCCTGGGCTTGCCGCGCGCGCCGATCGACGACATCCTGGCCTTCCACATCGTTTTCGGCAAAACGGTGCCGGACGTCTCCCTCAATGCCGTCGCCAATCTCGGCTATGCCAGCGGCCGCTTTGGCGAGCCGGTCTATGTCGGCGACACGGTATCGACGACCTCGACCGTGATCGGCCTGCGGCAAAACAAGGACGGTGCCAGCGGCATCGTCTATGTCCGCTCGATTGGCACCAACCAGCGTCGCGAGATGGTGCTCGACTATTGCCGCTGGGTGATGGTCCGCAAGAAGAACGTTGATGCGCCGGTGCAATCCTCTGTTGTTCCGGACCTGCCGGACGCGGTCCAGGGCGGTGATCTCATCGTCCCGCACAAGATCCACATCGGCAGCTACGACTTCGACCTCGCCGGCAGCCGCTTCGTCTGGGACGACTATGAGCAGGGCGAAAAGATCGATCACGTCGACGGCATGACGATCGAGGAGGCGGAGCACATGATGGCGACCCGCCTCTACCAGAACACCGCCAAGGTGCATTTCGACGCACTGATGCAGAAGGGAAGCCGCTTTGGCCGCCGATTGATCTATGGCGGGCACATCATCAGCCTCGCGCGTGCGATTTCCTTCAACGGCCTCGCCAACGCCTTCAAGGTCGCGGCAATCAACGGCGGCCGCCATGTCGCCCCGACGTTTGCCGGTGACACCATCTACGCCTGGTCGGAGGTGGTCGCGAAGACCGAGCTGAGCGGCCGGCGCGATGTCGGTGCCTTGCGGTTGCGGACGGTCGCCACCAAGGACAAGCCTTGCGCAGATTTCCCCTACAAGGACAGCGCCGGTACATACGATCCCGCGGTCGTGCTCGATTTCGATTACACTGTCCTCCTGCCAAAGCGGGTCTAGCGCAGCGACCCAATCGGGCGATTCACGCCCGAGCAAGGTTGTCGCTGCGCAACATATTGAATCGCGTGCACTTTCGGCACAAACAGGATGTACGCTCCGTTTGTGCCAGTGCACGAGCGCAGGTTGAGATGCGCTCGCCGCCATGATGCGGCGTGAGATCGAGGCTGTAGCTGTGGTATACGTTTCGCCGACTCAGGATTCGCTTCGCAGCGAATCCCGGTTGAATGGCGAACGAGGGCGTACAAGCGATGCGCATGAGCGTGTTCTCGTCCCGGATCACGGTCGTGCTGGCCCTGTTGGCGGTGGCCTGCGCCGGTCCCGAGGAGCCGAAGCGCAAGAAGGTGGAGGTCAGCCGCTACCTGCTGCAGGTTGAAGAGAACCAGACCGGCTCCTTCCAGGCCCTCCAAGCCGCTGCCGCCAGCGGCGATGCCCAGGCTCAGCACGCGCTTGGCGTCGCTTATGCCGAAGGCTTGGGCGTTACCGCCGATCCGGCCGCGGCCGTCAACTTGTGGCGCGCCGCCGCCGCACAAGACGACCCCGATGCGCAGAACGCGCTCGCCGTGGCTCATGCACGGGGCTACGTCGTACAGCGCGATATGGACGAAGCCCTCCGCCTGTGGCGGCGCGCCGCCGAGCAAGGCCAGACGCTGGCGCAGTACAATCTGGGCAACGCCCTCGTGGTTACCGCGCAGGACCGCCCGCAGGCCACGGAAGGGATTGCGTGGCTGCAGCGAGCGGCCGACAATGGCGATCGGCAAGCGCAGTTCGTGCTCGCCAATCTCTACTACACGGGACAAGGGGTGGCGCGCGACCCAGCCGAGGCCACGCGGCTGTGGCAGATGGCGGCCGCACAGGGACATCGCGAGGCCGCAACCGCGCTGGTGCATCCGGAGCGGGTCACCGCCGAGCCGCCAGAGGACGTCCCCTTCCCCGTCGCCCTGCGGGACGACGCTCCGCTGTCACCATCGTCGTCGCGCGGTGCCTCCTCGTCTCGGCCGGACGATGTGCGTGAAGACGCGGCCGACGCGGTCGCGGCCCTTGCGACGCTCGGCAAGCCGCGCCTGGACCGCTCCCCCGCGCAGTCCGCGCGCGCGACCACGGTATCACCGACCAAGGCTGGCAAGCGTGGCAAATCGAAGGCCGCGGTCGGTCGCACGGGCAAACAGCCGTCGAAGGGTGTTCAGAGCAGCGGCCGCAGCGGCGGCAAACGCGATGTCGTTGCGACGCCCCGAAGCTCCCGCTCCAGCACGGGTCCGACCAAGATTGCGGCGAAGCCGAACGCGGGAACGCGCGTGGCCCTGCCCGCGGCAAAGCCAGCTGCCGCCAAGGGAGGAGCGCCAAAGAGTGCGCCGGCCAAGGCGGCCAAAGCACGCTCCCGCTAACGCGCTGCCACTCCGGTTATGATCCCGTCCGCGGCGCCAGGGTTATCGGCGCCGCAGCAGTGAGCCCAGGATGCCGCGCACGACCTCGCGCCCCAGCTGGCTGCCAAGACTGCGCGCGGCCGTCTTGACCAGGGTCCCAGCGATGCTCTCGGGCTCCCGGGGAGCGCGGCGCTGGCTTGTGGGTGCTGCCGGCCGCGACGATGGCGCGGCTGTTACGGGCGCAGGCGTCGCAACTGCTGCCGCACGCTCCTTCAGGTGTTCGTAGGCGGAGATGCGATCGATCGCGACATCGTAGCGGCCGGCGAGCGGGCTCGCCGCCATCACCGTCGCCCGTTCGGTTGCGCTCGCCGGGCCAAGGCGGGAGCAAGGCGGCCGCACGCGCGTGCGCTCGACGACGTTGGGAATGCCCTTATCGCCCAGGGTCGAGACCAGCGCCTCCCCGACTTCGAGCTCGGTGATCGCCTGTTCGGCACTGAATTTGGGATTGGGCCGGAAGGTCTGTGCCGCCACGCGAACGGCCTTCTGGTCCTTGGGCGTAAAGGCGCGCAACGCATGCTGGACACGATTGCCGAGCTGCGCCAGGACGCTGTCCGGCAGATCCGAAGGCGACTGGGTGATGAAGTACACGCCCACACCCTTGGAGCGGATCAGGCGAACCACCTGCTCCACCTTCTCAAGGAGCGGCTTCGACGCCTGATCAAACAGCAGATGCGCCTCGTCGAAGAACAAGACGAGCTTTGGCCGCTCCAGGTCGCCCGCCTCGGGCAGAACCTCGAACAGCTCCGACAAGAGCCACAAGAGAAACGTTGAATAGAGTCTCGGCTTATTGATCAAAGCCTCGGCGGCCAGGATGTTGATCTGGCCATAGCCATTGGCGGCGGAGCGCATGAGATCGTTCAGCGCCAACGCCGGTTCGCCGAAGAACGCCTCACCGCCTTCCCGCTCCAAGATCAGGAGCCGGCGCATGATCGCACCTACCGAAGCAGACGTGATGTTTCCGTAGGTTGTCTGCAGTGCGGCCGCATTCTCGCCGACGAAAGCCAGCATCGCCCGCAGGTCCTTGAGGTCGAGCAGCAAGAGCCCCTGATCGTCGGCGACGGCAAAGGCGGCATGGAGCACACCTTCCTGAGTCTCGTTGATCTCCAACAGCCGACCGAGTAGGAACGGGCCGAGCTCCGAGATGGTCGTGCGAACGGGGTGGCCCTTTTCGCCGAACACATCCCAGAAGACGCATGGGAAGGCGCGAGGTGCGAAGTCATCGAGGCCGACCTCGCGCGCCCGTGTCGCAAGCTTTGGCGTCAGCGCACCCGGCTGGCACAACCCCGACAGATCGCCCTTCACATCGGCTAGAAAAACCGGCACGCCACGTTCGGAAAAGCTCTCGGCCAGACCTTGCAGCGTCACCGTCTTGCCGGTCCCGGTCGCGCCGGCGATGAGCCCGTGCCGGTTGGCGTAGCGTGACAGCAGAACGACCGCGTCGTCCGCCTTCCCGATCAGAATCGTTTCCGGGGTCATCGGGGAGTGCCTCCTGTTGTCGACAAGGGGCCGGCAGGCAGCTTCTCCAACGTGGGGTGGGAAGCGGATCTCCGGCCCACCGCTTCACTCCACCCGCTGCCGGGCAAGGGGGTGGGCCTTGGCAATCAATGCCTTCAGCCTGCCGTCAAGCACATGAGTGTAGATCTGGGTCGTCGCAATGTCGGCGTGCCCCAGCATCTCCTGCAGGCTGCGCAGATCCGCGCCGTGGGCGAGCAAGTGCGAGGCAAAGGAATGACGGAGCACGTGTGGCGAGACACGCGCCGGATCAATTCCGGCGGCGACCGCGGTCTCTTTCAGCAACTGGGCAAAGCGCGCCCGTGTCAGGTGGCCGCTGCGCGAGCGGGATGGAAACAGCCATGGTGAAGCAGACGGCTGTGCCGTGCCTGACCGGCGCGGAGCCTTGATCGCCTGCATGTAGGTCATCAGCGCAGCGAGCGCCGGTTCGGTCAGCGGCACGATGCGCTCCCGCCCCCCCTTGCCGGTCACGATCAGCATCCGCTGTTCGGCGGCGAGCGCGGCCCGTGGCAGCGCGACCAGTTCAGAAACGCGCAGGCCGGTTGCGTAGACGACCTCAAGGAGCGCGGTCAGCCGCAAGCCGTCAATCCCCTCGCGTGCGCGGCCGGCAATCAGCAAACGCTCGACCTCCGCTTCACTGAGGTACTTGGGCAACGACCGCCCCTGGCGCGGGCGATCGATCGACGACGACGGATCGTCCTTGCGCAGACCTTCGACAAAAAGGAAGCGGAAGAACTGACGCAGGGCGGATAACCGGCGCGCTGTCGTTCGCGAGGAAAAGCCGAGCTGCGCCTGGGCTTGAATGTACCCCCGCACCGTATCGGTATCAGCCGAGGCCGCCGACCAGCCACGCTTGTGGGCAAACGCGGTGAACTGAGCCAGATCACGGCGGTAGGCTTCGAGCGTATTTGCCGCCGCACCGCGCTCGGCCGCAAGCATTTCGAGGAACATCTCAACGAATCGGACGGTCTCCGTCGCCGCCGCGCCGCTTGCACCAGCGTGATCAGCCGTGCTCGCTTCGGTGCCAGGATCGGTTTCGGACACGTTCGCCATCGCGCTAGCGCTGGAAGCGCTCTGGAGGGATGACGATTTCCTTCTGCTGCGTTGGCGCCGGAACCTCCCACACGACCAGGAAAACGCCTGCACCAATCAGCAAAAGAATGAGGGCGATCAAAAAGATGCGCAAACCAAAGACCTCCTCGTTTGTTTTCCTCCAGGAAGAGCCGACGTGCAGGCCGCGCTCGCCGCGCCTAGGTCCCACGCGCAGCAGCAGCCAAACGCACACTACAGCCCAGCCACGGAACGGGCTATCCTGCGAATGCCAAAAGGCAATTCGTTGGTACTCTATTCGCCGGAAAAGACCAGTGCAACGATGCCACCTGGGGATCGTGGTTCCAAAGCGCGCAGGCTGATGCAGGCCCTGTGCACACTGGGCCATCGCTCGATCGTTCTTGTCGGCCTGATGGGGGCCGGCAAGACGACGGTCGGGCGCTTGCTCGCAAGGTGCCTGGGCCTTGCGTTCAACGATGTCGACCACGAGATTCAGCGTGCAGCCGGCCTCACGGTTGAGGAGATCTTTGCCCGCTTTGGCGAAGCGAGCTTTCGCGCCAGCGAGCGACGGATGGTCGTCTCTCTGCTTGAGACCGGGCCCATGGTGCTCGCCACCGGCGGCGGTGCTTTCATGGACGAGGAGACACGCGCAACCATCCGCGCCCACGCGCTGTCGGTATGGCTCAAGGCCGATCTCGACGTCCTGGTCGAGAGGACTGTCGGCCGCAGCGGGCGGCCACTGCTGAACGAGGGTGATCCGAAGGAGACGCTGGCGGCATTAATCGCGGTGCGCTATCCCGTGTATCAGCTCGCGGATTTTGCCGTCGTAACCAACCATGAGCCTGCCCAAGTGACCGTTTGCCGCATCATCGACGCGCTATCGCACCAACACTTGCCGCGATCGCCAGGGTCTCATGATCCTTCAGATAAGCCGTCAGGTGAGCTCGAATGACACGTAACGTCGAAGGCTGGGCCGCGGCCCGACGGGTCCCGGTCACACTGGGGGCGCGGTCGTACGAAGTCGTTGTCGGCGAGAACCTGCTTGACGAGGCCGGCGCGCTGCTCGCGAGCCTGCTGCCGGTCAAGCGAGCGGTCGTGATCACCGATGCCATTGTTGCCCCTCTTTGCCTTGAGCGGCTGCACGCGTCGCTCGCAGGCGCCGGCATCCAGGCCACGAACGTCGTTCTGCCGGCCGGTGAGCAGACCAAGGACTTTCCGACCTTGCAGGGTCTGTGCGAGACCCTGCTGGATGCGGGCGTCGAGCGGACGACCGTGGTGATCGCGCTTGGCGGGGGCGTAATTGGCGATATCGCGGGCGTCGCCGCGGGCATCGTCCTGCGCGGCTTGCCGTACGTGCAGATGCCGACCACGCTTCTGGCGCAAGTGGACAGTTCGGTCGGCGGCAAGACGGCGATCAATACCCGGCACGGCAAAAACCTTGTGGGCCTCTTTTACCAGCCGCGCGCGGTCATCGCCGACACCGCGGTCCTGCGAACGCTGCCGGCCCGGCAGATGCGGGCCGGTTACGCAGAGGTGGTGAAGTACGGACTGATCAGCGATGCGCCATTCTTCGATTGGCTTGAGGAGCATGGGGCACGCGTTCTTGCCCACCAGGAGGACGCTTTACGGCGCGCGGTTGTGACGAGCTGCCGCGCCAAGGCGGCGGTCGTTTCGCGCGACGAACGCGAACAGGGCGAGCGAGCGCTCCTTAACCTTGGCCACACGTTCGGCCACGCCTACGAGGCGGAAACCGGCTTCGGCGAGGCGCTGCTCCACGGTGAAGCCGTCGCGCTCGGCATGGTGCACGCGTTCGCGCTGTCGGCACGGCTCGGCTTCTGTCCGCAGGCGGATGCCGAGAGAGTGCGAAAGCACTTGGCCGCGGTCGGTCTGCCGACCACGCTTGGCGATGTTCCATCCGGTCCGTGGCCGGTTGATCGCCTGTTGGCGCACATGCGTCACGACAAGAAGGTCCGCGACGGCCGGCTGACGTTCGTCCTGGCACGCGGCATCGGCAAGGCCTTCGTCAGCCGCGAAGTCGCGCCGGAAGCGATCGCAGCCCTGCTGTGCGAAGAGGGCGCCAGGCCGAAAGCGGCCGCGCCATCCCCAGGCCACGAGACCCCATGATCGCGACCGTCTGCGTCATCTTGTTTCTGCTCATTTGCTCAGGTTTTTTCTCGGCGTCAGAAACCGCGCTGACTGCGGCCTCGCGGCCGTTGATGCATCAGTTGGAGCAGAAGGGCGACCGGCGCGCATCGGCGGTCAATCGCTTGCGGGCGAAGACTGAACGCCTCATCGGCACCATTCTGCTTGGCAACAACTTCGTGAACATCGGCGCCTCGGCACTTGCCACGGGCGCACTGATCACGATTTTCGGCGAGGCTGGCGTCGCCTACGCGACGATCGGCATGACCGTCCTGGTGCTCATCTTCGGCGAAATCCTGCCCAAGACCTATGCGTTCCGTCATGCCAACGATCTCGCGCTCCGCGTTGCCAAGCCCATCGACATTCTGGCCGTGGTCTTCGCCCCGATCACACGGACGCTTGATCTGGTCGTGCAGGGCGTGCTGCGCCTGTTCGGTGCCGGGCGGCAGGAGGGCGAAGGCATCTGGCCGAGCGAGGAGGAACTGCGCGGAGCGATCGCACTCCATGAGGGCGAGGGGGACATCAAGCAAGAACGCGCGATGCTGCACAGCATTCTCGACCTCGGCAAGGTTACGGTGGGGGAAGTCATGATCCACCGCAAGAATGTCGCTGCGATCGAC
Source organism: Candidatus Defluviicoccus seviourii (assembly GCA_900609035.2). Lineage (GTDB taxonomy): Bacteria > Pseudomonadota > Alphaproteobacteria > Rhodospirillales > Defluviicoccaceae > Defluviicoccus > Defluviicoccus seviourii. The sequence goes on along the minus strand of UXAT02000010.1, from coordinate 55,764 downwards.
GCGGACCAGTCACCGGAAGCCATCGTGACAGAGGTGCTGGCAAGTCCCTACACACGCATCCCCTTGTGGCGCGGTTCACCCGACAACATCGTCGGCGTGGTGCACGCGAAGGCTCTGTTGCGCGCTGTCCAGAGCCGGAACGGCAGCACCACCGGCCTTGACATCGTCGCCCACTCGGCAAAGCCCTGGTTCGTTCCCGACACCACGTCGCTTCTCGATCAGCTGCAGGCTTTTCGCCGTCGGCGTGAGCATTTCGCCATCGTTGTCGATGAGTACGGCAGCCTGATGGGAATCGTGACCCTGGAAGACGTGCTTGAGGAGATCGTCGGCGACATCGCGGACGAACACGACATCACCGTACCGGGCGTCGTGCGCCAACCGGACGGAAGCTACATCGTCCAGGGAACAGTGACGATCCGCGACCTCAACCGTGAGCTTGGCTGGCGGCTGCCGGATGAGGAGGCGGTGACCATCGCCGGCTTGCTTCTGCACGAAGCGAAGCGGATCCCCGAGGTTGGCCAAGCCTTCATGTTCCACGGGTTCCGTTTTGACATCCTGCGCCGGCACCGGCATCAGGTGACATCCGTGCGCGTCTCGCCACCCGAGGCTGGACGGAACAAGGCAGTTGCCGGCGGCAGCGCTTCAAATCAGCCGCCGACGCCAGAGCCATTGCCATGACCTTGAGCAAGGCAAGTCCGCGCCAGCTCATCCATACCCGCTCGATTGCCTGCCACGGCTACCAGCGCCAGGACGGCCTGTGGGACATCGAGGCAACGCTCACCGACACCAAATCCTACTCGTTCGCCAATCGCGACCGTGACGGCATTGCCGCCGGCGAGCCGATCCAACTGATGCGCATCCGGCTCACCCTTGACGATGATCTCGTCGTGCTGGCCGCCGAGGCCGCGACGGACGCCAGCCCGTTCACGATCTGCGGCGATATCGCGCCCAAGTTTTCCGCCCTGCTCGGTTTGCAGATTGGCCCCGGTTGGCGCCGAGCCATGAACGCACGTTTCAAGGGCGTCGCTGGTTGTACGCACCTGACCGAACTGCTCCTCGGCCCGGTCGCGACGACCGCCCTGCAAACGATCGCCGGGGCGCGCGCCAAGCGCATGCAGGACCGCCATGATGGCCGGCCGCCGGCAGTCATCGACACCTGCCACGCGTTGAGCGGTGACGGGCCGATCGTCAAGCGCGAATGGCCGGCGTTCTATCGCGGCGACAAGTGACGCACCGAGCGCTCAGCCGCGCCCGGCAGCAGCCTCGGCCGGCGTCAGCGCGCTTAGCGCCAGTGCGTGCACGGGGCCGGCCAGTTCGGTGGCGAGAATGGTGTTGATGCAGCGATGCCGCTCCAGGCGCGCCATCGGCTCGAAGGCAGCCGCAACGATGGTGACGCGGAAATGGGTCTCACCCTCGGGCCGCGCTCCAGCGTGCCCGGCATGACGATGCGATTCATCCACGACCTCGAGCGCTTGCGGAGCAAGGGCGGTCGTGAGCTTGGCTCTGATCGTTTCCGCGACCGACATGGTGGCACGGGTTTACGGCCCTGGTGCAGGCAGGTCAACCGATGACGGCGACGACACGCCCGCGCGCCGTGGGCCTCCTCTGCCTGGTCATCGCGCTTTGGGGAGCCAACTGGCCGATCATGAAGGTCGGCTTGGTGGATATGCCGCCGCTCACCTTCGCCGCCGTCCGGCTCTTGCTCGCGACACTGACCTTGTTCGTGATCTCGCCGCGGCGGCTCAAGCTACCGGCGGCGCGCGACCTGCCAGTGGTGCTGTCGGTCGGCCTCCTGCAGTTGTTCGCCTTCATGCTGTGCATGTATCTGGCCTTGATGGTCGTGCCGGCCGGCCGTTCGGCGATCCTCGCCTACACGACGCCGATCTGGGTCGTGCCGATGGCGACGCTTTGGCTTGGCGAGCGGATGACGCCTTTGAAGGCACTGGCGCTCGCGATCGGTTTGGCCGGCATCGGCGTGCTCTTCAACCCGGCCGCGCTGGACTGGACGTCGCGGGCGGTCCTCATCGGCAATGGACTGTTGCTGGCGGCCGCGGCAGCCTGGGCGATCACGATTGTTCACGTGCGCGGCCGGCGCTGGCAGGCGACGCCTTATCAGCTGCTGCCGTGGCAGATGCTTCTGGCCACGCTCGCGAGCGGTTGGGTGGCCTTTGCCTTCGAGGGCGATGCCACCACCCACTGGACACCGCGGCTGATCGTCATCTTGCTCTACAACGGCATTCTCGCCTCGGCGTTCTGCTCCTGGGCGTTCAACGAGGTGGCGCGCTCGCTTCCGGCAACGACGACCTCGCTGGGCTCGCTGGGCGTGCCGGTCATCGGTCTGTTGGCGTCGGCCGCGTGGCTGGGCGAGCCGCTGGCCCCGAGCACGGTTCTAGGACTTGTCCTGATCTTGAGCGCCGTCGCGCTCCTCGTCCGTCAGGAAATCGGCGCGCGGTCGTAAGCTGGCAGCCATCACCGCTGCGCTCCCGGCAGGATCAGCTCCACGCGCAACCCCGGTGAATTATCCGCAAGCTCAAGGCGCCCGCCATGCAGCCGCGCGACCGCCGCCACGAGGCTGAGGCCAAGGCCGCTGCCGGGCGTGCTGCGGCTCGCTTCCAACCGGTAGAAGCGCTCGATGACCCGGTCGCGCTGATCCTCAGGAATACCAGGGCCATGATCCCAGACGGCGATCCGGGCGGCCTCCCCTTCCATGCCGAGCGCCAGGCCGACGCTTCCGTTGGCCCCATTAGCGGGCGCCGCTGAGAACTTGATCGCGTTGTCCATCAAGTTGGCCACCGCCTGAAACAGAAGCGCGCGGTCGCCTTTGATCGTCGCGCCTGAACCGGCATCGACGATGAAGAACAAGCCTTTTTCCTCGGCGACCGGTTCGTAGAGATCGACCACGTCGGTGACCAATGCGCCGAGGTCGACCGGCTCGAAGTTGCGCCGCGGCGCGCCCGATTCCGCCTGGCCGATGCTCAAGAGCGCGTTGAACGTCTTCAGCAGGTGGTCGGCGTCGTCGATCGCTCGGCCGATCGCCTCGCGGCAGGCCGCTCCGTCCGCGTCCTCAACGAGCGCCCGATCCAAGCGATTGCGCAGCCGTCCCAAGGGCGTCCGCAGATCGTGCGCAATGCTGTCGGTGACCTGCTTGATCCCCGCCACGAGGCGCTCGATCTGGTCGAGCATCGCATTGAGGTTTGCCGCCATCTGATCGAATTCATCGCCGCGACCGCTCTGCGGGACGCGCCAGCTCATGTCGCCGGCCATGATTTCGCGGCTGGTCTGATTGATGCGGTCGAACTCCCGGAGCAGAGACCGGCTCATCAGGAAGCCGCCGAGGAGGGAAACGCCGACAGTCACGGCAAGCCCGACCGCCAGCAGGCGCGCGATCGAGTCTGCGATGCGCACGCGTTCGGCGACGTCGTGGCCGACCAGCAGGTGAAGTCCGCCTGAGAGGCTGAAAACGCGGGCGCGGCCATATTGCGCACGTTTGACTGTGGGGTCCGGATCGCTCAACGGGAACGTCACCCAGCCCTCGGCATCGGGCTGTTCGAAGGGCCATCCGTCGAGGTTCCCGGCGAGGGGGCGAAAGGCCGGATCGGCGAGAAGATAGAGCGCGCCGCTGGGATCCCCCGCGCGCATCCTGCCGTTCAGGATCTCGATCAATCCAACCGTGCCGCGCTGGGAATACTGTTCGGCGAGGCCACGAATCTCGGCGTCGATCGTCGCTTCGATCTGTCGCGACACGGCGCCCGTTGCCATCCAGTAGCTGGCACCAAACAGAACAAGAACAGACGCGCTGAACAGGCACAGGTAAATCAGCGTCAGGCGAAACGTGCGCGAATGCAGCAGCCTATGACGGTGCACGGAGGCAATACCCAATGCCACGGACGGTGTGGAGCAGCTGCGGGCGGTCGTCGTTGTCGATTTTGTGCCTCAGCCGGCTCATGTGGACATCGATAACATTGGTCTGCAAATCGAAGTGACAGTCCCAGACGTGCTCCAGCATCATCGTGCGGGTGACCACCTGTCCCTGGTGTTCCATCAGGTATTGCAGGAGTTTGAACTCTCGCGGCTTGAGATCGATCGGCTCACCCTTGCGCGCAACCCGGTGCGAGCGCAGATCCAACTCCAGGTCGGCCACGCGCAGGACAGTCCCCGGCCGGCTTGCGACTGGACGGCGCAGCAGTCCCTCGACACGGGCGAGAAGTTCGGAGAAGGCGAACGGCTTCACAAGATAATCGTCGCCACCACCGCGCAACCCGTCGACCCGATCCTTGACATCTCCCATTGCACTCAAGAACAGGACGGGTGTTTGTTGACCCGCGCTTCGCAATGCCTTGACCACGGACAAGCCGTCAAGACCCGGAAGCATGCGGTCGACGATCGCAAGGTCATACGGCTCGCGGACGGCCTGAAACAGCCCATCGCTGCCGTCCTCGGCAACATCGACGAAGAAGCCGGCTTGGCGCAGGCCCTTGGCGATATAGCCCGCCGTCTCCGCGTCGTCTTCAATCACCAGGATCCGCATGTCGCTTTCCAAGTCCATGCTTTGCCGCGGCGGCTGCCCAGCGCCAGGGTTCGCGCTGATTATACCCATGCGATCGGCTCCTGTTGAACAAGCGACGATGGAGGTTGGACCATAAGAAGAACCGGGACCCCGGCCATTCGGGGTGGGAGCAGAATGGCTCAATGGGGTCCCGGCGGCCCGGGCTCTCGGCTGGGCCAAGTGGGTAGTCGCGGTTGATCAGGCGATGCGAAGGGCCACGAAGCGCTCGCCGTTGGGGCCGGCGACCTTGAACGTCATGACCGATTGTCCGCCACCGCGGCTTTCCTTGACGATCTTGAGAATGTCTTTCGTCGAAGTGACGGTTTGCAGAGCGACACTCGTGATGATGTCTCCCGGCCGCATCCCCTCGCGGGCGGCAATGCTGGTCGCGTCCACGTCCACGATCAGCACGCCATCGACGTCTTGCGGGATGTCATAGCGCTGGCGATTTTCAGGCGTCAGGTCGGCCAGCGTGAGGCCGGTATCGGGAATGGTGGCGCTCTGACCCGCTCGGTTGTGAGCAGCGTTCGCGGCCAGCTTCGCATCCGACGGCAGTGCCGCCAGCTTTACGGTGAAGGGCTTTCGCGCCTGATCACGCCAGACGGTCATTTTGACCGAGCTGCCGACCGGCGATGCCGCGACAAGGCGGGGCAGGTCCTTGAACTTTTCGACCGTCTTCCCGTTCCACTCAAGGATGATATCGCCGTCCTTGAGCCCGGCAGCCTTGGCCGGCGTACCGTCGCCGACCGACGAAACCAGGGCACCCTTGGCGCCATCAAGTCCGAAGGCTTGGGCCAGTTCGTCCGTCACCGGCTGGATCTGAACGCCAAGCCAGCCGCGCTCCACCTGCCCGTCGTCCCGCAAATCGGCAACGACCTGGGCGGCGAGGTTCGAAGGAATGGCGAAGCCGATTCCGACATTGCCGCCATTCGGCGAAAAGATGGCCGTGTTGACGCCGATGACCTTGCCGTCGGCAGCAAAGGTCGGACCGCCGGAGTTGCCGCTGTTGATGGGCGCGTCGATCTGCAGGAAGTCGACCAGGGCACTGCCGGCGAGATCGCGGCCACGCGCCGAGACGATGCCGGCGGTGACGGTGCCGCCGAGGCCGAACGGATTGCCGACCGCCATGATCCAGTCGCCGGGGCGGACTCCGTCGGAGTCGCCGAACGCGACGTACGGCAACGGCTTCCCGGCTTCGATTTTCAAGAGGGCGAGGTCGGTCTTTTCGTCGCGGCCGATCACCGTGGCCGGGTAACTGTCGTCCCCGATGGTCACCTTGATCGCGTCTGCGTCATCGATCACGTGGTTGTTGGTGACCACATAGCCCTGCTGATCGATGATGAACCCGGAGCCGACCGCCATCGGCCGGCCCATCCCGGAACCTGGCCCCTCTCGGTTGCCAAAACCCGGATGACGCTCGCCAAAAAATCGCTTGAACAGGTCCTCGAACGGCGAGCCTTCCGGCAGCTGCCCCATTTCCGGGACGCCACCCATCATCTGTACGGGCTCGACAGCGCGCGTGACCGAGACATTGACCACCGCTGGCGATACTTTTTGTGCCAGATCGGCGATATCGTCGGGAGCGCCCTTGGCAAACGCGGCCGAGGTCGCCAACAAAGCCGCTGCGGTCGCCGTCGCAATGATGGCCCAACGCCGCCGGTTCACGGCCGGTACCGCCGGCAACGCCAATTGCGGCGTTTCGGCTGTCCCGTCCGGTGTTACGTGGATAACAGAACTCATCTCGGATGCTCCATTGTGCTGGGGGAGGCGGCATTGCGCTCACCACCGTGTGGAGCCGAGATAGCAACCCCAGATGAACTCCGGCTGTGGGCTTCCTTAACAATTAGACAGGATCGGCGCAGACGCCGCAGCAACCGCCGGCGATGAGACTCTCGCCCCCACCACCCGAGTGACAGGGACTATCCAGATCGCTTCGCATTGTCGAGCAGGCGGGCGATCCCGGCCAGCGGGATGCCGAGCCAATCCGGGCGGTTGGCGGCTTCGTAGCAGACCTCGTAAAGCGCCTTTTCGAGCACGAACGCATCGACCGCAGCGGCGAAGGCGGCATCGTCCTGCGGTACCGAGAGACAACCCGCTGACGCCCCGCGATAGGCGGCGAGGAAGCGCCTGGTCGTCGTCGTTCGCCACCTGGCGATCGTCGCGCGCTCAAGGGCGGCGCCTTCGCCGCTCGCTGCCGGCGACTTGCGCTTGTTGGCGGCCGTGTTGCCCGCGTAGTCGAACGAGCGCACCATGCCGGCGACATCGCGCAGTGGCGAACTCTTGGCACGCCGGCGTTCCAGGCCGTGGAGCGGCTCACCTTCGAAATCGAGGACATAGAAATCGGTCCCGGCCACCACGACCTGGCCGAGGTGAAGATCGCCGTGGATGCGGGTTTTCACCGTTCCCGCCAGCGCGTCGGCGGGAACGACCCCAAGCCGCTCGATCATCCCCCAGTCATCCAGGGTTCTCTCGGCCAGCGCCCTTGCCTCCCCGCCAAGCTTGCCCTCGGCGACGGCGCGGCCGAGCGTATCGCGCGCCTTCCCCGCCAGGCTGGCGATCTGGCCGGTCCACGCCTGGATATCGCTCGGGCCCGCAGGTTCCGGCGCGAACGCCCGATCGTCGGTATCCATCGCCAAGGCCCTGTGCAGGTCGCCAATCCGCCCCGCCAGCGTTTCCGTCAAGAGCCAATAACCTTCGTGGGCTCTCTCGTCATCGAACACGTCGCTTTCTGTGGGCGGCATCATCCCGACCTCGTTAAGGACGCGATCGAGATGATCGAGCGTCATCGCCCAGCCATCCCCCTGATTACGGACAAATTCCTGGACAAGCGCGACGGCAGTGACCGAACCGTCACCACCCAGCAATTCGACCGAACCAAGCAGCCGTGGCGCGTTGGCGTAATGCGCGACGTCGGTCAGGAAGCGCCCGATTTCGATTTCCGGGTGGGTCCCCGCCTGCAATCGACGGTAGATCTTAATGATCAAGCGGTCGTCGATCAGCAGCGACGTATTGCTCTGTTCGACCCCGAGGCGCCGGCAGTTCTTGAGGGAAACGTCGCGAAACGCCTCAAAGGCAGCCGTCGGCCGACAGGCGAGGCAGCTGTTGGCCGCGCTGCGGATGTCCTGGCCGGCGCCGACGGCTTCAAACAGGAGCAGCGGCAGTTCATCGCCGACCGTCGCATCATAGAGCACGCCGACATGGGGGCCGCGCCGGACACGCGCGAGCACATTTGGCTGCAGCCGTGAAAGCGGCTCGTCGTCATTGGTTTCCCATGCGATCGCCAATGGCAGGGAGTAGCGTTGGAATGGGGCGCCCTCCCGCGATACATCGATGAACGCGATGGCGCAGTCGCCGGAACCGGAGACGAGGTGGACCCGGTCGGCAAAGATTGCGGTCGTCGCCAGGCCTTCCTTGTCGGCGTACCAGCGCTGCAGCGACAAGAACTCCGGCAGCACGCGATCCGTCAGCATCTTCGCGGTGCGCATGGTCAAGATCGAGGGCCAGTCCGCCGGCAGCACCAGGGTCTGGAACTCGGGCAGGGACGCGGTATAGGGCTCATGCCAGGTCGGAGCTTCCGCCTCCTCGGCGAGGACGAATGCGTAAAACCCGTAGCCCGGCAAAGTGATGAAGTACGGCAGGTCGCCGATCGGCGGAAACGCGCTGCGGTTGAGAATCTCGACCGGTACGCGGCCCTTGAAGGTGCTCAGGTCGAGCTCCGCGGCTTGCGGCGATGACGCCAGATTGGCAACGCACAGCACGACCTCATCCGGGCACTCCCGCGTGTAGGCCAAGACCTTGCGGTTGCGCGGGTAAAGCAGGCGGGTGTCGCCACGTCCGAGCGAGCAATGCTCGTTGCGCGCCATCAGCGCCCGCCGCGTCCAGTTGAGCAGCGAGGCCGGCTGCCGCATCTGCGTTTCAACGTTGACCGCGGTATATCCGTACAGGGGATCCATGATCGGCGGCAGGTAAAGCTGCTGCGGATCGGCCTTGGAAAAACCGCCGTTGCGGTCGGAGGACCATTGCATCGGCGTGCGCACGCCATTGCGATCGCCGAGGTAGATGTTGTCACCCATGCCGATCTCGTCGCCGTAGTAGAGCACGGGCGTTCCCGTGAGCGACAACAGCAGGCTGATCAACAGCTCGATCTTGCGGCGGTCGCCGCCCAACAGCGGCGCCAGGCGACGCCGAATGCCGAGATTGATGCGCGCCTTCGGGTCGGCGGCATAGAACTGCCACAGGTAATCGCGCTCCCGCGCGCTGACCATTTCAAGCGTCAGTTCGTCGTGGTTGCGCAGGAACACCGCCCACTGGCAGGACTCCGGGATCTCCGGGGTCTGCCGCAGGATGTCGGTAACCGGATATCGGTCCTCCCGCGCCAACGCCATGTAGATGCGCGGCATCAGCGGGAAGTGGAACGCCATGTGGCATTCGTCGCCGTCGCCGAAATAGGGTCGCACGTCTTCCGGCCACTGGTTGGCCTCGGCGAGGAACATCCGGTCCGGAAAGTTGGCGTCGAGCCAGGCACGCAAGCGCTTGATCACCGCGTGCGTTTCGGGAAGGTTTTCGTTGCTGGTGCCGTCGCGCTCGCACAGGTAAGGAATGGCATCGAGGCGCAAACCGTCGACGCCCATTTCCAGCCAGAAGCGCATGATCCGGGTGATTTCGGCAAACACCCGCGGATTGTCGAAATTGAGATCCGGCTGGTGCGAGAAGAATCGGTGCCAGTAGTAGGCGCCGGCTTCGTCATCCCAGGTCCAGTTTGACTTCTCGGTATCGCAGAAGATGATCCGCGTACCGTCATACTTCTGGCTGTTCTCGCTCCACACATAGTAATTGCGTCGCACCGAGCCGGCCTTCGCAAGCCGCGCCCGCTGGAACCACGGATGCGCATCGGAGGTATGGTTGATCACCAGCTCGGTGATGACGCGCAAGCCCCGGTGGTGCGCCTCGTCGAGGAACCGGCGGAAATCGCGGAGCGATCCGTAGGACGGATGCACACCTCGATAGTCGGCGATGTCGTAGCCATCGTCCCGCTGCGGCGAGGGATAGAACGGCAAGAGCCAGACCGCGGTAACGCCGAGGTGGGTCAGATAGTCCAGCTTTTCGGTGAGCCCGCGGAAATCGCCGATCCCGTCGCCATCGCTGTCGCAGAATGCCTTGACGTGAAGCTGATAGATGATCGCGTCCTGGTACCAAAGCGGCGTTGTGTCGCGCGTTCCGTGCATCGGCTTTGTTCCTTCCCTTCCGTCCGGCGGGCTCGCTCCTTGCTGAAGCTTCGCAAGGCCCGTCGCCACGGCTGATCCACGGCAGCGCTGCGCCACCTCAACCCGCGGCGGATGCGCAAGCCGTTGCCCACGACCGGTTGAGCCCACCCCCATTATGCCATAGGATCACGCCGCTCAAACCGGCAGGTGCCACGCCAAACCGACAACCATCGATTTAGCGGGAGCAGAATGAGCGACAAGCTGCGAGTCTGGCCCGGCAGTCCCTATCCGCGCGGCGCGACGTGGGACGGCAAGGGAGTTAACTTCGCCGTCTTCTCCCACAGCGCAGAGCGGGTCGAGGTCTGCCTGTTCAGCGGCCGAGGGGGGCGGGAAACGGCGCGCATCACCCTGCCCGAGTACACCGACGAAGTCTGGCATGGCTACCTGCCGGATCTTCGCCCAGGCCAGCTTTACGGCTACCGGTGCTACGGCCCCTATGACCCGGCCCGGGGGCACCGCTTCAACCCAAACAAGCTGTTGCTCGATCCCTACGCCAAGGCGATCGTTGGTGACTTGGCCTGGACCGATGCGCATTTCGGCTATCGAATTGGCGCCGGCACCGTCGATCTGTCGTTCAGCCGCCGCGACAGCGCCCGCTGGATGCCGAAGTGCCAGGTCGTCGATGGGCCGTTCGACTGGGAAGGCGACGACCATCCCCGTCACCCCTGGCACGACACCATCATCTATGAAGCGCACGTCCGCGGCATGACCATGCGGCACCCGGATGTTCCGGACGCCATCAAGGGGACCTTCGCCGGACTCGCCCACCCGGCCGTTGTTCGTCATCTGCAGGACTTGGGTGTAACCGCCATCGAGTTGCTGCCGATCCACGCCTTTCTCCAGGACCGCCATCTGATCGAGCGAGGCCTCAGCAACTACTGGGGGTACAACACGCTCGGTTTCTTTGCCGTCGAACCGCGCTACCTCGCCAGCCGCAACCGGGATGAATTCAAATCCTTCGTCAAGACATACCATGCGGCCGGTCTCGAAGTCATTTTGGACGTTGTTTACAATCACACGGCCGAAGGCAATCAGTGCGGACCGACGCTCAGCTTCCGAGGCATCGACAACAGCTCCTACTATCGCCTCGTTGCTGATAATCCGCGCTATTACATGGACTTCACAGGCTGCGGCAATGCTTTCAACCTGCATCACCCGCGCGTCCTGCAGCTGGTCGTCGACTCGCTGCGCTACTGGGTCGAGGAGATGCACGTCGATGGCTTCCGCTTCGATCTGGCAACAACGTTGGCACGTGAGGCACACGGCGGCTTCGATCCGCACTGCGGGTTCCTCGATGCCGTGCGCCAGGATCCTGTCCTGGCGCGGGCCAAGCTCATAGCGGAGCCATGGGATGTCGGCGAGGGCGGTTACCGGGTGGGCGGTTTTCCGCCGGGCTGGGCGGAATGGAACGATCGCTATCGGGATACCGTGCGCCGGTTTTGGAAAGGTGACCAAGGGGGCGTCGCCGACCTCGCAACGCGCATCACGGGTTCCAGCGACATTTTCGATACCCATGGCCGCCGCCCGTGGTCGTCCGTCAACTTCGTGACCGCGCACGACGGCTTTACCCTGGCTGATCTGCTCAGCTACAATGAGAAGCACAATTCGCAGAACGGAGAGGAAAATCGCGACGGCACCAATGACAACAACAGCTGGAACTGCGGCGCGGAAGGTCCGACCGATGACCAGGAAATTCTAAAACTACGGGCCAAGCAGAGCCGCAATCTGATCACGACCCTTTTGCTGTCGCAGGGATTGCCGATGTTTCTTGGTGGCGACGAAATCGGCCGCAGCCAGCACGGCAACAACAACGCCTATTGCCAGGACAACGAGATCGGTTGGTTCGAATGGCCGGGCGCCGACGATCCCCGCCAATCGCTGCTGGCGTTCGTGCGCAGACTGATGCAGTTGCGCCGTGATCATATCGTCTTTCGGCGCCACCGCTTCTTTCATGCGCGCGCGATTCCGGGAACGGACATTCGCGACATCACCTGGCTACGGCCGGACGGCGCGGAAATGACTCCCGACGACTGGGCGTGCAGCGAGCGTTCGGCGCTCGGTTTCCTCCTGCGCGGCGAAGCTGGCGAGTATCACGTGACAGCGGAGGGCGAGCCGCAGCCGGATGACAGCTTCCTCGTCCTTCTCAATGCGTCGCACGCAGCCATCGACTGGACGGTGCCGGGGATTGAGGTCGGCGCCGCCTGGATCGGCATCGTCAATACCGATGAAGAGGACGGCTTCGGTAGCGAGCACCGGCACGAAGATGGCACGCCGCTGGTTGTGCCGGCACGATCCGCGATTGTGATGATCCGCTCGTCTTGAGTGGCAAGAAAGAGGAAGGGACGATGGGGACAGAGCCCAGAACGCCCGTTTTCGGAGCACAGCTGCGCGATGGCGGCGCCCAGTTTCGTCTTTGGGCGCCGGATTGCCAGAAGATTGCGCTCTGTCTCGATGGTCCGGACGTGACGGCGGAGGTGCCGCTGCTTCGCGGCGCCGACGGCTGGTGCGAGCACTTCGTCGCTGGAGTCCGGGCCGGCGCGCGGTATAGCTACCGGATCGATGGCGATCTCAAGGTTCCCGACCCGGCGTCGCGCTTCCAGCCGGACGATGTTCACGGCGCCAGCGAACTGATCGACGCCGACGCGTATACGTGGCGCTGCAACGACTGGCGCGGGCGTCCGTGGCACGAGGCCGTCATCTATGAGCTGCACATCGGCACGTTCTCAACGGAAGGGACGTATGCCGGCGTCGAGAGCCGGCTCGATGCCCTCGTCGAGCTCGGGATTACCGCGATCGAGCTGATGCCCGTCGCCGATTTCCCCGGCGCCCGCGACTGGGGCTACGACGGCGTTCTGCTCTTCGCGCCGGATGCCCGCTACGGGCGGCCTGAAGACCTGAAGGCGCTGATCGACGCCGCCCATGCCCGCGGCCTGATGGTGCTCCTCGACGTCGTCTATAACCACTTCGGGCCGGAGGGGAATTACCTCCACGTTTACGCCAAGCGGTTCTTCGATGCGGAGCGGCACACGCCCTGGGGCGCGGCAATCAATTTCGACGGCGCCGACAGCCACTGGGTGCGTGAGTTCTTTATCGAAAACGCCGTCTACTGGTTGAGCGAGTACCGCTTCGACGGCTTGCGGCTCGACGCCGTGCACGCCATCGACGACCGCTCGCCTCAGCACATCCTGGAAGCGATCGCCGAGTGCGTCTACGCGGCCATTCCTGGTGACCGGCAGGTCCATCTGGTCCTGGAGAACGACGACAACGAAGCGCACCACCTGCAGCGGACACCCGGCCGGCAGCCGCCGCGCTACGTCGCGCAGTGGAACGACGATTGCCACCATGCCTTTCATGTCCTCCTCACCGGGGAGGGCGAGGGCTACTACGCCGACTATGCCGATGACCCGGGCCGGCACCTTGCCCGCTGCCTCACCTCAGGCTTCGCCTACCAGGGCGATCCATCGCCGTTCCGTGGCGGCGAGACGCGGGGTGAACCGAGCGCCGATCTGCCGCCGACGGCGTTTGTCAATTTCGTCCAGAACCACGATCAGGTCGGCAACCGTGCCTTCGGCGAGCGGCTGTCGGCACTGACGGAACCGGCACCGCTGCGCGCAGCCGCCGCGGTCCTGCTCCTCGCACCGTCACCGCCCTTGTTGTTCATGGGCGAAGAGTGGGCCGCACCGGAGCCGTTCCTCTTCTTCTGCGATTTGGGCGAGGACCTGCGTGATGCCGTCCGCGAGGGCCGCCGCCGGGAGTTCAGCAAGTTCCCCGCCTTCGAGGACCCAGAGGCGCGGGCACGCATTCCCGACCCGACGGCAGAAGCGACGTTTCGCGCCTCGATCCTCGATTGGAAAAAGCGCGAAAAGCCTGAACACGCCGCTATGCTCGACTATTATCGCCGCCTGCTTGCCTTGCGGAAGCGGGAGATCGCGCCGCGGCTGAAGGGCATAGCCGGCCACGCCGGCCGCGTCTTGTGGCGGGACGGGACAGCCATCGCCGCCGAGTGGCGTCTCGGCGATGGCACAATCCTTTCACTGCGCACCAATCTCGGCCCGGACCCGAAACCGGCGCCATCGACCCGCGCGACCGGGCGGGTCGTATTCGAGGTTGTGGCGATCGCCGCCGGCACCGGGCAGCTCGCGCCCTGGTCGGTGTCGTGGCGCCTCACTGAAGCCACCTGAAAGGATTGTTGATGCCGGCCTCCTGCCCCACCATTCCGCGCGCCACCTACCGCTTGCAGTTCCACAGCGGCTTCACCTTCGCCGATGCGATGGCGATCGTGCCCTATTTGGCCGAACTCGGGATCAGCCACATCTACGCGTCGCCCTACCTGAAAGCCCGGCCGGGCAGCCAACACGGCTACGACATCATCGATCACAATGCGATCAATCCGGAGATCGGCGACAGCGAGAGCTTCGCCGCATTGTGCGGCGCGCTTTCCGCGCACGGCATGGGGCAAATCCTCGATTTCGTGCCCAATCATGTCGGCATCTTCGGTGCGGAGAACCAACGGTTCCTCGATGTTCTCACCTGGGGTGAGGACTCCCAGTACGCTGAATACTTCGATTTCGACTGGCGGCCGGCGAAGCCGGAGTTGCACGGCAAGCTGCTGGTGCCGTTGCTGGGCGACGCCTATGGCGCGATCCTGAGCAACGGCGAACTGAAGCTGAAGCTCGACGACGGCAACGACGGCTTCAGCATCTGGTACTACGAGAACCGCCTGCCGCTGACGCCGGGCACTTTCGGGCGCATCCTGCGGCCGGCGATCGAGCGTCTGTTGCACGGCGAGAATACTGACCCAGCCCGCGATGGCCGGCTGGCCCTGCTCGCCGCCGGTTTTGATGAGCTGCGCCGGCCGACACGCACACGCCCGGCGCGCCTGTCACGGTTTGCGCTGGCCGAGCGGCTGCGCGGTGACCTGGCAGAGGCGTTGCGCAACCAACCACGGTTGCGCGAGCACCTTGATGCGGTGATCGCCGAGATCAACGGCATACCCGGGGATCCGGCGTCGTTCCGTCGCCTGCACCAGTTGCTGGAAGCGCAGCATTTCCGGCTCGCTTACTGGCGCGTCGCTGCCGAAGAGATCAACTATCGCCGCTTCTTTCAGATCAACGATCTTGCCGGCATCCGCGTCGAGATGCCCGAGGTCTTCGACGCCATCCACCGGCTGGTCTTCCAGTGGATCGATGAGGGCCGCGTCCACGGCCTGCGCATCGACCACATCGACGGGCTGTTCGATCCGCGGCAGTACTTGGAACGGCTGCAACAGCGGTTCCGACAAGGGCGGGCCGAAACGAGCGCCGAGGGCGAACCGGCCCGGCTGTATGTCGTCGTCGAGAAGATCATCGCCCAGCACGAGTCGCTGCCCACCGATTGGCCGATCGCCGGCACCACGGGCTATGACTATCTGAACGCCGTCAACGCGTTGTTCGTCAATCCGGAGGCAGAGGCTCAGCTCTCCCGCTGCTACGAAGAATTCATTGGCGCACGGCAGGACTTTCACGAGATCGCCTATAGCGGCCGCAAGCTGGCGATGGAGCAGGAACTGGCCAGCGAACTTCGGGTTCTCGCTAACGAAATCAATCACCTAACAGAGAGCGACTGGTTCACCCGTGATTTCACCCTGGTCGGACTGCGCCAGGCCCTGCGCGAGATCGTCGCCTGTTTTCCGGTCTACCGCACCTATGTCGACTGGCACGGCATCCGCGCCGAGGACCGCCGCGACCTTGACTGGGCGGTGGCACACGGGCGCCGGCGCAGCGACCGCTCGGACCTCACCGTTTTCGACTTCCTGCTCAGCCTGCTGACCACCGACATCGGCCGCGGTCGCGCACCCGCGCTGAACCGGCGCGAGGTCGGCCGGCTGGCGATGAAGTTCCAGCAATACACCGGCGCGGTGATGGCGAAGGGGGTCGAGGACACAGCCTTCTATCGCTACAATCGCCTCATCTCCCTGAACGAGGTCGGCGGCGAGCCGACACGCTTCGGCACCACCACCGGCGCCTTTCACCGCAGCCAGCAGCATGCGGCGCGGCATTGGCCGAACGCGATGCTGAGCACCGCGACGCACGATACCAAGCGCGGCGAGGACGTCCGCGCCCGCATCAGCGGGCTGTCCGAACTGGTCGAGGACTGGGCCGAAGGCGTGCAGCGCTGGTCGACGCAGAACCGCCGGCATCGATCGGATGTCAACGACGTGCCGGCCCCCAGCGAGAATGACGAGTATCTCTTCTATCAGGTCCTGCTCGGCGCATGGCCGACCGAACTGATGGCAGATCATGAGGCCGATGCCGACGCCATGTCCGCCTTTCGCGATCGGATGCGCGAATTCATGCTGAAGGCGGTCCGTGAGGGCAAGGCCCACTCCAGTTGGATCAACCCGGACGCGGCCTACGAACAGGCGTTGATGCACTTCGTTGACCGCGCGCTCGACGTCAGCGGCCGCAACCTGTTCGTCGATGCCTTCTCCGCCTTCGCACGGCGGGCGGCGCGCATCGGCGTCGTCAACTCACTGGCGCAGACGACGCTGAAATTGACATCGCCCGGCGTGCCCGACGTCTACCAGGGCTGCGAGCTGTGGGACTTAAGCCTCGTCGATCCGGACAACCGGCGGCCGGTCGATTTCGGCGAGCGCAGGAAAAAACTGCGGGCACTGCGCCACGACTGGCGCAAGGGCATCGATGCGGCATGGCTCGCCGAGCTGCTTGCGGACTGGCCGAGCGGTCGCGTCAAGCTGTTTGTCAGCTGGCGGTTGCTGGACGCGCGCCGCGCCGCGCCGGCCCTGTTCGAGCAAGGGAGCTATAAGCCGGTCGCCACTGAGGGAGCGCATGCCGAAAACCTGGGCGCGTTCCAGCGCACGCACGACCATTCCGCCCTCCTGGTGATCGTGCCGCGCCTCGTCGCGGCGTGGAACGGGTCAGCCGATGGCTGGCCCGTCGGCGCGACGCCGTGGCAGGGGACCGACGTCCTGGTGCCGGAGGCGGACGCGACTGAGGGTTGGCACAACGCGTTCACCGGCGCGCCACTCGCAACCGGCACCGGCAGCGATGGTACTGTCCGCCTTCCTGTGGCCGACCTCTTATCGACGTTCCCGGTCGGCGTCTGGATGCGCGGCATCGGGGATTTTGCCTTCGGCCCATGACGCCAGCAACGACGGCGAGCGCCGCGGCTTGGCGTCCCCGGCGCTGCCGAGGACTAAGCAGGCCTGCCCGCCCCCGCCTTATCGCCGGCGGGGACGAGCGAGCGGGGCGGGGCGGTTCAGCAGCCGATGACCTTGAATTCGACCCGGCGGTCAAGCGCATCGGTCAGATCGTCGCGGCCGTTGCCGACCAGCGCCTCGCGCGAGCCGACACCGTTGGCAATCGTGCGCCCGGCAAGCGCCGGCGCGCTGGCATCGAGCCGCTTCTTGATCACCTCGGCACGCAGCAGCGACAACCGTTCGTTCAGCGGCTCCGGTCCGGTCGGGCTGGTGTGGCCGGTGATTTCCAGGCACGAGCCGGATTTCGCGCCGCGCGCTGCAATCTCCCGCAGCCAGAACGTGTAGGGTGCGCTCACCTTCGGGTCGGGCCAGAACGCGGTCGAGCCGGGCTTGAACAGGAACTTCACTGCGATGCGCTGATTGGCGAGGCCGAAGTCGATGAGCTGGCCGAACGCCACCATTGCCGCGTCGCGCCGGCCCAGCATCCAGTTGCTGAGGTAGATCCCGTTGTGCACGCGCAGCTGATCGCCGGCGGGCAGGCCCTGGGCTGACGTGTAAAGCTCGAGCGCATCTTGATAGCGGCGCGCGTCGTAGGCCTCGATCGCATCGCTGATCAGCGCTGCAGCGAGGATGCGATCAACATAAGCGGGGTCGAGCGAGTCGCCGATCTTCGTCGCCTGGCAGGTCTTGATGTAGGCCTCGGTCGCCTCGTCCTTGACCCACGCCGGGCTGTCGCGAAAGGCCGGCGTCGGCGTCGTGTCGACACCTTCCATCGTGGAGAACACCCGGCTCTTGGCGACGATCTTGCCGGACTTGAGGTCGGCAAGCGCGAAGCAGATGCGATACGCATCGCGCTGCCCTGCCGTCTTGCCCTGGTCGTTCACGCCGGTGAACGTGCCGACAAACACGATCGGCTGCGCCGCGACGGTCGAGGACGTGAATGGCTGGACGTCGAATTGCGGATACTGCGCGCGCGCGAGATCGACCAGTCGTGCCTCCATCGAGCGGGTCGCAGCCACTTGGTTGCCGGTGACGCCATCGACCAGCGGATCGATGACGAGGAGATGCCGGCCGCCCGGATCGCCTTCCCGCCCCTGCAGTTGGGCGCCGGAGAACAGCGTGTTGGCTGCCTTGAGGAACGCCTCCTCATAGGGCAGGGCCGTGATCGGCGCAGGGGGGGCTGCGGCTGCAGGCGCGGCAGGAGCAGCTGCGGCTGCGGGCGGCGGCGCAGCCACGCCTCCGGCCGGAGCACTTTGGGCGGTTGCAGGCGCAGGCGCGGCGGCCTTGTCGCCCATCGATCCTGCCGGCGTTGATGACCCGCAGGCGCTAAGCCAAAGGACGGCAGCACAGGTTACCAGCGTTTGCTTGATCATTGACACTCCTCCCTTAGGACTCTTCGATCGCTCGCCGATAGCGGTTCGCCGAGCTGGATTCGGGTGAGAATATCCTGGCAACGGCCGGCGGCGGGCCGGCTCTGCGCCGGTGGCCGCGGTTCCTCCTTCTTCTTCGCCGCGGCTGGCGGTGCGGCAGCCTTCTGCGGCCGTTGCGGTGCCGCACTCGGCTTCGGCGGCTGCGGTGGTGCAATGACGGCGGTCGCGGCCGGAGGCACTTCGATCGCCTTGCCTTCCGCAGGTGGTGCCTCGCCCGCAGGCTCGGGAGGTGTCCTCACCACAAGAGGAACCTCTGGCACCAGGGCACTCGGCTGCACGGCGCTTGGCAGCACGGCACTTGGCAGCACGGCACTTGGCAGCGGCGGGCTGACGGCGATCGGCTGCGGCGGTTGCGTGACCGGCGGCGACGGCGTGACCACTTCAACCGGCGTTGGCGCCGGCATTGGCGGCTGCGTTGGTGGAGTGCTTGCGCTGCGCTCGTCTCCGGGAAGGAGGAACAGGGCCGCCGCGCCGACCAGGGCGCCGACCACAACCAAGGCCGCGACAGCGGCGGCAATCCTGGGCCCGGTGAGCCAGCCGCCGCCGCGCTTCAGCCCGGCGATCAATTCGGCGACGCTTGCCGTCCGTGCCGTGCGGTCGAACGCGAAGCCGCGCTTAAGCACCTCCCAGTGCCGCAGATCCAGCATCGGCGGGCGCGCCGGCTGCACGTGACGGACGTGCGCCTGCAATCCCGACAAGCCATCGAATGGATGCTTGCCCGTCAACAGCTCGTAGATGACACAGGCGAACGCATAGACATCGTCGCGCCGATCGGCCGGCGCACCCGCACATTGTTCGGGGCTGGCGTAGCGCGGCGTGAGCGCGCCCAGCACGGAAGGATCGAACACCGTCCGCTCGCCGTCGGCGCCCGGTTCCTCGATCGCGCGGGCGATACCGAAGTCGATGACCTTCACCTGCTCATCATCGGTGAGGAAGATGTTGCTCGGCTTCAAGTCAGCGTGAACGATGCCGTTCTGATGGGCATGGCTTAACGCCGCTGCGGCCGGCTCGATCAGCGCCAGCACACGCTCGAGCGGCAAGCCCGCGTATCCGGGCGCGCGGATGATCTTGTCGAGCGAGCGGCCGCGCAAGTACTCCATCGTCATGTAGAAGTTTGGGCCGGCGCGGTCGAAGTCGTAGACGCGCACGATGTTCGGGTGCGCAAGGCTGAGCGCTTTCTTCGCCTCCCGCTGTAGGGCGATCACCGAGTGCGGGCTCTGCCGCACCACCTGCGACAAGACCTTGATGGCGACGTACGGCTGGCGGTCCTTCGCTTCGGCGCGAACCCGGTCCAAGGCCTTGAAGACCTTGCTCATGCCGCCCTCGCCGAGTTCCTCGACGAGCTCGAAACGGCCGCGGACGGTGGCGCCGACACGGAACTCCCCGCCGTTCGGGTTCACGATCTCGGTCATTTCGTCGCCGTCGCTCGGCTGCATTGGTGCGGGCGCCGATCCTCGGCCGGCCACGAGCCGGCGCTCGATCGTGGCTGCAACATCGGGGCCGAGTTGCACACGCCAACCGGGATCACCGATTAGCGCCGCCATGTTCTCCCGCTCGTCGTCACCGGCAGCGACCAGCCGGTCGACCCAACCCAGAAGTGCCTCCAGCGACAGCTGCCCGTCGACATAGGCCTTCAGCGCGCTGCCAGCATCCGCCATCGCTTGCGGTGCCCTCTTTCCCTGTTGGGCCAAGAGTATGCGGCCTCATCCGCCATAATCGCAACCCCTGCCGTCGGCGGTCGCGATCGGGGCCGTGATCGCCGTCACTGTTGCAGGCACGTCGGCCGCGTAACGTGCTGGACGCGGGGGCACGAGGCAAATCGCCTCCGCCTAACAACTTCAGGCACCACCTTGGCCGGGCCACGTGCCGGCCCGGCCACTTTGCCGTGCACATCAGGCCTCCGCGACACACACGTGCCTGCGGACGACGACAGCACCACCGCCGCGCGCACCCGTGCGGACGGCCGTCGTGACGCGCAATCGAACCGTTGCCGCCGCTTAATGCGCCGGCTTTGCGTAATCGACCATGCCGGAGATATCGAGCACCACTACGGGCGCGTCACCCACCACCCAGGCGTCGTGACCGGGCGGCAGAAGCGACACCTCGCCCGGACCGAACTCCTGCTCGCTGCCGTCGTCCATCCTGACCCGCAGCCGGCCGGCAATATGATATTGAAGGTGTGGTGCCTCGCAACTCGCGGTCTGTACGAGTGGCTTGACGCTGGTCGACCATTTCCAGCCCGGCTGAAACGTGCCGCGGCCAAATGCAACACCGCCCAAGTTGACCAATTCGAGCAAACCCTTGTCGAATTCGCGAATTTCATCGGGACGCATAAACGACTTCGATTGCATGGCAGCCATTATCGCCTCCCTCGCTACGTCTTCCCTCGCATCGACATTGGTACGGGCTATAGCGCGCGCAAGTTATCGCAGGCGCTTTCCTTTTGCTCCTCTTCGCTTCGATTCACATCGGCAACTGCGACTACGGTTCGCGACCGAACGCTCGTTGCTATCCCACTTGCCGGGCTGCCAGGCAGCGGGCGTCATCGTTGGCAACCCGGTTGACGTAAGGCCCCAGCGCCTGCGCTGCCATCGCCGCCGCCGGATAGGGGCCGAGCAGCCCCTGCACCGCTGCTGCTGACTGTCCGGTGCAGTCAAGCCAGGCGTCGTAATCGCTGCTGGCCAGGATGACCGGCATCCGATCGTGGATCGGCCGCACCACGGCATTTGCTTCTGTCGTCAAGATGGTGCAGCTCATCAGCACTTGGCCGTCCACCGGCGACTGCCAGCGTTCCCACAGGCCAGCAAAAGCGAAGGGCGCACCGTCGGTCCTGGCAATGCGGAACGGCAATTTCGGCCCGCTTGCCTGCGCCTGCCATTCATAGAAGCCGTCGGCCGGGATCAGGCAACGGCGCGCCCGCATCGCCGCGCGGAAGGCGGGCTTTTCGGCCGCGGTCTCGGCGCGCGCGTTGATCAGCCGCACCCCCATGCGCACGTCCTTCGCCCATGCCGGCACCAGCCCCCAGCGCATCGGCAGGAGCTCGCGTCCAGCCGTGCCCAGGCGAACGACGGCAACATCCTGCGTCGGCGCGATGTTGTAGCGGGCAAGCGCGTTCGGCGCCGGCGCGGCCGTCACGGCGGCGAAGATCTGCACCAGCTCGGACCAGGACCGGAGTTGCGTATAACGGCCGCACATGGCAGCAAGCGTACGCCGATTTCAGGCTTGGGACCAACGTGACGGACGGCACTCGCATAGGGATCGTGCTTCCACGCCATCGTAGTGGTGTCGCCTTGACGAATGGGGTAAGAGATCTCTCGTCTCGTGACCAGAACGCCCCCAAACGTGGCAACCATCGCGCTGAACCCGAGCCCGCTTGCCGCCCTCTACCAGCACCTGCAAACGCTTGGCGGCTGGCTCGCGGCTGAGTTCCTGGCCGAGCGCGAGCGCTGGGCGCTCTGGCTGCCGGTTGCCCTCGGTCTCGGCATCGGGATCTACTTTTCGCTGCCGCTCGAACCGCCGCTTTGGCTCGGTGCGTCGCTTGCCGCCGTCGCCGCGCTTGGCAGCGCCGCCGCCGCTTCGGCATGGCCCGGTCGCCGAACCGCCGTCATCGTGATCGGCGTCCCGCTCGCGGTCGCCGGACTCGGCTTTGCGGCTGCCCAGGTCCGGACGCACACGGTGGCACCGGCGACGCTTGCCGAGCGCATCGGTCCACTGACGCTGACGGCCCGCATCATCGAGGTCGAGCCCCTTCCCGACGGCCTCCGTCTCCTCCTCGACCAGCCGTCAAGCCCGTCCTTGGGCGAGGGTAATCGCCCCCTACAAGTACGGATCCGCGTCCGCGGGGTTCAGGACTCGCTCCGTCCGGGCGACCGCATCCGGCTGCGCGCGGTTCTGGCGCCGCCTCCGGGACCGTCGGCGCCGGGCGCGTTCGACTTTCAGCGCCATGCCTACTTCGCCGGCTTGGGCGCGGTCGGCTACGGCCTCGGCCGGATTGAGGTGCTCACCCAGCCGACCCCCGATGCCGGCGCACCGGCGCTCTGGGTGCAGCGGCTGCGCCATGCCCTCGGTGTGCGCGTGCGCGAGCATGCCAGCGGTACCCCCGGCGCAATCGTCCTGGCACTGCTGATCGGCGAGACGACTGCCATTCCCGCCGAGACGATGACCGCGATCCGCGATTCCGGCCTCGCCCACCTGCTCTCGATCTCGGGACTGCACGTCGGCCTGGTCGCCGCTTTCGTGCTCACGTTTGTTCGCGGTAGCCTCTCGCTGATTCCGGCGCTCAGCCTCCGCTATCCGATCAAGAAGTGGGCGGCCGTGCTCGCGGTGGCCTTTGCCGGCGGTTACACGCTCTTGGCCGGCGCACCGGTACCATGCCAGCGCGCGTTCCTGATGCTCGCAATCGTGATGCTGGCGGTCATCCTCGACCGCCGCGGCATCTCGATGCGGCTGGTCGCGTGGGCGGCAGCGGTCATCTTGCTGGTCCAGCCGGAGGCGCTGCTGGGCGCCAGCTTCCAGATGTCATTTGCCGCTGTTGTCGCCCTTGTCGCCGCTTATGAGAGCGTTTCGCTGCACCGCCTGGTTCCCGGTTTCGCTCACACACCGGCCCGCCGCGCGCTGATGTATCTCGCCGGCATCGCGCTGACGACGCTCGTCGCCAGCGCCGCGACCACACCCTTGTCGGCGTTTCATTTCAACCGGATCGCCTGGTACGGGCTAGCCGCCAACCTCGCCGCCGTGCCGCTGACGGGTCTGTGGATCATGCCGTGGGCCGTCATCGCGGTGTGCCTCTTGCCGTTCGGCCTCGATGGCCCTGCCTTCACGGCCATGGCCTACGGCACCGCCGGCCTCGTCACCATTGCCGAGACCGTCGCCGCCTGGCCGGGGGCGGTCAGCACGCTGCCGCTGATGCCGCTCGCAGCGCTGCTGGCATTCGCGGCCGGCGGTCTGTGGCTCTGCCTGTGGCGCCGCCGCTGGCGCTGGGCGGGCGTGCTGCCGCTCGGCATCGGCCTCGCCACCATGTTCACCGCCAGCGCACCGGATGTCCTCGTCGAGGGCGGTGGCAAACTGTTCGCGGTGCGTGACCGGCAAGGTGAAATGATCGTCTCCTCGCGCACGGCGGCGCCGATGGCACGCGATGCGTGGCTGCGGCTGGCCGGTGCGGAGGAGGCCGACGGCAGCTGGCCGAAGCGCGGCGTGAGCGCCGATGGAAGCCTTGCCTGCGACCCGCAGGGCTGCATCTACCAGGCCAAGGGCTATCGCGTCGCCCTGGCGCAGACGGCCGATGCCGTCGATGAAGACTGCCGATCGAGCGATGTCGTCATCAGCCTCGTTCCCGTTCGCGGGTCATGCCCAGCCGCGCGCATCGTGATCGACCGCCTGGGGCTGTGGCGGGACGGCAGCCATGCGCTATGGCTGGAACCTGACCACGTGCGCGTCGAGGCAGCGAATGTTGGGCGCGGGCGGCGACCCTGGGTCCTGCAGCGGACCGTGGCCGCCGAGCACAGCAATCCTGCCGACTGAAGCCCGCCGCCCGCCGGCGGCTCCATCCGGCCGCTCAATAGCGGCGGATCAGGCCGACCAGCCGGCCCTGGACGCGCACCTGGTCAGGCCCGCAGATGCGTGTTTCATAGGCCGGGTTGGCCGGCTCCAGGGCAATCGATTGGCCGCGGCGGCGGATCCGCTTCAGCGTCACCTCCTCGTTGTCGACCAGTGCCACGACGATGGTGCCGTTCTCCGCATTCTCGGTCCGTTGGATGATCACCGTATCGCCGCTGAAGATACCGGCCTCGATCATCGAGTCGCCTTCGACCTCAAGCGTATAGTGTTCGCCGGCGCTCAGGAGGCCGGCCGGCACCTCGAAGAAGCGGCTGTGGTCGGCGAGTGCGGCAATCGGCGTACCGGCGGCGATACGCCCGTAGCACGGCAGGCTGACGGCACCCGTCGCGGGTGGTGGCGCCGCCGGCGCCCGGACCTCCGGCTTGAAATCTCCCTTGATCACGTTCGGTGCAAACGGCGCCTCGCGCCGGTTCTGCCCGCGCGGTTTCGGTGCGACATTGTCGGGCAGGCGCAGCACTTCGAGCGCGCGCGCCCGATGCGGCAGGCGGCGGATGAACCCCCGCTCCTCAAGCCCCATCATCAGCCGGTGGATACCAGATTTCGAGCGCAGCCCCAGAGCGTCCTTCATCTCATCGAAACTTGGCGAAACTCCCTGCTCGTTCAGATACTTATTGACGAATATCAGGAGTTCGTACTGTTTACGCGTAAGCATTGGGTCCCCTCTGTCTCCTCGCCGAAAGTGCGAGGCATGCAACAACTCGTCCACGTCGCAACCGATCGCCCAGATTCTGCAGGTCGGCCGCGCAGCAACCCCAAGATCTGGAACAAAAGAAAAACAAGCGCGATTGTTCTAGTTTGGTTCGCAGCGCCCGTCAAGATGCTGCTGCACAAACTGCGCCGGCCCATGCGGGAATGGCGAGGCTCTCGTCATCCTCGGAGCCGTGTGCTACGGTGCCCGCACATCGCGGGGAGGAGGGCCGTAGCAGGACCGCTCGGTTCGTCCTTGGCTCAACTCCTGTTTGATCGACCGCAGCTCAATAATCAGATCGGGACACTTCGACCACTGATGACCTCGGGAAAACTCCGACACGGCGCGCAGCGTACCACCGACAATGCCGACGCCGCCTTCTTTAAGGCCTGGCTGCGCCGGCCGGGCCAGCTTGGCGCCGTCCTGCCCAGCAGCCGCGGGCTGGCGACGGCGGTCGCCGCCTGTATCGATGTCCACACGCCCGGCGTCGTTGTCGAACTGGGCGGCGGCACGGGCAAGGTGACGGAAGCGCTGCTCGATGCGGGGGTGCCGGTCAGCTCGCTCATTGTCGTCGAGTGCGAGCCGGCCTTGTGCGACGTGATCGCGGCCCGCCTGCCGGATGTTCGCCTCCTGTGTGCCGATGCGCGTGATCTCAAGCCGCTCTTGACTGAGCACGGCGTTACCGAACCGGTCAAAGCCGTCGTCTCTGGCCTGCCCCTTCTGTGCCTGACGCGCGAGGACTGCCAGCGGATCCTGAGCGCCGCCTTCGACGTGATGGGCGAGCACGGTGATTTCGTGCAGTTCACCTACGGACCTGCCTCGCCGGTTCCGCGCGAGGTCTGCCAGCGCGTGGGCATCAGTGGCCGCCGTGCGCGGTGGATCGTCTCCAACCTGCCGCCGGCGTCAGTCTGGCATTACCGCCGCGCGCCGGCCGGCCGTCGGCGATGAACCGCGTCCCCCGCCCGTGACAATAGCTGCCGGACGGTCGTCAGGAACCGATCGGGCGGACTGAGCGAATGTCCGTCCTGCGCGCGTTCCTGGTCCCTATTCATCGCCAAGGGTGGCCGTTCATCGCCATCGCCGCGGCCGGTGCGGCCGGTCTCACCGTGTTGTCGCCGGCGGCGGGTCTGTGCGGCCTCATCATCACGGCTTGGTGTGCGTATTTCTTCCGCGATCCACCGCGCGTGACGCCGACGCGCAGCGGCCTGATCGTCAGTCCTGCCGACGGCCTGATCGTCGCCATCGGGCCGGCAACGCCGCCGCCCGAGCTCGCCGTCGAGGGATCGGCCTTCACGCGGGTGTCGATCTTCATGAGCATCTTCGACGTCCACATCAACCGTGCTCCGATCGATGGCCGCATCGTTCGCACCGCCTATCGCCCAGGCCGCTTCGTCAGTGCCGCTGCCGACAAGTCGAGTGACGATAACGAGCGCCGCTCGTTCCTGATCGCCACGGACGACGGCAAGCCCTTCGTCGTCGTCCAGATTGCGGGTTTGATTGCGCGCCGCATCTGTGCCTGGGTCATCGACGGCGACACGGTGCAGACCGGCCAGCGGATCGGCATGATTCGCTTCGGCAGCCGGGTTGATGTCTACCTTCCCAACCCCGTTGCGCCGTTGGTCGCGCTTGGTCAGCGCTGCATCGCCGGCGAGACGGTGCTGGCCGACGTCGCCACCAGTGAAGGGCCCCGTGCGGGCGCGTGCCGGTAGAGGTCGAGCGATGCAGATCCGCCGTGGCCAATCGCTTAAGGTCCTGCACATCAACCGGATGATTCCCAGCATCCTCACCCTGCTGGCGCTTTCGGCGGGGCTCAACGCTCTGCGCTTTGCCCTGGAGGAGCGCTGGGAACACGCCGTGCTGGCGATCGTTGCCGCCGGCGTTTTCGACGCCCTTGATGGCCGCATCGCGCGCATGCTGAAGGGAACCAGCAAGTTCGGCGCCGAACTCGACTCGCTCTCGGACTTCTTGTGCTTTGGCGTCGCTCCCGCCATCACGCTCTACCTCTGGGCCTGGGCCGACAGCGGCCGCTTCGGCTGGTTCCTGGTCATGCTGCTGTGCACCAGCTCAGCGCTGCGGTTGGCGCGCTTCAATTCCGATATCGGCGGCGAGGAGCCGCCCTGGAGCCAGAACTTCTTCGTCGGCGTGCCCGCACCGGCCGGCGCCGGCACCGTCCTGTTGCCCATGGTCCTATGGTTTCACTTCGAAAGCGATGTGCTGCGCAATCCGGTGCTGGTCGGCACCTTCATCACCGTCGGCGCGCTGCTGCAGGTCAGCCGCGTGCGGACCTTCTCGTTCAAGAAGATCCGCCTCGCTCCGGCCGTCATCTTGCCGACCATGCTTGGCGTCGCCTTCTACGTCGCCGTCCTCGTCAGTTCGCCCTGGATCACGCTGGCACTGACGCAGATCGCCTATCTTAGCTCGCTTCCCTTCAGCATCCGCCTGCACCGCCGCTTCTTGCGCCACGATGGCGCGGCCGGCGCGCCGCCTGCACCGTGAGCGGAGTGGCTCTTGCCAAGCCGGTGTGCCGGACGGGCGCCGTCCCGGGACAGGCGTGATGCCTGCCGATCCGTGGCGGCTGCACGGCGGAGCCATTGCGGCTGCCGCCCACAGCTTCGGCATTCCGGTTTCGGACTGGCTTGATCTGTCGACCGGCATCTCGCCCCATTCCTACCCTGTCCCGCCGCTGCCCCTGCAAACCTGGCACTGCCTGCCCGATGCAGGTGCGACCGCGCGGCTGCAGGCCGTCGCCGCCAGCTATTATGGTGCGCCGGGACCGACATGTGTGCTGCCGGTCGCGGGCACGCAAGCCGCCATCCAGTGGCTGCCGCGCATCCTCGGTCCGGCACAGGATGTGGCCATCCTTGCCCCAACCTATGCCGAGCACGCGCGCGCCTGGGCGGCGGCCGGCCATCGCGTGCACACGGTCGCGCGGGTCGAGGACATCCCGTCGGCCTGTCGAACGCTTGTGATCGTCAACCCCAACAATCCTGACGGCCGGGTCCTGACGGCAGCGCAGGTGTTGGCGCTGGCGGAACGCCACTGCGTCGTGGTTGACGAGGCGTTTGCCGATGTCATGCCGGAAGTGAGTGTCGCCGGCCATTGTGACCGCGCCCCGCTCATCGTGCTGCGCTCGATCGGCAAGTTCTTCGGCCTCGCCGGCCTTCGCCTCGGCTTCGTCATCGCCGCGCCGGCGCTCATCGCGCAACTTGCTGAAGCGCAAGGACCCTGGGCCGTCAGCGGGCCGGCACTCGCGATCGGCAGCGAAGCACTCGTTGATGCCGGGTGGATTGCGGCGGCGCGCGCTTCACTCGCACGTGCGGCCCATCGGCTCGATGCGCTGCTCGCGGCAGCAGGGCTGACGGTCATCGGCGGCACCGATCTGTTTCGCCTCGCCACTGATGCGGACGCGCGCGGCCTGTTTGACCACCTGGCGCGAAACGGCATCCTGGTCCGCCCGTTTACCGATCAGCCGCAGTGGCTACGCTTCGGCCTCCCCGGCGACGATGCGGCCTTCGCCCGTCTGGAGGCAGCGCTCCGCAGCCGACCGGCGGTAACGCTTGGTCTGTTGCGAGCAGTCGACACGTGATATTCAACCCTCTCGCCCTGGGCCACCCCAGCCGCGTGCACGAACAACGAGATCCGGCATGAACTCGCTCACCGATACCCTCATCCGCGAAGTCGACGAGGACCTGCGGCGCGACCGCCTCGCGCGTCTGTGGAAGAAGTACGGCTCGCTGCTGGTGGGGGGGATCATCCTCCTTGTGCTGGTCGTTGCCGGCGCAGAAGGCTGGCGCAGCTACCAGCGCAGCACCCACGCCGATGCCAGCCGCCGCTTGGCCGAAGCAGCGCGATTGGTAGCGACCGATCCGTCGGCAGCAGCGCACGCATTCACCGCCTTGGCCGAAGACGGGCCAGGCGACATCGCGGTCCTGGCGCGGCTGCGGGCGGCCGACGCACTGGCGCGAGCAGGAGATGGTGCCGGCGCACGCGACGCCTACCAGAAGCTGGCAACCACCACCAGCGATCCCCTTTATGCCTCCCTCGGCACCCTGTTTCGCGCGATGCTGGCGCTCGAGCAGCCGCAGGCCAATCTGGCCGCGCTCGAAACGCTGAGCGCCGAACTGGCGCCGCTCACCGCCACCGACCAGCCCTGGCGCTACACGGCACAAGAGCTCCTGGCTGCCGTTTCGCTCGAGCGCGGCGACCACGCAAAGGCCAAGGAGCTTCTCGAAGCCTTGCGGAACGACCCACAGGCCCCTTCGGAAGCACGGGCGCGGGCCGGCCAAGTGCTCACGCAGTCCGGCATGGAAAATCGATAATGCGATATCTTCGGTTGATTGCCGCGGTCGCGGTACTGGGCCTTCTCGGCGGTTGCGAAAGCTGGTTCGGCAAGAAGAAGGAAGAGGCCCTGCCGGGCACGCGCGTCTCGGTGCTCGCGCATCAGACGGCACTGCAACCGGATCTGCTGGCATCCTCGGAGCCGATCGTCCTGCCGCCGCCGGAAAACAACGCGTCCTGGCCACAAGATGGCGGCTTTGGTGACCGGCCGCTCTACCACGTTCGGCTGGGAAGCTCGCTGCAACCGGTGTGGTCGGTCAGCATCGGCGATGGCATCACGGCCGATCGGCCGCGCCTGCCCGCTCCAGTCGTCGCCGATGGCCGCGTGTTCACGATGGACTCAGAGCAGCGCGTGCGCGCATTCGATGCCGGATCGGGCAAGACGGTGTGGGACGTCGACCTGGCACGCAAGCAGGACGATGAAGCGCTTTCGGGCGGACTTGCCTACGCGAACGGCTCCCTCTTCGCCACCACCGGCTTCGCCAAAGTGTTCGCGCTGAATGCTGCAACCGGCAAGGAGATCTGGAGCCGCAGCGTCAGCGCGCCGATTCATGGCGCTCCTTCGGTCGCGCGCGGGCGGCTGGTCGCGATTACCGTCAACAATGTGCTTTACGGCATGAACGCCGCCGATGGCCGCGACTTGTGGCCGCCGCACCAGGCGCTGTCAGAGGCCGCGGGCCTGCTCGGAACCGCGAGCGCCGCCATGACCGAGGACAGCATCATCGCGCCGTTCTCTTCCGGCGACCTGATCGCGCTGCGCGCAGCCACCGGCCGCGTCATGTGGTCGGAATCGCTGGCCCCCGGCCGCAGGACCGACGAGTTGGCCTCGGTTTCGCACATCCGCGGCCGTCCCGCCGTTGATCGCGGTCAAGTGATCGCCGCCAGTTACGGCGGCATCCTGGTGGCGTTGAACGCCGTCACCGGCGACCGGGTGTGGGAACGGGACATCGGCTCCCTCAATGGCGCGTGGATTGCGGGCGACTATGCCTTCCTGGTGACGAGCCAGCAGGAACTCGTGTGCCTGACGCGCGAGAAGGGAACGATCCGCTGGGTCGTCAAACTGCCGCTGTACGCCAACGAGAAGGCGCAGGAGGATCCGATCGTCTGGTCCGGCCCGGTGCTGGCCAGCAACCGCCTGATCGTGATCGGCTCCGCCGGCAAGGCGCTGATGCTCTCGCCCAGCGACGGCCGCGAGGTCGGCAGCCTGAAGCTCTCGGCCGGTGCCAGCCACGTACCGGTCATCGCCGACGGCCGCCTTTACGTCGTCAGTAACGACGGCAAGCTGACGGCATATCAATAGCCACGCCGACACAACCGCCCGATCAGCCGATGTCCTTGCCGGTGGTCATCGTTGGCCGTCCCAACGTCGGCAAATCGACGTTGTTCAATCGCTTGGCCGGCCGGCCACTGGCGATCGTCGACGATTCGCCGGGCGTCACCCGTGACCGCCGCGAAGCCGCGGTGCAACTGGGCGACCTCGCGTTCACGGCTGTCGATACCGCCGGCTTCGAGGGCGCCGCCGCCGACACGCTCGCCGGCCGGATCCAGGCCCAGACCGAACGCGCCGTGGCGACAGCGAAGGTGGTCCTGATGCTCATCGACGCCCGCGCCGGCATCAGTCCGCTCGATCATGAATTGGCCGACATCCTCCGGCGCGCCGGCCTGCCGGTGGTGCTGGCAGCCAACAAGTACGACGGTGGTGCCGGCGAGGCGGGGCTCCTGGAGTCTTACGGCCTCGGCCTGGGAGAGCCGGTGCCGCTGTCCGCCGCCCACGGTGAGGGCCTGCATCTCCTCCTCGAAGCACTCAAGGACGCCGCCGCCGGTGAGATCGAGCAGGCGGCCGAAGCAGGCGTGACAGCCGCAAGGGGCGCGGAACCAGGGCCGAAACAGATCCAGCTTGCGATCATCGGTCGCCCGAACGTCGGCAAGTCGAGCCTCGTCAATGCGCTCGTCGGCGAGGAGCGGATGATCACCGGCCCCGAAGCCGGCATCACGCGGGATGCGGTACCGATCGCCTGGAGCTATGCCGGCCGCGCCATCCGCCTGATCGACACCGCCGGCCTGCGCCGGCAGGCAAGGGTCGACGACCGCCTGGAGGCGCTGGCCGCCGCCGATACCCGGCGAGCGATCCGCTTTGCGCACGTCTGCGCCATCGTCATCGACGGCAGCGTCGGCCTTGAGAAGCAGGATCTCACCATCGCCCGCTGGGTGAGCGAGGAAGGACGGGCGCCGCTCCTCGTCGTCAACAAGGCCGATCTGATCGACGACCGCCGGGCAAGTGCCGCCGATCTCGCCCGCCGCATTCAAACTTCGCTCGCGCAGTTGCGCGGCCTTAAGCCGGCTTACGTCTCGGCGCTGACTGGTGCAGGCGTCGGCGGCTTGATGGCGCGCGTGCTCGAAGCCTACGAGAGCTGGGGCCAGCACATCGGCACCGGGCCGCTCAATCGCTGGCTCAAGGAGATGAGCGGGAAACAGGCGCCGCCGATGGTCGGCGGGCGGCCGTTCAAGCTGCGCTATATCGCCCAGGTCTCAACGCGTCCGCCAACCTTCGCCGTGTTCGCGAACCGCGTCGCGCCGCTGCCCGAAAGCTATCTCCGCTTTCTCGCCAACGGTCTGCGCGATCGGTTCGGCCTTGGCGGCGTGCCGCTCCGCTTCGTCGTCCGCCAGCCGCGCAATCCCTACGCCGACTAGGCCGGCAATCGCATCCGCCGGCCTCACCTCAGATCCTCCGGCCTCAGCAGAAGCCGGCGGCAAACCGCAGCGATTTCACCCGGACGACGTTGGGCAGGGCGCGGATCTGGTCGAGTACGGCCTCCGATGGCGGCTCGTCGACCTCCAGCAGTGCGATCGCGTTGCCGCCCGGGCGGTCGCGGCCCAAGTGGAAGGTCGCGATGTTGATGCCGGCATTGCCCAGGACGGTCCCGAGGCCGCCGATCAGGCCAGGCCGGTCATTGTTGGTGACCAGCAGCATGGCGGGATGAAGCTGCGCGTCCATCGGGATCCCCTTGATCTCGACGATGCGCGGTTGATCGCCGTTGACCAGGGTGCCGCGCAGGGTCCTGCTCTGGACTTCCGTGACCACCGTGAGCGTGACCCGCGTCTGCAAGGAGCCCGCCTGTTCGCGCTTGACCTCGCTGACCGCGATCCCGCGCGCGAGCGCAAGGGTGGGTGCATTCACCATGTTGACGGAGACCATCAACGGCGCCAGCAACCCTTCGAGAACGAGCGCGGTCAATGGCTTCACGTTCAAGGCTGCCGCGTGCCCCTCGTACTCGATCGTAACCGAGCGGACCGCGCTCTCGATCAGCTGCCCCGCCAGGCTGCCAAGCTGCCGCGCCAGGCCCATGTACGGGCGCAGCCGCGGCATCTCCTCGGCGCTGACCGAGGGCATGTTGAGGGCATTGACGACACTGCCCTTGAGCAGGAAGTCCGCCAGCTGTTCGGCGACCTGCAGGGCAACCTTCTCCTGCGCCTCCACTGTCGATGCGCCGAGATGCGGCGTCACGACCACGTTGGGCATCCCGAACAGGATATTCTGCTTGGCCGGTTCCTGGGCAAAGACGTCAAGGGCGGCGCCAGCGACATGGCCAGAATCGAGCCCGGCCTTCAAGTCCGCCTCGTTGACCAGCGCGCCGCGGGCGCAATTGATGATCCGCACCCCCGGCCTCATTTTGGCGATCGTCTCGGCGTTGATGATGCCGCGGGTTGCGTCGGTTGCGGGCGCATGCAAGCTGATGAAATCGGCGCGCCGGAACAGCTGATCGAGATCGACCTTCTCCACCCCCAACGCCTCCGCGCGCGCCGGCGTCAGATAGGGGTCATGGGCAATGACGCGCATCTTTAGCCCTTGCGCCCGGTCGGCAACGATGCTGCCGATGTTGCCGCAGCCAATGATGCCGAGCGTCTTGCCGGCGAGCTCGACGCCCATGAACTTCGACTTCTCCCACTTGCCGGCGTGCGTCGACGCGTTTGCCTGCGGGATCTGCCGCGCGAGCGCGAACATCATCGCAATCGCGTGTTCGGCGGTCGTGATCGAGTTGCCGAACGGCGTGTTCATGACGACGATGCCGCGCGCGGTGGCGGCGGGCACGTCGACGTTATCGACGCCGATGCCAGCGCGGCCGATCACCCGCAGCCGATCGGCGGCGGCAATGATCTCCGGCGTAACCTTGGTCGCGGAGCGAACGGTAAGCCCGTCGTAGTCGCCGATGCAGGCTTTGAGTTCAGCCGGGCTGAGATTGGTCTTGACGTCGACATCGACGCCGCGGGCGCGGAAAATCTCCGCTGCCTGCGGGCTCATGTCGTCGGAGATGAGAACTTTGGGCACGGGAAGGGAACCCCTTTTCAGGAAGCAGCGATTTCGCTCTTGACGACGGCGTACGCCCAGTCGAGCCAGGAGAAGAGCGCCTTCAGGTCGGCCGTCTCGACGGTGGCGCCGGCCCAGATGCGCAATCCCGGCGGCGCATCGCGGTAGGCGCCGATGTCGTAGGCGACCTTTTCACTCTCCAGCAGCGAAGCGAGCCGCTTCGCGGCCGCAGCCTGGGCATCGGCTGGCAACGCGGTAAACGCCGGATCGACCACCTTCAGACACACAGACGTCCGTGAGCGGGTCTGCGGATCCTCGGCAAGGAAACCGATCCACGGGCTCGCCTCGACCCAAGCCTCGATCGCCGCCGCATTGGCGCGGCAGCGCGCGACCAATCCGGCCGCACCGCCAACCGATTCCGCCCACACGAGCGCGTCCAGCGCATCCTCGACCGCCAGCATCGAGGGCGTGTTGATGGTCTCGCCGACAAACACCCCCTCGATCAGCTTGCTGTTCTTGGTCATGCGGAAGAGCTTCGGCAGCGGCCAGGCCGGCGTGTAGCTCTCAAGCCTTGCCACCGCGCGCGGGCCCAAGGCGAGCATGCCGTGCTGCGCCTCGCCACCCAGCACCTTCTGCCAGGAATACGTGACGACATCGAGCTTGTCCCACGGCATCTCCCAGGCGAACACCGCCGAAGTGGCATCGCAAATGGTGAGGCCCTGACGGTCGCGAGGGATCCAGTCAGCGTTCGGCACGGCGACGCCCGATGTGGTGCCATTCCAGGTGAAAATGATGTCATTATCGCCGGTGACGGCCGAGAGGTCCGGCAGCCGGCCGTAATCGGCCTGGATGGTGCGCACATCCTTCAGCTTCAGCTGCTTGGTAATGTCGCTCAGCCATTCCTTGCCGAAGCTCTCCCACGCCAGCACATCGACGCCGCGGGCGCCCAGGAGCGACCACAGCGCCATCTCGACCGCGCCCGTGTCCGAGGCCGGCACGATTCCCAGGCGAAAATCAGATGGCAGGCCGAGGAGCGCGCGCGAGCGGTCGATGACCGCCTTGAGCTTGGCCTTGCCCGCCTTTGAGCGGTGCGAGCGGCCAACGCAGGCATCGGCGAGCGCGCCCACGTTCCAGCCGGGGCGTTTGGCACAGGGTCCAGAAGAAAAGCAGGGGTTGGCCGGACGGACGTTCGGCCGCAGAGGTGTCGACATCATTAGCTCCCATCCTTGCAGATGGGTCGCGATCCGGTGGGAGATCGTGGCCCGGCGGTCTTTTATGGTGCCGCACCCTCTGCGTCAACGGGACAATGGCACGAGCGGCGTCGGTCCCCAGGTCGTCCGCAACAGATGCCGGGACAGCGCCATCAACAGCGCGACCATGAGGTCGATCTTGTCGACACTCTTGCCACGTGCCGGCTTGATATCGCCGTTGGCACTCATCTCGACCGCCGTGTTGCCGGCGCACCAGCGCAGCACCGGGTGGCCGCCGTGACGCAGGGTTCCCTCCGCTGCGAGGCGTTCGAGTTCGCGCATCGGCGCGTTCATCACGGTCGGCGTCTGCGGCACCGGCACGCAGGTGAAGCCGTCGCTCGTCAGCTCGTTGATCAGCATCGAGGCGTTCCAGCGATCGTAAGCGATCTCGACCAGATGATAGGTCTCCGCCAGTTCGCGGATCTTGGCGAGGATCGCGTTGTAGTCGACGACGTTGCCAGGTGTGGCGATCACGTAGCCCTTCTCGTGCCACTCCAGGTAGGCGGCGTTCTCCTTGCGCGTCCGCTCGACGAGCGTCGTTTCAGGGCAGAATGCGAACGGCAGCACGGTGCAGCCGCCATCCGGATCGGGGAACATGAGGACGAGCGCCGTCAAGTCGGCGGTCGAGCTCAGGTCGAGCCCGGCATAGCATTCCCGCCCCGCGAGCGCATCGAGCGCAAGCGGTGTATCGCCACACGCATCCCACTGTTTCACGTCGAGCCAGACCGAGGACTTCTCGCTCCAGATGTTGAGATAAAGGCGGCGGAAACTGCGGATGAAGCCCGGCGTCTGGAGCGCACGGGCACATTCCTGGCGCAAGAAGTCCTCCGCCACCGAGACGCCGAGACCGGGATGGGCATCGGCCCATACGCGCGGGTCGGTCCAGTCGGCGTCGGGCTCGGCACCGAACATCGCCACCAGCCAGCTGGGATCGTCGATCAGGCCGTCCTGGATCTTGCGCGCGTAGGAATGGAACTCCCAGGCCAGTGACGTCGGATCCCAGCCGGCGGTGGTCAGATAGAGAACGAGCGGATCGTTCCGGGCGGCCATGCTCGTGATCAGGGCGTCATGCAGCACCCGTGAAGGTTGCAGGTGCAGTTCGTCAAAGATCAGGCAGGAGATGTTCTCGCCGTGTTTCTGCTCGGCGCGGGACGAGACAATGCGCAAGTGCGCGTCCTTGTACGAGATCACGTGCTTGTGAACCCGACACAGCGAGGACAGATCCGGATCGCGGGCGATCATCTCGGTCGCGAGGCTGAAGCAGATCATCGCCTGCTTGATATCGGCGGCGGCAATGACGATCTCGGCCCCCGGTTCTGGATCGACGACCAGCATGTAAAGGCCGAGAGCGGCTGCGAGCGTCGTCTTGCCCGACTTGCGCGGCGCCTCGAGCCAGACGTAACGGTAACGCCGTCTGGCGTCGGTGCGCTGCCAGCCGAACAGGTTGCAGACAAGCTTGCGCTGCCAGGGCGCAAGCCTGAGCGGGTGACCGGTTAGGGGGCCCTTGACATGGCTGCAGTATTCCTCGACGAAAAAAAGAACCTGCCTGGCAAGGGTTTCACTATAGCTAAAGGTCTCATTTAAAGATCGCTCGGCGGCCGCCGCCCGCCCCAAGATCGTCAGGGTTTTGCGTCGCGAGGCCAAGCTGGCGGGCGAACTTGCGAACGGCGCACCACGCCTGCTCCGAGTCTTGTGCGGCAGGATGGCGGCGCCGCATGACGGAACCTCGATTGGTTTCAGTTTCATAATATCGGCCCTCTCGGAGAAGCGTTTCTTCGGCACGAATGGCTCTTGCAACAGCCGTGCAGTAGCCCACCAGCAAGGCACGGCGGGCCGCCGTCAGCAAACCATCGGCAAGAAGATGAGAAGCCACGCGCTTCCACTCCTCGACGGCAATATCGTCGGTCAGGTAATGCGGAGGTTCGGTACCGTCCTGGTGCGATCCTTTCTGGGAGCGAGGATCTGCCGTAATAGGTCCCCGGTGAGTCGCATGATTAGTACCATACCTGAAGTCCAGGCCTTTCTTGAGCATTCTTGATCACCCCATGGCGTGTCATTTTCGTTTCTTTTTCGCGATTTGACTAGTTTCTCGTCATCTGCATTCGTTGTCGCGTTGCGGAGAGATGCTCAAACTGATCGCAGGCGGTTGCCTCGATCTCGTTGGAGGAGGCGGCAGTAGCACCCGCTTTCGCATCTCCCTCGATGGTTTGTTCTGCCTCCTTTCCAGCCGTATGGCCTGCGAACCGAGCCCTTGAACACCAGGCGGGACTGTGCCGCCCCGGAACGAGGATTGTTCCGCGCGAGACTCTTGTTCGGGCTTGTCGATACAGCTTCTCGACCCAGAACAACCCCGTTTGGGTGATATAAGCACAACCGCGTTGCGGGCACAACGCCGTCATGGGACGTAATGATTGTTCGCGAACAACGCACTCATCCAAGAGCGCGTACCCTAGAATGCGACACAATCAGCAAGGGCACCGCTAGTGGGGTGAAGGGAAATCAATACAGGAACCGAACGCGAATCGTTCCCTCGATCGCCTCTAAATCGCGGCGAACACCCATCCCCTCCACCAGATCGCCGCCGATGTCGCTGACGACGTAGCCGACGTCGGCGTCCGTGCGCAGGTATTGCCCCGCGATGTTCAGCGCCCTCCCGGAGAAAACGCGGTTCACCGCCGCCAGCACGCCCGGGACATTGCGATGAATGTGCAAGAAGCGGGTCATGCCCGCCTGGACCGGCAACGACACCTCGACAAAGTTGACGGCGCCGACGGTGGAGCCGTTGTCCGAGTAGCGGACGAGCTTTTCCGCGACCTCGCGGCCGATGCTGGCCTGCGCCTCCTCCGTCGAGCCGCCGATGTGCGGCGTCAGGATGACGTTGGCGATCCCCTGCAAGGGCGAGCTGAACGGTTCGTCCTCGCGGGCGGGCTCGCTCGGAAAGACATCGACGGCGGCGCCGGCGAGATGCCCCGATCGCAAGGCCTCTGCCAGCGCCTCGACATCGACCACATCGCCGCGGGCGGCATTGATCAGAACGGCGCCCTGTTTCATTCGCGCGAGCGCGCGCGCGCCGATCATGCCGCGCGTTGCCGGCGTCGCCGGCACGTGCAGCGTTACGACATCGGACTCAGCGAGGAGCGCATCGAGGCTCGGACATGGCTGGGCATTGCCAAGCGCGAGCTTGTCGACGATGTCGAAATAGCGCACATGCATTCCGAGGCCTTCGGCCAGGACCGAGACCTGCGAGCCGATGTGGCCGTAGCCGACGATCCCGAGCGTCTTGCCGCGGATCTCGCGGGCGCCGGAGACATCCTTGCGCCAGTGCCCGGTCGCCGCCTGCGCCGATTTCTCGGGCACCCGGCGCGCCAACATGATGATCTCGCCGATGACGAGTTCGGCAACCGAGCGGGTGTTTGAATAGGGTGCATTGAAGACCGGAATGCCCCTGAGCTTGGCCGCCTGCAGATCGACCTGATTGGTGCCGATGCAGAAGCAGCCAATGCAGAACACGCGCTCGGCGGCCGCGATCAGCGGTGCGGTCAGCTTGGTTCGCGAGCGGATGCCGACGATGTGGGCGTCGGCGAGCCGGGCCTGAAGGGCGGCGCCGTCGAGCGCTCCGCTCACGAGCTCGACATTCTCATAGCCATGGGCAAGGAAGACATCCCGCGCGCTCGCGTGAACGCCTTCAAGCAGGACAATCCTGATCCGGTCCTTCGGCACCGAAAGGCGCGCCACCGCCGCTCTCCCTCCGTTGACGGGCGCAAGCGCCGCCGCGCCCCCGCGTTATCGGGCTGCAGGCCGCCGGACTCCGATGCGGCGCTGGGCGGCCTCCCCTACACCCGCTGCGCCAATGGTTTGTATGCGCGGCGCGTCGGCCCCGAATAGAGCTGGCGCGGCCGGCCGATCTTTTGTGTCGGATCCTCGATCATCTCGTTCCACTGCGCGACCCAGCCGACCGTTCGGGCGACCGCAAACAGGACCGTAAACATCGAGGTCGGGATGCCCATCGCGCGGAAGATGATGCCGGAATAGAAGTCGACATTGGGATAGAGCTTCTTGGAGACGAAATAGTCGTCTTCCAGCGCAATCTTCTCCAGCTCCATCGCCAGTTCGAGCAGCGGATCGTCGCGCATATCCAGTTCGTTCAGCACCGCGTGACACGACTCCCGCATAATCCGCGCCCGCGGATCGTAATTGCGGTACACGCGGTGGCCGAACCCCATCAGGCGGAACGGGTCATCCTTGTCCTTCGCCCGGCGGACATACTCGCCGATCCGGCGCTTGTCGCCGACTTCCTCCAGCATGCGCAGCACCGCCTCGTTGGCGCCGCCGTGCGCCGGTCCCCACAGGGATGCAATTCCGGCCGCGATGCAGGCGAACGGGTTGGCGCCGCTCGATCCCGCCAGGCGGACGGTCGAGGTCGAGGCGTTCTGTTCATGATCGGCGTGCAAGATGAGGATGCGGTCCATGGCCCGCGCCAGCACCGGATTGACCCGGTAAGGCTCGCACGGCACCGCGAACATCATGTGCAGCAGGTTTTCCGCAAAGCGCAGATCATTGCGGGGATAGATGAAAGGCTGGCCGAGGGAGTACTTGTACGCCCAGGTCGCCATGGTCGCCATCTTGGCGATCAGCCGGTAGGACGCAACCATGCGATGGCGCGGGTTCGTAATGTCGGTCGAGTCATGGTAGAAGGCCGACATACCGCCGACCATGCCGACCATCACCGCCATCGGATGGGAATCCCGCCGGAACCCCTCGATGAACTTCGCCATCTGCTCATGCAGCATGGTGTGGTAGGTAATGTCGTGCTCGAACTTCCGCTTCTGGTCGGCATTGGGCAAATCGCCGTACAGCAGAAGATAGCACACTTCCATGAAGTCGGAGTGTTGCGCGAGGTCCTCGATCGGATAGCCGCGATACAACAGGACCCCTTCGTCACCGTCGATGTATGTAATACTCGATTCGCAGCTGCCGGTTGATGTATATCCTGGATCGAATGTAAAGTAGCCTGTGTCCTGGAACAGCTTTCTGACATCAATGACGTCAGGTCCCGTCGACCCGCTGAGGATCGGCAGTTCAAAGCGGCGCCCAGTCAAGTTGTCGATGAGAGTAACAGTTCTGTTCTTCTCAGCGGCAGGGACGTTTTCGTCGCTCATTGCTTTCACATCCTCGCATCGCCAGCCAAAACACCAAAAATAGATCGATCGCGACGCGTCCCGCTGCGAGCTGTTTCCTGGCCGATCAAGGCGCTTCGGCTCCCGCCGCGCCTTCCACACGCACGATCGTTTCCTCTCGACCCAGGATCTCCATCACCTCGAACAGGGGCGGCGAAACCTTCGCACCCGTCACGGCAGCCCGCAAAGGCTGCGCGATATCCTTGAGCTTCCATCCACGCACTTCGCAAGCTTCCCGCATCACCGCTTCGATCGCTTCCGCCCGCCAGGGCTGGACCTGCCCGAGCAGCTTCACCACGGCACCAAGGCGCGTGCGCGCGTCCGCCGTCAGCAATGCCGCCGCGCCCGCGTCCGGCGTCACGGCGCCGTCGACGGCGTAGAAGCGGGCATTGGCACAGAGTTCGTTCACGGTCTTTGCACGCTCGCGCAGGCTGTCCAATCCTTTTTCTAGGCGTTCTTCGGCCGTCGGAGCAAGCGTCCCGTTGCACCGCAGCGAGAGCTCGGCCAGCAGCAGGCGAACGATCTGACGCGGGTCGGCGCTGCGCAGATAATGCGCATTGAGGCTCGTCAGCTTCTCGATGTCGAAGCGCGCCGGCGAGCGCCCGATGTGGTCGAGATCAAACCACGCGATCGCCTGCTCGCGGCCGATGATCTCGTCGTTGCCGTGGCTCCAGCCCAGCCGGAGCAGATAGTTGCACACCGCTTCGGGCAGGAACCCCTGGCGCCGGTACTCCTCCAGGCCGACGGCGCCGTGGCGCTTGGAGAGCTTCTGACCGTCGGCGCCGTGAATGAGCGGGATGTGGGCAAACTGCGGCACCGGCCAGCCGAAGGCCTGATAGAGCTGGTACTGGCGAAACGTATTGGTGAGGTGATCATCGCCGCGGATGACATGCGTGATCGCCATGTCGTAGTCATCGACGACACAAGCCAGCATGTAGGTCGGCGTGCCGTCGGCGCGCAGCAGCACCATGTCGTCGAGCTGCTCGTTGGGGACGGTCACGGCGCCCTGCACCAAGTCATCGATCCGCGTTTCGCCCGTAGTCGGCGCCTTCAGGCGAATCACGGGCGGCACGCCTTCAGGCGCTTCCGAAGGATCGCGGTCGCGCCAGCGCCCGTCGTAGCGCACCGGGCGGCCCTGTGCGCGCGCGTCGCGCCGCATCTCCTCCAGTTCCTGCGGCGTCGCGTAGCAGAGGTAGGCCTTGCCGGCCGCAAGCAGCTGGCGGGCCGCTTCCACGTGCCGCGGCGCACGGGCGAACTGGTAGACCGGCTCTCCATCCCAGTCGAGGCCGAGCCAGCGCAGCCCATTGAGGATCGTATCGACCGCCGCCTGCGTCGAGCGGGCGCGATCGGTATCCTCGATCCGCAATAGGAAGCTACCGCCGTGGCGCCGGGCGAACAGAAAGTTGAACAGCGCCGTACGCGCGGCCCCGATGTGCAGAAAGCCGGTCGGCGAGGGTGCAAATCGAACCGTAACCGTCATCTCGTCCCGTTACCGTTGCCGCCGGCCGAGGCACGGCGCACGCTCCCCGACCGATGCGGCCGCCGCCGCCCCAGGAAGCCTCCGTACTTAACCGGGACTGGGCAACATTGAAAGGCCGCGTAACCAGCCATGGCACGATGCCGCCTGTGGCCGATGCTCTTTCAACCTTGCCGATAGCGCTTCTCTTCTTCTTCGTACGCCTGAAAGCCGACGAGCCGGCGCAGCTCGTCGAATGGCATCAGGCGTGCGGACGGATCGCGGCCGTGGCCGAGGTCGGCAAGTGCGTCCTGCATCGCGCGGACGGCCGCGCTCAACAATGTCAGTGGATAGGCGGCGAGCGCGAAGCCCAGTTCCTGAAGCTGCTGGAGCGGGAGAATCGGCGTCCTTCCCCCCTCCAGCATGTTGGCGAGATGGCGGCCGGGAACCGCGCGGCACAGCGTCGCCATCTCGTCAACCGAGGCTGGCGCCTCAATGAACAGTATGTCCGCCCCGGCCGCGGCAAACGCTTCCGCTCGTGCGATCGCCTCGCCGAGCCCATGCGTCCCCCGTGCATCGGTCCGGGCGACGATCAGGATATCCTGGCCCTCGTTGCGGGCATCGACGGCGGCTTGGATCCGCGCAATGGCTTCCGCGCGCTCGACGACCGCCTTGCCGAGGGTATGACCGCAGCGCTTCGGCCAGACCTGGTCTTCGATCATCACGCCGGCAAAACCCGCCGCAGCGTAGCCCTGAACCGTCCGCTTGACGTTGATCGCGTTGCCGTAACCGGTATCCGCATCGCCGATGACCGGAATGCGGACCGCCTGGCAGATCGAGCGGCCCTGGTCGAGCGCTTCGGCGTAACACATCAAGCCGGTGTCAGGCAGGCTCAGCCGCGCGGCGGCAACGGCAAAGCCGCTCATGAAGGTCACGCCGAATCCGGCCGCCTCGATCAGCCGTGCCGACAGGGCATCGAAGCAGCACGGCATGACGAGCAGCCGGTTATCGGCCAGCAGCGCGCGCAGGCGGGCAGCCGGGCCGGGCTTCATCGGCGGCTCGAGCGCCGATCCCTGCAACGACTCCGGTCGCCTGCCTGCACCACGTCCCTGCCCTCGCTCTACGCCACCCCCTGGGCTGCTGCGCGCAGCTTGAACTTCTGGATCTTGCCGGTTGACGTCTTGGGCACCTCACCGAAGATCACCCGCCGCGGGCACTTGAAGTGTGCCAGGTGTTCGCGGCAAAAGGCGATCATCTCCGCTTCGCTCACCTGCGCATCGGCCTTGAGCTCGATGAACGCGCACGGCGTTTCGCCCCATTTTTCGTCAGGGCGGGCGACCACGGCGGCCAGCAGCACGGCTGGATGCTTGAAGAGGACGTTCTCAACCTCGATCGAGGAGATGTTCTCACCGCCGGAGATGATGATGTCCTTGGAGCGGTCCTTCAGCTGAATGTAACCGTCCGGATGACAGACGCCGAGATCGCCGGAATGGAACCAGCCGCCCCGCAGCCCGGCTTCGGTCGCCCGATCATCCTTCAGATACCCCTTCATCACCACGTTGCCGCGGAACATCACCTCGCCCATCGTTTCGCCGTCGTGCGGAACCGGCACCATCGTTGAGGGATCGATGACGGCCAGGTCTTCGAGGTTCGGATAGCGCACGCCTTGGCGGGCCTTGAGCGTCGCCTGCTCTTCGATCGGCAACCCGTCCCACTCCTCTTTCCACGCACACACGACCGACGGGCCATAGGTTTCGGTCAAACCATAGACGTGGGTGACGTGGAAGCCCTGCCGCTGCATCACTTCGAGCGTCGCGGCCGGTGGCGGCGCTGCGGCGGTCATCACGTTGACCTGATGCTCGATGGCCGGCCGGCGGTCAGCCGGCGTGTTGGCAACCATGTTGAGG
Source organism: Candidatus Defluviicoccus seviourii (assembly GCA_900609035.2). Taxonomy (GTDB): domain Bacteria; phylum Pseudomonadota; class Alphaproteobacteria; order Rhodospirillales; family Defluviicoccaceae; genus Defluviicoccus; species Defluviicoccus seviourii. Next base: position 12,588 of record UXAT02000010.1, on the reverse strand, counting down.
ACGATCGGCGCGCCGCAAAAGTGGGTGACCCGGTGCTCGCCGATCGCCCGCCAGATCGTCTCACCGGTGAAGCCGCGCATGCAGATGTTGACACCGGCAACGGCGGCAACCGTCCACGGGAAACACCAGCCGTTGCAGTGAAACATCGGCAGCGTCCACAGATAGACAGGATGCGGCGGCATCTGCCACGACAGGACATTGCCGATCGCGGTCAGGTAGGCGCCGCGGTGATGGTAGACGACGCCCTTGGGGTCGCCGGTCGTGCCCGAGGTGTAGTTGAGGCTGATTGCATTCCATTCGTCGGCGGGCGGTTCCCAGGCAAAGTCCGGGTCGCCGGCGGCGATAAATGCCTCGTACTCATGCGCGCCCGCAAGCGTCCCACGTGTCGCGGCCAGCGCGTCATCGATCTCGATGACCAGCAGCTCACGCCCCGCTTGCCGGAGCGCCTCGCCGATCGGGCCGGCAAACTCGCGGTCGGTGATGAGCGCCTTTGCCTCGCCGTGCCTCAAGCAGTAGCCGAGGGTCGTCGCATCGAGGCGGGTGTTGAGCGTGTTGAAAATGGCGCCCGCCATCGGCACGCCGAAATGGGCTTCGTACATCTCCGGCGTATTGGCGGCCATCGCGGCCACCACGTCGCCGCGGCCGATGCCGTGCTGCCTCAGCGCCGAAGCGAGCCTGCGGCTGCGGGCGTAGGTCTCGCTCCATGTGTAGCGGCGGGCTCCGTGCACGACCGCGAGACGCTGCGGATAAATGAGCGCCGCGCGTTGGATGAAGCCCAACGGCGTCAGCGGCTGATGATTGGCAGCATTCCTGTCAAGCCCGCTCTCGAACGGATCAGCGGCGGACGTAACGGTGGCTTGTGGTGACATGAAACCTCCCTTGCGTCGGTGCTCGTTCATTGGCGCGCCCTTCCTGTGGGCGCGACGCTGCTGCGCGCGTGTGGCGTGCGGCTAACGCCTCCTACAGCCAGCCGCGCCGCTTGAAAAGGAGATAAGGAAGGATCGCCGAGACCACGATGCAACCGAGCGCGGCCGGGTAGCCCCACGGCCAGCTCAGCTCCGGCATGACCTCGAAATTCATGCCATAAATGCTGGCGATCAGCGTCGGCGGCATGAACACGACCGCGACCACGGAAAAGACCTGCATGATCGCGTTCTGCCGGATGTTGATCATGCCAAGCGTGGCATCCAGCAGCAGCTGCAACTTTTCCGACAACCGCTCGACGTAGGCAGAGAGGGACAGCGCATCACGCTGCAAGTCTTTGATCCGCAGGCGGACTTCCTTGTTCCCCGTTTGCCGCAGATTGGCGTCCAGAAACGTCAGCAGGCGCGAGAGCCCGACCAGGCTCTCATCCACTTTCGAGCAGCGGATCGAATTGAGGCCGATCTCCTCAAGCTGGCGCCGATAATCACGCGCCCGCGGGATCTCCTTGCCCAGCGGCGCGAATACCGCTTTCGACAACTGGCCTGCCGTGCCGTCGACCATCTCCAGCGCGTCGGCGAGACGATCGATGATCGCGTCGAGAAGGCCGACCAGGGTCATTTCTGCCGAGGCGCTCAGCTCCGGTCGCGTTTGCAGCCAGACCGGAAAAATGCGAAACGGCTGCGGCTCCGCATAACGCACGGTGATGAGCGAGCCGTTGACGAGGATGAAGGTGATCGCGCGCGTTTCCGGCACCGGCGTTTCGACATTGAACAAAATGCTCGCCGTCATCACCAGCGCTGCCCCCTCACGATAGAGGCGGCTTGAGGTTTCGATCTCGCGCATTTCCTCCGGCGTCGGCACGTCAACCGCCAGCGCCGCCTCGACCAGGGCTTCCTCGGCCGCCGTCGGCTCCTTGAGGTCAACCCACAGCGGCCGCTCCGGCAGCGTCGTCTCCGCTAGGACGCACTGCGCAGCGATGGCGCCTTCGCTCAGCGAGTAGACCGTCAGCATGGTCCGCTTATAGCAGCCGCAAGCATCGGCAAGAAGATTTTCACAGCCGCGAGGTCCCCGTTCGCGGCCTCCCAGGCTGGGCCGCATTGCGCATGGCTGATGAGCGAAAAAAACTGGTGTTTCAAACCATCTAAGAGTGATAACTTGATGTCAAGCAGGGAGACGTGCGATGAACGAGAGTGGTCAAATGTCCGCGGATTTTGCGGGCGAGATAGCTGAGCAATGGTTGAGCGCAGCCTGCTCCGTCACGGAGTGGTATCTCGGATTGTTCGATCCGCGGCCTGACCTCTCCATCCCGGCACGCTCCGTCACGCTTCTCTACAAGTGGTGGTGGTAGAAGGCAGAAGCGTGCTCTAGCGACGCAGTGAGCGCGACACGCGCTTGACCGCGGTCGGCCGCGCAGCCCCCGTGTGTGGCTAGCGCCTTTGGTGGACGCCTTTCCAAAGTCGATCGAACCTCTTGATTGCGTTTTCTTCGATTGCTTGCGGCGGTACGATCGTTGCAAGATCGGACGCGCATGAGAAAAACTGCCGTGCCGGCGAGACACGATCGCCACCAGAGCGGCGGACCAGCGGATGGAGGATCGATTGAGAGCGTTCGTCACCAGCAGTATCATCGCCATCGCCCTGCTCGCCGGCAGCCAGGCTCAAGCCGGGGCAACCTTCGATGCCGTCAAGGCGCGCGGCGAGCTCGTTTGCGGCGTCCACACCGGTCTGTTTGGCTTTGCCGCACCGGACGACAAGGGCGTCTGGAAGGGTCTCGATGTCGACATGTGCCGGGCCGTTGCGGCATCCGTTCTCGGCAATGCTGGCAAGGTGCGCTACGTCCCGTTGAGCGCCCAGGCGCGCCTGACGGCGCTGCAGTCGGGCGAAATCGACATGCTCGCCCGCAACACGACCTGGACGCTCACCCGCGATACCGCCAACGGCCTCAATTTCACGAACGTCAATTATTACGACGGCCAAGGCTTCATGGTGCGCAAAAGCGTCGGCGTGAAGGGCGCGAAAGAGCTTTCCGGCGCTACCGTGTGCGTTCAGACCGGCACGACGACCGAGCTCAACCTTGCCGACTACTTCCGCGCCAACAAGCTTGAGCTGAAACCGGTCACGATCGAGAAGTACGAGGAGGTCACCGCTGCCTATTTCGCCGGCCGGTGCGATGCGATCACCTCCGACGTCTCCCAGCTCGCAGCCGTCCGCGCCAACGACGCGCCGACGCCGGCCGACCATGTCATTCTGCCGGAGATCATCTCCAAGGAGCCGCTGGCGGTCGTGGTACGCCATGGCGACGACCAGTGGTTCGACGTCGTCAAGTGGTCGATCGCGTCGATGGTGGAAGCGGAGGAAAAGGGCCTGACATCGGCCAACGTCGATGCGGCGCTGAGCAGCCCGGACCCGACCGTGAAGCGCCTCCTCGGCGTGACACCCGGAATGGGCGCCGCGCTCGGCCTTGACGAGAAGTGGGCTTACAACGTCATCAAGCAAGTCGGCAACTACGGCGAGAGCTTCGAGCGCAACGTCGGCATGGGTTCGAAACTGCAGCTGCCGCGCGGCTTGAACGCCCTGTGGACGCAAGGCGGGCTGATGTACACCGCGCCGATCCGCTGACGGACTGGTATGGCCGCCCGGCCGGCGTCGACGCGCCGGTCGGCGGCCGCCTCTCCTCGCGATGACGACGCCCCTCCCGCCCGCACCCAACGCCAACCCGCGGGCGCCTGCCCGCGTGGCGTGGTGGAACGAACGCCAGGGCCGGGCCATTCTCTATCAGATCCTCGTCGTCGCCGGCGTGGTTCTGCTCGCGTCCTATCTCGTTGCCAACACGCTGGCCAATCTCGAAAGCCGCAACATCGCGACCGGCTTCGGCTTTCTTGAGCGCGAGGCCGGCTTCGGCATCAGCGAGGCAACCATCGCCTACAGCCCGGCCGACACGTACCTGAGGGCACTTGTCGTCGGCCTGTTGAATACGCTCCTGATCGCGGTCGCCGGCATCGTGCTGGCGACCATCCTCGGCACGCTCGCCGGCATCGCACGCCTGTCGCACAACTGGCTGGTAGCGCAGTTGGCGGCGTTCTACGTCGAGAGCCTGCGCAACATCCCCGTCTTGCTGCAGCTGTTCTTCTGGTACTCGCTGATCACGGAAGGATTGCCGCTGCCGCGCCAAGCGCTGAACCCGCTGCCCGGGGTGTATCTCTCGAACCGCGGCCTGTTCGTGCCGCTGCCGGCTTGGGATCCTGCATTCGGGCTCGCGCTGGCGGCTCTTGCGGCAGCGATCGCGGCAACGGCAGCGCTCGCCGTGTGGGGCCGGCGGCGGCAGGAGCGCACCGGCAAAATCCTGCCCACGTTCCGCATCGGGCTCGCCCTTATCGTCGGCTTGCCCGTGCTCGCCTGGCTTGCCGGTGGCGCCCCCACGGCGATCGACGCCCCTGCCCTCAAGGGTTTCAATTTCCAGGGCGGCGGACGCCTGACACCTGAGTTCGCAGCTCTCCTCGTCGGCCTCGTCGCCTACACCGGCACCTTCATCGCCGAAATCGTGCGCGGCGGCATCCTCGCCGTCCCGCGCGGCCAGACTGAGGCCGGCGTTGCGCTCGGCCTCAAGCGTGGCCTGGTCCTGCGGCTGATCATCATGCCGCAGGCGATGCGCATCATCGTCCCGCCGCTGACGAGCCAGTACCTCAACCTGATCAAGAACTCGTCGCTCGCCGTCGCCGTCGGTTATCCCGATCTCGTCAGCGTTGCCAACACCGCCATCAATCAAACCGGTCAGGCCGTCGAAGGGATCGCCATCATCATGGCGGTCTACCTGACGGTCAGCCTCTCCATCTCCGGATTGATGAACTGGCACAACCGCCGGATCGCGCTCAAAGGGGCGACGCGATGAGTCAGCCGCCGGTAACGCAAACCCCGGACGAGATCTTCGCCCGCGAAGAGGAGCCGGTCGACGGGCTGCACAAGGAAGAGGCACCGCCGCGGGCACGCGGAAGTGTTCTCGGCTGGATGCAGGCGAACCTCTTTTCCAGCATCCCGAACACGCTGGTCACCATCGCCTGCGCCGCGCTCCTCGTCATCACGGTGCCGCCGCTCATCCAGTGGGCCTTCGTTGAGGCGGTCTGGTCAGCGGCCGACCCGGCGCAGTGCCGCGCCGCGGAAGGAGCGTGCTGGGCGCTGATCGAACAGAAGCACCGCTTCATCCTGTTCGGCCTCTATCCCTTCGATGAACATTGGCGGCCGCTGCTCGCCGTAGCCCTGTTCGTCATTGCCATTGCGGTCTCGTGCTTCCCCGGCTTTTGGCGGCCGTGGCTCGCCGTTCTCTGGGTCTGCACGCTCGGCATCTGTGCGCTCCTCATGTGGGGCGGCATCCTCGGGCTCACCTTCGTCGAAACCGAGCGCTGGGGTGGTTTGCCGCTGACGCTCATCCTGGCCGCGGTCGGCATCGTCTGCGCCTTTCCCATCTCGATCGTGCTCGCGCTCGGGCGGCGCTCGGAGATGCCGGCGGTGCGCGCGCTCAGCGTCGGCTTCATCGAGCTGATCCGCGGCGTGCCGCTGATCAGCGTCTTGTTCATGGCATCGGTGATGGTACCGCTGTTCCTGCCCGAGGGCGTGACCGTCAACAAGCTGTTGCGGGCGCTGATCGGCATCGTCTTGTTCACCGCCGCCTATCTGGCCGAAGCGGTGCGCGGCGGCCTGCAGTCGATCCCGCGCGGCCAGTTCGAGGCGGCCGACGCACTGGGGCTGTCCTACTGGCAGAAGACGGTGCTGATCATCCTGCCGCAAGCGCTCAAGATCGCCATCCCGCCGATCGTCAATCAGTTCATCAGCATGTTCAAAGACACATCGCTGGTCATCATCATCGGCCTGTTCGACCTCTTGACGACCGCCAAGACTGCCTTGACCGATCCACCCTGGCGACCGTTCTACGTCGAGAGTTATCTCTTCGCAGGCCTCATCTATTGGGCGTTCTCCTTCTTCATGTCGCGCTACAGCCTGTTCCTGGAACGCAGGCTGGAGGCCGGGGCCAAGCGGGCATGAGCTTTTTCGGGAAGCAACGATGAGCGAGGGATCAAAGCCGGAAACGGCGTCGGCCATCACGTTGGAGCACGTCCACAAGTGGTACGGCAGCTTTCACGTCCTCAACGACATCTCACTGACCGTCCGCCGCGGTGAGCGGGTGGTCATCTGCGGCCCGTCCGGTTCCGGCAAGTCGACGCTGATCCGCTGCGTCAACGGCCTGGAGCGGCATGAAAAGGGCCGCCTGATCGTGAACGCGACCGAACTCACGCCGGATGTCCGCTCGGTCGAGCGGGTCCGCCGCGACGTCGGCATGGTGTTCCAGAGCTTCAATCTGTTCCCGCACCTGACGGTGCTTGAGAACCTCGTCCTGGCGCCGGTGTGGGTCAAGAAGATGCCGAAGGCCGAGGCGCAGCGGATCGCCCTTGAGTACCTCGGCCGGGTCCACATTCCGGAACAGGCAAACAAGTATCCCGGTCAATTGTCCGGCGGTCAGCAGCAGCGCGTCGCCATCGCCCGCGCGCTCTGCATGCAGCCGCAGATCATGCTGTTCGATGAACCAACCTCCGCACTCGATCCGGAAATGATCAAGGAGGTGCTGGATGTCATGGTCGAGCTGGCGGAAGGCGGGATGACGATGATCGTCGTCACCCACGAGATGGGCTTCGCCCGCACCGTCGCCAACACCATGGTGTTCATGGATGGCGGCACGATCGTCGAAATGGCGCCGCCGGAAACCTTCTTTACTGCACCCAACAGCGAGCGAACGCGGAAGTTCTTAAGCCAGATCCTCGCCCACTGAGCGGGCCCACGCCTCAAAAAAGCAAAGCCGCCCTTGGAAGAGGGCGGCTGCGCTCGTTTCGAGTGCGGACTCGGCTTACTTCAGCGGCTTCTGCAAGACTTCCTTCAGTTCCTGCACGCTCGCATCAAGGCGCGAATTCATGATATTCGCAACGTCCTGACTCGCCTTCGACGCGATCTCGACGATCTCCTTGGTCGAGGCGATGGTGCGCTCGAACATTTGCTTGGCAAGGTCGGCCTGCCTTGCCACGGCCTCGGGTGCCGACGGCTTCGCGCCGAGCTCCTTGACCGCGCGAGTCGCCTCGGCGACCGTTTCCTGGAAGGCCTCGACCTGGCGCCGCGTGATCGCCTGAAAGCCCTCGAAGACCGCCCGGTTGGCCGACGTCACGGCTTCCAGGTTGCGCTTTTGCGCGGCAACGAAGGCATCGCTGTCAATGCCGGGAATCTTCATTTGACCCAAAAGCTTATTCAGCTCGTCGACCCCCTTCGACGGATCCAACGCGCTCACCATCTTCGAAACATCCGACAGCATCTCAGTAACCTTCGGCATTTCCGGACCTTTTGCCATTTCGGCCTCCTTATCCCTCAGTTCGCACGCGTGTCACCGCCGAGCCGGCCAAGCGCGTACCCTAAACCGATGCTAGCACGAAGCTGCACACAGGTCGCGTGGCGATTTCGCATACCACCGTCGCCACAAAAGGATTCCTTTCCGACGCCGCCGGGCGTCGAACCCCCGGCTGGGGTTCGGGCGCATCGCGGCCGCTTCACTCGACACGACCACGACTTACCGCATCAACAGCCGGGTGACGAGGCCGCCTGCTTGCGTTCCGTGCCTGCGTCGCCATGTGTCGTCATTCGTCGCCTTTGGTCGTCTGTCCTCGCTGTCGCTGTCGTCCTGCCGGCAAGCCGCTGTCATCATCCAGTCCTCATCCAGGAACCTTGATGTCATCGCTTGTCGTCAGTACCCTGCTCGCCTCCATCGATGGAGTACATAGAGAGATCATTTCAAGAACATAGCGTTCACTACCGCTCCTGTAAAGACTCCAACCTGACAGCTTGGCATCGTGTCGCCCCGGTTCAGCATCGTACGAGCAGACGGCCTCGCCCCACGCTCGTGCACTGGCACATACAAGGCGTCCATCCCGTTAGTGCCGAAAGTGCACGCGATTCAAACTGTTGTGCAGCGACAACCTTGCTCGGACGAGCCGGCGGAAGTCGCTCGCAGCGCGAGACACCGCACCCGTACCAGGGCGCACGCTATAGCGACGCACTACCGGCTCAAGGCGGTTGAATGACGGCATTCCTCACGCGAAACTCACATAAAAGTACTCATACGGGCCGGATAAGAACACTTTCTTTATCAACGCCGACCTCCGACTTCATGAGGGCATCGCTGCCAGAATAGGGAGAGAACAATACCCATATGGGGAATATTGCGTGGAATACGCCCCCAAAAACGGACTGGCGTTTCCTGTAGGTTCTGTTAACATCGTAATAGTTGATGGCGCGTTTACGAGCTTATCGTATGCCTGTAAACCGCGCACAACAACGACAGCATTTGCTCATCCTTGACAGGGGCATCGCGGCCAGAGGCCGTCGGTGGAGGACTTGGCAGTGTTATTCAACTCATACTTCTTCATATTCTGTTATTTGCCGGTCGTTTTTGCCGTGTACTATTTTTTCGTGTTAAATCACCGCTTGGTATGCGCCAAACTTTTCTTGGCGATTGCGTCCATCTATTTTTATGGCTTCTTTAACACAAGCTATGTAATTCTCTTGATGCTATCGATCGCGTTTAACTTTACGGTCGGCCACGTCATACTCGGCAGCAGAGATTCCAATCGCAAGCGCGCGATAATGATTTTTGGGATCTGCTGTAACCTCTTATTGCTCGGATATTACAAGTATTGGAACTTTTTTCTCGACAATCTGGCACTAGTCGGACCGGACGTGACGTGGCCAACCATTATTTTACCGATCGGTATATCGTTCTTCACATTCACGCAGATAGCATATCTTGTTGACGCTCAACAGGACAAAGTTTCCGAGCACGGCCTTGTCGATTACGTGCTTTTTGTCACTTTCTTCCCGCACCTGATTGCCGGGCCTATTCTGCATCATTCGGAGATGATGACGCAGTTTACCCGCCGACATCAGAACTTTCGTTATTCGAACATCGCCGTTGGCACGACTATTTTTGTTGCTGGCCTGTTCAAGAAGGTTGTAATCGCGGATTCTCTTGCTGTGTTCGCGACTCCGGTATTCGAGGCTGCTGATGCCGGCCTGCGGGTGACAACTGTGGAGGCCTGGGCGGCTGCCGTCGCTTATACCCAGCAGATCTACTTCGATTTTTCAGGTTATTCCGACATGGCGATCGGACTGGCACGCCTGTTCGGTATTCGTTTTCCGTTGAACTTCTTCTCTCCGCACAAGGCGGCCAATATCATCGATTTTTGGCGCCGCTGGCACATGACGCTGTCCCGGTTCCTGCTTCATTACGTTTACATCCCGTTGGGTGGCAACCGGCGGGGAAAAACGCGCGGCGCCATTAACCTCTTTCTGACCATGCTGATCGCCGGCATTTGGCACGGTGCCGGCTGGACCTACGTCATCTGGGGAGCCATGCACGGCGTGTACCTTATCGTCAATCGAAGCTGGCTCAGTTTCCGTCAGGAGGCTGCCGCCCGCCTTGGCCGCCCGCTGCCGCAAATTCCGCTGCCGATCGCCGTCCTCATCACCTTCACCTGCGTCGTCTTCAGCCGCGTGGTCTTCCGCGCAGGCACCTTGGACGGCGCCATGAGCATGGTCCAGTCGATGCTGTTTCAGGGACCGACCTTCCCGGGCGACGTCGAAGCCTACACCGGCGGTTCCGCGGCACTGATGAAGGACCTCGGCATCACCTTCGGCGCCCAACAGTTCGTGCCGCTGCGTGACTGGGGCCTGATGGTGGCGACCATCAGCGCGTCTTTGCTCCTGGTCTGGTTCGTTCCAAATGTCGAGCAGATCGTCGGCCGCTACCGGCCGACCTGTTCCAATATGTATTGGAACGAGCAGCACCATTGGCGGACCTGGCTGCGTTGGCGCGTCAACACACTGGGCGCCACGGTGACGGCGGCGGCGCTCGGAATTTCCGTGTTGTGCCTCAATCGAACCTCTGAGTTCATCTACTTCCAGTTCTAAAAAATGCCCACGTTGTGCAAGACCTACCAGACCTACGTGCTGCGTATTGCTGCGATTGCAGGAGTGATTCTGGGCTTTGTCTACACAATTAACTACACGGTCGATCCTTTCGGCTATAACAAGGTCACGGTCCTGCAACTGGATCGAGAACTTGTGTCGCGACCGATCGCACGCAATGTGTTGGCGGCTGCTCAGTTTCATGCGGCCGAGCCCAGCGTGGTATTATTTGGCAACAGCGTGATGCGCGCACTGCCGGCGGCCGGCTACACCGAAGGTACGAACACGAAAGCGTTCAACTTCTCGATCGGCGGCGCGTCACTGCGCGATGTGCTGGATGTAATTGACTACGTTGTCGAAGAGCGCCCCACTGTGCACACCTTCGTCATTGGCGTTTCATTCCGTGCGCTAGACGACAGCAAGATCGGCAGCAATTTCCGCCAAAACCTCGGCGTGATTGAAAACGGCTTTACCTTAAACACCAGCCTGACCGCGCTGCACGCGTCGATCGCCAACCTCCTTTACGCAGTCTCGGGTCAAATCCTCGTTTCCGATGCCCCAGCTCTCGAGGAAAAGGCGCATTGGCAGTACCTCATGCGCAGGGAAACGGCGGCGATCGGCTCTCGCATCGGGGCGACACAGCTTAAGGCTGCGCTGCACCAGACCGTGTGCCGCCTGAGAAGGCGCGGGGCGAACGTCATTCTCGTCATTCCGCCTGTCCATCAGGAGTTGCGCCATGTCTTGTTGGCGCACACGGGAGAGGAGTATCACGCCTTCAAGGCATGGCTGAAGGGCATCGCCACCGTCTATGACTTTGACATTGAAAGCCGCCTGACGGCGGAACGCGCCATCTACCTCGATCCGCTGCACCTGAAGCCTGAGGCCGCACGCCAAGTGGCGTATTGGCTGCGCGAGCCGGATCCCTCGGTGGTCGACGTCACCCATGCCGACGCGGATTGCCGCGACGGCATCTTCGCACGAAACAGTGACCGGTGAGCTCTGCCGCAGATCCCGCCCCGGTTCCGCTCCCACTCGCGGTCAAGCCTGCAGGCGCTCTACCACACGTTGTATCCGGCTTTCGTTCAGACGGTCGATGATGGTCGCGAAAACAGCCGTTGACCAGCCGAACATCAACAGTCCGGTCGTGGCCAGCCAGCCGGAAGTCAGGCGCCAATCTCTAGGAAGCAGCACGTCACCATAACCGAGCGTCGTATAGGTCTCGATCGCGAAGTAATATGCCGTGAATGAACTGGGGAATATGCCGATCAGGTGAAATGCCAGCCCCCAAACCACCATCTCGACAAGATGTGCCGCCAGGATCAAGCAAACGATATGAAATAGGAAAACGACTGAGCGGAGGAACGGGACATGCACTCCTTCGGGCGGAACGCTCCGCACGAAGTGGCGAAGCACGAGGATCATCGCGGCCGCGTGGATCAAGACAGTAAGAGCCACCAGCGCCAATTGAACCGCGAAATGTCCGAGAATCGTCTGCCATTCCATCATTGCCAGCTCCATTTGCTGCCGAGCACCTGACCGGCGCGACACGGCGCCGACTTAGCGGTCAACAGGCATGCCGTACAGCGTTTCCTCGCAGAGCGGACCTTGCGCGCATGCCGCCTCTTTTCATCATCGCGTGCCGAACGCGTCATCGCATTCTCGGAAACAGGGCAACGCCGCCTTCCGCCCGGAGGCTGCTTGACCCAAGGCGCCGCGCCGGCTGCTTGGGCAGCGGCGATAGCGCCACCGGATGGGGCAGTACGGCAAGAAGGCTGCCCACTATTCACCTATTGTCAGTGGGATCGCCCTTCGCTTATTGTCGGAAGAATGCTCCGTAGAGGAGGGCGTTATGAGCGGGTCTCTCATGAAGGGCGTGCTCGTATCAAGCGCAGCGGCCGTTAGCGCAGGCCGAGGGGGCCTCCTATCGGCTGTTATCGCCATGCTCGTGGCAACCGCGCTTGCCGTGGGCCATGCCCCGGCTGCAGGTGCTGAAGAGGCTCGTCAACGATCAGGCGTGCCGATCCCCGAGCCTAAAGGCGTGCCGCAAAGCGACCGCTGGATCAGCTCACACGGGCAAGGCAACGTCACCGGCGTGCCGGGCTCACCCAGCGCCACGATCGCTATTGACGGTGCGCAGCTTCCAGCACCGCCGCAGGAATTCAAGGGCACGATCGAACGCACAACCGAGGGCTCCAAGCCCTACTGGCCGGCCCGCATCGAGCCGCCCGCGGGCGCGCCAAACGTGCTGCTGATCATGACCGATGTAGCGCGACACTCAAGTTGGCAGTGGGCGACATCCAAGTTGGCCGTACCCTTTTTCTACCGCTGATTAAAGACCCTTGGGAACAAAGGGAGAACGCCCTCCGCCGCCGCCGCGCGAGCCAGCGACTGCGTCCAAGTATCGGCGATGTCAAACGCGGAAGTAATGGGGCTGGACGACTTGCGGCGAAACCACGGCCTGGTACCACGCCAGGTTGCCGCTAGCGGCCTCTGGCGCCGCCGCTCCTGCCCACATGAGAGCCCCGACCTACGCCGGCTTGTTGTAGGCCGGGACCAGCAGGCGGTTCTGAGCGCTGTCCTCGACCTCCAGGTAGATCTGCGGCTTTGCTGGCGGCGCGGCGGCAGCACCGGCCGCGCCGACCGTTGTGCCCTCGTTTGCCGCTCCCCAGCG